>CALKXJ010000038.1 GCA_938003835.1 uncultured Bryobacteraceae bacterium | reverse complement strand
GCCTCGCGCGCGATCCCGGCGCGCGCCTCCTCAATGCCGAGCATCTGCTCGAGGTGATCGAGGTTCCGTTTCGCAATCTCCTCGTTGTAGGCTAGCCGCTGGCTGAACAGATGCGCCTCGATCTCAAGCCGCTTGCGCGAGGCTTCTTCTTCCGCGACCAGATACTCGGCGAGATTTTTACGGTTGATTTCCTGGACCTCCATCTGCCAGGTCGCGAGCCGCTCGCGGAGTTCGCCGATGACGTTCTCCCACGCCTTGCGGGTGAGTGCGATCCGCTGCTCGTTGCCGCGCTCGTCAACAAAGGTTGTCCACCTGCGGATCTGCTCCTGGACCTCGGCCACGTCCCGCGCGAATCCCGCGAGGCCGCGCCGGCGCGCTTCCTCGAGTGCACGTGCGCTCTCTCGCTCCGCCTCCAATTGGCGCTTCCGGATCTCTGCCGCACGTTTCAATGATTCGAGGTCCGGCTCCAGCGACTTCTTGATGGCGAGCTTCGGCCCTTCATATTCGAATGGCTGCTGGCCAGACAGCCACCTTCTGCCGCTGATGAGTTCGCGGATCTGGTCATCGGTCATCCCCTGCTTGCGCAGCGCGTCAACGCTGGTCTTGCCGCTCAGCAGGTCGTCGCGCAGCGCCTTCTGCTGCATCTCGTCGAAACGGGCCTGAAGCTGAGCCTGAGTGTCCCTCCACTGCGAGTAGATGGCCAAGCCCGCGCCCACCACGCCCACCGCGAGCAGGGCGTATGGGTTGATGCTCGCGAGTTGGAGCGCCGCGATCGACTTCGCGAGCGCCATGATCTTGTCGGCCAAGGCGTAGGTGGCAAGAATGCCCGAGACCCACAGCGCTACCTCGCCAAACTTCTTGAGCAGGTCGGTATTCTCCCGGAGCCAACCGACCAAGCCGCGCAGGTTGCCGATCAGCGCCTTGAAGTCATCCTGGAACTTTGCGCCGATCTCCTCGCGGAGGTTGTTGAACTCGCGGCGCAGTGCGCCCAGTTGGCCTTCGACCGTCTGGGAAGCCGCCGCATGGGCGCCCTGGATCTTCGCGCCTTCCCGAATGACCGCGTTGTAGCGGAGCTGCTTCTCCTCGGTCTCGGTCAGGGTGCGTCCGAGTTGAAGCCGCGCGATCTGGGTTTCCCGCTGGAAGTCGACGAGCAGCCCCAGCGCGCGAAGGCCGCGCGAGGCGCCCGATTCGATCGCCATCACGATGGATTCGAGGGCTTCGCCAGCGGCGATATTCTGAACCGCCGCCGCCTCCTTGGCGAGTTTCGCCAGGCCTTGCGCCTTCGATAGCTCCAGATCGGCCACGATCAATCGCTGGACGGCGTGCGCGGCTTCGGTGTATTCGAAGCCGATCTCTTCGATCGCGGTCACCTGCCGGGCCGCAGCGGCCGCTCCCACCCCGTGGGCGTTGGCAAGCGCCTTGAGCGAGGCCTCGGCCTTCGCATTCTGGGCGGCCATCAGGACCGAGCCGACGGTGAAATCCTTGGCCCGGGTGAACGCGCTCTTGATGGCCTCGGCCAGCAAGTTCCCCGCCGTGGCGCCCTTCACCATGGCGGCGGTCATTCCGTCGATGCCCTGCGCCGCGCCCCGGCCGGTCTTCACCGCCGCAGCCTCCATGCTGGACAGGCTCGCGTTGACGCTCTTGATGGACGCATTGGCCCTGTTCGTGTCGACTTCAACGACGAGTTCGAGCCTGTTATCGGCCATGGTCGCTGTGAGACGCTTATTTGAAGGAGAGGTATGGCTGGACGTCGGCGTTGATGCTTGAGTCTTGGGTCAACCCTGAAGGGATTTGAATGAACTCGTTTCTTTGGTACTTGCTGGCCGCTGTCGGTGAAATAGCCGGATGCTTCACTTTCTGGGCTTGGCTGCGGCTTGGGAAGAGTGCTGCATGGACGATACCGGGCATGGTCTCGCTGGCCTTTTTCGCGATTGTCCTTACCCGCGTGGACGCGGCATGGGCCGGTCGCGCCTATGCAGCCTATGGAGGCGTCTACATCGCGGCCTCGCTGCTGTGGATGTGGCTGATCGAGCGGAGCGCCCCAGACCGGTGGGATGTCTTGGGTGCAATTGTTTGTCTGGCAGGTGCTGCGGTGATCCTGTTCGGGCCACGCGGCCAGTGAGCCTACAATCTCAGACCGGCATACCTTTCCGTGTTTTCACGGTGAGCCTCTCGCCAGTTGCGTCCGCTCCAGCTTTTCGTTCTCGTCTTCCAGAAGCACCATGGCGTGACATTCATCTGCCCGGATCTCGTCGAGCGAGACTCGGATGCCCGGCTTCAATGCTGCCCGAAGGTCGAGCGCGCGCCGCAGCAACAGTCCCACCTCGGAGGATTGCGCCGCATCCAGTTTGTCGAGCGGGCAGTGGTCACAGCGGCCGCCATCGTCGGGCGCGTAGGGACAAAGGCCGGGATCACAAAGTTGCTCGCGGCGCAGCGCCCAGTGGATCCAGAACCGCAAGGAGGGCTGTTCGGGCCACTCCCCGGGCGTCAGTTTGGGTCGCCGGTCTCTTGGAACGTGCCGTCCAGCGCATCGATCGCGGCCTTCACCGCGACGGCCTGGTGGATGATCGGCACGTCACCCGAGTAGCCCTCGGAGGATTCGAGCAGCTTCTTGAAGAGCGCGCCAGCCGGCGCGAGGTTGACGATCAGTTCCTGCCGGTTGTAGGGCAGATCGAGCACTCGCGCAAAGCTGCGGCGGTATTCGAAGACGTCCCTGGCGGAAGGCATTCGCAGCACGAAGCTCACCGTGCCGCCGAGGACCCTCAGCGTCACGCGGAGGGCGTCACCCACCTGAACCACGTCGTCGACATCAGCCTGGCTCAACTGCTCGATGATGCGGCTGGCTTCGAAGGCATCGACCTCGGCCGCATTCTCCTCTGGAAGGCATGTTCCAGGAGTCCAACGACCCAAACTGACGCCCGGGGAGTGGCCTGAGCGCCCCTCCCTGCGATTCCTGATCCACTGGGCGCTGCGCCGCGAGCAACTTTGTGATCCAGGCCTT
>CALKXJ010000037.1 GCA_938003835.1 uncultured Bryobacteraceae bacterium | reverse complement strand
TGGAGCCACCCGCGGGGATCGAACCCGCGACCTGCTGATTACGAATCAGCCGCTCTGCCAGCTGAGCTAGGGTGGCTCACCCTTCTCTCCCCGATTTTACTACACCCGGCCACCGTCGGCGCCCGGGCGTTGCTAGATTGGTGGAGTATGCCGCTGGTGAAGGTCGCCAAGGTCAGTGAGCTCAAGCCGGGGACGGTGATCGAAGTAAGCGCCGGAGGCAAGCCGTACGCACTGTGCAACGTCGACGGCGCGCTCCACGCGCTCGAAGGCGTCTGCCCCCACCGGGGCGGACCGCTCGGCCAGGGCAGTCTCCAGGGCGCCGTGCTGGTCTGCCCGTGGCATAGCTGGGAGTTCGACTGCCGTACAGGCGAGAATACGTGGGATAGCGCCACTCGCGTGGCAAAAGTCCCCGTCACCGTCGCGGGCGACGATATCCTGATCGACGTCCCCTGAGGCTGGGTGCCGGAGCTGCCCGAAGCCGAGACCATCGCCCGTACCCTGGCGCCTCATGTCGAGGGTCGCCGTGTCCGAGGGCTCCGATTCCTGGCGCCGCGAGCGCGTCGCGGCCCGGTTCCCGACCTGGCCGGCCGCGCGCTGCTGCGCACGCGGCGATACGGAAAACAGGTTGCCCTCGAGCTCGACCGCGGCCTGCTGCTGGTGAAGCTCGGCATGACCGGGTCGCTGCGGTGGAGCGCGCCGATCGGTCCGCACACTCGCGCGCTCATCGAGCTCGAAGAGGGCTGGATCGCCTTCGATGACATCCGCCAGTTCGGCTCGATCGGCTGGGAGCCGGACTACCCGCGCTCGCTCGGCCCGGATCCGCTCGAAGTGAGCGAGGCCGAGTTCCGGGCGCGGCTGGCGCGACGGTCGGCATGCGTCAAGGCGCTCTTTCTCAATCAGGGCTTCCTGCGCGGCCTGGGCAATATCTACGCCGATGAGATTCTCTTCGCCGCCTCCATCGACCCCCGCACGCCCGCCCGGCGCCTCAGCGCGGAGCGAGCCGGCAGGCTCTACCGGGCCATGCGGGACGTGCTCGAACGGGCGATCGCCGCGGGTGGTTCGTCGATCTCCGATTACGTGGACGCCGACGGGCGCCGCGGAACCTTCCAGCAATTCCATCAGGTCTACGGCCGTGCCGGCCGGAGCTGTCCCCGCTGTGGCCACCCGCTGCGGCGTATTCTCATCGCGCAGCGCGGCACCACGTTCTGTCCCCGCTGTCAGAGGTATTAGCGGCCGGCCTCGAGGATGGCGTCGGCGACGCGGACTACCGGAATCATCTCCCTGACGTCGTGCACGCGCACGATGTGCGCTCCGGCCAGGATGGCCGCCGTGACGGCCGCGGCGGTGCCGAACAGCTTGCCGACGTCCTCCGGGCCCGGAAGAAAGGACTTGCGCGACGGACCGACCAGCACCGGCAGATCGAGCGAGGCCAGCTCGCCAAGCCGGGCCAGCAGCTCGAAATTCTGATCGCCGCGTTTGCCGAAGCCGAGACCCGGGTCGATGACGATGCGTGTCTTCTCCAAGCCGGCCAGACTCGCGCGCCGCACGCAGGCGGCCAGCTCCTGGCGCACGGTTCTCGCCACATCGGGCAGCGGGCCGAGTCTTGCCCAGGTGTCCGGCGTTCCGCGCATATGGTTGAGCACCAGCCCGGCGTCGTGCCGGACGACGACCTTGACGATCGACGGATCGAAGGTCAGCGCGCTGGGATCGTTGATGATCTCGGCGCCGAGCTCGAGCGCCTTGGCCGCCACGCCCGCCTTGTAGGTGTCCACCGAGATGGGCACGGCCAGCTTTCCTCGGAGCCGCTTCAGCACGGGCACCAGGCGGCGCAACTCCTCGGTTTCGGAGATGCGGGCCGACCCCGGGCGGGTCGATTCGGCGCCGATGTCGATGATGTCGGCGCCCTGCTCCTCGAGCTCGATGGCGCGGGCAAAGGCGCGGTCGGGATCGGCATAGCGGCCGCCGTCGTGGAACGAATCGGGCGTGACATTGAGCACGCCCATCACCAGCGTGCGGTCGCCGAGCTGGAGCTCGCGCTCCTTGAGCTTCCAGACGTGACGCTTGCGCTTCATTCGCGATCAGCCGTACTCGAAGCCGGCGCAGGCGTAAACCAGACGGTCGTCGGAGCGCCACGGCGACGCCGGCCGGCCTCCGGGCCGGACCATACGCACCAGCCTTCGCGCGGGCGCAAAGCCGAATTCCCCGGCCAGCGCGAGCGCCTGCGGATTCCCCGGCAGCAGGTCCCAGAAGACAGGCTCGCCCGGGTGCCGCGACATGACCCACAGAATCAATCGCCGGGCCGCTTCAGGTCTCCGCGCCACGCAGGGACCGACAAAGAGCGCCTTCGCGCCCGGCCGCGCCATGACGTAACCTTCGGTTCCGGCGCAGGCGGCCTCTTCTCGCGCCAGGTTCAGAAGCAGCGCCGAGCGGTCGGCCCCGAACGCCTCGCCGTCGAGCTCCCTATCGAGCTCGAACGGGTCGAGCGCGATCGAGGCGGCTCGCTCGGGCAGAACGGCGCGCCAGCGTTCGATGGGAGCCTCGTCTTCGAAACCGAGCGCCAGATACAAGGGCCGGCCCATCTCGGTGGCGTCCAGCTTGATCCACTCGACGCGGCTTTCGGCGTAGGCGATGGCGCGCTCGGTCAGCACGCGGGCGAAGCCGCGCCGCCGGAACTCCGGGTGCGTCAGAACCATGCCGATCCAGGCCAGGCGCGTGCCGTAGCAGACGACGGTGGCTGTGGCGGCGATCCGCCCGCCGCACCATAAGCCAAAACAGCCTTCCGGTTCGAGTTCGATGAGCCGGAGCCAGTCGGCTTCGGTCTGATTCCAGCCCGCGGCGCGGTTGAGCTCCATCACCGCGGCAACGTCGGGGGCTTCGAGCAACCGGATTTCGGTCATGATGTTTGGTCCTCAGGTGAGGACACGCCTCCACCGACGACCGAGACGGATGACGTATTCGCCGGGGGTGCGCAGTTCGATGAAGCCCGTGACGCGCGTGCCGTCGATCTCGACCGCGCCCTCTTTGAGCTTGCGCCCGGCTTCGGTCACCGAGGGGGCCAGGCCGACGCGCGCCAGCACCTTGTCGATGCGCAGGCTGCCGCCGTCCAGCCGCACGGTCTCGATGTCGGCGGGAACCTCACCGGCGCTGACCACACGCTCCCACTCCCGCGCGGCGCGCTCGGCGTCGGCGGCGCTGTGAAAATCGGCGACGATCCGGCCGGCCAGCTCCATCTTGGCCTGCTTGGGGTGCAGCTCGCCGAGGGCGATCCGGCGGCGAAGCGCTTCGATTTCGGCCAGGCTCATGTCGGTCAGAAGCTCGTAGTAGCGGTACATCAGCTCATCGCTGATCGACATCAGCTTCTTGAACATCTCCTCCGGCGGCTCGGTGATGCCCACGTAGTTGCCCTTCGACTTGGACATCTTCTCGACGCCGTCCAGCCCTTCGAGCAGCGGCACCGTGCCGACGATCTGCGGCGGCTGCCCGTAGTCGCGCTGGATTTCGCGCCCCACCAGCAGATTGAACTTCTGGTCGGTGCCGCCCAGTTCGACGTCGCAGGCGAGCGCCACCGAATCGTAGGCCTGCGCCAGCGGGTACAGCAGCTCGTGGACCGCTATGGGGATGTTCTCCCGGTAGCGCTTAGCGAAGTCGTCGCGCTCGAGCAGGCGCGCCACCGTGTAGCGCGAGCAGAGACGGATGATGTCCTCCAGCCGCAGCGGCGCCAGCCAGTCGCTGTTGAAGCGGATTTCGGTCCGTTGCGGGTCGAGGATCTTGAAGACCTGAGCTTTGTAGGTTTCGGCGTTGGCCAGTATCTCCTCGCGCGTCATGGGCGGGCGTGTGACGTTCCGCCCGGTGGGATCGCCGATCAGCCCGGTCATGTCGCCGATCAGGAAGATGACGGTATGGCCCAGGTCCTGGAAGTGCTTCATCTTGCGCAGCAGCACGGTGTGGCCGAGATGAAGGTCGGGTGCGGTCGGATCGAAGCCGACCTTCACGCGCAAAGGCCGCCCGGTCTGCTCGGCGCGGATGAGCCGTTCCTCGAGCTCCTCCAGGCGGATGACCTCGGTCATCCCTTTGGTGAGATAGGCGATCTGCTCGGCGATGGTCAGGCGCGCCACAGTCTCATTCTAGCGGCTGGTCGCCGATGAGCCGTGGCACCCGGAGCAGGCGCGTCTCAGCCGCGCCGGCGGCGCATCCAGATCAAGCCAAGCAGGCCGGCGCCGGCCAGGCCGATGGTGGCCGGCTCGGGCGTGTGCAGCTCGAGCAACTCGAGCGAGACATCGTCCACCAGGCCGCCATAGCCGTTCGCCGGGCCGCCGGCGGCCAGGATGATGTGCCGCGCGCCGGGCGAAGCGATAAAGAACGAGGTCTGAAACAAGGTCCAGGTCGTCGACGCCGTGCGGTAGCTGTTGGCCACCAGCAAAGGCAGGCTGCTCGGGCTGTCCAGATAGGCCGCAATCAGGTTCTCATCGGCGGGCGCCCCGGCCTCCATCCGCGGGAAGTACCAGAAGGAAAGCCGGTACCAGCCGGGAACCAGATGCACCGTCTGGGCAATGGCCGAAGTGGAGGGCTGACTTCCGTTCGGGTGTGAATCCAGTTCGATGTAGTGCTGGCCCGAGTGCGGCGAAACAAAGCTCAACACGGCGTCGACCTGAACCTCGACGCCCACGCCGGACCACAACCACCAGCCGGGCAGGGAAGTGTAGACGGCGGCTTTCCCAATCACGGTGAGCTGATCGAGCGGCCGCACGAAGGGCGGCGTGCCGTAGACCGGCAGATCCAGCCTTCCGTCGACGGTCTCGAAGTCGCCGTTCAGCAGGATGTTGGTGGCGCTCAGGCTCGCCGCGGCGGTCAGCGCGAGCAAGAACGAGAAGACGATGCGCCACATACGAGCTCCTGGACTTACTCCTGTTCCAGATCGGCCGCGAAGCGCGAAACTTTAGCCCGCGCCGGAATCGAGTATCATGAGGCGAAGACGCAATAGCCCCGGAAGTTCTCGGAGGAGGAAGAGTGCACTTCACGAACCTTGCCCTGTTGGCCGCTCTCGCGGCCGTTTCCAGTCCAGCCGGAGTGGTTCTCAAGGGCCGAATGACGGAACTCGATGAGAAGAAGACCTCGGAGATGGTCATGTATGTCGACGCCTCGCGGTTGCGCGTCGACACGACGGCCGGCGACGCCGACATGTCGATGATCCTGCTGCTCGCCGGTGACGACTACCAGCTGATCATGCTCAACCGCAAGGAGAACCAGTATCAGGTGATGGATCGCAAGACCGCGGCCGAGATGGACGAGGCCGTCTCCAGCGCCATGGCTCAGATGGAGGCGCAGCTCAAGCAGCTTTCACCTGAGCAGCGGGCCATGGTGGAGAAGATGATGGGCAAAAAGATCGGCGGGGCGGCCAAGCCGGCCGAGCCGCCTGCCCTGAGCTATCGCGCCGCCGGGACCGGGACGGCCGGAGGGCGCCCCTGCAAGAAGTACGAGGTCTTCCAGGGTCAGGAAAAGATTTCCGAGCTATGCGCGGTGCCGCCGGCCGCTTTGGGGCTGACCGCCAACGAGATGGCCCTCTTCGAGAAGGCTGCCGCAGCCATGGAGGACATGACGCGCGGCGTGCGCCGCTACTTCGACCTGGGATCGATCCAGGGCGCCATGTCCGCCAAGCAGATCGACGGATTTCCAGTCGAGCAGGTAATCTTCCGGCAGGGCAAGCCCTCGGCGCGCATGGAGTTTTACGCCTTCGAGCAGCGCGTCCTTACCGACACCGACTTCTCGACGGGTGACGCCAACGAAGTGAAGATGCCCAGGATGCCCGGGGCGCGCTGACGGCGGCCGTGCGGCGCCTCAGCGCTTCTTCTGCTTCTGCTGGCCGACGCGCACCTTGAACTGCTGCTTGAGCGACTCCTCGTAGGCTTTCCAGTCAAAGCGCTTGGCGGCCTCGGCGGCGTAAGCGGCGATGTCGGTCCCCTTGGGAACCACCGCCATGAGCGTGGCCGTCCGGCCTCCGTCGGGACGGGTAATGCGAATACGCTTGACGTTCGGAATGCCCATAACTAACCTTATGCTAACACAGCGGCCGCACCGGCTCCCTGAGAAGCGAAGCGACGTCCTGCCGGGGGCCAGCGGCCGTCCTCTTGCTCCAGCGCCACCGAAATCTCGCCCTTGGGACGCGGGACCGCGCCCGAGATCCTCCTCAGCGGGCCCAGGTGCGGGCGGATGAGGACCCGGCGGAAGCCGGGGGCGGCCGAGTCGATACCCAGGACGATGCGGAACAGCTCGATGTTCGGGCTGGCGCCCCAGGCGTGACAGTCCAAGCGCGTCGCCGGACTATCGCGCTCGGCCCAGGTGGTTAGCCCCTGTTCGAGCATCTGGCGCCACGGCCCGAGCATTTCAACCTACCGGTCACCCAGCCCCGCCTCCGCCAGAGCCCGGTGCAACTGATAACGGAAGTGGATGGTCGCGCGGGCCAGATCCGGTTGCTCCAGCACCGCTCCGACGCGCCGCCGTGCGCCGAGCTCCGCCAGGCCGAGAGCCTGCTTCAGCTCCGCGGCCTGCTCGGGCGCTATCGCCAGCTGGAGATCGAGCGGCGCGGAGTTGCCGTCGGCCTCCGCCGGCGCGATGCCCTGCGGCCAGGCCTCCACCCAGTCCAGGAAAGTTTTACCACGGCGCGTGCGCCAGGCCGGCCCCGGGCTGGCGGTGGGCGTCGAAGAAGTCGAGTACGGCTCTTATGCCGGGCGGCAGCGCGGCACGAACTCCTCGTCGCCCACGTAGCGCCAGCAGTCGTGCACCATGGCGATCCAGAAGAGCGAAAAGGGAGGAATGTATTGCGGAAGCCACGAGGGTGCGCGGCTGAAGGTGGCGCCTTCGGCGGTCCGCGAGGCGTCGAGCTGCTCGATGGCGCTTCGCGCCAGGCGCGCGTCGCCCGACATGTAGATCGAGACGAGCGCCTGGATCCGCGTGTCGCCGACGTACTGGAGTTGCTCGGAGTGCGGGCGGTCCATGTCGGTTTCGTGGCGCACAACCGGGCCGTCCGCCAGCCGACGTCGAGAATCCGGCCGAGCTCCTCGCCGGGGGCTTCGAAGCGGGCCTTGCGCCCGAAAGGATAGCCGGGGGCCGTGGCGCGGAAGTCCTCGACCCGCAGCAGTTCCTCGGCCGTTTCGCCGGTTAGCTCGACATACTGCCGGGTGCGCCAGAACAGGGGCCGCCCGAGGCGGCGCGGGCCTCCGTCGGCGATGATCTCGTCCCGGTAGCCATGGAACTCGGTGCCTTCGATACGGCCGCGGTGGCCCTTTTCGCGTTGGCCCTCGAGCCAGAGCGCCTCGGCTTAGCCGATGGCGATGCGCGCCTCCCGTCCGCCGCTCAGCACGAGCTCCGGATAGGCGGTGGTCAGCCGCCCATGATCGGGGAGCAGTCGCACCGTGGTGCGCGCCGGCACTGCTAACGGGACGGGCGCGCCGGGGAAGCCGGCGGGAAGTTCGACGCCCTCGGGGCGGCGCACGCGCTCGAACCGCTCCGGCCGCTCCTCCATGAAGGGAATGGGCCTCGGCACCAGGAACTACGGCGTGGGCGAGTCGATGGAGTCTCTGGGAGAGCCATGCCGGCCGATGACCACCGGCTGCCAGGATGAGTCGTCGTAGTCGGGTTGCTCCCACCCCCACAGGTGGCTGCGGGCGTCGAACTGCTCGCACGGGCCGATCGCAACATACCCCAGGACCTCCTCGGCGGCGACCGGAATGGGCCGGTAGGCCCGGCTGGCGACGCCCACCTAGCCCGGCCCGGTGTCGAGAACCTGTTTGGCCTCGGCGTCGCCCTGAAGAAGGAAACCGGTTCGCTAAGAGTGCTGGGCAATGACGCGGTGCTCGCCCTCGTTCCAGACCGCGGCGGCCAGCGCACTCTTACCCGGCCGAAGGTGCCGGGCAATGTCCAGCGTTTCGTAACGCCAGTGCGGCAGATCGCCGCGCGCCGGTCCCCAGGCCACGCGTTGGCCGTTTACGAAAAGCTGGTAGCGGTTGTCGGCGGTGACGTGTATGCGGAAGGAGGCCGGTGCGGCCTGTAACTCAATGCTGCGGCGAAAGTGGTAGACCCCGTAAGCGAGCGGGTCCGAGCTTGCCACCCAGACCCAGCGCGCCGTCCAGGGCTCGCGGCTCAGCTCGCGGCCGTCGGCGATGGGCGTCGAGAGGCAAAACAGGAGAAGGAGATGCCAAATCCGCACCTCCTCCTTGTAGGGGCCTTCCCCGCGCCGCTCAGCGTTTGGACTTGTCGCTTTCCTCGATGAAACGGAATCGCCGCTCGATGCTCCCCGCCTCCTGAACCTGATAGTCGGCGGGGACCTCGAACAGAGCCGCTGGGGGATCGCCGCGTTCGATTTCGCTGAGGCGGTAGGTAATGTCGCCCGAAAGCGGATCCCTGGTCTCGGCCAGCACCACGAGGTCGAGCTCCGGCGCCACCCAGCGCTCGTGGACGATCGTGATCGGGCGGTCGTTGCCGATCCGGCCGGCCGGAATCACCTGTGTGTAACGGGCGCCCCGGGCGGCCAGTCCCTCGACCAACCGCTCGCCCAGATCCTCTTCCCGGGCGTCCTCGGCAAACCGGAGCAGCCGGGCGCCCGAGAAGGCTCCGCCGAACTCCTCCCCGGTGGCTCGACCGAGTCTGCGCTCCATCCACATCGAGAATCCAGGCGCGGGGAAGACGAGTTCGCGCCTCCGCTGCTCGCCTGCGGCCATCTCGAGGCTGCCTTCGGTGCTCACGCGGATCTTGCGAGCCAGCTTTTCAGCGGGGTCGAGCAGCCAGACCGCGCCCGCCTCCGGATCATAAACAACCACCGTAGCCGCCGCAGGTTCGCCGGGAGGCGTCTCGCCCATCTGCGCCGGTACGAATTCCCGGCGGCTGCGGCCGTTGCGGTCCCGCCACAGGCGCGCTTCGGCCCTCTGAACGATCCGCGTGCCGTCACCGAGAAGCCGCACCGACTCGATGATGGCCCGCGCCGAAAACGGCGCCCCTTTCACCAGGCGGGCATCCACGGCTTCGATCGCGGCCAGGTAGCGGTCCTGAGCAGGTCCGGCCGCCGTCACTTCGACGCGCTTTTCCAGGGTCGTCGTCTGGCTGATTTGCGCCGGCAAGGCCGCGGCTGCCAGCGCCAGCAAAGCGATCGAGCATCTCATGAGTCCCCTCCAGTCTAGGCGAAGCGCCACTCGGCCAGCCGCTGGGTACTCCCGTCCTGCTTCCTCACCAGCCGGATCCAGGCGAACTCGATGGTGCCGGGCCTCTCGGCGCACTCCAGGCGCAGCTGCGCCAGGTAGCCTTCGGCTTGGAAGGGCACGGCGTAGTTTCGCCAGGCTCCGGCGGCAAACTCGATCGGGCGGCGGAAGGCCGGATCGCGCATCCGCTCGATCAGGCCCCAGGCGAGCGACGTCAGGGCGGCCCCGTCGGATCGGGCCCGGAACTCGAGCGTGAAATCGCCGCCTTCGGCCACCCAGCTTCGGAGCATTTGGCCGCCTTTGCCGGAGACCTCCAGCCGGAGCACCCCCGGCGCCCGCACGAGGCGCGCAGCGGTCTGGGTGCACCAGCCTTCGACGTTCGTCCGGTGCTTGTCCCACTCCATCGGCCCGGATTCGGGAGTCTCGCCCTGGTCGCGGCTCGTGCGAATCCATTCCTCGAGCCGGCTACGCATCGCCTCGAGCGTCGCCCGGTGTTCCGGCGCGCCCGCGAGGTTCCGGATCTCGTGCGGGTCGGCCTCGAGATCGTAGAGTTCCTCCTCCGGCCGGCGGGGAGCGAGAAACAGCGCCGGCGGCCCGCTCAGCCTCCCCTGAGCCGCAAGCTGCCGCATTACCGCCAGCGCCGGGTACTGCGTATCCTTGTAGACGTTCGGCTGTGCGTAGGGCCTCTCGGGGAAAAAGTTGCGGATGTACTTGAAGCGGCGGTCGCGGATGGCGCGGATGCGATCGGCGGTTTCGTCGCAACGGTCGCGCGCCGCCGCCACCCACTCGCGCGGCTTCACGTCCCTGCCGAAGAAGGGCCGGCCATGGAAGTGCGCGGGCGGCTCGATGCCTGCCAGACGGAGCGTGGTCGCCGTGATGTCGATCGCGCTCACCAGTTGATCATTGACGCTCCCGGGAACGTAACCCCCGGGACGGTAGCGCTCCGGAATGCGCACGATCAGGGGGATGCGCAGGCCCTCCTCATAGAGAAACTGCTTGCCGCGAGGCATCGGCCGCCCGTGGTCCCCAAAGAAAATGACGACGGTGTCGTCGCTCAGGCCTTCAGCCTCCAGGCGCGCCAGCACGCGGCCGACGTTCACGTCCAGGTGCTGGACGTCGTCGAGATAGAGCGCCCAGTCCAGGCGCACCGCAGGGTGGTCGGGATAGTAGGGCGGCAGTTCGACCTGGCCCGGATCGACGGGCCGCTCGAGGAAGCGCTTGAAGGCGCGATGGGTTTCCGGGAAGTTGATCTGCGCGTAGAAGGGCTGTCCGGGCCGGCGCTGGTTCCAGTCCTCGCTGTCGAAGGGCCGCTCGGCCGTGAAGTTGAAGTCGGTCTTGCCGGTGCCGCCAAGGCCGGGGACTCCCTTCAGGTTCGAGGTGTGATAGCCGGCCTCGCGCAGGTAGTCAGTGAAGACGCGCACCGGTTCAGGAAGGCGGTAGCCGTCGTCGCGGTGGCTGCGGTGGTGGTGGGCGCCGATCGAGGGCTGGTACATGCCCGTGGCGATCGCCGAGCGCGAGGCCGAGCACACCGGCCCGGTGACAAAAGCATTGGTGAAGCGGACGCCCTCGGCGGCCAGCCGGTCCAGATTTGGGGTGGCGACCAGCCGGTTGCCGTAGCAGCCGAGATCGGGGCTCAGGTCCTCGGCGATGATCCACAGGATGTTGGGGGGCCCGGCGGATCTCCGGCAGCGGGCCAGAGCGAGAGCGGGGCCGGAGAGCGCTCCGGCCAGCAGGCGCCGCCGGGTGGGCCTGGGCGTGGCACTGGGGATGGACACGGTGGTTGTCTCCGCAGGGTATTGTAGCGGGGTCCCTAAAGCCTTGCGGCGCCGCTTCCGATCAATGGCGCAGGACGGGACGATGGAGGCGGTACTGTGGCTGCTGCTGCCGGTGATTACAGCTACCGGCTCGGGGCTGTTGGCCTTTCTAGTGATGCAGGCCCGCCTGGAGGTCGCCATCGCCAGGGAGCGCGAGGCGCTGGCTGAAGCGCAGGCGGCGATCCGTTCCCAGGACAAGGTGATGGAGGAGAAGCTGCGCGCCCTCGAAGAGGAGACGCGCCGGCGCGCCCTCGACGAGTTTCTCGCCGATATCCGCGTCGAAGAGCGCCACTACGTCAAGGAGAGCCGATCGCTGTTCATCAACCAGAAGTCGATGGTCCTCCAGGAGCGGCTTTACTTTCGCAACATTCCTCTGTCGGACTGGGTCAGCCACGAATTCGCGATCGAGGAGGGCGGCGACATCCGGGCGCTCGCCAAAGCCTGCTCGGTCTTCGCCCGCGCCTCGCTCGGCGTGGGCAAGGAAGACGGCAAAGGGGCGAAGCTGCTCGAGTCGTAACGAGTCTCCGTCGTTTTGCGGTTATCCGAAGAGGCGGCCGGACAAGACCTACCAGTTCAGCCGTGAGAAGTCAGGACAGGCGCCTGCGGCGTGGCCTGTTACAATCACTACCTATGAAAAAGATCCTGGGGCGGCTCTTTTGGGCTGGCCTGGCGATACTGGGCGCCTTTGCCTTCGCCGGCATCGCCATCGAGCGCGGAGAGCCGATCAATAGCTTCTGGCTGGTGACGGCCGCCGTCTCGATCTATCTTCTCGGCTATCGTTTTTACGCCGCCTGGATCGCTGCCAGGGTCATGGCTTTGGACAATGACCGGGCCACGCCGGCTGAGCGGTTGCGCAACGGGCTGGACTTCGAACCCACCAACAAGTGGATCCTCTTCGGCCACCACTTCGCTGCGATCGCCGGGCCTGGGCCGCTGGTCGGGCCGACGCTCGCGGCCCAGTTCGGCTATCTGCCCGGCACCCTCTGGATCGTAGTCGGCGCGGTGCTCGGCGGCGCCATTCAGGATTTCGTCATTCTGTTCTGCTCCATGCGCCGCGACGGCAAGTCGCTCGGCAAGATGGCTCGCGAGGAGATCGGCCGCCTGGGCGGACTGACGGCGCTGCTGACCGTGCTGCTGATCATGATTATTCTGCTGGCCGTCGTGGCCCTGGTGGTGGTCAATGCCTTGAAGGGCAGCCCTTGGGGTACGTTCACCATTGCCGCCACCATGCCGATCGCCATCTTCATGGGGCTGTACTTGCGCTACTGGCGTCCGGGGAAGGTACTGGAGATCTCTTTGATCGGCTTCGCGCTGGTGGTGGCGAGCATCTTCGCAGGCGAGTGGGTGGCGGCCCACCCGACGCTCGGGCCGGCCTTCACGCTAAGCGGCATGGCGCTGGCCGTCGCCATCATCATCTACGGCTTCTTTGCCAGCGCGCTGCCCGTCTGGCTGCTGCTCGCCCCGCGGGACTACCTGAGCACCTTCGTCAAGCTGGGCGTCGTGCTGCTGATGGGCGTCGGGATCCTCGCGGTGCGGCCGCAACTGGAGCTGCCGGCCTTCACCCGCTTCATCGACGGCCAGGGCCCGATCTTCGCCGGTAAGATCTTCCCCTTCTGCTTCATCACCATTGCCTGCGGTGCCATCTCGGGATTCCATTCGCTGATCTCCTCGGGCACCACGCCGAAGATGATCGCCAAGGAGCGTCACGCCTTGCCTGTGGGCTACGGCTCGATGCTGCTCGAAAGCTTTGTCGCCCTCATGGCCTTGATCGGCGCCTGCGTGCTCCAGCCGGGCGTCTACTTTGCCGTGAACTCGCCCGCCGCCGTGGTGGGCGAGACTCCCGCCGAGGCCGTGGCGACGATCTCGAGCTGGGGCTTCCCGGTCACGGTGGCCGAGATGGAGCAACTGGCGAGCGACGTGGGCGAGCAGACCCTGTTCCACCGCACCGGCGGCGCTCCCTCGTTTGCGCTCGGCATGGCGCACATTTTCACCCGCAGCGGCACCAGCAAGCTGCTGCTCGGCTTCTGGTACCACTTCGCGATCATGTTCGAGGCGCTGTTCATCCTGACGATCCTGGACGCCGGCACGCGCGTCGGGCGATTCATGCTTCAGGACCTGTTAGGGCACGTCTGGAAGCCGCTGGGGCGCACGAGCTGGATTCCCGGGGTCATACTCACGAGCGCCGCCGTGGTGTTGGCCTGGGGCTACTTCCTCATCCAGGGCGTTCTCGACCCGCTCGGCGGGATCAACTCGCTCTGGCCGCTGTTTGGCATCGCCAATCAACTGCTGGCCGCCGTGGCGCTCTGCGTGGCCACGACGGTGCTGATCAAGATGCACGGCGCCCGCTACATCTGGATCACTGCGACGCCGCTCGCCTGGCTGGTCACGGTCACTTTCACCGCCGGCTGGCAAAAGATCTTCTCTGATGCTCCTCGCCTCGGTTTTCTCGCCCAGGCGGCCCAGCTCGAGGCCGAGCTGGCGGCGGGCCTCATTCCGGCTCACAAGATCGCCGAAACGCAGGCGGTGATCTTTAACAACCGGCTCGATGCCGTGGTCTGTGGGGTTTTTCTGGTGCTGGTCACCACGATTCTGCTGGACTCGGTGCGCCTATGGGTCGGCCTGCTGCGAGGCACCGAGAAGGCGCGCCTCACCGAGGCGCCGTTCGTGCTCTCGAAGCTCTCGCCGGAGGAGGTATGAAGCAGCTTAGGAGCCTTGGACAGACGATTCTCGCACTGTTGCGGGAGCTGGCCGACGAGGGGGCTTACCAGCGCCATCTGGCCTCCCGCGGCCGCGTTCATACGCCCGAGGAGTGGCGGCGTTTCTCCGAGCAGCGCCTGCGCGCCAAATACCAGCGCCCGAAGTGTTGTTAACCCGTCAGAGGTAGCCGGCGAGCTTGTCCCGGAGAGCAGCCGCGGTCTCCTCGTCCGGCGCGACCACCAGGATCGTATCATCGCCCGCGATGGTGCCCACCACCTCGGGCCAGTCCTCGCGGTCCAGGGCCGCGGCGACGGTGTTGGCGTTGCCCGGCGACGTCTTGAGCACGATCAGGTTCCGGGCGATGCGGACATCGAGCAGGAACTCGGCGGCGACGGCGGCAAATGGCGGCCCTTTGGCCCGGACGGTCGACTCGACCTGGCGGTAGCCCTCGGAAGTTTTCACCAGGCCGAGCTCGCGGATGTCGCGTGACAGGGTCACCTGGGTCGCCTGGATGCCGAGTCGCGCCAGTTCCCGCGCCAGCTCCTGTTGCGTCCGGATGCGCCTCTGGCGGATCAGATTGAGAATCTGGCCCTGGCGGAAGCTCTTGTTCATCACCGCAGCTCGGCGAGGCGCCGCTCGGCGGCCTCGAGCGCCTCGGCCACCGCCACCGGCCCTGTGCCGCCTGGAATCTCGCGTGTGGCGAGCCCCGCGGCCGGCTCGAGCAGGGCGGCAAGCTCGGCGGTGAGCTCCGGCGCGAAGGCGGCCAGCTCCTCGCCGGTCCACTCCTTGGGCGCCTTCCCGCGCCGGAGACTCTCGAGCACCAGCTTGCCGACGAGCTGGTGGGCGCGATGAAATGAAACGCCGGCGCGGGCCAGCGCCTCGGCAAGGTCCGTGGCCACCACCCAGCTCCGCTCGACCGCCTGGAGAGCGACCTCGGGCTTCAGCACCGCCGAATCGATGACGACGCGCGCCATCCGGAGGCTGGCCTGAACCTCATCGGCCGCCTCGAACAGCGGGATCTTGTCCTCCTGAAGGTCGCGGTTATAAGTCGTCGGCAGACCCTTCAGGGTCACGAACAGCGACGAAAAGCTCCCGAAGACGCGCCCGCACTTGCCGCGAATCAGCTCGAGCGAGTCCGGGTTCTTTTTCTGCGGCATCAGGCTCGAGCCGCTGGTGACCGCATCGGCCAGCTCGAGCCAGCCGAACTCGTCGCTCGAATACAGGATCCAATCCTCGGCCAGGCGGCTCAGGTGGAGCATGATCAGCACCGCCGCGTACAGGAAATCCAGCACGAAGTCGCGATCGGCGGCCGCGTCCATCGAGTTCCGCGTCAGGCCCTCGAAGCCGAGCTCACGCGCCAGGGCCTCGCGGTCGATCTTGATGCCGCTGCCGGCCAGGGCGCCGGAGCCGAGCGGCAACAGATTGGTGCGGCGGCGGGCCTCACGCAGGCGTTCGGTGTCGCGGGCGAACATCTCGAAGTAGGCGAGCAGGTAGTGCGGCCAGAGCACCGCCTGGGCGCGCCGCAGGTGCGTGTAGCCGGGAACGACCGCATCGGCGTAACGCCGGCCGTGGCGAACCAGCGCTTCCATCAGGTCGGCCAGCAGCGCTCGCGTCTCGTCGATCCGCTCGCGCAGCCACAGCCGCATGTCGGTCGATACCTGTTCGTTGCGGCTGCGGCCCGTGTGGATCTTCTCGGCGAGATTCCCGGCACGCTCGCCCAGCTTGCGGATGACGAAGGTATGGATGTCCTCGTCGGAGGCGCCGGCGAAAAACTCCGGCCGGGCGGCCTCGGCCAGGATCTCCTCGAAGGCAGTGACAATCCGCTCGCACTCCGCGGCCGTCAGGATGCCCGCCCGCTCGAGCGCGCGCGCCCAGGCCTGCGAACCGCGGACGTCGGCCTCGAGCAGGCGGCGGTCGAAGGAGAGCGACTCGGAGAAGCGCTCGAAGACCTCCGACGGCGCCTGCTCGAAGCGGCCGCCCCAGAGCTTCATTGCGCCTGGCCCTGCTTCATCAGGGCGCGGATCTTGATGGGCAGCCCGATCAGGTTGATGAAGCCGAGAGCGTCCTGCTGGTTGTAGTCGGCGCCCATGGTGAAGCTGCCGATCGAGAGCGAGTAAAGGGAGTTCGGCGAGCGGCGCGCCCCCGGCTGCACGTTGCCCTTGTACATCTCCAGGGTGACTTCGCCCGTGGTGTCTTGCGTGATCCGGCGGAAGAAGGCGTCGAGCGCTTCGCGCAGCGGCGTGAACCAGTGTCCGCTATAGACCAGCTCGGCGTAATCGACGGCGAGTTTCTGCTTATAGTGCAGCATCGACCGATCGAGCGTGAGCGATTCAAGCTCGCGCAGCGCGGTGAGGATGAGCGTGCCGCCCGGCGTCTCATAACAGCCGCGGCTCTTCATCCCGACGAAACGATTCTCGACCAGATCGACCCGGCCGACGGCGTGTTCGCCGCCGATGCGGTTCAGCGTCTCGATCAGCCGCGCGCCGGACATGCGCTCGCCGTCGACCGAAACCGGCACGCCTTCCTCGAAGCCGATCGTGACCCGGCCGGGCGTGTCGGGGGCGTCTTTCGGATGCCGCGTGATCATCCAGACGTCGTCGGGCGCCGGATTGGCGGGGTCTTCAAGCGGGCCGCCCTCGTGGGAGACGTGCCACAGGTTGCGGTCCCGGCTGTAGATCTTGCGCGAGGTGGCGGCGACCGGGACGTTGTGCCGGGCCGCGTATTCGAGGGCGTCCTCGCGCGAGCGGATCTCCCACTCGCGCCAGGGCACGATCACCTTGAGGTGGGGCGCCAGAGCCTTGTAGGTCAGCTCGAAGCGCACCTGATCGTTGCCCTTGCCGGTGGCGCCGTGGGCCAGAGCGTCGCAGCCCGTCCGGAGCGCCACCTCCACCTGGCGCTTGGCCAAAAGCGGCCGCGCGATCGAGGTGCCGAGCAGATACTTGTGTTCATAGACGGCGCCGGAGCGCACCAGCGGCCAGAGATAGTCCGTGGCGAACTCCTCGCGCATGTCCTCGATATAGACTTCCGAGGCGCCGGTCTTGCGGGCCTTCTCTTCCAGGCCTTCCAGTTCTTCGTCGCCCTGGCCGATGTTGCCGCAGATGGCCACGACCTCGCAGCCGTAGTTTTCCTTGAGCCAGGGAATGATGACAGAGGTGTCCAGCCCGCCCGAGTAGGCGAGGGCGACTTTCTTGGGTTTTTCCATAAGAGTACGATTCTAGCCCGGCGCCGTTCAGCCGAGCAGCATCACCAGCAGAGCCTTCTGTGTGTGCAGGCGGTTCTCGGCCTGATCGAAGACCACCGAGCGCGGGCTTTCGATCACTTCATCGACGGTCTCTTCGCCTCGCTTGGCGGGCAGACAGTGCATGAAGACGGCCTCGGGCGGCGCCAGCTCCATCAACTCCGGAGTCACCTGGTAGGGCGCGAAGGCGCGGCGGCGCTCGTCGGCCTCGTTCTCCTTGCCCATGCTCGCCCAGACGTCCGTGTAGACGGCCTGGGCGCCTTCGACGGCCTCGGCCGGATCGTGCGTGAACGACAGTTTCGTGCCGGCTACCGCGGCCAAAGCTTCGGCCGTGGCGACCACGTTCGGGTTGGGCTCGTAGCCGGGCGGCGTGGCGATGGCGAAATCCATGCCCAGGCGCGGTGCATTGAGCATCAGCGAATGCGCCACGTTGTTGCCGTCGCCCACAAAGGCCAGCTTCAGGCCGCGCAGCTCGCCGAAGTGCTCGAGCAAGGTAAAGACATCGGCGAGCGCCTGGCAGGGATGATAGAGGTCGCTCAGGGCATTCACCACGGGGATCGAGGCCCAGTGCGCCAGCTCGTCGATCGTCTGCTGCGAGTAGGTCCGGGCGACGATGCCGTGCGTCCAGCGCTCCAGATTCCGCGCGACGTCCTTGAGCGGCTCGCGCCCGCCGATGGGGCCGTTCTGGCTCACCGAGTCGCCGCCGAGCTGCTTGATGGCGAGCTCGAAGGTGAGCCGCGTGCGCAGCGAGGGCTTCTCGAAGAGGATGCTCAGGTACTTGCCGGCGAGCGCCTGGCGGTAGGCGGCCGGGTGGCGCTTGAGGGCGCGCGTGAGGGCGAGCAGCTCGTGGAGCTCCTCCTGGGCAAGATCAAGATCGTGCGTGAAATCGCCGGTGCTGATCTTGGGCAGAGGACCGGCGCCGATAGACGTATTTTTATTCACCAATCTGAATAATTACACATCCACCCGACGCTTGTCAAGCTCGGCACAACGCCCTACTTCCGCCGAATCAGCGTCAGCCTCTGAAGGCGCACATCCGCCGAGCGATCCTCCTCGGGCAGCGAAAAGCTGATGAACAGATCATCAGGACCGAGGGTGATCGCCCCGGGCACGCGCCGCGTGAGGAACCGGCCGCCGGTGGCCTCGATCTGGCCGGTAAGCGATTGCGTCATCTCGGTGTTGCTTGGATGGACGCCGATGCGAAAGCGGCTGCCGGCCCGATGGTTCTCGCAGGCGTAGGTGAGCTCGACCTGATACTCGCCGCCGAGAGCGCCGTAGGGATACCAGCGCAGCTCGTTGCCCGGTGAGTCGACCTTGACAAAGCGGGTAGCGCTCCGCCTGGCGCGGTCGTAGCGAATCTCCTCGCCGACGAGCCGCGCCGTCCAGGCCCACAGCTCGACGCGGTCGGGGATATCCTCGGCGCGATAGCCGGCGGCGACGCGTGCCACCGGATCCGCCAGCGTGAGCACGACTACAGTGTTGTAGGGGTCGACCGGTTTGGGCGGGAGCTCGAAGTCGACGGCCGTGCCGCTTTGCTTGAAGGGGACCGCCAGGCCGTTGGCGAGGAAATGGGCCTGTTTCACCTCCGTTTCCAGGCCGGCGAGGCGGAACTTTGTTCCCGGCCACTCTAGCAGGTGCAGATAGAGCCGGCTCGGCTTGGCGGTGACGCGCCAACTGATGCCGTCGACATAGAACGGGCTGGCCGTGGTGCCGAAGATGGCCTCGCCGTTGGCAGCGAGCCAGCGGCCCACCGTGCGGAGAATCTTCTGGCTCGGTTCCGGAATGACGCCTTCGGCATCGGGCCCCACGTTGAGCAGATAATTGCCGCCCTTGGCGGCGATGTCGGTGAGCTTGGCGATCAAGTCGGCCGGATCCTTCCAGTTCTGGTCGTTTTTCTTATAGCCCCAGGTGTCGTTCAGCGTGGCCGGCACCTCCCACTTCACCTTGGTGTGGACCTGAATGGGGATCGCGTTGTCGCTGGTCTGAAGGTAGTCGCCTTTGCCGTGGCCAATGCGGCTATTGAGCAGGCAGGAGGGCTGGTGGCGTTTGACCAGGCGGCGGAGCTCGGTGACCTGCTGTTCGCTCAGCATTCCCGGCGTGTCGAACCAGATGAGCGCCAGCGGACCGTAGCCGGTGAGCAGCTCCTGGACCTGGGGAAGAACTTTGCCCTGGAAATAGATCTGCGGGTTGCGCTCAGCCGGGAAGTCCCAGGTGTTGCCGCGCCCGTGCGGTTCATGCCAGTCCTGGTCCTGCGAATAGTAGAAGCCGAAACCGATTCCGCGCCTGGCACAGGCGGCCGCGAGCTCCACCATGGGGTCTTTGCCGTAGGGGGTCGCGTCCACGATGTTGTAGGGCGAGGCCTTCGAGTGGTACATCGCGAAACCGTCATGATGCTTGGCCGTGATCACCAGGTAACGCATTCCGGCGTCCTGGGCGAGCTGCGTCCACTCCTCGGCGTTGAACTTCACCGGATTAAACTGCGCCGCCAACTGTTCGTATTCCTTGACGGGGATCTTGGCGTGGAACATGATCCATTCGCCGATCCCGCGCACATACTGGCCCTTCCACTCGCCGGCCGGGATGGCGTAGAGGCCCCAGTGGATGAACATGCCGAACTTGTTCTCATCGAAGCGGCGCAACGCCTGGGCGGTGAGGGTGGCTTCGTCGACGGGCGGGGGCGGCGCCGGCCGGCTGCACGATCCGGCAACGACGGCCGCCAGAATCGAGACACAGATCAGGCATCGGGTAGGCATATCGAGATCCGCCCGGCCATTTTATCCTGAGCCGGCGTGCGGCACAACGAAGGCGGGCGACAGGGTAGCATGGCGGCAGGAGGTCGTGAAAGATGCTAGCGGTTGTGGGGCTGTGGATTTTCCTGGATGCGGCTGTCGCCGCGGCGAGTCAGCTCCCCGCGGAAATCGCCGTGCGCGGCGGCTACGCGAGCCCCAAGCCGTTCTGGGAGGCCGGGGCGCGCCTGGATGAATACGGCATCAATGCGGTCTTCGTTCACAGCGGGAGCCTGAGCGCCGAGCTCATTGCGCGCGCCCGCGCCGAAGGCGCCAAGGTCTACGCCGAGTTCCCGACCTTGAATGGCAAGGGCTACGTGGAGCGCCACCCGGAGGC
Organism: uncultured Bryobacteraceae bacterium; assembly: GCA_938003835.1. Taxonomy (GTDB): domain Bacteria; phylum Acidobacteriota; class Terriglobia; order Bryobacterales; family Bryobacteraceae; genus CALKXJ01. Next base: position 39,168 of record CALKXJ010000037.1, on the reverse strand, counting down.
CTGGCCCATCAACGAGAGGGGTGAGCGCGAGCCCCCGGCCACCTGGTTCATGGGCGTATGCCCGACCGAGCCCAAATTCCGCGCCTTTCGCATGCGGGAACTCGAACAGTTGCTCGAGCGCTTCGAAATCGACGGCGTCTGGATGGACTACGTCCACTGGCACGCGCAATTCGAGGAACCTGAGCCGGTGCTGCCCGAGACCTGTTTTTCGCCGACGTGCCTGGCGGCGTTCGAAGCGGCCACCGGCATTCGCCTGCCCGAGGGCGCCACCAGCGAGAGGGCGCGCTGGATCCTCGCCAACCACGAGAAGGCTTGGCGGGACTGGCGCTGCCGGGTCATCGCCGACTGGGCCGCCGAGATGCGCCGCATCATCGAGCGGAGGCGCCCGAAAATCCTGCTCGGCATCTACCACGCGCCCTGGACCGACGAGGAGTTCTCGGGCGCCCGGCGCCGCATCCTGGGCCTGGACTTCGATCTTCTCGCTCCGCTCATGGACGTCTTTTCGCCGATGGTCTACCACGCGCGCATGGGGCGGCCGGCCGCCTGGGTGCGCGACTACATCGAATGGTTCTCGCGGCGGCTCGGCATCGAGCGGGGCCGGAGGCCTCACCTCTGGCCGATCGTTCAAGCGCACGGTGAACCCCGCGCGGTGAGCGCCGCCGAGTTCGCCGAGGTGATGCGCGGCGGCGCTTCAGGCGCGGCGAGCGGCCTGATGATGTTCACGCTCCGCTCGGTGGCCGAAGATGCGGAGAAGATGAAGGCCCTTCGCGCGCTGTATCAGGGGCGGTGAGCCTAAAGCTCCGGATGGCGCGCGTGCCAGGAGGTAGCCCTCTGGTAAGCCTCGGCTGCCTCGAGCACCGTCGCGTCGCCGCCGGCGGGGCCGACAAGCTGCAAACCGAAGGGCAGCCCGTCCCGCGTGAAACCGCAAGGGACCGAGACGGCCGGCAGGCCGTAAAGGTTCCAGGGGGCGAGGTTCCGCAGGTACACGAGACCCGGCCGCGAGCCGAGCGGGAAGGCAGGCCCGGGAGCTGACGGCAGCGCCAGCAGATCGACCTCGGCAAACAGCGTAGCCGCGTTGCGCCGCAGCGCTTCCATCTCGCGCCGGGCGCGGATGTAAGCGGTTGTGCTCACCGCGGCGCCGAGTTTGATGGTCTCGCGCGTAGCCGGATGGTATCGCTCCGGGTGGCGAGCGAGCATCTCCTCGTGGAAGGTGTAGGCCTCAGCCGTGATGATCGTGCCGTAGAGGGCCGGCAGGCTGTCGAGCTCGGGCGAGATCGCCAGCGGCGGCAACCGGACCTCGCGCGTGCCCGCCGTCAGCCTGTCGAGCGCGCGGATCGCCTCCTCGATGGCGGCGGCCGTCTCGCTCTCCAGTCCCTCGAAGTAAACGGCGCGCGGAATCCCGATGCGGAGGCTCTTCATCGGCCGGGCCGCCGGGCCGAGCTTCAGGCCCATGGCCTCGAGCATCAGGCGCAGGTCGCCCGCCGCGCGGCACATCGGGCCCGGGTGGTCGAGCGACCAGGCCAGCGGCACGATGCCCTCGCCCGGGAGTGCGCCGTAGGTGGGTTTGAAGCCGGCGATGCCGCATAGCGCCGCGGGCAGGCGGATGGAGCCTCCGGTATCGGATCCGAGCGCGCCGTAGCACAGCCCGGCTGCGACCGCGGCGGCGGAGCCACCGGAGCTGCCGCCGGGTGAGTAGCCGGACTTCCAGGGGTTCTCCATTGGCCCCCAGCGGCTGGTCTCCGAGGTGAAGCTGTAGGCAAACTCGTCCATGTTGAGCTTGCCGACAATCACCGCGCCGGCCTCCTTGAGGCGCGCGACGACGGCGGCATCCCGCTCCGGAACGCGGTCGGCGAAGTGGGCGCTGGCCGCCGTGGTGCGCACGCCCGCCGTATCGAAGAGGTCTTTGAGAGCGATGGGGATGCCGTGGAGCGGACCCCGCCGGCGGCCGCGGCCGAGCTCTCGGTCAAGCTCGCGAGCGCGGGCGAGCGCCTCCTCTCCGGTGACCGTAATGAAGGCGTTGAGCCGCCGCTCGAGCCGCTCGATGCGATCCAGCGAGGCGCGCACCAGCTCCACGCATGAGAGGCGCCGGCGGCGAATCCCTTCGGCCGCCTCCCGCAGCGTGAGCCAGTGGAGTTCACCCGGAGCAGCGGCCGCCCATGCCGCCACCGGCATCGAAGCCAGAAACGCGCGGCGATTCATCGCGTCTCAGCCCCGCGCGGGTTTCGAAACCGGCGCGAAGCTCCACAGGCGGTCCCAGGAACGCTCGTTGTCCCACTCCGGCGTCGGCTCGAAGTAGCCGCCTTCGGTCAGGTGCTTCTTGCAGGCTTCGTCGTTGAGGCGTATGCCCAGGCCCGGTCCTTCAGGCACTTTGACGAATCCTTTCTGGACGATCGGCTTCTCGACGCCGTCGACCAAGTCGTCCCACCAGGGCACGTCCACGGAGTGGTGCTCCAGGCACAGGAAATTCTCCGTGGCCGCGGCGCAGTGAATGTTGGCGAAAAAGGATACGGGCGTGCCGGCAAAGTGCATCGCCATGGGGACGCCGTACTCCTGCGCCATGTCGCCGATCTTTTTGGTCTCGAGCAGGCCGCCCGAGCTGGCCAGATCCGGGTGGATGATATCGACGGCGTGGTTTTCGCAGAGCACGCGGAAGGGCTCTTTGAGATAGATGTCCTCGCCGGTGAGCGTCGGCACGTCGATCGAGTCGGTGATCTTCTTGAGCAGCTCCGTGTACTGCCACGGGATCATGTCCTCGAGCCAGGCCATGTTGTATTTCTCGAGCGCCCGGCCGAGCCGGATGCAGGAGTTGACGCCGATATGGCCGAAATGATCGGCCGCCAGCGGCACCTCCATGCCGATGATCTCGCGGATTTGCGCGACGTAGTCGGCCATTAAGGCGATGCCCTTGTCGGTGATCTCGATGCCCGTGAACATGTGCTGGGTCTGGGTGACGTCCTTGAGGGTCTGGCCGAGCGGCCGGGTCAGCGTGCCGGGAATGTTTTCGATCAGGTCGATGCCCAGATCCATCTTCAGCCAGGTGAAACCCTGCTCGACGCGCTTCTTCATGCGCTCGGCGTAGACCTTCGGATCGTGCGACTCCTGCGTGTCGCAATAGATCCGTATCCGGTCGCGGAACTTGCCGCCGAGAAGCTGGTAGGCGGGGACGTTGTAGGCCTTGCCGGCCAGGTCCCACAGCGCCATCTCCACCGCGCAGACTCCGCCGGCCTGGCGGGCATGAAAGCCGAACTGCTTGATCTTGCGGAAGAGCTTATCGACGTTGCAGGGATTCTCGCCGAGCAGGCGGCTCTTGAGCATGAGCGCATAGGTCTTGCTGGCGCCGTCTCGCACTTCGCCCAGCCCGTAGATGCCCTGATTGGTGTCCAGGCGGATCACCGGGATCCCCCGCGGGCCGCCCCGGCTGATCATGGCCACGCGCATATCGGTGATTTTGAGCTGGGAGGGCCGCGAGTTCGTGTTGACGTTCTGCGTGGCGGCTTCGAGATCCTCCGGGCTCCAGAATGTGGATCCGAGGGCCGCGGCGCCGGCGGCGAGAAAACCCCGGCGATCGAGGCCGGCTCGCTGGGTAGGCTTCATCGGACAGACTCCTTTCGCTTTGCGACTGCGCCATGGAGGCGATGCAGACTATGATAAACACTTGCTGATGCAGAAGCGACGACTGGGGACGAGCGACCTCGAGCTGACGCCGATCGGCATCGGTGCCTGGGCCATGGGCGGCTCCGGCTGGGCCTTCTCCTGGGGGCCGCAGGACGACCGGGATTCGATTGCGGCGATCCGCACGGCGCTCGAGGCGGGCGTCAACTGGATCGACACGGCTGCCGTGTACGGCTACGGCCACGCTGAGGAGGTGGTGGCGCGCGCGCTCGAAGGTGTGTCGCCGCGGCCGTACGTCTTCACCAAATGCGGGCGCAACTGGAACGAGCGGGGCGAGATCGTCAAAACGCTCCGGCGCGAGGACGTCCGCAAGGAGTGCGAGAACAGCCTGCGCCGCCTGCGCGTGGAAACCATCGATCTCTACCAGATTCACTGGCCGGAACCCGAGGAACAGATCGAGGAAGGCTGGGAGACGCTGGTGCGGCTCAAAGAAGAGGGGAAGGTCCGCTGGATCGGCGTCTCGAACTTCCAGGTGAGCCACATGGAGCGCGCGGCGCGCATCGCGCCGATTACTTCCAACCAGCCTCCCTATTCGATCATCCAGCCGGAGGCCGAGCGGGAGATCCTGCCGTACTGCCAGGCGCACTCGATCGGCGTCATCGTGTACGCGCCGATGAAGTCGGGGCTGTTGACCGGGGCCATGACGCGCGAGCGCGTCGCCCGGCTCCACCCGGAGGATTGGCGGCGGCGCTCGCCGTACTTTCAGGAGCCGATGCTGACGCGCGCACTCAGGCTCGTTGAGCTGCTGCGCGCCATCGGCGCGCGGCATGGGCGTTCGCCCGGCGAGGTCGCCATCGCCTGGACGCTTCGCCATCCGGCCGTCACCGGCGCCATCGTCGGCATGCGCTCGGCCGCGCAGGCCAGCGGCATACTCGGCGCACTCGAGTTCCGGCTCAGCCCGGAGGAGATTGAGGAGATCGCGGCATTCATGAGCCGCTCGGAGGAAGCAACTGCATGAAGATCACCGACGTCGAAATCCGACTTTGCCGCAGCGAGGTTGAGACCGGTCCCGCCTACGGCATGCGCGCCGGAGGCACCTCCGCCTTCGAGTTTCTCGTGGTGACATTGAAGACCGACGCCGGCATTGACGGCCACTCGTTCGGCTTTGCCGGGCGCGGTGCCGAGATCGCCGGGGCGGTGGCGGCGAATACCCTCAAGCCGTTCTTCTTAGGCAAGGATCCCCTGGCGCGCGAGCGTCACTGGCAGGAATTTCGCACCTATGACCGCTGGTGGCATCACGCGCCGATCTACGCTTACGGGCCGTTCGACATCTGCCTGTGGGACATCGCGGGCAAGGTGGCAGGCCTGCCGCTCTATCGGCTGCTCGGCGCCTTCCGTGAGCGCGTTCCGGTCTACGCCAGTTCCTACGTCTTGCCGACGCCCGAAGATTACGCACGCCAGGCGCTCGAAGTCAAACAGCGAGGCTGGCACGGCTATAAACTCCACCCGCCGGGCGACGTCGAATTCGATCTGAAAGCGTACCGGGCCTGCCGCGAGGCCGTCGGCCCCGATTTCCGCCTGATGGCCGACCCGGTCGCCGCATACAACCATGAGCAGGCGCTGCGCGTGGGCCGGGAACTGGAGCGCTTGAACTACCAGTGGCTGGAGGAGCCGCTTTTCGACACCGATTTCCACGGGTTGCGAAAGCTGGCGGCGGCGCTCGACATTCCGATCTGCGGCGTCGAGGTGCTTGCCGGCAGCCACTACTCCACCGCCGAGTGCATCGCGACGAACGTGGTCGACATGGTGCGCACGGATGTCTCCTGGAAGGGGGGCGTCACGGCGGTGATGAAGACCGCGCATCTGGCCGAGGCCTTCGGCGTGCGCTGCGAGGTGCACACGTCGGTCTACCATGCGCTCGACATCGTCAATCTCCACTGCTGTTGCGCCATCGCCAACTGCGAGCTGTTCGAGCTGCTCTACCCGCCCGAGGCGATGGCCTTCGGTTTAAAGACGCCGCTCGAAATTGATCCGGAAGGCTACGCCCATCCGCCGACGGCACCCGGCACCGGCGTCGATTTCGACTGGGACTTCATCGACAACAAGACCTACCGGCGGCTGTAGCCGGCCTCAGTTTTCCCGTTGCGCGACAAAGGCGCGGTAGGGCTCGGAGACGCGCAACAGGCCGTCGTCGACGAGCTGGTCAACGCAGATTAGCCGCCTCGCGGTCGGGCCACGAGCTGCGGGTTTATCGGGAGCAGGCGGGCCGCCTGTTAGTCCTTGATGTGCGCGCCGTGGCGACCCAGCCTGGCGGCGGTGCGCCAGCGCTCCAGGAACGCGCGGTCAAACTTGTAGTGGCGCAGCACAGCCGACACATCGGCGACGTAGGCGCCCCGGGCGGTGTGCTCGAGCTCGCGCAACTGGAGCGGCCCCCCGGAGCGGTAGCGAAGCAGGGGGAACTTGGCGGTGACGGTGAGCCGGCCCAAGGATCTCTCGCGGATCCCGCCCTGCCGCAGAGGCATTTCCGGGTCGGCAAAGCGGTTTACGCTTCTCAGCCAGGGGAAATGCCAGGGACGAAAGCTTGCCGGGTCGTACCACACGCACGCCCTAATCGCCTCCCGGCCTGCTCCGGGCCACGTTTCAAGCGGGCCGTCGGGGAACAGATCGAGCACCAGGGCGGCGACCGCGGTGAACTGTCGGCCGTCCAGGTACTCCAGTAGCGCCGCGAAGGGCAGCTTGTTCGAGGCGGGATAGGCGAAGAACTCGTCCACGTCGACAAGCAGGCACCAGCAGCCGTCGCCGTAGCGCTCGATCAGGAAACGTTTCAGCTCGTGTTCATAGATGTGGAACGGAAGAGTGCAGCGCACCAGCTCGACCCGGTCGTAGCGGAGCACCCGCGTTACGGTGCTGTCGCGCGAGCCGTTATCGAGCAGAACGATGCGGGCCGCTCCCGGGCCCAGACAGTGGTCAAGGAACGGCTCGACGATCGGCTCGTTGTCGCGAACGAGCGTGACGACCACACACGGGTCGGCCCTCGCCGGGGGTTCCTTTGTTGTTCGGAGAACCTCCAGGTTGCCTTCGATCTGGCGGCGCCGGAACGGCCATAGCGCCTGCCGGCGAACTCGGCGATAGACGGCGCGCAACTGCCGCCACATCAAGCCGGAGTCACGGCGGCGGAACGCAGCCCATATCTCGAGCGCGGAGGCCGGAACCCTCACCCGCGGCTCCCCACTTGAGATTCGATGACGAGGCCGCGTCCGGCGTTACGGCTGCATCATCTCGATCGAAGCTGCTGTTGGATGCATGCGGACGTAAGCGCGGTAGGCGTCGGACACCCGGAGCAAGCCTTCGTCGACAAGCTGGTTGACGTGCTCGAGGCGGCGCGCCGTCGGGCGGCGAAGGACCAGTTCACCGCTAGCGGTGAGATGCTTCAACACGACGCGATAAAGACCCGCCCGATCCAAGTGCTGACCCCGCTCGACGAACGTCCGGCAGCGCTCGCCGAATCGGCGGTCGTACTTGTAATGGTAGAGCACGGCGGAGACGTCGGCCACGTGCGCGCCGCGGCAGAAGTGGCCGTGACGGCGCAGGTCGAGCCGGCCGCCCAGGCGGTAGTGGATCAGCGGGAACTTCGTGGCCACGGCCCTCACGCCGAAGGCCTGGTACATGATCCCGCCACGGTAGAACGGCATCTCGCGATCGGCAAAACGGTTGCGCAGGTGAAGGCGCCAGGGCCGTGACGGCACCAGGCTGCTCAAGTCGTACCAGACGCAGCGCTCGAGCAGCTCGCGCCCGCCGGCCGGCCAGGTATGTGAGGGCCCGTCGGCGAACAGATCCAGCATGGTGGCCATCACGGCCGTGTAGCCGCGGCCGTTGAGATACTTGAGGAAGCGCGGAAACGGCAACTCGCCCGAGAACGGGTAATCGAAAAACTCATCGATGTCGGCAAGCAGGCACCAGCGTCCTTCGCCGAAGCGTTCGATGAGGAAGCGTTTGAAGACCGAATCGTAGGCGCGGAACGGCAGCCGCGAGCGCAGCACGGTGGCGTGCGGCTCGGCGAGCGCGAGCTCCACGGTGCGGTCGATCGAGCCGTTGTCGAGCACCACGATCTCGTCGGCGCCGAGCCTGAGGTAGTGCTCGAGCCACGGCTCGATCCAGGTCTCCCCGTCCCGCACGAGGGTGACGACCACACATCGGTCAGGCCTGCGTTCGGTGTCCGTGCGCAGGCGGAGAACTTCGAGCGAGCTCTCCAGCCGCCTTCGCCGCCACGGATACTCGAGCGTGCCCCGTGCCTTGCGCATCTCGGCCCGGACCCGGCTGAGAGCCACCCAGCCGGCCTGCCGAAGCGCGGCGCTCCACTTCACAGCTCGACGCCGGTCTGGACCCAGCGGCCCGTGCGCGCCGACTCGAGCACCGCGTCGCAGACCCTCTGCGTCTGAAGGGCGTTGCGGAAGTCGGGCTGGGTCGGTTTGCCGGACTCGATGCCCATGACGAAGTCGGCCAGGGCGTTCAGGAACGTGTGCTCGTAGCCGATGCAGGTGCCCGGCACCCAGTAGTACTTCATATAGGGGTGCTCAGAGTTCGTGGTGTGGATCTTGCGCCAGCCGGTCAGGTGCGACTCGGTCTTCTTGCCCGATTGCAACTGCTTGTACTCGAAGAATTGCAGATACTCGGGCTCTTCGAGATCGAAGTAGAGGCTGCCGTCGGCGCCGTTAAGCTCGAACGTGTTGAAGTTCTTGCGGCCGCGGGCGTAGCGCGTCGACTCGAAGGTCCCCAGCGAGCCGTTGGCGAACTCGGCCAGGAACAGGCACGCGTCGTCGATGCCCACCGGCTCGACTTTGCCGGTAACCTGATGAAGCCGCTCCTTGACGAAGGTCTCCGTCCTGGCGACCACGCGCGTGATGGGGCCGTTAAGCCACATGGCGGTGTCGATCGAGTGCGCCAGCAGGTCTCCGGTGACGCCGGAGCCGGCGACGTTGACATCGAGCCGCCACAACGCCGCGCCGCCCTGCGGGACCTCCGGTGAGATCGTCCAGTCCTGCAAATACGTGGCCCGGTAATGAAACGGCCGGCCGATCCGGCCTTCGTCGATGATCTGTTTGGCCAGCGCGATCGAGGGCACGCGGCGATAGTTGAACCAGACCATGTTGGGGACGCCGGCCTCCTCGACGGCGCGGACCATCTCCTCAGCCTCGCGCACGTTCATGGCCAGCGGCTTTTCGCACAGCACCATCTTGCCGGCGCGCGCGGCGGCGATAGCGATGTCATGATGGGTGTCGTTGGGCGTTCCGATGTCGACCAGATCGACATCGGGTGCCTCGACCGCCTTGCGCCAGTCCGTCTCGATGCGCTCGTAGCCCCAGGTGTCGGCAAATGCCTTGACCTTCTCGGCGTTGCGCCCCACGGCCACCTTGAGCACCGGCCGGTGTTCGACCGGGAAGAAATCGTTCAGACGCTTGTAGGCGTTCGAATGGGCCCGGCCCATGAAGCCGTAGCCGATCATGGCAACGCGAAGTTCCTTGGCCATAACGACTCCTTTCAACCGTACTTGAGAATCAACTCGTCGAGCTTCGTCTTGCACGCAGCCGTCGCCGCCCAGGCGTCGGGCCAGAAGCACAGATCCAGCGTCCACCAGTCATGGGGCAGGCGTGCCGCCTTGACCAGCTCGGGCATGATCTCGTCGAAGTTCAACACGCCCAGGCCAAAGGGCGGATGGGCCGAGGTCTCGTCCTGCCCGGAGGCATCTTTGTGGCAGGTGTTGTCGGAGTCGATCAGGTGCAGATGAAAAATGCGGCCGTCCAGCTTGCGGATCAGATCGAGCTGGGAGGGAAAGACCTCCTTTTCGCCCTCCTGGCGCGCCCCGATGACGCCTACCATCTGCCCGTGGCAGGTGTCGTAGAGGATGCCGAAGTTGTCCTTGCCCACGGCGTCGTGAATGCGGACGATGTCGCTCGGCTTGTTGAAGGCAAAGCCCGGCTCGAACTCCCAGACCACCCACTGCCCGTTGTCGCGCGCGATGTCGCAGCAGACCTTCCAGGTGCGTACCACGCGGTCGAAGGCGGTCTGGTAGTCGACCTCGCGCAGGATCGTCGGCGGCTGGACGGTGTCGACGCGAATCGTCTGGATGCCCAGGTCGCGGGCAAACTCGGAATTCTTGCGGAACTCTTCGATGTATTTCGTCTGATCGTCGGTGTTGATGAGCTTCTCGCCCCAGAGGTTGGCGGCGATGCCGCTGAAGCCGAGGCCGCGCTCGGCCATGCGCGCCTTCAACTCTTCGCGCTGGGACTTCTCCGGCATCGCCCCCGGCCAGTTCTCGTTCGAGCCGGCGGGGTTGCCCGGGTTCGGGTGGGGCGGGAAGGCGCCCAGCTCGACGCCGTCGAAGCCGAGCTCTTTCAGCTTGTCGCAAACCGTGTCGAAGTCGATGGGATTGCTCGCATAGGGGCCAATGGTGAAGGCCCAGGAACCGATGGATGTGCGCTTGCTCATGTGGAACCTCCTGCGACTCTGCTCAGCTTATCGCAAAGAGCCCGGGCGAGTGGTTGCGTCCACGGCCGGCGAGGATGCGTGCGGATGCGCAGAGAGCTCTTCGATGACACCTGGTTTGCTCTCCCGCCAACGCCAGGTGTAGACTTGAAGCGGCCGCCGGCAGATCGGAGGGCGCAATCGCGATCTCCGGCCGCCAGGGAGGGAACCGATGATCTACGTAGTCGCCTGGACTTTCAAACCCGAGCATCGGGACGCCGTTCAGGCGCGATTCAAGCAAACCGGCGGCCTTCCGCCGGAGGGCGTGCGGATGCTGGGCCGTTGGTTCGGCATCGGGAGGAACCAGGGAGTTTGCGCGGCCGAGACCGACGACCCGCTGGCGCTCGCCCGGTGGGCGCAACAGTGGTCGGATCTGCTCTCGTTCGATATTTATCCGGCCCTGAACGACGAGGGGATCGCGCAAACGATCCCTTGACGCGGTCGCCCCCCTCTGGCAGGCCCGCCGAAGATCGGGGAATTTCAGGAAGGATCGCGGTAGAGGACGACGACGCTCCGCGGCGCCGCCGTGTAGCGGAGCTTCGCCAGAGGTTCCTCTGCGCCCGGCTCGGCGATGTCCTCCGGGCTGGGCAGCGAGGTGTCCACCACGCGCCGCCACTGGCCCGCTGCACCCTCTTGGATCCGGAAGCAACGCTCCTCGGCGTGCGCGTTGACCATCACGTACAGATCGCCGTCGCCGACGGCGGCCCCATGCAGGCAGTAGGCGAAGGCGCGCGACTCGGGCGAGAAGTCCACCTGGCGGCCCAGCCCGTACCAGGTGACGTCCTGGCGCCAGAAACGGCTGCGCGCAATCGAGCGGTGCGCCTTGCGGAAGGCGATCATGAGTCGAAAAAAGCGAAAGATGTCGCGGTTGCGCTCGAGCCGGTCCCAGTCGAGCCAGGTGGTCTCGTTGTCCTGGTTGTAAGGGTTGTTGTTGCCTTTCTGCGTGTGCAAGAACTCGTCGCCCGCGCAGAACATCGGCGTGCCGTTGGCGAGCATCAGCAGCGTGAAGAAGTTCTTGACCTGCCGGCGCCGCAGCGCCAGCACTTCGGCCGGAGCGCCCTGGTCGCCCTCCCAGCCGCAGTTCCAGCTCCGGTTGTCGTCGGTGCCGTCGCGGTTGTCGTGGCCGTTGGCCTCGTTGTGTTTGCGGTTATAGGAGACAAGATCGTAGAGGCAGAAGCCGTCATGGGAGGTGACGAAGTTCAGGCTTTGGACCGGCCGGTAGGCGTCCGGAAGGTTGTCCGGGAATAGGTCGTCGCTCCCATAGAGCCGTTGCATCATCGCTCCCACTTTGCCCGGCTCGCCGCGCACGAAGTCGCGGATGTCGTCGCGGAACTTTCCGTTCCACTGCAACCAGTGGATGCCGGGGAAGCTGCGGCCGAGCAGATAGGAGTTGATGTCCCAGGCTTCGGCCACCAGGCGCGAGCCGGTGCGCGCAGCGAGAAATCCGATCTCCGTAATCAGGGGCGGATTGTCCAGATTCAGGCTTCCGTCGGAGCGCCGCGTCAGGATCGAGGCCAGGTCGAAGCGGAAACCGTCCACCCGCATCTGGTCCGCCCAGAAGCGCAAACTCTCGAGCACCAGGGCTCGAACCGCTGGATGGTCGCAGCGCAGCGTATTGCCGCAACCGGAGTCATTGCGGTAATGACGGCGGTCGGCCGTCAGCAGGTAATAAGAACGGTTGTCGATGCCGCGGAAACTGTAGGTCGGCCCGTTCTCGTCTCCCTCGCAGGTGTGGTTGTAGACGACGTCGATCCAGACTTCGATGCCTGCCTCATGGAAAGCCTTCACCATCTGGCGAAATTCCTCCACCGGCTCGCCGTTACCGTAGGCCTTATGAGGCGCAAAGAAGTTGAGCGTCATATAGCCCCAGTAGTTGGCCTCCTGCGGGTCGAACTGGTGGACCGGCATCAGTTCGACGGCGGTGACGCCGAGCTGCTGAAGGTAGGGGATCTTCTCGGTCAGGCCGGCAAAAGTGCCTCGCTTGCCGGCGCTGACGCCTGAGTTCGGCCGTGCCGTGAAACCCTTGACGTGGAGTTCGTAGACCACCAGGTCGTGCGCGTGCTTGGGGCGGGGCGCCGGGCCCCAGTCAAAGTGCGACTCCCCTTTGAGCAGCAGCCCGAGCGGCGCCTTGCCGTCATTGGGTCCGGGCCGCCGCGCCGCCTCCCGGTCGAAGGTCGGCGGGAAATAAACACTCTTGGCGAAGGGATCGAGCAGGATCTTGGTCGGATCGAAGCGGTGGCCCTCGGCGGGCTCGAAGGGCCCCTCCACCCGGTAGGCGTATAGCGTCGCCCCATGGAGTTCCTCCTCGGGGACCCAACAGTGCCAGGTCCGGCCGCTCTTGTTGCGTTTCGGATCCAGCCGGTAGACGCGCACCGGACGCGCCGGATCACTTTCCCGATACAGCAGCAGCGTCACGCCGGTGGCGTATTTGGAATAGAGCGCGAAGTTGAAGCCCCGGTGCTCTTCCACCCAGGTGACGCCCAGGGGTACGGGCGAGCCCTCTTCACGATCCCACTCATCGAAGGCGAGCGGTCTTCTCCAGGGAACCTGCATCGCAACCGCTACGTTGCCGCTTCGCAATCGCCCATTATACGATCGGCAGGCTGCGGCAAAGCTTGACGCTAGGATGGAACTGGAAGAGGCCGAATGGAGACCCTGCCAGTTCTGATCCTCGGTTGCGGCTACACTGGCCGCCGTGTGGCCCGCCGCTTTCTCGGCCGGGGCGTTCCGGTGCTCGCCACCACGCGGGACCCTCGGAAGCTCGAGGAGATTGCCGCGCTCGGCGGAGTCGTCCTGCGGCTCGATGTCTTCGAGCCGGAGACGCTTCGGCGGCTCCGGCAGGCGGTGGCGGAGCCGGTGCGCGTGCTGCATTCGATCCCGGTGGTGGATGGGCCTGAAGGCCCGCTCGATCCGACGCCGCGGCTGCTCGAAGCCCTGAGCGGGCGGATCCGGCGCCTGGTATATCTGTCGACGACCGGCGTCTATGGCGCTGCGCGCGTCGTCGACGAAACGACGCCCGTCGCTCCGCTCGGCGGGCGCGAGCGGCTCCGCGTCGAGGCCGAGCAGGCAGTCCTCGGCGGCGACTGGCCGGCGCTCGTGTTACGCCCTGCCGCCATCTACGGGCCCGGCCGCGGCGTGCATGAGTCGATCCGCCTGGGGCGCTATCGCTTGGCGGGCGACGGCGCGAACTTTGTCAGCCGCATCCACGTCGACGATCTGGCGGCGATTTGCCAAGCAGCGCTCGCCTCCGAGATCACCGGCGCCTATCCGGTGGCCGACGAGGAACCCTGTAGTTCGCGCCTGATGGCCGCCTTCTGCGCCAGCCTTCTGGGTCTGCCCTTGCCGGAGCCGGCGGACCCGGCCGCGCTTCACCGCACGCGCCAGGTCGACCGCCGCGTCGACGGCCGGGCGATCCTCCGCCTGCTCAGCCTCACGCTGCGCTACCCCAGCTACCGTACCGGCGTGCCGGCGGCCCTGGCCGCGGCCGTCGCGTCCTCCTAGGCGCCAGCCCGGCGAGCGTCACCACCAGCAGGAGGAGAGCGACGGTGGCGCACAGCAAAGGCAAGCTCAGGCGGAGACTGGCCGGCAGGGCCCGCAGAGGGGGCATGGCGGCCGTGGCGGGGAGCACGATCAGATAGAGCGCCATCCCGCCCATCAACGCGCAACGGGCGCGTTCCCAGAATCCCGCCGGAAGGCCGAGTCGCCGCTCGCCGCCCCGCAGATCGCCCCAGATCTGCCGGGCCCAGACCACCGCCGCCAGGCCGATTACAACCGAAGCGACGGCAAGCACCATCGCCCAGTTATCCGGCCGCTCCGAGAAGCTCGCGCGGGCGGCCGGCGGCACTCCCCGCCCGAGCGCGCCGAGCGTGAGGGCGCGCGCCATCGTCTGAGCGCGCCGCACTCCGGCGTTGATCAGAATGGCCACGCCCAGACCTGACTCCGGCGCCACCAGCACCGCCGCGTTCCCGCTCCAGATGTCGCCGCCGTGCTCGAGCACCGGCTGACCCCCGAGCCAAGGCGCGGCCGGATCGGCGAACCAGCCCCAGCCGTAGCGGCGCGCGCCTGCTTTGCGGGCTCCCTCGAGCGCCTCCCGGCAAGCGGCCCCGCGCTCGCCAAGCATCGCACTCAGGAATTTCGCCATGTCGGCTGCTGTCGACTTCATCTGCGAGGCGCCGTACCAGCCCGAGAAAGCGGTGCTTGCACGTTCCAGGCGCCCCCAGCGCCATTCGTAGCCCGCCGCTTTGCCCCAGCTCTGCGCTTCAGCTTCATCGAGAGTGGTGCGCTCCATGCCCAGCGTCGCGAAGACGTGCCGGCGCATGAAAAGGGGGAAGGGTTCTCCGCCGACTCGCTCGATCAAGGCCGCCAGCAGGACGTAATTGCTATTGGCGTAGCTGAAGGCCTGGCCCGGCTCGCGGCGCAGGCGGGCGCCCGCCATCCGCCCGACGGCGATCGCCAGGTCCCCGGCTTCCGGGCGGCCGCAACAAGGCACCAGGAAATCATCGCGCCGGCTCAAGCCGCTCGTGTGTTCGAGCAGGTGACGCACCAGGATAGGCCGGGACTGGGCGCCCCCTCTGATGCGGAACTCGGGCAGATATTCCACCACGGCGGCATCGAGGCGCAGCCGCCCGGAGCGGGCCAGCTCATAAACGGCCAGGGCGGTGAAGGGCTTGCTGACGGAGGCCAGCTCCACGGGCGTCTCCACCGTCATCGGCTCACCGGTGGCGAGGTTGCGGAGACCGTAAGCGGCCAGCTCGACGGCGCCGCCGCGCTTCACCACGGCCACGGCCAATCCCGGGATCTGGTTGCGCTCCATCTCGGCGCGCAGGTATCGCTCGATCGCCGGAGGCAGCGCCGCCGGGGCTAAGGCGGCCGAGCTCACCAGCAGCACCAGCGCCCGCATCCGGCGCCTCGCCCTTAACTGGTTGCCCCTGCCGGGCCCCGCCGCAACAGGAGGGCCGCGCCCGCTGCCAGGCTGGCAAGCGCGATCCACTGGGTTGTCGTGAACGGCCCGCCGAAGGGGTTCGGCGCTTCATAGTACCGGAAAAAGTCCACGACGAAACGCGCGATGGAATAGAGTGCGAGATAGAGGCCGATGATGGCGCCGGGCCGGTGCGGGCGGCGGAACTCGCGGTAAAGCAGCAAGAAGATCGCCAGCGACGCCGCAGCCAGGTAAAGTTGCGTCGGGTGCAGCGGCGTATGGAGCGGTACGCCGACCAGCCGGTTCGCCTCCGGGTTGGTGTAGGTCACCGCCCAGGGCCGGTGACATTCCAGGCCCCAGCAACAGCCCGCGGCGAAACAGCCCAGCCGGCCGAAGACGTAGCCCAGCGCGATGGCCGGGGCGAAAGCGTCCAGCGTCTTGAGCACCGGCAGGCGCCGGGCGCGCATATAGAGGTAGCCGGCGAGCAGGGCGGCGGCCAAGCCCCCGTGGTAGACTCCGCCGGCCTGCAACGTCGCCATCGAGAAGATCTCGCCGGGCTGCTGCCGGTAGTAATCGAAGTGAACGACGAGCATCAGGAGCTTGGCGCCGAGAAGGCCGGCCAGGGCGGCGTAGACGCCCAGGTTGGTCGCCCGCTCCGGGCTGATGCCGGACTGGCGCGCCAGCCGCGAGGCCAGCCACAGGCCGACCAGAAACGCAACGGCCATGAGAACGCCGTAGGTGGGAAGGAAGAAACCATCGAGAGAGATGAGTTTGGGAAGCATGAAGGTCAGCGCCCGCCAGATGCGGCGTTGCGCCGCGCCGGCAGAAGGTCCAGCAGGATCAAGCCGGCGCCGACGGTGATCGCGCTGTCGGCGATGTTGAAGGCCGGCCAGTGATAGCCGGCCAGGTGGAAGTCGAGGAAGTCGGTCACGGCTCCCTGGAAAAAGCGGTCGTAGAGATTGCCGGCCGCCCCGCCGAGGATCAGCGCCAGGGCGAGGCGGGTATGGCTTCGCCGGCCCGGCGGGTCCTCCGGCAAGCGCCATAACCAGGCGATCAGTGCCAGGAGCGCGCCCCCCGCGGCGACGAGGACGACGGCGGTGCGGAGCAGGCCTTCCGCTTCGGAGAACAGCCCGAAGACGATGCCCCGGTTCTCGGTGTGAATGATCTGGAAGAACCCGGGGATCACCACGATCGTCTCCCAGGGCGAGACGCTGCGCTGAATCCAGATCTTGGTGGCGCGGTCGAGCGCGAGGACGCCTGCTGCCAGCAGCAGGGCCGAAATGCGGGCGGACATCTTCCTCAGGCCCGGAGATTGGCGATCACCGCCTCGGCGCAGGCGGCGCAGATCGTCGGCAAATCGGGATGCGCTCCGATGTCGAAGGTGTATTTCCAGCAGCGTTCGCACTTTACGCCGCCGGCGCGGTAGACGTCCACCGCCAGTTGCGTTTCGGCATCGGGTTCGAGCGAGACCTGCGAGACGATGAACAGCGCCGGCAGCTCCGCGGCATAGCGCTCGAGCAGCGGGAACAGGTCCCCGTTCGCCTTCAGGTGCACGCGCGCCTCGAGCGGCGCCCCGATGAACTTTTCCTTCCGGGCCACCTCGAGGCTCTTGAGCACGCTGTCGCGCACCTCGATCAGCCGGTCCCAGTCGGCGGCGCGGCGGCGCGCCTCCTCCGGCAGGCCGGCCGTGAGCTCCTCCGGTGCGGGGAACAGGTCCAGATGCACGCTCTCCGGGGCATCCTCCGGCTTCACCAGATGCGTCCAGACCTCCTCGGTGGTGAAGCTCATCAGCGGGGCCAGCAGCCGCACGAGCGCGCGGGTCAGCCGCCAGAGCGCCGTCTGCGCGCTGCGCCGCGCCCGGGAAGTGCGCGCGGCCGTGTACAGCCGGTCCTTGAGCACGTCGAAGTAGAGCGCGCTCAGATCCGTGGTGGCGAAGTTGTACAGAGCCTGATAGACGCGATGGAAGGCCAGCTCCTCGTACCAGCCGAGGCACTTCCGGGTCACCTCTTCGGCCCGCACCAGGATCCACTGATCGAGCGGCAGCATCTCGGCGGGCGGCACCGCGTCCCGGGCGGGATCGAAATCGTAGAGATTGCCGAGCGCGTAGCGGAACGTGTTGCGGATCTTGCGGTAGGCTTCGCTCAGCCGGGTGAGGATGGTTTCTGAGATGCGCACGTCCTCGGTGAACTCGACCGAGGCTACCCACAGGCGCAGGATCTCGGCGCCGTAGTTCTGGACGACCTCCGACGGCTCGATGATGTTGCCGAGCGATTTCGACATGGCGCGGCCCTCGGCATCGAGCGTCCAGCCGTGCGTTGCGCACTGGCGGTAGGGGGAGGCGCCGCGCAGGCCCACGCCCACCAGCAGCGAGCTGTGAAACCAGCCGCGGTACTGGTCGCTGCCCTCGACGTAGAGGTCGGCCGGCCAGCGCAAACCCTCCTCTTCGTTGACCACCGCCAGATGCGAGGAGCCCGAATCGAACCAGACGTCGAGGATGTCCTTCTCCTTTTCGAACTCCTCGGAGCCGCAATCCGGGCACTTCACGCCCGGGCCCATCAGCTCGGCCGCCGTGCGCTCGTACCAGATGTCGGCGCCGTGTGCGGCAAAGAGGTCGACCACCCGCTCGAGCACGGCGCGGTCGGTAAACGGCCGCCGGCAGCGGGCGCAGTAGAAGACGGTGATCGGCACGCCCCAGATGCGTTGCCGCGAGATGCACCAGTCCGGCCGCGTGGCGATCATCGCGGCGATGCGCTCCTCGCCCCAGGCGGGCAGCCAGCGCACGGTGCGGATCGCCTCGAGCGCTTTCTGGCGCAACTCGTTGTGCTCCATGCCGATGAACCACTGCTCGGTGGCGCGGAAGATGGTGGGATTGTGGCAGCGCCAGCAGTGGGGATAGCTGTGATGGATGGTCTTCTCCGCCAACAGCGCCCCGCGCTGGTTCAGGATCGCGGTGACCACCGGGTTGGCCTCCCAGACGGTCTTGCCGAGCAGATCCTCCGGCAGCGTCCCTTCAGCCCCCGCGGCCGGATAGAAGCGGCCTTCGCCGTCGACCGGGCAGTAGATGGAGATGCCGTACTGCCGCCCGATGACATAGTCGTCATGGCCGTGGCCGGGGGCTGTGTGCACGGCCCCGGTGCCCTGATCGAGCGTCACATACTCGGCCAGGATGCCGACCGAGTCTCGCTCGAGGAAGGGATGCCGGAAAACGGCGCCTTCCAGCCGGCTCCCCGGGAATTCGGCGAGGATGCGGTGCTCGATCCAGCCGCAGACGTCGGCAGTCGCCTTCAGCAGCTCCTTGGCGAGCAGATAGACTTCGCCCCGCTCCTCGACGGCGACGTAGGTGTATTTCGGGTGCCAGGCGATCGCCATGTTGGCCGGGATCGTCCAGGGCGTCGTGGTCCAGATGAGCGCCCAGACGCGGCGGCCGGCGAGCGCCGGGTCGATCGCTTCCGGGCTCGAGCTGAGCGGGAAGCGCACCCAGATGGAGGGGCTGGTGCGATCTTCGTATTCCACCTCGGCTTCGGCCAGCGCCGTGCGGCAGCTCATGCACCAGTGCACGGGCTTGAGGCCCTTGTAGACATAGCCGCGATCCAGAAACTCGACGAAAGCCCGGGCGATCACCGACTGGTAGTGCGGGCTCATCGTCAGATACGGCCTCTCCCAGCGGCCCAGCACTCCCAGGCGCTTGAACTCCTGCCGGTGAATGTCGACGAAGCGCGCGGCGTAGGCGCGGCAGGCGGCGCGGATCTCGACCGGTGTCATCGTCGCCTTGCGCTCGCCGAGCTCGGCATCGACGCGGATTTCGATCGGCAGGCCGTGGCAATCCCAGCCGGGCACGAACGGCGCGTCGAAGCCCGCCATGCTGCGCGACTTGACGATGAAATCTTTCAGAATCTTGTTGAAGGCAGTGCCCAGGTGGATGTTGCCGTTGGCGTACGGCGGGCCGTCGTGCAGCACGTAGAGCGGCCGCCCGGCGCGGCGGCGGCGAATGCGCTCGTAAAGGCCGATCTCCTCCCACCGAGCCAGGATCCTAGGCTCGTTCTGGGGCAGGTTAGCCTTCATCGGGAAGGCCGTGCGGGGCAAATTCACCGTGGCCTTCAGATCAACGTTGCGTAGATCCATGGGGGGTCGACTTGGCTGTACCTTCCATGGTACAACCCCGCGGCCGAAAGCCTCGCCACTGCCCGCCGCTTAAACGTCGTCCAGCCGGCCGAGATAGAGCTGGTTGACGATCTCCCTGTGCCGCTCGATGGCGCGGCTCCGGCGGAGCTTCATGGTAGGCGTCAGCTCTCCGTCCACGATGGTGAAATCCCGGTCCAGGATGTGATAGCGGCGGATCTGCTCGAAGGGCGCGAGCTTCTGGTTGACCCGGTTCACCAGCGACTTGACGGCGGCCTTCACCGGCGGGGATTCGACGATCTGCGCAAACGGCTGGTCCCGGTAGGGCTCGATGCCCTCGAGCGTCTCGACCGCCGCCGGGTTCAGGGTGAAGATGGCGGCCACGAACGGCATGCGGTCGCCGAGCACCAGCACCTGGCTGATGAGCGGCTCCATCTTGAAAAGGTTTTCGATCCGCGCCGGGTAGATCTTCTTGCCGTTGGAGGAGACGATGACCTCTTTCTTGCGCCCGGTGATCCGGACGTAGCCCTGCGAATCGATCTCGGCGATGTCCCCGGTGGCCAGCCAGCCGTCCTTGAGGACGCTGGCAGTGGCGTCGGGATCCTTGTAGTAGCCCGAGAACATCGTAGGCGTCCTCACCAGCAGCTCTCCGTCTTCGGCCAGCCGGAACTCGACGCCGGGCAGGGCCTTGCCGATGCTGCCGGCCACCGGGCTGCCGAGAGGATTTAGGCAGACGATGCCCGCCTCGGTCAGGCCATAGCCTTCATGGATCGGCATGCCGATGGCGCCGTAGAAGTCGGCCAGGTCTTTGGCCAGAGGCGCGCCGCCGGAGATGGCCAACCGGAGACGGCCCCCGAAACGGGCGCGTATCTTGCGGAAGACAAGCCGATCGGCGGCTTTGACGGCGCTCGCCAGCCAGGGTGGCACCGGACGGCCTTCCTGCTTCCTTCGCCATACCTCCAGGCCGACGCCGAGGGCGCCGTAAAAAAGCTTCTTTGTCATGCCGCCCCGCTTGCGGATCTCCGCCGAGATGCTCGCATAGATGCGCTCCCAGACGCGCGGCGGGGCGACGAAGTAGGTGGGCCGGATCTCGCGAATCTCCTGCGGAAGCTTGCTCAGGCCCTCGGAGAACCAGACGGGCATGCCCATGCGCAAGGGCACGAACTGCATCGCGACGCGCTGCGTAATGTGCGCCGAGGGGAGGAAGGCGATCGAGGCGTCTTTCGGTCCGATATCGAGCACCTCCGGGCCCATGTCCACGTTGGTGACAATCGCCCGGTGGGTCACCAACCCCATCTTCGGCTCGCCGGTGGCGCCCGAGGTCATGTAGAGGATCGCGTAATCGTCGGGATGGACTTCGGCCTTGAGCCGGCCGAGCAGCGAGGGGTCCTTGCGGATCGCTTCGCGGCCGAGCTGCCGCAAAGCGCTGAGGTTGAGTACGCCGTCGGCCTCGCCGTTGAGCAGGATCCAGTGCACCCCAAGCGGCGGGTCGGCCGCCGCGCGCAAGGCTGCGAGCGTTTTCGGGTCCTCGACGAAGATCGCCTTGGCCTCGCAGGTGCGGAATGTCGCCACCAGATTCGCCGCCGGGTAGGTGGTGTACACGGCGGCGGAGACGCCCCCGGCGATCATTACGCCGAAGTCGGCCAGGTAGAAAGGAGCGCGCGTCTCGCCGTCCAGGCCGACGATGTCGCCCTTGCGCAGGCCCAGCGCGCGCAGGCCGGCGGCGATCTCCTCCGCCGCCTCCTTGTACTCGACCCAGTTGTAGACTTCGTAACGACCGCCCTTGCCGCCGCGGGGTTGATAGAGGGCGGGCGCCCGGCCGAACTTCTCCGCCGCCTCCTCGAGGAGGCTGTAAACTGTCCGATCCCCCATCGCGTCAATGCTACCACGCAGGAGGCGCCGAAACGGCCTCAGTGGCCGGCGCGGTAATGGGCTTCGAGTAAGTCCAGTCCGAAGTCGCCATCGAAATCGCGCCAAACCGAATGAATGTGGTTGGCACCGTTCTGCGTGTTGTCGTATTCGATCAGGAACCGGGGCGTCTGGACCCGGTAGTAATGCGGGCCGCCTCGCTCGAGGCTGCCCGCCCAGGCGAAAAAGAGGTTGTCGCCGGCTTCGCGGAGCTGCTTCATGCGGGCCTCGGCGATTTCGGCGGGCATATTGTTTGCGTATTCGGCGACCAGCTGTTCGAGCAGGGCTCTTTGTCGCCGGCTAAGTTTGGCCGCCTTGAGGCCGCTCGGCTGCCCGGAGAGGGCGGCCTTGCGGTCCGCGCGAGTCAAGATGTCCGGGTAGGCCGTCGGCGAGACGATCGCCTCCCGCCTCTGCTCATCGGTGAGCGAACCCAGAAGCTCGCGAGCCAGATCCTCTTCGCGAGCAAGCGCCCGTAGGCCCTGAAGCGGCCCCTGCCGGACGAGGGCGGGATTGGCTCCAAAGAAGGTCGGGCTGCCGGCTAACTGCCCGTCGACGACCGTATAGTGCAGGCTCAGATGATGTCCTTCGATGCGATATCCCCAGACGCCTTTCTCCGCCGGCTGTCCGAAAAGGCTGAAGTGGTACATCTCCGGATTGCGGCGGATGCCGCTATCTCCCTCGAGAATGCGGAGCACCTCCTCGAGGCTCATGATGGTCGTGGCTTTGATGTAGCCGGTGCGGCTCAGGCCGGCGGCCAGCAACGCGGCGGCCAGATGCTTCTGCGCCGGCGTCATCTCCTTGAGCGGCAGGCCCCAGCGGGGATGGCCGTACCGCTTTTCGATATCCGTCGACGGGACGTAGTGCCAGAAGAGGCGCCGCTCGTCGTTCATGGGAAAGACGACCTTCGCCTTCTGCTCCTCGGTCAGGGAGTTCAGGAAGGTGCGAGCGGTCTCCGACATGAGCGGCACGGACTGCGTCCTTTGGTAGGCCAAGGCTAGGGAAAGCATTCCGGATCCGGCGACGATGAGCCGCCACTTCTGTTTCTTCGCCACTCACCCCTTCCCAATCCCAATTCGCGGAAAGGATCTGTCCGCTAAAAGGGTAGATCCTTTTGGACGCCGTTGACGGTTCGGGCGGAGCTCCGCAGAAAGATGTACGGGTTGACCGGGCTACCGCCCTGGCGAACTTCGTAGTGCAAGTGAGGCGCCGTCGTCCGTCCGGAACTTCCCACCGCGCCGATCACTTGGCCGATTCGCACCTCTTGACCGGCAACCACGTCGATCCGGGAGAGGTGCCCGTACCAAGTCGTCATGCCGCCGCCGTGATCGATCACCACCAGACGTCCGTAATGGCCGGCCCACTCGGCCTGCACCACGACGCCGTCGCCGGCGGCGCGCACCGGCTCGCCCACCGGCGCCGGTATGTCGACGCCGGGATGGAAGGCGCCCATGCCCGTGAACGGGTCTGTTCGCTTTCCGAAATAGCTCGTCAGGCGCCCGTTGACCGGCCAGAGCGTGGGCCGAGTGTTGGTCTGCCACAGGCGCGGATACTTCCGCGAGAAGATGGAGAAGTTGGCGCTCTTGAGAAAGTTGTACTGCTCGAGCGTCTCCGAGAAGCTGGGAACGAGCGAACCCTCGCTGGCGATGTCGGACGGGCCTTCGAGTTTTTGTTTGATGCCGTAGGCGATCGAGACCTCGTTGGCGAACAATTGGAGCGTGGCGAGCTGCTCGTTCTTTTGCGAGGCTTCCCGCTCCAGGCGCTGGTAGCGCTCGCGCAGCGAGTCAAGCTCCGCGCGCAGCGAATTGTAGCCGGAAACCTTCGTCACCATGCGCACGTAGCTCGAGGCGATTCCGACCAGCGTGATGATGCCGACCAGCGCCAGGGCCAGAATCCCGTAGACTACGCGGTGGGGAATGTGGATCCGGCGGATTCGACCGTGGAAGGAATGCGCGAGAACGACGATGAAATAATCCTGCTTCATGGCGGTCCCACTGCCTCCACAACGGGAGACCGGTCTCTCACATCAGCAGACTACCTGTTCTCAGACGCCAATCTCCAGACGGATTTCTGCGATTGCAAAACAAGAATCGAAAGTAACAGGATTGACGCGGTGTTGTCAAGGGGGGCCCGACTTCGCAGCCTGATCCGCCGGCTTCCACGGGGATCGTGCAAAGGCCCCGTGCCATTGGCTCCCGGGGCCGGGCGCCTTCAGATTCGTTCCAGGACGAAATCCAGACGGGTCACCTCGCCCGGTCTGACCACCGCCTGTTTGGCCGCTCCCCGGTAGCCTTCCGCCGAGACGGAGATCTCATAGCGGCCCGGCGGAAGCCGCCAGGCGTAGCGGCCCTCTTCGTCGCTGACGATGGCGATCTCCGGAATCGGCGGGCTGGGCTCGTCCAAGGATTTCGGCGTCACCAGGGCTCCTCCCACCGGACGGCCGTGGCGATCGGTGATGCGCCCCTCCACGCCCTGTCCGCCCGCTGAAGGCGCAGGCGACGGGCGAGTTGGCTGCGGCCCAGCCACCGTCGCGACTAGCCGCAGGGCCGCGGCTGCGCGGTGGATCGTCAGCAACTCGTACGCTTCTTCGAGCATTGCCAGCTTGGTTAACTGCTCGGCGGTGAGGGCGCTCCGCAACTCGCCCCGCAGGCGCTCCTCAGCGGAAGAGATCTCCCGGCGGATCTGCTCCGCTTCGACGTAACGAAGTCCGAGCGCCATCGGGTCGAGCGCCTCCTTGCGCGTCTCCTGGACGATCTCCGCCCGCACCTGGTCCAGGCGATGGTGCTTCTCGGCCAGGACTTGATCGAACTCGAGGTTCTTGTCGCGAATCCGTTTCGCCTGGGCGTCGGTCAACCCCAGGAAGAGCTTCAGCGCCAGCGGAAGCGAGACGCCCGGATCAGGAGCTCCTGGGTTCGGGGCCTGCGACGACAGCATCGCCATCGCCCACAGCACGAAAGGAACTAACTCCATATGCCCTCCCTCGTAACGCCCCCAGTATAGGACCGCCAGCGGGGGAAGTAGACGATCTGAAAGAGTTCCCCCGCAAACAAAAGACTTCCGGGGGCGGAAATGCCGCACCCCGGAAGGGTTGTCTCTGACCGCCGGAATGCGTTACGGAGCGTTGCGCCAGGCGATCAGGTTGTTGTAGACGGCTTGGGTGATCCGCGTGCCGTGATTGTGATCGCTGTGCGGTACAGCCCCATGGAGCCCATACGCATGAATCGCATAGGCGCACGGCCCGTTAGCGCAGTACAAGCTGCCGGCCGGCCGATCGTGCCAGACGGCGCTGCCGCTCATACCGCCGAACGTGTCATTCTTGTAGAAAATTTGGTTCGCCTGCGTCACGCGCACAGAGTCCACTCCCACCCACTGCGACTGTGAGGGCGATTTGTCGCCCGGGTAGCCCAAGATCACCGTGGGCGTATTGTTCAAGCTGGCGACTTGCCAGCCCCAAAGGCCGTACCAGCCTACCGTGTTGCCGACATTGGTGGAAAGCTTCACCACGCCGTAGTCATACTGCTCGTTGGAGCTGTTGGTCCAGCCGACGACCGAGGCCAGCCACTTGGCCGGGTACGAGCCGTAAGGGGCGCTGCCGGCATTGTAGCCGGGCCAGACCCGCACGTTCGTCCGCCAGGAGCCGCCCGGCCCTCCGGTGTGGACACAGTGGCCGGCAGTGGCCACCACGTTCGGCCCATAGAACCAGCCCGTGCAATAGCCGCCGGTGAACGTGATCAGTGCGGTGGCTCTGGCCGGATACAGGTTCGTCGACTGGATGCGCATCCGCGAATCCAGCCCGATCACGGTTTCAATGCCGATCCTGGGGCCGCCCGGCCGGAGCGCTCGCAACTCCGCCACACTGGGGACGTAACCTCGCGTCCACTCATTGACGGCCTCGGCAGGTAGCACACCGGTGCCAGAAAAAGGCTCGGTAGTAACGGCCTCTCCTAACAAGAGAGACTCGCCCATAACCCCGTCACTGCGAACCGTCACCGCGAGCGGATCGCGGCTGATTTGTCCAGAGGCCTGAACTCCCAGCACCAGAAGCAAAACCATAAGGGTGGTCGCGGCGCACCTAGCTGACGGCACGAACCACCTTAAACTCAGAAAACGCAAATACATCTCTTTTCCTCCGATTCTCGTTTGGGGTCGACTTGGAAGCCTCAAACAGATACCCCCTGGCTGCCCCTTCACGTAGCCTACAGGATGGTCGGAGGTATGTCAACGAAAAACGTCGCGGGGGCGAGTACTGCAAGTACCATGGCGGCTCTCGGGCAACGGGGACCGGAGGTTGGACGCGGAGAGGGATGTGTCTTTCTGACGTGCCGGCAGTGGCGATTGTGCTCGGCGGTGCGACGGGTAGAACGATATCTGCCCCTGTGGCGCATCGCCGCGCCGCACTCGGTTCGGGCGGCGAGGCACGTACTGGTGAGAAGAGCAAGTTGTGGCGGCAGCGAGTCTCGCCGCTCACGACAAGCGCCGCCGGCTATAGCGACTTCGGCCGCCGAGTCGATGGGGCCTCCCTGGCAGACCGACTTCGGTGGTAATCCCTGATAGATCCCGTCTAGCATCAAGTCCAGGCGCGTTACGTGGTCGGCCCGGACGGTTGCCGGCTGGACCGCCTTGCGGTAACCTGCGGCCGAGACGGAGATCTTGTACCGGCCCGGCGGCAGGCGCCGAACAATACTCTTGCTCGAAAGGGATTGGCTGCTGCGCCTACTGCGACTGGGATTGCTCCCACGTGAAGTCGCGAGCTCGATTTACACGCAAAGGCCTGGCGCAAAACGGGCCGGACGCCCCGATGGCATTTATTGAAAACAGCGAGTGGCAACGCCGTCCGGGTGCGAGCCAAGAGACGTTCGCACAATGCGCGGTGACGGCCTTGGAGAGTCAGCCGGCGAGGTCATCGCGTCAAACCGCGGCTGTGACGCGACGGTCAGTGCTCCAGGTAGCGCCCGTGTCGGCGACAGGGAGCGCTCTGGGGCTCGGGGACTGACCCCGGCTGCTGGTGCTCGGGCCCCTCCCCGACTATGCCGGCCTACTTTCGGACCCGGCAGTCCCGGAGAGTGCCCAGCAAAAACAGCCACGGGCCCTCCGCCCCTGCTGCCTGACAACTGTACTGGGATGGCTATCGGGCGGCTCGCCTGACGAACATCCGGCCCGGACCGTCACAGCCGGTACAGCATCCAGTAGACGGCCACGCCGCTGGCGGAGACGTAAAGCCAGATTGGAAGCGCCCAGCGGGCGATGCGGCGGTGGGCCTCCAGGCGCCCTTTGAGAGCCCGCCAGAGCGTGACCACCGCCAGCGGCGGGACCGCTGCGGCCAGAATCGTGTGGCTGATCAGGAGCGTGAAATAGACGGTCCGGATCGGCCCGGTCCCGCGGAAGCGCACCGAGCCGACTTGGTAGTGATAGACGAGATAGCTCACCAGGAAAAGAGCCGAGACGGCGAAGGCCGCCAGCATCAGACGCCGGTGCGCTTGGCGCCGTCCCCGCCGGATCATCCGGTAGCCGGCCGCCAGCAAGACAGCCGCCGTGGCGTTCAGCACGGCGTTCACCGTAGGCAGGACGGTGAAGGCCATCAGGAGGCCCCGTGCAGGGTCCGTATGTCGTCCACCAGCTTCTCGAGCTCCTTCGGGTCGTTGCTCGAGTAGTAGCCCCGCACCACTCCCTGGCGGTCCACCAACACGAACCGGGTGCTGTGTTCGAGGCTGGCGTCGATGTCGCCGAGCATGAAGGCGTCCCGGTTGAGTTTCTGAAGCGTCTCCTTGGGCCCGGTTAGGAAGAACCAGCGGGTCGGGTCAGCCTGGAAGCGCTTGCCGTACTCCGCCAGCACCTCCGGTGTGTCGCGGTCCGGGTCGATGGTGAATGACACCAGGCGAACCTCCTGAAGCGAGCGCACCCGGTTCTGGATACGCTGCATGTGGGCGCTCATGATCGGGCAGGGACCCTGGCAGGAGGTGAAGATAAAGTTGGCCACCCAGATCTTGCCGGCGAGCTCCCGCCGGCTGTCAAAAGCGGCGCCGGTCTGGCTGGTGAGCGTAAAAGCGGGTATGGCGTTGTATGAAGGCAGCTCCGGCGACTTCCAGCCGCAGGAGGCCATCGCCAGAACAAGCATCGGAACCAAGCGAAGTGGGTAACGACTCATGCGAAACTCCCTTTGGGGTGGCGGCGGGCGGCCAGCGTGGCGAGCAGAACGAGCGCCAGGGCGCCGCCGGCCGTGACGATCAAACTCGACGCAAGCGGCGGCCGGTGTGGGTCCGCAGCCGGCGCAAGAAAGTGCCGGAGCGCGGCGAGCGAGTAGGCGAGCGGGTTCAGTTGCATCAGGACCTGCATCCAGCCGTGGGCGCTCGCCGGTGAGAAGAGCGCGCCCGAGACCATCCACAGAGGAAACAGCACCAGGTTCATCACCGCGTGGAAACCCTGCGAGGACTCCATGTGCCAGGCGATGAGAAAGCCGAGAGCCGTGAAGCTGAACGAGATCAGATAGATGATCAAGGCGGCGGCGAGCAGGGAAGCCGCCGGAGGCCGGAGGCCGGCCAGCGGCAGGAAGGCCAACAGCACGAGCCCTTGGATCCAGGCCAGCGTCGAGGCGCCTAGGACCTTGCCGAGCACCATCGCGCTTCGCGGCGCCGGCGACACCAGCACCGCCAGCAGAAAGCCCTCCCGCCGGTCCTCGATCAGCGACATGGTGGAGAAGGTCGCCGAGACCATCACCGTCAGCGTAATCGCCCCCGGGAAGAAAAACGCCAGATCGCCGAAGCCGGAGCCGATGATCAGCCAGAAAAGCAAGGGGGAGCCGACGAACCCGGCCACGCGCGCCCGCTCGCGCCAGAAACGCACGAGCTCACGCCACCAGAGGGTTGTGACCGCCAGCCCGAAGTCTTTGCTCACCCGGCCCCCTAGTCGATCGACACCCCGGTTTCGTCCAGGAAGACGTCTTCGAGCGTCGGCTTGTGCAAGCCGATGGAGCGGATCGCTCCGGGGAAGGCCTCGACCAGCTCGGCGATGAAGCGGTGGCCGTTGGGAATCTCCACCCTCAGCGCACCATCCACGGCCTGCGCCTGGAGTCCAAAACGCTCCAGGATCCGGCCCCGCAGGGCTTCGGGGTCGGCCACCTCCAGGACGACGACGTCGCCGCCGACGCGGCTCTTGAGCTCGGCAGGCGTCCCTTCGGCGACACGGCGGCCGTGATGGAGCAACAGCAGGCGGTCGCAGCGCTCCGCCTCCTCGAGCACGTGCGTGGCGAGCAGGACCGTGACGCCGTGATGGTCTCGCAATCCGGCAATCACGGAGACCAGCTCGAGGCGCGCCGCGGGATCGAGCCCCGAGGAAGGCTCGTCGAACAGCAGGATCGAGGGTCCAGCCAGCAGTGCCCGCGCGATCTCCACGCGCCGGCGCAGGCCGCCTGAAAGCGTTTCGACCAGCTCCCCGGCGCGATCGGCCAACCCCAGACGCTCGAGCGTCTCGCTGATCCGGGATTGAAGGTGGGCGCCCCAGAGGCCGTACAGGCGGCCCAGGGCGGTGAGGTTTTCCCGAACGGTGAGCTTGCGGTCGAGGCTGGGCGACTGGAAGACCACCCCGATCCGGCGGCGGACCTCGTCGGGCCGGCGCACCGCGTCAAAGCCGGCGATCGTCACCCGGCCGGAGGTGGGCGCCATCATGGTGGTCAGGATCCGGAACAGGGTCGACTTGCCGCTTCCATTCGGTCCGAGCAGCCCAAAGATGGTGCCCGGGGCAACGTCGAAACTTAAATCGTCGAGCGCGACACGCGAGCCATAGCGATGCGTGAGGTTCCGGACCGAGACGATCACAAGCCGCGCCTGTCGAACACCATCAGGGCGTAGAGCAGGGGAAGGTAAACCACCGAGGCGACGAGCACGCCGCGCGCCTTCACCAGCGTGCGCTCCGCTGCCGCGCGCAGGCCGGAGTACAGGAAGCCGAATCCGAGCAACAGAGCACCGATGAGGTACAGCCGGCCCGTCATCGAGACGAGCGACGGCGCCAGGCTCACCGGGATCAGAAGGAGGCACGTCCAGACGATCAGGCGGGCGGTGGCCTCCGGACCCGGCTCGACCACAGGCTTCATCTTGATGCCCGCAGCGGCGTAGTCGTCGCGATAGAGCCAGGCGATGGAGTAAAAGTGCGGAAATTGCCAGAGAAAGAGAATGGCATACAGGATCCAGGCCTCGGTGGTGAGCGCGCCGTGCGCGG
The DNA here is from genome assembly GCA_938003835.1 of uncultured Bryobacteraceae bacterium. Taxonomy (GTDB): domain Bacteria; phylum Acidobacteriota; class Terriglobia; order Bryobacterales; family Bryobacteraceae; genus CALKXJ01. Next base: position 9,881 of record CALKXJ010000037.1, on the reverse strand, counting down.
CCGCGTAGCCGATCATTGGGGGCATGGCGCCGGGGATGGCCCCCACCGTGGTCGAATGCGGCGAGCGGCGCTTGAGCGGCGTATAGGCCAAAAGATAACTCAGCAGCGTGAACAGGCCAAGCAAAGCAGCCAGCAGGTTCGCCCCGAGGGCCAGCACGCCGAAGCCGGCCAGCGAGAGCGCCACACCCCAGGCGAAGGCCCGGCCGGGCGTGATCGCGCCAGCGGGCAGCGGGCGATGCCGGGTCCGGCGCATCCGGGCGTCGGCCTCGCGCTCCCACCATTGGTTGAGCGTCGCGGTGCCGGAGGCCAGCAGTCCCGTGCCCACGAGGGTCCAAAGGAGCACCAGCCAGCCCCAGTCACGCGCGCCGAAAAGGAAGCCGATGCCCGTGCTCATCAGGATGAGCCAGGTGATCCGGGGCTTGGTCAGGGCCAGGTACGCCTTCATGAAACGACGGAGACCTCGCGCTGCACCGACTCCAGCGGCCGCCGCACATGGCGCACGATCTGGATTCCGAAGACTGTGCTTGATGCCATGGCCAGCCCGCCGCCGGCCACGTGGAGCACCGTGAAGAAGACCATCACCGCGGGCGGCTCGAGGCTCTCAGTGGTGTAGATGCGCGCGACGTAGGCGGCGATTCCGAGCAGTACCTGAGCCAGGACGATCACCAACAACGCGGTGGCCGCCGGGCGCAGGTGCCGGTGCCGGGGGAACTGCTGGAGCGTGAACATGGCAGCCAGCAGCGCAATCGCGAGCACGAGGAAGGCGGCGATCACATGAGGCATCAGCCCGAGCGCCCGGTGACGGTAGGCCGCCCCCAGCGCGATCTGGCCCAGCACGGCGACGGCGGTGAGCAGCGCCATCGTCCGCAGCGACGGCGAGCCGTGATCCTCGACAATTTCGGGGCCCTGCCTCCAGGCGCGCGAGGTGAACAGGGCGATGGCCACGGTGAGGCTGAAGAAAAGCTGCGCGAAGCTGGCGTGGGCGATGCTGACGGGCTTGGGCAGCAGCCACAGCACGGTCAGGCCGCCCAGCACCCCTTGCAGGATCACCGCTGCCAGCGCGATCCAGCCCAGCCGCCGCATCCAGCGCCGTTCGTCGCGCAGTTGCAGCCAGACGGCCAGCACGATGGTCAGCAGGCCAACCGTCGCGCCGATCATGCGGTGGCCATGTTCGTAGAAGACGCCGCCCTTCATCTCCGGCATCACCTTGCCGTAGGAGAGCGGCCAGTCCGGCACGGAAAGGCCGGCTTCGTTGCTGGTGACGGATGCTCCGGCGACCACCAGGAACAGGGTCAGCGCCGCCAGGAGTACAGAAAAACGGTGCAGCCAGTTGTCGCTCATGATGGATAACGCTCGATCGGATGCGGAAGGCGCTCCCTCCGCGCCGGATGATTCCATTCTACCCGCCGCGGGCGCCCGCCTTCAGCGCTCCAGATCCGAGAGCGTGACCCGATAGCGAAGCTCGAGCGGGCGGCCGACCTCAAGCCGGTGCGCGCTCAAGCCCGGATAGTTCACACCCAGGAACCCGTAGTGGCGCAGGCACCAGCCGTTGGGAAAGCCGGGATGCGACGGATCGATGTCGATGCGCAGGGCCGCACGCCGTCCTGAGTAGACGGCCTCGAGAGCGGCCCAGCGGTGAGGGGCCATGTTCGAGTCGGCGCTCTCGCGGCCGGTGTCCGTGAGGATCACCGTCTCCTGGCGCGGCGCAAACCGGACGGAAAAGCCGCCGTAACCTTTCGCCTCCGCGGGTTCGCCCCGGAGTTCCACCGGAGCGCCGATCGCTTCGAAGACCAGCCGGAAGTCGAGCTCGCGCCGGCCGCCGGAAGCCGGCCGCGCGAGGATCTCGACGGTTTCGCGGACCACGGCCCGCTCGCCGGCCATCCAGGCGTTCTCGACGGCCAGGCGAGCCTTGTCAGGGCCCGCCTCGCGAGCCAGCCACCGCACGAAGCGGGCTCGCAGACCCTTCAGCAGCCAACCGTCCAGACGCTCGCCGTCCACCACAACCACGGGCCAGGCCCAGAAGATGCCCCGATGATGGTAATGGTCCGCGGGGAAGTCGTCGGTGAGCACCGTTCCGGCGGGCGTGTAGACCGGATGCAGGTAGCAGCAGCGGGCGCGGTCTTCCGGCGCGCCCGATTTGCGCACCACCCCGTGATGGTAGACGTACACCGGCGAGGCGCCCTCCCGCAGTTCAATGGATTCGGGCGCGATGTCGCGGAACTCGAACGGCGCGGCAGATGCCGCCAGGGCGATCGCAGTCAGCGCGAAAAGCCGTTTCATGTGAACGCCCGCCGGAGCTTCTCCTCATCCACCTCGACGCCCAGGCCAGCCCCGCTGGGGACGCGGATCTCGCCGCCCGTGACCTCCAGGGGCCGGCGCAGGAGGCTGCCGGTGAGGAACTGCGGGCCGTTGAGCGCGGCGGGGAACTTCAACCCGTAGGCGCCATACAGTTGCAGGGCGGCGGCCAGGGCGATGTCGGGATCGGTGAGACCGCTGCCCAGGAACATCAGGCCGGCCTCCAGGACGATCTCCACCTGTTTGCGCGCGTCCCACAGCCCGGCCGTCCGCGCCGGCTTCATCGCCACGCCGTCGAGCAGGCCCAGGCGAATGAACTCGACCAGCTCGACCGAGGAGACGACGCCCTCGTCCATGATGATGGGCAGCGCGCCCTGCTTTTTCATCTCCAGATAGCCGGTAAGGCGGTTGGCCGGGAGCGGCTGCTCGAGCACGTTCATGCCGATATCAGCCAGCCGGGGCGCCACCCACAGCGCGTCGGCCAGTTCATAGCCGCCGTTGGCGTCGCCCCAGAAGAAGGCATCGGGCGCCAGCTTCCGCACCAGGCGGCACATCTCGATGTCGAATCGCGGATCCGGGGCGAGCTTGACGTTGAAATGGCGGTAGCCGCGCTCGCGGCCCTCCTGAACCAGCTCCTCGGTTTCCGCCAGGCTGGTTGGGTTCACCGTCCAGCTCAGCGTGATCTTCTCGAGCGGCTTGCGGCCCCAGCGCTCGGCCACGCTCTGGCCGCGCAGCCGCCCAGCCAGGTCGTGCAGCGCCAGGTCGACGCCGGCCTTCGCGATCGGCATGCCGGTGGAAAACGACGGCCGGATGGCCCGGTTCATCGCCTCGTGCGCCCCGGCCAGATCGAACGGGTTGCGCCCGATGAGCACCGGCGCCAGATAGTTCCTGAGCGTCGAGACGACCGATTCGGGGGTTTCATAGCTCCAGGTCGGCACCGGCACCGACTGGCCCCAGCCGGCTTCGCCGCTTTCGCAGGTGATCTTCACCAGCACCGAAGGCCGCTCGGGTTTGGCGAGGAACTTGAAGCGCCCGCTAACCGGGTAAGGGGCGGGGAAGACCTCCACCCGGGTGATGGGGGGCGCCTGCGCCAGAAGCGGCGCGGCGGCGGTTCCGAGAAACGCGCGGCGGCTCAGCCTCATCTCAGAGGATCTCCAGGCGCACCGGATCGAAGTAAACCTTGCGACCGGTATCGCGGGCGATGGCGGCCATGCATCCGGCCACCGCGTGGCGGAAGCCGGCGTCGATGTCGGCCCGCGGCTGGCGCCGGCTGCGGATGCACTCGATGAAGTTGGCCATGTGGGAGTTGACCTCCTCCGGCTGGATCGTGATCTCTTCCTGGATGCGGTCCGGCGCTGCGGTGCCGCGGCCGCTCAGGACGAAGCGGTCCATATCGAGCGTGCCGCGCGTGCCCAGCCAGAGGTTCTGGTTGCCCTCGCTGTTGGTCAGGCTCATCGCGAAACTGAACAGGCACTCTTTGGGGTACTCGAGCAGAGCGTGAAAGACGTCCTCGGTTTCGCGACCGTCCTTCCAGAAATAGACGCCGCCCGAGGCGACGGCCGCCGCCGGATAGGGGTCGTTCAGGAACCACGGGATCAGGTCCACGAAGTGGCTCATCCACAGGCCGGGAATGCCGTTGGTGTATTCGCGGAAAAGCTGCCACTGGCGCAGGCGGCGGGCGTCGTAACGTGGATTGGGGTCGCGCACCAGAAGGCGATTCCAGGCGACGTCGGCGTCCCGCACGTCCTGGTAATCGCGCCGCCAGCGCGGCTCGAAGAAGTTCACCGAGACGGTGACGCGCGTCACCTTGCCCAGGATGCCGCTCTGAACGAGCCTGGCGGCGGCGACGTAGCGCGGATCGCTGCGGCGCTGCGTGCCGATCTGCACCACCTGTTTGCTCGCCTTCACGGCCAGGTAGGCCGCCTTGGCCTCGGCAAAGTCCGTGCCCATCGGCTTTTCACAGTAGGCATCTTTGCCCGCTTCGACCGCCGCCTTGAGGATGCGGCTGTGGGCGAAGTCGGGCGTGGCGATCAGCACGGCATCGACGGAGTCCCAGCCAAGCAGCTCGCGGTAGTCCTCGGTGGTGCGGGGCGTCTCGCCCCAGATCCTGGCGGCCTGGGCGGCGGCCTTCTCCCGATTCGGCCGCCAGATGTCGCAGACGGCGGTGACGCCGACGTTCAGGTCGCGACACTTTTCCACATCCCGGATGAGCGCCTGGCCGCGCTCTCCGGAGCCGATGACGCCCAGGTTGATGCGTTCGTTGGGGCCCTTGGGAGCCTTGAGGGTTGCAGGCAGAGCGAGGGCGGCGAACTCGCGCCGGCTGAATTCCATCTTTCTCATCACGGTCCTCGCAGGCGTTCTCCCCATCTTACTGCGGCGGTCGGTTACGCTGGAAGAGTCCCATCCCATGACCAGGACGGTAATCTTCGATTTGGGAGGTGTCATCGTCCCGCTCGATTTTGCGCGGGCGTATCGGGCGATCGAAGGACGCTCGCCCTATCCGGCGCACGAAATCCCGGCGCGCATCGCCTCCACCGGTCTGGTGCCGGAGCTCGAGAAGGGCCGGATCGATCCCAGGGAGTTCGCCGGGCGGATCTCCGAGGTGCTCGGCCTGCGCGTGGGCTACGAAGAGTTTTGCGAGCTCTGGAGCGCCATCTTTCCCCCGCGCACGCTGATCCCGGAGGACCTGCTCGAGGGGTTGCGCCGCCGCCACCGCCTCCTGCTGCTGTCGAACACCAACGCGATCCATTTCCCCTATATCCGGAGGAACTACCCGCTGCTCGAGCATTTCGACGATTTCGTGCTCTCCTACGAAGTCGGCGCGATGAAGCCGGCGCCGGAGATTTTCCAGGCAGCGCTCGCGCGTGCGGGCTGCGAGCCCGCCGAGTGTTTTTTCACCGACGACGTCGCCGATAACGTCGAGGCGGCACGGCGGGAGGGCATCGACGCCGAGCAGTTTCAAAGCTGCGAGCAGCTCGAGCGGGCCTTGCGCGCCCGCGGGATCGAGTGGTGAGCGCCGCGCTGCTCAGAGCAGCGCGGTGTCGAGCCCTTCATCCTCTTCGCTGGTGCGCTTCTTGCGCGGCGTTTCCGGCTGGGCCGCGGCGCCCCGCAGATAGGCGATGAGCTCCTCAGTCGAGCCGTCGAAGAAGGAATCGACGAGCTCCTTGACGGCCAGCCGCCGGAGCTCCTCGCGGCCAAGGCGCGGCGTGTAGACGAAGGAGCGGCCGCACTTCTGTCGCTCGACGCTGCCGCGCCGCACCAGCCGGTCGAGCACGGTCATCACCGTCGTGTAGGCCAGGTTCCGGTGCTCGATGAGGACCTGCCGCACGTCCTTGACCGTTCCGTCACCGATCTTCCAGAGCGCCTTCAGGCACTCCAATTCGAGCGGGGGCGGGATTTCGCGCGGGGCGCCGGACTTGCGCATTGCCTTCACTTGTCGAGTGCCTTCTTGAGCTGCTCGCCGAACAGCGACAGCGGCTTGGAGGCGGCGGGCTTGCCGGCCTCGGCGGGCGGCGGATCCTCCTCGGCCGGCGCCCCGGCCAGGTACTTGTCCGTCTTCAGCATCATCCGGTCGAGCGGCTGGCTGTAAAGGGTCCAGCAGCCTTCGACCAGCGGATCCCTCTTGAGCAGGGAGCGCACGGCCTCCATCTTGGCGTCGAGGTTGTCCAGGCAATGTAGCAGGAGCGCCTCGGCAAACATCGGCACCTTGGGCGAGCCCCATTCGAGTTCGCCGTGGTGGCTGATGATGAAGTGGTCGAGCAGGGCGCGCAGCCGCGGCGGGAAGTCGGACAGCAGGCGAACCTTGTCGTCGAGGATACGCAGCCCGAGCACGATGTGCCCCAGAAGCTGACCCTCGTCGGTGTAATGAAGGCTCCGGCGGTAGGCTAGCTCGTAGATCTTGCCGATATCGTGCAGCACGGCTCCGGCCACCAGCAGATCGAGGTCGACCAGCGCCCCGTAGTGGGTGGCGGCGAACCGGCACAGGTGGCACATCGAGAGGATGTGCTCGAGCAGGCCGCCCAGATAGGCGTGGTGGACGGTCTTGGCGGCGGGAGCGCGCTTGAGCCGCTGCGCGATCTCTTCGTCGCCGAGGATCGCCTCGAGCAGCGCCTTGAGATGCGGATTCTTCACGGCCGCGACGATCCCCCGCAACTCGGCGAGCATCTCCTCCGGGTCGCGCTCGGAGGCGGCGAAGAAATCCTCGATGGCGATCTCGTCCTCTTCGGCGCGGCGGATCTTGTGGATGGTGAACTGCGGCCGGTTCTGGAAGATCTGCACCCGGCCCTTAGCCTTGACAAAGTCGTCGCGGTCAAAGGTGTGCATCACCTCGGCGACGTTGTCCCACATCTTGGCTTCGATTTCGCCCGTGCGGTCGGCGAGCGAAAGCGCCAGGTACGGCTCTCCGGTCTTTTTCTGGCGGATCTCCTTGGACTGGACCAGGAAAAACGAGGTCGCGTCTTGGTCGGGCTTGAGATCGGCGATGTAGGTGGACTTCATGCGCGCCGCTAGCGGGAGGTGCTCCGGGGGGCACGCTGCGTTCCGGGGATCGGAAAGACCCACAGGAGGCGCTTGCGGCCGGGGTTGGCCAGAACCTCTTCCTTGGTGACTGTCTCGGGGGTGAGCCGGGCCGGGTCGGTCCACTTGGTGTCCTTGCCGGGCGCCGCCGCCGTGTCCACCCAGCCGTCCTTGATCTCGAGGTAGGCCTGCTGGCGCAGCTCGGTCAGGTACTCGCGCACCTTCGGCTCGAAACGCGGCCCGTAGAGCCGCCCCATGATCTCGTTTTCCACCTCTTCGAGCAGCGCGAGTCCCGCCTGGTGGTGCGCCGTCTTCTTCAGGATCAGGAAGCCGTTTTCGGTCCGGATCGGATCGGTGACATAGTTGCGCTCCTTGTCCCAGATCAGATCCTCGATCTCCTTCCTGAGGTCGCCCCGTTTCCAGCCGCCGAGGTCGCCGCCGTTCTTGGCGGTCACGGCGTCGGAGTTGTCCCGGGCCAGGTCCTCGAAACGCTCGCCTCGCCGCGCGCGCTCGACCAGCGACTTGGCCCGCTTTTCGGCGGCGGCGAACGAATCAGGATCTTTCGGGTCGGCGGCGATCAGGATCTCGCGGAGGAAGACGCGCTCCTCGCGAACGAACTCGTTCTTGTGTTCCTCGTAGTACTTCTGCACCTCCTCGCGCGGGATCACGATCCGGCTGCCCACCTCCCGGGCGAGCACGCGCTGGGTCAGCATGCCGTTCTTGACGTCCTGGCGGAAGTCCTCGAAACGCATGCCCGTCTGCTGGCGCACCAGTTCGGCGAACTTGTCCTGGTCGGCAACTTTGTACTGGAGCATGATGTCAGCGAAGTACTTGCTGACGTCCTGGTCGACGTTGATGTTGAGCTGATTGCCGCGCTGGATCAGCAGCAGGGTGTCGATCTTATCCCGCAGCAGATCCTTCTCGCGCTCCTTGATGGCCGCTTCAAGCTGGGCGCCTTCGAGGTTGCGCCGCTTCAAATCCTCGATGAGAGCCTGCCTGGCGCGATCCAGGTCGGCGCGGGTGACGATGTCGCCGTTGACTTTGGCAACGATCTCCTCGACCACGGCGACGTCATTTGGGGTGGCGGTGCCGGCCGCCAGCAAGGCGACACCGGCGGCGCATAACCAGAAGCGAATCATAGCGTTCCCTTTTTTACCATTATCCTCGATCTTCACGCGGAGCCCGGTCGAGGATACAATCTTGCCGTGATGATGACGACTCGGCTAACCTGTCTGCTCACGGCGATGACGCTGACGATTCCGCCGCTCTCGGCGGCGAGCGCGCGCAAGCAGGCCCGCTCGATGGTGATCACGCGGCAGGGCATCGCCGCCACCAGCCAGACACTGGCATCGCAAGCGGCGGCGCAGGTGCTGGCGCGCGGCGGCTCGGCCGTGGATGCGGCGATCGCCGCCAATGCCGTGCTCACGGTTGTCGAGCCGATGATGAACGGCATGGGCGGGGATCTGTTCGCCATCGTGCGCGAGGCGGCCACCGGCGAGATCGCCGGCCTGAACGCCAGCGGCTGGGCGCCCCGGCGGCTGACCATCGAGCTGCTTCGCCAGAAGGGCCACACGTCGATGCCGCAGGAGGGAATCTTCTCGGTCACCGTTCCGGGCTGTGTCGACGGTTGGGAGAAGCTGCACCGCCGCTACGGGAGGCTGCCCTGGGCGGAGCTGTTCCGCCCGGCCATCTACTACGCCGAACAAGGGTTTCCCGTGACCGAGTGGATCGCCGGTTATTGGAGCGATTCGGTGGAGAAGCTGCGCCGTGAGCCTGAGGCGGCGCGGCTGTTCCTTCCCTCAGGCAAGCCTCCCGCTGTGGGTGAGGTCTTCCGCAATCCGGAGCTCGGCAAGGCGTTGCGGCTGGTGGCCGAAGGCGGCGCGAGGGCCTTTTACGAAGGTTCCATCGCCGAGGCGATCCTTCGAACTTCCACCCGGTTGGGCGGCGTGCTGGAGCCGGACGACCTCAAGGACTTCTCTTCGGAATGGGTGAAGCCGATCGCGACCGAATACCGCGGCTGGACCGTCTATGAGCTTCCGCCGAACGGCCAAGGCATTGCGGCGCTCGAGATGCTGAACATCATGGAGCGGTTCCCCCTGCCGGACTATGCGGCCCAAAGCGCCGACGCCTATCACATCAAGATCGAGGCCCAGAAGCTGGCCTACCAGGATCTGGCGCGGTATGTAGCCGACCCGCGCTTTGCCGAGGTGCCGGTGGAGGGGCTGCTCGCCAAGCCTTACGCGGCGCGGCGGGCGGCGCGGATCGACCGGGGCAAGGCGCGCTGCCAGGTGGCGCCGGGCAACCCGCTCACCGGAGAGGGCGATACGATCTATCTCGCCGTGGTGGACCGCGAGGGCAACATCGTCTCGCTCATCCAGAGCATTTACCTGGCATTCGGCTCGGGCGCGGTGGTGGACGGCATGGGTTTTCACCTGCACAACCGGGCCGGGCTGTTCGATCTCGATCCCGAGCATCCCAACGCGCTGGCGCCGCGCAAGCGGCCGTTCCATACGATCATCCCGGCGCTCATGGAGCGGGGGAGCCTGCACATCGGCTTCGGGATCATGGGCGGGCTGAATCAGGCGCAGGCCCATGCGCAGTTTGTCTCGAACATCGTCGATCACGGCATGAACATTCAGGCGGCGCTCGAGGCGCCCCGATTCACCAAGTTGAACTTTTCCGGCTGCGACGTCCTGATCGAGGGGCGGCTGCCTGAGGCGACTTATGCGGAGTTGCGGCGGCGCGGCCACCAGCTCGAGCTGCTGGGCGACTTTGCCTCGCCGGTGGGCGGAGGCCAGGCGGTAGCCTTCGACGACGCGACCGGCGTCAAGTACGGCGCCTCGTCGCCGCGCAAGGACGGCGCCGCCGTGCCCGAGCCCGCCCCGTACTTCTAGAAAATCGGGGACAGTATACTCAATCCCCAATTTCTCCGGGGCGCGCGGGGACAGCCAGACCCTTCCGCGGGGGCGGATCGGCATGGGGGAGTTTTCGGTTGGCGGAAGGGCAGGCAGTCCCCGCTTAGCCAAGGGAGGCGGCGAGCACGGCTTCAAAGGCCGGATCGGGCGCCATCA
>CALKXJ010000036.1 GCA_938003835.1 uncultured Bryobacteraceae bacterium | reverse complement strand
CACTCGATCAGCGACGACGAGATCAAGTTCGGCTACGCGGTTACCGGGCTCGTTCATCCCGAGCGGGTGCTCAAGAATTCCGGCGCCCGTGCGGGCGATGTGCTGCTGCTGACCAAACGGATCGGCACGGGCGTGATCGCGACCGCGGCCAAGCGGGGCCAGGCGGCGACGGCGCATGTCGAGGCCTCGATCGCCTCGATGCTCGAGCTCAACCGGGGCGCCGCGGAGGTCCTGGCCACTCTCGAGGTGCACGCCTGCACCGACGTCACGGGCTTTGGCCTGGTGGGCCACGCGCTCGAGGTCGCGCGGGCGAGCGGCGTCACGGTGGAGATCGATGCGGCGCAGGTGCCGCTGCTCGACGGGGCGCTGGACTACGCGCGGGCCGGCGCCGTCCCCGGCGGCTTGCGCAACAATCGCGAGTGGGCCGAGTGCGCCGTGGAGATCTCCGGCGAGCTGACCGAAGAGCTGCTCGATCTGCTCCACGATCCGCAGACCTCGGGCGGCCTGCTGGTCTCGCTCGCTGAGCCTGAAGCACGCGCGTTCGAGCAGGCCTGGCCGCAGGCGCGGCGCATTGGGCGCGTCACGGCCCGGGCCCAGAAACCGATTCGCATCCGATGAGCAACCCCGTCATTGTGGCTCTCGACGTCGCCTCGGCCGAGGAGGCGCGTGCGCTGGTGGAGCGCCTGAGGCCGGTGGTGAACTTCTTCAAGGTGGGTCTCGAGCTTTATGCGGCTGCGGGCATGGCCTTCGTGCGCGAGCTGGTCGGCGAAGGCGACAGCGTCTTTCTCGACCTGAAGTTCTACGACATCCCGGAGACGGTGAAGCGCGCCGTGCGACAGGCGGCGGCGAGCGGTGCCCGCTTCCTGACGGTGCATGGCAGCGGTCCGGTGATGCGCGCTGCCGTCGAAGGCAGAGCGGACGCGCCGCTGAAGCTGCTGGGCGTTACGGTGCTGACCAGCTTCGACGAGGAGGATCTTGGCGATCTCGGCTACCCCTGCCGGCCGGAGGAGCTGGTGGAGCTACGCGTGCGCAAGGCGCGCGAGGCGGGCCTGGACGGCATCGTCTGCTCGCCCCTGGAGGTGGCGCGGGTGCGCCGGCTGGCCGGTCCGGAACTGATCCTGGTGACGCCGGGCGTGCGCTCGGCCGGCGCTGCCACTGCCGACCAGAAGCGCGTCGCCACGCCGGCGGAAGCCGTCCGCGCCGGCGCCGATTACATCGTGGTGGGACGACAGATCACGCGCGCGGCCGATCCGGCGGCCGAAGCGCGCCGGCTGCTCGAAGAACTGGCGCGCGCCCCGGGCGAGTACTAGGGAAGCCGGGCGCCGCCTGTTGGGAAGGGCGCCCCGGTGACCTCAACTCGCAGTCCGAGGCGTTCTCCACCCCGCCCCGAAAATTGGGGATTGAGTATACTGTCCCCGATTTTTCAGCGGCGACGGCCGTGGGCGGCGGTGTGCATGGCCAGCGCGATCGAGCGGATCTTGGTTTCCGGCGATTCCGCCCGCGACAGCAGAATGAGCGGCACCTTCGCTCCGACGACGATGCCGCCGGATTCGCCCCGGGCAAAGTAGAGGATGGCCCGGTAGAGAATGTTGGCCGCCTCGATGTCCGGCGCGATGAAGATGTCGGTGTTCTCGACGATCGGGCTGTCGATGTTCTTGCATTCGGCGGCGAAGCGGCTCAGCGGCGCATCGAGCGCGATGGGGCCCTCGAGGTACGCGCCCTGAATCTGCCCCCGGCGGTTCATCACCACCAGGGCCGCGGCGTCCACCGTCGCCGGCATCTCCGGGTTGACCAGCTCGAGCGCGCACAGCAGCGCCACATTCGGCTTCTCGATGCCTATGGCGTGCGCCACCTCGATGGCGTTGCGGCACAGCTCGGCCTTCTGCGCCAAGGTGGGGGCGATATTGATGGCCGCATCGGTCATGAGCATGAGCCGCTGGATGCCGGGCACCTCGAAGACGATCACTTGGCTGAGCAGGCGCCCGGTGCGAAGGCCGGACTCCCGATCGAGGACCACGCGGACCAGCTCCGCCGTGCCGATCTTGCCCTTCATGAGCAGGTCGGCGCTGCCGTCGCGCACCATGGCCACAGCGCGGCGCGCCGCCTCGACGTCGTTCGGCTCGTTGAGCACCTGATGGGCCGGGATCTCGTAGCCGGCCTCATCGGCGAGGGCCCAGATCTTCCTGGCGTCGCCGATGAAGATGCCCTCGGCGAGCTTCATCTGGCTGGCCTGCTTGAGGGCCTCGATACACTCCGGGCTGTGGCCCGCCGCGACGGCGATCCGCACGGGACCGTGCGCCTTGGCGGCTTCCACCATATCCGCCAGTGTCCGAAACATGTTGTTCTCCAGGGCTTGCGCCCGCGGCAGCTCAGCCGAGCACGTCGGCGAGGATCTCGTCGAACTCCTCGTCGGTGAGCAAGCCCTTCTTTTCGACCGAGCGTTCCTTGACGCGCTTGAGGATCTCTGCGGCCTGCTCGGGCCCGGCGGTGCGGCCGCGCCGCTCCAGATGCTCCTCGATGTTGGCGAGCCCGCTGCCCTTGCCGAGCGCGACATCGACCGGCGGGCGGCCCACCATCTCCGGCGCAAAGGGGATGTACTCGAGCGGCTCGACACTGCGGCAGCGGCGATGGAACATGGCCACGATGCCGGACTCGATCCGGTAGAGCCAGTCGCCGACGATGGGCCGGTTCTTGGGCACCACGATGCCGGTGAGCTCCTGCACCAGCTTGCTGAGCTCGTAAAACTTCTCGGTCTTCACCCCGGTGTCGACCCCGTAGAGGGCGTGCAGCGCCATCACCGTGTCCTCGAGCGGCACGTTACCGGCCCGCTCGCCCGTGCCCGTGACGGTGACGTGCGCCACCTCGGCGCCGTTGGCCAGCGCGGCGATCGTGTTGATGACGCCCAGGCCGAAATCTTCGTGGCAGTGGATCTCGAGCGGTTGCTTGAAACGCGCCTTGTAGCGCTTGACGAACATCGCAATCGCCTGGGGCGTGCAGCCGCCGAAGCTGTCGGCGATCGTCATGGCGTCCATGTGGCCGTCGGTGGCGACCTTGTCGATCAGATCCAGAAGCCGTTCCGGCTCCGAGCGCGTGCTGTCGATGGTGAAGAAGACGGTGTAGAGGCCGGCCTCCTTGGCTGCCAGCGTCGTTTCAATCGAGGCCTGGATGGCCCACTCGAGCGTCTTGCCGTAGGCATTGCGGATGATGTGCTCGCTCGACGGAATCTCGGTGATGATGCCGTAGACGCCGCAGTCCTTGGCCAGCTTCACGTCCTGGGGCATGCAGCGGGCGAAGGAGAAGATCTGGGAGGGCAGGCCGAGTTCGACGATATCGCGGATCGCCATCTCGTCTTCGGTGGAGACGGCGGGCATACCCGCCTCGATGCGGTGGACCCCCGCTTCCGCCAGTTTCTTGGCGATCGCCACCTTGTCGGCGCGGCGCATGACGATGCCGGTCTGCTGCTCGCCGTCACGCAACGTCACGTCGTGGATGCGCACCTGCGGGGGAAAATGAAGCTGCTCGCGCACCTCCGGCTCCCAGTTCCACGGGCTGGTGAACCAGCGGTCGGTCTTCCAGGGTTGATTCATGCGGGTACCTCCGTGCGTCTCAGCTCAATAAGAGCGTCTAAACAACTCTCCGATTTTATCAAGCCTCCCGGCATGCCCGCTTCCGCCCTCCGGGCGTGGTAGGATCAGAAAAACAACCTGGTCGCGCACTCATCGGAGGGGTGCGCCGGCGATGAAGCCGCGACTCGTCATCATTCAGCCCACCTGTTACCGCTCGGCCGACCGGCGGCAACTCGTCAAGGCTCGCCGGCGGAGTGTGGTGAATCTGACGCTGCCTTATCTGGCGGCGCTGGCGCCGGCGGGCTGGCGGATCAAGCTCGTCGACGAGCTGCTGGAGGATGTCGATTTCGACGAACCCGCCGACCTGGTGGCCATCACCACCTGGACGCAAACCTCCTGGCGGGCCTACGACATCGCCGCCCGGTTCCGGAGGCGGGGCGTCAAGGTGCTCATGGGCGGACCCCACATCCATTTCCACGCCGGGGAGGCTGCCGCGCACGCCGATGCCGTTGGAATCGGAGAAGGCGAGAAGATCTGGCCCGAAATGCTCGAGGATGCCGCGGCGGGCCGGCTGCGGAAGATCTACCACGCCGAGCCGCTGGCGGATCTGAGCGGCCTGCCCAAGCCCCGTTACGAGCTGATGAACCTCGCCCCGTACGGGCTTTTCAAGACCTTTGCCGTCCAGTTCTCCCGGGGCTGCCCGTTCAAGTGCGACTTCTGCTCGGAACGTTTTTACCTTGGCGAAGGCTACCGCACCAGACCGGTGGAAGAGGTGGTGGAAGAGATCCGGCACACCCGGTCCCGGCTGATCTTCTTCGCCGATTCGAACTTCGCCGGCAAGCCGGTGAAAGCCATGGAGCTCATGGAGGCGTTGATCCCGCTCCGGATCCGCTGGTCGACGCTGTGGACCTCGAATGTGTGCCTGGATGAACGCTTTCTGGACCTGGCCGTGCGGAGCGGGCTGCTGCACGTCAACATCGGCCTGGAGAGCGTGGAGCCGGAAACGCTCAAAGGCATGAACAAGCGCTTCAACAAGGCGGAGCGGTACCGCGAGATGTTCGCCAATCTCCGCCGGCGCGACATCAGCTTTTCGGTGAACTTCATCTTCGGCTGGGACGGCGAGACGCTGGACGTGCTGGAGTCGACGCTCGAATTCCTTCTCAAGGAGAAGGTCCCGGTGGCCTATTTCAACATCCTGATGCCGGATAAAGGGACGCCGCTCTACGACCGCATGCTCGCCGGGGGTCGGCTGGTCGATCTCGATCTGCTGGGGCGGCTGCCCGGCCAGCGCTGCCTGATCAAACCGCAGGGCTATACCGCGCAGGAGCTCGAGGCGGCGGTGGAGGAAATGTACCGGCGCTTCTACAGCTACCGCTCGATGCTCGCCCGCCTGCCGCTACCGCTGAGCAAGTCCCGGATCGCCTCCTGGGCGATCAACCTTTCGCAGCGGCGGATGGCGCAAAGCGGGATGGCCTCGAACAACTTCGAAGCGTACTGAGCCTGCCGGGGAAGGGCGGGCGAGGCCGTCTCAGGAGAGCCGCCGCTCGCGTTCGCCGGCGCCGAGCTCCACCTTCAACTCGTCGCGTTCGGTGCCTTCCCACAGCGGAACGCCGGCCAGATAGGCCGCGCGCGCGATCATGTGCGCGGCCACGGGCGCAGTCAGGAAGAAGAAGGCGATGATCAGCAGGGCATGGGCGCCGGCGCGCAGGTCGCCAAAATGAATCCCCACCGCCAGCATCAGCGTGCCGATGCCGAGCGTGCCGGCTTTGGAGGAGGCCTGCATCCGGGTGAACAGGTCCGGCATGCGCAGCACGCCCAAGGCGGCGATCAACATCCACAAAGCGCCGAAGGCCAGCAGGCCCGCAACCAGCCAGGCTTTCATCGGGAGACCCTCTTTTCCAGGTAGCGGGCGAAGGCGATCGTGCCCAGGAAGGCGAGCAGGGCCACCACCACCGCCGCCCGCAGCGGCAGCATGTGGCCGGTGGCCAGCGCGTCCACCGCCATCAGACCCACCATCAGGATCGCCATCAGGTCCAGGGCGACGACCCGGTCCGGCAGGCTGGGTCCCTTGATGAGGCGGATGAGACACACCAGCAGGCCCGCGCCGAGCAGGCCCATGGCCAGCCGCGCGGCCGTCAGAGTCGGGTCGAAACCGGTCATCGCAGGACCTCCAGCAGGCGACGCTCGAAACCGTTCTTGAGCTCCCGGCGGAATTCTTCGGCATCCTCGACAAACATGGCGTGGACGAACAGCGTGCGCCGGTCGGCCGATACCTCCATGCTGAGCGTGCCCGGCGTGAGCGTGATCAGCCCGGCCAGCAGGGTGATCTCCTCGTCGGTGCGGGCGTCGAGCGGAATCGCCAGAATCGACGGCCGCATGTACAGCTTGGGGGTGACCACGTCATAGGCCACGCGCAGATTCGCCAGCAGCAACTCCCAGAGGAAGAACAGGGCGAAACGAACAAGCTGGAACGGCTTGCGGAAATAACCCGATTCGGGCAGCAAAGGCCGGCATAGCCACAAAGCCAGATAGCCGAGCACGAAGCCCTTGCTCAGGCCCGTCGGGTTCAGTTCGCCGGTGGCCAGGGCCCAGACGCCGGCCAGCACGAGATTCCAGAACAGCGCGGTCACGGGCGACCTCCCAAGACGGCCGCCACATAGGCGGAGGGGTCGAGAAGCTGGCCGGCGGCCTCCGAGGAAAGCCGCAGCAGAAACTCGGCGCCGAGGCCGATGCTCACGGTGAGCGCCGCCAGGGCTACCGCCGCGCCGGCCGCAACCTTGTAAGCCGGCCCCGCCGGCGCGGGCGCGACCGCGGGGTCCAGGGCCGGGGCCTGCTTCCAGAAAGCCTCCTGCCAGATCTTGGTCATCGAGAAGAGCGTGAGCAGGCTCACCAGCAGCGCCGTGGCGACGATGGCGTACTGGCGGGTCTCCAGGCCGGCGCGCACCAGAATTAGCTTGGCGAAGAAACCGGAGAGCGGCGGAATTCCCGCCAGCGACAGGGCCGGAATCAGGAACAGCATCGCCAGGGCCGGGCGCCACCGGTACAAGCCCCCGAGCAGCGCGAGCGCCTCGGTTCCCTGAAGGCGGCTCACCAGCCCTGCAATGAGGAACAGGTTCGTCTTGACGATGATGTGATGAATGATATAGAAGACAGCGCCGGAGACGGCAAGCGGGGTGAACAGCGCCAGGCCCATCACCATGTAGCCGATCTGGCTCACGATGTGGAACGAGAGGATGCGCCGGAACTCCCGCTGCACGGCGGCGCCGAGCACGCCGCTCGCCATGGTGAGGCCCGCCACCACCAGAAGCAGCGTGTGCGTGAAGCCGACGTCCTGAACGAAGACGAGCGTGAACAGCCGCACCAGCGCATAGACGCCGACCTTCGTCAGCAACCCCGCAAACAGCGCCGAGACCGCCACGGGGGGCACGTGGTAGGAGGCCGGCAGCCAGAAGAAGAGCGGAAAGACCGCCGCCTTGATGCCGAAGGCCGCCATGAACATCAGCGATACGGTCACCACCATGCCGTCGCCTTGCGCCGGGCGGAGCTTCATCGCCAGGTCGGCCATGTTGAGCGTGCCGGCCAGACCATAGAGAATCCCTACGGCTGCCAGGAAGATCGCCGAGGAGACCAGATTCAGGGTGACGTACTTGATGGCGCCCTCCATCTGGATCCGCTCGCCGCCGAGCGCCATCAGGACGAAGGAGGCGATCAGCATCACCTCGAACCAGACGTAGAGATTGAAGACGTCGCCGGTGAGGAAGGCGCCGCAGACTCCGGCCAGCAGCACATGCACCAGGGGATGGTAGCCGTAGTTCTCCCGCGCGGCGTCCACCGTGGCGAGCGAGTAGATGATCGTCGCCACGCCGATGATCGCCGACACGAGCACCATAAGCGCGCTGAAGAGATCCACGACCAGGACGATGCCGTAGGGAGGCGGCCAGGAGCCCACGGCAACGGCCTGGACACCGGTGCGGCGAACCGCCACGAGCAGCACGACGGCGACGGCGAGCAGAGCGAAACCGCCCGCCAGGGATGCCGCCTGCTGCCAGCGGCGGGAGCGCCAGCCCAGCAGGCAGAGCACCGCGGTGAGCAGCGGCATCAGCAGGGGCAGCGGCAGCAGAACGTTCACGGCTCGCTCGACCTCATTTCGTCCCAGTCGTCGGTGCTGGCCGCCTGGTGCGCGCGGTAGACCAGCACAAGCGCGAAGGCCGTCACGCCGAAGCTGATCACGATGGCCGTCATGATGAGCGCCTGCGGCAGCGGGTCAGCCACCACCCCGGTGAGGCGCTCGGCGCCAGGGGGAATGAAGGGGGCGCGGCGCCACTCCAGCCCGCCCGCGGTGAAGATCAGCAGGTGCGCCGCGTGGCTGAGCAGAACGAGCCCCAGGATGAGCTTGACGATGCTGCGGCGCAGCAGCATATAGATGCCGGCGGCGTAAAGCACTCCGACGAGCAACGCCATAAGCGGAGTCACTTCACTCCTCCATGAGGGAAAAGACCATCAGCAGCGTCCCGCCGATGACCACCAAGTAGACGCCGGCGTCGAACAACAGCGGCGTGCCCAGCCCGCCCCGCCACAAGCCGGTGAGCAGCGGCAGCCCGGCCGCGAGCGCCCCGAGGCCGCTCGAGGCCGCCACCAGCAGGCCGGCGCCGATCAGGGTTCGAGGGTCGACGCCGAGCGTCCGCCGGGCCGAGTCCACTCCATAGGCGAGCGCGTGGAGGATCAGCGCCGCCGCCGCCACCAGGCCGCCCGCGAAACCTCCGCCGGGCTCGTTATGGCCTACCAGCAGGAGAAAAAACGAGAAGAGCAGAAGCAGCGGCTGCAAGAACCGCGTGGCGGTCTGGAGGATGATCGACGTCCTCATGCGCCCCCTCCCGTGCGCCGCAACCCGAGCAGGGCATAGACGCCCAGGGCGGCGATTCCGATCACCGTGATCTCGCCCAGGGTGTCGAGCGCCCGGAAATCGACGAGAATGACGTTCACGACGTTTCGCCCGTGGGCCTTGAGATACGCCCACTCGCCGAAGTAGTTCGAGATCGGCTCATGGAGCGAGCTGCCGGCCGCCGCGAGCGTCAGCAGGCTCATCAGCACGCCCACAGCCCCGGCGAACGCCACATCACGCAGGCGCGATGCGGGCGAGGAAAGGCGGGCGAACCGCGGCAACCGGTAGAAAGCAAAGACGAACAACACGACGACCAGCGATTCGACGACGAATTGCGTGATCGCCAGATCCGGGGCTCCGGCGAGCAGGAAGATCAGCGCAATGCCGTAGCCCGCGGCCCCGAGGGCGGCGATGGCCCCGAGGCGCGAAGAGGAGACGACGGCGGCCGCCACCGAGGCGAGCACCACCAGGACGACGAGCGTTTCCACCGCGCCGGGGTCCTCTGCCGGCGCCGAGAGCTGCCAGCCGGCGCGGCGCAAGCCGCCGAAAAACAGCAGGCCGACCACGGTGGCGACGACGATCGTCAGATAGCCGCGCAAGTAGCCGCTTTGAAGCAGCCGGGTCTGCACGTCGGCGAGCTTGAGCGTCGCCTTCAGGGTTGCCCGATACCAGACCGCCGGCCCGAAGCGGCCCCAGTCGAGCGCACCGAGCGCCGCGAGCGCCTGCTTCCGGCCCGCGTACAGAAGTAGTCCAGCCGCCAGCGAGGCGCCGCTCAAGGCGAGCGGCAGGTTCCAGCCATGCCAGAGGGCGAGGTCCATGGGAACGGGCGCTCCGGTCACCACGCTCGCCGCGGGCTCGAGAAGCCGCTCGAGGCCCGGGCTCAGGCCGAGCAGGAAGCCGGAGGTGCCGAGCGCAACCGGTCCGACGAGCATCGCCGGCGAGGCCTCGTGGGCTCCGGCGGCGGCCTTGCCCGCCTCGCCGGCGAAGACGCGCCAGCTCACCAGAAGGCTGACGGCGATCAGCAGGGCACTGGCGGCCACGGCAATCCAAGCGGCCCAGGGCGCTTCGGGAGGGACTTCGAGAGCGCCGGCAAGCAGGCTTTCCTTGGCGATGAATCCGAACGAGGGCGGCAGCCCCGCCATGCTCGCCGCTGCCGCCAGGGCCGCGAACGCCGTCAGCGGCATCGCGCGCGCCAGGCCGCCCAGGAGGCGCAGCTCGCCCGTGCCCGCGCCGTGCTCCACGTTTCCCGCGGCCAGAAACAGCGCGCCCTTGTACAGGACGTGCGCGAAGAAGACCGCGATCGCCGCTTTGACGGCGGCAGGAGTGCCCAGACCGAGCAGGAGCATCAGCGCGCCCAGTGCGCTCACCGTCGAGTAGGCCAGGATCCGCTTCAGATAGGCCTGCCGGTAGGCGAGCCAGGCGCCCAGGATCATGGTGAGCGCTCCCGTGCCCGCGACCAGAGACAGGAACAAGGGTGTCCCGCCCAGCGTCGGGGTCAAGCGTGCCACCAGGTAGACGCCCGCCTTCACCATCGCGGCGGCGTGCAGGTAGGCGCTCACGGGGGCGGGCGCCTCCATGGCGTCGGGCAGCCAGAAGTGGAACGGGAACTGGGCGGACTTGGTGAAGGCCCCAGCCAGCACGAGCAGCAAGACGGCCGCATAAAGCGGGTGGGAGGTGAGCGCCGCGGCCTGCGGCTCGAGCGCGGAGAGTTCGAAACTCGAGCCGATGCGGCCCATCAGCACGAATCCGGCCAGCAGGGCCAGGCCGCCCAAGCCGGTGACCAGCAGGGCCTGGAGCGCCGCCGCCCGCGCCGCCTCGCGCTCGTGATAGAAGCCGATCAGAAGGTACGAACTGAGGCTGGTCAGCTCCCAGAAGACGAAGAGGGCGATGAGATTGTCGGCCAGCACGAGCCCCAGCATGGAGGCCATGAACGTGAGCAACCAGGCATAGATGCGGCCGAGATGCTCGTGGCCTTCGAGATAGCCGGAGGCGTACAGGACGACAAATCCGCCGACGATTGCAATCAGCAGGGAGAACAGAAAGCTCAGCCCATCCAAACGAAACGAAAGCGCAACGTCAAGCGAGGGAATCCACGGATAGACCCAGCGCCGGGCGCCTTCCTCAAGGTGACGGGCGTGGAGGAAGAGCCAGGCGGACAGCGAGAAGGGAAGCAGCGATAGGAGCCAGCCTGCCCGGCGCGGCCAGCGCCGGTGAAGGACCGGAGCCAGGGGCGCCAACAGGAATCCTGAGGCGACGAGAAAGAGCATTCCACTCTCCGGTGTCGGGCCGACAGGCGCCCAAGCCGGCGCGGGAGGCGGTGTTCCCCGCCGGACTCGGACGCCTGGCCGGCGGGCTCACTCCAAAAGCGTGTCTTCGTCTCCGGGAACCTCCTCGTGGAGGTTGTCCGAGAGCGGAGGCGGAGTGTAGTGCGGGTGAATCTCCTCGTCGTAGCCCGGGATCGGCTCTGCCAGCAGCGATTCGGCTTCGGGCAGGGGCTCCTCTTCGATGACGTCCTCGCCGGCGATCTTCACCCGGCGGTAGTACTCCATGCCGGTGCCGGCCGGGATCAGCCGTCCCATGATGACGTTCTCCTTGAGGCCCCGCAGGTAGTCGACCTTGCCGTTGATGGCCGCTTCCGTCAACACGCGGGTGGTTTCCTGGAATGAGGCCGCCGAGATGAACGAGTCGGTCGATAGCGACGCCTTGGTGATGCCGAGCAGCACCGGCTTGCCCTGCGCCGGCCGGCCGCCCGCCCGGATGACCGCTTCGTTCTCTTCCTGGAACTTGAACTTGTCGACCACCTCGTCTGGCAGGAACTCGGTGTCGCCGATGTCCTCCACTTTGCGCCAGCGCATCATCTGGCGCACGATCACCTCCAGGTGTTTGTCGTTGATGTGGACGCCCTGGAGCCGGTACACCTCCTGGATCTCGTTGACCAGGTATTTCTGGAGCTCCTTCTCGCCCAGCACGTGAAGGATGTCGTGCGGGTTCCGCGGGCCGTCCATGAGCGGATCGCCAGCGCGGACACGCTCGCCCTCCTGGACGTTGACGTGGACGCCCCGCGGCAGCAGGTACTCGCGCTCCTGGCCGTCGTCGCCGACGATGATCACCTTGCGGTAGCCCTTGGTGATCTCTCCGAAGCGGACCACCCCGTTGATTTCGGAGATCACCGCGGTCTCGCGCGGCTTGCGCGCCTCAAACAGCTCGACCACACGCGGCAGGCCGCCGGTGATGTCCTTGGTCTTGGCGGTGGCGCGCGGGATCTTGGCCAGCACGTCGCCGGCGAAGACTTCGTCGCCGTCGCGTACCATCAGGTGGGCGTGCGTGGGCATGAGATAGCGCTTCTCCTCAGCCCGGCCGCCCGTGCTCGGACGGACCACCATCATCGGCGTGCGCTTCTCGTCGGGCGAGTCGATGACCACCCACTGTGACATGCCGGTGATCTCGTCCACCTGCTCCTGAACGGTGACGTTGGGAATCAGGTCGCGGAAGTGGACCGTGCCGCTCACTTCAGTGAGAATCGAGAAGGTGTAGGGGTCCCACTCGAGCAGCACCTGATTGAGCTTGACCGGCGCGCCGTCCTCGACGAGAATCCTGGCGCCGTAGACGACCTGGTAGCGCTCCTTCTCGCGCCCCTTCTCGTCGACAATGGCGAGGATGCCGTTGCGGTTCATCGCGATCCGGTCGCCTTTGGCGCTGCGAACGGTCTGGATGTTGATGTAGCGGGCGAAGCCGTCGCTTTTGGCGTCCTGGCGCGACTGCTCGGCCTGACCCGTGGCGGTGCCGCCGACGTGGAAGGTGCGCATGGTGAGCTGCGTGCCCGGCTCGCCGATCGACTGCGCCGCGATGACCCCTACCGCCTCGCCGAGCTCGACCAGCCGGCCCGTCGCCAGGTTGCGCCCGTAGCAGAGCTGGCAGACGCCCCGGCGCGATTCGCAGGTGAGCACGGAGCGGATCTTGACGCGTTCGATGCCCGCCGCCTGCACGGCCGCCGCCAGCTCCTCGGTGATCTCCTGGTTGACGGCGACGATCAGGTTGCCCTCATAGTCGCGCAGATCCTCGAGCGCCACGCGGCCCACGATGCGATCCCGCAGCGGCTCGATGATCTCGCCCGACTCGATGATCGGCTCGACGTAGATGCCGTCGGTGGTGCCGCAGTCGGCCTCGGTGACGATGACGTCCTGGGCGACGTCGACCAGACGGCGCGTCAGGTAGCCCGAGTCGGCCGTCTTGAGCGCCGTGTCGGCCAGACCCTTGCGCGCCCCGTGGGTCGAGATGAAGTACTGTAGCACGTTGAGGCCCTCGCGGAAGTTGGCCGTAATCGGCGTCTCGATGATTTCGCCGGAGGGTTTGGCCATCAGACCGCGCATGCCGGAAAGCTGCCGGATCTGCTGTTTGGAGCCGCGCGCGCCGGAGTCGGCCATGATGTAGATCGGGTTGAGCTTGCCGGCCTGGTCTTCGGCCTCCATCACCTTGAACATCTCGTCGGAGACGCGTTCGGTGACCTTCGACCAGATCTCGATGATCTTGTTGTAGCGCTCGCCCTGGGTGATGGCGCCTTCCTGGTACTGCTGCTGGACCTCGACGACCTGCTTTTCGGCCTCCCGCACCAGCTCCTCTTTCTGCGAGGGCACGACCATGTCGTCGATGCCGATGGAGATGCCTGCCCGCGTGGCGTAGTAAAAGCCCAGGTCCTTGATCTTGTCGAGCATCGCCACGGTGGTCTGCAAGCCGAAATGCAGGTAGCAGTACTGCACCAGCTGGGCCAGGCCCTTCTTCTTGAGCAGGCCGTTGATGAAGGGCATCTCCTCGGGCAGGGCGTCGTTGAGAATCACCCGGCCCACGGTGGTGTCCATGTACTGCTTGTTGAACTCGATCGGCTCGGTGTGCAGGATGTTCTGATTGTCGAACGCCTTGGCGAGGTCGATCACCTTGCCGGTGTAGCGGAGCTTGATGGGCGTGAGCGTTTCCACTTCGCCCATCTCGAGCGCGATCAGCACGTCCTCGGTGGAGGCGAACATTCGGCCCTCGCCCTTGGCCCCGGGCCGCGCCTTGGTCAGGTAGTAAAGCCCGAGGACCATGTCCTGCGTCGGCACGGCGATGGGGGCGCCGTGGGCCGGCGAGAGGATGTTGTTGGAGGACAGCATCAGGGTGGCCGCCTCGATCTGCGCCTCAGGCGACAGCGGAATGTGCACCGCCATCTGGTCGCCGTCGAAGTCGGCGTTGAAGGCCGTGCATACCAGCGGGTGGATGCGGATCGCCTTGCCCTCGACCAGCACCGGCTCGAAGGCCTGAATGCCCAGCCGGTGCAGCGTCGGCGCACGATTGAGCAGGATCGGATGATCGCGGATGACCTCCTCGAGGATGTCCCAGACCACCGCGTCCTGCTGCTCCACCAGCTCCTTGGCCTGCTTGATGGTGGTGCAGTGGCCGCGCTGTTCCAGCCGGTGGTAGATGAACGGCTTGAACAGCTCGAGCGCCATCTTCTTCGGCAGACCCGCCTGGTGGAGCTTGAGTTCCGGCCCGACGACGATCACGGAGCGGCCGCTGTAGTCGACGCGCTTGCCGAGCAGGTTCTGCCGGAAGCGCCCCTGCTTGCCCTTCAGGGTGTCGGAAAGCGACTTGAGCGGCCGGTTGTTGGCGCCCCGCAAGACGCGGCCGCGCCGGCCGTTGTCAAACAGCGCGTCGACCGCCTCCTGGAGCATGCGCTTCTCGTTGCGCACGATCACGTCCGGCGCCCGCAGCTCGATCAGCTTCTTCAGGCGGTTGTTGCGGTTGATCACGCGCCGGTAGAGGTCGTTCAGGTCGGAGGTGGCGAAGCGCCCCCCGTCGAGCGGCACCAGCGGCCGCAACTCGGGCGGAATCACCGGCAGCACATCCAGGATCATCCATTCCGGCTTGTTGCCCGATTTGCGGAAACTTTCCACCACCCGCAGCCGCTTGGCGTACTTGGCCTTCTTCTGCTGGGAGGCCTCGGTCTTCATCGCCTCCCGGATCTCCTGACTCAACTGGTCGACGTCGACCTTGCGCAGCAGCTCCTTGATGCCTTCGGCGCCCATCATGGCGATGAACTTGCCCGGATATTCCTGCTCGAGCTGGCGCTTGCGCTCGTCACTGATGACTTCGCCCTTGGCCAGGTTGGGCACCTCGCCCGGATCGACCACCACGTAAGCCTCGTAGTAGAGCACGCGCTCGAGCTCGCGCAGCGTGATGTCCAGCAGGTAGCCGATGCGGCTCGGCAGCCCCTTGAAGAACCAGACGTGCGAGCAGGGGCTGGCCAGCTCGATGTGGCCCAGACGCTCGCGCCGCACTCGGCTGAGGGTCACCTCGACGCCGCACTTGTCGCAGATCACCCCGCGGTGCTTCATCCGCTTGTACTTGCCGCACAAGCATTCCCAGTCGGCCACCGGCCCGAAGATCCGCGCGCAGAACAGCCCGTCCCGCTCCGGCTTGAAGGTGCGGTAGTTGATCGTCTCGGGCTTGGTCACCTCGCCGTGCGACCAGCTCCGGATCTTCTCCGGGGAGGCCAGACTGATGCGGATGGCGTCGAAATCGGCGATCAGATTCGCTCTGTCGTGCGGTGAGGATCGATACAAGGTGCCTCCTTTCCGAACCTCTTGCTCAGTCTGCCGCCAGCGCGGTGTCGACCACCTCGCGCGGCTTCTTGATCAGCTCCACGTCCAGACACAGCGATTGCAGCTCGCGGATCAGGACGTTGAACGACTCCGGCACGCCCGGTTCGGCGGCCGCTTCACCTTTCACAATCGCCTCGTAGATCTTGGCCCGGCCGTAGACGTCGTCGGACTTGGCCGTGAGCAGCTCCTGCAAGACGTAAGCCGCGCCGTAGGCCTCAAGCGCCCAGACCTCCATTTCGCCGAAGCGCTGCCCGCCGAACTGCGCCTTGCCGCCGAGCGGCTGCTGCGTGATCAGCGAGTAGGGGCCGATCGAGCGGGCGTGGATCTTGTCGTCGACCAGGTGCGAGAGCTTCATCATGTAGATGTAGCCCACCGTCACCGGCTGCTCGAACGGCTGCCCGGTCATGCCGTCGATCAGCGTGATCTTGCCCGACTCGGGCAGGCCGGCCTTGCGCAGGTAGGCCTTGATGTCTTCTTCCCGGGCGCCGTCAAAGACCGGGGTGGCAAACTGCAAGCCGAGCGCGTGCGCCGCCCAGCCCAGGTGCGTCTCCAGGATCTGGCCGACGTTCATGCGCGAGGGAACCCCGAGCGGGTTCAGGATGATCTCGATCGGCGTGCCGTCCGGCAGGTGCGGCATGTCCTCGATCGGCACGATCTTGGCGATGACGCCCTTGTTGCCGTGCCGGCCCGCCATCTTGTCGCCCACCGACAGCTTCCGCTTCATGGCGATGTAGACCTTGACCATCTTGATGACGCCCGGCGGAAGCTCATCGCCCCTCTTGAGCTTTTCGATCTTTTCCTGGGTGATCTTCTCCAGCACGGCGATCTGCCGCGAGGTCATTTCCTCGATCTCGTCGATCTGCTCGTTCAGGCGCGGATCCTTCTCCTTGAGACGCATCCGCTTGAGATCCCGCGCCCGGATCTTCTCGATCAGATCGCGCGTGAGCACGGTGCCCTTCGACAGCAGGCGCTTGTTCGTCTTTTCGTCGTGCAGGTCGGCGATGAGCGTCTTGCCCTCGAGCAGGGCGGCTAGCCGTTTGGCCCGCTCGTCGTTGAGAATGCGCTTCTCGTCTTCGAGGTTGCGGTGGAGCCTGGCGATCTGCGCCTCGAGAATCGCCTTCGAGCGCTCGTCCAGCTCGGCGCCCTTGCGCAGGAAGACGCTCGCGCCCACCACCGTACCTTCGATGCCGGGCGGGCAGTACAGCGAGGCGTCCTTGACGTCGCCGGCTTTCTCGCCGAAGATGGCCCGCAACAGCTTTTCCTCCGGCGTCAGCTGCGTTTCGCCCTTGGGCGTCACCTTGCCCACCAGAATGTCGCCCGGCTTGACGGTCGCGCCGATGCGGATGATACCGCTTTCGTCCAGATTGCGGAGGAAGGATTCGGTGATATTGGGAATGTCGCGCGTGATCTCCTCCGGGCCCAGCTTGGTGTCGCGCGCCTCGGTCTCGAACTCCTCGATGTGGATCGAGGTGTAATAGTCGTCGCGCACCAGGCTCTCGCTGACGACGATGGCATCCTCGAAGTTGTAGCCCCGCCAGGACATGAAGGCCACCAGGACGTTGCGCCCGAGCGCCAGCTCGCCCCGGTCCGTGCACGGCCCGTCGGCCAGCACATCGCCCTTGCGCACCCTCTGGCCCACCTTGACGATCGGCTTCTGGTTGATGCAGGTGTTCTGGTTGGACCGCTTGAACTTGGTGAGCTGATAGATGTCGGCGCCCACCTCGCGCGAAAGCTGTCCCTCGTGGATTTCGCCCTCGACGCGCACGATGATGCGCTCGGAATCGACCGAATCGACGATGCCTGAGCGCTTGCAAATGACCACCGCACCCGAATCGCGCGCGGTCACCGCTTCCATGCCGGTGCCCACCAGCGGCGCCTCGGCCCTGAGCAGCGGCACGGCCTGCCGCTGCATGTTCGAGCCCATCAGCGCGCGGTTGGCGTCGTCGTTCTCCAGGAACGGGATCAAACTGGCGGCCACCGAGACGAGCTGCTTCGGGCTGACGTCCATGAACTGGACCTCGTCGCGGTGCTTCAGCACGAAGTTGCCCGCCTGGCGCGCGTTCACCAGCTCGCGCGCGATCCGGTTGCCCTCGAGCGGCACGTTGGCCTGGGCGATGATGTAGCGGT
The DNA here is from genome assembly GCA_938003835.1 of uncultured Bryobacteraceae bacterium. Classification (GTDB taxonomy): domain Bacteria; phylum Acidobacteriota; class Terriglobia; order Bryobacterales; family Bryobacteraceae; genus CALKXJ01. The sequence goes on along the minus strand of CALKXJ010000036.1, from coordinate 6,172 downwards.
CCTCCTCCCAGGCCGACAGGTACTCGCAGTGGGCCTCGTACTCCGGCGGCTGCTGGTCCGGCCGGAGCGCGCGGATCGCCTTCTCCAGTTGCTCGCGCGGGATGACGGCGCCGACGGCAAAACCGGTGTCGCCCGGGTTGGTGATCTTCACCTCGTCGATCACCACGCCCTTCTCCACCCGCCGGTAGGGGCTCTCGATGAAGCCGTATTCGTTGATGCGGGCAAAGCAGGAGAGCGAGGAGATCAGGCCGATGTTGGGGCCTTCGGGCGTCTCGATGGGGCAGATCCGGCCGTAGTGGGTGGGATGCACGTCACGCACTTCAAAGCCCGCCCGCTCGCGTGACAGGCCGCCCGGCCCGAGCGCCGACAGGCGCCGCTTGTGCGTGATCTCCGACAGCGGGTTGGTCTGATCCATGAACTGCGAAAGCTGGCTGGAGCCGAAGAACTCCCGGATGGCGGCCATCACCGGCTTGGCGTTCACCAGGTCGTGCGGCATCGCCGTCGACATCTCCTGGTAGACCGACATCTTCTCCTTGATGGCCCGCTCCATCCGCACCAGCCCGATGCGGAACTGGTTCTCCAGCAGCTCGCCCACGGCGCGCACGCGCCGGTTGCCCAGGTGGTCGATGTCGTCGACGCTGCCGTAGCCCTTGCGCAACTTGAGCAGATATTTGATGGCGTCGATGAAGTCCTTCTGGTCGAGCGTCCGCTTGTCGCGGTCGGTGGCGTCGGCCCGGTCGTAGAGCTTGATGTTGAACTTCATCCGACCCACCCGCGACAGGTCGTACTTGCGCGGGTCAAAGAACATGCCCTGGAAGAGTTGCGTCGCCGTGTCCACCGTCGGCGGATCGCCGGGCCGCAGCTTCTTGTAGATCTCCAGCAGCGCGTCGATCTGCGTCTTGACCGGATCCTTCTTGAGCGTGGTCGACATGACCACGCCGATGTCGTCCTTCTCCGGGAAGAAGACCTCGAAGCTGGAGATGCCGGCCTGGATGAAGGAGGCGATGATGGACTCGTTCAACTCCTGGTTGGCCTCCGCAAGCACCTCGCCGGTGGTCAGATCCACCACGTCGGCCGCCGCCCAGGCGCCTTCCAGGTCGTTGACCGCCACCGGAATCTCGGTCACCTTGGCCTTGGCCAGGTCCTTGAGCAGCGCCTCGGTGATCCGGCGGCCCGCCGGCACCACCACGTTGCCTTGCTCGTCCTTGATCGCCTGCGAGACGCGCAAGCCCTTGAGCGACGGCGAAACCGCCCGGTAGAGCCGGGCGTCGCGGATGCGAATCTCGCTGACCTCATAGAATGCCTTCAGGATTTCCGAATCGGTCTTCAGGCCGAGCGCCCGGAGAAAGACGGTGCCGTAAAACTTCCGCTTGCGGTCGATCCGGACGTACAGCAGGTTCTTGTTGTCGTATTCGAACTCGACCCAGCTTCCGCGATAGGGAATGATCTTACCCAGGTAATAGCCCTGCGCCTGGACCTTCTCGTAGAAGACGCCGGGGCTGCGGTGCAACTGGGAGACGATCACCCGCTCGGTCCCGTTGATGATGAAGGTGCCGTTTTGGGTCATCAGCGGGATTTCGCCGAAAAAGACCTCCTGCTCCTTAATGTCGCGCACCGTCTTGGCGCCGGTCTCGGGGTCTTTGTCATAGACGGTCAGCCGGATGGTGACCTTGAGCGGCGCCGCATAGGTCATGCCCCGCTCCTCGCACTCGGTGACGTCATACTTGAGCTGGAGACTCACCGGGTCGCCGCAGCGGTTGCAGAAGGTGACGATGTTCTTGTTGAAGGTCCCGCAGCGCTCGCACAGGATGTCGCCGCCGTGATAGGGGTCGGTACGAATGGTGGCGCCGCAGTTGGAGCAGGTCGAGCGCAGGTGGTGTAGCCCTTTGAGATTGCCGCACTTACACTCCCAGTTGCCGATCGAATAGTCGACGAACTCGAGCTCGCTCAACCCCCTGAAGTCCGAGATCGGAAACACCGAGCGGAAGACACTCTCCAAGCCGATGTCCTCGCGCTCGTTCGGCAGCAGGTCCATCTGCAAGAACCGCTCGTAGGACTTCTTCTGCACCTCGATCAGGTTCGGGATCGGAACCGAAGTCCGGATCTTGGAGAAATCGACTCGCTCCCGCGTTGCGGGTGTTGCCGGGTTTTGCATTCTCAACTCCTCAGACACAAGACGGCGCGTGCTCTCACCGGTTGCCGTCGCCACGTTGATCTGCCCACGTCAGCTTTGGCAGGCGCCGCCCAGAACCGGGCCGCCTCGCAAGCTCCAGGTTGCGCGAAACGATGCGAGTGAGGTAAAAGGGGTAGTTTACGGGTGCGAGCGGGGCGAGAGACGACGCTCGTGCGCTCTTCGCAGTTTCGGACAGACTGCGGAAGTTTACGCAGGGCGAAAGATTCACAGGCGCCTTTCCCGCATCCGGCCCGGGTCGGGATCCCTTACACTATAGCAAACCGCCGTCGGAGCGGTCAAACCGCGCAAACGCAGAGGCGGCGGCCAGCGCCGCCTGCGGCCTGCCGGGCATCAACTCCGGAGGACGGTCACTTCACCTCGACGGTGGCGCCGACCGCCTCGAACTTCTTCTTGATCTCCTCAGCCTCCTGCTTGCTGACGCCTTCCTTGACCGTCTTCGGAGCGTTGTCCACCAGGTCCTTGGACTCTTTGAGCCCGAGGTTGGTCACCTCGCGGACCACTTTGATGACGTTGATCTTGTTGGCTCCGACGGAGGTCAGAATCACGTCAAACTCGGTCTTCTCCTCCGCCTCCGGCGCGGCTGCCGCGGCCGCCGGTGCCGCTGCCACCGCCACCGTCGCGGCGGCTGCCGAGACGCCCAGTCGCTGTTCGAGCAGCTTCACCAGCTCGGCTGCCTCGAGCAGCGTCAAGCCCTGAATCTGTTCTGCAAGTGCGTTGATGTCCGCCATGTCTCGTTGTTGACTCCTCAATCCATCAAACTCGGTCGCCCTGCGCGCGCGCCGGAGCCCCGGCGGCGACTAGGACCGGAACTTGTTCTCCTTCACCCCCTGGTCGATAACCACCGCCAGGTTCCGCCCCACGCCTTGAATCGCCCGCGCCAGGCTTTGCGCCGGCGCCTGAATCAGGTAGAGGATCCTCGCCAGCAGTTCCTCCCGCGAGGGCATCTGCGCCAGCGCCGCGATCGCCCCGGCGTCGACCACGCGTCCCTCGACCAGCCCCGCTTTAAAGGTAAAAGTCGGATGCTCTTTGGCATAGCTGGTCAACACCTTGGCCAGGGCCACCGGGTCGCCCGAGGTCAGCGCCAGCGAGTTCATTCCCGTCAGGCCTTTCAGGACCGGCTCGGACGGCGTGCCCTGCGCAGCGTGCTCGGCGAGGCTGTTCTTGACCACCTTGTAGGTGCCCCCCACCGATCGGACCGCCTTGCGAAGCTCGTAGTCCGCCGCCACGGTCAGCCTATCAAAGCCGGTTACGAATACGGTCTTGCTCTGCTCGAGCGTCTGGTGCAGCAGCTCGGCTTCCTTTCGCTTGTCTTCGCGTTTCTTCATCTGCTTGCGCTCCCGGCTTTCGTACTCAGACGACGCGGACGTTCATCCCGGTAACGTCGAGAGGAACACCCGGACCCATGCTCGAGCAGACCGTGGCGCTGCGGACGTAGCGTCCCTTGGCGGCGGCGGGCTTGGCGCGCACCACCGCCTGGATGAGCGTCTGGGCGTTTTCGAGCAGTTTGTCGTCCGGGAAACTGACCTTGCCCACGGGCGCGTGGATCACCCCGGTACGGTCGACGCGGAACTCCACCTTGCCCGCCTTTACCTCCTTGACCGCACGCCCCACGTCCATCGTCACCGTGCCGGTCTTGGGATTCGGCATCAGCCCGCGGGGCCCGAGGATCTTGCCGAGGCGTCCCACCGAGCGCATCATGTCGGGCGAAGCGATCACGGCGTCAAAATCCAGCCAGTTCTCTTTCTGGATCCTGTTCACCATCTCCTCGCCGCCCACGTAGTCGGCGCCCGCCTCCTCGGCCTCGCGGATCTTCTCGCCCGAGGTGATGACCAATACCCGCATCGTCTTACCCAGTCCGTTGGGCAGGACGACGGTGCCCCGCACCATCTGATCGGCGTGCTTGGGATTGACGCCCAATCGCATATGCACTTCGACCGTCTCGTCGAAGTTGGCATACTTGATCTTCTTGATCAGAGGGATCGCCTCTTCGAGGCTGTAAAGGCGTCTCTCGACCTGCGCCGCTGCGGCGCGATACTTTTTCCCGTGCTTGTGTGCCATCGCAACTGGTCCTCACGGCCTCCGTCGCGGCGCTGGCGCCGGGCTTCAGCCTCCCAGTGTGAACAATTGGTGCCGGCCGGGCAGATTAACCCGCTGCCCCGCGGTTCGGCGTGAAACGCCAGTATAACAAAATTCGCTGCCCCTCCGCCGGATCGCTAGCCCGCGATCACCTCGACGCCCATGCTGGCGGCCGTCCCCTTCACGCAGCGGATTGCCGCCTCGAGCGTGAAGCAGTTCAGATCGGGCATTTTCAATTTCGCGATCTCCTCCACCTGCTTTTCGGTGATCTTGCCGACCTTGTTCTTGTTCGGCTCAGGAGATCCCTTGGCGAGATTTACCGCCCGCTTGATCAGCACCGGCACCGGCGGCGTCTTGGTGATGAAGGTAAACGAGCGGTCCTGATAGATCGTGATGACGACCGGAATAATCAGGCCTTCGTTTTCCTTGCCCGAGGTCCGCGCGTTGAACTGCTTGCAGAACTCCATGATGTTGACGCCCTGCGGGCCCAGGGCGGTGCCGACGGGAGGCGCCGGCGTGGCCTTGCCCGCCGGAATCTGCAACTTGACTTGCGCAACAACTTTCTTCGCCATAAAACCTCACGCTCTCAGGCCCAGGTCCGGTTAGCTGAGCTTCTCCACCTGCAAGAATTCCAGTTCGACCGGCGTCGGACGCCCGAAGATGGTCACCAGCACACGGAGCGTGTCCCGCTCCGTGTTCACCTCGTCGACGCGGCCGGAAAAATTGGTAAACGGGCCATCGGTAATGCGAACCATCTCGCCCTTCTCGAAGGTGACTTTCGGCCGCGGCCGCTCGGCGCTGGCCGCCTGCCGGTACAGGATGCGATTGACCTCGTCGGCGCTCAACGGCACCGGACGAGTGCCGCCACCGACGAAACCGGTCACGCGCGGCGTGTTCTTGACGGCGTGCCAGAGGTCGTCGTCCATCTCCATTTCCACCAGCACGTAGCCCGGGTAGAGCAGGCGTTTGCTGGTGACTTTCTTGCCGCCGCGCAGCTCGACGACCTCCTCGGTCGGAATCAGGATCTGCCCGATCCGGTTCTCGAAACCGAACGCTTGGGCGCGGCTCCGGAGCGAGTCGGCCACCTTCTGCTCGAAACCCGAATAGGTGTGAATAATGTACCAGCGCTTCGCTGATGCCCCCTCGCCCTCGGGTGCGGCGGCCTCGCCGCTCGCCCGGACGACTGGCTTTTCCGCCGCCCCCTCGCTGGGCGCCTCGGCGCTTTCGCCCGCCTCCTGCCCGGCACCCTCGGGCGGGGTCTCTTCCGGCTCGGGATAGAAACGATCCTGCTCGGCCATCCTCTTACCTGCTACTTCACGAACGCGTCAAAGATGCGCGTGATCAAACGGCCCAGTACCAGATCCACAATGGCAAAATAACCGGCAAAGGCGAAGACCGTGGCAATCACCACCAGGGTGGTGGCCCGCACTTGCTTGGCGCTCGGCCAAGTGACGCGCCGCATCTCCGTCTGAAGTTCTTCCACGTAGTTTTTCAACCGGACCGGCCACTGTCCGATCCTTTGGAGCACGCCTTCAGATGTCATTGTTGTCCGTTTTCGCCCGCCGGAAGGAGTTCACTCGCCAACGGGGATGGCAGGGGCGGAGGGATTCGAACCCCCACTCGCGGTTTTGGAGACCGCCGGTCTACCCTTAAACCTACGCCCCTGTCTCGCTCGACGGGAGCTGCCGCCGGCCCGCGCTCACGGGCGCGACGCCTCTTACCAGTGTAGCGGAATCCGCCGGTCGGTGGCGAACCCTCCGGCTACTCCAGGATCTCGGTCACCGTGCCGGCGCCCACCGTGCGCCCGCCCTCGCGGATGGCAAACCGCAACCCCTTGTCCATGGCCACCGGCGTGATCAGCTCCACCGTCAGGTTCACGTTGTCGCCCGGCATCACCATCTC
>CALKXJ010000035.1 GCA_938003835.1 uncultured Bryobacteraceae bacterium | reverse complement strand
ACGACGTCGTCGACATCAGCCTGGCTCAACTGCTCGATGATGCGGCTGGCTTCGAAGGCATCGACCTCGGCCGCATTCTCCTCTGGAAGGCGAATCTTCGTGAGCAGCGCGGCGTCGGCATCTGCCGAGTCAGGAATCGTGGTTTCCGACACGCCGCGTCCCAGTTGCTTGACGATGACCTTACGTTTCTTCTGGCGGTCGATCCACTCTTCATCGGAGGGGAAGCGCACGCGGACCGGCTTCACGCCATCGGGCGTGCGGAGGTTAATGGTGATGGGTTGCTTTGCGTCAAACACGACAGTCCTCACTACTGACAGATCCCGTCCACGTTGCACTTGGCCACCGCTGAGACAGTGCCGTTGGTCTCATCCCACATCGGCAGGCACTCGACCGAAACGGTGACAATGCCGTCGGTCTCGCCCACCTCGGCGGAGGCAAAGGAGACCTTGTGCCAGGTGATTTCGAGCGAGTTGTTCGCGTCATAGGTGAGCGCCAGAACGGCCGTGCCGGTCGTCTGCTGGCGGAGCTTGGCAAGCTCGGTCGAGCCGTTCTCGAAGAGCGCCACGAAGCGCAGCGTACCCTGGCGGTTGCCGAACTCAAGCCGACCGCGGATGGCCCCGCTCGCGCCATCGCCGGGCGTCTGAAAGCCAGAGCCCGGGAAGAATCCGCCGTCCAGGCGGACGTTGTTCTTCCACGACGTTTCAAGCGAGACGACGTTCTTGTTGGAGACGTAGTTGACACCGTTGATCGAGAGCGCGAGCGACGCCGACGGCAGCAGTTTCTCCACGGTGGCCGGCGGCATCGTGATACCCGAGGGCTCGACGTACTTGCCCGAGCCCACGAACTCGACGGTGATCTTCGAGTTTGCGCGGCCCGGCCCCGAGCCGATCGAGATCGTCCATCCCTCCACCACGCAGCCCACGGCCATCCGGTCCACGACGACACCCGCGCCCGGGCGGATCTGCTCGACGAAGGAGAAGTAGGGCAGCTCAGCCGCATCGCCCGAGGCAGGAAACAGCAGCGTACAGGTGTAAGTGAAGTTCGGCACCGTGCCCGACTTCACGACCTTCCCCAGGCCGAAGGCCATCGCCCAGGCGCCGATCTCCGCGCCGAGATATTTCTCCAGAGTCCCATTCACGTCCCAGGATGTCTGAAATGACTGCGTCGCAAACTCGTGGCCCTTGCCGAATTCCTCGGCATCATTTTCCGTGTTCAGCTTCGGGTTGGCGAGCGTGGCGTTCAGCTTGCGCAACTGCCACATCTGGACGCCGGTGTTCGGCGTCGCGATGTCGGCCTGTTTCTGCCTACCGAAGCAGATCTGGATTTCCTGCATCCGAGTGACGGACATCAGGCGTTACCTCCTCATCTTCGTGTTCGGTCAGTTGCCGATAGCCACGGATCATCAACGGGACCAGGACCTCCGGCATCGCCTCGACGTGCCGCACCTCGCCGTCGGGCGAGATCAAAACCACTTGCTAAGTCATCTCCCATCTTCATGAAGCTCAGCGGCCCCTCGAAGTAGTCGAGCCCTTCCGCGTCGGTCTGCCGCTGAATGAGCGGCAGGTCCATCGGGTGGCAGGATGGATGGACCGTGGCGTTGAGCATCGGCACTCCCGCCGACGTTGGCACGCCCTTGGTGATCAGCCGGAACAACCGGTAGTATGCCGTGGGTGGGTCGCCTTCAAACGTCTCGCGCGCCCGCAGGTAGAGCGTGACCTGGTGACGCCAGACATCAACGCCGCCGAAGCTCGACGGCTGCGTACCCTGCCAGGCGGCCATAATCCCAGGAGACGGCATGTCGTGGATCGCCGCCGCGAGGCTCGCGCGCTTCGGATACTGATCGTGATAGGCGAAGATCCGCTGCTCATCGCCGCCCATTTCGGCGACAAGTTCCGGGATGTCACGAAGCAGCGCGACCAGGTTGTCGACCAGCTCCGCAGGGTTGATCATCGTTGCTTCCCTCCCAAGGCGCGTTCCACCAGCAGCCGCGGCTTCGTGGCCTCAAGCATCTTGCGCGCCGTCTCGACGACACCCGCCTTGTTCTTGGGCGAGAACACCATCCACGCCTCGCGCTTCTGGTTGGCCCAGGCCTTGATCCGGTCCTTGCGGGTCGAGACGTTCGCCTTGGCGCGGTTCTCGCTGACCGTGCGGACCTGGAAGTTGCGCAGCAGGTTGCCGGTGAAGGCCAGGTTGCGGCGGTTGCCCTTTCCCTTCCGCGTCTTCCAGATCGCGTAACGCCTGGTCAGCGGCTTGGCCGCGTTATCCTCTGGTCCTTGTGCGGCGGCCAGGCGCGCCTTCACGGCCGCAACGCCCGCCGCGCCCAGCTCGTACATTTGGCGCTGGCGAAAGTTCAGCAGGTCGAGACGTAACTGCTTCCTCTGGTAGACACGGACGCTTGGCATGAATCGCCTCAGAGCACTTGTGCGCAATTGCGCACAACTCGCAAACCTCCGCCAGATTTGGCGGAAGTCCGACTTTTGGAAGATTTTCCGGAAGTCAGCTAGCTTTACGCAGCCGGAGCACGGCGGCGCCCTCGGCGTCAGCTTCGATGTCGAAGACCTTGTAGCGCACGCCTTCGATCTCGACCTCGTCGCCACGCACGGGTGACGCGGGCAGATCCGCCAGACGCACGAACAGCACCGCATAGACGCCCGGCGAGGCATCCTCGGCCTCCCGCGCCGGCTGAAACACTGCGCGGACGGCGGCCTGCCCGCCAGCCTCGGGCAGGTAGAGAACCTCCCGCCCGAAGACCCGCAGGCAGGCCTCGTCCACCCGGGCTGCCGATTCAGCGAAGCTCATCAGGCGATGAACGCTCCGTTGAGCCGGACGCGCCCCGTCGCATCACCGTCGGCCGCGGCCCTCACCGCTACGCCGATCAGTTTGTTGCTGGTCGCGGTCTTGGTGGCGCGCTTGTTGGTGTTGTCCCAGTAGATGAGATCGCCCGCCGACCAAGCCGTGCTCGCGCCGGTCTCGCGGACTAGATCAAAGACGCCCGCCACCTGGAACTCGCCCACTTCGCCGCTTGCCACATCGGTCGCGGCCACGCCGAAGATGGAGCCCACCAGCGCGCCGCCGCCCGAAGTCACCGCGTATGGCGCGGTCAGCGTCAGAGTCTCACCCTTCTGCACGTAGTTCTTCATCGTTCAGTCCTCCTGATCAGGCGCCAGCGTTTTTCTGAAGCCCGCGCCAGTCGATGGCCTTGGCCCCGAAGTCGAGGCGCGCCTTGATCTCGACGCCATCGACGTCGAAGCCCTGCCGCGTTTCGATGTACACGCCGTCCTGGCCTTCAAGGTAGGCGTACTCGATCGTGTCGATCTGATCCGGCGAGGCGAACAGATACCAGGCCGTCGTGCTCGCCGCATCCAGGCGCGGCTCGGCGATGGGCGTCAAGGCGCGGATGTAGTCGGGCACCAGATCTGCCGATTTCGCGGGCGCAAGATTCGGCGCGATCATCTGGAAGGCCGCCAGTTGCAGCGCCACCGGCACGACAAGATATCGCGGCTGCACGTTCAGCACGGTGATGCCGTCGAGGCCCTTCTGCTTGGCCATCGCCGCCATGCCCGCGCCCAAGCCCGCAAGGGCCAGCGCGCTGCCCGCCCCAGTGTTCAGGTTCGCGTGATTCGCGTGAAACAGCGTCACACCGTCGCCCATCGCCGGGTTCGAGGTGATGATGCCCCACACCGTGTCGCTTTCGAGCGTCGCCGCCGCCACGCCGAACCCTGCGGGGATGCGCGTGAAGGCGCTCAGATCATCGTTGATGATCGTCTGCCGGGTGATCGAGACGATCCGGCCATAGGTGGCGAGCTTGTAGGTCTCCTTCGATTCGGCGATCGAGCCGTGGGTGAACTCGCCCTTCTCGTTGACCTTCATCAAGCTCGGCGCTTCGCCCAACTGCACGGCGTTGATGTTCTTGAAGTCGACCGCCGAGCGCCGCCGCGAGAACGGCAGGAAGGTGCGCGGATAGGCTTCGTAGGCCTGCCGCAGGGTCTTGTTGGCGACGTCGGCCAGGATGTTGGGGAAATCCGAGGTCGACAGCGCGAGCTTCGCGATCTCATGGCGCGGCAACCGTCTGGTGCGCGTGCCGGGGGTTTCGAGGCACTCCTTCGCCAGATCAAGCAGCGTCTGCCCGGCCCAGTCGCGGCCGAGATCGTCCTTCAAAGGGAGGACCGCCGGATCGTAGCGGTGCAGAAGCGCCGCCATGATCCCGGCGCGGCGGGTCTCAGTCTGATCGCGTGTGACCACGGCGGCCGCGCTGCGGATCTCGGGCTCAGCCGACCGGTGTGCCGCATCGTCGAGCGCCTGCTTGCGGAACTCCTCAATCGAGGTGCCTGCTTTGACATGCTGCGCGATGAGCCGGGCATCGACGTTTAGCGTGCGGCCGACCTTCTCGATTTCGCGGATGCGCGTGCGTTCGGCCAGTGCGGCGGCCTGGCGCTCGCCATCGAAGTTGATGGTGGGTTCGTCACGGGCCTCTTCGCCCGTGGCGTCCATGATGGTCTCGTCCATCTTCTGCTCCTGTGGGCCAGTTGCCCGTTCAAACTTGAATCCCGCGCCCGGATCGGCGCCGACGGGCACGAGCGAAACCTCCTCGGGCTCCCAGTCGGTCACCAGCACCTGGCGCATCGCCGCACCTTGCGGCGTCGCGTCCTCGACGGCGTGAATGGCCACGCCCATCGAGGCGTTGCGCAGGATGCCGTCCTGGACGTCCTGCCAGACCGGATCCACGTCGGCGCGCTTCGAAAACCGCACCGTCGCTTTGCCCTGGCCATTCTCAATCCACGCCCGGGCGATGACGCCGATCACGTCATCGACGGTGAAGTCGCGATGCCCGTTCAGCAGCGGCGCCGCGCCGCTTGCCAATCGGCCCATGCGGATCGCGCCGGGCTCCATCGAGAAGCGCATCTCATAGGGGCCACGCGCGTCATAGCGGCGTACCGAAGAGCCGGTGTACCAAGTCAGCGTCGCCGTGCGTTCGTCGCGGTCGGCGGGAGCGAGCGCCTCAAACTGGGCTTCCAGCCGTTCTCTCGTTGGGGTCATTCTGAAGCTCCTTCTGTTGCGCGCCGCTCTGCGTCACGCGGCGCGGATCGCAGTCGAGCACGATGCCGCGCTGATCGAGCATGCGATTGATCTCCGCGATCTGTTCGAGTTGCGCGTCCGGGTCATAGCCCTGCTCGGCGATCGCCTGCCGCAGCGTTAGCGTTCCGGTGCGCAGCCGGTTGAGCGTGGCCACCGAGTCCTTGTACGGATCGACGCTGCCAAAGCCCGGCGGCGTCCACTCGGCGCGGAACGGTCCAGGCTCGGGGATCGCTCCGGCGGCGAAGGCCACCGCGAGAAACCGTTCCCAAACCGGCGTGCACAGCATCGGGATGAAGGTCAGCCAGCGGAAGCCCTCGATGCCGTTGCGGAAGCTCAAGAGCCCCGCGCGGTAGCTCGAGTAGTTCACGCGCGAAAGATCGCCAGTCAACTGCTCGTAAGTGAGCTGCAGTCCAGTGGCGATTTGCGCCTGCTTGGCGGCGACGTAGTCGCGGTAGCCGGCCGAGGCCGACGGAGAAGCAAAGGTGATCTCCTCGCCAGGCTTCAGGTACTCGATCATGCCCGGCTCGAAACTCTCGACGCGCTTGCC
>CALKXJ010000034.1 GCA_938003835.1 uncultured Bryobacteraceae bacterium | reverse complement strand
GTGGCGCACGGACCGGGCGCCGTATCAGCGGGCGGTGATGGACGCCATGGGGCCGTCGAGTCCGTACGAGACGGTGGTCATGATGTGGGCGGCGCAGAGTGGCAAGACCAGTTTGCTCGGCCACTTCCTCGGCTACATCATCGACCTCGATCCAGGCCCGGTGTTGCTGGTCGAACCGCGCGAGGTGGATGCCGAGGCCTTCTCGAAGGACCGTCTGGCGCCGATGCTGCGCGACACGCCCTGCCTGCGCGGCAAGGTGGCCGATGCACGGAGCCGTGATTCGAACAACACGATCCTGCACAAGAAGTTCCTGGGCGGCTCGATTACGCTGGCGGCGGCGAACTCGCCCGCGGGCCTGGCGATGCGCTCGATCCGCTACTGCCTGCTCGACGAGGTGGACCGGTATCCGGCGAGCGCGGGCAGTGAAGGCGATCCGGTGAACCTCGCCATCACGCGCACGGCAAACTTCTGGAACCGGAAGATCGTGCTCTGCTCGACACCGACGACCAAGGGCGCCTCGCGCATCGAGCAAGCCTGGCTCAACTCGAACCAGCAGAGCTTCTGGGCGCCGTGCCCGCACTGCGGCGCTTACCAGGTGCTCACCTGGGGCAACCTCGTCTGGCCGAAGGAGGCGCCGGAGAAGGCGGCCTACCGCTGCGAGCACTGCTCAAAGCTGATCGCCGACTGGCAGAAGCATCAGATGCTCAAAGCCGGCGAGTGGAGGGCCGCGCGGCCGGAAGTCACCGACATCGCCGGTTTCTGGATCAATGGCCTCTAATCGCCCTGGCGCAAGTGGGGCGCGCTCGCGAAGAAGTTCCTCGCCGACAAGAAGTCGATCGAGACGCTGCGCGAGTTTGTGAACACGGTCCTGGCCGAGCCTTGGGACGATGCGGCGGAAACCACGGTCGACCAGGCGGCGGTGATGGCGCGGCGCGAGCACTACCGGGCGGCAGTGCCGTATGGTGCGGTCGTGCTGACGGCGGGCGTCGACGTGCAGAAGGATCGCCTCGAACTGGAACTCGTGGGCTGGGGACGGGGCGAGGAGTCGCGGTCGATCGAGTACCGCGTGCTGCCGGGCGATCCCTCGGGCGCGCTGGTTTGGCAGGAGCTCGACACTTATCTCGAGCGCCGCTGGCCGCACGAGACGGGGATCTCGCTGCCCGTGGCGGCGTGCTCGATTGACTCGGGTTACGAATCGCAGGCTGTCTACGAGTTCTGCCGGACTCGGTATCACCGGCGCATCTTCGCGGTGAAAGGCAAGGGCGGGCCGCTGCCCGTGTGGCAGCGCAAGCTGACCGCGAAAAACATTTGCGGCGAGAAGCCCTGGATCGTGGGTACGGACACAGCGAAGGAAACGATCTACGGGCGGCTGAAGAATCCGACGCCGGGCACGCCCGGCTACTCGCACTTCCCGGCGGAGCGCGAGGAAGCCTATTTCGAGCAGCTCTTGGGCGAGGTCCTGGTGACCACCTACGCGAAAGGCCAGCCGAAGCGCGAGTGGCGGCCGAAGCCGGGCGTCCGGCAGGAGGCGCTCGATGCGCGCGTCTACGCCTACGCAGCGCTGCGGGCGTTGGTCTCGATGGGTCTCTCGCTCGACAACGAGGCCGACCGGATCCTGGCCGCGAACCGCCCGCGGCCCGTGCCCGAGGAGGACCGGGATCGCGAGCGCTGGCTGGGCGAACGAGGAAGGAAGTGGCTCACGCGATGAAGGTGAGAAGTCAGCCCAGCGGGCAGGGGACGCCTGGCGCTTGGGAGTACCTGTTGGTGACGGGCGACGCCGAATCGCCGGATGTGCTCGCCGAGCATGGCGCGCAGGGCTGGGAACTGGTGACCGTTGTGCGGGAGTTCGGCACGCGCGCCACGTTTTACTTCAAGCGAAGGCGGCAGTAAATGGCGTGGACGCAGCAGCAACTCGACGCCATCGAGGTGGCCATCGCCAGCGGTGAACTGACCGTCCGCTTCGGCGACCGCACGGTGACCTACCGCTCGATGGACGAACTCCTTCAAGCGCGAGCCGTGATTCAGGAAGCGCTCGTCGCCGAATCCGGAACCACGACAGATCGTTTCTCTTTTGCTCAGACCTCAAAAGGATGAACTGGCTCGACAAGGCAATTACGTGGGTTTCGCCCGAGGCGGGTCTGCGCCGGATGCGCGCGCGCCGCGCGGGCGAACTCATCCGGCTGGCCTACGAGGGCGCCCGCACCGACCGCCGCACCGGCGGATGGATCACCACCGGCAACTCGGCCAACGCCGAGATCGCGGTGGCGCTGTCGAAGTTGCGGGAACGCTCGCGCGACCTGATCCGCAACAACGCCTACGCGGCGCGCGCCGTGGCCGAGGTGGTGGGCAACGCCATCGGCACGGGCATCACGGCGCAGGCGCGGAGCGGCGAGCCGGACCTGGACCGCATGATCAACGCGGCCTGGGCGGACTGGATCGAGGAGTGCGACGCCGACGGGCAGCTTGATTTCTACGGCCTTCAGGCGCTGATCGCGCGCACGGTCTTTGAGAGCGGCGAGTGCCTGGTGCGCTTCCGGCAGCGGCGCGACAGCGACGGCCTTACGGTACCGTTGCAGCTCCAGGTACTCGAGCCCGACTACCTCGACCACACAAAGACGCAGAAGACCGAGACGGGCTACATCATCCAGGGTGTCGAGTTCAACCTGGTGGGCCGGCGCATCTTCTACTGGCTCCACGGCCAGCATCCGGGCGACATCGTGCGCACCGGCGTGCGCGGCGGGGCGTCGCTCGAATCCGTCCGCGTCCCAGCGAGCGAGGTCCTGCACATCTACCGCAAGGATCGCCCCGGGCAGGTGCGCGGCGCGCCGTGGCTTGCGCCCGTCGTGGTCACGCTGCGCGATCTCGATGAATACGAGGAAGCCGAACTGGTCCGCAAGAAGATCGAGGCCTGCTTCGCGGCGTTCGTCACCCAGCCGCAGGGCCCGGACGGGCCGCCGATTGCGCCCAGTGTCGCCGATGCGGCCACGGGCAAGCGCGTCGAGAGTTTCGAGCCGGGCATGATCGAGTACCTGAAGCCTGGCGAGGAGATCACCTTTGCTTCTCCGTCGGCCTCGGCCGGCTACCGCGACTACGTCGCCGCCAAGCAGGCGCAAATCGCCACTGGACTG
>CALKXJ010000033.1 GCA_938003835.1 uncultured Bryobacteraceae bacterium | reverse complement strand
TACAAGAACGGCGACCGGAACGATCTCGTGCCAGTGCCGGCCACGGACATCGTGACGGCTCACCTCACCTTCGCGCCACGCTTCGAGGACGTGGAGGCGGGCCTGCGCGAGGGCGGGCGGCTGAAAGAGGCAGTCACCGCCGAGCCTGCCGGCACGGAGCAGGAATGGCACTTGACGGATGCCGATGAGATGAGCGCTGGGCGCAAATACTACGTCGGCACGCCAGACGTCGAGGAGCGCATCTCGTGCCTCGTCAACCTGGGCTTGGTCAAGCCTGACGAGGATGATCCAGAGACATGGTACTGGCGCGTGCTGGTCCGCCGCGGCGAGGACTCTTCGACACCGCAGGCCTGGCCGGCAGGCACGCGCGTCCAGCGCATCTCGACCATCACCGGCACGCGCTCTGACATTGAGTGGCAGGTGAAGATCTCGAATCTCAGCGTCACCGGTGACCGGACGCTGAAGGTTGGCGGCGGTGCGCCACGCATTGAGGAATCCGACGGCCGCTGCAAGTACGAGGGCTTCTGGGAGGATTACACCTACGGCGCAGGCTGGCCGACGCAATGGTGGTCGCTCTGCCACGCCAAGCGGTGCGCGCCGACGGCGCCCTCGGATCTGCGCCGCGTCACCATCCGCTACTCCTACCCGCGTGCGCACACTCTCTACTTGGGTACATGGCTGGGCCGCGATGCCGGCCGCATTGAGGTCAGAATCGACCGCGGCGCGCCCGCCGTCCACGACCTCTACCTCAACGACTACAACGGCCTGGCGGCGATGAGGAAGCTCGCCACATCGCTCCCTGCCGGGCCCCACACGGTCGAGATCCGCGCTCTGTTTGACAAGCACCCGGCGAGCAGCGGCTATTACTTCTACTTCGATTATCTCTGGCCGCTCGAACCGCAGGATCCGCCAGACCCGCCAAAGGTCTACCCGGACGTCTCCGCGGCCATCGACTTCGACACCGACCACGGCTACAAGAAGCCGCCCGCCTGGCACGTGTGGCACTTGAAGCAGCTCGGCTTCCTGGGTCACGCCGACGTCTACATGGGCGTCTTCTGGAACAACAAGCGCCGCCGCATTGAGGCGACATACCCGAACTGCACCGTGAGCATCGGCGCTTGGCAGGTGGATCAGCCGCTGTGGATCAATCTCTCAGGCACCACGCTCTACTTCTCGCCCGGCGCAGGCCTCGCGACTGAGGACATTGCCGCGCACTTGCGCGCGATGATCAACGTCACCTTCCCAGGCCTCTGGTGCACCAGCGACGGAGGCTCGATCCACATCCGTTCCCGCGCGCCGAGCTACACCTTCACGATCTCGGCCAGTCCGCAGTTGAGCATCTCGCACGGCACGCCGCCGCTCGACCAACCGGGCGCAGAGGGCGACTGGGAGATGATCGACACCATTTCGCCCGTCATGACTCACGGCGCGCGGAACTGGATTCGCGACCAGGCCCGCGAGTTCAAACAGGCTGGCATTGACGCAAGCTTCGCGTTCTCGATGGAGTGTTATCTGCCGCCGATGGCGATGGTAGCGCGTTACTGGGACGGCGAGCCGGTCTTCCTGCCGATCCCGTCACACCAGATGCACTTCGGCCCGCGCGTGCGGAACTACCTCAAGCAGCTGTACAAGGAGTGCGCTGACGAGATCGCCGCAGCAGGCCTGCCCATCGTGCTCCAGTTCGGCGAAACGCAGTGGTGGTACTTCCCGAACGCCTCCGGCATGCCGTTCTACGACGACGACACCAAGGCGGCGTTTCAGGCGCGCTATGGTCGGCCCCTGCATCGGTTCCTCGCAAACACGGACTCGCCCGAGGACGACATCGAGAGCGCCAACTTCCTGCGCGATCGCATCTGGGAGTACTGCGTCGAGGTGATCGGCTACGTCCGGCGCTTCCATCCTTCGGCGGTGTTCGAGTGCCTCTGGTCCCTCGACGCCAACCAGGGCAAGCCCGCGCCCGGTCCGGCGTTCCGCGCGCTGAACTTCCACGTGAACCTGCCGGAGCAATGGAAGACGTCAGCCTATGGCGTGAAGTATTTTCGAGCGGAAGGCTTCGATTACGACGTCTGGCAGAAGAACGCCCGACTCATGCGGCAGACGCTCGAGTTCCCGTTGAAGCTCGGCCGCCCGGCGTCGGAGTGCATGTACCTGGCCGGCATCTACGGCCCGCTCGACCCGCCGATGCGCGAGGCATACGGCATGTGGCGGAATCGAGGGTTGTATTCGTTCTGCTTCTGGGCCTTCGATCAGTTCTGCCTGAACTCGCGGCCTGTGCCGCTCGAAGTAACCGCGCAATCCACAGCGACGCTCGTCTCCTATCGCCGCCCGCGCGCCGCGCGCTCGCCCGAAGCGCCTATTGCCGTGGCCTACGCGCCGGAGTCGAGCAGCCGCCTGAACACATTCCGGCTGAACGCCAGGAGGATCAACGGATGAGCCAGTACCCGAACGCAATCGACGATGCATCGAGCCTCTACTCGCCTGCGGATGCCTTCTCGGCAAAGCCGCTCGAAACGATCACCACGATGCCGGTCTACGCCGGCGAGACGACCATCAGCGTTGAGTCCACCGGCGTGGGCTTCCCGGACGAGTACGGCATCCTCTCGATCAACGACGAGCTGATCGTCTACACGAGCAAGACGGCCACGCAGTTCACTGGCTGCCAGCGCGGGGCGTTCGGCACCGTCGCGGCGCAGCATGCCGCGGGTGCGACTGTGCGCGCCAACATGGTCTCTGCTTACATCACAGCGCTCCAGCAAGCTGTTATCGCGGTCCAGCAGGAACTCGGGATCTCATCCAGCCGGAACTACGTCCGCAAGGACGGCCCGGTGACGATCACCGGCGCGAAATCCTTCGTCGACGGCGCGGAATTCGGCTCCGGCAGTAAGGCCGCGACTGGCCTGGTGCGCCTGCCGAACTCGGGGGCCGTGAAATGGCGCAAGGCTGACGGCTCCGGAGACCTGGGCCTCGCGCTTGGCCCCAACGACCACTTGGTCGCGGATGCCATCATC
>CALKXJ010000032.1 GCA_938003835.1 uncultured Bryobacteraceae bacterium | reverse complement strand
TGCAGCGTGCCGATCCGGTCATGATCGATGGGCAGGTCGCGGCCGGCAAGCTCAGCGGCGGCAGCCCTGGAGAAGCTCGTGACCAGCACGGACTCGGGACCGAAGCGCTCCACCGCCCGGCGGATCTGCCGGCTGAGGTTGGTTGTCTTGCCTGTCCCCGGCGGGCCGAAGATTCGGTACTCCGACGTGATGCTGTGATCCCGGCTGCCGATTTCCTGGAGCGTGCCGGTGGCTTGCTCATTCTGCATTGGCCGGCTCCTGACGGCGGGTCTCGATGGTGAACTCCGCCGGATCGAACTCCTCAACCGGCAGCAGCCAGCGGCTCTGCGGCTTGAACGTCTTGCCCTTCACCGTGATGTTCCTGGCGCCAATGGCCGCCAGCATTGAGGCGATAGCCTTCACGGAAAGGTTCTGCGAGAAGTTCCGGTTCACATAGGGCTGAAGATCGCTCGAGCAGATGGCGATGCGCCCGTCGATGACGGTGGGGCAGCGCAGCGCGTTGGCCGGCTGGCTCTCGATGGTGTCAATGAAGCCGGTGTCGCTGAGGTACTGGTTGATGTACATCCGGATCGAACCTTTGAAGTCCGTCTCGTCGCCGCCGGCGGTCTCGGTCAGCGCGTCCAGCATGGTCTGGGCTAGCTGCTCCCACACCTTGGGTTTGATCTTGGGAATAAGCCTGTTGGTGGCGCTGGCGATGGCCAGGCGCACACTGGTCTGGTCGATGAACCTGCCGATGTTGGGGAACTCAATGGTCGTGGTTTCCAATTGCATCTGGTAGGTGGGCTCCTTGCCCGTCACCTTTACGAGCCGAAGAATCCGGACACCGAGAGCTCGAGAGATGCGCTCGCACAGGAGGGCCTTGGTCGTGACAGGATCCGGCTGTTTGACCGGTTCGTTGGGCTGCGAAGCGTCCTTAGGAGGGGCCGGTGGAGGCTCCGGCGCGGCAGTCGCTTGGAGGATGCTCACAGGATCGACGCCCTCGGTGCGCCTGGCGGCCTTGGCGATGGTTCGCTGGTAGTAGTCGAGGCGTGTACGATGCTTCTGCTTGTGCAACGCCCGGTGGTGGATGATCAGGTCTACGATCCGCTGCTCGCTCAAACCGGCGTCGATGCCGAAGCAGGCGAGCGCCAGATCGTAGCCGCTCTGGCTCTGGTCGTGCAGGTCGTGCCGTTGGCGAAACCAGGTGTTGCGGAAGCGAAGGTCGGCTTCGATCCAGCGCTCGATTGTTTCTTCGGAGATGCGCGCGTTGAGGTTGATCACCAGCGGCTTGTCCTTGAAGCGCTCGGCCCAGTCGCGGGCGGCTTGTTGCTCGGCGGCCGGGTCGGGGACGGCCGCTTCTTCAAGCCAGTCCTCGAAGTCGGAGGGGTTGTAGCGTCGTCCGCTGTGGGAGAAGAGTGTCACCGGCTTGGGGTTGGCCGGGTCCTTGGCGTTGACGGTGCCCGGAATGCGGAGCACGCGGGCCAAGTCGGCGAGCCGGTCGAAAGCCCAGCCGCGGGTGGCGGCGTTGAGGCGCAGCAGGGTCTGCCAGCGGGCGATGAGGCGCGTGGCCGTCCGGCGCTCTTCGTCGGTGTCGAACAGATACGGCTCCTTGAAGAGCCACCAGGCGTGGGCGCCGTTGCCGGTGGCGACGACCATCGTGGGTGTGAACGGATCAGGAATGATGGCCAGTGCGTCCTGGATCGTCGCGGGGAGGGCCTTCTTCGGGTGGGCCTCCGAGCGCAGATCGAAGTCGGCCCAGAGGCCGACGATGCCGATGATCTCCTCGGACGGGCAGCGCTGGGAGGGGCCGTAGTCCTTCGCAGACAGGCCCACGCCCACGTAGACGTCCTGGCCGGCCAGGGCTTCGACCGCCGAAGCTGCGGCGTCCAGGTCGCGGAACCAGCGGGAGCGCTTGTCGGCCAGCGTCCAGATGAGCAGGTAGAGCTCGTCGGGCTTGCCGGCGAATAGCTCCTCAAGAAACCAGCGCGGCGTGCCCGGCTCAGCCATCTTGGTCCTCCGGCGACACCCTAAAGGCCGCGGCGGGTCGCGACGCCAGCCATTTCTGCCAGCTCACGAAGGCGCGACCGTTCCAGCAGCCCAGCACGATGCTCTCCTCCATGGGTGCGTCGGGCGGGATGTCGGCGAGCGCCGGCGCCGAAGCGACTTCCCCCTGTTCTTTGCGTTGGCGGTACTCGCGGAGTGCGGCGAGGCTGTAGGGTGCGATCTTCACTCGTCCCTCCCCTCTGCGCCCACGATGCGCAGCGCCTCCTCGACGCTCGTGGCGACACCCACCAGGGCGCCGCTCGCCGCCCACTGGTGGAGCCGGGTCTGCTGAAGCGGCGTCGGCCCATTCGCACCCGGCCGCTTCACCTCGATCTCGAAGTGGCGGCCGTTGATGGAACCGTAAAGATCCGGATCGCCGGCGATGCCCCAGGCGCTGCCGTGCCGCTTCCGCACCACCACGCCCGGCAGCGTGCGAAGGACGCGTAGGATCTCCGCTACCAGTGAGGACTCACGGGCGCCGTGCTTCATCCATCCACCTCCTCGAAGCCCAGCGCCCGGGCGATGGCCAGGGTGATGGCGCGCGGCTTTAGCTCATCCCTGGCCACCCCGAGCTTGCCTCGGATGCGGACCTCAACCGAGAAGCGGCCGCTGCCGTCGAGACCCATGCTGTAGTGCTCCGGCTGCGCCTTCTCGAGGAGGCGGAAGGCGTCCTCCAAGCGCTCCAGGGGCTGGAAGCGCCAGCGCGGAATCCAGCTCCGGTTGCCGATCAGGAACCGATCCGGAGCGACGCCCCAGCCCATCACTCGCCGCACCAGTTCTGGGATAAGGGCCTCAGCGCTCATCACGTCACTCGTCCTGAACCTCGGCCGCTTCGAGATCCACCGCCATCCTCTGGACCAGCGGCTTGAGCATCTCGTGGTACTCGCGCGCTCGCTCGACCTCCTCGGGCGCCAGGCGCCGCACGAAGCTGAGCACGGCCCGGCTGTAGGCGATGCCCTGGGCGTTCTTGGTTCGCTCCAGACCG
>CALKXJ010000031.1 GCA_938003835.1 uncultured Bryobacteraceae bacterium | reverse complement strand
GTTCGGATTCGCCGGCACTCCCATCGTCGTCAAAGCCCGGCGCACCCGCAGCCGCAGCAGGCCGTGAGGGAGGCGCGCCCCCAAGTGAGTGACGGAGCCGGGGTGCTGCCGCGACCGCCCGGGCCGGTCTTTGGGTGAGTTAAAGGCGTCGATGTGCAGTAGACTTCCAAACAACTGGCAGCTTCGCTTTCTGCTTGACCAAAAATGGGCTGATAATCTTACGGCATAGGAGGGAGAGGAGGGATGCCTGAAGTTACGATTTACTCCTTGGCAGGAGAAGACCATGCGCACCTCGAGGGTTCTCCTCGGCCCCGGAGAGGTGGTCCCTCGCCTGGACGCCAGGTCCCTAGACGTCCGGCTGGCGAGGATTGATCCCAAAGGGGCACTCCTGCCGACGGTTCTCTACGTTTGGGATCCCAACTGCGGCTGGTGCCTCCGGAACCAAGCCAACGTGCTTGCCTTGGCGCGCCAGACCAGGGACCGCTACCAGCTTGTCCCGGTATCGATATCTCGGCTGGAACCGGTGGACTCCTCCTGGCTGGAAGAGTTTGCCGGTCTTGTGTATCATGCGCCGACTGAGGCGACCAAACGAGCCTACAGCCTGGGTGGGGTCCCTCGGACCATCGTGATCTCGCAAGCGGGCACGGTGGAGAAACTTTGGCGGGGAGCCTATGTGGAGGAAGTTTGCCGCGAGGTGGAAAACTATTTTGGGATTCGCCTTCCTGGTATCGGGTGACGGCCGCGCGGGGACCAGAGTGCTGAGCAAGGCGGCCGTGGCTTTCGGCAGTGCGATTCTGCTGCTAGGCAGCCCTGCGAGCGGCGCCCTTGCCGCCGCCCGGGACGATCCGCCCGAGGTGGCCGAAATCCTGAACTCGGCCCGGGTGGCGCCCCCCCGAGTTTCGCTCTGACGCCCTGCTCCTCCTGGTCGAAGCCAACAAAGTCCCCGATCGCGCGCGAAAACTCGAGCTGATCGAAGAGGCCCTGGCCATGGCCTCGGCAGCGAGCTCCCCCCGCAAAAGAAAGCTGGTTGCCGGCCATTTCGATACGCCGGAGGGGTTCCTCAGTCATGCCCATACCTTGAACCTCGACCGCGAGTCGCT
This sequence comes from uncultured Bryobacteraceae bacterium, assembly GCA_938003835.1. Lineage (GTDB taxonomy): Bacteria > Acidobacteriota > Terriglobia > Bryobacterales > Bryobacteraceae > CALKXJ01. Next base: position 48,821 of record CALKXJ010000031.1, on the reverse strand, counting down.
CGGCTACCGCGCCGTGCGCGCCCTCGTGCGCCTGGAGCCGCGGCGGGCGCGCGAACTCTTTGAGGCGATCGCCGACTTCCGCGTTCCGCCCCATTCCTGCGAGAGCGCGCTGGCCTATGAGCCCGAGGCGGCCTTCGAGACGCTCGAGGTGCTCATCGCCGAAGGCTTCGATGCCGAGGAGCGCCGTGAGGGCATACCCTCGGATTTCGCCGAACGCTATCCGGCGGCCATCTCCTCGCCGGTCGGGGTGATTCCGGCAATGCGCTTCCTCGCGAAGCTCGAGGCGGCTGAGAAAAGACCTGATGCGCCTGCTAGGAGCCGTCACCGGCGCGCTCGTGCGGATGCCCGCCGACGACCGGGCGTTTTCGAACTCCTAGACGGAGGCAATGCTCATCGAGGAGACCAAATCGCTGGCCGAGCACCTCCCCAAGCAGGGTGTTTCCGCCGCCTCGCTTCCCCCGGCGATCCGGCGCTACGTCGTCACCAACCTGACCGGCGTTCGCTGCGCCGACAACGTTCGGCGGGCCGAACGGGTCAAAAGCAGGCAAGGCGCCGAAGAGGTGGTCCGCCAGTTCAACGAGTCCAGGCTGCGCAGGCCGCCTTACGCGGAGCGCGAGGTGCCGCCGATCACCGACAAGGAGGCGGAACCGGAAAAGATCGGCGGAGCGCCGCCGCAGCAGGACTACTCCCTGCTCGAGCTGGCGCCGGAAGGGCTGCTGAGGGAAACGGTGCTTCCTGCGGCCGTCGCCTGCCTGGTCCAGTCTCCCCTCCAACAACGCTCACCGGTGTTGTGGTTCGTCAGCGGGAACTTTATCGCCAACCGGATGCGCCGCTCCAGGCTCACCGCCGCCGGCTCGGAAGGAGCTCCGAAGCGGGACGGGCGCTGGGCACTCCGAGAGTTCGAACGTTCCGGGTCCGTGATCCTCGCTCTTGCGGCGAAGCTCGACCCCTTGCGGCCCGGCCAGCCACGGTAGCCAGTACGGGCGCGCTGACGGCTCCGGGCAGCCGTCCCGGCTTGCAGCGCCCGCCGCCGGCTCCGTATACTAGTCGTTTCGGGGAATCCTGAAGACAGACGAGGTGTGGCGTCCCGGAGGTAAACGTCTCGGCCGGCGCCAGGAGAAGATATGCCGAAACGCACATTCCAACCCAACAACCGCAGGAGAGCCAAGACGCACGGCTTCCGGGAGCGCATGAGGAGCAAGGCCGGGCGGGCGGTTCTGGCCCGGCGGCGGGCGAAGGGCCGGCGCAAGCTGACCGTCAGCGACGAAAGAGCCGTCCGATACGCAAAGTAACTTCCAGCGAAGCCGAGACCCGCTCGTTTTCCTTCCCGAAGAAGTTTCGGCTCCTGCGGAGGAAGGACTTCCGCAGGGTATACGAAGAGGGCATGCGGATTCCGGGCTCCTTTTTCCTCGCCTTCTGCCTGAATCGGGGCACGAGCGAAGGGCCGCGGGTGGGCTTCACCGTACCCCGCTCGACCGGCAAGGCGGTGGAGCGGAACCGGATCAAGCGAAGGCTGCGCGAGGCGGTCCGGCTCCAGCTTTGGAAGCTGGCGCCGCAGTGGGACGTCGTCTTCAACGCCCGGCGTACGGCGCTGGCGGCGCCATTCGAGGAGCTCGAACGCGAGGTCGACAGGGTGTTTCGCCGATGCAAAGCCTCCTGATCCGCCTGCTCGGCCTCTACAAACGGTGGCTGTCGCCCCTGCTGCCCTCCGCCTGCCGCTTCCACCCAACCTGCTCGGACTACATGCGCCAGGCCGTCGAGCGTTACGGGGCCGGCCGCGGCTTCTGGCTAGGTCTCAAGCGCCTGGCCCGCTGCCATCCCTTGCACCCAGGAGGTTTCGATCCGGTGCGCTAGAGCGCCGGCTTCAGCCGACAGATCATGCCGCTTTCAACCAACGGGCAGGAAAAAAAGGACCTCTCGATGGAGATCCGGCTCCTTCTGGCCTTTCTGCTGATGGGCGTGGTTCTGTTTCTGACGCCGTACTTTTATAAGCCCCCGGCGCCTCCCCAGCCGGTCGCCCCCGCGCCGGCCGCCGAGCCCGCCAAGCCGCCCGAGGCCGCAGCAGTCAAACCCGAGGCCGAGCCCCCGCCGCCTGCCGCCTCCCCGATCGCCGCTGAACAGGAGGAGGAGATCCTCATTGACAACGGCGTCTCCCAGGTGACCTTCTCCAATCGCGGCGCGGTCGTCAGGAGCTGGATCCTCTCCCGGTACCGCGACGCGCACGGCAACCCGCTCCAGCTCGTCCACCCTGAGGCCGTAGAGCGGGCGGGCTACCCCATGAGCCTCGTCTTCCGCGACGCGCCTCCGCCGGCCGACCCCAACACGGTCCTTTACGCCGTGCGGCGCTCCGAGGACGGCCTGGGCGTCGAATTCGAATTCTCCGACGGCGTGACGTATTTCTCGAAGTCCTTCCGGTTCGAGCGCGACAGCTATCTGGTCGCGGTTTCGAGCGCCGCCCTCCAGGGGCGCACGCCGCTGCCTCATTGGCTCGCCTGGCGCGGCGGATTCGGGGATCCGACCGCCTGGAGCCGCGCCACCTCGCAGCACACGGTTCACTTCGATCTCGCCCAGAACAAACTCATCACCCACGACGCCAAAAGCGCCAGGGAGGGCCCCGTCACCCAGAGCGGCAATTACAGCTTCGCCGGAATCCAGGACGCCTACTTCGCCGCTGTCGCCCTGCCCCGCCACGGCTCTTCCTTCGAGCTCCGCACCTACAGCGACCCCGTGATCGTCGAGGGCGGCAAGGAGGAGCCGCGCGTCGGCATGGCCGTGGGCGGCGCCGGCAGGAACGAATTCCCGCTCTTTGTCGGCCCCAAGGATCTCGATCAGCTCAGGCAGATCGACCGGCGCTTGCAGACCCTGGTCGACTTCGGCTGGTTCTCCTTCCTCGCCAAGCCGCTCTTTTTGGCTCTGAAGTGGATCAACAATCACTGGATCGGCAACTGGGGCTGGTCGATCGTGGCCATCACCGTCGCCATCAACTTCCTGCTGCTGCCCCTGAAGATCAGCAGCCTGAAGTCGATGAAGAAGATGCAGATGCTCCAGCCCGAGATCAAGGCCATCAGCGAGAAGTACAAAGGCCTGAGCCTGCGCGACCCGCGCCGCACCCAGCAGAACGAGGAGATGATGGCGCTGTACAAGAAGCACGGGGTCAATCCCATGGGCGGCTGCATGCCCATGCTGTTGCAGATCCCGTTCTTCATCGCCTTCTACAAGGTGCTCACCGTAGCGATCGAGCTGCGCGGCGCGCCCTGGCTCTGGGTCACCGACCTGTCGCAGCCGGAGCACCTGCCGATCCGCATCCTGCCGGTGGCCATGGTCGTCTCCCAGTTCGTCATCCAGAAGATGACGCCCACCACCACCATGGACCCCAACCAGCAGCGCATCATGATGCTGATGCCGTTGATGATGGGCTTCTTCTTCTACGGGGTCTCGAGCGGCCTGGTGCTATACTGGTTGACCAGCAACGTCGTGGGCGTCGCCCAGCAGTGGTTCTTCAATCGCATGGGACACTCGGCGCCGGCGCCCGTGGCCAGCGCCGCGAAGGCCGAACCCAAACCTGCAAAGAAGCGTGCCCGGAAGTAGCCGGTGAGTGGAAAGAAATATACCGTCAGCCACGTCGGCGCGCAGATTACCCACTTTTTGACGCGCATCCTCAAGCGGGCCCGCCTGCGCGTCACTCCGGAAGTGAGAGAGCCCGAGCCGCGCTACACCGACTTCGAGAATCCCGATCTGGTGGTGAACTTCACCGGCCCGGACGTCGGCCTGCTGCTCGAGAACAAGGCGGAGCTGCTGCTGGCGCTCGAGCATCTCACCCATGAAATGCTCCGCATGCCGCCGCAGGACCACGCCCTGGTGGTCTTCGACGCCAACGACTACCGTATGCTCCGGATTGAAGAGCTGCGCCTGAGCGCCCTGGCGGCCGCCGAGAAGGTCAAGGCCACCCACCAGCCGTTCCGCTTCAATCCCATGAGCAGCCGCGAGCGGCGTATCCTGCACCTGGCGTTGCGCAACGAGCCGGGCGTGCGCAGCGAAAGCGCCGGCGAAGGCCCCAACCGCGGCGTGGTGATCTATCCGGCCGAGATGCCGTCGAACGCCCCTCCGGCCCCCCCGCGCGGGCCGTCCGCGGGCCGCCGCAGACGGTGATTTCGAGAGCTGCCGGTTAGCCGTGCTGCTTAAGCCATGCGGCTCGACGATACCATCGCCGCCATCTCGACTCCGCCCGGCCGCGGCGGTCTCGGCGTCATCCGCGTCTCGGGCCGCCGCTCGCGCCAGATCGCTGAAGCGGTGCTCCGGTTCCCCCGCGGCGTGCGCTGGAGAAGCTGGCATGCACGCATGGCTGAGCTCGCCGACCGCGATGGGCGCCTGCTCGACCAGGTGATCGTCACCTTCTTCGAGGCGCCGCGCTCTTACACGGCCGAGGACGTCGTCGAGATCTCCTGCCACGGCTCGCCGCTCGTGCTCGGCTATTGTCTGGAACGGTTGTGCGAGGCGGGGGCGCGCCTGGCCGAACCGGGCGAGTTCACGCTCCGCGCCTTCCTGAACGGCCGGATCGATCTCCCGCAGGCCGAGGCGATCCGGGATCTGATCGAGGCGACGACGCTCTATCAGGCGCGCATCGCCGCCCAGCAGGCCTCGGGATCCGTCAGCCGCCGCATTGCGCCTATCAAGGAGCGGTTGCTCGAGCTGGTGGCCGTGCTCGAGGCGGGCATCGACTTCGCCGAGGACGATGTCGAGGTGGCTACCAAGCAGGAGATTCTCGAGCGCCTGGAGCCGATCCGGAACGAGGTGGCGCGCCTGGCCGCAAGCTTCGACTACGGCCGCCTGGTTCATTCCGGGGTGACGCTCGCCATCGTCGGCAAGCCCAATGTCGGCAAGAGCAGTCTCTTCAACCGGCTGCTCGAGCAGGACCGAGCCATCGTCACCGACATCCCCGGCACCACGCGCGACCTGGTCTCCGAGGTCGCCTCGCTCCAAGGCATTCCGGTGAAGTTTGTCGACACGGCCGGCGTGCGCTCCGCCGGCGATCCCGTCGAGAAGCTGGGCATTGAGCGCACGTTCCGCGCCATGGCCGATGCCGACCTGACGCTGGTGGTGTTGGACCTCTCGGCGCCCCTCGACGAGCAGGATGCGGAGTTGATCGAGCGCGCGCGCAGCCAGGGCCGGTTCCTCCTGGTGGGCAACAAGGCGGATCTGGCCCGCCGGGCGGCGCCCTCGGGCGACTACGTCGCGGTCTCGGCCCTCACCGGGGAAGGCATCGACGAGCTGCGGCGGCGCGCCCGCGAGGCCGTTGCTCCTTCCGGGGCGCTCGAGCAGGAGCCGGGCTTCATCACCAGCCTCCGCCACCGCCGGTGTCTCGAAGAGGCGCTCGCGGCGCTCGACAATGCGCGGCGTGCGGCGGAGGCCGAGCTGCCGCACGAGATGCTGCTCGTCGACCTCTACGCCGCGTTGAGCCCCATCGACGCCCTGACGGGCGCCACCACCGCCGACGACATCCTCAACCGGATCTTCGCGAGCTTCTGCATTGGCAAGTGATCAGACGTCGAGGTTGCGCACATCGAGCGCATTCTGCTCGATGAAGCGGCGCCGGCTTTCGACGTCCTCGCCCATGAGCGTCGAGAAGATCTCGTCGCTTTCCACCAGATCGCGCAGCTCCACGCGCAGCAACGTCCGCGTCTCCGCGTTCATGGTCGTCTCCCAGAGCTGCTCGGCGTTCATTTCGCCGAGGCCCTTGTAGCGCTGCACGTGGCAGTCGCGCATGGCTTCGGCTTTCACGTACTCGAGCAGCTCGCCGAGGCTCGCCCGCGTCTCAGGCCGCCCGTCGCGAATGACCTCGAACGGGGGCCGGTCATAGTCGGCGATCGCGCTGGCCAGCTTCCGGAACCGCCGGTATTCCGGCTGCTCGACGAGCTCGATGTCGATGATGCGCTCGGCATGGGTGGGGTCGCGGAAGATGAGCTTCCAGGCCGAATGTTCCTCGTCGCGCTGGAGCTGCGGCTCGGCTACGCCTGCCTGGCGCAGCGCCTCGATGAGCGGCTCGAGTCCCTCGGGGCTGGAGAAGTCTGCCCGCCCGTCCAGTTTGAGCTCCGGGCGCGCCAGGATCTCCACCACGCGCGCGTCCCGCAGCCGGCGCTCCAGCCGGTGCCGGTACTGCTGGAACTCATCGAGCTGGGCCAGAAACTTCCTGAGCGCAGCGCCCTCGAGCCGCGTCCCGTTCCCCGCCAGGCGCACTGCCAAATGCTCCGTAGCCCACTCCAGGATCTCGCGCGTGAACTCCTTGTCGTCCTTGATGTACTTTTCCTTGTTGCCGCGCTTGATGCGGTAGAGCGGCGGCTGCGCGACAAAGACGTGACCGTGCGTAATGAGCTCTTGCATCTGCCGGAAGAAGAAGGTGAGCAGCAGGGTCCGGATGTGCGAGCCGTCCACGTCGGCGTCGGTCATGATGATGATCTTGCCGTAGCGCAGCTTGCCGATATCGAAGTCCCCCGGCCCGATGCCCGTGCCGATGGCGGCGATCATGGCGCGGATCTCCTCGTGGCTGAGCATCTTTTCGTACCGCGCCTTCTCGACGTTCAGGATCTTGCCCTTGAGCGGCAGGATGGCTTGGTAGCGGCGGTCGCGGCCGGCCTTGGCCGTGCCGCCCGCTGACTCGCCCTCCACCAGAAACAGCTCTGAGCGTGCCGGGTCGCGCTCCTGGCAGTCGGCGAGTTTGCCGGGTAAGCCCCCGGAATCGAGCGCCCCTTTGCGCCGCGCGAGCTCCTTGGCTTTCCGCGCCGCCTCGCGCGCCCGTGCTGCCTCGATCGCCTTGCCGACGATCTTGCGCATCACGTCCGGGTGCTTGTCGAAGTACTCGCTCAACTTCTCGTTGACGAACTGCGTCACTTGGCCCTGGATGTCGTTGTTGAGCTTGTTCTTGGTCTGCCCCTCGAACTGCGGCTTGGGCACCTTGACGCTGATGACCGCAGTCAGACCCTCGCGAATGTCCTCGCCGGTGAGGTTGTCCTTCAAGTCCTTGAACAGGCCGGCCTGCTGGCCGTAAAGGTTGATCGTGCGGGTGAGCGCGGCGCGGAAGCCGGTCAGGTGCGTTCCGCCATCGACTGTATTGATGCTGTTGGCGAAGCTGAATACCGTCTCGTTGTATTTGTCGTTGTACTGGATGCCGACTTCAATGAAGAGCGTGCCCCCGTCGGGCAGCTCCCGGCTCCCTTCGAAATAGATCGGCCGCTCGTGCAGGACGTTCTTGCCCTTGTTGAGGTGCTTGATAAACTCGGCGATACCGCCCGAGTAGTGAAACTCATGGAAGCGCGGCGGATCGACGCGCTCATCGGTCAGGGTAATCCGCAGCCCCTTGTTCAGGAAGGCGAGCTCGCGGAGCCGCTGCGCCATTGTGTCGTAGTTGAACTCGACCGTGGTCATGATGGTCGGGTCGGGTCGGAACGTGATCCGAGTTCCCGTCTTGCGCCCCGCCTTCCCGGCTCGCTCGAGCGGCCCCTGGGGCTGCCCGCGCCGATACTCCTGCTGCCAAAGGTAGCCGTCGCGCCAGATCTCCAGCTTCAGCCACTCCGAGAGAGCATTGACGCAGCTCACGCCCACCCCATGCAGACCACCGGCCACCTTGTAGGCCTTGTTGTCGAACTTGCCGCCGGCGTGTAGCTTCGTCATGACCACTTCCGCCGCCGAGATGCCTTCCTCGGGGTGGATCTCCACGGGAATGCCGCGGCCGTCGTCAGCCACCGTGATCGAGTTGTCGAGGTGGATGGTGACCTCGATGTTCTTGCAGAAGCCCGCCAGAGCTTCGTCGACTGCGTTGTCCACCACCTCGTAGACCAGGTGGTGAAGGCCGTACTCGCCCGTCGAGCCGATGTACATCGCCGGCCGCAGGCGCACCGCCTCCAGCCCCTCGAGCACCTTGATGGTGCTGGCGTCGTAGGCATCCGTGGTTGTGGTCGGGACTAGCTGTTCACTCATAAAATGGAATGAACCTCCGAGAGCATCTCCCCTCAAATCCTCATGGGCATCACGACGTAGCGGTAGGAGTAATCCAGGTCCTCACCGGCAGGCCGCAGCTCACCGGCGCTGGCCGAGTCGCGGAAGCCGAAGTAAACCTTCTCCTCGGAGACCACACGCAGGAAATCCGCAAGATACTGGGCGTTGAAGCCTGCTTCGACCTTCGGCCCGTCGTAGACCACCGCAAGGTTCTCCTCGCTTTCCCCAGTGTCGGAGAGCGAGGCCCAGATCCTCAGCTCTCCCGGCATGAACTGTAGCCGGATGGCGTGCGAGCGCTCATCGGAGAACTGCGCCACGCGGTCGATGCTCGATCGAAACTCCTCGCGCTCAAGGATCACCGAGTGAGGGTGTTCCACCGGCAACACCCGCTCGTAGTCCGGAAAGCTCCCGGTGAGCTTCCGGCTGATGAGCAGCCGATCGCCGGCCTGGAAGAACATGTGGTTCTCGTCGGCGGAGAAATCCACCGGCGCCTCAGGCTCCAGTGTCTCGCAGAGCTTGACGAGCTCGTTCATGGCCTTCTTGGGCACCAGGCCCCGGAACGGCGCAGGAACCGATGCCAAGTCCATCGGCTTCTCACTGAGCGAGAGCCGGTGGCCATCGGTGGCCACCATGACAATCCGGTCCGGCCGGACTTGCAGCAGCGCCCCGTTCAGCGTGAAGCGGCTTTCCTCGAGCGAAATGGCGAAGATCGTCCTCTGGATCAGGCTCGTGAGGACCCCGGCGGGTATCTGCGCCACCGCCGGCGGCATCGCCGGCAGTTCAGGAAAGCTCTCCCGCGACATGCCGGCAATCCGGGTCCGGGAACGCCCGCACACCAAGCTAGCCCACTGGTTTTCCTGAAACTTGAAGTGGATGTCGGCCTCCGGCAGCAGCCGGACGTAATCGAGCAGCCGCCGGGCCGGCAAAGTGCCCGAGCCCGGACGCTTCACCTCAGCGGGGCATGCGCACCGGATGCCCAGCTCGAGATCAGTCGAGGTGAGCACCAGTTGGTCATGCTCGGCTTCGAGCAAGACGTTCGACAGGATTGGGATCGTGGTCTTCTTCTCCACGACACCCTGGGAGAGGCTGAGCTCACGAACAAGATCCGCTTTCCTGATGGTGAATTCCATGGCGCCGCGCCTCCACGACTAACCCTCTCCGTGCTCGTTCCACCTCAAGAAGAGGAGATAGGATCGATGGGGGATGTTGAAATGTTCCTTTCCTTCTAAATTATACAAAAAATAAGACCTTCCTGTCTCACCACAGTGTGGGTTTCCGGGTGCCTCACCGAGCAGGAGGCCCTCGTGCTCGCCGGCATCCACCATTTGCGCAGCCGGGTTGCGGCACGCCCTGTGGAAATCAAAATTAACCTCAGTGGAGCGAGTCGATTAGAGCGTGGATGATCCTGTTCAAATCGGGATCCTTCAGCCGCTGGCGCTCGATCTTCTGCACCGAGTGCAGCACGGTGGTGTGGTGCTTGCCGCCGAAGAAGCGGCCGATCTCGGGCAGTGACGCGCCGGTGAGCTCCTTGATCAGGTACATGGCGATTTGCCGGGGGAAGGCGATGTGCCGGGCGTTCGTCTTTTGCCTGAGCTGGGAGGGCTGAAGCGAGAAGCGCTCCGCCACCGCCCGCAGCACGGCCTCCATGGAGATTTTCTGCTCGGAGACGCCGGTCAAGTGCTTCAGCACATGCTTGGCCATGTCGAGCGTGATCTCGGCCCCGGTGACCGAGGAATAGGCGATGAGCTTCGTCAGGGCCCCTTCGAGTTCCCGCACGCTGGACTTGGTCTTCGTGGCGATGAAGATCCGGACGTCTTCCGGCAAAGGAATGCCCTCGGCCTCGGCTTTCTTGTCGAGAATGGCCATCTTGGTCTCGAGGTCCGGCGGCTGGACATCGACCATCAGGCCCCACTCGAAGCGCGAGCGGAGACGATCTACCAAGCCTGCCGTCTCGCGGGGCGGTGAGTCGCTCGAAATCACGATCTGCTTGCGGTGCTCGTAGAGCTCGTTGAAGGTGTGGAAGAACTCTTCCTGGGTGCCTTCTCTGTTGGCCAGAATGTGGATGTCGTCGATGAGGAGCACGTCAGCGCGCCGGTAGTGCTCATGGAACAGCGCCATCTGATCTGTCTTGATGCACCGGATCATCTGGTTCATGAAACGCTCGCTGGTGGTGTAGACGATCCGCAGCCCCGCGAAATTATTGGCCAGGTCCCGGCCAATGGCATGCATGAGGTGGGTCTTGCCCATGCCGGTGCCGCCATAGATGAATAGCGGGTTGTAGGCCCGGGCCGGGGAGGCCGCAACGGCGCGGGCGGCCGCGTGAGCAAACTGGTTGCATGCGCCCACGACGAAGGTCTCGAAGGTGAACTTTGGGTTGAGGTTCGCTTCCAGCTCCTCGAACAGGGGAGCCCTCGGGAAGCGGGCCCCGTTGACGGCGTCCAGTTGTTGGCGCACTGACGCCTGGTAATGAATCTGCGTGGGCGGCCAGCCCAGCTCACGGAGAGTCGATCGAATCAACGCGCCGAACTCGTCCTCCAGCCATTCCCGTGTGTCGGTGTCCGGGACCGAGACGTACAGGGTCGAACCATCCACTCTCTCCAGCTTGGTGTTGGCGATCCAGTTCTGGTAGCTTTCGGGCGTCAGCCTCCTGGCGAGCTCCTGCTTCACAAGTTCCCACACGTCCATAGCCGCTCCGAAACACACCTTATGCACAGGTTTTCCACATGCTGTGGATAAATGACTCCTCCCTCGTCCGATTCAGATGGATCCGAAGGCCTGAACCGAGCCTTTAGCCGGCGAAAACGATCACCTGCGGTTTCCCAGTGTACCACAGGCGCCGCCGATGGGCGTTCTTTTTGAATTGAAAAATTAACCCGAATATAATCAAAGGATTACATAGAGTACTAAATGTACTAGACAGGATAATCTTCCGGACCTCCTACACCAGTCGTAGTAACCCGTTGCTCGCGCTAGAGATAGACCCGCCGCACCCGCGCGCTGATGCCACATAGAACCGCGTAGGAGATCGTACCAGCCAGCCGCGCGATTTCCTGAGCGTCGATGCTCACCTGTCCCTCCACGCCAAGCAGGGTCGCACAGTCGCCCGGACCTACGCCCTCGATCCCGGTGACGTCAACCGTTGTCAGATCCATCGATACGGCCCCCACAACCGGGGCGTAGCGCCCCTTGACGATCACTCGACCCCGGTTGGAAAGCCGGTGTGGGTAGCCGTCGGCGTAGCCCACTGCCAGGATACCGATCCGCATCGAGCGTGGAGCCCGGAACATTCCTCCGTAACCGATGAGCATCCCTTCCGGTACCTCCTTGATTTCGAGGAAGCTGGCCTTCCATTGCATGGCAGGCTCGACCCGCAGGAGGGGTTTCCGCGTGGTTCCTCGCACCGGCGAGATGTAGCCGTAGATGGCCTGGCCCGGGCGGACCATGTTCCTCCAGGCCTCCCGCCGCGCATACGCGACCGGGATGGTGCTGCCCATATGCTGATAGCGCGGAGCCAGTCCGGCGGCTTCCAGGGTAGCGAGGACCCGGTCAAAGGCCTCGATCTGCCGCTCCGTTTGTCCACTCCCGTAAAGGGCTGCCGAGGCGAAGTGCGTCATCAGCCCCTCGAACCGCGCCGCCCGGACGGCTTGAAGCGCAGCGAGGATCTCCTCCGGCCCGGCGAGGGTTCCCAGACGGCCCATGCCGGTGTCGAGCTTCAGGTGGAAGGCGAGCGGCTGGCGCCTCTCGGCGGCCATGCGGTCCAGGGTGGATAGATCCTCGAGCGAGTGGATCGCGGGTGTGAGGTTGAATTCAAATAGCGCTTCCCTTTCGCTCTCGAGGAAGTCGGCCATCACCAGGATGCGCGTCCTGATGCCGGCGCTCCGCAGAGCGACGCCTTCTTCGACGCCGGAGACCGCCAGCCAGCGAGCGCCCGCCGACTCGAGAACGCGCGAAACCTCGACCGCTCCGTGGCCGTAGGCGTCGGCTTTGACCACCGGCACCACCTCCACCCCCGGCCCGACGAGTTCCCGGACGGCGCGGAAATTCTCCGCGATTCGCCTACGGGAGATCTCCACCCAGCTACGGTATCCGCCCGCATTCATGGCGTCTGCCCTCCGAGCAGGGACTCGAACAGGCGTTCGTAGGCGTCCGTGACGCGCTCCCACGAGTAGCGCTCGCGGACCCGCTCCATGGCGAGCGCGCGCCACTTTTCGCGTTCCTGCTCCGGCATCTCGAGCAGGCGGCGCATCTGCTCGCTCAGATCTGCCTCGAAGGGAATCGCGGCCCCGCCCGCGACCTCCTCGTTTTCCTCGGTCCGGAGGTAGAGCGTCAGGGCGCCCCGCCCCATCGCTTCGATCAGAGCCGGGTGCGTACCTCCCACCTCAGTGGCGTGGATGTAGGCGAAACAGTGGGAAAGCAGCTCATGATAGCCGGCGCCATAGATGGCGCCGGGGAACAGGATGCGCGGATCCCGCGTCTGGCGCACGCGGCGGATGTACTCCCTGGCGTAGGGAGCGTCTCCCACCATGACCAGCTTCAGGCCCGTTTGGACCCGCTCGAAGGCTTCGCGAACCATCAAGGCATTGTTCTCGGGCTCCATCCGGCTTACATAGAGGAAGTAGCGCCTGGGCTCGAGGCCCAGCTCGGCGAGGACGGCCGAGCTGACCAGCCGCCCCACCTCCGCGCCATAGGGGATGAAGACGGTCTGTTTGCCGTACCGGCGCTGGTAATAGGCGGCGATCGCGGCGGCATCGGAGACCACCGCGTTAGGAAGCACCGTGGAAAGCCGCTCCGAGAGCCGGTACCAGGCCCTTCCGAGTGAATTCCATTTCTTGCGCTTGCGCTCGAGCCCGTCGACGTTCAGCGCAACGGGCACGCCGGCGGCGCGGGCCAGCCCGGTGAACAGGGCGTTCGCCGCGTTGCAGTACAGAGCCACCTGGGGCCGGTGAGTCGCCAGATGAAGGGTAGCCAGGAGCGTGTGGGAGATGGTCTCGAGGTACTTGTGCCGGACCGCGGGCAAATAGACCAGATGGACGCCGCGGTAGAGGTTGCCCGGGTGGCGCCGGCGGCCGTAGACCGTCACCTGGTGACCGCGCGCCACCAGGCGCGTGGAAAGCTCCTCGGCGAAGGTCTCAAAACCACCGTAGCGGGCGGGGATGCCGCGGGTTCCGACGACGGCAATCCTCATCAACCCCGTGCAGCCCGGGCGCGCGAGGACAGCTGCGGCGAAGGCTTCGGAGCAGGCAGGCTTACCGGCCGGTAGGAAAACCAGCGGGCCAGCTCCTCGTCGCTCGCGCGGCGACGGCTCATGATCTGGCGCCGCTTGGCCATCACGCGCCTCCAGTTCTTGGCCAGATACCAGAAGGCCTCGAGCGAGGAGTGTTCCCGCACGAGGCAGCAGCCGATCACCACCAGATCGCGCGCGCAGATCGACAGCCAGTTCCTCCGGTACAGATCCGGCGTGATGTTCTTGATGCGCATCAGGAACCGGTTTTTCACCGAGTGCATGTTAATCGCCGGCGGCAGCGCGCGGCGGTTGCCCGGCAGGACCTTGCGGACATGATAGCCCCGGGCGCGAGGCGTGTAGATGCAGCGCCACCCCAAAAGCTGGGCGCGCCAGGCCACGTCGGCGTCTTCGCGGTAGACGAAAAAGTCCGGGTCGAAGAACTCCCCGTCGATGGTGACGTCCTCGATCATCTCGCGGCGGTAGAGCGCTGCGGCGGCCGTGGCGCCGAAGACGTACTCGAAGTTCAGGTAATGGCCGTTGTCCGGTTCCCGGCTGCCGCGGTCCAGATGCCGGAGCATCGGCGTGAAGTAGATGCCGGTCGAATCGACGGTGGGCTGCTCCGGGATGTCGAAGTCCGGTTTGAGCGTGAGCAGCTTGCCGCAAACCGTGCCCACGCGCGGGTCGATGTGGCCGGCCTCGACGAGGGCGGCGACGAAACCGGGCAGAAGAAGCACGTCCGGATTGAGCGTCAGCACCCAGCGGCCCGAGGAGAGCGCGATGGCCTGATTCTGCGCCGCGGCGAAACCGACGTTGTCGGGGTTATAGACGATCCGGCAGCGGTCTTCGAACTGCTCCAGAATATCGATGGTTCCATCCGTCGAAGCATTGTCGACGACGATCACCTCCAGTCGAGGATAGTTCTGACCCAGAACCGATTCCAGACAGCGCTTGATGAAGCGCCCGCTGTTGTAGGTCACGATGGTGACGGAAACGAGATCGTCGTAGTGCATGCGGATGAACGGGTGCTCGATGCTCAGGTGCGCAACTCTCTAGCCTACACTGCCCGCCGCGGCGCGTTGTGCCCCTCCGCTCCGGCCGAGGCCGGCGAAAAGAAACTTCGCCGCAAGCGGGATCACTCTCCCATGGGCGGCGAGCGCTTCCCGGCGCTCGACTCCAAACAGGCCCGCCCCCGCCCGCGCCAGGGCGCCCAAAAGAACCGCTGCGGAGACGCCCGCCAGGGCCCCTCGACTGAAATGCTTTTCGGCATAGCGCAGCATGTTCAAGTACCAGTAGCGTTGGCGGCGCCGGGCCGGCAGCCGCTGGATGGAGTGGCCCCCGAGGTGACGGGCCACGGCTTGGGGGATATACCGGATCCGGTAGCCCTGGCGCGCGGCGCGCGCCAGGAAGTCGACCTCCTCGAAAAAAACGGGGTGGAAACGCTCGTCGAAGCCGCCAAGCCGACTCCAGACGTCACGCCGGATCATGAGAAAGGCGCCGGCCGGCTGCTCGACATCGGCGGGGCGGTCGGGCTCGAGATCCAGGCGCCGGTAGCGGCGGTTGACCGGATTTGACGGAAAGAGGCGGTTGACTCCCAGCGCCTCCAGTGCCAGGGCCGCCGGGCTGGGGAAGCTCCGGACGTTGAAGCCCAACTGGGGACGGCCGCATTCGTCGATCAGTTTGCCTGCTGCTGCGGCGACGCCGGCTTCCGAGCAAGCCTCGGTGAGGGAGTCGACCTCGGAGACGAGCTCGGCGTCGGGATTGAGCAGCAGCACGCAGTCGCATTCGAGCGCCGCGAAGGCCTGGTTGACCGCAGCGGCGAAGCCCCGGTTGCTGGTGTTGGCGATCAGGCGCGCGCCGGCGAACCGCTCGATGATTTCGGGCGTGCCGTCTTCGGAACCGTTATCGATGACGAGCACTTGCTCGAAGCGCGCCGTCGCCGAGGCGACAGAGGCGGCGACGCACTGCGCCGAGTTGTATGTGATGATGGCCGCACCGCTCGTGGGTCTCATGTCAAGGCCAGATAGATTCGCCAGTAGGCGTCATAGCCGGTTCGGCGCTGCCAGGCTTCGAGCTGGCGCTCGCTGGCGGCCAGCAGAGAGCGCACTGTCTCGCTCGGTTGGGCTGAGCGGCGGATCTCGCCAAACCGCCGGAGTCCCTCGAGTTTCCCTTTGAGGTAGGACATACCTCTGCCCTGGCGCGCGGCCACCAAACCCCAGAGCAACTGGCCGACCAGAACAGGCCATCCCAGGCGGCGCCACCAGCCCGGCGGGTAATGCTTGGCCACGAGAAAAACCTGATTCCGTGCGATCCGGCGCACCGTCTCGGGGTGGTAGGCGCCGAGCGTCGCGCCACCGCGGTGCCAAGCCACCGCTTCGGGAACGTAGCGGCCCGGAATGCCGGCGAGCAGGCAGCGGAGCCCGAAGTCGACATCCTCAAGGTATGATTCGAACCTTTCGTCGAGCAAGCCCACCCGTTCGAAAATCTTCCGGCAAAACAGAGCCGCAGTCAAGGGAGGCAGCCACGCGGAATTCTCCGGCGCGAGGGTGCCCCGGTCCGTGCGGCCCTGTCCACAGCGCCAGGCACATCCGCTGCGTGCCAGCAGATCGAAGGTGGCATCCAGGCGCTGGTGGCTGCCAGTCTGGTAAATTTTACCAACTCCAAACCAGGCCCCGTGCTCCTCGAGCGCGCCCATCATCCGCTCCAGCCAGTGTTCTTCGAGGACGACGTCGTTGTTGGCGACCAGCAGCCAGGCCCCTTTCGAGCCGAGGATGCCGCGGTTGACTGCGGAGGCGAATCCCGTGTTGCGCCCGAGCCGGATCACTTTGGCCCCGAGCGCTTCCGCCACCTCCGCTGAACCATCCTCCGAACCGTTGTCGACCACGATGACCTCGTCCACGGGGCGGCTCTGCCGCCCCAGACTCTCCAGGAGTGGGATCAACAGGGTGCGCCCGTTCCAATTCGGGATGACTGCGCTCACCAAGCTCATCGGGGGATCGAAACGCGGCGGCGGGTCCCTCCCAGAATAGCAGCCGGCGAGGAGGCTGGCAAGCATCAGGGTACCATTAAGGTGTTACCGCCGGTCGGGCGAGCGTGTGATGAACCGGGAGGCTGAGAGCGCCAGGACGGAGGAGCACTACATGCGCCTGGCCCTCGAGCTGGCGCGCGAGGCGGCCAGGGCGGGTGAGGTCCCGGTGGGCGCCGTGGTCGTCTGGCGCGGCCAGGTGGTCGGGCGCGGCGCCAACTGTCCCATCCTGCGCAGCGATCCGACTGCGCATGCCGAGATTGTCGCCTTGCGCGAGGCCGCCGCGGCGCTCGGCAACTACCGGTTAACCGAAGCGACGCTTTACGCCACGCTGGAACCGTGCGTGATGTGCGCGGGCGCTCTGCTGCAGGCGCGGATCAAGCGGCTCGTCTTCGGGGCGCGCGACCTGCGTTTCGGCGGAGTCCGGAGCAAGTTTCGCCTGGTCGACTCGGAGCTTCTCAACCATCGGGTCGAGGTGGTCGAGGGGCTGCTGGCGGCCGAGTGCACGGCCCTGCTTCAGGAGTTTTTCCGGGAGCGCCGGCCGCCAGCCGAACCGGGGTGAGGGCCGGCCTCCCGTTGCGAGAGGCCGGCCAACGGGCAGGCGAGGCTCAGGCGGCCTGTGGGAGCTGCTGGAGAATCGGCGGGCGCACCGGCACGGCCGGCGGGGGCGTCCAGGTGGGCTGAAGCGGCTTCACCCCGCGAACGGTCGTGCCGAAATACTCGTCGAGCGGATACAGTCCATAAGGCTGGAGTTCGCGAAAAATCCTCCCGAGCCTCTGCTGGATCCGGTAGACGGCGTGGAAGAAGCGGCCCCGGTCCATGTTCAGCTTCCGGCAGCACAGCTTCCAGTCGGCGCCCAGCAGGTAGTGGTACTTGAAGATTTTGTAATCCGCCGCGTTGAGGCTCCGCCGCGCGATCAGCGTGAAATCGGCGATGTACTCTTCGTCTTTCCGGCTCCAGGTGAAGTGCCGTTCCCGCCCGCGCGTCAGGCTCATGGTGACGCGCGTCATGTACTTCTCCTTGGTGACGCAGGTGCGAAAGCGGTTATAGCAGATCCGGAAGATCGCGCGAAACACGCAGTTACAAACAGTCTGGCCTCCTCGCTTGGCAGGAAGAAGGCCCAGGCCATGACAGGACGTGCAGTTGTTCGCTGCAAGTGCGATGGTTTCTGATCGGGTCCATTCCATACGCAAAATACCTCTGGGATCGGAAAAATCGATCCCAAAAATCATTGAAACCATCCTAATATTTCCCAAAAATCTGTCAATATTTTCGGGCATCAACCGCAAGAGAATCAGGGAGAAGGCAAGGGATGTCTCTATCGCACTGATGAGAAATGGGTTAGTGTCTGGGCTGGCGCGCCGGCGCCTTGCAGTTAGGCTGGATTTCTGCTAATATCGGAGAAAAGCAGCTCCCGTATTTCTGCGAGAAATAGCGGGACACCAGGACCTCCTCCGGATTTGAGGCGCGATGACGCTGGATTTCGAGGAACTGCTGAGCCGGCTCCGGAGCTGGCTGAACCGCCAGGTTCACAACGGAGCTCTTACCGAGCGCGGCCTGGCCCGCCGCGCGGGCCTGTCACAGTCTCATATACATAATGTGCTCAAGGGCGTAAGAATTCTCACTCCGGCCACGGCGGATCGAATCCTGGAGGCGCTGGACCTGACGCTGCTGGATTTCCTCGAGCGGGAGGAAGCTGAGCGGCTGTTGCATCTGAGGCTGGAACAGGATCAGGCCGGAGGTCCGGCCGGCACACCCGGGCCGCCCGGCGAGACCAGGCTCAGGATGCCCCCAGGCCGCGCGCTACCTCCTGGTAGATCTGGAGCACTTCGGAGGCCGTCTTCTCCCAGTTGAATCGCCGGACCTGCTGGTAACCCTTCTCGATGAGCCGCTGCCGGAGCTCCTCGTCGAGCAGGGCCTCCCGCAGGCCGCGGGCGATGTCGAAGACGTTTTCAGGGTTGACGATGACGGCGGCATCTCCAACCACCTCCGGCAGCGAGCTCACGTTGGAGGTGACGACCGGCGTGCCGGCGGCCATCGCCTCCAGGGGCGGCAGGCCGAAGCCTTCATAAAGCGAGGGAAAGGCGAAAACCGCCGCCGACTGGTAGAAGACCCGCAGCGTGTCAATCGGGACGAATCCCAGGAAACGCACCCGGTCGTCCACGCGGCTGTGCATCACCGCCAGGCGCACCGCGGGGTGTCGGTGGATCTCGTCGCCGATGATGATGAGATGCAAGTCCCGGTACGCCGGATGGTCGGTGATCTTGTCCCGGCCCTGGATCAGGTGCGCGAAGGCCTCCACCAGGCGAGGGATGTTTTTCTGGGGCCGGATGTTGCCGACGTAGAGGATAAAGGGGTAGTGAATCTGGTAACGTTCGAGAATCCGGGCGCGATACAGCCGCGCGGCGTCCGGGCCTGCCGCGCGGGCGTCGGCGCCGATCACCTGCTGGGAGAGGAATCGGGGGTCCGGCGCGTTATAGATTTGGCGGATCTTGCGCGGGTCGATGCCCAGCAGTTCGATCACGTCCCGGCGCGTGGCGCACGAGACGGCGATCACGCGGTGTGCCCGCGCCAGGGCGCGGCGGACCCGGTAGCGGGCGAGTTGGGCGCGCCAGCCCGTCCTCGCTTCATAGAGCAGAGCGCTGAGGTCGTGAACGGTGACGATATAGGGGCGCACCATCAAGACCGGCACCTGGTGGAGTGGGATATGGTAGATGCGGGCGCCGGTTTTTTTCAGGAAGAGCGGAAAGACCACGTGCTCCCGCCAGGCTGTGTCGGGCCTCTCGTAGGCACGTGGCTCGAAGTTCGGGGGGAAGCCCTCGAAAACCCGCAAATCGTTGGAGTGGGCGATCAGCGTGTACCGGTTGTCGCCGTCGAGCGAGGCCAGCGCCCGCGTGAGGTTGCGAATGTAAGTCCCGACGCCGAAATCGCGGATGCGCCGGCAGTCGATGGCGACATGGAAGGGCATACTCAGGCGCCGACCGTGCTGAGCTTCCAGCGATAGAGCGGGAAGCGGGCCGTGAGTTCGGCTACCTGGCGGCGCACCCGCGTGATGGCCTCCTCGAGAGCCGCCTCGCCTGCCCCCAGCCGGTCGAGAATCTCCGCAATCAGGGCGGCCACCTGACGCATCTCCGGCTCCTGGAAACCGCGCGTGGTCACGGCCGGCGAGCCGAGCCGGATGCCGCTCGGATTGAGCGGAGGATTCTGGTCGAAAGGAATCGTGTTCTTGTTGACGGTGATGTTGGCGCGATCGAGCGCGGCCTCGGCCTCCTTGCCGCGCACGCCCCGGGCGAAGAGGTCGACCAGGAGCAGGTGCGTATCCGTGCCGCCGGAAACGATCCGCCAGCCGGTCGCCGCGAGCCCCTCGGCCAGGGCCTGCGCGTTGGCGACCACTTGTTTCTGATAGGCCACGAACTCCGGGGTCATGGCCGCCTTGAAACAGACCGCCTTGGCCGCAATGACGTGGCAGAGCGGACCGCCCTGGATGCCGGGGAAGACGCTCCGGTCGATCGCCTTGGCCCAGGCCTCGCGGCAGAGAATCAGCCCCGAGCGGGGACCGCGCAGCGTCTTGTGCGTTGTGGAGGTGACGATGTCGGCATACTGGCACGGATTGGGATGAATGCCGGCCGCCACGAGGCCTGAAAAGTGAGCCATGTCCACCAGCAGCACGGCGCCCACCGAATCGGCGATCTCGCGAAAGCGGCGGAAATCGATAATGCGGGGGTAGGCGCTGCCTCCGGCGATGATCATCTTGGGCCGGTGCTCTTCGGCCAGCCGGGCCAGCTCGTCGTAATCGATCTGCTCGTCGTCGCGGCGAACGCCATAGGGCACGACATGGTACGTCATGCCGGAGAAGTTCAGGTGGTGGCCGTGCGTGAGGTGCCCGCCGTGGGTGAGATTCATGCCGAGGATCGTCTCGCCCGGCTTGACGACGGCAGCGTAGGCGGCGGCGTTGGCCTGGGAGCCCGAGTGCGGCTGCACGTTGGCATGCTCGGCGCCGAAGAGCTGCTTGGCCCGCTCGCGGGCCAGGTTCTCCACCACGTCGACGTTTTCGCACCCGCCGTAGTAGCGCCGGCCGGGATAGCCTTCGGCATACTTATTGGTCAAGACGCTTCCGGTCGCCTCCAGCACCGCCTCGGTGGTGAAGTTTTCGCTGGCGATCAGCTCGAGCGAGGCGTTCTGGCGCTCGATTTCCGCCTGAATGGCGGCGTGGATCTCGGGATCGACTTCGGCCAGGGGCCTGGCCATCCAGGATGCGTTGTTCATAGAGTTCAACCTTGATTGGTGGGCTGGTCGCTGCCGGGCGGACCGCCCGCTTCGAGCGCGGCGATCTTGGCCAGTCGGCGCTCGTGGCGCCCGCCGTCGAAGCTCGTTTCGAGGAAGACCCGGGCGAGCTGCTCGGCGGTGGCGGCATCCGTAAACCTGGCGCTCAGGGTCAGGACATTGGCGTCGTTATGAGCGCGGCTGAGGCGGACCCACTCGGGCGTGACGCCCAGAGCCGCTCGGATCCCCGGAATCTTGTTGGCGGCCATGGCCATTCCCGTGCCGGTCAGACACACCAGAATGCCGCGCTCAGCCTCCCCGCGCCGGACGGCCTCGCCAACCCTGGCGGCGTAGTCCGGATAGTCGGTCGATTCCGGGCTGTCGGTGCCGAAATCCACCACTTCGTGCCCCTGGCGCCGGAGCGCTTCCTTGAGGGCCTCTTTCAAGGCGAAACCGGCGTGGTCGGCGCCAACGGCAAGTCTCATCGCGGGAGATAGCCATTCTAACATGCGTGCTACAATTGAACCTTCTTTCCGGCCAGCAAGACTCAATGCACTGGAGCAAGCTTTTCATTCCAACCCTGCGCGAGACCCCTGCCGAAGCGGAGGTGGTCAGCCACCAGCTGCTGCTGCGCGCCGGCTATATCCGGCAGCTTTCGGCAGGCATCTACAGTTACCTGTTTCTCGCCCAGCGGTCGCTGTTGAAGATCATTCGGATCGTCCGCGAGGAGATGGATGCCATCGGGGCCCAGGAGATGCTGCTGCCCGCCTTGCATCCGGCCGAGCTCTGGCAGGAGTCCGGCCGTTGGGAGGTGATGGGCGACAACATGTTCCGGCTGCGGGACCGCAGCGGTCGCGAGCTCTGCCTGGGCATGACCCATGAAGAGGTCATGACCGACATCGCGCGGGGCGAGCTCCGCAGCTACAAACAACTGCCGCAGATCTGGTATCAGATCCAGACGAAATTCCGCGACGAGCCGCGGCCGAAGTCCGGGTTGCTGCGCGTACGGCAGTTCCTGATGAAGGACTCCTATTCCTTCGATCTGGACGCAGCCGGCCTGGACGCCTCCTACGAGAAGCATCACCGCGCCTACTGCCGCATCTTTGACCGCTGCGGCCTGCGCTACATCACTGTGGAGGCCCACTCGGGTGCGATGGGAGGCAGCCAGTCCCACGAATTCATGGTGGTCTCCGACGCCGGCGAGGATTTCATCGTACGCTGCCCGGGTTGCGGCTACGCCGCGAACCGGGAGAAAGCGGTTTCGGTGGCGCGGCCCCCTGAGGCGCCCGATCCGGAGGGGGAGCTCGTGCCCGAGGAGTTCCACACCCCGGGTCGCAAGACGATTCGCGAGGTGGCCGAATTTACCGGCCTGCCGGAGAGCTCGCAGATCAAGAGCCTGGTGATGGTGGCCGACGGACAGCCCGTGCTGGCCCTGCTGCGCGGCGACCACTCTTTGAGCGAGACGAAGTTCCAGAGCGCGGTCGGAGCGGTCGAGGTACGGCCGGCGCATCCGGCCGAGATGCGGGAATGGTTCGGAGCGGATGCGGGCTCGCTCGGACCGGTGGGCATCAAATACATGCGGATCCTTGCCGATGCCGCGCTGCGCGGCCGGCGGAATATGATCTGCGGCGCCAACAGGGACGACTACCATCTGCGCCACGTAACGATCGGCGAGGATTTCCAGGCCGAATTCTGCGATCTGCGGCAGGTCGAGGCCGGTGACGCCTGCGTCCACTGCGGCTCGCCGCTCGAGGTGCTCAAGACCGTGGAGGTCGGGCATATCTTCAAGCTTGGCTACAAGTATTCGGAATCGATGGGCTTGCGCGTGCTGACCGAAAGCGGCAACGAGGTGCCCGTGATCATGGGCTCCTACGGGATCGGCATCGAGCGGATCCTGTGCGCGGCCATCGAGCTGTTTCATGACGCCGACGGCATGGCGCTTCCGGTTTCGATCGCGCCGTTCGAGCTGGTCGTGACGCCCGTCAACAAGGCCGACGCCGCTCAATGGGAGGCGGCCCAGCGGATCTACGAGGAGTGCCGCAGCCTGGACATCGACGTCCTTCTCGACGATCGCGACGAGCGCCCCGGCGTCAAGTTCAAGGACGCCGATCTGATTGGCATTCCCTACCGGATCACCGTGGGCAAGAAGCTGGCGGGCGGCATCGTGGAGCTGGTGGAGCGGCGCAGCCGTACCGGAGAGGAGGTTGCGGTGGAGGAGGCGGCGAGGACCGCCCGCGAGCGGATCCAGAGCGCCTTGGCCCATGGAGGTTGACTGGCGGCAGTTGCGGAGCCAGTTCCCGGCGCTCAAGCGGTGGACCGCGCTGAACGCCGCCACCTTCGGCCAGCTGCCGCGGCGTGCCGTGGCTGCCCTGGAGGGCCACCTGCGGCGGCGCGAGGAATACGCCTGCGCTGACTTTCTCTCGTGGTTCGACGACGCGGACCGGATCCGGGAGCTGGCCGCGCGGCTGATCCACTGTTCAGCCGACGACGTCGCCTTCGTCACGAATGCCGCTACGGCGCTGGGGGTGTTGCTCGGGGGGTTGGAATTAAGGCCCGGCGAGCGGGTCATCACGCTGGCCGATGAGTTCCCGAATAACCTGTACTGCGCGGCAGCGCTGGCCCGGCGCGGCGTGGAGTTCGTCGAGGTCCCGTTCGAACGCCTTTACGATGCCGTCACGCCGACCACCCGGCTGGTGGTGCTCAGTTCGGTGAATTACGCGACAGGTTTCGAGGTTCCTCTCGAAGAGGTTTCCGACTTCATGCGCCGCAGGGGCGTGCTGCTGTATGTCGACGCCACGCAGAGTCTCGGCGCTTTGGAGTTCGACGCCTCGAAGCTCCTGCCCGCCATGATGGCGGTGGACGCCTACAAGTGGCTTCTCGGGCCCTCAGGGGCGGGCTTCATGTATGTGCGGCCGGATCTGCGGCGCGAGCTGGTGCCCACGGTGATCGGCTGGCGAAGCCACAAGGGCTGGCGGAACGTGGACGATCTGCATCACGGTCTGCCGGAGTTTAGCGACGCCGCGGAGCGCTACGAGGGCGGGATGCTGAATTTTCCCTCCCTGTACGCGATGGGGGCATCCATCGAAATGATGCTCGAGATCGGACCCGACCGGATCGAGCGGCGCGTGCGGGAGCTGGCGGCGTTGACCGGGGAGGTCCTGGGACGCTGCGGTGGCGTGCTCGGCCGGCTTTCTGCGGGGCGGCCGAGCCCCGTCGTGACGGCGCGTTTTCCTTCGGTGGATGCCTCCCGGCTGGCGGCGGAGCTCAAAGTCCGGCGGGTGCTCGTCTCGGCGCGGCACGGCAGCCTGAGGGTGGCGCCGCATTTTTATAACGACGAATCGGACCTGGAGCGGCTCGAGCGAGAGCTGCGGGAACTGGTTTAGGAGAACACGGTTGAAATATCGCGAACTGGGCAGAACGGGTTGGTCAGTCTCCGAGGTGAGCTTCGGCGCCTGGGCCATCGGCGGCTCGTGGGGTCCGGTGGACGACCAGGAGTCAATGCGCGCCCTGCACCGGGCGATCGACCTGGGAGTCAATTTCATTGACACGGCCGACGTCTATGGGAACGGGCGGAGCGAAAGGCTGATCGGACAATTGCTGCGAGAGAGGCCGGAGCGGATCTATGTGGCCACCAAGGCGGGCCGCGGGGCGGAACCGCACACGGAAGCCAATTACACGGCGGGGAAGCTGCGGGCTTTTGTGGAGCGGAGCTTGCGAAATTTGGGGACAGAGGCAATCGACCTGTTGCAGCTTCACTGTCCGCCCAACTCCGTCTATTACAACCCTGACGTCTTCGCCTCGCTCGAACGGCTGGCTGAGGAGGGCAAGATTCGTTATTACGGGGTGAGCGTGGAGACCGTCGAGCAGGGGCTGAAGGCGATGGACTATCCGAACCTCCAGTCCGTGCAGATCATTTTCAACATGTTCCGCCAGCGGCCGGCAGAGCTCTTCCTTCGGGAGGCCGCCCGGCGCAAGGTGGGAGTGCTGGCGCGTGTGCCATTGGCAAGCGGGCTTCTTACCGGGCGGCTGAGCCGCGAGACGGCGTTCCCGCGAAACGATCACCGGAATTTCAACCGGGACGGCAAGTACTTCGACCGCGGGGAGACGTTTGCCGGGGTGGATCTGGAGGCCGGGCTCGAGGCTGTCGAACAACTGCGGGCGATCGTGCCCGCGGGGTGCACTCTGGCGCAATTTGCGCTGCGCTGGATCC
This sequence comes from uncultured Bryobacteraceae bacterium, assembly GCA_938003835.1. Lineage (GTDB taxonomy): Bacteria > Acidobacteriota > Terriglobia > Bryobacterales > Bryobacteraceae > CALKXJ01. Next base: position 24,113 of record CALKXJ010000031.1, on the reverse strand, counting down.
TGATGTTCGATGGCGTGACGTGCGCGATTCCGGGCGCCAAGAGGGCCTCGCAGGTCGAGGAAAATGTCGCGGCCTCCGAGCTTCCCCCGCTATCCGATGCCCAGATGGAGCGGGTGCGCGAAATCTATGAACTCTGGGTGAAGCCCCAGGTTCACTGGCGATGGTGAGATAACGTGGTAGGGACGGGCAGATTCGAACTGCCGACCTGTCGCTTAGGAGGCGACCGCTCTATCCTGCTGAGCTACGTCCCCGCCCGCCTTCATTCTACCAGCGCTTGAGGCCTTTCCGGCCGATATCCGCGCGGTAGTGCATGCCGTCGAAGTGGATTTTCCGCACGGCGTCATAGGTGCTGCGAATGGCGCTGGGCAGGTCCGGGCCCGAGGAGGTGACGCCCAGGACCCTGCCGCCTGCCGTCACGAGCCCTCTTTCGGTTTGGCGCGTGCCGGCGTGGAAGACGGTGGCGCCGCACTCATCAATCCCTGTGATCAGATCTCCGGTGCGTGGCGTGCCGGGGTAGCCGGCGGCAGCGAGCACGACGCAGACGGACGGCTCGGGGCGCCACTCGATGGAGGCGCCGTCGACAAGCGTCGCCACAAGGTCGGTGGCCATGCGGTGCATCAACGGCTGCGCCTCGGGGTCGCCCATGCGCACGTTGAACTCGAGCACCTTCGGGCCGTCACTGGTCATCATCAGACCTGCGTAGAGAAAGCCGGTGAAAGGCGTGCCGAGCTGCCGCATGCGCTCGAGCGTAGGGTGAATGATGGTGTCCATGATACGGCTTCGCTCGGCCGAGGTGAGGATTCTGCTGTCGCAGTAGGCGCCCATGCCGCCGGTGTTGGGTCCACGGTCATCGTCATAGACCGCCTTATGGTCCTGCGTGGGTTCCAGGGGGATTGCCGTGAGGCCGTCGCAAATGGCGATGAAGCTGACCTCCTCACCAGTGAGGTACTCTTCGATCACAAAGGCGCCGGGCGGAAGCCTGTCCAGGGCGGCCATGGCTTGAGGGCGGTTTTCGGCGACGACGACTCCTTTGCCGCCTGCGAGCCCATCGGCTTTGATGACCACGGGATAGCCGAACTCGTCGAGCAGCCGGCGTGCTTCGTTTGCATTCGAGGCGATGCGGAAGCGCGCGGTCGGGATGCCTGCCTGGGCCATGAATTGTTTCGCGAAAACTTTGCTCCCTTCCAAGCGGGCCGCCGCGGCTGTGGGGCCGATGATGCGCAGGCCGTGCGCGCGAAAGGCATCGACGACACCCTCCACCAGTGGGGCTTCAGGGCCGACGATGGTGAGGTCAACGGCGGCGTGGCGGGCGAAGTCGGCCAGAGCCGAGGGTGTAGAGACGGGTAGCGAGACGCATTCGGCGACCTGAGCGATTCCGGGATTACCGGGCACGGCGAGAATCTTGTCGCAGAGGGGACTTTGCGCGAGTTTCCAGGCTAGGGCATGCTCCCTGCCTCCGGAGCCGATCACCAGTATTTTCATACCGGTACAATGATATCAATGCACCGTAGGTTTGACGTAGTCGTAGTCGGCGCTGGGCACGCCGGCTGCGAGGCCGCACATGCTTGCGCTCGCATGGGGCTGAGGACTGCGCTGGTAACCATGAATCTCGACCTTGTGGCGCAGATGTCCTGCAACCCGGCGGTTGGGGGGATCGCCAAGGGGCACCTAGTTCGGGAGGTGGATGCCTTGGGGGGGCTGATGGGCCTGGTGACGGACGCGGTGGGTATTCAGTTCCGGCTCCTTAACACGAGCAGGGGGCCGGCAGTGTGGTCGCCCCGTGCCCAGTGCGACAAGAAGGCTTATCGCCTGAAAATGCGGGAGATGCTGGAACGGGTGCCGCTGCTGCGGATCATGCAGGCGGAGGTGGCGGCGCTCGAGATCGCCGACGGCTCCCGCCGGCGCGTGACCGGGGTGTACCTGCGAGACGGGCGGAGGATCGGCGCCGGGGCGGTCATTGTCACCACCGGAACGTTCCTGAACGGTTTGGCGCATGTCGGGGAAACGACGTATAGCTGTGGCCGCAACGGGGAGCCGCCGTCAGAGTTGCTGGGTAACCAGCTGCGGGGCTTGGGGCTTCGGTGGACGCGGCTCAAAACGGGCACGCCTCCCCGGCTGGACGGCCGGACGATCGACTGGTCGCGATTCGAGCGCCAGCCGGGTGATCCTGTGCCGACGCCTCTTTCGTTCCTCACCGGCAGGATTGAGCGGCCGCAGGTGGACTGCCATATCGCTTTTACTACGGAACAGACGAAGCGAATCATCCTGGAAAACATCCACCGGGCACCGCTCTACAGCGGGCAGATCGTGGGGATCGGACCCAGATACTGCCCGTCGATAGAGGACAAGATCGTCAAATTCCCGGACAAGCCCCGTCACCAGCTCTTTCTCGAACCCGAGGGCCTGGACACATACGAGATTTACGTGAACGGGCTTCCCACGAGCATGCCCATCGACGTGCAGGAGGCCATGATCGCGTCGATTCCCGGGCTGGAGGAGGCCGAGATGATCCGGCCCGGCTACGCCATCGAGTACGACGCCATCGATCCACGCGAGTTGAGCCATAGCCTGGAGGTGAAGGCGATCGAGGGGTTGTTCCTGGCGGGGCAGATCAATGGCACGTCCGGCTATGAGGAGGCAGCCTGCCAGGGGATCCTGGCGGGGATCAACGCGGGGCGGCGCCTGGGCGGGCTCGAGCCGGTCGTGATTGCCAGGACGGAGGGCTACACGGGTATTCTCATCGACGACCTGGTTACCAAGGGGGCAGACGAGCCCTACCGGATGTTCACCTCCCGGGCCGAGTTTCGCCTGCACTTGCGGATCGACAATGCGGATGACCGGCTCACTGAGATCGGGCGGCGGGTGGGTCTGGTGTGCGAGGAGCGGTGGCGCAGGTACCTGAAGAAGAAGGAACACAAAGTGAGGATTCGCCGGGCGCTTGAGGAGACCCGGTTCGATCCGGAAGTCTTTCCGGGAATGCGTTGCGAGGGGGAGGAGCGACCGCCGCTCGCTCAGTGGCTTCGGCGGCCCGGAAATCGCATCGGAGAACTGGAGGGTTGGCTTGGGGGGATCCTGGGGGAGCCGGCCGACCGTGGCGCGCTGGCCACCGTGGAGACAGAGATCAAGTACGAAGGCTACATCCTACAGCAGGAGCGGCAGATGCAGCGGTTGCGGGAGGCGGAGGGCCGAAGGATTCCCGAGGGGTTCCGGTTCCGGGGCATTCCGGGTCTGTCGCGGGAAGTGGCGGAGAAGCTCGAAAGGGTGCGGCCGAGGACGTTGGGGCAGGCGGGGCGGATTCCTGGTGTAACGCCGGCTGCGATCGCCATCCTGGACGTCTACATGGCGCTGGATCGACAGGCATGCGTCTAGACGGGGCGTAGGCGTGCCCGTGGCGAAAACCTTGCGGCAGGTGTTAGCCGAGGTCGGTTTGGGCGGTGTCGGGCTGGGCGAGGCGCAGATTCAGGCACTCGAGCAGCACCTCGAGATGTTAATAAAGTGGAACCGGAAGATGAATCTCACGAGTTTGGCTGACGTGGATGAGATTGTCCGGCGCCACTATGCCGAGTCGATCTGGCTGGGGAGCCTGCTGCCGGCGGGGCCGCTGTCTATCGCCGATGTCGGTTCCGGGGCGGGATTTCCGGGTTATCCGATTGCGGTGTTGCGGCCTGAATCGAGCGTTGCGCTGATCGAGTCGAGCTCGCGGAAGGCGGTCTTCCTGCGCCAGGCATGCGGCGGTGTAAAGAATCTCAGGGTCATCGAGGGGCGGGCGGAGGACTGCCGGGAGAGGTTCGACTGGATAGTGGCGCGCGGGGTCGCCTGGCGGGAGCTGGCCGGGCTGGTGGGGCGCTTGGCCGGCTGCATTGCCGTGCTAGTTGGGGAAGGGAGTGTCCGTGAGCTGGAGAGAGACCCGCGAATCGCCTGGAGGGAGCCTGTCAGGGTACCGTGGATGGAGCGAAGCGTGGCGATGCTGGGAACGTTCCACGTGAAACATCCCCGCCCCACCTCGGAGGCGTGATACCATGGCTGACAGCTCCCGCCATGGGCAAGGTCATTGCCATCGCCAACCAGAAGGGCGGGGTTGGGAAGACGACCACCGCCATCAATCTCGCCGCTTCGCTCGCCGCCAGCGACTTCGAAGTACTCCTCATTGACATCGATCCCCAGGGCAATGCCACGACAGGCCTTGGGTTCCAGAAATCGGCCCCCACGCTCAAGATCTACGATGCCGTTGTGGGCGGCGAGGATCTCGCCTCCGTCATCGTCGAGACGGCCATCGACGGGCTGCATCTCGCGCCGGCGGACCGCAACCTGGTCGCAGCCAATCTTGAGCTGGTGGATGTGAACCGCCGGGAGTTCCGCCTGAGAGACAAGATCGAGCCGATACGGGACCGGTACCGGTTTATCCTGATCGACTGCCCGCCGGCCCTGGATCTGCTGACGCTCAACGCCTTGATTGCCGCCGATTCGGTGCTCATTCCCATTCAGTGCGAGTTCTTTGCCTTGGAGGGCATCACGCAACTTCTGGACACGATCGACCGGGTGCGCGAGACCTTTAATCATCAACTGAGAATTGAGGGCATCCTGCTCACCATGTACGATGAGAGGACAAATCTCTCGAAACAGGTGGCCGAAGATCTCAAAGAGTTTTTCGCCGGGGAGGTCTTTCGCACCGTGATTCCCCGGAGCGTGCGCCTGGCGGAAGCGCCGAGTCACGGCAAGCCGATTCTGATGTACGACGTCCGCTCCAGAGGCGCAGAATGCTACATCCAGCTCGCCAAGGAGATCCTCGAAAATGAACAGACCGCAAGAACATCGAAAAGCGCTGGGCAGGGGCCTTTCGGCTCTGTTTCCTGAGAAGAGGGTCGAAGCCGGCGCACCGGCGGCGGCGCCTTCCGGGATCCGGGAGCTTCCCATCGCGGATATCGATCCCAATCCCCTTCAGCCGCGCACCGTGTTCGAGCCCGAGCGGCTTGCCGAGCTGGCTCAGTCGATCCGGGCCAACGGCGTCATCCAGCCGCTGATTGTGCGTCGCCGTGGCGACAGGTACGAACTGGTGGCGGGCGAGCGCCGGCTTCGCGCCGCGCGACTGGCTGGTCTTGAGCGCGTGCCGGCCGTCATCCAGGACCTGGCGGACGACAAGCTGCTCGAGGTCAGCCTGGTCGAGAACATCCAGCGGGAAGACCTCAATCCGATCGAGCTCGCGCACGCTTTCGACCGCATGGTGCGGGAACTCAAGATCAGTCATGAACAGATCGGCCAGCGGACAGGAAAGGACCGCACCACCATCACCAACCTGATTCGATTGTTGCGGCTGCCGGCCGATGTTCAGCTCCTCGTCGCCGAACGCCGCCTGTCAGTAGGGCATGCGCGCGCCCTGCTGGGGCTTCCTTCGGCTGAGTTGCAGTCCCGTCTCGCCGAGAAGGTGGTAGCACAGGGCTATTCGGTTCGCCAGACCGAGCGGATGGTTCAGCGGATGACGGAACCGAGGGAGCCCAAAGGTGTGGACGAAACCGTCGAGGATCCGAACGTCAAAGCCGCCGTGATGGAGCTCGAAAGAGTCCTCGGCACGCGCGTGAGAATCGTGCCACGGTCGGACAAACGAGGGCGAATCGAAATCGACTACTACTCACCCGAGGATTTGGAGCGCATTTACGAGATCATCGTGGGCCGGGCCGACGGCGCTGCGTGAGTTGGGTGGTGGTGCCGGCGGTAGGATTCGAACCTACGACCTACGGATTATGAGACCGTCGCTCTAACCGCTGAGCTACGCCGGCCCAAAGACGTTACACTACCAGCGTACGAGCAGGGGGCTACCGGTGTCAACGCGAGCGAGTTGCTCTGATACAATGAGCTTATACCAGACGATCTTGTGAGTGTCTACAGCCGTGCTTCCGAACTGGCCAGACTGAAAACGCGCCTCGTCGAACTCCTCGAGGGAGGTCTGCCGCTGCGCGGCACTCTTTCCCTGCGCATGCGACGTTGTGGCAAGGCGCGGTGCAAGTGCGCCCGTGGCGAGCTTCACGCCTCGTGGTATCTGATTCAGGCCGACCGTGGCAAACTCCGGCAGCTCTCGATTCCTCGAGGGTGCGAGCCGCAGGTCCGCGCAGCGACCGATCGCTACCGTGAGTTGCGGGGAATCCTGGAGCGGCTCTCGGAACTCTGCTGGCGACAGCTGGAGGCGGCAAGATGTCGCCCCGCCCCCGAGATCTCCCCCGCGACCGCGCGCAAACGGCGGCTTGACGCCGGACCGCGGGCGTCCATACAATGAAGGTGTCGTTTAGGAGGCCGCATGAGATCCATTGGCTTGCCGGAGCTCTTGATCATTTTGGGAATTGCCGTATTGCTGTTTGGCGGCCGCAAGATTCCAGAAGTGGCCAAGGGCTTGGGCGAAGGCATCCGCAACTTCAAGAACGCTTTGAAGAGCGAAGACAAAGCCGAAGAAAAGAAGCAGACCTAGGCTTCCAGGAGCTGCCCGAAAGCCCGGGCGAGCCTCATCTCGGCAAGGCGAGAACAGAAAGAACCCCGCGGCCCTCCGGTCGCGGGGTTCTTCATTAGTGGTGCACTCCTACGAGGCTACTTCTTTTTGGGCGGCACGATGGCGTCCCGCGCGGCCTTCGCCACGCGGAACTTCACCACCTTCTTGGCCGGGATCTTGATCGGCTCACCGGTGGCCGGGTTCCGCCCCATTCGGGCTTTCCGCTCCACCCGCACCAGCCGGCCGAGGCCCGGCAGCACGAACATGCCGGTCTTCTTGGTTTCGGCGATGGCCGTCTGGGCGTACGCCTCAATGACCTGTTTGGCCACCTTGTTCGGGATGCCTGCAACGGCGGCGATCTTCTTGACGAACTCGGTTTGCGTCATTCTTTTCTCTGCCATAGTCTCCTTCGTTCTCCCAATGAACTTGACCAGGCCCGTTTGTGGCGGGCCTCAGGCGAATGTGCTGATTCATGATAAGGGAAGAAGGCAGCGGCTGTAAAGAGGAAAGTGACGTTTGAAGCCCATTTTTCGGGCCTTCCAGCGCTGGAGGCGCCCCCGACGGCCGATTCTGGCGGCTTCAGGCGAGCTCAGGCGACCGAAGGACGAGCGGCGGCCGCCCTGGCGGCAGCCGGCTCGGCTGCTCTGGCCGGAACGGGATCGGCTGTTGCCGGGTCCAGTCCGAGGCGTGCCCGGATCTCCGCCTCCAGGCGGCGGGCGAGCTCGGGGTTTTCCTTGAGGAACTGCTTCGCATTTTCGCGTCCCTGGCCCAACCGCTCTCCGCCGAAGCTGAACCACGCGCCAGTCTTCTCGATTAGCTCGTACTTGAGTCCGGCGTCAAGCAGGTCACCCTCGCGCGAGATGCCCTCGCCGTGAATCAGCTCGATCTCGACCTCGCGGAAGGGCGACGCCAGTTTGTTTTTGACGATCTTGACCCGAACGCGGCTGCCGACGATATCCTCTCCTTCCTTGATCGAGGCTGTGCGCCGGACATCCATGCGGACCGAGGCGTAGAACTTCAGCGCCCGGCCTCCGGTGGTGGTCTCGGGATTACCGAACATCACGCCGATCTTTTCCCGGATCTGGTTAATGAAGATGAGGCACGTGTTCGTGCGCGCCACTAGCCCGGTCAGCTTGCGCAGGGCCTGAGACATCAGGCGGGCCTGAAGTCCCATGTGGCTGTCTCCCATATCGCCCTCGAGTTCGGCCTTGGGGACCAGAGCAGCCACGGAATCGACGACGACGACGTCCACCACGCGAGAGCCGATCAGGGCCGCCGTGATCTCCAGGGCCTGTTCACCGTAATCGGGCTGAGACACGAGGAGGTTGTCCACGTCGACCCCCAGCTTCCGGGCGTAGACGGGATCTAGGGCATGTTCCGCATCGATGAACGCCGCGGTCCCGCCGGCGCGATGCGCTTCTGCGATTACGTGCAGAGCCAGCGTAGTCTTGCCGGAGGACTCCGGGCCGTAGACCTCTATGACACGGCCGCGGGGGAACCCGCCCACGCCGAGCGCGGCATCGAGCGAGATCGATCCCGATGGAATCACCGTCACCGGGATCACGTTGTTGGATCCAAGCCGGAGAACCGTGCCACGGCCGAACTGGCGATCCAGTTGCGCCAGAGCGGCCTCGATCGCCTTGTCGCGTTCCGATTCGCTGAGCAGCATCGAGACACCCTACGAAAAAGCTGGTGTGCGCGGCCGGGAATCCTCTCACGCGAATCCGCCAAAGCACTCCCATCACGCGTCTGAAACCGAGCCGCAGCATAGAGCGTCCTAAAGGGTGAGTCGGTTGTATCCCGCTGCTTTTCAGCCACTTCCGGCCGAAGAGGAGGAATGGCCTGGCTCGAATGCGGTGATCCCCGCGGGCGCCAGCCCGAGGGTGCTCAGGGCCGGTCGTCCGGTGATGGCTCCGGCCCTCATCCCACCGACTTCAACGGAGGAAACTCGATGAGCGAACGACGTGTGCAGACTTCGAGGTCTTTGGCAATCCTCGCCTTATTGGCGATGCTGTTGCTCGGCGGTGTGGTGGGGTCGCTGGCCACAGAAAAGGTAAAAACAGGCGCCACGACGAAAGCGTCAAGTCCGGCGGTTCCGGCGGAGCCGCCCGCCGACGCCTCCGCTGTTGCTTTGGGCTTTCGCAGTGTCGTGCAGAAGACGCTGCCCGCGGTCGTCAACATCTCCACGACGAAGGTGGTGGAGACGAGGCGAGAGCGTTCCCCATTTTTCATGGATCCGTTTTTCCGTGACTTTTTCGGCTTTGACTGGGGCTTCGACATCCCGCGCGAGCGCCGCGAGCGGTCGCTCGGCTCCGGGGTCATCGTGAGCCCGGACGGCGTGATCCTAACCAACGAACACGTCATACGGGACGCCACGGAGATCGTCGTCGCCCTTTCGGACAAGCGGGAGCTAAAGGCGGAAATCGTGGGCGCGGACCCCAAGACCGATATTGCGGTACTCCGGCTGAAAGAGAAAGCGGAGAATCTGCCCTATCTGAAGCTCGGCGATTCGAAGAGCGTAGCTGTTGGCGACATCGTGCTGGCCATGGGCAATCCGTTCGGAATCGGGCAGACGGTGACCATGGGTATCGTGAGCGCCACCGGGCGGGGCGGCCTGAACATCGAGGACTACGAGGATTTCATCCAGACCGACGCGGCGATCAATCCCGGCAACTCGGGCGGTCCGCTGATCAACCTGCGCGGCGAAGTGATCGGCATCAACACCGCGATTCTCTCGCGCAGCGGCGGGCATCAAGGCATTGGCTTTGCGGTCCCGTCCAACATGGCGCGCGAGATCATGCAGCAGATCCTGGACAAGGGCCGTGTGGTACGCGGCTGGCTCGGGGTCTCCATCCAGCCGGTGACCCCGGCGATGGCGAGGGCGCTCAAGCTTGCCGAGCCGAGCGGCGCGATCGTGGGAGACGTGGAGAGCGGTAGCCCGGCGGCGCGCGCAGGTCTCCAGACCGGCGACGTCATTGTGGCCGTCGATGACGAAAAGATCGAAGACAGCCGGCACCTGCAACTGACCATTGCGCGAGCCGGTCCCGGCAAGAAAGTAAACCTCAAGGTGTTACGCGAAGGCAAGTCCCTGACGATTCCGGTAACGCTGGGTGAGCTGCCCGAGCGGGCCGAGGAGGCCTCGCGCAGGCCAGGTCGGGGTGGGCCGCTCGAGGGCGTCCAGGTGGATGACCTCACTCCGCAACTGGCGCGGCAACTGGGGCTGCCCCGCGACACTTTCGGTGTGGTCGTCACGCAGGTGCAGCCGTTCAGCCAGGCGGCCGAAGCCGGTCTCCAGCGCGGCGACGTCATCCAGGAAGTGAACCGGGAGGTCGTCACGAACGTCGCGACCTTCGAACGCGCGATTCGCCGGGCGGCAGACGGCCCCATCATGCTGCTGGTAAACCGCGGCGGGCGCACCTTCTTCATCGTCATCGAGGGGAGGTGAAGAATGAGGTTCGGCAGGCCCGGTCGCCATGCGTGGTACCTCGCGTTGCTAATGCTCGGCGCCTACGGCCCGGCACGGGCGCAACCAGAGGGCTGCTGGATTCGGGACGTGGCCTCGTACGGAGACGAGGCGACCTGGGTGTTATGTGAAAACGGGCGGATTTACAAGACCGAGGACGGCGGTCGGACATGGGCAATCCTGCGCCTCGGCGAGCTTCGCGCGCGAGCTCTTCGACTGGGGAGCCCGATTCACGCGATTGTAGCCGGGGCTGAGGGTGTGCTCCTGTTGAGTGACGACGGCGGCGCCAGTTGGAGGCGGCCGGAATCCGGCGTCCGCAGTCACCTGAACTCGATCGCCGTCCGAGGCGAGAAGATCTGGGTGGCGGGCCATGAGGGAACCATCCTGCACTCGGCGGACAACGGTCGAAGCTGGCGGTTGCAGCCGAGCTTGACGCGAAACAATCTCGAAGGCATCTGGTTTCTCGACGGGCAGCACGGCTGGGCCGCCGGCTGGAATGGGACAATCCTGCGGACGGCCGACGGCGGCGCCTCCTGGGAAAACGTCTCTCCGGGCAACATCTACCAAACGCTCACCGCAATCTGGTTCCGAACTCCCGAAGAAGGCTGGGTGGTCGGTATCGGCGGTCTAATTCTGCACACTGCCGACGGTGGCTCGAGCTGGTCTCGGCTTCCCTCGCCCGACCCGGGATGGTTGCGCTCGATCCTTTTCACGCCTGACGGCACAGGTTACATCGCCGGCGAGAAGATCCTTGCCAGCTACGACGGGGGCAAGAGCTGGCAGCCGCTGGCCTTCGACGCCCCGGAGGCGCTCCTGGCCATCGTGCTCCATCGGGGGCGGCTATGGGTTTTCGGTCCGCACACGTTGGCCACGAGCAGCGACGGTGGAGCCTCCTGGGAACTTGCCGCGAATCTCTTCGAGGCGAAGAGCCGTCGCGGCGCAACCCTACCCACCTGAACGGGCACAATTGGGAAAACCGCCTCGCCCGGCGGAAGGGCGGTTTAGCGGTACTTTCGCAAGACCGCGAGAAGTCGACCCTGGATCGAGACCCGGTCCGCGCTGAGAAGGATCGGAGACATCGACGGGTTGGCCGGCTGTAAGCGCACCATTCCGCCTGGCTCCCTGAAGTAGCGCTTCAGGGTTGTTTCAGCGCCGTCCACGAGCGCTACCACAACATCGCCGTCGTTGACCTCCGAGGTGCGCTCCACCAGAACGTAGTCCCCGTCAAGGATGTGGTCCTCGATCATTGAATCGCCGCGGACCTCCAAGGCAAAGGTGTCCCGGCTACCGACGAAGTCCGCGAAATTCAGCGTCTCGGTTCCCGGGTAGGCCTCGACCGGGGCGCCGGCGGCGATGCGTCCGGCCAGTGGGACCTCGTAACGGACCGCAGCCTTCTGCCTGCGGGCCTCGGCAACGTACTCTGGGGAGACTTCGAGCGACCGGCTCTGGTTGTACGCCCTGCGCAGGTAGCCCTTGGCGTCCAGCGCCGAGATGTGCTTGTGCACGGTCGCCAGCGAAGCCAGCCGGAGCCCCTGCGCGATCTCCTCGTAGCTGGGGCTATAGCCGTGCTCCTCGACGAACCGCCAGATGAAATCCAGCACTTCTTTTTGCCTGCGGGTCAGAGCCATGCGTTCTCCCCTCCTCTTCATTTTTGGCGAATAAAAAGGGAAAGTCAAGCTGGACTCGGCGATTGCCTCAGCCCAAAGCCCCGCGGGCTGGCGCTAGAAGCTGCTGTCGGTCCCTGGCAAACCAGGCGGCGGTGGCGAGCAACAGCAGTGCTGCCAGAATTCCGGCAGCCGTCGCTGCCCAGGCCATGAGGGTTTCCACCCCCAGGCGGTGCTTCAGCAAGCCGGTGAGGAAGATCGAGGCACCACCGGAGAGGCCGCCCACGAAATTGAGCACCCCGGCGCCAAAGCCGTAGTTGCGCTCGGCGATGACGTCGTAGGCGGCGGCGAAGATATTGGCGATCATCAGGCCCGCGACGGCGCCGAAGCCGGCGGCGGCCAGCTTCATCGCCGCGAGCGTCCCGGAGGCGAACGTGGCGTAAGCCAGCGGAGCGCTCAAGAGCACGCCCGCGCCGGCCGTATAGAACCGGCCGGCCGCCCAGCGCTTGGCCGCCGCGTCGGCCAGAGCCCCGCCCGCGAGGACACCCACTGCGGAGCCGCTCTGGAGATAGAAAGTCGCGGTGAAGCCGCTCTGAGTGAGGGAAAGTCCGAACTTACCGTGGACGAAATCGGGTAACCACGCATAAAGCATCCAGAGCTCGGCGCAGAAGGCGAAGAACACGCACGCGAGCGCCGTATAGCATCGAGAGCGGAAGATCTCCCAGGCGGCGGCATGGGTTCCGGATCCCGAGGCCGCTCCGGCGGGCGGGCCGGGAAGCGCCCGGGCGAGGACCGCGGCCCAGGTGAGCCCCAAGCCGGCCAGAAGGAAAAAGCCGTTGCGCCAGCCGATCGTTTCCGCGGACCAGCCCCCATACCACCCTCCCGCGGCAATCCCCGCCAGTTGCGCGGTCGCATGGACGGCGAGGGCTTTGGACCGCGTGGCGGCGCCATGCCAGGCGGCGATCAACCCCAGAGCAGCGGGGACATAGAGCGCCTCGGTAATCCCCATGGCGGCCCGCCACAGGAGGAACACGCCGACGGAGACGCTCGAGCCCGTACCGAGCGTCGCCAGACTCCACAGAATCAAACTCGCCAGTACGATGCGTCTGCGCGGTAGCAGATCTGCGAGGCGGCCGGCGAGCGGCATCGACAGCGAGTAGACCCAGGTGAAGATCGAACCGATCAGACCGAGCTGCGTCTCCGTAAACCGCAAGTCCTTTCGGAGCGGCGGGAAGATCGAGAAGACCACCTGACGGTCCACATAGTTGATCAAGAAGGTGAACCAGAGCAGGCCGACCACGCGCCAGGCGCGCGGCAGAGGCGGCTGAAGGCTCCGGCCACCCGCCGGTTCGACCATGGCCGCCTCAGAGCACAGCCTCTTCGGCGATCACATAAAGCGTCGCTCCTTTCGCGGCGACGGCGCCCAGGCGCATCATGGCGACGATGCCGGCGCGGTGCGCCCGGATCTCGCGAGGCGCAGAGGAGTGGTCGGAGAAGTCGTGCAGCCGCCCGATGAGGTCCCCTGCGGCCACCGAGGTCCCAAGTTCGACGGTGGGCTCCCAGATGCCGTTCGCGGGGCAGGGAATGTAATCCTCCAGGTTGGGAGCGGCCACCAGCTTCGGGGGTGTGGGGCGTGACGGGTCGATCTTAACAATCTCCCCCTCGAGCATGCCGTAGTGGCGCAGGACGTTCTTGATGCCCTCGTAGGCGTGGCGCGTGCCGGCCAGGCTCACGGATTCCCCGGCGCCGAACTCGCCGCCGATGGTGATCTTGCCCTCGGCTTCCGCCTCATCGGTGAGAAGCCCGGAGGCCATCTGGCTCGAATAGATGAGGATGATGGGCGTGTCGAATAGCTGCGCGACGCGATAGATCTCGGCGCGCTGTGCCGGATTAGGAATCGGGTGGAACGAGGTGCAGATCGGGAAAGCTCCCTCTTTGCCGCCGGAATGAATATCGAGCACGACGCCCACTCTTGGAAAGATCTGCGTCTTGACGAAGTGCGCGATGCGGTAGGAGATCGTCCCGCGGGCATTGCCGGGGAAGGCGCGGTTCATGTTGACGCCGTCGAGCGGGGAGACGCGCTGGTTGGCCACGCAGGCACTCTCGCTGAGCTGGGGAATCAGGATCACGCGGCCCGAGAGCTCCTCCGGCTGGAGGTCCGCGCATAGCCGTTTGACGGCCACCTGGCCTTCCCACTCGTTGCCGTGGGTGCCGCCGAAAGCCACCACGCCCGGGGGCGGCCCCTCGGCGCCGAGAGGCCGGTAGCCGTTGATCACCGTCAGCGGCACCAGCGAGTAGCCCCAGGTCGAGTCGAGGTGAAAGGCCACCTGGTAGTGATGCTTGCCGGGGCGGTCGAAATCGATGCGGGTGGGATCGTAGATGATCTCTGGCACGGGCTGGTCCTCCTTCTCCCGCATTACACTATACAGGGCCCCATGAAGATCACCGCGGTCGAGGTGCTGGTACTGAAATCGCCCGGACTGTACCGGAGTCCGGAAGACGCCTCCGAGCCACCGGGTCCCACCTACATGGGTCTGGTGAGGGTGTCCACCGACGCGGGCATCACCGGCTACTCGGACATGGAAACGGCTCCCACGGTGGCGAAGGCCATCGTCGAGGCGCCGCGCTGGAGCGATGACGGCCTGGAATGCTTCGACGGGCTGGCCGCGCTGTTGGTGGGCGAGAATCCGCTCGAGGTGGAACGGCTCTGGTACAAGATGTACCGCGGCAGCATCTACTACGGCCGTCGCGGTGCAGCCATGCAGGCGATCTCCGCCATTGACATTGCGCTCTGGGACATCCTCGGGAGGTATTACCGGCAACCGATTCACATCCTCCTCGGCGGGCGCTGGCGAGACCGCGTGCGCGCCTACGCCAGCACCTTATTCCGCCCGACACCGGAGGCGATGCGCGAGGCGGCGCGGCGCTATCTCGATCAGGGCTTTACGGCAGTGAAGTTCGGCTGGGGCGTCTTCGGGCGGGATCCCGCGCTCGATCAACGACTGGTCGAAGCGGCGCGAAACGCCCTGGGGGATCATGCCGAGCTGATGGTCGACACCGGCTGGTTCGCCGAGCGCACCCCCAAGGAGGCGATCCGGATGATCCGAGCGCTCGAGCCGTTCCGGCCCTACTTTGTCGAGGAGCCGCTTCACCCTGAGGACTATGACGGCTACCGCCAGGTGGCCGAGGCGGTAAACACCCTGATCGCTTGCGGCGAGCAGGAGTCCACCGAATGGGGTTTCGCGCAACTGATCGAACGGGCGCGCGTCGACGTGGTTCAGCCGGACCTGACGCGTTGCGGGGGCCTGACCGTGGGGCGCAAGATCGTCCACATGGCCGAACGGGCCAACCGGCTCGTCATCCCGCACTCCTGGTGCTCGGACCTGCTGACGGCCGCTTCGCTTCATCTGATGGCCTGGGCGCGGCGGGCGGCTTTCGTCGAATTCAATACTTCGGCGGGGCCGCTCAGCAGGGAACTGGTGCGGGAGCCGCTGCGGCTCGAAGACGGATACCTTCGAGTGCCGCACGGTCCGGGCCTCGGCGTTGAGGTGAACGAGGAGACCGTGGCTCGATACCGGATCGCATAGTGGGCTCGAGGAAAGGCGCCACCTGTGCTAGTTTGATCTCTTCACCGCTCAGGGCATATGCGAGGGGCTTCCATGAGATTTATAAGCAAGACTGTCGTGATTACGGGGGCGGGCGCGGGCATCGGCCGCGAGACGGCAAGGCGGTTTGCCGCCGAGGGCGCGCGCGTGATTTCGATGGACACGGATGAGGCGGGTAACGGGGAGACGGCGCGGCTCATCCGGGAGCAGGGCGGCATCTGCGAGCCGGTGGCGGGCGACGTCTCCTCAGCGGCCGACGTCGCGCGGACCTTCGCCGTGGCTGGTCCCGTCGACGTGCTGGTGAATAACGCCGCGGCATGGGCGGGCGACGGCTGGGTTCACACGACGAGCGAACAGGCGTGGGATCGCGTGGTCGACGTCACGCTCAAAGGCGTATTTCTCGCTTCGCGCGAGGCGCTCAAGTCGATGATGGCGCGCCGCCAGGGGGTGATCGTCAACATCAGCTCGGTGAACGCCCTGTGCGGCGTCCACCTGGCGGCTTACTCCGCCGCCAAGGGCGGCATTCTTTCGCTTACCCGCGTCATGGCGATACAGTATGCGCCGTTCGGCATCCGCGTCAACGCGATCTGTCCGGGCACGATCCTCACGGAGAACTCCCGGCGTTATTATGCTGAGCACCCCGGTTCGGAGGCGGAGCTTCTGGCGCTATACCCGGGAGGACAGTTCGGAGAGCCGGCCGACGTGGCCAACTGCGTCCTCTTCCTGGCTTCGGAGGAGGCCAAGTTTTTCAACGGAAGCGTCCTGGTGCTGGACGGCGCCATGAGTGCCATCCAGCGCGTGCCGTCTTTTCTGCCGAAAGCTCCGGTCGATCCGCTGGCCTGAGGCGCGCCTTGGGGCGGATCAGTACTCAGGCCGGCCGCGCCAGGTGAGTTTCTCGAGCTTGAAGCGCACGGTCCGGAACGGCAGCGGGACGCCGGGCACATAAAGCTCGAAGCGGAGTTCCGTGTCCGTGTCGCGTACGTCGCGGGGAAAGATCAGCCGGACGTAGGGATCGTCGCGGGTAGGAAGGAAGTGCCCCACGAGCTCGTAGGAGCGGCGGCCGATCCTGAGCCGGGTTTCCCGCTCCATGGTTTCGACCGAGCGCGGCCGGTCCAGCAGCTCCGGCCGCAAGACGCGGACGGCCAGGACGATGTAGCGACCCGGGTTGGCCTCGAGGAACTCCTCGAACTCGGAGTCGGCGGCGCGCTCCGGCTCTACGCTCCCCTGGAGCCTGCGCCGGCGCAGCTCACGCTCCGCTTCCCGGACGGGAGTGGCTGTGGCCAGGAAAAGATGAAGGGTCGGATTGGAAAGGCCGCCGGCGCCCACGCCTTTGGCCGCGGGCAACTCCAGCCGATGCATCTGCGCCCAGGGAGAGGCAGTGAGCACCGCTGCCAGCTCCTCGTCGGTCCACTCAGCCGCCGCCTTTAGCTCCCAAACGGGAGTGGTGATTTCGAGCCAGACGAGCAGCAGGGCGGCAAGCACGATCGGGTAATCCCCTGGTTTATCCCAGGCGGAGGCCGGGCGTTGAATCCTTCCTCAGCCTTTTCTCATCATAGTGAGGGAGCGGCGATAGAAACCTCGCACTGCCCGCCGCGGCAGGCGGGCCTGACGCCGCGCACTATCGCCGAATCCTGGAGAACAACTGGATGGCATCCAAGAATGTTTTGACTTTCACCGACGAGGGTTTCGACCGCGAGGTCCTGAACTCCGAGCTTCCCGTTCTGGTGGACTTTTGGGCTGAGTGGTGCGGCCCGTGCCGCATGATGGCTCCTACGGTGGACGCAATCGCCGACGCCTATGTCGGCCGGCTGAAGGTGGGCAAGCTGAACGTCGACGAGAATGGCGCCACCGCGATGCGGTACAACATCCGTGGCATTCCGACGCTGCTGCTGTTCAAGGGCGGCCGCGTGGTCGACCAGCGGGTGGGCGCCATCGGGCGCGCCGAGGTCGAAAGGATGATCGCGCCTCACCTGGCGGCCGTGGCGTCCTGATCAGGCGCCGCAGGTGACGGCCCCGCGCGCGGCGGAATCGACCAGGCGGACGTACTTGGCGAAGACGCCCGTGCGGTAGCGGGGCTCGGGGGGCCGCCAGGCCTGGCGACGGCGTTCGAGCTCCGCATTGCCTACCAACAAGTCGATCCGACGCTGGGCGAGGTCGATCTCGATGGTGTCGCCCTCCTCGACCAGGGCGATCGGGCCCCCGTCAGCCGCCTCGGGCGCGACGTGCCCGATCATGAAGCCGTGGGTGGCCCCGCTAAAGCGGCCGTCGGTCATCAGCGCGACGCTCGGTCCGAGGCCGGCCCCGACGATGGCACCGGTGACGCCGAGCATCTCGCGCATGCCGGGCCCGCCCTTTGGTCCCTCATAGCGAATCACGACCACGTCGCCCGGGTGGATCTCTCCGCGCATAACGGCGCCCATGGCGTCCTCTTCGCGATCGAAGACGCGGGCCGGTCCGCGGTGCGAGAGGCGCCCTGCGCCGCTCACCTTGATCACCGCCCCGTCCGGCGCCAGGTTACCGCGCAGGATCATCAGCCCTCCGGTGGGCTTGATCGGGTCCGAGAGCGGATGGATGACTTGCTGGCCGGGCGTCTCGCGTGCCTCGGCCGCCTCCTGGGCGAAGGTGCGCCCGGTGATTGTTATCGCCGAGCCGTCCACATAGCCGCCTTCGAGCAGGCGCCGGGCGATCACGGGAATGCCGCCCGCCTTGTCGACGTCGACTGCGACATACTTGCCGGTGGGCTTCAGATCGACGAGCAGCGGCGTGCGGCTGCTGATCCGGTCGAATTCGTCGATCTCGAGAGGGACCTCGGCCTCGCGGGCCATCGCCAACAGATGCAGCACGGCATTGGTGGAGCCGCCTGTGGCCGCCACCGCCGCGATGGCATTCTCGAAGGCGGCGCGGGTGGCGATATGTCGCGGCCTGAGATCCCGCCGCACGGCCTCGACGATCAACTGCCCGCAGCGGAACGCGACGTCGTCTTTTCGGGGATCGACTTGCGGTACAGAGGCGGTGCCGAAGGGCGACAGGCCGATCATCTCCATGACGGTGGCCATGGTGTTGGCGGTGAACTGGCCGCCGCAGGCGCCCGCGCCCGGACAGGCGGCGTTCTCGATGGAGCGCAGCTCCTCGTCGGTAATCCTGCCTGCGGCGGCGGCGCCCACAGCCTCGAAGACATCCTGGATGGTGAGCTCGCGCCCGTCGAGCCGGCCGGGGAGAATCGAGCCGCCGTAAAGCACCAGGCCGGGCACGTTGACGCGCAGGAGCGCCATGGCGGCGCCGGGAATCGTCTTGTCGCAGGCCACCAGGGCGATGATGCCGTCGAACATGTGGCCGCGCACGAGCAGCTCGATGGAGTCGGCGATGATCTCGCGGCTGACCAAGGAGGCCTTCATCCCTTCAGTCCCCATGGTGACGCCGTCGCTGATGGCGATGGTGTTGAACTCCATGGGGGTGCCGCCGGCCGCTCGGATTCCCTCCTTGACCTTGACCGCCAAGGCCCGGAGGTTGTAGTTGCAAGGCATCGTCTCAATCCAGGTATTGGCCACGCCGATGATCGGCTTGGCGAGATCTTCGTCGGTGAAGCCGATGGCCTTGAGCATGGCGCGTGCTGGTGCGCGGTCGCGTCCCTGAGTGATGGTGTGGCTCGAAAGTTTCATACGGCAAGCCTAACTTGACCATTCTATCCGGGATGTGCCTCGCCGGGGCGGACAGGTCGAGTTAACATAGTTTCGGGAGGGTTGAACTCATGCGGTCGATGAAGGTTCTGCTCCCGATCCTCTGCCTGCTCGTGGCAGGCGCAACTTCACCGGCGGCCGCGCAGGCGGGTAAGGGCGACACGCTCGGGCCTGCTGAAACGCTGTCCGGAAAGATCACTCTTGTCGACACCGCCCAGAAGCTCCTGGTCGTCGAGGGAGCGCGCGGCGTCACCTATAGCTTCGTGCTGCGCGCCGGGACCCGGATTAGCTCCGGAGGCCAGAAAGTGAAACTCGACGAGCTGCCCGCTCACAAGGGCAAGCAAGCCTCGGTCAAGTTCGTCCCGACGCGGCGCGGGAACCTCGCACAGGCGGTCGAGATCACCGGATAGGGCTCGTCGGGCCACGGGCGGCGCTCGACGGAAGCCCCTGAAAGGCACGCGGAGCGTCTGCACTCATACCCCGGCTTCTGCGGCAGCCGCCGGAGGGGCCTGTCGAGGCCGAGGTGAGTGAGGCCGCGGCCCATGGGCTGCGGCCAGGAGGGAGAACCATGTCGTCCAAACGCGTTGTCGTTGCCACACTGGCCGGGTTAATTCTCGGCCTCATCGAGGCGCTCGTCGCTCGCAGCGGAACCAATGTCACGGTAGGAGCCGCCGGGCTCCTCACCCTCATCCTAGGTCGTGGCGTACTCGGCTTTGCGATCGCGGTGAGTTGCTGCCGGATGGGCTGGTGGCTGCACGGCCTGCTCATGGGTTTCATCTTCAGCCTGCCTCTGGCTTTCGGAGCCGTTTGGGTCGCCGGACGCTGGGCGGTGGAGTTCTGGATTGTGCTCGTCGCGGGTCTGGTGGTCGGCTTGCTCATCGAACTGGTGACAGCAGTAATCTTTAGGGCAAAGGCTCCGGCGGCGGCCTGAGCGGCTCCGAGGCGGCCGCCGCCGCTCGCTTGACGCCTCCGCCTACGGGTAGAATCGTTCGTTTGTGACCGCGTCGGGCCCAAGGGCCCGCGCGAAAGCAGGGGAGGCGTCGCATGATCGGTTTCTCCGGATTGGATTGGCTGGTTCTCACAGCCTTCTTCGGCGCCCTCGTCGCCATCGTCATCTGGGTGCTGAAGCAGAAGGAGGAAGACACGGCGGACTACTTCCTGGCGGGCCGCAATGCCGGCTGGGTGGCCGTGGGCGCTTCGATCTTCGCCTCCAACATCGGTTCCGAGCACCTGGTGGGCCTGGCCGGGACGGGCTATGAAAGCGGCATGGCGATGGCCCACTGGGAGATGCACGCCTGGCTCATCCTGGTGCTCGGCTGGGTCTTCGTGCCCTTCTACGCCCGCAGCAAGGTCTTCACCATGCCGGAGTTTCTCGAGCGGCGCTATTCGCCCGGGGCACGCTGGTTTCTGTCGCTCATTTCGCTGGTCAGCTATGTGCTCACCAAGGTGGCGGTGACCGTCTATGCCGGAGGCGTCGTCTTCAAGACGGTGCTCGGCATCGACGAGTGGATGGGCATCGACTTCTTCTGGATCAGCGGCATCGGCCTGGTGGCGCTGACCGGGCTGTTCACCATCTTCGGCGGCATGAAGGCGGTGCTTTACACCTCAATCCTCCAGGCTCCCGTACTGATCATCGGTTCGGTGGTGATCCTGATCTCCGGGCTCTCGGCTGTGGGCGGATGGAGCGAAGTGGAGCGGCACGTCGGAGCCAACATTCACCTGATCCGCCCGGCCTCAGACCCGCAGTTTCCCTGGACCGGCGTCCTGCTCGGCTCGGCCATTATCGGCTTCTGGTACTGGTGCACGGACCAGTACATCGTCCAGCGGACGCTTTCCGCCAAGAACCAGAGACATGCGCGGCGGGGAACGATCTTCGCCGCCTACATGAAGCTGCTGCCGGTGTTCATCTTTCTGGTGCCGGGCATGATCGCCTACACGATGGTCCAGAAGGGGCTGCTCGAGCTCAGAAGCTCGGACGAGGCCTTCCCGGCGCTGGTCTCGGCGCTGTTACCCTCGGGACTGCGCGGCGTGGTTGTCGGCGGGCTGGTGGCGGCGCTCATGAGTTCGCTCGCCTCGCTGTTCAACTCTTCGGCGACGCTGTTCACGGTGGATTTCTATAAGAAGCTGCGGCCTCAGTCGACGGAGAGGCACCTGGTTTTTGTCGGGCGCGTGGCGACGGCGGCGGTGGTGGGACTCGGCATCGCCTGGATCCCCTTAATGCGCTCGATCGCCGCCGTGCTCTATGAGTACTTGCAGAATGTGCAGAGCCTGATTGCACCGGGCATCGCCGCCGTCTTCCTGCTCGGCGTGTTCACGACGCGCGCCACGAGCGCCGGCGGGACCGTGGGGCTCATCTTCGGCTTCGTGCTGGGCATGCTGCGGCTGGTGCTCGACGTCTTCAGCGAGCGCCTCGATCCCGAGGGTTGGCTTTACCCGATCGTCGCCATGAACTGGCTGCATTACTGCATCCTGCTCTTCTTTGCGACCATCGCCGTCATCCTGCTGGTGAGCGCGTTCACCGAGAAGCCGTCGCCCGAGAAGATTCGCGGTCTGACGTTCGCTTCCTCGACGCCCGAGCAGAGAGCCGAAACCCGAGCGAGCTGGAACTACTGGGACGTCCTCCACACCGCGGTGATTCTGAGCGTCATCGTAGCCTTCTACATCTATTTCTGGTGAGGCTCCCCCGGGGAGCTCTGCCCGTAGGTAGCCTTCGGGCCGTGTTTGCGCAGGAAGTGCCGGTCGATGAGGACCTGCGGGAGGGCGGCGGCGCGTGGTTCGAGCGCCAGGGTCAGCCACGCCAGGCGAGCGAGCTCTTCAAGAATGACCGCGTGGAAGACGGCCTCCTGCGGGGAAGCGCCCCAGGCGAAGGGCCCGTGGCCGGCAACCAGCACCCAGGGCGCCTCGCGCGGGCTCAGGCTCTGGAAGCGCTGCACGATGGCGCGCCCGGTGTTGCGCTCGTAGTCGCCCTCGATCTCCTCGGGGGTGAGCGGCTCCGTCAGCGGGACCGGCCCGCGCCCGTAGTCGGCATGCGTGGTGCCGAGACAGGGGATCTCGCGCCGGGCCTGGGCCCAGGCGGTGGCGTAGGTAGAGTGCGTGTGCACGATGCCGCCGGCGCCGTCGAAGGCGCGATAGATTTCCAGGTGCGTGGCCAGATCGGTCGAAGGCTTCAATCCCCCTTCGACCGGCCGCCCCTCGAGATCGGTCACCACCATCGCCTCCAACGTCAGTTCCTCGAAAGGGACGCCGCTCGGCTTGATCACCACGAGACCTTTCTCGCGCCAGAGGCCGCTGGCGTTGCCGAAGGTGTAAAGCACGAGTCCGCGGCGAACGAGTTCGAGGTTGGCTTCGAGAACCTCGCGCCGGAGTTCGTCCAGGCTCATGAGAAGCCGATTGTACAACGTTATACTTGCCGCTATGGCACCGAGCATACGTGGCCGGGCTCTGCCCGTTCTGACCTTGCTGGCTCTCGCTGCGGCGGGCTGCCGGAGCCGTGCGCCGGAGAGACCGAACATCCTGCTGCTTCTTGCCGATGACCAGCGCGCCGACACCATCGGCGCCTGGGGCAACCCGTATATCCGCACGCCGAACCTCGACCGGTTGGCCGAGCGCGGCTTCAGCTTCCGCGTCGCCTACAACCTGGGCTCGAATGCGGGCGCCGTGTGCATCCCCAGCCGGGCGATGCTTCACACCGGGCTCGCCTATTTTCGGGTCCCGAACAATCTCGAAGGCGTCAAGATCCTGCCCGAGCTCTTGCGCGAGGCGGGCTATGTGACCTTCGCCACGGGCAAGTGGCACAACGGGCGACCCTCGTTTCTCCGCGGCTTTGCCCGGGGCCGGGCGGTCTTCTTCGGCGGGATGTCGGACCACACCAAGGTGCCGGTGGAGGACCTCTCCGAAGACGGCCGCCTGGTAAACGCGCGGACGTCGGAGAAATTCTCGAGCGAGCTGTTCGCTGATGCGGCGATCGAGTTTCTCCGCCACCACCGGAGCCGGCAGCCTTTCTTTGCCTATGTGGCTTTCACGGCGCCGCACGATCCCCGGCAGCCGCCGGAAGCGTACCTGCGCCCGTACTATGAGCGGAGGCCGCCGCTGCCGGCAAACTTCCTGCCGCACCACCCGTTCAACAACGGGCATCTCGGGGGCCGCGATGAAAACCTGGCCGCCTGGCCGAGGACTCCGGAGGTGATCCGGGATCAGCTCGCCGAGTATTACGGGATGATCACGCATCTGGACGAGCAGGTGGGCCGCATTCTGAGGGCTCTCGACGAGAGCGGGCACGCTGCCCACACCTGGGTCATCTACGCGGCCGATAACGGGCTGGCGCTCGGCAGCCACGGCCTGCTCGGCAAGCAGAACCTGTACGAGCACAGCCAGCGTGTGCCGCTCATGGTCGCCGGACCCGGCATGGCGCGGGGCTCCTCGGAGGCGCTCGTCTACCTGCTCGACCTGTTTCCCACGATTCTCGGGTTGGCCGGACTCGAGCCGCCGGGCGATCTGGACGGAGCGGATCTGGCACCCATCTGGCGCGGTGACGAGGAGCGCGTGCGGGATTCTTTATTTCTGTCTTTCACCAACCTGATGCGAGCCGTTCGGGACGAGCGCTATAAGCTGATCCGCTATCCCCAGATCAACTACACGCAGTTGTTCGACCTTGCTCAGGACTCGCACGAGCTGCGCAACCTCGCCGCCGAGGCCGAGCAGGCTGAGCGAGTGGAGCGCATGATGTCATTGCTGGCGGACTGGCAGCGCCGCTTGGGCGACACGCAGCCGCTCGCGGTCGATAAGCCTCAGCCGGAGAAGATCGATATGACGGGCGCCGAGCGCAAGCCCGACCAGTGGCAACCCGATTGGATCGTAAAGAAGTATTTCTAGCCCGCCCCGAAGCGGGATCAGGAGATACGGGCCTCGATCCGCGTCAGGCGAGTGTCGAGCTCGGCGAATTTGGTGAGCAGGGAGCTTTCGACACGAGCCAGGTTGGCATCGAAGCGATCGCCCTGGGCCTTGATGAGATCCTTGAGGTCCGAGATGCGGCTGTCCACACTCTTGCTGAGTTCGCTGATGCGGCTGTCCATGTTTTTGCTGAGCTCGCTGATGCGGCCATCGACGCTCTTGCTGAGCTCGGTGATGCGGCGGTCGACGCTGGTGCTGAGTTCCGTAATACGGCGGTCGACGCTCGTGCTGAGCTCGGTGAACCGGCTATTGTTGTAGAGGAAACCTACCAGCACAACGGCCAGCGTGGCGATCGGCGTCAGCAGCGAGATGTAGACAGGCAGCCACTGCTCGGTCATC
>CALKXJ010000030.1 GCA_938003835.1 uncultured Bryobacteraceae bacterium | reverse complement strand
GGCTCGGCATCCCCGTGTCGGGCCGCCCCGCTTTTTCAACGCCAATGATTCGCGAACTGCGGCTTTGGTGGCGGCTGCGGCCGCTGCTCAAGCAATTGGAGGAGCTCACGAAGATGAAGTTTTCGGTCAACGTTGCGGTTCAAATGCTGGCGCTGGTGGCGCAAGGTCTCAATGCCTCGATCGACCTGCTGCCCGGGCGTGGCAAGTTCTGGGCCATGGTCGGGCTGTCGGCGGTGCAGGGTCTCACGGCTGTGCTCGCCCACTTCGCCAACCCTGACGGCACTCCAGCGCAGGCACCCTACATCAAAAAGTGAAACCCGATCTCCACATCGAGCGATGGCCCGTCGAGCGGCTGATTGCCTACGCAAGGAACCCGCGCACACCCACCAAGGAGCAGGTCGCGCAGATTGCGGCATCGATCGCCGAGTTCGGGTTCGTCAACCCGGTTCTCGTCGGAGCAGACGGCATCATCATCGCGGGCCATGCGCGCGTGATGGCCGCCCGGAAGCTCGGCTTGGCCGAGGCGCCGGTGATCGTGCTGGATCATCTGAGCGAGACGCAGCGCCGCGCGCTGGTGATCGCCGACAATAGGCTCGCCCAGAACGCCGGGTGGGATGAGGAGATGCTGCGCGTCGAACTGGAGGCGCTGCGCGAGGACGAGTTCAACCTCGACCTGCTGGGCTTCGCCGATGACGAGATCGAAGCGCTGCTTGTGGAACCGGAAGAAGAGTCCGCGGGACTGACGGACGAAGACGCCGTCCCGGAGGCGCAGGAGACGGCAGTCACGGTGCCGGGCGATGTGTGGCTACTTGGAGATCATCGCCTGGTGTGCGGCGATGCCACGCAGATGGAAGCCGTGGAAAAAGTGCTGGCGGGAAGCCTCGCCGACATGGTCTTCAGCGACCCGCCGTACAACTTGAACTACGGCGCCACGATGAAGGACAAGTTGCGCGGCAAGCGGCGCAAAATCGTCAACGACAACCTGGGCGACGGCTTCGAGCAGTTCCTGCGCGACGCCTGCGCGAACATCCTGGCCGTGACCAAGGGCGCCGTCTACATCTGCATGTCGTCGTCCGAGCTGCACACGCTGCACAAGGCGTTCACCGAAGCGGGAGGCCACTGGTCGACCTTCCTCATCTGGGCCAAGAACACGTTCACTATGGGGCGGTCCGATTACCAGCGTCAGTACGAGCCGATCCTCTATGGCTGGAAGGAAGGCACGGACCACTTTTGGTGCGGCGCCCGCGACCAGGGCGATGTGTGGTCCGTGAAGAAGCCGGTCAAAAATGATCTCCATCCGACACAAAAGCCGGTAGAGCTGATCGAGCGCGCTATCCGCAACTCTTCAAAAACGCGCGACACGGTGCTCGATCCATTCGCCGGATCCGGTTCAACACTCATTGCTTGTGAGCGAACCGGGCGCCAGGCGCGGCTCGTTGAATTGGAGCCGAAGTACTGCGATGTCATCATCCACCGCTTTGAAGAGTTCTCCGGCAAGCGCGCCGTGCTCGAATCCGACGGACGAGGGTTCGCAGAGATCGCCCTGGAACGAGGAACAGTGGCGGCGTGAGGTGGCGCGGTGCGAACGGGAGATGGCCGAAGCAGAAGCGCTGCTGCGCGCCGGCCATCCGGACGTCGCGGGTCTGTGCCTGGCGCTGCACGACTGGGCGCAAGAGCTTCGGATCTTGCAGCGGGAGCGGGAATCACAGCAGCCGCCGGTTACGCCGCCGGCCGCTTCCGCACCGTGCGCTCAATCTCCGGACCGAGCGTGCGGCGCGCCTGACGCAGATCGTACTCGGATTGAAGATTCATCCAGAGCTCGGCCGCAGTGCCGAAATAAGCTGCCAGCCGGAGGGCGGTATCCGCAGTGATCGAACGCTGGCCATGGACGATGGCATGAATGCGATTTGGAGGCACATGAAGGTCACGGGCCAGGGCGTTGATGCTCAGCCCGAGAGGCTTCATGAACTCTTCGGCCAGGATCTCTCCGGGATGGATCGGTTCGAGTTGCTGTGACTTCTTGGCCATGGTGCCCTCAGTGATAGTCGACGATCTCCACTTCATGCGCTTCGCCGTCACGCCAGACGAAGCAGATGCGCCAACGGTCGTTGATCCGGATGCTGTGCCTGCCTGCCCGGTCGCCCTTGAGAGCCTCAAGATGGTTGCCGGGCGGGCAGCGAAGATCTTCGAGCCGCCGAGCGGCATGCAGATACAGCAGCTTGCGGCGGGCCACCCGTTCGATCGGACGGAAGCGCGGAACAAGCTGATCGGCGAACAGAGCGGCGGTGTCCGGGCATCGAAACGAGCGGATCAATCCTCAGTCTATTATGAGGCCTGTATTCCGTCAACAGGAATACCCAGCTTTCAAACAAGCTCTCCAGGAGCTGACGGTGACGGTTGAAACTCTGGCTGCCTGGCTGATACCTGGCGTTGGCATGGCATCAGGTCTGATCGCCACCTACGTGAGCCTCCAGAACCGTGCGCTGCTGGCCGAGGTGCGCAAGGAACTGGCCGAGCTCGAAAGCCGGATCATCCTGCGTCTGAACGGTCTGTACGTGAGGCGGGCCGAGTGTGAGTTGCGCAACGCGCTGCTGGAGGAACGGATCGAGGCCGTTGCGAGGCAGAAGAGGGATGCCGCCGGCGATTGACCGGCGGCAGGGTGGAGGGAAGGATCAGAGCAGGATCTCGCCCGCGGATTCGTACTGCCCTCGGCGGCGGGCCCAGATGCGGTAGAGATGCGGGCAGAGGCCGGCGTCTTCGTTCCGCTCGAGCCGGCGCAGGCGGCGGGCGAAATCCAAGCGCGCCAGTTGTTCGGCCTCGAGCGGCGTCGAAGCCAGCGCCACCGGCTCGTAGCCGCCGTCCTCGGCCTCGGCGACGACGAGAAGCCAATCGATGGAGTGAGTCACGGGGTTCATGTCAGCGCTCCTCGACAATCCGATAGACGCGGGCGCCGCTGGCCGATTTCACAGACTCGACCGTGATGCCCATCTTCTTGCCGAGCGCGCCGGAGAGGAAGCCGCGGACGCTGTGGGCCTGCCAGCCGGTGGCGGTCATGATGTCGGCGAGAGTCGCGCCGTCCGGGCGGCGCAAGAGATCGAGGACGAGGGCCTTCTTCGAGCCTTCGCGCGCGGACTTCCCGCCGCCGGTCGAGGCCGCCTCCTCGCTCGCCTGCGCCTTCTTCGGCGCACCCTTGGCGGTCTGGGGCGCGGGGGTGGGCGTCAGGGCTTGGATGGCGCGCCAGATCCGCGCGACGGCGGTTTTGCGGTTGGTGAACTTCTTCACCGGCTTCAGGTCGCCGAAGGGCGGCACGCCGGCGAAGCCGTTCCAGATCTCGACCAGCCGCTCGGCGGGCCAGTGGGCGGCGAGTTTGGCGAGTTCCTTTTCGCTCGAGAATCGCGCCTGGTCTTCGGGGATCGCCTCCCCGGCCAGGTAGGCGGTGATGGTGTTGTCGTTGTCGATGGCAAACGTCGTCATGTCGATCGTCCTTTCTATCGGCTCATGCCGCCGAGCTTGCCGTCGGCGGTGATGGTGAGATGTTTCAGATAGCCGCTGGCCAGGCGGACCCAGCCGTGCGGCGTCGAGATTTCATGGCGCGCCGCGATCCGGCTCAGCTTGATGCGGTGCGTCGCGCCGGGGAATTCCTTCTTGAGGTGGCCCCAGCGGTCGAGCTTCCAGCCGTTGCGCGTGGCCCAGGTGATCAGTTCTTCGCGGGTGATGGCCATGATGGTCAATCCTCCTGGCGGCGGTCGATGAGGCCGCTCGCGTCCTCGACCGGCTGCCGGATGTCGTTCCAGCAGTCGCGGCAGAATTGGACCTTGTCGAGGAGAAGTCCCTCGCGGTTGGTCAACACGAGTTCGCGGTGGATCGGCTTCGCGTCATCACAAAGCGAACATTCGATGTAGGGTTGTGCGGGCATGGTGAGTCTCCGTGTTTTGGTGTTCTTCATTGCGACTCCATTCATCGCTCGGGGGCGCCGTCGAATCAAGCAGAATCGAACAACTAAATCTCGCAACGTTTCAAACAGATAGGGTTGAAGTTGTCGGACAGGCTGATGACCCAGGCCGAGTACGCGCGGCATCACGGCAAGAGCCGCCAGTACATCAGCCGGCTGGCCAAGGCCGGCGTCCTGGTATTGCGCGGCGGCAAGGTGGACGCGCCGGCCTCGGACGCCGTGCTCGACGACCGGCCTGAGCCGGTGTCCGAACGCGTGGCCGCCGCGCCGGTTGAGAGCACGCCCACGGGGACGACATTTGCCCAGGCCAAGACCGCCGACATGGTTTTCCGGGCCCGGCTCCGCAAGATCGAGTACGACCAGCGGATGGGCAAGCTGATGGAGACCGATCTGTTTCGCCAACGGATCGAGGCGATTCTTGTGGTGATCAAGGAAACCGTGATGGCCTGGCCAAACCGCGTCGCGCCGGAGGTCGCGCCGCTCACCGATGAGCGCGAGGTGTGGGAGGTGCTGATGCGCGAGGCGCGCGTCCTGCTCCACGATACCCGGAGCGCCGTCCAGCATGCGCGTTGACGAGATCCAGATCCTGGAGTCCGATGTGCTGTTGCCGCCGCCCGATCTGACCGTTTCGCAATGGGCGGATCAGAATGCGCGGCTGAGTTCGGAGTTTGCTGCCGAAAAGGGCGAGTGGCGCACGGACCGGGCGCCGTATCAGCGGGCGGTGATGGACGCCATGGGGCCGTCGAGTCCGTACGAGACGGTGGTCATGATGTGGGCGGCGCAGAGTGGCAAGACCAGTTTGCTCGGCCACTTCCTCGGCTACATCAT
>CALKXJ010000029.1 GCA_938003835.1 uncultured Bryobacteraceae bacterium | reverse complement strand
GGCTCCGGCTACGGCTATGGCTGCCGGCTCTGGCTTATGGCTCTGGCTACGGCTACGGCTATGGCTACGGCTAGTGCTGTCTTCGTGCGCACACTGTGCTGACTCTGTGCGCACGCCGTGCGCACACTGTGCTGACTCTGTTCCGTCAGCGTGCGCACACTGTGCTGTCGTCGTGCGCTCACGTTTCGCCATACGAGAGCGCTTTGGGGCGGTGCCGTCAGCAAATAGCATTCCGCGCCTAGCCAAGTGCATGTGGACGGAATCCTCGCAATGCTCTGGCCAGTCATGAACCAGCAGCCTATGCTTGTCGTCTCTGTCTAGCCACCTGCATGCGATGAGAGCATCAATCAGTTCATCGGGCGGACGGTCATCGAACCATCCGACTGCGGCTGCAATCTCCTCGTTCTTATACCGTCCGATGTCTCCAGCCGGGGCAAACCTGGCTGTGAAATGCCACAGGAGCTCCATGATCCCGACAGCGGTCGGACACTGTATGTTGAGCAACCGGCACAAGGCCCTCATTTTGGGGTGCTCAGGAGTGCCACGCTTCATCATCACCTCCGTGCGATTGAGTACGGTAGCGCTGAGCCGGTACGGCAATTGGACGGCAAAATCCGATCATCTGCCCATGAAAAGCAGAGGTACACCGGGGAGAGATACCGCGTAAGTGATTGAAAACTGGTAGGCGCGGCAGGACTCGAACCTGCGACCCTCTGCTTAGAAGGCAGATGCTCTGTCCAGCTGAGCTACGCGCCCCCGCGTCGCCTCTTCGATTCTAGCGCGGCGCCTGCTAACGCTGGCAGTAGCTAACAATCGCCCCTTCGCCGGCGACGTTAGCGTCCAGGTAAAGCTTGCTCAGATCGATCACATTGCCCCGGCTGATGGCATCGAGCTCAAACTCGTCCGCCTTGCCACCGCCCACGCCCGTCGGCCAGAACTCCTTAATCACTCCTTCCCCCGTGGCTTTATTGAAAGAAGAGCCGGCACCGAGAAAGACACGTCCCGTTTCGCCGATCACAGCCTGCACGCGAACTTTCGCCACCATCAGAGGCGTCGCCGAAAGCGGCACCGGCGTTCCGGGATTCGTCACGGAAATCTTGCCCAAGGAAACGATGTGCATCGAAGTCCCTCCCAAAGTGAATCAGTGTCGCTCCCGATTCTAGCCGCGGACATCCCGGATTGCGGCCGAACATGGTGAACGAGAACCGACGCCGCGATTCCCTTCAGAGACGGTCAGCCAATGAATTATCAATCACTTAGAGGTTGGAAGCCGAACCGGCACGAACCCGCGCAATCTTCCGTGACCGGCCTTTCCTAGCCGCGCAGCTACGGCGCTACGCCCTGGGTGGCTGCCACCACCGCTTCGACGTCGGCGCCGATGTCCTTGCCGTCTGTTCCCGCGCCTGCATAGGGACTCGAGGCGGAAAGGCGATAGTCGTGATTGGCTGCATCGAGGAATCCCACCGCCGCGACATCGGCCGGGAAGTGATTTCCGGGCGGGTAGCCCGCCGCGTTGCCGCCGATGAGCGCGTTGCCCTCGAACCGATATCCGGGCGCGTATGCGGCAAGCGTGGCCGTGCCCGTCGCCTGCCCTTCGCCTCGGACGCCTTCCTGGCCATGCTCCGCCAGGTTGTTGGTGAAGACGAAGGCGGCGGCCGGCTCGCCAGAGAAGCCGAGAAGGCGGCGGCCGGACGGCAATTGCAAGCAGGTGTTGTGATCGATGGTGACCTCGCTGGGACCGCCGGCCAGCTCGAAGATGCGGCCGTCGCCGCCCCAGATGGTGTGATCGATCCCGTAGAGCAGATTGTTCTCTACCAGCAGTCGGCGCAAGACCCCCCCGCTGGCGTCCCGAGCGACAACCTTTAAGACTGCGGCCGAATTCCTCACTACGTTATAGCGCAGCGTCACGTCCTCGATGGCAGCCCAGGGGACCGCCCCGCCGTGCGTGCGCACCGCGAGGACGATGGCGAAGCCCTCCGCATCGGCGCCGGTCCAGTTGTGCTCAAAGACATTGCCCTCCACCAGCACGCGTCTCGCATGATGAATTGCCAGCAGATGGCGGACCTGCCACGCAGACGTCTTCCAGGACGGCGGCCGGGTGAAGTGGTTGCCGCCAATGACGATGTCGGCTGGAACGAGAGCGGCCACACGGGCCGGTATCGC
This sequence comes from uncultured Bryobacteraceae bacterium, assembly GCA_938003835.1. Lineage (GTDB taxonomy): Bacteria > Acidobacteriota > Terriglobia > Bryobacterales > Bryobacteraceae > CALKXJ01. The sequence continues at coordinate 32,678 of CALKXJ010000029.1, read as the reverse complement.
GCCCAAAATTAGCCCGACGCCCGCCGCCTCCAGCGTGTTGTTGACCACGGTATAAGGACCTGGGCCGTTGCCGCCGCCGATCGCTTCGGCTGTCTCAGTGGCGCTCTTGATTTCCGAGATCCAGCAATCCCGGATCGTGGTGGCGCCGCTGTGCAGCGCGACGCCGCGCTCCGCAGCCGCGGCCGCATCACCGTGGATGTAAAGCCGGTCCAGCACGATCTCCGAAGGGGCGTCCGCAGCACTGATCGCCTCGGCGCTACCCAGGGCAATCAGCTCGCGGACCGCCACCCCCGCGTCTGCACTGACTTCGAGTCCGGTCAGGTGGTAGCCGCGCGCCCCGGCCTCCGCACTCACAGCCGGGTTCGCGTTGGGCGTAATCAGTTTCGGCAGCCGCGGCGCGTCGGCGGGCCGGACGCGCGTCCCCGGAGGCGGCAGGCTGCCTGCATCGGCACTGGTGATCGTGATGGTTCCTTCGCTCGTCTTTCGGCGCAGGACGAAATTGCCCCGATAGGCAGCCCCAGGCTCGAGCGTGATTGTGTCGCCGGGCCGCGCCTCATCGAGCGCCCGCTGGAGATCGCCTCCGGCGGGAACGTGGATGGTGCGCGGCGGCGCCGGCACCGTCCAGGAGCCGAAGCTGGCCCACCCGCTCGTCTGGTAAGCGCTGTCCTCGGCCAGCAGGTAAATCCGCCGGGTGCCCGCGAAGCCCGCCTGGAACTCTACACGGAGCGACAGCGTCAGCCGGTCGCCGGATGCGTCGACGGCTGTGGAAGCCGGTCCGACCGTGCACTGGCTGTTGGCCAGCGTCGCCGCCGAACCCGGCGCTACCGGCCCGAGCCAGCCGTTGCCGGCGTCGTTGCGCAGCCACAGCCCCGTGGCAGGCTGATATCGCGCGTAGCAGGCTCCGCTGCCGGAAAGCCGTTCATGGAACAACAGGTGGCCCGCACGAAGGTCTCCTGCGCCGTTCCGGTCCGAGAAGACGGCCTCGAAGACCTGGCTCATTCCTTCACCCGAGGACGGTGCGACCGACTCGGCGTCAGGCGCCAGATTCGTGATCGGAGTCCACGTGCCGAGCTGCTGCCAGCCGCTGTTGGCCCCGTTGATGTCCTCAGCCAGTAGCCAGACCCGCTTGGCGCCGAAAAAGCTGCCCCGAAACGTGACCACTGCGGCGACTCGCAGCTCCGCGCCGGAAACCGAGCCCGAAGACCGCGCGGCATCGACACGGCACTGGCCGTTGGCCAGCACCCCGCTTGCTCCCTCGGTGACAGGCCCCAGCCAGTTCTGGTTGGCGTCGTCGCGAAGCCAGAAGGTGCGCTCCGCCGGACGGTACATCAGATAGCAGCCATTCGCCCCCGTGAGCGCCGAGTTCACCAGAAGGCGAGCAGTGCGCAGATCGCGTGCGCCGTTCGGATCGCTGACGGTGAACTCGAAGGTTTGCTCGAGACCTTCTCCTGCCGGGGGAGCCAACGACACCGTTGCGGGCGCCTGGTTGAGCAGCGGGGTCCAACTGCCGCGCAACTGCCAGCCGGAGTTTGCCAGGCTCCTGTCCTCGGCGAGCAGGTATACGTTCTTGCGGCCGTAAAACGACGGGGCGAAACGAAGCGCGACGGCGAGCGTCAACTGGTTGGAAGCGGCCGTCGCCATCGAGGCGCCCGCCTCGAGCGTGCACTGCGAATTCGCCAGCGTTCCCGAGCTCTGCGGTCGCAGCGGGCCGAGCCAGGTGCGCCCCTCGTCGTCGCGCAGCCAGAGAGTCTGCTCCGCCACCCGATAGATGACATGGCAGCCATTGACCGAGGAAAGAGCCGCGTTCACGAGAATCTGCACCGTGCGCAGATCGGCCGCGGTATTGGCGTCCGACACCGTGGCTTCGAATGTCGGGTTCAGGCCCTCCCCCGAGCCGGGCGTCACGGTCTCGGCCACGGGCGTTTGATTGGTGATCGGCGTCCAGGCGCCCAGACGCTGCCAGCCGCTATTGGTCAGGTTCACATCCTCGGCGAGCACATAGAGATTTTTCGGTCCGAGAAAGCTCGCCGGGAAGCTCAGAGCGGCCGCAACAGTGAGCTGGTTGCCCGACTGCGCCACAGAGGAGGCGGCAAGATTCAGCCGGCACTGGCTGTTGGCGAGAACCTCAGCGGCGCCGGGCTGGCCCGGACCGAGCCAGTTCTGGTTGGCATCGTCGCGGAGCCAGAAGGTTCCCTCGGCGCGACGGTAGTTCACGTAACAGGCGTCGGCGCCGGTAAGCGCCTGATGGATGAGCAGGCGCGCCGAGCGCAGGTCCTGGGCGCCGTTCGGATCGGCGACCACGAACTGGAACCGTTGTTCGAGACCCTGGCCGGAGGACGGGCTTACCGAGACGGCCGCCGGCGGCTCGTTCCGCGCGGGGATCCAGCTCCCTTTCTGCTGCCAGCCCGTGGAGAGCTGCCCCTGATCCTCGGCGAGAACATAGACGAACTTGGTGCCGTAAAAGGAAAAGCTGAAATGGAGCGCCAGCGTCAAGGTGAGCGTCTCGCCCGAGGCGGAGGCCGATGACGCGCCCGCGTCCACCAGACACTGGCCGTTGTTGAGCGTTCCGGCGATGCCCACCGGGATGGGGCCGAGCCAGGCGGTGTCCGTGTCGTCGCGCAACTCAAGGGTGCCCGTCTCCCGCCGATATCGCACATGACAGCCATTCGGGCCGCCCGGTCCACTATGGATGAGCAGGTGCGCGGCGGCTAGGTCGGAGGCGCCGTTCGGGTCGGAAACCGCCACGGTGAAGCTCTGGCGGATGCCCTCGCCGGAGTCCGGCGTCAATGACTGGACGCTGGGGGCCGCGTTGGGCACGCTGATACGCAACCGCCCGAAGGCTCCGTCGGTCTGGCCTCCCAGGTTCGTCTGAAAGGCGCCTTGCCGCGGCAGGTCGCTCGATTGGGTCTGCCCGCCGAAGTAGACGTAGCCGTCCGGATCCACTGCCGCGCATCGCAGATAGTCGATTGCGCTGCCACCGTAATAGCTGCTGTAGAGCAGCCGGTCGAGCGAGCCCGACAAGCCGGCGATGAAACCGTCGGCCGAGCCCCGCCGGTTCGTCTGAAATGCGTCAGGCGTCAGCGGGAGGTTATCCGAGTAGGTGCCGCCGACCATCCAGACGTTTCCCTGACGATCAAGCCACACGCCCTCAGCCTGATCCCCATAGCGGCCGCCGAAATAGGTGCTGGCGATGAGCGCTGCGCCATCGGCGGAGATCTTGGCGACTACGGCGTCGCCGGCGTAATTCGTGCCGGCGCCGGTGCCCGAGCCCCCCGAACCGTTGTAGGTGGCATCGTATGCGCCGGTGGTGATCGGGAAGTCCGTGGACAGGGTCCCGGCGGCCAGCACCGGATTGCCCTCGGCATCGATGGCCAGGTGATGCGTCTCGACCGCTTCGCTGCCGCTGCCGCCCAGGTACGTCGCCCAGAGGAGGCCGGCGCCGTCGGAGCGAAGCTTGGCGAGATAGAAATCGGTCGCACCGCGCAGCGAGCGGCTGTAGGCCCCGGCGGTTGTCGGCGCGTTGGTGGAGTTGGTGACGGTGAGCACCACCGGATGGCCGTCGGGACCGACCCGGATGGAGCCTTCGCCCGCCTCTTCGCCCGTCCCGCCCAGATGCATGGCCCACACCAGCCGTGAGCCGTCATTGGAGATCCTGGCCACTACGAGGTCCTGCCCGCCGGCGGGCGTCGGATAGGGTCCGCGGTCGAAGACCGCCTGGACCTCCGGCGGGTACGAGGAGCCCGCTTTCCGCACGGAAGACACGTAAATATTGCCGTGGGTGTCGATGGCCAGATCACGAATCATGCCCGGATCGGAGGCGCCGAAATAGCTGGCCCAGACCAGGCTCCTTCCGTCCGGGGCCATTTTGAAGACAAAGCCGTCCTGGTGGCCGTAGGAAGAGGTCTCCATGCCGCCCATGAACGTTGTCTGAAAGGCCCCGGTGGTGACGGGAAACCCCCGGCCGGCGCGACCGGCGACGTAGATGTAGCCCGCATCGTCGACCTCGATGGCGTAAGCGCGCTCGTAATTGGGGCCGCCGACGACAGTGGTCCATAAATGGCGCCCCGTTCGATCGAACTTCGCTACGAAGACGTCCACCTCTTGCACCGAAGGAGACTCTTTCGTGCCGGGGTTGAGAATCGCCGTGGTGTAGCCGATGCCGGGCCGCTCCGTGCCGCCGGTGAGATAGAAATTGCCCGCCGAGTCGAAGGCAACATCGCGCACCCAGTCGTTCTTGACGCCGCCCAGGTAGGAGGACACATCCAGCGTCACGGTGGGCCCCGGTTGCCCGCCGCTCACCATACTCATCAACGCGGCAACCGCGGCGCACCGCATCAGGAGCAAGAAACGGAATCGGCGAGTCCGAAGACAGACCATAGTTTCCATCACGGGCATCGGCAGGGGAAGGCCCGCAGCTTAGCCGCGATTTACCCGAGACCGCAGAAAAAGTTTCTGGAGAAGCTCGTCGCGGCGGCTTAAGACCGAGGATGCAGGCGGGCGAAATCCTTACCCGAAATGACGTAGTACCAGTCAGCGAACCGCTCTGTCAGGGCGCGTGCGAGGCGCTCCCCGGCGGAGGGCTCGGTGCCGGAGGCAGCCGCGCGCTGAGGGTCGAAGCGTACCGTCACAAACAGGAAGCGATCCTGGTCACCGACCCGCACCGCTTCGCCGGAAGCAGGTGACGGGCCCGCCGCCGATGTCGTGACCTCGCCGAAACGCAGCGTGTAGACCAGGCCTTGGGCGGTCTCGACAAATAGCTCGCCCTCGTTGGCGAGCAACCGCCCGTCCGGCGTGACGAAGAATCCGCGCTGGCGCAGCGACATGACGGTTTCCAGGCTCAGCTCGAGCGGCTGGCCGCTTCGCAACTGTTCGGCGAGCGGCTTTGGTTTGGGACGCGCTCCGACGATGCGCAGGCGGGTGAGCGCTCCCACTATCCCGTCGATCGAGGCGCGGCCCAGCCGCCGGGGGCCTTCCGTTTTCCACTCGTTGCCTTCCCGGCTGACCGTGATCCGTTCCGCGTTCGTCAGCCGGCCGAGACCCTCGTCGATCGAGTAGCGGTTGATGATGATCCGCCGGATGTCGGAAGCGGTCAGGCGCAGCAGATTGCCCTCGACCCAGTCGGCGAAATCGGCCGAGGGATCGGCCTCCGTCTTGACGCTGTAGGTCCGTTTTTGCCCGGGCAGGCGAAGATAGCGGTGGCCCGGCCGCTCGCCATCCGGCTTGCCGAGCACGACATCGGCCAGAATGCGTCCCCGCTCGTCGCGCAGCGTGACGCGCTTGCCCCGGCCGGCGAGGCTGGCCACGCTCATATCGAGCGGGTCGATCACGCCGTAGGCGGAGTGATCTTCGATACGATCGCTCACCACCAGATCTTTCTTGAGGTCGAGCAGGGCGCCGGCGGTCTTCACCAGCCGGTCTCCGGCCTCGGCCGGGTAGTCGTGATGGGAGGCCAGCACCCACTGGCCGCGCCGAAACTCCACCTTGAGCGGGCGGGCCACGGCCTGCTCCTCGTCGTAGTCGATGACCTCGATGGCCTTGACCGCCAGCACGTCGCGGAAGTCCGGAAACAGCGGCTCGCCCTGGTCGGAGAAGATCTCCGGCCGTCTGGCTTCCGGTTCGAACCAACTCGCCGCGGCGGCCAGAATCAAGGCTGCGGCCAGGAACGCTCCGGTGGTGATGCCCTCCCGGCTCATACCGGCTGCCTCACGATGAGCCTTTCACGCGCCAGCCGCATGCGCTCGCGCCGCAGTTGGCGCGCCGAGACGAGCAGGAAGATGACGAACGCCGGCACGGGCGGCAGCGCCACGGCCAGCAGCTTGACCGTGTTCTGGATCCGCCGGATGGAGGCCTCCATGGCGATGCGGGCGTTCTCCACCTGCCGGTTGCGTTCGTCTTCGATGTTGGCGCGGGCCACCTGGAGGCGGCGTTCCTCGGCGGCGCGCAGGTTCTGGATCAGAATCTCGCGGGTGCGTTCGTCCAGATCCTGACGCCGCTCGAGCTGCCGGACGGCGGCGTCCAGCCGGGCCTGCGCCTCCGCCAGCCGCGCCGCGGCCGTCGCCTCGGCCTCTTCCGCCTGCTTCGCACGCTGCTCCTCGTAAACGCGCGTGCGCGCCTCGAGCGCCTCGAGCGTACGGTGTCGCGGGCGGCGCTTGCGCAACGCGATGAAGGAGCGGTCGCCGGCCAGCTCATCCACCGCGTTCAGCAGAAACGTGACATTGTCGAACCGGAGCTGCTCGACGCCCCGCCGTCGCAGCTCGAAAAACTGCTCGCCCATGAGATCCGCGTCGGCCACGACAATGGCATTGAGCGAGCGGCCGCCCTGGCCTCGCACGCGGGCGGCCAGCGTGTGGACCTCCGAGTCGGCCTGCCGCGGAGGCTGCTGGACGATTGCCGTGCCGAACAGCGTCCGTTCGACGAGCTGATTCCAGCGCAGCAGGCCGGAGTTCGGCCCGGTGGTCATCAATGGCACGAACACCACCGAGGGATCGCCGCGCGAGCTGAGTGTTCCGGCGTACAGCAGCACCACCTCCTGAAGTCCGGCCGTCACCTCCTCGTTCTGCTCGAAAGGCATGGGCGCCTGGTTGCCCGGCCCGACAAAAATCACCTCGCGCGGCAGGCGCCGGAGCTGCGGATGGGGATTGTAGGCGTCCCAGACAATGCGGTCGGGCTGCCAGCGCACGCCGAGCGCGTCGAGAAGCGGCGCCAGGTTGGTCGCCGGCGGCGCCGTGCCGGGCTGCTCGAAGAGGCCGCCGGTGGGCTGGCCGGCCGCGGCCGGCGAAAGGTTGACATTGAAGGCGGGCAGCGGATCGAGCAGGATCAGCGCGGGTCCGCCGCTGGTGACGTACGCCACCAGGCGCTCGAGCTGTCGCGGGTTCAGCGTGTGCGGCAGCGCCACAATCAGCGCGTCGAGACCCTCGGGATAGTCGGCATCCGGCGGCACCCGCACCACCTCGTACTGCTTGCGCAGCTCGGCGACGATCGACCAGTCGTTGCGCTGGCGCTTGGTTTCGAAGTCGAAGCCTCCGAACAGGCCCGCCGCGGTCTCGAGTACGCCGACCTTGCGCCGTTCCGCGCGCGAGACCACGCGAATCGACCGCACCAGCTCGTACTCGACCGGCAGGCCGCGGTCGAAGAAGGGAATCACAAACTCTTCGGCGCCGCAGCGAAAGACCAGGCCCAGGAAGATTTCGTTGGCCGCCGAGGCGCTTTCTTCACTGGCCGGAACCCGGTAGGGCTCGATCCCGTAACGCTCGCGCGCCTCGCGCGCCTCCGGCGAGTACTTCACCGTCTCGACGATGCGCACCTGGATGCGCTCCCGTCCCACCGCGGAAAACTCGCGAAGGAAGGTGATGAGGTTGCGCCGGGTCTCCAGATACGCGCGGGGCACCTCGGGGCTGAGATAGGCGTGCACGAAGACGGGCCGCGCCGGATCGAGGCTCCGGATCAGGGCCAGCGTCTCGGGGGCGAGCGAATGAATCTGCTCGGAGGTGACGTCGAGCCTTCCACCCCACTGGCCCGCGAGGATGGTGGCAGCCCCCGTGATGATGAGCAGCGCGAGGGCTCGCGCAACCAGATGCAGCGCCATCGGCGGGGCGCCCCTACCTCGCCGCCAGCGCCGCCGCCCCGCCAGTTTCACGCTGAGGTAGAGCACCGAGAGCGCCAGCAGGAGGAAGTAAACCACCGCCGAGGCGGTGACGACACCCGAGGCCAGATCGCGAAACTGCTCCACCGCGGAGAGCTGCTCGGCCCGCCGCTGGAGAGCCCCGCTCGCCAGCACGCCCGCGTGGTGCAGGAACACCGGAACCGCGCAGAAGACGCTGCCCAGAATGAAGGCAACCGTGAGGTTGTCGGTCAACTGGCTGGCCAGCAGGCCGAGCGCGAGCAAGGCCGCCCCCATCAGCCAGTAGCCGAAATAGGTGGCGGCCATCAAGCCCGTGTCCGGGTTTCCCAGCACGAGCAACACCACGAGGTGGCTCAGCGAGAAGACCAGTGCCACCGTGTAGATGCCGAGCGCCGCCAGGTATTTGCCGATCACCAGCGCCGCCTCGGTCGCCGGCAGCGTCAGCAGGAGCTCCTCGGTGCCCTGCTTGCGTTCTTCCGCCCACAGCCCCATGGTGATCGCCGGCGCCAGGAAGACCAGCAGGTACGGGAAGAAGCGGTTCAACTGATCCAGGTTGGCCAGGTTGGCCAGGAAGAAGCCCTCCTGCCAGAAAGCGGCGACCGCACTCAGGAAAACGAACAGGGTGATGAAGACGTATCCGGTGGGATTCTGGAAGTAGCTGAAGAACTCCCGTTTGAAGACGGCCAGGATCACTCGGCGGCTGGAGCCTGGCATGGTTCCTCCGTCGGGCGGACGCCTCCGGTGAGCGCGAAGAAAGCCTCGTCCATCGTCGCGTGGCCATTTTTCATCTGGTCCGGCGTGCCGTCAAAGACGATCCGCCCTTCGTGAATCAGGATGACGCGCCCGGCCACCGCCTCCACCTCCTGGAGAATGTGCGTCGAAAGCAGCACGGTGCGCGTGCGGCCGATCTCGCGGATGAGATAGCGCACGTCTCGGATCTGATTCGGATCGAGCCCGGTGGTCGGCTCGTCCATGATCAGCACGTCCGGCTCATGGAGCAGCACCTGAGCCATGCCGACGCGCTGGCGGTAGCCTTTCGAGAGCTTCGCGATGGGCTTCTCGAGCACGTCCTCGAGTGCGCATTGCGCGACCACTTCGCCGATCCGCCGCTTCAGATGCGCCCGGTCCATGCCGCGCGCCTCGCCGAAGAACTTCAACAACCCGAGGGGCGTCATGTCCGGATAAAGCGGTCCGTTCTCCGGCAGGTAGCCGAGCCGCGCCGCGCATTTGAGGCGCTCCTCGGCTACGTCGAAGCCGGCGATGCGGGCCCGGCCGGCGCTCGGCGCCAGATAGCCCGTCAGCAGCTTCATGGTGGTGCTCTTGCCGGCGCCGTTGGGTCCGAGAAAGGCCACGATCTCGCCGGCATGGACGGAGAAGGTCACGTCGCGGACGGCGGCGAAATCTCCGTAGAACTTGCTCAGGCCCACGGCTTCGATCATCGGGACGCCGTCGGTGGCTGCCATGGCGCGTTTGCGAAGCGTTCCGCGCCGGCTCCCAGGGCGGCCGGCGGAAGGATCTGCTCTCAATTACCAGCATACGCGATGGCGCCGCGGCTTAGAAAGGATTACTCGAGCGAGCGCTCCGGCGGGCCGTCGTATTCGAGGCCCGAAACAGCGCTCGTCTCGAGCGGCTTGTAGCGCAATTGGGCCTCGACGGCGTGGGCGACCAGACCGGCGGCGCGCGAGATCAGAAACAGGCCGTTGGCCGCCTGCTTGGGGAAGCCGATCTCGCACAGCAAGGCGGCAATGGCGCCGTCGATGTTGAGCGGCAGGTGGCGTTCGATGGCCACCGAAACAGCGCGCTGCAACGCGAGGGCGTGCTCGACGTAGGGCCCGTCAATGCCCAGCTCGCGTGCGCATTCGAGCAGGCGCGCCACGCGCGGGTCCTCCTGGTGCACCTTGCTTCCGAAGCCGGGAATCCTCTGGGCGCGCGAGCGGTAGCGGGCGACGATTTCCGTGGCGGCTTCGAACGGATCCAGGCGCATGGCGACACACTCTTCGAGCACGGTCATGGCGTCCTCGATCGCTCCGCCATGGTACCGCGTAATGGCCAGCATGCCGGCGGCCACAGCGGCGCTCAGCGACGCACCGGTGTTGGCGACGGTGATCGCCGCGCGGGAGGCCGGCACGGTGGGGCCGTGGGCGATCACCGAGACCAGGATCGCCTCCATCATCCGGCCGACCCTGGGCTCGGGCAGCTCGCCGACCAGCAGCAGATAGACGGCCTGGCCGAGGCTGACGCGGCCGATGAGGTCGCGCAAGCGATAGCCGCGAATCAGGATCTTGTCGGCTTCGGCCCAGGAGACGGCGGTCTTCAAGGGTTCCGGGTGCATTTCTACTCTCTGTTGTACTACCGGGGGCGCGACAAGAAAAGGGGATCTTCTCATCCGCTTGCCCGGTTCGCCGTGCCGGCGGCCCTCAGCGTCCGGCGCGTCGCTGCTGGCGCAGGAAGGCCGGCACGTCCAGCTCGTCTTCGGCCGGGTATTCGGCCGCCGGCCCGGAGGCTACCACCGGCTCCGGCTGCGGCTCCTCGACGGCGGGCTCGTAAGCCGGGGGCGCCGCGGGCCGCGCCCGCTGGAAGAAGTCCTCGCCGATGACCGCCGAGGCGGGCCGCCGCTCAATCTCCGGCAGGTTGGCGCGCTGAAAGCCCGTGGCGATGACGGTGATCTTGACCTCGTCACCCATCCTCTCGTCGAGCACCACGCCGAAGCTGATCTGCACGTCGTCGTTTTCGGTCGCCTCGCGGATGAGGGTGCAGGCTTCGTGAACGTCGTGGATGCCGAGGCTGCTGCCGGCGGTAATATTGATGAGCACGCCGCGCGCGCCGATGACGCCGCCCTCCTCAAGCAGCGGGCAACTGATCGCCTTTCGCGCCGCCTCCACCGCTGCGCTCTCGCCCCTGGCCGAGGCCGTCCCCATCATCGCGTAGCCCATTCCCAGCATGATCGCCCGGACGTCGGAGAAGTCGCGGTTGATCAGGCCCGGCGTGGTGATGATGTCGCTGATGCCCTGCACGCCCTGACGCAGCACGTCGTCGGCGGTGCGGAAGGCCTCGACGAACGTGGTGCCGCGGGGCAGCAGCTCGAGCAACCGGTCGTTGGGAATCGGGATGACGGTGTCCACCGTCGAAGCCAGCTCCGCCAGGCCCTCCTCGGCCATCCGCCTGCGTTGCGGTCCTTCGAAGGAAAACGGCTTGGTGACGACGGCGACCGTCAACGCGCCGAGCTCCTTGGCCAGCGCCGCCACCACGGGCGCCGCGCCGGTGCCGGTGCCGCCGCCCAGCCCGGTGGTGACGAAAACCATCTCGGCGCCTTCCAGGATCTCGATGATGCGTTCGGTGTCGTCCAGAGCCGCCTGGCGACCGATGGCCGGATCCGAGCCCACGCCGAGACCCCCGGTGATGCGGGCGCCGATGGCCAGCTTGTTGGGCACCGGCGAAGCCTTAAGCGCCTGCTGGTCGGTGTTGATGATATAGAACTCGACCCCGCTGAGCCCGTGGTCCATCATTCGCGCGACGGCGTTGGAGCCGCCGCCGCCCACCCCGATGACTTTGATCTTGGTGGCCGGAGGGGCCTCCTCGTCGGCGATTTCAAACTTCAGTTCCCGTAAGGGTTGCCTTGCCTGCGACATGATTGTCCTCTCCTGCTCGTCAACGCATAATCAGTCCCAAGAGTCCCGGCGGCCGGCGCCGCACCTGGCGGCGCAGTTTCAGGCGCGCCGAATACATGGCCAGCCCTACTGCCGTCGTCCATTCCGGGCTGTGGAGCGCTGCTGGAAGGTCCTTGACCCCCACGGGCAGGCCCTTGCGAGCCTGGCAGTGGAGCACATGCTCGGCCATGTCGAGCATGCCGTCGAGCAGCGTCACCGCCCCGGTGAGAACCACTCCCTCGAGCAGCGAGCGGTCCATGCCCACCCGCGCGATCTCCTGCGCGACGTAAGCGAACAGCTCCTCGCTGCGCGCCTCGAGGATGTGGTTCAGTTCGCGCCGGGGTACCTCCCGTCCCTCCCGCTGCGGGCGTGCGGGCACCACGATCGTGCTGTTATCGGCCGACCGGGTATACGGCACGCAGCCGTACTCGCACTTGAGCTCCTCGGCGTCCTCGTAGGCGACGCACAGTCCCCAGGCGACGTCCTTCGTCAGATGGTCGCCCGAGACCGGCAGGCTGGTGGCCTGCACCAGAGCGTCGCCGTCGTAGATGACCAGGTCGGTGGATTGCATGCCGATGTCGATGACGGCGACTCCGCGACTGCGCTCTTCCGGCAGGACGGCGGCGTAAGCGGCGGCGAGCGGTTCGTAGACGGTCTCTTCGACCGCGAGGGAGGCCTGGTGCATCGCCGAGACCACGTTCTGGGTCTCCTGCGTCGCCGTCGTGATCAGGTGAACGTTCGCCTCCAGCCGGGAACACTCCATCCCCGTCGGGTCGCTCACGCCGGGCCGGCCGTCCACCGTGAAGTACTGCGGGCAGATGTGCAGAATCATCCGGTCGTGCTCCAGGCTGACCTGGGCGGCCTTCTCGATGGCGAAGCCCATCTCGTCGCCGGAGACCTCGCGGGGGCGGGGAAAGCGGTAGGCCCAATGATTGTCAAAACCCCAGATGGTCGGCCCACCCACGCCGACCACCGCCGACTCCACGGCGTAGCCGGCCACCTCTTCGGCGGCGCGCACGGCCTCCTGAATCGACTCCGAGACCCGCTTCTGGTCGGCGACCCGGCCGCGGTGCCAGCCCGCGGAGACGGCCTCGCCGTGGCCGAGATAGCGCAGGTGGCTGCCCTCGAGGGCCAGGATCACGCAGCGGGTCCGCCAACTGCCGGCATCGATGCCGGCCGCCAGCAACGCGCCCGCAATACTGGTCCGGAGTTTCGCCATCCCGCTTTCTTGAGGGCTGGCTCTCACCAGCGTGCTGGTTCTCATGGATTGACTCCATCGATGACCGTGATCCGGTCCTCCAGCCGGAGGTCGAACCGCGTCGCCTCCGGATAGCGCCGTTGCACCTCGGCGAAATACTGCAAGAAGCGGCTCAGGCGCCCCCCGTAGCGCTCCTGCCCGAGCCAGACCTCCACCAGCCGGCCGCCGGCCTGGATTCTCGCCCGGAGGTTGTTCGGATTGGCGGCGTCGACCTCGGAAACCCGCTCGGCGAGTTCACCGATCTCCTCGAGAAGCCGCTGCATCTTCCGCACCCGGAGTGCGCGCGCCTCGCGCGGCTGATCTTCCCGCACGCCGGCGAGCACCGGCAGGTCGTAGGAGCTGCCCGCGGGAATCTCCAGCAGGACCCCGTCGGCGTCGATGAGCGCGGTGTGGGAGAGCGCACCCGGCTGGCGAGCCTCGAGCCGCACGAAGGCGACCGGCCGGCGCTCCTCGATGCGCACCTCCAGGCGATCGGGCCACAGCCGCGCCACGGAGGCGTCCCGCACCCAGTTCACTTCGAGCAGCCGGCGGCGCCGCTCGGCGAGCGGCACCTGATACAGGCTCCGGCCGGCGTCTTCGGCGAACGCCTCGAGAATGCGCTCCCGCGGAGCGTGGCGGATGCCCTCGATCCGTACCTCCGGGCCGGAAGTCGGGTCCCCGTCGTGCGGTGGCAAGGCAAAGCGGGGATCTTCGATCAGCCGCCTCTCGATGCCCCGGTAAACGACGACCGCCGCCGCCAGCGCCGCCCCCGCCGCCAGGATCGACGCCATGCGGGCGGCGACCGCCCAGAGACGGAGGCCGGGGCCCGGGGCTTCCCGATCGCGCTTCGCCATTCAGAGCTTCTCCTTGAGCGCTTCGAGCAGCATGTCGGAGGCTTGCGAGACGCTGCCCGCGCCGAGCGTCAGGATGGCATCGCCGGGCCGGGCTTCCGCGACCGCCGCTGCCACGGCGCGCTCGAGCGTGCCCACATAGGTGACCTGGCGGTGGCCGAACTGGCGCAGCCGCTCGCACAGCGCCTCGGCCGTCACGCCTTCGATGGGAGGCTCCGAGGCGGCGTAGATGTCCAGCACGAAGACCGCGTCGGCCTGGTGGAACGAACGCGCGAAGTCGTCCATGAGCAGGCGGGTGCGCGTGCAGCGGTGCGGCTGAAACAGCACCAGGACGCGGCTGTAGCCGGCGCGCCGGGCCGTCTCCAGCGTGGCGCGAATCTCCGTCGGGTGATGGGCATAGTCGTCGATCACCGTGACGCCGCACAGGACCCCCTTGAGCTGAAAACGGCGGTCCACCCCGGCGAACTCGGCCAGCGCCTGCCGGATGCGCTCGACCTCCACGTCGAGCTCGAGAGCGACGGCGGCGGCGGCCGCCGCGTTCAGCGCGTTATGAGCCCCGGGAATGTTCAGCCGGAAGGCGCCGAGATCCCGGCCGCGGAAGCGGAGCTGGAAATCCGAGCCCGAAGGGCCGGGTTGAAGTTCGCGAACCAGCAGGTCGGCCTGGGCGCTCGTCCCATAGGTGATGGTCCGGCGGCTGATGCGCGGCACCAGCCGCTGCACCTGCTCGTCATCCAGGCACAGCACGCAGGCGCCGTAGAAGGGGATCTTGTTGGCGAAATCGGCGAAGGCGTCGAGGATGCGCTCAAAACTGCCGTAGTGATCCAGATGCTCGCGATCGATGTTGGTGATGACGCCGATGATCGGCGCCAGCTTCAAAAAAGAGCCGTCGCTTTCGTCGCTTTCGACCACCAGGAAGTCGCTTGAGCCGACGCGCGCATTGGCGCCCCCCATGGCCCTGACCCGCCCGCCGACCACCATCGTGGGATCGAGGCCGGCGTGGCTCAGCACGGCGGCGATCATCGAGGTGGTGGTGGTCTTGCCGTGGCTGCCCGCGACGGCGATGCCGAATTTCAGGCGCATCAGCTCGGCCAGCAGCTCGCCGCGCGGGATCACCGGGATCTGGCGGCGGCGGGCCTCTTCCACCTCCGGGTTGGAGGGCGCGACGGCGCTCGAGACGACCAGCAGTTTGGCCTCGGCCAGGTGAGCGGGATCGTGTCCCTGGTGGATGACGGCGCCGAGCGCGGCCAGCCGGTCGGTGATCGGCGACAGGCGGAGGTCGCAGCCGGAGACCGGGTAGCCGAGGTTGAGGAGGACCTCGGCGAGGCCGCTCATGCCGATGCCGCCGATGCCCAGGAAGTGGAGGGGCTGGCGCTTGAAAAACATTTTTACATGATATTGTTCGGCTCGCCCCGCCCCCGTGTCAATCATTTTTTTCCTCCCCCCGCCGCCCACTCCAGCACCTCCGCCGCCCGCGCCGCCGCCTGCGGCCGCGCCTGCCGGCGCGCCGCCTCCCCCATCTCCTCCAGCCGCCCCGGCTCTTGCGCCAGCCGCGTCACCTCCTCGTACAGCCGCGCCCCGTTCATCTCGCTGTCCGGCACCAGCCGCGCCGCCCCGGCCGCCGCCATCGCCTCGGCGTTGCGAAGCTGGTGGTCGTCGGCGGCGTAAGGGAAGGGAACCAGGATCGACGGCTTACCCGCCGCCGCCAGCTCCGCCACCGCGCCTGCCCCGCTGCGGCACACCACCAGGTCGCTTCGCCCAAACGCAGCCGGCATGTCGTCGATGAACGGCATGATCTCGCCCTCGAGACCGCTGGCGCGGAACGCCTCCGCCAGCTCGGCAAAGGCCTGCGGGCCCGTCTGATGAAGCAGGCGCACCGGCACCGGCCCGCGGCGAAACAGCGGCCAGGCCCCGCGCGCCGCCTCGTTCAGGGTGCGCGAACCCTGGCTGCCGCCGGTGATCAGCACCGTGAGCACCGCCTCGCGCGGCTTCGGCGGAAGCCGGAAAAACTCCTCGCGCACCGGCAGGCCCGTCACCTCCCACTTCGAGGGAGGGAAGAAGCGTCCCGCCTCGGGGAAACTCAGGAGCGCACGCGTCACCCAGCGGCCGAGCCGGCGGTTGGTGAAGCCGGGCATCGCGTTGGGCTCCATCACGACCAGAGGCGTGCGGCGCAGGCAGGCCGCCAAGGCCACCGGTCCGGCCGCAAAACCGCCCATGCTGAAGACCGCCGCCGCGCGCAGCCGCGCCAGCAGCGCCCACGCTTGGAGGATGCGCAGCGGCAGTTCAGCCAGCGTGCGCCCGGCCCGGACAAGGCCGACGCGCTTGAGCGGACCGATCTCGATGAATTTCAGGGGGAACCCCTCCGGCGGGACCAGGCGGACCTCCAGGCCGCGGCGCGTGCCGACGAACACGCACCGGTGCCCGCGCCGCCGCAGCTCGCGCGCCACCGCCAGCGCGGGAATCACATGGCCGCCGGTGCCGCCGCCGGCCATCACGAAAACCTTGCTCCTTTCATCGGGCACGTTGGCTGACGTTGAGCAGCAATCCGAGCATGATCATGCTGCTCACCAGCGAGCTGCCTCCGTAGCTCACCAGCGGCAGCGGAATCCCTTTGGTCGGTCCGAGGTCGACCGCCACGCTCATGTTGATGAACGCCTGGAGGACGATCGAGACGGTGATGCCCACCGCCAGGTACCGTCCGAACTCGTCGAGCGCGCTCCAGTACAGGCGCAGCCCCCGCAACAGGATGACGAGGAACGCCGCCAGCACCGCCAGCGTCCCGATCAGTCCCAGCTCCTCGCCGATGATGGCGAAGATGAAATCGGTGTGGGCCTCGGGCAGGAAGCCGAGTTTCTGTTTGCCTTGCATCAGGCCGACGCCGAAGGGCCCGCCGGCGCCGAAGGCGAGCACGGCCTGTTCGGCCTGGTAGCGCGTGTCGGGCGGGGCTGTCCCGCTCATGGCATAGCCCAGAACCCAGCCGTTCGGATCGACCCAGTTCAGGATCTTGTACTGGGGATCGAATTTCTGAATCACCCGCAGCAGGCGGTAGGGCTCGGAGACGATCGCCACGGCGACCGCCACCGTCATGAGCACGCTGGCGATCTGGAAATACCGGCGCCTCATGCCCGCGACGAAAAAGATCGCTCCGGCGATCCCCATCAGCACGACGCCGGTGCCCAGGTCCGCCTTCACCACCATGCCCGCCAGCAGCGCGATGGCGAGCGCCGGCGCCGCCAGGGTTCGCCCGCTGTTGATCTCCGCCGCGCGCGCGGTGACGTAATAGGCCAGGAACAGGATCAGCGCCGGCTTGGCCAGCTCCGAAGGCTGAAGGCTGAGCGGGCCGAGCCGCAGCCAGCGGTGATGCTCCCGGTCAATGAAGTAGACGGCGGCGAGCAGGCCCATCACCAGACCCAGGCCGGTAAAGGCCCATCGCTCGGACATCAGTTTTCGGTAGTCCCAGCGGCTCAACGCCAGCAGAACGGCGAAGGCCAGCAGCGCCGCGATCACCTGCCGGAGGAAGAAAAAGTGGCTGCCGCTGCCGTAGCGGGCCTCGGCTACCACCGCTGAGGCGCTGAAGACGAAGACCAGCCCCACGGAGACCAGAAAGAGGATGCTCAAAAACAGCGGCCAGTCCATCTTCAGGCGCATGCGTTCTCCTCCAGGCGGGCCACGGCGGCCTTGAACACGCGGCCCCGGTGCTCAAAGTCCTTGAACTGATCGAAGCTGGCGCAGGCCGGCGCCAGCAGAACGGTGTCGCCGGGCGCGGCGCGCCGCGCCGCCTCCTCGACCGCAGCCTCGAGCGTGCCACATTCCACCAGTGGAACGGCTCCCTCGAGCGCCCGCGCAATCTTCCCCGCCGCCTCGCCGATCAGCAGCACCCCGCGCGCCTTCTCCGCCAGCATTGGGCGCAGGGGGGCGTAGTCGGAGTCCTTGTCCCTGCCGCCGAGGATCACCCAGAGCGGCCCGGCGAAGGCGTCGAGCGCCTTGAGCGCCGCGTCGACGTTGGTGGCTTTTGAGTCGTTAAAGTAATCCACGCCCCGAATGCGCCGGACAAACTCCAGCCGGTGCTCGACGCCCGGGAACGAGCGCACGGCGGCGGCGATCGCCTCACGAGCCACGCCGGCTCGATGCGCGGCGAGCGCCGCGGCCATGACGTTCTCCAGGTTGTGCCGGCCCCGTAGCGGCACGGCGGCGATCTCCATCAGCGGTTCGCCGTCGACCCAGATGCGATCCCGCTCGAGCCAGGCCCCACGCTCGGGCCGCGCCTTCGAGCTGAACCAGAGGGTGCGCCCCCCGACGCCGGCAAAGCTCCGGCAGGTCGAATCCTCGGCGTTGAGGATCTTCGCATCGGCCGCCGTCTGGGTCTCGAGCAGGCGCCGCTTGCTCGCCGCGTAGCGCTCGAAGGTGCCGTGCCGGTCCAGGTGATCGGGCGTAATGTTGAGCAGGGCGGCGATCTCGGCGCGAAACCGCTCGATCGTCTCGAGCTGGAAACTGGAAACTTCGAGCACGTTCCACTGCCCGGGCCGGCTGGCGGCCACCATCGCGCAGGGCGCGACCCAGCCGATATTGCCGCCCACCTGCACGGGGATGCCCGCCTCGCGCAGGATGTGTCCCGTGAGCGCCGTGGTGGTGGTCTTGCCGTTGGTTCCGGTGATGCCGATCACCGGGCCTTCCAGAAACCAGCTTGCCAACTCGAGATCGCCGACGACGCGCACCCCGCGCCGCCGCGCCGCCTCGAGCGGTTCGAGATCCGCCCGCACACCGGGAGAGATGACGATCAGATCCCAGCCGTCGAAGACCGCCTCGCTCTGCCGCCGGAACGGCACCCCGAGGGCGGCCAGCCGCTCGGCTGCTTGGCCGAGCTCCTCGAGCGGGCGCTGGTCGACCGCTTCGACCACCGCGCCGTGCGCCCGCGCCAGCTCCACCGCCGCCAGCCCCGAGCGGGCCATCCCGACGATGAGCACCCGGGCGCCTTCCAGCTTCATTCGGCTCACCTCAACTTCAGCGTCGTCAGCGCAAACAGCGCCATCACCAGCCCGGCGATCCAGAACCGCGTGATGATCTTCGACTCGGGCCAGCCGATCTGTTCGAAATGGTGGTGGAGCGGCGCCATCTTGAAAATCCGTTTGCCGCGGAGCTTGAAGCTCGCCACCTGGAGAATCACCGACAGAGCCTCCAGTACGAAAATCCCGCCGATGAAAAACAGCAGGATCTCCTGCTTGATCAGCACCGCCACCACGCCCAGCGCGCCGCCCAGCGCCAGCGAGCCGACGTCGCCCATGAAGATCTCCGCCGGGTGCGCGTTGTACCAGAGGAAGCCGAGCGAAGCGCCGGTGAGCGCGCCGCAGAAGATGGTCAGCTCCGCTGCGTCGGCCATGCGTACCAGCGCCAGGTAGTTGGCGAAGACGGCGTGCCCGCTCGTGTAGGTCAGCACCGTCATGGCCCCCGCGGCGATAATCATCAGACCGATGGCGAGCCCGTCCAGGCCGTCGGTGAGGTTGACCGCGTTGGCCGAGCCGATCAGCACCAGCGCCACGAACAGGAAGAAGAACAGAAACGCCAGCGGATAGGCCCAGGGGTGATCGAGCCAGGCGTCGATCAGCAGGTTCGGCTTGAAGTCCTTGAAGAAGGGCACGTTCATGGCCGTGTTGTAGCGCCCGGCGGCGTGCAGCACCAGCAGCATCGCGCCCACCCCCAGCGAGGCCAGCGCCTGGAGAGCCAGCTTCTGCCGCGCGGTCAGGCCCAGATTCCGCCTTCGCTTGATCTTGAGGTAGTCGTCCCAAAAACCGATCGCGCCGAAAGAAAGCATCCCGAACAGCGCCACCCAAATCTGGGGATTTCGCAAGTTGGCGAACAGGAGCGTCGGTACGACCACAGCAATGATGATCAGCACGCCGCCCATGGTCGGCGTGCCGGCCTTCTTGAAATGCGACGGGGGGCCGTCCTCCCGGATGTGCTGGCCGATCTGGAATTGGCGCAGCCGGGCGATCAGCCAAGGGCCCAGGACGATCGAGAGGGCCAGCGCCGCCAGGCTGGCCAGCGCCGTCCGAAAGGTCACGTACCCGAACAGGCGGAACGGGCTGTAGTAGTGATAAAGGATTTCGTAAAACAGCCAGTAGAACATTCCGCGCTATCCGAGAAATCTCTCCAGAGCCTTTTCGATCCGCGTCCCGCGCGAGGCCTTGAACAGGATCACATCGCCCGGGCGCGCCAGCACGCGCACGAGTTCGCCCGCCTCCTCCGGCTCCTCGCGAAAGTGGGCTGCCCCGGGTTTGAGGCCGGCCTCCACCGCCGCCTCCACCAGGTACCGGGCGTCGCCTTTGACGCCCACGAGAAGATCGACGCCGCTTTCGGCGGCATACCGGCCCACCCGGCGGTGGAGCTCCTCGCTGTGGCGACCGAGCTCGAGCATCTGGCCGAGCACGGCCACCTTTCGTGTGCCCGGCGTCTCGCGCAGCGCATCGAGCATCGCGCACATCGCTTCCGGATTGGCGTTATAGCAGTCGTCCAGGATCGTCACCCCGTGCCGGTGAAACCGCCGGCCGCGCATCTCAGGCGCTTCAAAGCGGCGCACGGCCTCCGCCAGCTCGGCCGCCTCGAGGCCGAAGAGCCGGGCCACGGCGAGCGCCGCCAGCAGATTCCGGATCGCGTGCCGCCCCTCGAGCGGGGTCTCGAGCCAGCCGTCCCCCGCCAGGTGAAAGCGCGAGCCCGCCTCCGTTCGCTCGAGCCGATCAGCCCGGACGTCGGCCCCTTCCGAGAAACCGAACGTCACCACCGGGCCGGGATGGATCTCGCGGAAGGCGAGCACCCGCGCGTCGTCGGCATTCAGCACCGCCGTGCCGTCGCGAGGCAGCGCTTCGATCAGCTCCCGCTTGGCGCGCGCAATCCCCTCGATCGAGTCGAAGAACTCCACATGCGCGTGCCCGACGTTGGTCACCACACCGATCTGAGGGCGCGCGATCGCGGCCAGTTCGGCGATCTCACCGGCGTGGTTCATGGCGATTTCGATCACCGCTGCGCGGCACTCCTCGGGCAGGCGGAGAATCGACAGCGGCACGCCGACGTGGTTGTTGTAGTTGCCCGCGCTCTTGCCCACCTTCCAGCGCAGCTCGAGCAGGTGGGCGATCGCTTCCTTGGTGGTTGTCTTGCCGGCGCTCCCCGTCACCCCGATCATCGTTCCCGTCCACCGGCCGCGCGCGTAGCCTGCCAGGTCCTTGAGTGCGCGATAGGTGTCGGGCACCTCCAACAAGGGCCCTCCCGCGGCCACCGGCTTCTCGACCACCGCCGCCACGGCGCCCTTTTCCAAGGCCTCGCCGACGTAGTCATGGCCGTCGTGCACCGGGCCGCGCAGGGCAAAGAACAGATCCCCGGCCTCGAGCGTGCGCGAGTCGACGCTGAAGCCCGTCGCCACCCGCTCCGGCGGCGTCCCGCGGGCCCCGATCGCCCGCGCCGCTTCCTCAAGCCCCAGCGTCATTGGCTCTCTCTCCCGTAGCCGAAGCTCCGCAGCACGCGCCGCGCCACCTCCCGGTCGTCGAATTCGACAGTGCGATCCCGGAGGATCTGGTAGGTTTCGTGTCCCTTGCCCGCGATCAGCACGATGTCGCCGGCTCGCGCCTCCGTCAAGGCGATGCGGATGGCCTGCTCCCGGTCCGGCTCCACCCGGTGCGGGGTGTCGGTGCGGCGCAGCCCGACCAGAGCGTCATTGATGATGGCCAGCGGGTCCTCCGAGCGCGGGTTGTCGGAAGTCAGCACCACAAAGTCGCTGGCCTCGCCCGCCGCCTGGCCCATCAGCGGCCGCTTGGTCCGGTCGCGGTCGCCGCCGCAGCCGAAGACCGTGATCACCCGCTTCGGCTCGAGATCCCGCGCGGCGGCGATGGCGTTGCGGAGCGCGTCGTCGGTGTGCGCGTAGTCGACGATCACCAGAAACGGCTGCCCTTCGTCCACTCGCTCGAAGCGCCCGCTCACGGCGCGGCAGCTCGCAATGCCCTGCACCATCCTCTCCGGCGCTATGCCCAGGGCGAAGCCCGCGCCGAGGGCCGCCAGAATGTTCGAGACGTTCATGCGGCCGAGAAGCGGCGAGCGCACTTCGAAAACCTTCCCCTCGTAGCAGACCTCGAGACTCAAGCCGTTGAAGTCCGCCCGGACCTTCCTGGCTGTCAGCTCCGCGCCCTCGTTGAGGCCGAACCAGATCGTGCGCGTCCTCACCTCCGGAGCGATGCGGTGCGCCCACGCATCATCGAAGTTCAATACCGCCCACTGGGGCGGCGGTGCGTCGCGATCGTGAAACAGCAGGCGCTTGGCCTCGAAGTAGTTCTCCATCGTGCCGTGAAAGTCCAGGTGATCGCGCGTGAGGTTCGTGAAGACCGCAGTGTGAAACGGGATGCCGTGGACTCTCCCGAGCGCCAGGGCGTGGGACGACACCTCCATTGTGACATGCGTGCCGCCCAGGCGATCGAGCTCGGCGAAGATCTCGTAAAGGTCGATCGATTCCGGCGTCGTGTTCACCGCCCGCTGCGGGCGGCCGGCCAGTAGATGCTGAATGGTCCCGATCAGAGCTGTTGTCTTTCCGGCCGCCCGCAGAATCGCGTCGACGAGATAGCTGGTCGTGGTCTTGCCGTTGGTCCCGGTAATGCCGGTGAGAGTGAGCCGGCTCAGCACGTCCGCAAAGAGCTTGCGGGCCGCCAACGCCAGTGCTCGCCGCCCGTGCTCCACCTCGAGCCAGGCCCCCGCGAAACCCGGCGGCGGCTCCAGCTCGCTCACCACGGCCAAGGCGCCGCGCGCCAGGGCGTCACCGGCAAACTGGCGGCCGTCGTGGCGCGCCCCGGCGAAAGCGAAAAACAGGAAACCCGGCTGGACGCGCCGCGAGTCGTAGGCGAGCCCGCCTACCTCGGCGCGCGCGAGCTCTTCGGGCGGTTCCGACTTCAGTCCCGCGCCGTCGAGCAACTCAGCCAGCTTCATGCTGCCCTCACCTCTCGGACCCGCCAAAAACCCCAGCGCCTCAAGGCGCCAGGACGATGCGCACCTTCTTGCCGGCAGCGAGCACTGCGCCCGGGGCAGGCTCCTGCCTGCGGGCTATCCCGTTTCCCTCGAGCTCCACCGGGATCCCGCTTCGCGTCGACTCGGCCAGTACCGCCCGCAAGGGTTTGCCCCGGAAGTCCGGCACCCGGGGGCCGATAAGGTAATCCGGACCACCCGGCACCTCCCCGGCGACTGCACCGCCGCCACCGGCGACCTCTTCCGTGCCGGCCGCTTCCGTGCCGGCATCCGCCACGTCGGCCAGCTCCTCCTCCTGCTCCCGCGTCGGAGCCCAGGGGGCGATCTCCTCGAGCGGAATGTCCGGCACTGCCCCCAGAATCCGCAACGCCTCGTGCGCCACGCGCTGGAACACCGGGGCCGCCACGACGCCCCCGTAGCGGGGCGCCCCATTCAATGTGACGGCGACGACAATCACCGGGTTCTGGACCGGGGCAAAGCCGACAAAGGAGGCGTTGTAGCGGTGCGTGTAGCGGCGCGTCGCGGGGTCGGCGATCTGCGCGGAGCCGGTCTTGCCGCCCGCCGTAAAGCCCGCCAGTCGCGCTTGCCGGCCTGTGCCCTCCAGCACGACGCTCTCCATCATCCGGCGCATCAGGACCGCTGTCTCCGGCTTCAGGACCCGCCGGACCTCGACCGGCGGCTCCTCCCGCCAGACGCCGTCGGCGGTCTGCCGGCCGAGGATGAGCCGCGGCTTCACCAGTACGCCTCCATTGGCGATTGCGGAAACGGCCATCGCGAGCTGGAGCGCCGTGGCGCTCACCTCGTGGCCCATGGCCACCGAGCCGATCGAGGTCGCATGCCAGCGCCCCAGCGGATGCACCACGCCCGGCGATTCGGCCGGCAGCGGGACGCCCGTACGCTCGCCGAAACCAAAGCGCCGGATGTATTCATAAAGCTGGCGTTCGCCCACGCGCAGGGCCGCTCGGATGGTTCCGATGTTGCTCGACTTGGCAAGCACTTTCTGCAACGGGAGCGTGCCGTAGGCGTGGATGTCGCGGATCGTCCGCCCGTGGAGCACCAGGTAGCCCGGCCCGCAATCGAGGGGGCTTTCGGGCGTCAGATCGGTCGTCTCAAGCGCGGTGGCCAGAGTCACGACTTTGAAGACCGAACCGGGTTCGAACGGGACGGAGATGGCTTGGTTGGTGCGAGCCGCCAGATCTTCGCCTCCCCGCACCGGCTCGTTGGGATCGAAGGGCGGATAGCTGGACATCGCCAGGATCTCGCCGTTGTGCGGGTTCACCACCACCAGGCTGCCCGTGGGACAGTTGTATTCGCGGGCGGCACGCTCCAGCTCCCGGTTCGCCACATACTGGATGCGTTCGTCGATCGACAGCCAGATGTCGGTACCCGCCTTGGGCTCCTCCAGCACGTGAAACTCGACGCCCCGTTTGCGGGAATCGCGAAGGAAGTTGACGACGCCTGGTTTGCCCTTGAGCTCCTGCTCCAGCGCCAGCTCCAGACCGCTATTGCCGCTCTCGTCGAAATCGACCGTGCCGACGACGTGCGCCGCGATCGGTCCTTTCGGATAAATGCGCCTGCTTTCGCGCCGGAACTGGATCCAGTCCTTGCCCAAAGCCTTCAGCCGCGCCGTCTCCTCGTCCGTCAACCTGCGCTTGATCCAGACGAAGGCCTTGCGGTTCTCCACCCCCCACGCCAGGCGCTCGTGAAGGCGTCCGGCGTCGATGTTGAGCAGCGAGCCGAGCTGCCCGGCCGCCAGGTCGATGTCGTCGATGGCCCGGGGGTCGGCGAAGGCCGACTCGACCGGCACGCTCAGCGCCAGCGTCTGCCCGGTGCGGTCCAGGATCTTACCCCGCGGCGCAGGGATGGTTTCGGTGCCGTTGTGCTGCTGGCGGGCCGCCGCCGCGAGCTCCGCGTGCCGCCAGACATGCAGATGGACCAGCTTGCCGGCGAGGATCAGCGCCCAGAGCAGGAACGCCCGGGTCAGCAGGACGACGCGACGGTCCCTGTGCGGCTCCAGAAACAGACCCACCTCCGGCCCCCCATGTCACGGCGCAGTTACCGATTCATCGCCACGGCGCCGTCGGCCGGGGGCGCCAGCGGCACCAAGTGGGCAGGCGCCGGATTCTGATACCGCTCGGCCTCGGCCAGTTCCGCCAGGCGGTCCGGGCGCAACAGCTCGGCCTCCTGCTTCTCGAGCAGGGCCTGCTCCTGGCGCAGTTGCTCGAGTTTGGCGTCGAGCTCCCGGATCTGGTAGCCGGCGAGCAGGTTGTAGGCCAACGGCGCCAGCGCCGCCACCAGAATGATGACGGCGATGAGCGACGCCACGATGGAGCGCACGCAGGCGCGCGAGGCCTCCGGCGCGGCCTGCGCCTTGAGTTTGGAGTTGTCGATCGGCCGAACCCAGAAGTAGAGGTGCTCGTTCGGCAGCGGCCGGAGGACGTAGTCCTCCATGGCGTTCTCACTCACCGCGCCCTCGGCGGCCCGCGCTCCTGTGATCCAATCAATCAGCGTTGCCAGTGTTGCCATCTTCGTACCCTGCTTCCGCCTCGATCCTCTCGATGGCCCGCAGCCGGGCGCTGCGCGAGGGCGGGTTCTCGCGCACCTCCTCGGGCTCCGGCCTGATGACGTGCTTGGTCAGCAGCCGGACGGCGCCGCGGCGGGCCAGATCGCGAAACCTGTTCTTGACGAGCGCATCCTCGGTGGAATGGAACGCTATCACCACCGCGCGGCCGCCCGGCACGAGCAGCCGGGGCAGCGCCTCGACGAGCGCCTCCAGCTCCTCCAGCTCCCGGTTGACCGCCATGCGCAAAGCCAGCGCCACGCGAGTGGCCGGATGCAGCCGCCCCTTGCCCCGCGGCGCGACCGACTCGACGATGCGGGCCAACTCCCCCATCGTGCGAACCGGCCGCGCCCGGACAAGTGCTCTGGCTAGCTTCCGCGCCCTCCTTTCCCCCGCCAACCGGTAGAACAGGTCGGCGAGTCTGTCTTCCGAGAGTTGGTTGACCAGATCGGCGGCCGTCACCGGCTCGCTGCGGTCCATCCGCATGTCGAGCGGGGCCCCGTCCGCATACAAGCTGAAGCCGCGCTCGGGCGCCGTCAACTGGTAATAGCTCGACCCCAGATCGGCAACCAGGCCGTCCACCTGCCGGATGCCCAACTCCCCGAGCACCCTCTCGAGCTCGGAGAACCGCGCCTGACGCAGGATGATCCTCTCCCGCCAGGGCTCCAGATCCTTTGCCGCGATCTCGAGCGATTCGGCGTCGCGATCGCAGGCGATCACCCGGCCCGAGCTCAGTCGCTCGGCGATGGCGCGCGTGTGCCCTCCAAGCCCGCAGGTCGCGTCCAGATAGCAGCCCTCGGGCCGCACCGCCAGAAAACCGACGACCTGCTCGCGCATGACCGGGTAGTGCCGCATACATGGCTACAGCATCCCCGCCTGGTCCATTTTGGCCTCCGCCGCCGGCAGGTTCTGCTCCGCTTGGCTCAGCAGCTCCTCGATCAGTTTCTCGCTGTAGATGCTGATGCGCCCCTTGTGACACTGGAGCCGCACGTCCTGATCTTCGAGTCCCAACCTGCGGCGCAGCTCGGCGTGAACGACCACGCGCCCCTGATCGTCCATCTCCGAATCCCGCCCCATCACGTTCGCCACAAACTCAAGGGTTCGAGCGGCTTGCGGATCCTCCCGGTAGCTTGAAAACAGCTCCTGGTTCCGCCTCCAGGCTTCGGTCGTGTAGATCCGGATCGACCGCATATCCGTGGTGGTGACGAAGAATTTCGCACCTTCGTCGGAGACCCGAACCAGGTAACGGTGAACTTCGGCGGGGAGCTTCAACCGGCCATTGGGTCCAATCTTGGCCGAGAAGGTGCCCCGGGGAATCTCCACCTTGTCGATGCGGTCGTCCAGAGTGACGCCTCCGGGACCATTATCGGCCGTTTCTTTCCATCTGTCAAGAGTTTTACGCCGATTTTGAGCGATGACTTGCCAATCTAGGCCATCAAGATCAGATTTTCCCTTAAAAACTCGGCGAGCGATACATCCTCCCACGTCCCGCACCGCCAGTCAACTTCCACAAGCGGTCCGGCGCCGACACCGGAGATTCCCTCCACGGGGATGGGGAAGAAAGAAGAGAAGGCGAAAGCGAAAGGCTTGGCCCTCCGGCGCCACTGCCGGAGGGCCAAAGTGCGATCAGATCAACTGAGGGGAGAGCGTTAGGCAGCTCCTGTGCCGGTTCGGGAAGTCCCCACTCACCGTTTGGCCACGAGCAGCGGGTGGCCCAGCGTGTCGCCGTTCGGCTGGAAGCCCTGGCCGTCGACGTCGACGTAGATCGGGTTCGTGAAGGCCACCGGGTGCATGCCCGACTCCCAGCTCAAGCCCCAGCCCTTCTCCAGCTTCGAATTCTCCCCGGTGGCCACCACGATCAGATGCGCATCCTGCTGGAGCGACACCGTGAGCGTTTCGTCGAACTTCACCACACCGTCCCGGAACATCCTGGGGTGGTTGCGGCGCGTATAGTTGTCCTGCGGCCGGGGCCGGCCGTTCACCAGCACCTGCACGCGGTCGACGTCGAACCAGTTGGGCGCCTGGACCTTCACCTTCAGGCGGATTCCCCCGGCCGAGATGACGCGCGAGCCGATCGGAAGGCCGTCCTCGGTCGTCACCTCGAGAAAAGGCCCGTTGGTGATCATCATCCGGCCCGCCTTGGCGTTGCGGATGATCTCGCGGTAGTCGATCTCCCCGGGGATATCGGTCGAGCTCGGCACATAGGTTCGCCAGGAGCCGGCGCCGTTGCCGAAGATCCGGTGCGCGTCGCTGACGGCCACGCACCAGATGTGCCGGCCCTGGTTGAGCATCTGTAGCCAGCCGAAGGTACGGTTCTCGACGGTGCGAGCCGGCTGGCCGGGCAGTTGGAGTTCGTAGAACGGATTGAGATTGAGGATCTCCGTGCTCCAGACCTCGGCGGCGTCCACCAGGCGCTCGAAGCCCACGAAACCGCCGTCGGCGACGCCGTCCTGGTTCCGGTCGTTGAAGACCCAGCCCACGGTCGGATGATTGGCCTGCACCCAGCGCTCGGGGCCGCCTTCGAACAGGTTGCGAAGCACGATGGCATTGATGCGCGGGTCGTACTGCCAGGCGGGAGCGCCGCCGTCCTGCGCGTAAGGGATCACCTGAAGCGGGAAAGCGTTGAAGTGCTGCCCGGGCCCGGTCAGCTCAATGCCGACGATCGTCTTGAGATCCCGCTCGAGACCGAGCTTTTGGATGTGCGGCGTCCAGTCGTAAAAGCGGTTGTGCTCGGTGGTGGGAATGAACTCGAGTCCCTCGGCGGCGAAATTGGTGATGCGGTCGTCGGTGTTGCAGTAGTTGTCGCCGCTGGGGGTCGAATGGGCATGGAAGTCCGTCGCCACCCAGCCGCGCGTGTCTACCGTGCGGCGTAGCACCGCCGAGACGGTGATCTGCTGCCCTTTGCCGACCTCGATCTCCCGCTCCACCAGGTCGTATTCCGGCCCGCGCGTGATGCGGACCAGATACTTGCCCGGCGGCACTTGCTGCGTAAAGCGGCCGTTGTAGGACTGATACTGATGGTTGCCCCCTTTGGCGCGGTAGTCGGTGCCGAAGTTCGGCGTCGGCGTGCCGTCGCGTCCGAGGAACTGGACCTTGCACGGTGAGGGCCGCCCTTGCTCGTCGTTCACCTCGAAGTGGACGGCGGAAGCACGTTCCAGCGTAAAATCCAATTCGCCCTGGTTGCCCTTGCGGATTGCGATCGAGCGTTCGACCGGATCGCGGCCGATATCCACCAGTCTCGCCAGATAGGTCCCGGCGGGAAAGGCGAAATCGAAGCGGCCTTTCGCATCCGGGTAGGCGGGCAGAGCCTGGCCTTCCACCGGCAGCTCAATGGCGGCATGAATGGCGGGGTTGCCTTCCTTGTCCTTTGCCACGCCGGTAATCCGGCCCGTCGGCTGGGTGAGGCCGGCGATGACCCCATAGGCGGCTGCGGGAGAGTCGGCGACGCCGATGGCGATCGCGTAGGTGCGCTCTTGGCCGGGCGCGAGCTCCAGCTCCTTTTCGACCGTTCCCCCGCCGGTAGGCCCCCACGCATAGGCGCGCTTGTCGAACGGGTCGATCGCGTCGGCCACCTGAATCGCTCCGACGGTCCATTCCTGCGAAAAACCTTTCCAGGCCGGCCGGGGAGTGATCTTGACGGGCTCCCTGGACTCGTTGCGGTAGGTGGAAGTAACCAGCACGTGCTGCCAGCCCCGATCGAGCCGGTACTCGTGGCGGACATAGAGCCCGTCGCCTTTGGCGGCGGTGCGCACGGCCTCGACGCGGGCCGAGCCGTCCTTGCCGTCGCTTACCAGGCGTACCCAGCTCAGCTCGCCGCCGAGGTCGCCCGGCCGGAAGGCGGTGAGCTGGTCGTTGTCCGCTCCGATCAGATCCAGGTCATAGAGGCAACCCGGAGTTGGGAAGCGGTACTCCGTGCTCATGTTGGCGCGGCGCGCCGGCAGATTCCCCGAGACGAGCGCGACAACCTTGTCGTTCTTGAGGACGAAGTCGCCGATGATGCCATCGGCCTCCTTGCCCTTGGGCAAAAGATCGGTGTTGTGTTTGCCGATCTCGACGGCGATGACGCCGCCTCCCTGTCCGGTGAGCCCCGCAACCAGCAGTCCCAGAAACGCGAGGCCGATTCCGAGCCGCACTCTGTTCTGGCCCATGTTTGCAAGTTAGCAGTCCACCGCAACAAATTCGTGAAGGCCGATTGACGGGACGGTTACGGTGAGCTGGTTGCCGGAGCTCGCCATGCGCGGCGGCCCTCGTTCGCCGCATCGGCCCTCCCAGAGGGTGCGATCGACGTCGCAGGGCAAGTCATGGCCGCCCCGCGCCTCACGCCTTTCCCCGGGCTAGGGCGGGGCGGGAAAAAACGCGAGAAAACATTTTGGGGCTTGACATGTTCTTGGGGGGGGTAGAATTTGGGTTGAGCAATACCGGTAAATGAGTGATGAATTATCTCATATTTGCGCTTTTTACGACGCTGATCTCAAACGCAGCTCCGCCGGCGCCTGGGTTGGAAATCGTAGCGACGGTGAACGGCGAGCCGATTACCGGGGAGGCGCTCGAAGAAGCGATCAAGGCGCAACGGGAAGTCATCGAGCAGCAGCTCGAAGCCCTTCGGCGCACGGTGTTGTTCAAGCTGATCGATAATCGGCTTGTGGAGCAGGCCGCGCGCGCCGCGGGCTTGAGCTTGGAAGCCTACCGGCAAGCCAGTGTGGAGCAGGTGACCGTCACGGACGCGGAGGCCGAGGAGGCTTACCAGAGGAGCCGGTGGCGGTTTCCGGGGGCCCTGGCGCCCGAGGCGAAGTACCGGATTCGCCGTGAGCTCGAGGACAATCGGCGGGCCGACGCCTTGCGGCGGCTGCTGGAGCTGCTGCGCCGAGAGGCCCACGTGACAAACTACCTGCTGGAGGGCGGAGCGGCGGATGCGGCGTCTGAGCCGGCGCCCTCAGAGGGAAGCGCCCATGCGCCGGTCACCGTCGTTGTGTTTTGCGACTTTCAGTGTGAATTTTGCCGCCAGGCGCAGCCAGTGATTGGCCGGCTGCTGGAGAAATGGGGCAAGACCTTGCGGCTGGTGTATCGACATTTTCCATTGCCGCGACACCGGCACGCTTTCGAGGCGGCGAAGGCTGCGGTGTGCGCCGAGCGGCAGGGGCGCTTCTGGGAGTTTCATGACGCCCTGTTTGCCGAAGGGCGGGATCTGAGCGAGGCTGGGCTGACCGCGCTGGCGCGGTCGATGGGGCTGATCGAGGCGGAGTTCCGGGCGTGCTTGAACGATGCGAGTGCGGCCGAGCGCGTGCGCCGCGACGTCGACCTAGCTCGCAAGGCGGGCGTAAAGGGCACACCCGCCTTCTTGATCAACGGAAGGAAGGTCACCGATGTGGACCAGCTTGACGGGGCGATTCGGGAGGCGTCGTTCCAGCCGGTTCAAGGCCGCTGAGGGGCGGCGGGCGCGGTCAGTGGGCCTGGTTGCGATCCTTGTGCTCTGCCTTCCCCAACGGCTGGCGGGCGGGGAGAAGGAGGTGGTGGCCCGCTGGGAGGAGCTGGCGCCGTTGGTGGAGCGTCGGGACGTGGAAGCGGTGTTGGCCAACGGGGTGTATGTGCGGGGCCGGGCGCTGAAGGTGCTGCCGGAGGCGCTGGAGGTGGAGGTCAAGAAGACCTCGGACGCGGCGGTGGTTCCCAAAGGTAAGACCCGGATTCCGCGCGAGCTCCTCACCGTGCTGAGGGTGAGGTGGAAGAAACGTCTGGCCCGGGCTGTGTTG
The DNA here is from genome assembly GCA_938003835.1 of uncultured Bryobacteraceae bacterium. Classification (GTDB taxonomy): domain Bacteria; phylum Acidobacteriota; class Terriglobia; order Bryobacterales; family Bryobacteraceae; genus CALKXJ01. The sequence goes on along the minus strand of CALKXJ010000029.1, from coordinate 2,024 downwards.
ACCCCAGCCATGTATGTAGGTGGCGGCTTCGTGCTTGCCCTGTTTCATATCGGCGGGGAAGAACTTTCCGGAATCAAGGGGTCTGCAGCCGCGGTCGCCCTCGCTGCCGGAGGATATCTCATCGGTGACAGGATCGATACCAAATGGATGCGAATTACGATATTTGAGCCGATACGATTTCCGCAAGCGGAGGTCCAGGGTGAGCAAACCATAGGACGAACCGAATTGGGAGGGATAGCTGTATGTACCAGGTAAGGCTCTTGACCATGGCGATGCTACTCTGGTGCGTTTCTGGATTCAACAGCGTGCTGGCGCAGACTTGCGAGCTGAGCGTGGCCGCCTGAACAAAGACCGGTTCGTCTGGGGCTTGTTGTTTCAGGAGTGCGGCTGGGAGCCGGAGCCTGGTTGCTGGAATTCACCCCCCTTCGGCAACTGGGGAGTGGACTCCAACTACGGGCAGAGGCAGGACACGAATCAATTTGAAGGCTGGAAACCGAAAGGCGCGCAGTATCAGTGGAACTCCTGTACCGCTTACTACCCGCCGCCGAACCCGGATTACTACAACTGGAACAACTATACTCAGCAGCGCGACCGATATACGACAAATCCACACGGGACGAAAGGAGTCGCTTTGGCGGTGAGTTGCCCGCGAGACACCAATGGCGACGGAATCTGCGACCAGGGCGGCTGTAAGGAGATTTTTTCTTATAGTGAGGGAACCAATTGGATGAGCTTATACGAGCTCGATCCGTTCAACCCATTGCTGCCGTGGTGTGGGATAGACGACCACGTCGAGACGCTCTACTTTCCGGCGACGACGGTGTACCTCTCCTGTACGGTGGGCTACTGCTATGGAGGCGGAAGCCCGTGGTACAGCCCCACGTCCGGCTGGGTGACCTCCGTTCAGCTGGCCATGGTGGTGAATTTCGGAGTCTATCCCCGGATTTCCGTTTTAAACGTTTCAGCGCAACTTTGTAAGATTCTTCAACGTCTTTATTCATGCTGGTTTCAGCGCGATGAACCCCTTCCGGAGAGCCAAACCCAATGGGTGAGAAACAAGATCAGCACTTTCAGCTTTCCTTCAACGCCTCGCTGAAGATCGATTTCCAAGGATCCTGAGTCAACTCCGACGGCGGCCTGATTCTAGTGCGCGAGTTGGACGAACGGCTCGGCTTGGGGCAGCTCATCGAACAGCATCTGAGCGACCCGCGCCGGGGTAAGAACACCCAGTTTCCCTTGGCTGATCTGTTTCGCCAGTCGGTGTACAGTCGCCTTGTTGGCTACGAGGACGTCAATGACGCCGAGCGCCTGAGCCAAGATCCCACCTTCCGGTTGATCGGCTCCGAGAAGATCTCCCGAGCGTGGTGCGGCGCTGACTTCCCGCTTACAGTCCTTCGAGACTGAAATGCTGGCCGCAGAGCAGAACTTCGCCGGCTTGGCGCGCCTCAACCGGGACCTGGTGGGCAGGGTGGAAGCCATCGATTCACCCCAGCGAGTGGTGCTCGACATGGATTCCACCGAGATTCCTGTTTACGGTGAGCTGGAGCAGAGCCCTTACAACGGACATTTCGAATCCACCTGGTATCATCCGCTGTTGCTGTTCAACCGCGAAGGGGACTGCTTGGCGGCCAAGCTGCGGCCGGGCAACGTGCACAGCGCCGAGGGCTGGGAGGAACTGCTGTTGCCCGAGATCGAGCGGCAGCAGAAGCAGGGTAAGCAGGTGGTGTTCCGGGCGGACGCGGCGTTTGCCAAGCCGGAGATCTACGAGGCGTTGGAAGAGAGGGGCGTCAAGTACGCCATCCGGCTGCCGGCCAACGACTGCCTGGAGCGCGATATCGCCGAACTGCTCACGCGGCCGGGCCCAAAGGGTACCCTGCGGCTCAGCCACAAGCCGATGGTGCGCTACAAGAGCTTCCTGTACCAAGCGGCCAGTTGGACCAAGGCCCGGCGGGTAGTGGCCAAGGTGGAGTTCCACTGTGGGGAACTGTTCCCGCGCGTGGGGTTCATCGTCACCAACCTGGAGA
>CALKXJ010000028.1 GCA_938003835.1 uncultured Bryobacteraceae bacterium | reverse complement strand
CAACCGGCAGGAGGTAGGCGGCGGCCGCAACTATTCCAACGACCTTCAGATCGACGGCAGCCCGATCGGCATCGGCTACAAGACCAGCTATATGCCGGCGCCGGACGCCGTCGAAGAGGTTCACGTACAGCAGAACGCCGTGGACGCCGAGTACGGCCACAGCTCCGGCTCCGCGATCACCTTGACGATGAAATCGGGCACCAACGAATGGCACGGCAACCTGTTTTACCAGGGCCAGTATCCCTGGGCGAGCGCGCTGGAGAACCGGGTGATCCGCTCGATCAACCGCGGGCGCAACCACATGTTCGGGGGGACGGTGGGCCATCCGGTCATCAAGAACAAGCTCTTCAACTTTTTCGCCTACGAGCAGTGGAAGAAGACGGACCCGAACGACCTGATCATGACGCTGCCGACGGATCTGGAGCGGGCGGGCGACTTCTCGCAGTCGCGCAACGCGCTCGGCGCCCTCCGCGTCATCTATGACCCCTGGACCACGCAGACCTCGCCCGATGGCAAGACCATCACCCGGACGCCGTTTCCCGGAAACCGCATCCCGGCGGCGATGATCGATCCGGTGGCCAAGCTCTACACCGACAAGCTCTGGAAGCCGAACCGGCCCGGGACCGGCCCGTACAACTTCCAGAACTACTATGTGCCGCTGCCGATCAACTACGACTACCACAACCTCTCCGACCGGGTGGATTACGTCCTCAGCGAGAAGTGGCGTTTCTACGGCCGCGTGAGCCGCTTGTGGACGCCGGTAACCACCTCCAATCCGACGGGTTCCGATTTCTGGCTCTCGGACCGGGGCAGCCAGCGGGACGCCACTCAGATTTCCGGCGACATCGTCTATGTCGTGAGCCCCAGCACGGTGCTCAATCTCCACGGCAGTTACCGCGACTTCATTGACGCGTCGCGCTTCGGGGTTCAGTATCCCCGGGACTTCTGGTCCAAGATCTGGCCCAACTCGAACTGGTACAAGCTGCTGTTCGAAGACCCGGGCATTCCGGTCCTGGTGCCCCGCATGAGCATCATGGGATCGGGTACGGGCGAGTACTGGTTCAACATGGGACCGCGGGGCGGCATCTGGGACCAGCGGCCGGACGGCGACAGCGTCAACGTGAAGATCGCGCAGCAGCGCGGGCGGCACTACATCAAGGCCGGCTTCGAGACGCGGGGCACGCGGACGACCAGCCTGCTGCTGCTCAACACTTTCGGCTTCGGCTTCCAGGCCGACGCCACCTCGAGCACGTATGTCTCGCCGGACATCCGCGCCTCGGGCGACGGCTTCGCCACCTTCCTGCTGGGAGCCGTACAGCCGGCTGGCGGCGGCGCCGATAGCTGGGACTCGGGCGCGACCTCAATGACGGTCACGATTACCCCGCAAGGCCAGAATCGCTTCTATGGTGCCTTCATCAACGACGACTGGAAAGTAAGCCGCAACCTGACGCTCAATCTCGGGCTGCGCTATGAATACGACAGCGCTTACACGGATCCGGAGGATCGCCTGACTCGGGCGCTCGACCTGAACGATCCGATCCCGGAGATGCAGGGGGCGACTGCGCCAAAGATGCCGCCCCAGCTCGCGCAGTTCTACAAAGGTCCGACCATCTTCAATGGCGCGTTCCGCTTTGCCGATTCCAACAACCGCGGCCAGTGGGACGCCGGCATCGGGGTTCTTTCGCCGCGCGCGGGCATCGCCTACCGGCTCAACGATTTGACCTCGCTGCGCATCGGCTACGGGCTGTTCCCCACGCCCTGGGTGGGCAGCACGACGAACATCTTCGACCACACCTACTACTACGGCTTCCGCCAGGTGACCGGGGCGCCGTCGGCGGTTCAGGGCGTACCGCAGATGCGCCTGTCGAATCCGTTCCCGCCGGATAACCCTCTCATCCCTGCTTACAAGAAGAGCCTGGGCCGGTACACGATGCTCGGCGATAGCTTTAACTACGTAGCCGAGAAACGTCCGCGAAGTTATAGTAACCGGTTGAATCTATCCTTGCAGCGCCAGTTGCCGCAAGGCTTCGTGGCGGACGTAACCTTCTTTATTAACTTCACCAGTCAGTTGATAGGCACCTATAATGTCAACCAGGTCGACCCGCGCGTCGCCTACGAGTATAAGGACGCCATCAACATTTCGGTTCCCAACCCGTTCTATAACTACCTGACGGTGGAGAAGTTCCCCGGTCCGCTGCGCTATCAGCGCAATGTGAGCCTGACATCGCTCATGCGGAAGCATCCGCACTACGGCAACCTCAACGTCTTCGACGCCATCCGCGGCGGCGACATGCGGTACTACTCGTTGCAGTTGCGCTTCCAGAAGAGCTTTTCGAGCGGCTATGCGTTCATGGCTGGTTACAACTACGCCTTCCAGCAGGACCAGGTCTTCTTCAACGATATCGCCAGCTTCCTGAAAGAGTTCACCTGGCAGGACAACAACCGGCCACGCCACCGTCTGACCATGGCCGGCACTTGGGAGATTCCCCTTGGCCGCGGCCGCCGGTTCCTCGGCGGCATGAACCGGGGCCTCGACATGCTCATCGGCGGCTGGGATCTTACCGGCTTCCTGATGTGGCGCTCCGGCTGGTTCACCCGCTTCGGCGGCCTGGTGGTGAGCGGCGATCCGCGGCTGGAGAAGCCGACGCCACAGAAATGGTTCAACACGGCCGTCTTCGCTCCGCTGCCCCCGTATACCGTCCGGACCAACCCGTGGCAGTATCCGGGGTTGACCAACCCGGGGTTGCTGAACGTCGACGGCTCGCTGGTCAAACGCGTGCCGGTGACCGAGCGGTACCGGGTGGAGTTGCGCATGGACGTCTTCAACGTGCTGAACAACATGACTTGGGCGGATCCGGTCACCAACGTCTACGCCGCCACTTTCGGCCGGTCGACCAACCAGCTCGCCAACACCTTCGGCCGGCGTGTCCAACTCGGACTCCGCGTCGAGTTCTAGCCGGACGCCGAGTTTCCCTCAGCGCGCCTCCTCCCCGCCACCTCCGGCGGGGGGGAGGCTTTTTCCTGTAGGATTTGGAGCGAGCCGATGCTGCTCCGAATGAGCGTCATCCTCCTGGCGATCGCCGCCGGATTGGCGCAGGAGGCGGCGCTGCGCGAGGCGGGCCGGCTCGACGCGGAAGGCAAATGCGCGGAGGCCGAGCGCGTCTATCGGAAGCTGCTCCAGGCCGCCCGCCCTTCCGCCGCGCTGCTCAATAACCTCGGCAACCATCATCTGCTCTGCGGAAGTCCGGAGCAAGCTCGGGCCGCCTTTGAACGACTGGTTGCCATCGAACCCCGGCACCCCAACGCCAACCTGCAACTGGCTCGTCTGGCCCTGGAGCGGCGCGACGGCGCCAAAGCCCTGGAGTATCTGGCTCGGCTCGAGGAGTCGAGTGCGACAGTACGCCTGCTTCGGGCGGAGGCGGCCTATTGGGCCGGCAAGCGGGAGAGCGCCCGCGCGGAGCTCGAGGCCCTTGAAAAGGAGGGCGCCAACGACGCGCGCCTGCTCTTCCACATCGGCCTGGCCTGGGCGCGTCTTGGCGCCTACGAGAGGGCCGAGGCGGCTTTCCATCGCGTTCTCACTCGGCTCCCGGCCGAATATCCGGTGCTTTATAACCTTGGTCGGGCCGCCGCGCGCGCCGGCCATTACGACCGCGCGCAGAGTGCCCTGGAGGCGGCGCTGAAGCTCCAGCCGGAGGACACGGACGCCTTGCTCGAGCTCGGGCTAGTTCATGCCGCCCGCCGGGACTTCAACCGGGCGATTTTCTTGCTGGCCCAAGCCCGCCGGCGCGCCCCAAAGCGGGCCGATGTGGCGCTGGCGCTCGCCCGCGCCGCCGAAGACGCCGGCTACTGGGGCGACGCCGCGCAAGCTTACGACGAGTACCTGGCCTTGCGGCCCGACGACATGGCCGCCCGCCGCGACCGCGCGCGGGTGCTCGGCTACACGGGAACTCGGCTCGAAGAGGGGCTCCGGGAGATGAAATGGTACATCTCCCGGTTCCCGAAGGATCCTGTCGGCTATTTCAACCTGGCCCAGTTCACCTGGCGCGAAACTCCCGAGGAGTCGCTCGAGCAGCTAGCTACCGCGATTCGACTGGATCCAAACTTCGCCTCGGCGCACGTGGCGCGCGCCTGGTTGCTCAATCGCCTGGGGAGAGCCAAAGAGGCAGTGCCGCATCTCGAGGCGGCGCTCAAGATCGCGCCGAAGGACGTGCGGACTCTCGACCTTGCCGGACAGGTCTACCTCGAGCTCGACCAGCCGGCGAAGGCCGAAAAGTTTCTGCGCGAAGCCTTGAGCGTCAACCCCGACGACCACGAGGCGCTGCTCAAGCTGGGGCGCGCGCTGATGGCGCTCGAGCGCGAGGAGGAGGCTCGCCAGGTGATGGAGAAGTACCGCCGCGTGCGCCCGCGCCGCTACCGCGATCCGCGCAGGGAGCCCGGCATGATCGAACTGGCCACGCTCCCGGAAGCCGAGCGGCGGCGTCGCGAGATCGAGCGTTTTCGCGCGATGGCCGCTTCGCGCCCTGATGATCCCAAGCTCCAGTTGCACCTGGCCGAGCTGATTCTGGCCGACGGGCGCACCGAAGAGGCCTTGAAGGAATTCCGCAAGCTGCTCGAACTCAATGCCGAGGCCGAACTGATCGAGCAGGCGGGGCGCACTCTGCTCGGAGCCGACCAGCCGGAGGCGGCGCGCCAGTTCCTGGAACGCGTGGTGACGGAACGGCCGGCCGCGCGCCTGGACCTAGCCCTGGCGGTCTCTGCCACCGAGGGCGTCGAAGCGGCCTTGAAGGCGCTTGGAGAGCCTCCACAGGAACGCGCGGGCGACTACCTGCTGCTCAAGGCCGCGCTGCTGGACGCCGCCGGCCGGCCCGAGCAAGCCGCCCAGGTGCTGACCCAGGGCCTGGCCGCAGCGGGCAGCCGCGCCGATATTGCCCGCCATGCCGCGGCGCTGCTCGTTCGCTACGACCGGCTAGAAGAGGCGATGGCCGTGGTTCGGGAGGCGCGCAAGACAGCTCCGGAAGAAGCCGACCTTGCGCTGCTCGAGGCCGCGTTTCTCGGTCTGACGAATCGCCTCCAGGAGGCTGACAAGGCCTTCCGCGAGCTCGAAACCCGAAGGCCGGAGTGGGATCGTCCCTGGCTCTATCACGGGCTGCTGCTCGAGCCGGCGCGTCCGTCCGAGGCGAGGCGCAAGATCGAGACCGCCGTCGCGCTCGGCGCTGCCGACCCGGCCGCCTCCTGTGCCCTCGCCCGGCTGAAGAAGACGCGCGTCCCGGAATCATGCGCCTGCTGGAAAGGCCTGCGCGAGCTTGTCACCGGCGCCTGCCAGAGCCCGGCCTCTCCCAGCACAACTCAGACGACCACCGGCCGCACGCGGTAAAGACGGCACCAGGCGCGCAGCTCGCTCTTGAAGTCGCCGTAAAAGAAGATCTGGTGAAAGCCCGGATAGTCGAGCAGCTCGGGATGCCCGTCAAGCTCCACCATTACCGAGACGACGCAACCGCCGGAGGGGGGCACGGAGACGTTGTCCACCACAGTGCCCGTCGAGATGATCATGCGCGGCTCCGGCGTCTCCTCGCCCGGCAGGAGGATGTCGGCGACGGTGACGCGCTCGCCCACCGTCCATCGGGGCACCGGCACGGCGTCGCGCTTTCCGTGGTGATAGGAAAGGAAGTACGGCTCCGGCGGGCTGTTGAAGCCGCGGAGGCGCGTCGGGCAGGTGCAGTGAGCCCCTACCAGACAGTTGCGCGCGGTCTCCGGCACCGGATCCTGCTGGAACCCCGGGCGGTCGAAGAGAAACTGCACGATTGCGTGGGTCACCGCAGCCCCCAGATCGGCCTCGCAAGCCGCCGGGATGCCGTCATCGAGCATGCTCGACCAGGAGATACACGGCAGGCTCACTTTGGTTTTGCCCAGGGCGCCCAGGCAGTCCATGGTGATGCCGTCGGCCTGCTCCCGCTCGAGAATGTTACGAGCGACCAGGTAGCTTCTCACGCCGTTGAGGACGTCTTCCTCCACGGGCCCGCGGATCGTGGTGGCGTGGCGCAGGTAGCGGGCGGCGATCCGCCGGGCCTGCTCGTCGGCCGGTGTGCGCTCGTACTCCTCGAGGAAGCTCCGCGCGGGCAGATAGCGCAGACGGGTGCCGAAGTGGGGCACGCGTTCCTCGCGGCGCTCGTTGCCTTTGAGGACCACAAAGCGCATCTCCCGCAGCCGCGTGCCGGCCTTGATCATCTTGAGGCCCAGGGCCCCCTGCCGGAAATCGTCCGTGGAGGCGAGGAACAGACCCTCGCGACGGGCCAGGGGCGCGGTGTTGGTGGTGAAGGCGGCGCCGATCGGAGCGAAGATTACCGCGGGCAGACCGGTCTCGGCCGCCTTGGCAGCGGCCGGCCAGGCGTGGCGCTGGCGGTCGAGAAGGATCACGAGCAACCCGTCGGCGCTGTTGCGCCGCGCCTCGGCCAACCAGGCATCGACCTCCGCCTCTGAGTACAGCGGCTGGGGCCGCATCTCGAGCGCGATGCCCAGCTCGGCGCAGGCGGCCTCGGCCTGGCGGCGGTAATTGGCGAGCGCCGTCTCGCCGTCGAAGATCGCGCCTGGCCAGAGCATGCCGTAGTCCTCCCGGCGGCGCACGAAGGCCGCGGCGACGCGCGGAGTGCAGGAGGCGCCGGGCCCGCAAGGCCGCGCCGGTCTGTCTTCAGCCGCCACAAGCCGGGAACAGAGCCCTGCCAGGGGCGCAGCGCCGGCCGAGATGATAAATCTCCGCCGCGAAGGGAATCTTCGCTCGTCCTTCATTTCGGACCTCCCAGTCAGGAATATATCACGGGAGGTCCGCGGCGCGGTCAGTCTTCGACGGTGATGAGCGGGCCCTGGGGGGCGCCGAGGCTCTGAATGCGTTCCACGACGGCGCGGGCCAGCGCGTGATAGGGCGCCGCGCTCGGATCGGAGCTGTTTCGCAAAGCGATCGGCTCGCCCGTGTCGCCGCCTATGCGCACCGCCGGATCGAGCGGCAGCTCGCCCAGGAAGGGCACGCCCATCTCCTCGGCCACGCGCCGGCCGCCGCCGCTGCCGAAGACGTCGATCCGCTCGCCCGACTTGGGCGCGATCAGGTAGCTCATGGTTTCGACAATGCCCAGCACCTCGGTGCGCACCTGCCGGAACATCAGGACCGCTTTGCGGGCATCCTCGAGCGAGACGTCCGACGGCGTGGTGACGACCACCGCGCCGGTGACCGGTGCGGTCTGCAACAGGCTGAGCTGGACGTCGCCGGTGCCCGGCGGCAGATCCACCACGAGATAATCGAGCCGGCCCCAGTTGACCCCACGCAGGAATTGCTGGACGACGCTGTGGAGCATGGGCCCGCGCCAGATCAGCGGCCGGTCATCCGGGTTGAGGAAACCCATCGACATCACCCGCACGCCGTACTGCACGAGCGGCTCGATCTTCTCGCCCGTGGCGAAGGGTTCGGCCCTCCGGCCGATCATCCGCGGCACGTTCGGCCCGTAGACGTCGGCATCCATCAAGCCCACCCGGTAGCCCTGCGCGGCCAGCGAGACGGCGAGGTTCACCGCCACGGTAGTCTTGCCCACGCCGCCCTTGCCTGAGCCGACGGCCACCAGGTGACTGACGCCCTCGATCGGCATCCGGGGGATTTCGTTCGGATTGCGGGGTCCCATATCCAATTCGATTCTCGCACCCGCTCACCGGTCGCCGCGTTTTGCTTCGGCGACGAAATCCCACTGCGCCGCGCCAGTCTCGACGATTTTCCAGATGTCCTCTTTTCGGACGAAGCGCCGGCGGGCGAGCTCTTCAGCGGCGGACCGCAGCCGGGCCAGGTATGCTTCGCGGTTCGGGTAGCGCTCCTCGACCGAAGGGCGCGGATCGCCGTTTCTTTCCCGTTCCGCCTTCGTGCGGGCGAAGGGAATGTAGGAGCCGACCATGCTGTAGATCTCCTCCGGGGCGCCGATTTTCGGATCACGCAGGTTCCAGCCGGTGAAGCTGCCGAGCGCGGCCCCCACCACCGGCAGCCGAATCCCGGCGATCTCGTTGCCGTCGGCGTCCACCTGCGGCACCAGCGTCACGTAGGGTTCGCCGACGAGCTTCGGCGGCTCGAAGGCGACGACGCCGCGCGTGAGGAATTCCGGCCCGTAGTCGACGCGCCAGGCCCGCTGGATCCTCTGCGGCACGGTGACGCCTGCAAGCTTAGGGAAGGCCAGCCGGGCCGGCGGCACGAGTTCGCCGCGGCCGAGGAGCGGGTAGGCGCTCGGCGGCGGCTCGACGCCGTCGGCCAGCCACCTGTGGAAAGCTTCGAGGAGCGCCCGCATCGCCCAGCGGTAGTCGTTCGGGTTGGGAAGGTTCTGCGTGGCGCCGCGCCGCGGGGGAAATGTGCCAGGGCCGTGCTGCGTGCCCGCAATCAGGTAGATGCGGGTGTCTTGCGCGAGCGGCGCATCCGAGGCGCCGTCGGCACTGGTGTGAATGAGCGAGGCGCTGCGGCCCCAATACTCGTAAGAGGAGTTGGTGTAGAAGATCTTCGGGACGACCTTGTCCTGCTGCGCTTTCACCAGGATGCCGCCGCGCCAGCCCGTCGCCGGGTCGACCTGCTCGAGATCCGTGAAGGGGAAGATGTCCGTCGGGTAGAACGTGTTCATGTGCGGGTGGCCGTCGCGCGAGGGCTGTGCAAAGCGGTGATTGAAGCTGCCGCGACCCGCCCCGGCCACGTGGGCCCAGACGCCGTCGAAGACCTGGCGGTTCTGCTCGTCGCGATTGAAGCCGTAGTAGAGGAACGTGCGCAGAAAGCGGCCGCTCTGAGAGGTGCCAAACCCGATGGCGCGCTTGATGTAGCGGCGCGAGTCCGAGAGCACGAAGATGGGCTGGTTGGGCACGCCGTACTTCATGAAGGAGATCATGTCCCGTACGGCGGCAGGTCCCAGTCCTACGAGCACTGGATCTTTGGCCCGGTAGACTACCTCGTAAATCTTGCCCGGTTCGAAGCCGGCCTGGAAATACACGGCCGTCGGGTCGGGGACGACGCGATCAGCCTCCAGGCGCGCGAACTGCCACTCGCTGCGCGGGATTGTCCGCCGCGGCGCATCCGCGCGGTCGCGCACCGTAAGGCGCGTTTCGGGATCGTTCGGGTCCGATACCGGATAGGCCACATGCTCGCGGTCGGCCAGCGAGTGGTGGAAGATCTTCGCATCGGGCACGAATTCGGCGCGAAGGAGGCCGGTGATGGAGGAGCCGTCCGGGTTGCGCGCCACGGGCGCATACAACCGCATCAGCCCCTCCTGGCGCGGCACGTCGAACTGCCAGCCGACCCAAATGAGTGTGTAGCCCTGCTCGAGCAGCAGCGCGTCGCCGAATTCGGCGTCCGTTCGCGGATCGAGCGAGCCCTCGGCCAGGCAGAACATCCCGAGCATGCCCTTGCGGCCGCGGTTGGAGACCTCGTAAAGCAGGGTGCCATTGCCGCGCGCCGGGTCGGTGGGCCGGAGCACGTAGACGTCGGCCGAAAACTCCACCATGCCGCCGGCGTCGCGCGGCGCCAGGTCGATGTCGGAGATGATGCGGTTGGCCTCGAGCTTCGGATCGATCCGGAAGTATGCCTTGGCGATGATGCGCTCGTACGGGCCCGCCGGACCGAGCGATCTGCCGCCGAGTACGTCGGAGCGTTCAACAAAGTAGAGGCGGTGAACGGCGCCGTGCGCCAGAGTCGCAAGCAGTGTCGCCGCCAGCACGGGTGTTTTCCGCATCCCCTTATTGTTAACGTCGTGGGCGGCGGGGAGTCAAACCGGCCGCGTGCTACAATGTAAGGGATTTCGGTTCCTCAAGAAGGACTCCGCCAACATGCCCAAATTGAAGACCCATAGGGGTGCGGCCAAGCGGTTCAAGAAGACCGCCACCGGCAAGATCATGCGGCGGCACTCGTTTGCGCGGCACATCCTGACGACCAAGTCGCAAAGCCGCAAGCGCCGCCTGCGCCAGAGCATCCCGGTGGCGCCGGCCGACATGGCCACCCTGAAAATGATGCTGCCCTACTAGAGGGCGCCGCGAGTGCGGACGGCGCCGCCGGCACGTGCCCGATCCGCCTCGCAAACGAGCTGAAGTCGTAAGGAGGAAAACGTGCCCCGAGTCAAACGAGGCCCCAAACGCCGGCGCCGCCGGAGTCAGATTTTGGCTCAGGCGTCTGGCTATTTTCTCACCAAGAGCAAGCTGCACCGCGCGGCGCGCGAAGCCGTTCAGAAGGCTCTCCGTTACGCCTACGTCGGGCGGCGCCAGAAGAAGCGGGACTTCCGCGCGCTGTGGATTACGCGCATCAACGCCGGTTGCCGCGCTTGCGGCATCTCCTACAGCAAGTTCATTGGAGGCCTGAAGAAGGCCGGCATCGAGCTGGATCGCAAGATCCTGGCCGATCTGGCCGTCTCCGACGAAGGCGGCTTCCGGACTCTGGTTGAAAAAGCCAGGGCGGCGCTGGCCGGAGCAAGCTGATGGCGGAGAGTTACGAGGCGGCGGCCGACGCGCTGGCTCAGCTCGAAGAGCGCATCAGCCGCGCCGTGGATCTGATCCCGCGCCTGCGCGAGGAAAAGGAGCTCGCCGAGCGGGAGCGCGACGAGGCGCTGCGGCAGGCCCGCCAGGCGCAGGCGGCGCTCGAGCGACTGAGCGCGGAGGTGGAGCTGCTCCGGCAGGAGCGCGAGCAGGTGCGCGCGCGGATCGAGCGGCTCCTCAGCCAGATGGACGCGCTCGCCGAAGCCTAGGCTTTGCGGCGGCCGGGGGATCGCGCCATGGAACCAGAAAGCCCCTCGAAGAAGCTGGTGCGCGTCACCATCTTCAACCAGACCTACAACCTGCGCACGAGCGGCGAGCCGGGCGAAACTGAAGAGCTGGCGCGCACGGTCGACGAGCTGATGCATAGCATCGCCGCTCATGCCGGCCCGCTCGAGCCCGGCCGCATTGCGGTGCTGGCCTGCCTCCATCTGGCCGACCGGCTCCGCGCGCTCGAGCGAGATCTGGAGGACTTGCGCCGGCGAGTGGAGCAGAAGAGCCGCGACTTTTCGATTCTGCTCGACCAGGCAATGCAAACGAGCTCGAACGCCGGATCCTGAGAGCTGCTCAAAGCTCGAAGACCAGCCCTGCCGACGGCAAGATGGGCAAGGTCCGGTCCACGGCGACAAACGCCTGGCCGGTACGGGCGTTGTAACCGTCGAAACTGGAGAAACGGTAGTTGTCCCGATTGAACAGGTTCACCACCTCGGCGTAGAGCGTGGCTTTCCAGCGCCGGAACACAAAGGCTTTGTTGAGGCGGAAATCGGCCCGCTGATAAGGCTCGAGGCGCGTCCGGTTGCGTTCCTCCGCCAGCCAGTAGCGAGCCTGGTCGCGGCGCAGGAAGCCGGGTACGGGGAAGCCGCTGCCGTAAACCCATCGAGTGCTCAGGTGAACGCTCGGGCGGAGCCGCCAGCCGAGATAGACATTCACCGCGTGACGCTGGTCGTAGTCGGCGTTAAAACGCGCGCCGCTGACCGCGTCGCGCAGGCGGGCATAACTGAGCGAATAGGATACCCAGCCGGTGAGGCCGTTGGCGGTGCGCCGCTGCAAGAACAGGTCGAAGCCCCGCGCATAGCCCCGGAGGGAGTTCTCCACCGGCGCGTCCAGTCTCCAGGGAAGGATGCGGCCCGCGCTCAAGCGCGGCTCATACCAGGGCCGGAACAGCAGGTCGCGATCCTGGCGATTGTAGAGCTCCAGGCGCAGCCGGCTGCGCTCGCCCAGGCGCTGCTCGATGGCGGCGAGGTAGTGCGTGGCGCGCTCCGGCGCCAGACTCGGCCGCCCGAGCGGCGAGTAGAGCCAGTTCAAGTCCGGGAATTGCGCGTACTGGCCCCAACCCACCTGGAGGCGCGTGCCGGGGCGCGGAGCAAAAGCGAGAGAGGCCTGCGGGGAGGCCGCCAGTGCACCGCTCACGTCCAGGCGGTCCCAACGCGCCCCCGCCGCCAGATGAACCCTGCCGCCGGCCAGATGGGCCCCCTGCTGCACGTAACCGCCCGCGTAAAGACCGCGGCCGCGGAATTCATCGAGCCGCCGCACGAGCAGGGGCGAGAGCTGGTACTGATTGACGAAACCATCGGTGCGCCGCCGCCGGAGAACGCCGCCGAACTCGAGCGTCTGGCCGCCGCGCCAGGCCCAGGTTCCGGAGCCTTTCCAGACCCACTCGCCGGAAGCACCGCCAGCCAGCGCCCATTCTTCGCGGTTGCGGTTCGTATAGCGCTCGCGTACCCAGGCCGCGCGATTCTCTAGCAGAAGGCCTGCGGGGGCCATCCAGCGCCAGGCCACCGTGGCGAAGGTGAAGCGATGATCGGCCAGCATCGGTGCATTGACGCCGAGGCGGGTCCGGACGCGGGTCCGGTCGAGATCGGAGACGCCATCGAGAGCGCTCAGCGTGAATTGGTGGCTGCGTCCGAGGTCGAAACTCAGGCGTCCCTGCGCGTCGAGAAAGCCGAAGGCGAGCGTCGGCTCGGCTTTCACCGTCCGGTCGATGATGTATTGCAGATAGCTCTTGCGGACGCCAGCGATCCAGGAACCGCGCCGGCGCGCCAGCGGGCCCTCGGCGAGCACGCTCGCGTTGGAGGCGCTAGCCGTGGCGCGCAGCGAGGGGCGCGTGCGGCTGCCCTCCCGGGTGAGAAGATCGAGCGCTCCGGCGGTGCGGTCCTCGAAGCGCACGGGAGGCGCCCCGCCGTAGAGCGCGATCGCCTCGAGCGCGTCGCCCTGAAAGGCCGTCAGCGTGCCCGTGGCCTGTTCGGCAGCGACCATGTGAAACGGGGTCGCCAGCAGCACGCCGTCCAGATACAGACCGATCCGCTCGAAGGAGGCGCCGCGGAGCGCAAAGCGGCTGTCGGCATCATCGTTCGAGGCAACCCCGGGCAATGCCTGAACCGCGCGCAACGGATCGTCGGCCAGCACGCTGGCCAGGTTCTTCGTCTCGTTTCCCTCCAGGCGCAGTTCCGAAGGGGTCTCGGGCCGGAGGGGCTCGAACGGATCGGCACGAACCTCGATGGTCTCCACCTGCCGGAGCGTCTCCGGGCTGAGAATGACCTCGAACTCCTTCACCTCGCCGGATTGGAGGCGAAACCGGCGTTCGGCGACCCGGTATCCCACGGTGGAGCAGCGCAGCGTATACTCGCCCGGTTCGAGGCTCTCAAGCAGGAACTCTCCGGAGGCGCCGGTTACGGTTTCCCGGCCCGGCGGGGCGAGCTGAACCCGGACGCGCGCCAGGGCCTCCCCGCTTGAGCCGTCGCGGACGACGCCGCGCACCTGAGCATCCCCGCCCACCAGACCCAACACCACCAGCAGCGCACCGGCGCCCACCACGCGCGCATTATACCGCCGCGGCTCCGATCACCAGGGTTTCTCAAAAACGAGCAGGTCGCCCTCGGCGGGGAGGGCTACCAGACCGGCTTCGATAAGCGGTCCCGGCCCCACGTGCGCCAGATAGGCCCGGCCTCCGGGCGCCAGCACCCGCGCCACCTCGCGGGCCGCCGCCGCGGGATCTGTCCAGTCGCCACGCAAGTCGACAACGACAGAGAAAAACCCGTCGCGCCAGGGGATCTCCTCCGGCGCTCCCGGCTGGAACATGACGTTCACCAGATGGCGCGTGGCGCGCCGCAGCGGCGCGATCTCCTCCGGCGCGCCCAGCCCCACCACCACGCCGCGCTCGAGCCGCCCGGCAAGCTCGACCACCAGGGCGGCGTCGGGCTCCGAAACGAGCAGCACCCGCTCGGCCGGGGTGAGCTCGAGGTGCTCGATCATTTCCTCGCGCCGGAGGAAAGCACGGATTCGGCTTCGGCGGCGGTGAACTGCTCGATGCGCGAGGAGATGTTCATCGAGCAGAACTTCGGGCCGCACATCGAGCAGAAGTGCGCCTCCTTGAAGCCCTCCTCGGGCAGGGTCTCGTCGTGCATGGCGCGCGCCGTTTCCGGATCGAGCGCCAGCTCGAACTGCCGCTTCCAGTCGAAGCGGTAGCGGGCGCGCGAGAGCTCGTCGTCGCGGTCGCGCGCGCCGGGCCTGTGGCGGGCGATATCGGCGGCGTGCGCAGCGATCTTGTAAGCGATGATGCCCTGCTTGACGTCCTCGCGGTTGGGCAGCCCGAGGTGTTCCTTCGGGGTGACATAGCACAGCATGGAAGCCCCGTACCAGCCGATCATTGCCGCGCCGATGGCGGAAGTGATGTGATCGTAGCCGGGAGCGATGTCGGTGACCAGCGGGCCGAGCGTGTAGAATGGAGCCTCATAGCAGAGCTCCTGTTCCTTCTCCACCTGCATCTGGATCTGGTCCATCGGGATGTGACCCGGCCCCTCGACCATCACCTGCACGTCGTACTCCCAGGCCTTCTTCGTCAGCTCGCCCAGGGTCCTGAGCTCGGCGAATTGCGCCTCGTCGCTTGCGTCAGCAAGGGACCCGGGTCGCAAGCCGTCGCCGAGCGAGAAGCTGACGTCGTACTTCTGGAAGATCTTGCAGATATCCTCGAAGCGCTCGTAGAGGAAGTTCTGCCGGTGATTGCGCACCATCCACTCGGCCATGATCGAACCGCCGCGGCTGACGATGCCGGTGATGCGCCGCGTGGTCAGCGGAATGTACTGGACGAGCACGCCGGCGTGGATGGTCATGTAGTCGACGCCCTGCTCGGCCTGCTCCTCGATCACCTCGAGCACCAGCTCCGGCGTCAGGTCTTCGACGCGGCGCACCCGCGCCACCGCCTCATAGAGCGGCACCGTGCCCACGGGCACCGGCGAGTTGGCGATGATGGCTTTACGAATCTCCGGAATGTTGCCGCCGGTGGAGAGGTCCATCACCGTATCGGCGCCGTAGCGGATGGCATAGCGGAGCTTTTCGAGCTCCTCGTCGATGTTCGAGGTCGTCGCCGAGTTGCCGATGTTGGCGTTGATCTTGCAGCGGGCGGCGATGCCGATCGCCATCGGCTCGAGATTCGTGTGGCGGATGTTGGCGGGAATGATCAGGCGCCCGCGCGCCACCTCGCTGCGAACGAGCTCCGGCTCCAGCTTCTCGCGGCGCGCCACATATTCCATCTCTTCGGTCACGATGCCGCGCCGGGCGTAGTGCATCTGCGTGCGGACCGGATCGGCCTCGCGCTTCTTCACCCATTCAGTGCGCATACGAGTCTCCCTGTGCCCCCTCCGTCGTGGGTATCACCCTAAATTGTCGCACTCCGGCGGCAGTCTTCAGGGGACCACCGCCAGGCGGGCCTCCGCTCCCGGTACGCCGCCGACAATCAGGCGGAAGAAGAACGTGGGCGGCAGCGGCGTATCGCGCCAATCCAGACGGAAGTTCACCTGCGCTACACCGGCAACCAAGCCGGGCGCCTGGCCCGCCCAGACGACCGGCAGATCGCGGCCGGCGGCAACCACGCGCACCGGCAGGCTCACGCGCGGCAGCTCACCGAAAACCGTCTGCCCGTCCGCCGGCAAGGGATTCATCCTGCCGAGCCCGGTCGCGAAGACCGACACGACGGAACCGGCCCGCGCGGGACGCCCCAGCCCGTTCACCGTCCCGTCTTCGTGGATCGCCGCCGCGTACTCCCCGTTCGGAAAGATCTGGGGATCGACCAGCGCGGAGGAGAGCCGCAGCGAGCCAGTCGTGCGCCCGGCGCGCCGGACCTCGACCAGCACCTCGCCGAAGGGCAGAAGCATGGGCACAACCGCATTGATCTGGTCCTGCTGCGCGTAGGTGAGCGGCGCGGGCCGGCCGTTGAACAGCACCTCCACCCCCGCAAGTTGCGCCGTCACCCTGCCGTCGGGCGTGAGGCGCAGCGCCTGCGGCGATTCCGGGCCGATGGAGAGGCCGAAGAGACTGACCAGTTCACCGGCGACGACCCGGCCGGTCACCGTCGTGGCGGCGGCGTTGGCCACCCCCAAGAGCGGCGGCAGCGCGGGCGCGGGCGTCTCGATCTCGGAGAGATAGCCGGCCGGCCCGAGCAGGTGGACCCGGCCGGAAGGACCGTAAGCGAGGTCCGCTCCGCCGAAGCCGTTGGGCAGCAGCGAGGAGAACAATAACGTGGCGCCGGTGCGGTCAAGCTGGGCGTAGAAATTCTCCCCCCGCGAGAAGCCGCCCGGCAGCAAGGGAAAGTCGGGAGCCGCAGTCGTTCCGGTCACACAAACCGTGCCGGTGTCGTCCACAGCGACGCCGGTGGCCGACCCCGTGCCCCTTCCGGAAAGGAAGGTCGAAAACAGCAGCCGCCCGCCGCCACGGTCGAGCTTCGTCACAAAGGGCACCCGGCCGGTGTAGTCGAGCCGCGACTGGAAAGCGCCGGGCGTCGTCGGAAACTGGGTCAGCGGGGAGGCGCTGCCGAGCGACCAGGTTGCGCCCGCCAGCACTACATGGCCCTCGCGATCGAGCGCCATCGCCCCGAGGCTCTCCTCGGGCAGGACCATGTCCGGTCCGCGGCCACCCAAGTAGGTGGAAAACAGCAGCGCCGAGCCGGCGGCGTCCAGGCGCGCCACGAAGACATCGCTCGAGAAGTAATCGCACTGACAGGCGGTCTGGAAAGCGCCTGCCGTCACCGGAAAGTCGCTCGAATTGGTGCGGCCGGCCACGATGGCGCTTCCGGCCGCATCCACGGCGATCGCCAGGCCGGCGTCGCGGCTGGCGGCGGGAATGCAGCGGCTGCCGCCGATGCAGATCACATTGCGCCCGCCGAGGTAGGTCGAGTAGATGAGCGAGCGGCCGTCCGGGCTCACCTTCGTGACGAAGGCGTCCGAGGGCCAGCGAAAGGCGTCCGGCGGCTGGGTGGTGGTCTGGAAAGCCCCGCGCGTCACCGGAAAATCGACGGATGCCGTCTCGCCGGTGACGTAGGCGTTGCCGCTCGCATCCACCGCCACAGCGAAGGCGGCGTCGCTGCGGGTGCCTCCGAGAAAGGTCGAATAATCGAAGCCCCCGGAGGGAGTCAGGCGGCAAAGGAAAGCATCCTGGCCGCCGGCCAGGCGCGGCTGAAGCGCGTTCACCGCGGGGAAGTTGGCCGAGCCGGTGACCCCCGCCAGATAGACGCGCCCGGCGGTGTCCACCGCCATGCCGCGCACTTCCTCAGAGCCGTCGCCGCCGAAATAGAGCGTGTAGACGATCGAGCCGTCCGGGGCGATCTTGGTGAGAAAAATGTCGGCATCCAGCCAGGCGAGTTCATAGCCCGTGCTGAAGAAGACCGTCCCGGCGACATAGCGGTTGCCGGCATGGTCGGAGGCGACGCGCGCGGCCCGTATCTCCTTCGCCCCTCCGACGTAAACGGCGGGTCCGGCGGCGCTAGCCAGCAACGGGACCGCCGCCAGGAGCGTTGCTCGAAGACTCGGCATGGAGAATGCCCTCGATCAGACCGTCGATGGTGTACGGTTTGGCCTCGACGGCAACGGCCAAACCCAGTTCCCGGGCGGTAGCGGAGGTGACAGGTCCGATGGAGGCAACTTTGACGCCCTCGAGTGCGTCCCGCCCGGCAAGAGTGACCAGGTTTCTGGCGGTCGAGGAGCTGGTGAGCAGCACCCAGTCCGGTTTGGCTTCGAAGACGGCGCGCGCGCGACCGGCGGCGTCTTCGGGGATGACGGTTCGGTAGGCCGGCGCGACATCGACGCTCGCTCCGAGGCGGCGAAGCGCCTCGGGCAGAAGATCGCGCGCGGTTTCGGCGCGGGCCAGAAGCACGCGTTTGCCCGCCATCGGTTCGGAGGCGAAGGCGCGCACCAGGCCCTCGGCCACGTACTCCTCCGGAACGAGGTCGACTTTCAGGTGGAACGCTTCGAGGGCGCGCCGCGTGGCCGGGCCGATGGCGCAGATCCTGGCAGGCAGGCTCCTTACGTCGCGGGCCGAAGCATCCAGCCGCTCGAAAAAGAACCGCACGCCGTTGGCGCTGGTGAAGATCAGCCAGTCGTAGTCCGGCAAGCGCCGGATCGCCGCATCGAGCGCCGAGTAGTCCTCGAGAGGCTCGATGGCGATGACCGGCAACTCGATGGCGGCTGCGCCCAGCGCGCGCAGCTTCCCGGTCGTGGTTGCGGCCTGCTCGGCGGCGCGTGTGACCACCACGCGCCTGCCAAACAGCGGCAACCGCTCGAACCAGTTCAGCCGCTCGCGCAGGCGCACCACCTCGCCGAGGATCACGGTGATGGGCGGCGTCAAGCCGGCCTGGGTGACTCGGCGGGGTAGCTCAGCCAGAGCAGCCGTGACCGTCTGCTGCTCGGGGCAGGTGGCCCAGCGGACGGCCAAGGCAGGCGTGTCGGGCGGCTTGCCGCCGGCGATCAAACGCTCGACAATCTCCCCGAGGTGCGTCCAGGCCATGAAGAGCGCCAGCGTCTCGGCGGCGCCCACTTTCACCCAATCGATCCGCGAAACGTCGTGCCCTGTGAGGAGCGTCACCACGGCGCTGTGTTCGCGATGGGTCAGCGGGACGCCGCAATAGGCCGCCGCGCCGAGCACCGCAGTGACGCCCGGGACCACTTCGAAGTCGATGCCGGCCTCGGCGAGCGCTTCGGCCTCTTCGCCGCCTCGGCCGAAGAGAAACGGATCGCCGCCTTTGAGCCGGACCACGGTCTTGCCCTGGCGGGCGCGTTCGAGGAGCAGCTCGGTGATCTCCGCCTGAGAGCACGCCCGCTCGGAGCCCTTCTTGCCCACCCAGAGACGTTCGGCCTGTTTCGGGGCCAGCTCGATCAGGGCCGGATTGACCAGCTCGTCGTAGAGGACGGCGTCGGCCGACTCGAGCAAACGGCGGCCCTTGGCGGTGATCAGTTCCGGGTCCCCGGGTCCGGCGCCCACCAGATAGACCTTGCTCATCCTGCTCCGTAGACCGCTTCGAGGATCGCCTCGGCCCCGGCGGCGAGCAATCGGCGACCGAGCTCCTCGCCCAGCCGGACCGCCTCGACGGCCGGCCCATCGATTTCCTCGCGGACCGCCAGCGCCCCGTCGGGTGAGACGACCAGCGCCCGGAGCCGCACCCCTCCGCCTGTGACCAGCGCGTGCGCGGCGATCGGCACCTGACAGCCGCCGCCGAGCGCGGTGAGGACCGCCCGCTCCGCCATGACCGCCGCGTGCGACGCGGGATCGTCCAGCCGGCGACAGAGCTCGCAGGCCTCGCCTTCGGCCCGCGTCTCGATGGCCAGCGCACCCTGTCCGACCGCCGGCAGCATCACCTCCACCGGAAGGATCTCGGCGATGCGCGCCTCCCAGCCCAGCCGGCGCAGGCCGGCCGCCGCAACAACGATCGCCTCGTAGCGGCCCTCGTCGAGCTTGCGCAGGCGTGTATCGACGTTGCCCCGCACGGGTTCGACGACAAGGTCCGGGCGAAGCCGCCGGAGCTGAGCCGCGCGTCGCAGAGAACTTGTGCCGACGCGGGCGCCCGGCGGCAACTCCTCGAGCCGGCGGCCCACGACGGCGTCGCGGGGATCCTCGCGCGGTGGAACGGCAGCCACGAGGAGGCCTTCAGGCATTGCCGTAGGCAGATCCTTCATGCTGTGCACCGCCACATCGACGCGACCCTCGAGCAGGGCCTCTTCGATCTCGCGGGTGAACAGCCCTTTGCCGCCGATTTTGGCGAGGGCAGCGTCGGTGATCCTGTCGCCGGTGGTGCGAATGATTTCGATCTGGCAGCGCGCGCCCAGCTGGTCCAGGCGCGCCGCCACCCATTCGGCCTGCCAGAGGGCGAGTTTGGAGCCGCGCGAGCCGATCCGGAGCATCTCAGCCTTCCAGGCGGAAGACCCGGCGGATGGTTTCGATCGTCGCCAGACCGTCGGGCTGGGCCGCCTGCCGGCGCAACTCAGAAATGGGGCCGTGAGCGATCTTGTTGATGAGGCTGCGGGTCATCGCTTCCACGGCTTCGCGCTGCTCCGGCGTCAGCGTGGCGAGCTTGGTCTG
Source organism: uncultured Bryobacteraceae bacterium (assembly GCA_938003835.1). GTDB lineage: Bacteria > Acidobacteriota > Terriglobia > Bryobacterales > Bryobacteraceae > CALKXJ01. Next base: position 15,556 of record CALKXJ010000028.1, on the reverse strand, counting down.
GATGCGCTCGAGCTCGCCCTGCCGCAGCGACTCGAGATGCTGCTGGAGGCTGACAATCGTGGGGGTGACTTCGCGCGCCTTGAGTCGCGCCACCATCCGCCGGACCTCTTCGTCGATGATCGCCTCGGCCTCGCGCGCCTCTTCGAGCCGGTTGCGCAGGTTCTCGGCAGCCACGCGCTGGAGGTCGTCGATGTCGTAAAGGAAGACGTTGTCCAGTTCGTTGACGGCCGGGTCGATGTTGCGCGGCACGGCGATATCGATCAGGAACATGGGGCGGTTGCGCCGGGCCTCGATGACGCGCCGCATGTCCTCCTTGCGCAGAATGTAAAGCGGCGCCGCGCTCGAGGTGATGACGATGTCGACCTCGGGCAAAAGCTCGCGGAAGCGCTCGTATTCGACCACGCGGCCGCGAAACAAGCTGGCCATCTCCACCGCGCGGGCGTGCGTGCGGTTGGTGACCAGGATCTGTTCGGCGCCGGCGCGCTTGAGGTGGCGCGCAGCAAGTTCCGACATCTTGCCCGCCCCCACCAGCATGATGCGGTTGCGGTCGAGCTTGCCGAAGATCTGCCGCGCCAGCTCGACAGCGACGTAGCTGACCGAAACGGCGTTTTCGCCGATGCTGGTCTCGGTGCGGACGCGCTTGGCGACGCTGAAGGCGCGCGTCAGAAGGGCATCCATCGCGCCCGAAATCGCCCCGTGGGCCTTGGCGAGCGCATAGGCGGTCTTGAGCTGCCCGAGGATCTGCGGCTCGCCCACCACCATGGAATCGAGGCTCGCGGCCACGCGGAACAGATGCCGGATGGCCTCCGCCTCCTCGTAACAGTACAGGTACGGCGCGACGAACTCCCGCGGGACGGCGCGGCTGGACGACAGGAACTGCTCGCCCAGGGCGCGGGCGTCGGCCGCCTCCTCGAGCCACATGGAGACCTCGACCCGGTTGCAGGTGGAAAGCACCATGCCTTCCTGGACTCCCGGCAGGCGCTTGAGCTCGGCCAGCGCCGGGCCGAGTGCGTTCTGATCGAAGTTCAGCCTCTCGCGCACCTCGACCGGCGCCGTCTTGTGGTTCAGACCTGTGATGGCGAACTTCATTGCACCAGGCCCGGGCGCAATCCCACGTGCGCGGCCCAGGTCAGAGCGGATGAGCCGACGACAACGAGCACCAGCATCGCCGCCTTCCGCCCACGCCAGCCGGCCGAAGTGCGCAGGAAGACCATCAGCAGATAGAAGCCCCAGGTGACAAGGGAAATAGCCACTTTCGGTTCCGTGATCCAGCGCGTGCCGCTTTCGACGAAGGCCCAGATACTGCCGGCGATTACCGCCAGAGTGATCAGAACGAAGGCGAGGCCGATGGTGCGGGTAATCAGCGCGTCGAGGGTGCCGAGCGGCGGCAACTTCTCCAGAAACCCGGCGCGGCTTTTCTGCTTGAGCTGCCGCTCGCCGATCAGGTAGATGAGGGAGGCCATGGCGGCCACCAGCAGGGCGGCGTAGCCGGCGAGCACCAGCAGCACGTGAACCAGCAGCCAGAGATCGCGCACCCGCTCATCCGACCAGGTGGCCACGGGCAACTCGGTGGCGCCGACGAGCGCCATCAGGAAGACCAGCGGGAAAAGGAAGACGGAAAGGCTGGCCAACTCGTAGCGCCAATAGACCAACAGAAACAGCGCGGCGAGCAAAAACGCGCAAGCCGACATCGACTCGAAGAAGTTGTCGAGCGGCAGGCGGCCGAGTGCAAAGCCGAGTTCGACCAGCGCCACCAGATGCAGGATCGCGCCTACGACGAAGGCGCCGAGCGCGGCCGGGAAGAGCCGCGAAGGACGGTGCAAGACGGTGAGGATGGCATGCACGAGGCCGACGCCATACAGCACGACAGCCACGCGCAGCCAGAAGATGCTCATTTCCTGCATTCGTTCGCGGGCCTTTGTTCCCCAGTATAGCCGCTCGTCCCCTGCGCTAGGATTGCCTTCATGAACCGGTTACTCGAAGGAAAGAAGGCAGTTGTGACGGGAGCGACGCGCGGCATCGGGCGCGCGATTGCGGAGCGGCTGGCGCGCGAGGGCGCCGCGGTGGCCATCTGCGCCCGCTCGCCGGAGGCCCTCGAGCGGGCGGTGGTGGAATTGAGCCAGTCCACCGGCGGCGAGATCGCCGGCCAGGCCGCCGACGTCTCCGACGCATCCCAGGTGGCCGAGTTCTTCCGCTTCGTCGATGCCCGGCTGGGCGGCCTGGACATCCTGATCAACAACGCCGGAGTGGGCCTCTTCGCTCCCGTGGCGGAGATGAGTGTGGAAGACTGGCAGCGGACGATCGGAACGAATCTGAATGGGGCGTTTTATTGCTCCCGGGAAGCGCTCCGGCGATTCCGCATCCGCGGGGGAGGCTGGATCATCAACATAAGTAGCCTGGCGGGGAAGAACCCGTTCGCCTCCGGCGCCGCTTACAACGCGTCCAAGTTTGGACTGAACGGCTTCACCGAGGCGATGATGCTGGACCACCGCTACGACAACGTTCGCGTGAGCGCGATCCTTCCGGGCAGTGTCGAAACCGAGTTCCGCAGTGGTTCGTCCCACCAGCAGGCGGGCTGGAAGATCGCACCGGAAGACATCGCCGAGATCGTCGTCGCGATTCTGCGTATGCCGGAACGCACTCTGATCAGCCGGGTGGAAGTGCGGCCTTCGAAACCTCGCAAATAAAGACTGACGCCGGGCAACCGATAAGCATCCCAAGAGCAGGTGGCACCTGAGTTGCTCTCAGGTGGATGGAGCAGACGCCATGACGCGGTTGAATCTGGTCCTGGATCCCACGCGGACGGGCAAGGCCGCGGAGACGCTGGAGAAGGGTCTCAACCGGCTGATCGTGGGCCAGCCGGAGGCGATCCGCGAAATCGTCAGCATCTATCAGATGTATCTGGCCGGGCTGAACCCGCCGGGCAGGCCGATCGGCAATCTTCTGTTCCTGGGACCGACCGGTTCGGGCAAGACGCGGATCGTGGAGGCTACGGCCGAGTGCCTGGTGGGCGACGCGCGGGCGGTCATCAAGATCGACTGCGCCGAATTCCAGCACAGCCATGAGATTGCCAAGCTGATCGGCTCGCCGCCGGGCTATCTGGGGCATCGCGAGACGCATCCGCTTCTGAGCCAGGAGACGCTGAATCAGTACCACACTGAGACGGTCAAGATCAGCTTCGTGCTCTTCGACGAGATCGAGAAAGCGAGCGACGCTCTCTGGAACCTGCTGCTCGGCATTCTCGACAAGGCTACGCTCACGCTCGGAGACAACCGCCGGGTGGATTTCTCGCGCGCCATCGTCTTCATGACCAGCAATCTCGGAGCGGCGGAGATGAGTGCCATTCTGAATCCCAAACTGGGATTCGGGATCCGTTCTGAATCGCGCGGGGCGACGATCGACGAAAAGTTGTCGCTGAAGATTCGGCGCGCGGGCACGGAGGCGGCGCGGCGGAAATTCACGCCGGAGTTTGTCAACCGGATCGATAAGATCGTGGTGTTCCAGCCCCTCGGCCCGGCGGAGCTGCGGCGCATCCTCGACATCGAGTTGAACTTGGTGCAGGAGCGCATCTTCAGCGCCGCCGATCCCGAGCGCCACTTCGTCTTCAACCTCACCGATCGGGCCAAGGACTACCTGCTCGAGCAGGGCACCGACATGAAGTACGGCGCCCGGCATCTGAAGCGGGCCATCGAGCGGCTCCTGGTGCAGCCGCTCTCCAACCTCATCGCGACGGAGCAGGTGCGCGGAGGCGATCTGGTCCGCGTGGATTACGAACCCGAAGCCGGTTGCCTCGCCTTCATCAAAGAGGCGGCGGGGCTGGGCCTCCATCATCTGGAAGAGATCGCGGAGGCCGCAGGCCTGGCGCCGATGCGGGCCGCCTTCGCCGCCGCCGGTGCGCGCGAGCGCCGGCCGGCGGCGCGCACCTCGCAGAAGGGCTGATCTCCTCGCAACGGCGCCCCGGTCCGTGATATGGTGAATCCCAAACGATGGGATTCGGATATACACGTCGTGATCTGCTCCGCGCGACCGGCGCCGGACTGCTCAGCCGGGCCGCGGGCGCTGAAACGGCCCCCACGAATCGCGTCCCCGAGTTTCGCCGCGGCGGCATGGTCTACCGCCGCCTGGGGCGCACCGACCTGTGGGTCTCGCTGCTTTCCTTCGGCTCGCATACCGACCCGGCCGACCGCATCCGCGCCGGTCCGAACAAGACGGTGCTGACCGAGGCCGGACAGGCGCGCCGCGACCGAATCATTCTCAAGGCCTTCGACCTGGGAGTGAATCTGCTCGATGTCTATGAGAGTGAAGGGCAGTGGGAGCCGGCGGCGAGGCTGGTGAAGGACCGGCGGCAAAGGGTGCTCATCTCGCTGGCGCACGAAATCAGCGCCGTGGAGATCGACCGGGCCTGCCGTCTGTTCGGCCACGTCGATCTCTACCGCTTTCACACGGCTGAGATCGACTCGGCCTGCCTTCATCACTGGGACGTGCTCCGCAAGGCGAAGGCGGCGGGCAAGATCCGCGCCATCGGCATCGCCACCCATATCGAGCGCACGATGAGCCACGCGCTCGATGAGCTCGAGGAGCTCGACTACATCTTCTTCCCGTACAACTTCATCCACGCCCGGGCCGACTATAGCCAGTTTCTGCCGGCTGCGCTTGCCCGGGGCGTCGGCCTCATCGCCATGAAGCCGCTCGCCTCCGGTTCGATCATGAAGCTCGACCCCAAGGCGCGTCCCGGCATGAAACCGGAATTCGAGCCGCTCCAGCTCTGGCAGCGGCGAAACAGGCCCATCCTGCCGCAGGCCGTGGCGGAGCTGACCCGGAGCCTGGACCGGTTGCCTGACGAGACGCTCTGCATGGCGGCGATGCGCTTCGTCTACAGCCGGCCATTTGTCGCCACGGCGATCGCCGGCATGTTCGACGAGATCCTGCTCGAGGACAACTACCGGGCGCTGGCGCGCTATCAGGAGCGGAGTCCGGAAGAGGACGCGGCGCTCGAGGCGGCGCGGCGCCTGGCCAAGCTGTGCAGCCCGTCGTGGCTCGCGCCCGAGTATCGCTGGCTGGAGGAGGAATGGCGCGCCTGAGAGTGTGGTTCGCAACTTTGCCTGCGGCGGTTGCCCTGGGTCAGCAGCCGGCGGACGACCAGTTTCGCAAGGCCGGCGTCTGCGCACGCTGTCATGTGATCTCCGTGGTCGAATGGGGCATCTCCGGACATTCGCGCGCGGGGGCGGACTGCATAGCCTGCCACGGGGTCAGCGAAGGGCACGTGATCGACGAGCGCAACAACGTCAAGCCGGAGCGTATGGCGCAGGGGGAGGCGCTTGCGGCGCAGTGCCTCGGCTGCCACACCTCGGGCTGCCCGAAGGTCAAGCGCCGGGACGGCTGCCAGACCTGCCACCACCACCATGCCCTGGTCGATCCGAACAAGCCGCCCGAGGTGCGCGACGAGCGGCTCGAGAAACTGGCCGCCGACCGTGCCCGTTACGAGGCGAAGATGCGTGAGGCGGAGGAGTTGTTCCGGAGGCGGGCCTGGCGCCAGGCGCGGGAGGCTTTCCGGGCCGCTCTGGATGCCTGGCCCGGCGATGCCCGCGCCGCCGAGCGCTTGAAAGCGTGCGAGCGGCGGATGGCCGGCCCGCCCCCCGGCTTCATCGCCGAAGGTAGCGCCTCCGACGAGGCGACCGGACTGCCGCCCGCGGTGCGCGTCGAAGGGCTGGGCATGGCGATGGTCCTGGTGGGCGGCGGCGACGTCGAAATCGGCTCGGAGCGCTTCCGGAGCTCCGTGCCGGTTCACGCCGTGCGGGTCCGGCCCTTTTATCTGGCGCGTCATGAAGTCACCCAGGCGGACTGGTGCGCCGTGATGGGCTCCGGCGCCGAAGGCTGCACCGATCCGGCGTCCCGACTTCCGGTGACCGCCGTTTCCTGGCAGGACGTGCAGCGCTTCCTCGACAGGCTCAATGCCCGGATTGCCGGCGGCGGCTTTCGCCTGCCTACGGAAGCCGAATGGGAGGCGGCCGCCCGTGCCGGCGGCGCAATTGAAGCCGGCGCCCAAGCCGTCGCCGTCTATGCCGCAACCGGCCGCGAAAGCGGCCCGCAGCCGGTGGGGTCGAAGGCGCCCGACCGGCTCGGCGTTTTCGACCTGCTGGGCAATGCGGCCGAATGGTGTTCGAGCCTGGACCGGCCCTATCCCTATGACCCGCTCGATGGCCGCGAGGATCCGCAGGCCGCAGGGATGCGGATCGTCCGCGGGGGCGGCTGGGCCGACACGGCCGACCTGCTCGATCCGGCGCTCCGGCACGCCGTGCCTCCGGATCGGCGGCTGCGCTGGGTGGGCTTTCGCCTCGCCCGGAGCATCCCGGAGACGCCCCGGCTCAGCGCCGCGGTGGCAAGACCACGTTGATCAGCGGCTCGTTGCGAGCCAGCCGGTTGATGTTGTCGGCGATGTCGCGCATCCGCCCTTCCACCGTCATGCGCGTCCATCCGGAGACGTGCGGCGTCATCAGGACGTTTGCGAGCTCCTCGAACGGGAAGTCGGACGGCGGGCAAGCCTCGCCGGGCTTGTCGGGATAGCGGTACCAGACATCGACGGCCGCTCCGGCGATGCGCCGCTCGCGCAACGCTTCGTATAGCGCGCGCTCCTCCACGATGCGCCCGCGCGCGATGTTGATCAGCACGGCCGTGGGCTTCATGCGGGCGATGACCGCCTCGGAGATCAAGCCTTCGGTCTCGGGCGTCAGCGGGCAGCAGGGCACCAGGAAATCGGCGCCCGGGAGTTCCTCGAGCCACCGGTCGTAGCCCACCGTACGGTCGAAGTCGCCGGATGCGGCCCCGGGGCGGCGCGAGACGGCCAGCGTCCTGACCCCGAAGGCGCGGCAGCGCCGGGCGACCTCGCGCGCGATGTGGCCGGTTCCGACGAGCATGGCCGTTTTGCCGTAGAGGACTTCGAGGTTCGGCCAGGCGCCCCAGATGCAGCTATCCCACCAGTTGCCCCGGCGCAGCCGCTGATCATATTCGAGCGGCTTGCGGGTGAACCACAGCATGGCCAGCAGCACGTGCTCGGCGATGGACACCTCGTGATGATAGGTGTTGGCCACGGCGGCGCCGGCGGGGACCTCCTCCGGCCTCAATCCATCGACGCCCGCGCCCGCCGCTTGCACCAGACGCACCTTCCGGGCACACCGCAACATCTCCGGGGCGAGCGGCCAGCCGACGATCACGTCGGCATCTTCCAGCACCCCGGCAGCCGAGGCGGGATCCTCGAACACGGTGAGGCGGCAGGGACATTCCAGTTGCGCGGCGATCAGATCCCGGCCCAATTTCGCGATCGGCCCGATGAGAACGACGTGGAGAGGAGCCTGCATCTTCTCGATAGCTTACGCGGTGCTCAAAGGATCTGCTCGAACAGCTCCGCCAGATAATCCTCGTTCACCGGACCGCGCCGGTGCGTCTGCGGGTCGAAGAAAGCCCAGTACTGGCGGTTTCTGTCCAGGCAATAGAACAGCGACTGTTCCCGAATTCCGAGCCCCTCGAGCGAGTCCTGGTTGAACCACCGGACTTCGCCTTCGAGGATGTAGGGCGTGGGGTAAAGTTCGGTGGAAACCAGCGGCTCTGTACCCTGAAAGGCAAGTTGCACGATCCGGCCCGAGGCGCTCATCTGGAACAGGTTCGGACCGGGCTCCCGGAACATCTCCGCCTGGAACTCCGGCGGCGCCAGCTCGAGCTTGACCTGCTCGGTCAGAGCGTTGATCGACCGGACAAAGTTGAGGCAAATCGTGTGCAGCTCGAGCGCGGCGGCGCGCCGCAGCCCGGCGATGCGCTGCTCTTCCCGCAGCCGTTCCTCGATCTCCCGGGCAGTGGCGTCGAAGGCCCGGGCGAGCCGGCGGAGCCTGTCCTCACGCATCTTTCGATGCCAGTATCGCATCCACCGGCTCACGGCCGAAACGTTATAGGAGAATGACAGGAAGGATGGAGACACAAGCAACGGCTGCCCGCGAATATCACCGCCGGATCATGGCGCTGCTCGAGAAGATCGAGGCCACCCAGATGGAGGCGATCGCGCGGGCGGCCGAGATCTGCGCGCGCTCGATCGCCGAGGGAGGTCTGGTCTTTGTGTTCGGCGCCGGCCATTCGCGCATCATGGCCGAAGAGATGATGCCGCGCCAGGGCTGTTTTGCCGGGTTCTTCGCCCTGGTCGAGCAGGCGCTCTCGAACCACTCCTCGGTGGTGGGAGCCAACGGGCTGCGTGCGGCGCTCTATCTGGAAAAGTGCGAGGGCTATGCCGAAGAGATCCTCAAGAGTTTCCGCTTCGGGCCGCATGACGCCTTCCTGATCGTTTCAACCAGCGGCATCCGGCCGGTGATTGTGGAGATGGCCGCGGGCGTCAAGCGGCGGGGCATGCCGCTGGTGGCCATCGTTTCGCGGGCGCATTCGGAAAGCTCGCCGCCTGCACACTCATCCGGCAAGAAGCTGATCGATTACGCCGACGTCGTCGTCGACAACCTGTGCCCGCCCGGCGACTGCGTGCTCGAGCTCGAGGGGCTGGCCTGGAGGACCGGTCCGGCCTCGACGGTGACCGGCGCCATGATCGTCAACATGATTCGCTCCGAGACGGCGGCGCGCCTGCTCGCGCGCGGTCACACGCCGGTGCTGTTGCCGAGCCATCAGTTTGTCGGCAACCTCGACGCCGAGGAGCAGCTCGAGCGCTTCTACGAGGCCTACCGCAAGAGCCTCGCGCACCTCTACCGCTGAGCGCCGATGGCCGGACGTCTGGAAAACCAGGTGGTGATGATCTCCGGAGCGTCGGGAATCGCTGCGGCGACGGCGCGCCTGGCGGCCGGCGAAGGGGCACGCCTGTTCGTGGTGAGTCTGGAAGCGGCCGAATGCGAGGCGCTAGCCGAAGCCGTGCCCGGCTTGCGGTACGAGGTGGCCGATCTGACTGAGACGGCGGCCGCCGAAGGCGCGGTCAGCTCCTGCCTTGCGGCCTACGGCCGCATCGACGCGCTGTTCAACGTCGCCGGCGCCAGCGGCCGTCGCTGGGGTGACGGCCCGGTGCATGCCTGCACGGACGAGGGCTGGGACCGGACGTTGGCGGTGAACCTCCGGACGATGTTCGCGCTCTCGCGCCCGGTCATCGGCCAGATGCTCGGCCAGCCGGTGGCGGCAAACGGCCTGCGCGGCACCATTCTCAACATGGGCAGCGTCTCGGCCTTCTCGCCCGAGCCGGAGCATTTCGCCACGCACGCCTATCAGGCCGCCAAGGGCGCCGTGGTCAGCCTCAGCCTGGCCATGGCGGCGTACTATGCGCCCCAGAAGATTCGCGTGAATGTGCTGGCGCCGGGACTGGTGCGCACGCCGATGAGTCTTCGCGCGCAAACCGATGCGCGCATCATGAAGTTCATCGAGAAGAAACAGCCCCTGGCGGGCGGCATCCTCGAAGCGGACGATGTCGCCCGCGCGGCGCTGTTTCTGCTCTCGAACGATTCCCGGCACATCACCGGTGAAGTTCTAAGCGTCGACGGCGGCTGGAGGCTGTCATGAAGAAACCACCCTTGCGGACGACAGTCATCGGAAGTTACCCGTTTCCGGGCTGGCTCGAGTACGTTGCAGCGCATCTTGACGACTTCGGGCCTGAAGACATCCGCGAGGCCCAGCAAGACGCCGTCCTGGCGGCGATCCACGACCAGGTGGCGGCGGGCCTGGATGTCATCACCGACGGCGAGCAGACGCGCCTGGACTTCAACCTTTCCTTCTATGGGTATCTCGAGGGCATCGAGCGCGAAGCCAAACCCGCCCGGCGTTTCGGACCCCCGGCTCACGATCAGCGCGGCCAGCACCGGATCGTCGGCGAGCTGGCGGCGCCGCGCGGGCTGGGCGTGGTCGAAGAGTTCGAGCGCCTGCGCCGCCTGGCGCCGGCCGGTCCGGCCCTGAAGGCGAGCGTGCCCGGGCCTTATACGCTGGCCGGACGGCTGATCCCGAACGGGGATTACCCGGACCGCTACGCCGTCACCGAGGCGCTGCTGCCGATCGTTCGCAAGGAGCTCGAAAACCTGGTGGCGGCCGGCTGCCGCGAAATTCAGGTGGACGAGCCTTCCATGAGCTGTTACGCCTATCGCGAGGACCCCGAGCGGCTCGTGGATATCTTCAACCGCACGGTGGAGACGGTGGCCGGAAAGTGCCGCCTCGCGACGCACCTGTGTTTCGGCAATTACAAGGGTCGCGCGGTGGGGCCGCGCCGCTACGCCCCGATGTTTCCGGCCTTTCTCAAGCTCAATGCCGACGAGATTCATCTCGAGATGGCCAGCCGCGAGTTCGCTGAGCTCGAGTTGATCGGCCAGATCGCCGCCGTGCGGGATGTCGCCGTGGGCATCGTGGACGTCAAGAGCTACTACATCGAAACGCCGGAGGACATCGCGCTGAGGGTGCGGCGGTGCTTGGAGTTTGCGCCCGCGGCCCGGCTGTCGCTGGCTCCCGACTGCGGCTTGAGCCAGACGGCACGCTGGGCGGCGCGGCGGAAGCTGGCCAACCTGGTCGAGGGAGTGCACCGGGTAAGGCAGGAGATTCGTTAGAAGGGGAGTTTGAGCGATGAAGGCCCTAGGAATCGATATCGGCGGCACACGAATCAAGGCGGGCCTGGTCGATCGCCAGGGGAGAATCTTGCGGCAGACCGCCATCGAGACGCCCATTGATCCGGAGGAGTTCAAGCAAGCGCTGGCCGCCTTGATCCTGGATCTGGCAGGCCGTGATGAGGAGCTCGCGGGCGTAGGCATCGGCTGCAAGGGCATCATCGATTACGAGACCACGCGGATCGAAGTCCTTCCGGGCCTGCTGCGGCCGCTCGAAGGCGCCTTACTTTCCGAGCTGGTGCCGCTCCGGGTGCCGGTGCGGGCGGACAACGATGCCAAGGTGGCGCTGGCTGGAGAGCTGCTCTGGGGCGCCGCGCGAGGCCGGCGCAACGTGGTGTTGCTGACGCTCGGGACCGGCGTGGGCGGTGCGGTGCTGGCCGAGGGCAAGTTCCTGCGCGGCGTCGGCGGCGTGGCCGGTCATCTCGGCCACTATACGCTCGAACCGGACGGCCCGGTCTGCATCTGCGGCAATCACGGGTGTCTCGAAGCGTACTTTTCGGCCGACGCCATCGAGGCCGAAGCCTTCCGGGCGGTGCACGCCGGCTGTATTTCCCTGCTCACCGACCGGTTCAAGCAGCATCCGGAGCGGATCACCTGCCGCGACGTGTTCGACGCCGCCTCCGAAGGCGACGAGCTGGCCCGCCTGATCCGGGATCGCGCGACGCGACATCTGGCGGCGGCCATCGCCGGCCTGCTGCATATTTTCGATCCGGAGATTGTCATTCTGGGCGGGCAGATCGTGGAGGCGGGCGCAGCGCTGCTCGAGCCGCTGGAGCGCGAGGTGGGGTGGCGCACGCGGGGCCTGCTGCGGCGGCAGGTGCCGCTGGTGGTGCAGCAGATGCAAGACCGCTCGGGCGTGGCGGGCGCCGCCGCCCTCATCTTCGCCGAAAATCGGTGACAGTATACTCAATTCCCAATTTCGGCCCCCGTTCATGGTCGCTCGGAACGCCTCTGCCGGACCAGGACCGCCGTTCCCGAACCCAGGCCCATCTGCCGGCCCAGATCGCTGGCCAGCCAGACAACCTGGAGCGTCTCGGGCGAGATCAGACGGAGGCGAATTTCGCCGCGGGCGCCGCCGCGCCCGAACCATGAGTACAGGCCCTCCTCGTTGACCTGGCCCTCGAAACGGAAGTCGACCTCAGGAGAGATGGCCCGGTCCGGAACGCGGTAGCGGCCGCGGTAACGGCCCCGCACCATCCCTTGCTCTTCAGTGATGACCAGGTCGATGAATTCGGGCGGGTAGAGATCCCTGGAAGCGAAATCGATCGTTTGGGGGACAAAAAACCAGGCGCCGGCGAGTCCGCTCGGGGACACAGGGCCGGAATCGGGCGGTTCACTCGAGTCCGGAATCGCAGGGTGCGGCACGGGTGGGGGCGGCTCAGAGGGCTCACCGGCCCCGGGAGCATCCGGGCCGGCGACGGGCAAGTGCATGCTGTTCAGGCGAGCCAAGGCTGCCCGAGCGGCATCTCTTTGCGCCTCGGCTTCGGCGAGCGCCCGGCGCAGGCGCTCCAGCTCGGCCGCCGTCCGGCGCCCCCCTTCCCACTCCCCCCGGGCTGGGGCAGGCTTCTCGGAGGGAGAGCGGGTGGTCGGGGGCTCCTCCAAGACAAGGCGGCGAACGGCTTCGCCTTGCGCAGCCACCGCCTTGACACGATCGACATTCCTGCCTGGAAGTTTCATCAGGCACCCCAAAACGACGACTGCGAGCGCCGCGACTGCCGTCCAGGGGGCGTTTCGTCGGCAGAGCAAGCCACGGCCCACCGGCTCGGAAACGAAGGTATTCTCTGAGGCGTGCCCCAAAGACAGATCGTAGGCCTTGCGCTTTGCAGGATCCGAGAGCACGGCATAGACGGCATTGAGCCGTTTCATCTGACATTCCGCCAACCGGCGCAGCTCGGGATCCTGGAGCCGGTCAGGATGGAGCAACCGGACAATGCGGCGGTAGGCGGCATGGATCTGCTCCGCCGTCGCGCTCGGAGAAAGTCCGAATTCCTCGTAGTAATCCATCGGAGACTGGCGCTCCTTCGGCGCTCTCTCCTATAAGATTCGGAAGAATGAGCGTGTTACGGTAGGAGGACGGCGATGACTTCGGTGGAATGGTTCGTGCGGCGGCTACAGGAACGCGGCGTGAGCTTCATGGCCACTCTCTGCGGGTTCGGACTGGATCCGCTCTACCAGGCCGCGCACCGGGCCGGCATCCGGCTGGTCGACACCCGGAACGAGCAGACCGCCGGTTATATCGCCGATTGCGCCGCCCGGCTGATGCGGCGGCCCGCCGTCTGTGCGGTCTCCTCGGGCGTGGCGCATGTCAATGCCCTGACCGGGGTGGTCTCGGCGCACTTCGACGGCTCGCCGATGCTGCTCGTCACCGGCGCCGGTCCACTGGCCACAGCGGGCATGGGCCATTTCCAGGATTTTCCGCAACTCGCCCTGGCGGCCCCGGTCACCCGCTACGCCCGGACCATCGACCGACCGGAGCGCGCTGTCCAGATCCTGGACGAGGCGCTCGAGGCGGCGATGGGGCCGCCCCCCGGGCCGGTGCACCTGACCTATCCGCTCGACGTGCAGACGGCCGAGGTGGCCGAGGCCGAGCTGGTGCGTAGCGTGATCCGGCACGCCGTTCCCCGCAAGCCCGAGACTGCGGACTTGGCCGGGGAGATTGCCGGAGCCGAGCGGCCCCTGATCGTGGCCGGCAGCGGTCTTTATTACGCCGGGGAGGCCGACGCGATGCTCGATTTCTCCGAGCGGTTCGGCGTCCCGGTGGTCGTCCCCATTTGGGACCGGGGAACCGTGAATCGGGCGGCAGGAACGTTCATGGGTGTCATTGGCGCGGCCACGGGCGGTCCGCGGCTGCTGGCCGACGCGGACCTAGTGATCATGGCCGGGGCGGCGCCCGATTATCGCGTCGGTTTTCTCCAGCCGGGCGCCCTCGCCGAAGGGGCGCGCATCCGCTTTGCTGAGAGCGGCTGGACGGAGTTGATTTCCTCTTACGAACGTCTCGGCGGACCCGCGCACGAGGACTGGCTCAGGGAAGCGCGGCGGCGCAACGTGGAATTCCGCCAGGGTGTGGCGCGTACGGCCGAGCGCCAGGCCGGCGGCGGCCTGCATGCCTGGCACATCATCGACGCTCTGCGCCGCCTGATGCGCGATGAGACCGTGCTCCTCATCGACGGCGGGAGCATCGGACAGTGGGCCCACCAGGCGCTCTGCGATCGCTATCCGGGTCACTGGCTCACCTGCGGACGCAGCGGAGTGGTGGGCTGGGGCATCGGCGGCGCGATGGCCGCCCGGTTGGTTTATCCGGACCGCCCAGTGATCCTGCTGGCTGGCGACGGCGCCTTCACCTTCAACGTGGCGGACCTGGAGTGCGCCGCTCGTCAGAATCTGCCCTTCGTCGCTGTGGTGGCCGACGATCAGGGCTGGGGGATCACGCGGATCGGGCACCTGGAGAAGTTCGGCGAGCCGATCGCGAGTTCGCTCGGGCCGATCGCCCTGGACCGGCTGGCGGAGGCGCTCGGGGCCCGCGGGATCCGCGCGGAACGCCCGGAGCAGATCGTGCCCGCCATCGAAGCGGCGGTGAACGACGGCCGCGTCACCGTCATCCAGGTGCCGATCGTCGGCGGCAATCCGGTCGCATAGGCGGGCCATGGGCAAAGAAATCGCCTTCGAACTCGCCACTTCGAACCTCCGCTTCGGCCGCGGGGTGACCCGCGAGGTCGGCATGGACCTGGCCGATCTCGGCGCGCGGCGGGTGATGGTGCTCACCGACCCCGTGGTGGCGCGGCTGGCGCCGGTGGCCACGGCTCTCGAATCGCTCGAGCGCGAGGGGCTTGACTACGCGCTTTTCGACCGCGTTCGCACCGAGCCGACACTCGTCTCTTGGCAGGAAGCGATCGCCTTTGCCAGCGAGGGCGACTTCGACGCCTACCTGGCCGTGGGGGGCGGCTCGACCATCGACACGGCCAAGGCGGCGAACCTCTACGCCACTTACCCACCCGGAGATTTCTTCGATTACGTCAATCCGCCGATCGGTCGCGGGCTGCCGCCTCCGGGACCGCTGAAGCCTCTGGTGGCGGTGCCGACAACTGCCGGAACGGGCAGCGAGACCACCGGGGTGGCGATCTTCGATCACGTCGCCATGCACGCTAAGACGGGAATCGCCCACCGGCGGCTGAAGCCCACGCTCGGCATACTCGATCCGGAAAACATTCGGACTTTGCCGCCGGCCGTAGCGGCGGCGACCGGCCTCGATGTGCTGAGCCACGCTGTGGAGTCCTACACCGCGATTCCCTACCAGGAGCGCCCGCTGCCCGAGCGGCCCGTGCTGCGGCCGGCCTATCAGGGCTCGAACCCGATCAGCGACGTCTGGGCGCTCGAGGCGCTGCGCATGGTGGCGCGGTATCTGGTGCGCGCTGTCGAGGACCCGGACGATGAGGAGGCTCGCGGCCAGATGCTGCTGGCGGCCGCCTATGCGGGCATGGGCTTCGGCAACGCAGGCGTCCACCTGCCGCACGGGATGTCCTATCCGGTTTCGGGCATGGTGCGCGACTGGCGCCCGCCGGGCTACGCGGTCCAACACCCGCTCATTCCCCATGGCGTCTCCGTCATCCTGAATGCTCCAGCGGCTTTCCGATTCACCGCAGCGGCTTCGCCGGAACGGCACCTTAAGGCTGCGGAAGCGCTTGGAGCCGATGTCTCGCGTGCAGACGGCGCCGATGCCGGGCGGATTCTGGCGGACTGCATCACGGACTTCATGAAGCGTCTGGGGGTGCCGAACGGGCTGGAAGCCGTGGGCTACCGCAGGCAGGATATTCCCGCGCTGGTCGAGGGCACTCTGCCGCAGCGCCGCGTGTTGAGCATCTCGCCTCGTCCCGCGGGCCCCGAAGAGCTGGCGCAGATCTTCGAAGAGGCGATGCGGGCCTGGTGAGGGGCTCGAGCGACGC
>CALKXJ010000027.1 GCA_938003835.1 uncultured Bryobacteraceae bacterium | reverse complement strand
GCAGCGCCTGGAGCCAAGTGGCGCGTTTATCACCCAAAGATCAGGAGCGTATCCGAGCGCTGATCAACCGCCACAAGGCCCTCGCCGCCTCTTTTGCTCCCGAGGCGATCTTTTGTATTCAGGGCGAGGCCATCGCGCCCTTCACCACCGGGCTTGGCAATGAGCATCCGCTCGAGAACGGCTTTGCCTTCCTGAATCCGTATGGCATTCCTTATCTGGCCGGCAGCGGCGTCAAAGGGGTGCTGCGGCGCGCCGCTGAGGAGCTCGCCTCAGGGGAACCTGATGATTCAAAATGGAGCAGCGCACCGGAATTCAAGCCCCCCTTCGAGGAGGAGGTCTTCGACGCAGAGACCGGCAAAACCGTGCGGCGCCGAGTCTCTCTGAGTCGACTGGACGTGCTTTTCGGCCGCGAGACGGAAGAGCACAGCACCGGTCACTTTCGCGGCGTGCTGACGTTTTGGGACGTCGTGCCGGAGATCCCGGGCGACCAGCTAATGGTGGAGATCATGACTCCACACCACTCGCATTACTACCAACAGCCGGACAAACCCGATGGAGGCAGCACCTCACCGCACGACTCCGGCCAGCCGAATCCGATTTGCTTCCTCACCGTTCCCCCAGGCGCAAAGTTTCACTTTTGCGTCGTATGCGATCTTCCCCGGCTCCGGCGGCTGGCGCCAGACCTCGCCGAGAACGGAGAGTGGAAAAAGCTGCTGGAGAGCGCTTTCAATCACGCATTCCAATGGGTGGGATTCGGCGCAAAGACAGCGGTGGGCTACGGGGCGATGATGGCGCCAAAGAAGACCACGACGCCGGCGACGCCAGCGACGCCGGCCGGCGCCGGGTCCGGGAAGCCCGCGGCGCCTGCTCAGCCTTCAGGCGCCATCGAGTGGCGTGGCGCGCAACTCAAATGGGATCCGGGGCAGCAAGCCATTACCGGCATCTTCCAAAACAAGAAGACGGCTCCGCTTCGGGGCGAGGCGATGACCAATCTCTTGAATCGACTCGGCACTCAGAAAGCGGAGCAGTTGAAGAAGACCCGAAGCCTCGCCGGCGTGGCGCTCCGGGTCACCCAGGAAGGGAACCTGTTCCGGATTGTCGATCTTCTCGAGGGATGACACCCAAGATCGGACTCACAAAATCAGCTGCACGCCGATCTGCAAGATCCGGCCGTCGTTGAGGGTGTTGGTGATCCGGCCGAAGGAGGGCGAGGTTAGATTGCGCTGCGGCTCGTCGAACTGGGGCGTGTTGGTGAGGTTGTAGACCTCGCCGCGCACCAGCAACAGCCACTCGCGAGCGCCCGAAACCTGCCAGCTTTTGTTCACTGACGCGTTCCAGTTATGAATCGGCGCCTTGCGAAACGTGTTTCGGCCGACGTTGCCGCGCGGGGAACCCGGCACAATGAAGGAAAAACGGTCCCGGCGGAGAATGAGCGGGGCGGTGTCCGGATGCCCAATTGTCATGCCGAGGATGGAGGGATCCACGATGTTGGGCCGGTCGCTGGGTCCGCCGTCGACATTGCCGTAGCCCGGGGCGTCGGAGCCGACATACAGCGTGAACGGGGTGCCGCTTTTGAGCAGGACGGCGCCCGCCAGTTGCCAGCCGTTGAATAGGCGCGAGGCGATGCGGTTCGGCGCCACCCGCGGCAGGTCGTAGCTGTAGTTCAGAAGGAACGCATGGGGGGAGTCGAAGCTGCTCAAACCGCGCTTGTCGGCGAAGTTCTCCCACTGCCACTGGCTGCGCCCGCGGATGAGGTCTCGATTCGCGGCCGTGCCGGTGTAGTCGGAGCCGTCATCGATGGCCTTGCTGAAGGTGTAGGAGACCGAAGTGCGCAGGCCGGCCATCGGGCTGGTTTCGAGGCTCAATTGGCCGGCATTGAAGTAACCCAGCCCGCCGTTGACGACATGGATCGTCTCGTAGTAGCGCGGATCGGGCCGCCGGGCATCGACAGTATCCAGCGAGAGCGGAATGCCCGGCACGGGATCGGCCCGGTTCATGATAAACGCGTTCAGAAGCTTCAAGCTCCGGCTCCCGAAATAGGCCAGGCGCAACTGCGTCTCCCGGGCGAGCTTGCGTTCCAGGCTCAGGTTGTACTGGTGGGCGTAGGGCGAAACGAGATCGGGCGCCAGAAACGTCGGCACCGCCCGGCCCTTCGGATCGTCCAGATCGACACCGTGAAGCGGGTCGAGAAAGTCAGGGTTCTGCACCTGTACGTAGCGCACGAGCGGCAGGTTGTTGCGGATCTGCTGGTAGGTGACCGGCGGGATCTCGCCGAAGGAGACCGCGTAGGAGGCTCGCACCAGCCAGCCCCAGCCCGCCTGCCAGGCCAGGCCGAAGCGCGGGCCAAAGTTGTTGCAGTCGCACGGGTAGGGGATCCTATCGAGCCCGTTGACTTCCACCGGCCGACTGAGCAACGAATACCGAAGGCCGAAATACAACTGGAGCCGCGGGTGCGCCTGCCAGCGGTCGGCGACAAAGGCGGCGGCCGAAGTGTTGCGAAAGCCGCGCGGCAGAAAGCCGAGCGTCGTCGCGTAGAACGACGGCGTGCCGTAAAGGAAATTCTCAATCGCCGTGCGGCCGAAGTTGTTGCCGAAATAATAGTAGCCGCGCAGATCCCGCCCCTCGGTGCTGTTGAGTTGGATGCGGGTGGCCTCCGCGCCGAAGCTCAGGGTGTGCCGGCCCCCGTTGAGCCTGTGGGTCGCCCAGGCGCCGCCGCGAAAGGTGTTCAGCGCCCGGTCGACGGGGAACTCGCTATCGGGCCCGAGTTCCTGGATCTGGTAGCCAAAGCGGGCGCGCGGTCCCACGGCGTTCGGCTCGGCTACCAGCACGGACCGGCTGCGCTGGAAGGTAAAGCCCAGCCTCAGCTCGGTCGCCGCACCGGGAGAGAACGAGTAACCGGCTTGCGCGCGGTGCGCATGAATGTCAGTGTCGGGATTCATCCCCGCGACGAACTGGAAGGCGTCCTCGCTCATCCGGCTCTGGTGATAGGAAAGCGTCAGCTTGCCACTTCCGAGAAGATCCCGATCCAGCCGAAGCGTGCCGATCACCTGGTCGACGCGTTGCGGTGCGTTGGTGTTGAGCGCCCGCGGATCGAAGTCCGGCCGGTTGGGCAGTTCCTCGGGGAAGGCGCGCAAAAAGCGGGCGATCTCGGCGCGCACTTTGGGATCCGTCGCTCGCGGCGTGCGCTCGCTCGCCAGCGGCACCAGAACGTTGCCGTTGACCATCCCTCGGACTTTCCGCTGGGAGCCATCGGCGCTCAGGAAGGTGCGGCCGCCGAGCGGCGTGCTGAACCGGAACCCGTAATGGTTGCGCCGCGACGGCTTGACGTCCCCCACCTGAAAAAACGTTCGGGCATTGAAGACGCTGTTCTGATGCCACTCAAACAGCTCGCCGTGCCAGCCGGGCCGGCGCTGCACCGCCGGCGGGAGCAGCAGGGCGGTAGGTGACTGGCCGAACTCGCCGCCGAAGTAGCTGCGTTCGACGGCGGGATCGGGGATGAGGGTGAAGGAGCCGCCCAGGCGGATGTTGGCCTCCTTGATGGCGTTGTTGTCGATCTGGTAGATGGGAACGTTCTCGTTGCGCATCGCCGCGGCGCTCATGCGGGTACGGACACGCTGCGGCGCGGGCGCCTGGGTGCGGGCCGCTTCCGATTTGCGTTCCTCACCAGAAACGCGGGCCGGTTCGGTGGCGCTCAGTGGGACGGCGACAAATGCCAGCAGAATGAAAGAAACCAACCGCAAATATAATTCTACGCGATCGGGCCCGCTAGTCGAGCGGAAAGTCGGCCAGCCTGGTGTAGCGCGAACCGCCGGGACTGAGTTCGCTCAAGTAGAGGTGAAAGCGCACGGCGGTGAAGGCGCCGAAGTCGGTCTGGGGCAGCCCGGCGATGGCTTTCTCGAGCGCCGCGAGCGGCGTGCCGGGCGGCACGCGCGCCAGCGTCAGGTGCGGCGAGTACGGCCGCCCCTCCTCGGGCACGCCGAGCCGGCTCGTGCACAGCTCCGTCTGCCGCGCCAGCTCCGCCAGCCCGGGCCCGGCCTCGATGCCGGCCCAAAACACCCGTGGGGCGCGCTGGCTGGGAAACCACCCGAGGCCCCGGACTGCCACCGCCACCGGCCCGGGACGCGGGATCGCCGCCAGCGCCCGCTTGAGCTCCTCTAGCCGCCCTTCGGGCCATTCGCCGATGAACTTGGTGGTGATGTGCAGGTTCTCCGGCCGGCTCCAGCGCAGGCGGGCTGCCGGGCGGAGCCGCTCGAGCAGTCTTTCGAGGTTTCGCCGGACTTCTTCGCTCAGATCGATTGCCGTAAACAGCCGCATGCCAGGGAGTACTCTAATTTTCGATGAAAGCCGGCGCGACCTCAACAGACTGGAGCGATCGCATCAGCCTGGACGAGCTGATTCGCACCAGCCGCATTCTCGAGCGCTCCTTCTATGCCCGGCCGACGGTCGAGGTGGCGCGTGATCTGCTGGGCAAGATCCTGGTGCACGGCCACAGCGCGGGCCGCATCGTCGAGACCGAGGCCTACCTGGGCGGCGAGGACCGGGCTGCGCACGCCTCGCGGGGACGGACGGCGCGCACCGAGGTGCTGTTTGGGGAGCCGGGCCACGCCTACGTCTTTTTCATCTACGGCATGTACGAGTGCCTGAACCTGGTGGCCGAGCCCGAAGGAACACCCGGCTGCGTGCTCATCCGGGCGCTCGAGCCGCTGGCCGGAATCGCCGAGATGCGGCGGCGCAGACGGCGCGCGCGGAGGCTCGAAGAATTGACGAGCGGGCCGGGCCGGCTGACCCAGGCCCTGGCGATCACCCGGCGCCATTACGGCGCCGACGTCACGCGCGGGCCGCTGCTCGTCCGGGCGCTCTTCGACGAGCCGCCGTTTCGAGTCGGCGTCAGCCCGCGCATCGGCATCCGCCACTGCGCCGACTGGCCCCTGCGTTTCTTCATCGAAGGCAACCGGTTCGTGAGCCGCCCGTGAGCGATTTTGTTAGCCTGGATTTCAACGGCCATGTTGAAACCGACGATCTTTCGCGAGTACGACATCCGCGGGATTGCGGATACCGACCTGCCCGATGAGGGAATCGAGCGACTTGGCCAAGCGATTGGCACTTACATTCAACGCCGCACGGGGCGGAACCTCAACCTGGGCCGCGACTGCCGGTTGAGTTCGCCCCGGCTGGCGACGGCCATCGCACGCGGGCTGGTGGCCAGCGGGTGCCGGGTCGCCGATCTCGGCACCGTGCCCACGCCGGTGCTCTACCACTCAGTGATCCACCGGAAAGCCGACGGCGCGGTCATGATCACCGGTAGTCACAATCCGCCTGAATACAACGGCTTCAAGGTGGTATGCGGCGGAACGACGATTTACGGTGAGGAAATCCAGGAGCTGCGCCGGATGCTTGAGCGCGGCGATCTCGTCCAGGGCGAGGGGGCCACTGAGCCCTATGACGCGATCACGCCCTATGTCGAAGACGTCGCTTCGCAGTTCCGCTGGAGCCGGCGTATCAAGGTGGTGCTCGATGCCGGCAACGGCACGGCCGGGCCGACCATGCATCGAATTCTGGAGAGGCTCAACGTCGAGGCCGTCGAGCTTTTCTTCGAAATGGACGGGAATTTTCCAAATCACCATCCGGACCCGACTGTCGAGAAGTATCTCTCGGCCCTGATCGCCGCCGTCAAGGAGCACGGCGCGGAGCTCGGCATCGCCTTCGATGGGGACTCGGACCGGATCGGGGCCGTCGACGAGCAGGGGCGCATCGTCTGGGGTGACTACCTGATGCTGATCTTCGGGCGGGAGATTCTCACGCGCAAGCCGGGGGCGACCTTCATCGCGGAGGTGAAATGCTCCCAGGTGCTCTATGACGAGCTCGAGCGGTTGGGCGGCCGGCCAATCATGTATCGTACGGGGCACTCCCTCATCAAGGCGAAGATGAAGGAGGAGAAGGCGGAGCTTGCCGGCGAGATGAGCGGCCACATGTTCTTCGCCGATCGTTATTACGGCTTCGATGATGCTCTCTATGCGGCCTGCCGGCTCATGGAGATCGTCGCCAACTCGGGCCGGCCGCTCTCGGCGCAGCTCGAGGGGCTGCCCATGATGGTGACCACGCCGGAGATCCGCGTCGACTGCCCGGACGAGGTGAAGTTCGACGTGGTGGCGCGCGTGGCCGAACGCTTCCGCGCCACGCACAAGGTCGTCGACGTCGACGGGGTGCGCGTCCTGTTCCCGCAAGGTTGGGGACTGGTGCGCGCCTCCAACACCCAGCCCGTGCTGGTGCTGCGTTTCGAGGCGGTCTCCGAGCAGCTTCTCAATGAGTACCGCGCCGAGGTCGAGGCGGCGGTCGAGGAGGCGCGCAAGCAAGTCGCCGGCGTAGCCTGAGGTCGAGCCGCGCTCGGACGGTATGTTACGCTAACCTTGGATTGACAACCGGGTCGTCGCGAGCGCGATTGAGATGAGCGCCGCCGGCTTCAGGCGTCACCGGACGCAAAGTTGGGAAGGAGGTTCCGTCGCTGCCATGCGACAGAAGAAGATCTTTGCTGTTGGATTGGTTGTTGCGGCTCTACTCGTGGCCGCGCCCAGGCTCAAGGCGGAGAACGACTGGGAGTACGACGTGCCGTACGTGCCCACACCCCAGGAGGTGGTGGAGGGCATGCTCGAGTTGGCTCAGGTGAAGAAGACCGACGTGGTCTACGATCTCGGCTGCGGCGACGGCCGGATCGTCATCACCGCCGCCAAGAAATACGGCGCCCGCGGCGTCGGCGTGGACATCAATCCCGAGCGCATCAAGGAGGCTGAGGAGAACGCCCGTCAGGCCGGCGTCACCGACCGGGTGCGCTTTATCCAGGGTGACCTCTTCAAGGCGGATATCCACGAGGCCACAGTCGTCACGCTCTATCTGCTGTCGAGCGTCAACCTGAAGCTGCGGCCCAAGCTGCTGAGCGAGCTCCGCCCGGGCACGCGGATCGTTTCCAACACCTTCGACATGGGCGACTGGAAGCCCGACAAGCAAACCGAGGTCAACGGGCGCACCATCTACTACTGGGTGGTGCCGAAAAAAACCGCCTCCCAGTGACTCGGCGCGGGCTTCAGTTGCGCGGCCCGGCCGTCTGCGTCCGCCCGGCCAAAGGCTTGACGACGCCCTTACCGCAGACGCCCACCCCGGTGGTCAGAAGCGCGCTCAGGAAGTTGTAGAGCAGCGCGTAAAGCATCTGCTCGGTGACCGGCTGGCGACCGGGGAGCCGGAAGCTGGCCGGAAGCTCTTTGCGGATCTGGAGGCGTACCGCCGTCGGCAGGATGCGCCCGCTCGGGTCGCGGCGGTTGCCCAGCACCAGCGGTGTCTGAAGCACGTTGCCGGTCTGGCCGTCGACATAGAACTGGCACCGGGAGAACCAGCCCAGATTGCCGGGATCGGCCGCGTCAAACAGCAGCAACGGCGCTTCACGGTCCGCCGCCACCAGATCGAGAGTGATGGTGCGCGAGTGGTCTTCCAACTTGGCCTGGAAGCCCGCCTGGCGGACGACACTCGTGAGGAACTCGAGATCGGGTTCGAGCAGAACAAACTTATGCGAGCCCGCCTGGAGAACCTGCATCCTGCCTCCTATTCTAACGAGGCCCGGATCGACTCCAACGCCTGCGCATAGGCGTCAAAAGTCGCACGGTCGAAGAGCACGAATATCGCGGTTTCGACGCTGGTTTCCCCCTTGAGCGCCTCGACGACGGCACGCAGCGCGATGGGTGCGGCCTGCTCGACCGGATAGCCGTACACGCCCGTGCTGATAGAGGGGAAGCTGATGCTGCGGACGTCATGTTCGGCGGCCAGCCGCATCGCCGTGCGATAGCAGGAGGCGAGCTGCTCGGCCTCCCCCTGCGCGCCGCCGCGCCAGATCGGCCCCACCGCGTGAAAGACGTATTTGGCCGGGAGGTTTCCCGCCGCCGTCACCACGGCGCTGCCCGTGGCGCATCCGCCCTGCGCCGCGCGGATCCTGTCGAGCTCAGCCATGATGGCCGGCCCGCCCGCGCGATGAATGGCGCCGTCGACCCCGCCGCCGCCCCGCAGTGCCGCGTTGGCCGCGTTGACGATGGCGTCGACGGCAACGCGCGTAATGTCGCCCTGAACCAGTCGAAGCGTCTTGCCGTTCGCCAGCCGGAGTTCCATAGCGAGTATTATGACGCGCCGGCGGGGGCGGCGAATCCGCCCGGGCCGCCCGCCATTTTGGTCTCTCGATCGCCTTGTATAGTGAGAGATTGAATGCACCCGGAACGTTTCCCTGCCCCGGCCGTCGTGCTCTTTGACATTGACGGCACCCTCATGCGGCGCATCGGACCGTATCACCGCGAAGTGCTTGTGGAGGCCGTGCGGCGCGTCAGCGGGCTCGAGACGACAACCGACGGCATCCCGGTGCAAGGGATGCTCGACCCGGACATCCTCTCCAGGATGATGCGGGCCGCGGGCGCGCGCCCGGCCCAGATCCGCACCTGGATGCCCGCCATCCTCGAAGCGGCGCAGGAGCTGTTCGTCGAGCGGTGCCCGTCGCTCGAGCGCAAGCTCTGCCCCGGCGTCCGCATGCTCTTGAGACGCCTCGCCCGTGCGGGCATTCCGGCAGGCCTTGTCACGGGGAATTTGAGCCGCATCGGCTGGACCAAGATCGAACGCGCCGGACTGCGGCCCTACTTTCAGTTCGGCGCCTTCTCCGAGCAGGGGCCGACCCGCGCGGCGCTCGCCCGCCTGGCGCTGCGCCAAGCGAGGAAGGCCGGCTGGATCGGACGCGGCACGCGGCTCTGGCTCATCGGCGATCACCCGAACGATGTCTTAGCGGCCCGCGCCAACCGCATTGGGGCGATCGCCGTCGCTACCGGTCTCTCGAGCCGTGAAGAGCTCGCCGGCGCCTCGCCCGATCTGCTGCTCGACGATCTTCGCCAGCTCGAACTCGAAATGCTCGTTGCCCCATGAAGCGCCTTCTGTTTTGCCTGTTGCTGATGCTGGCCTGCGCGCCGCCGGACGCCGGCCGCTACCAGGCCATCGTCGGCGCGCTCCTGATCGACGGGACCGGGGCGCCGCCGGTGCCCATCTCGGTGGTGGTGACGGATGGGGCGCGAATTCGCGCCGCCGGAGACCAGATGCACACGCGCATTCCGGCCGGCTCGCAAAAGATCCGCGGCGAAGGCAAGTGCCTGCTGCCCGCGCTTGTGGATCGCGCCACCAACCGCCCGCTCGAAATCTCGCTCGAGGGCCACGCCACCCCGCTCGAGGCGATCGCGGCCGCCACGCGCGCGCATGCCACGCCGATCGCACCCGGCCAGCCGGCCGATCTGATGCTTGTCGCCGGCAACCCGCTGGAAGATCCGGGGAGTCTGAAAAGACTCGATGGCCTGATGCTCGGCGGGCGGTGGGTCGAGCTGCGCTAAAGCCGCTTCAATTCCTGACCGCCTGGTCGTACTGGATGATGGTGTCGACGATGCCGATCTCGACGCGCCGGTTCTGCGCTCGCGCCTCTCGCGTGGCGGCCTTCACCAGCGGCTGCGACTTGCCAAAGCCCTGAATCGTAATCAGCTCCGCCGGAATGCCCGCCTTCACGAGGTAATCGCGCACAGCCTGGGCGCGCCGGCGCGAGAGGTCCAGATTGTACTCCTCGGTGCCAATGTCGTCGGTGTGGCCGTCGATAAACAGCCGGTAGCCCTCGGACGCCAACAGCACGCCGGCGATCCGGCTGAGCGTCTCGCGGTTCTCCGGCCGCAGGGTCGCCTGATCGAAGTCGAACCGGAAGGCGTTGTCGGCGAGCGTCATCACCATGCCCGACGGCGTGCGGCGGGTGGGTGCGATGCGGTCGAGCGCCTCCTGCATGCGGTCGAGCTCGCGGGCGCGCCGGAGCCGGATTAGCTCGAGTTCGCGTTGCGCCTCCTCGGTCTCGGCACGCGCGCGGAGTGCTTCTTCAGCGGCTTCCTCGCGCAGGCGCTCAGCTTGGCGCCGCGCCTCTTCCGCCGCTTGCGCCCTTTGCGCCTCCAGCTCGGCTTCCTGGCGCGCCGCCCGCGCCCTTTCGAGCGCCGCATCGAGCTCGGCGCCGTAGTGGCGCAGGCGTTCCTGGAGCGCCGCCGCCTTCTTCTCAGAGGCCTCGAGCTGATGCGCAAGGCGCTCCAGCCGTTTGGCGCCGAACCACAGAACAGGCGCCAACACGGCCGCCACCAGGGTGGAGATCGCGGCTAGCCGCAGAATGTGCCGGTGCAATCGCGACTCCATGGCGCCACTGGCTCCCTGGCTCCATTGTGCCAGCCCGCTTCAATGTTATGCTGCGGAGGATCAGACCCGTGGAGTTCATCGCAGAGATCAATCAGCGCGTCAATGCCGTGGTCTGGGGCGCGCCGATGCTCGTGCTGCTGATCGGCACGGGCGTGCTGTTGACCGTCCTCACCCGCGGCATCCAATTCCGCAAGTTCGGTTTTGCCTTTCGCGAGGTGTTCGGCAAGATCTTTCACCGCGGCCCCGGGGAGGGCACCGTGCGCCCCTTTCAGGCCCTGGCCACCGCGCTTGCCTCGACCGTCGGCGTCGGCAACATCGCCGGCGTTTCAACGGCCATATATCTCGGCGGGCCCGGCGCCCTGTTCTGGCTCATCGTCTCCGGCCTGCTCGGCATGGTGACCAAGTTCGCCGAGGTCGCCGTCGCACTCTACTATCGCCAGCCGGATGCGACCGGCACCGTACGGGGCGGCGCGATGTACGTCCTCTCGAAGGGTCTGGGCTTGCCGTGGCTCGGTGCGACCTTCGCTTTGCTGACGGCCATCGCCGCTTTCGGCATCGGCAACATGGTGCAGGCGAACTCCGTGGCCGAGGCGGCTCGCACCAGCTT
Organism: uncultured Bryobacteraceae bacterium; assembly: GCA_938003835.1. Lineage (GTDB taxonomy): Bacteria > Acidobacteriota > Terriglobia > Bryobacterales > Bryobacteraceae > CALKXJ01. Next base: position 115,300 of record CALKXJ010000027.1, on the reverse strand, counting down.
CGGCGTCGAACCGCGGCTAACGGGCGTGGTGCTGGCCGTGCTGACCGGGGCGGTGATTCTCGGCGGGCTGCGGCGCATCGCCGAGGTGACGCAGTTCCTCGTCCCCTTCATGTGCATCTTCTATCTGGTCGGCGGCGCCTTCGTGCTGGTGCGTTTTGCCGCCGAAATTCCCGCCGCCATCGAACTGATGATGCGCTCGGTCTTCACGGGGCAGGCCGCGATCGGGGGATTTGCGGGAGCGACCGTGCGCGACGCGCTCAGCTACGGCCTCAAGCGCGGCCTGTTCGCCAACGAAGCGGGGCTCGGCAGCGCGCCCATGGTGCACAGCTCGGCGGTCACCGATCACCCCATTCGACAGGCCTGTTACGGCATCGTCGAGGTTTTCGTGGTGACCAACGTCGTCTGCACCCTGACCGGGCTGGTGGTTCTCTCCACGGGCGCCTGGCAGTCGGGCGCGACGGGTGCTGAACTTTCGGCGCGTGCCTTCTCGATCGGCCTGCCGGGCGACTGGGGCCACTATGTCGTCAGTATCGGGCTAATCACCTTCGCCCTGTCGACGCTGATCGGCTGGTCCTACTACGGCGAGACGGCGATCGCCTACCTGCTTGGCGTCAAGGCCGTGCTGCCCTACCGCCTGCTGTGGACCGGATTCGTCTACCTGGGCGCCATCGGCAGCCTTCACCTGCTCTGGGAGATCGCCGACACGCTCAACGGGCTGATGGCCATTCCGAACCTGATCGGCGTTCTGGGCTCGCTGCGGCTGCTCCAGAAACTGATTGCCGACTTCTTCGCCGAGCGGAGGCTCCGAGGCGCCGAGCCTCAATAGTACAGCTTTAGTCCGAGCTGGATGCTACGGCCTGGCAAGGCGCTGGTGATTACGCCGAAGCCGGCGCCGGAGGCATTCGAACCGGGAGAATTGAAGTTGACCTGGTTGAAGGCGTTGAACAGCTCGCCGCGGAACTGCACCGACCTCCGTTCGCCCCAGGCAAACTCTTTGGCAAAGGTGAGGTCCCAGTTCTGTAGCCCGGGGCCGTAGACCAGCCCCCGACCGGCCGTTCCAAACGGACCCGCCGCCGGCCGAAACGCCGCCGTGTTGAACCAGCGGAACGTGGTCGGCTTGTCCAGGCGCCAGCTCTGGCCGGCAACGACGTCGGCCCGCTGCGAGCGCTCTCCGCCGAGGTTGCAAGTGCCGCAGGAGCTGCTCGAAATGGTAACCGGGAAGCCGCTGCGCCAGGTCCAGATGCCGCTGACTTGCCAGCCTCCGAAGGCCGCCTGGAGGGCGCCGGGGGCGTCCTTCATCCAGCGCCTGCCGCGGCCGAAGGGCAATTGGTAGATCCAATGCGTCACGGAATTGAATTTGATGCTCATCGTGTCCAGCCCCCATTCGCTGCGCGCGTCATACGCGTTCTGGGGGTTCCGCTGGCCATCGCCCCAGTTGCCAGAGTTGCTGAGCACGCGCCCGTAAGTGAACGCGTGGCTCAGGGCCAGGCCGGAAGCCCAGCGGCGCTCCAGCCGCGTCTGCAGGCTGTGATAGGTGGAGACGCCGCCCGAGTCCATGTATTGAATGTCGGCCCAGGTCGGGAACGGCCGACGCTGCTGGAGCGTCGCCGCCGGGCCGGTAGTGAGCGCCTGGTTGGCGTTGTAGAACCGGCTGAGCTTCAAGCCGCGGTTGGCGACATAACCGGCCTCGAGCAGCCACTGCGGCGCGAACTCGTACTGCAACGTGAAGTGCCACTGCATGATATAGGGGTTGCGCAGCAGCGGGTCGTTACCGCGCAGAATCTGATCGACCGGACGCGCGGTTTCGAGGAGGTTGCGCGGCGGCCCGCCCGAAAGCGTAATCGGGTTCGGCGTGGTCCGGTCCTGCACGCGAACCAAGTCTCGCACGAACGGGGGATTCATTCCCAGCAGGCCCTCGCGTCCCTGGCGGTTGGTGTGGTTGTAAAAGATGCCGTAGGCGCTCCGCACCACGAAGCGGGGCGTCGCGGTCCAGGCGAAACCAACCCGGGGGCCGAAGTCGTTCCGATCGGGCATCACCAAGGCGCGTTCGAACAAGCCAGCCTCGCGCGCGTAGCTCACCTGGCCCGTCGAAGGGTTGAAGTTTGCCAGGCGGTTGAATTTCTCGAGGATCGGCCGGCCGTATTCGTAGCGCAGCCCCACATTGAGCGTCAGCGAGGGCGCCAGTCGCCAGTCGTCCTGAAGGAAAGCGCTTTGAATCGTCTTGCGGTTATAGATCACCGAATAGGAGGTTTGGGCGTGCGAGGCGGGAAGTCCGAGCAGAAAATCGGCCCATGGGTTGTTCGTAAACGTGTTCCGGCGGAAGGCGAACTGGCCGATTAGGGCGGAGACGTCCAGGATCGCTGTCTGAATGTGCTGAGCTTCGTATCCGAGCTTGAGACCATGGCCGCCGCGTTGCAGGCTCCAGGTGTTGCTGGCGACGTAGACGTTCGGGATCTGAAACTGCGGCGTCGATGTGTGGCGGCCCAGGGCATTCATGCCGTCGAAGGTCAGTTTCGGCCAGCCGCCGTTGATGCGCGGGTGGTCGGGCAGGTTCGGGATTCCGAGGAGCTCGCTCGGTCCGGGCGAGCCGAAATTCGGCGGGTACACGTTGGCCCCCAGCCGTGTGTAGCCCAGTCGGATTTCGGCCAGCGTGGTCGGGTTCAACGTGATGGTGGGGCCGAGCACGGCATGCTGGCCGCGCGTCGCCGTGGTCCCGAAACCGTCGTTAAACGAACCTTCGACATAACCGGCGAACATCGACGGCCGGAACAGTTCGAGATCGCTGAAGCTGTAGCGGCCGAATAGCCGAAACCGGTCGTGGAAGTGCCCATCCAGCCGGATGTCGAACTTGTCGGTGCGCAGGCGGTTGGTGACCGTATTTAAGTACAGGCCTGGGATCGGCAGCGCGGCGATCTGGGAGGGTTTTGGAAAATCGGAGCTGCTTACGATTTTGCGAGCGACGGGGTCCCAGCGGCTTGGCGGAATCAGGTCGTTGGGAAACGGCTGGCCACTGGCGGGATCGATCGGCCGAATCCGCAGGTCGCCGCTGATCGGCACGTTTGCAAAGTTGCCGGCTTGCAGCTCCGGCGTGGGCACGGTGCCGATGTAGGTGGCGCCGGAACGCTCGCGTTCGCCCTCGTAGTTGAGGAACCAGAACGCGCGGTTGCGCCGGATCGGCCCGCCGGCGTTCGCCCCGAACTGATGGAAGCGCAACTTGGGCTTCGTGTTGGGCGGATTGGTCGGCGTCCAGCCCTTCGCGTCGAGCCGGTCATTGCGAAAGAACTCCCACAGCGTGCCCCGCAGCTCGTTGCCGCCGTTCTTTAGCGTGACGTTGACGACGCCGCCCGCGCTGCGCCCATACTCGGCCGAGTAGCTGTTGGTCTGCACGCGGAACTCGGCTACGGCATCCACCGACGGGCGGATGACGTCGACCCGCTCGCCGCGGAAACTGGTCGCGTTCGAGTTATTGTCGACGCCGTCGAGCAGAAAGTTGTTTTGCAACGATCGGTTCCCATTGATATTGATCGCGCCGCCGATCCGCTTGCCCGGATCGAACACCGTCCCCGGCGCGAGCAACACCAGTTGCGTGTAGTCGCGCTTATTGAGCGGCAGCTCACGGATCTGTTCTCCCTGAATCCACTGGCTACGGCTCGCCATTTCGGTCTCAAGCAGCGAGTCGACCGTTGCCGACACCACGATCTCCTCGACGACGGCGCCCGGTTCGAGCTCGAAGTCCACGCGGAGCCGCTCGGCCACGCGCAAGGCCGATACGGCGGCGGCAGCGGGCCGAAAGCCCTCCTTCTCCGCCCGCAGCGTATAACTGCCGAGACGCAAGCCCGGAAACGAGTAGTTGCCGCTCTCATCGGTGCGCGCCGTTCGCTCGACGCCGGTGTCCGCCTGTGTCAGCACGATGCGGGCGCCGGGAACCACAGCGCCGCTGGAGTCGCGGACCGTTCCGCGGATCTCTCCCAATTCAAACTGGGCCGTAGCGTGGAAGCTCAGCGCGGCCAGCAACAACATACGGCTCACGGTTTTCCTCGTCATGACCGAAGTCTGCCGAACCGGTATCAAATCGCGTTGAAGCTTGGGTGAAGATCTGATGACGACAATTTTCGTCTGCTGAAGCTGAAGACGGCGCCCTTGAGAAGCTTGCCGCTCCGTCGTTGCCGAGAGTCCGGAGACCCTCAGGCGAGCGCCTGGGCAAGCCGCAGCGGCCGGGCCCCGGCGGGTCTCACTCCCAGTCGCAGAGCGACTCGACGTAGGCGGCCGAGCCGTCCCGGAACCAGCCGTCCAGTTGGGCCGGCTCCTTGAGCTGCTGGCCGCGCAGCCGGCTCACCACCACGAAGCGGGCGTCCAGCTCCGGCAAGGCGGTTATATCGCCCCAGAGCTTTTCGAATTGACAGACCGGGTAGACGTCCTCGTGGCCTTTGCCCCAGCGCTTCTTGACGTCCTTCAAGGTGATGTAGGTGGGCATGCGGGCGGCCACCGTGCGCACGGCCTCCGCCACTTTCTCTTGATCGCCAAGATCGCTGCGGGTGAGCCCGAATAGCTCGAGAAGGCGGTCGATGGTGATCCAGGTGGTGCTGGAGTTGTAATACGAGAGGCGGAATTCGATCTCTTCCCGCGGTAGCGCCAGGCCCTCGACCAGTCTCAAGCGACCGTTCACTCGCGCCAGACCGCCGCCCCGGTCCTCGATGCGCCGCGGAATGACCTCGGCGGTGAGCGCGCCTCCACGGGCGATGTGCAGGCCGAGCAGAGCCGGGTCGGCGTCGGCGCCGAGCGTGTCGATGTTATGCACCAAGAGATACTTCAGGTTCGGGCGCGCAGCCAAAAGCTGAAGGAGCACGCCGTTGCGGAGGAGGTTGGGCACCTCGTACCAGTGCCCGACCGGGTGCAGGCACTGAAGCGGCGCGTTGTCCGTGTAGTCGCTGCCCTCGCCCATGCGGCGCGCCCAGTCGATGAGCGCCGCGCGCAGGCTGTCGCGAACCTTCTGAGCCTGCTCGTCCAGCATCTGCTGCGGCATCTCCTCCCAGGCGAAGCGCAGATCGCGCGTCATCGGCACCAGCCGCAGCCCGACGATCCGGCCGGGCGACAGATAAAGCGGTCCCTCGTAGCCGTAGCGGTCTTCCGCCTCGAGGAAGGCCGCGATCGGCTCGTGCGTCAGGTAGCTGGTGGTGAGGACGTGAGCGAGTGGCGTGCCCGAGCGGCGGCCTGTGCGCCGGCTCTTGGCCAGGTGCACTTCGATGAAACTACGGTGACGGCCTCCCAGGCGGCAGAACGGGTTGAGCGCCTTGACGACGCCCGCGCCGTGCGTCCACCGGCTGCCGACGCCCCCGGCCAGCGAGACCACGGCAAGGGCGCCCTCGGCCAGCGCCTCCAACCCAAGCCGCTCGTAAGAGCCATCGAGTACCCTGGTGGCGTCGATCACTTCGCCCGGCTCGACGTCCTCGATCCGGCTGCTCACCGGCAGGCGGTTCTGCGCCAGTCCGATGCGACCGCTGCGGAGATCGGCCTGGATCTGCCGGTGCAGCACTCGGTCGAACCCGTACTCGCTCAGCAAGGCCTCCAGACTCCGGCGGTCGCGCGCCTCGGCGTCCTGGGTTTGCGGTAGGAGTCGCTCGAAGAGACTCTCGACAAGTCCGGAATAGGCCGGCGCGGTGCGGCAGGCTGCGCCGAGACGGCTGAGCTCTCCTACCTGAGAGGGCGCCAGATGCCGGGGCTCTACGCGCAATAGGCGGGGAACCATCAGGGCGTAATATCCGGGCGGCATAAGCGCTTCCCCGCCGCGGCGCAGCTCGGCCCAGGTGCCCCGCTCGTTGATGGCGAACTCGTAGACCACGGGCTCCATGGCGAACGGCACGGCGGCCTCCAGGCGCCGCTTGGTCCGGCTCATGATCTCTTGCAGCCGCTCTTGGGCCTCCGGCTTGACTTCGGGATCGAACAGGAAGCCCATGCCGCCGCCGGCCATGCCGCCCAGCATCCAGAAGCCCCAGAACCGCTCGCCGAAGCTCTCGCCGACCTGGCGGATGAGCGCGTCGGTGTAGTAGTTGCCGGCCCAGGGGATAATCGTCTGAATCGGCTCGGAGAAGTTCCGGTGCGTCAGGGCGCCGATGCGGCGAATGTCGCCGGCCCGGAGCGCAGCGACAATTTCGTCGAAGATCGCGATGGCCGCCTGTCGGGCGCGCCACTCGGCTTCGGCGCGCAACAAATACTTCTCGGTGACCATCTCAAGAACAGGCCCGACGTCCTGAGCCATGCCGCCGTGCACAAGCACCAGACTGCGCTCGAGGTTGCGACGGGTCTCCTCGCCGACCTCCTGGCGATCGAAGACGCGGTGGCAGGGCAGCAGGCAGCCGCGGCTGACGCCATATTCGATATCACCCGCGCAGGCGAGCACACCCTGAATCAGCTTGATGCCCGGCCAGATGCCGCCGGAATCCTGCCAGCCCCCGCCAGAGCCGCCCAGCCATTCGCCGAGAATTGCCCGCGCCGCCACCAGCCGCCGCTCGTCCTCCTCGAGCGGACCGGTAAGCCGACGGGTCTGGCCCGTAGCCCGCATCAGAAGGCTGATCAGGCAGGCGAGCAGGCTGGTGGAGACCGCCAGGCGAGAACCTTTCGGGATGTCGTTCACCTTACTGACGATTTCGATCCCCCAGCCGGACTGTCCCGTCAGCCGGGCGAGCAACTCGGCCAGCGGTTGGCCGGCGCCCTCGAGCCCCGGCGGCACCACACCCGCCGCAATCACCCCGGCCTTGAGCAGCCCCAGGTAGTCCCTGGCGAAGTCGAAGACCTCGGCGAGGCTGCTGATCTCGGCCATCGCCCCGAGATCGACGCTCACCAGCCGTAGCACGGGCTGCTCGATGAGGCGGAGGTAGGCTTCCACCGGCGGGCGCGGCGGCGGACTACAGCTGCCGGAGCGCACGCTCAGGTCGATCGATGCATTGAGCACCCGCGCGCCTTCGGGAAAATCCATGCCCAGGAAGAAAATGTCGCTCCAGCCGGAATGGCTCAGATCCATGCGCACGGGAGTGGCCTCCTGCAAGACCGGAAACAGTCCGTCCGAGCGGGCCTTCAGGAGAGGATGAATCTGGAGCGGGTGATCTGCCGGATGGCCGATGCGAAACATCCACTGATTGCCGCGGACCGAACGAACGCTCCGGCGGACCTGGTCCGCGAGCGTCTGGAAGCCAAGGCCGCGATAGGCCGCCGCCAGCGCGCTTGAAATCGCGTCACTCGGACCGGCTGCCTTCTGCTCGGCCAGAAAGAGTTCAATCGCCTCTTCGAAGCGGCGCTTCAGCAGATGAGAGTAACCGGAAAATGGAATGAGCGCCCGACTCCGCAGGCCGGGTTTTTCCGGCAGATGGAACCGGTGGATGGCGTAGAGGAAGAAGAGGGCACGGACGCGTTCGTAGAGGCTTTCGCTCGAGCGACGGAACCGCTCGAGAGCCTCACACTCGGTAAGCAGCTCCTCGAGCGAGGCCGAGCGGCAGAAGCCCTCGAGCGAGCGGTTGCGCAGTTCGGCCTCCGCCGCCGTGATGATGCTCACCAGCCGGCTCATCGTCTCTCAGACGTGGCCTTGCCGGCCCAATTCGCGCGAGGCGAGCAGCTCGAGCAATCGCGCCAGGACTTCGTCCCGATCCCGCCCGGCGAGCGCCAGAGCCATTTGCGCCGTGAGCAGGCCGTAGCGGGCGCCGACGTCGTAGCGCCAGCCGGCCACCTCGAACGCCAGGTACTGCTCGCGCCGTGCCAGCTCGTCGAGGGCGCCGGAGAGCGAGACCGAACTGCCGTCGGCGGTCTCCACGGCGCGCCCGAGCTGTTCCATCACCAGCGGCGTCAACACATGCATACCGAAGAACGCCAGGTAGTGCCCGGTACGCAATCCGGGAACGTGAAGCTGCTGTTCGGCCTCCGTCGGGGTGGGCTTTTCGATCACCTTGTCGACGCGATACAGCCCCTGGCGGCCGGGGAGGCGGCGGCCGCCGACCACCCCGTAGGCGCCGATCAGGCTCTCCCGCGTTGTCTGCACGGCCGAGACGGCGCATTCCTCGGAGGCGGCCACCTCAACGAGCTGCTCGGCGCAACTCTTGGCGACGCGGCTGACCGCCAAATGGTCGCTCACCAGGTGCAGGAACGGGTCGGCGCCCACGAAATCGCGAGCGCACCAGACCGCATGACCGTAGCCTCGCGGCTCTTCCTGCAACAGGAACCGAATCCGGGCTGCGTGATCGCCGGCCACCCGAGTATAAGCCGCCTCGTCACCTGGCGCTACCACGATGGCGATCTCTTCCACGCCGCCTCGAAGGACCTCCTCGAGCAGGATCCGCAAAACAGATTTTTCGACCCCGTCCTGGTCCACCAGCGACTGCAGCGGCAGGTTGCGTTGCCCGGGGCCCGCCGCCGTGATGACCGCCTTGGAAATCCGCATGGCCGACTGGTTGATTATAGCCCGGCGCTCGGGGCCGCCCGCCTAGAGCACCGGCTCGATGTCGGCTCGGTGAACCTCGACGGCCACGGAGCGCTGAAGCAGCGTGACGGAGACCACCATGCGGCAGCCGTTGCGAATCTCCAGCAGAATCCCCTCCAGGCCGCGCAGTGGGCCGCTCGCTACACGAACCCGCTGACCCACGCGGAGGTAGGGCCAGGGCAGAGCCGGCGCGCCGGAGCGGACAATCGACTGGATGGCCGCAATCTCCTCCTCGTCCACCGGAGTAGGCCGGCCCCCGAAGCCCACCACGGAAACTACTCCCGGCGCCTGGAGCACAGGAAGCCGGTCATTGGGATTGAACCGGCAAAAAACGTAGCCGGGAAACAGCGGGAGTTCCACCTCCTTGATGCGGTCCGACCAGCGCCGCCGGGTGCGGTACACCGGGTTGAAGGCCTCCAGCCCCAGGCCCTCCAGATGCCGGCTCGTTCGCCGCTCGAAGTTCGACTTCACGCGGATGGCGAACCAGGGAAGCACGATTTCAGACACGCCGTTTGAGGTCTTTGAGAATCTCCCGCGCCGCATTATAGCCGGGCGCTCCGATGATCCCCCCGCCCGGATGAGCGCCCGAGCCGCACAGATACAGGCCGCGGATCGGCGTGCGGTAGCTCGCCCAGCCGGCCACCGGGCGCAGGAGGAACATCTGGTCCAAGCTCATCTCGCCGTGAAAGATGTTGCCTCCCGTAATGCCGAAGCGCCGCTCGAGATCGAGCGGCGTCAGCACCTGGCGCTCGAGCACGATCGAGCGGATGTTCGGGATGTACTCCTCCATCAAGCTTAGCACCTGGTCGGCGAACGGCTCGCGCAGCTCGTCCCAGGAGCCGTCGCGCAGCGTGTACGGAGCGTACTGAAGGAAGATTCCCATGATGTGGCGGCCCGGCGGCGCCAGCGACGAGTCGTACATGGTGGGAATGGTCAGCTCAAGCATCGGCCGGCGCGACGGCCGCCCGTACTTGGCATCGTCCCAGGCCTGCTCGACGTAGTCGATGGACGGGCAGATGTGCATCGTGGCGCGGTGGTGCGGTCCGGGACAGGTGGGAAAGGCGCGGAACTCCGGCAGACCCGCCAGCGCGAGATTGATCTTCGCCGAAGTGCCCTCGGTGCGGAAGCGCCGGATTGCCTCGACGAATTCCGCCGGAAGCGCCGCCGGCTCGATCCGCCGCAGGAAGGTCTGGTGTGGATCCAGGCTGCTGGCCACGATGCGGGCGCGGATCTCCTCGCCGCCCTCGAGAACGACCCCCTCAACCGCCCCGTCCTTGACCAGGATCTTCTCGACCGGACTCGCGGTGCGGATCTGGGCGCCCCGGCTGCGGGCCGAGGCGGCCAGCGCTTCAGCGATGGCGCCGATGCCGCCGCGAACGAATCCCCACAGGCCGCGTTTGCCGCCCACGCCGCCCATGACGTGATGCAGCAGAATGTAGGCGGTCCCGGGCGAGTGCGGCCCGCCGTTGGCGCCGATGACGGCGTCGGTGGCCAGCGTCACCTTGAGCTGCTCGGATTCGAACCATTCCTCGAGAAAATCCGCGGCCGACTGTGTGAAAAGCTTCACCAGAGCGACCACATCCCGGCGGTCCACCCCGCGGAATCGCGCCACGAGCTTCAGGTACTCGATCCAGTCGCCGGCGCGCGACGGGGGGAAGGCCGGCGGCGTGACCAACAGGAGCGGCTCGAGCAGGCGCGCCAGCCGCTCGATGTGCGCCTCGTAGGCCGGGAACCGCTCCGCATCGCGCCGCGAGAACTTAGCGATCTCCTCGAGCGTACGGCGCTCGTCCTGCCAGAAGAACAGATACCGGCCGTCCGGGTAGGCGGAAAAGAAGGACGGATCTTTGGGGTCCACTCGATAGCCGAAGCGCTCGAGTTCGAGCTCCTCGATAATGCGCGGCTGGAGCAGGCTCACCAGATACGCGGCCGTCGAGACCCGATAGCCGGGCCAGATCTCCTCGGTCACCGCGCAGCCACCGAGGACCTCGCGCCGCTCGAGCACGAGCACCCGGAGCCCGGCGCGGGCCAGATAGGCGGCGGCCACCAGGCCGTTATGACCGCCGCCGACGATGATGGCGTCGTAGCGAGCCGCGGACATGCCGGATTCAACTGGCCGGGCTCGTCTGCCGGACGGCGCTCATCGCCGTGGCGATCAGCCCGCCCAGATCCGCGAGGTTGGCCGGCAGGATCAGGGTATTGGTCTGTTTGGCCAGGTTGCCGAACTGCTGGATGTACTGCTCGGCAACGCGGAGGTTGACCGCCTCCATGCCGCCCGGCTCCTGGATGGCGCTGGCGATGCGGCGAATGCCCTCGGCGGTGGCGTTGGCCACAGTGAGGATGGCCTGCGCCTGGCCCTCGGCCTCGTTGATCTGCCGCATGCGCGCCGCCTCGGACGCCTTGATGACGCGCTGCTTTTCGCCTTCGGCGGTATTGATGGCCGAGTCGCGCTGGCCCTCGGAGGTGAGAATCAGGGCGCGCTTCTCGCGCTCGGCGCGCATCTGCTTTTCCATGGCGCTCAGCACGTCTTTGGGCGGCGTGATGTTCTTGATCTCGTAGCGGAGCACCTTCACGCCCCAGGGCTCAGAGGCTTTATCGAGCTCGCTCACCACGGCGGTGTTGATGTTGGTGCGCTCTTCGAAGGTCTTATCCAGGTCGATCTTGCCGATCTCGCTCCGCAGCGTCGTCTGGGCGAGCTGGGCGATGGCGAAGATGTAGTCGGAGATGCCGTAGACGGCGCGCTCCGGATTCATCACCTTGAGGTAGAGCACTCCATCGACGGCCACCTGCACGTTGTCGCGCGTGATGCAGATCTGCTCGGGAATGTCGATGGCCTGTTCCTTGAGTGAGAGCTTATAGCGGACGACGTCGATGAACGGCGTCAGGATGTGGAAGCCGGCTTGAAGCGTCGCCGAGTACTTGCCGAGCCGCTCCACGATGAAGGCGTTTTGCTGCGGCACCACGACGGCCGTTTTAGCGAGCACGATCATGGCGAAGAGCACGAAGACGATCAGGGCGATCAGACTGCCGCTGATTTCCATAGGAACCTCCCTTGAGACGGATTCAGTTGGGTGCGATCCAAAGCGTGAGGCCTTCCACCCGGAGCACCGCGCAGCGCTGATTGCGGGCAAGCGGCGCATCGCCGACGTTGCGCGCGTTCCAGACCGAACCGCGCAGCTCGGCCTTGCCCACGGCGTCGACGGGAATCTCCTCAAGCGCGACGGCGATTTCGCCGACGACGTTGTCCACTTCCCGGTCCGGCAGTTTGCTGTCGAAGCGCACGCGCAAACGTTTGCGCAACAGCGCCAGCAGGCCGATGGAAAAGACGAGAAACAGCAAGAGCTGCACGGCAAGCGGCGGCTGGATGCCCAGCCCGCCCAGCAGGCCGACAGCGATGGCGCCCAGCCCGAAGAAAAACAGATAAAAGGCGCCGGGCGTCGTAAATTCGGCCAGCAGCAGCAGGACTCCCAAGACGAACCACATCCACCACGTGACGATCATCTCCGCTCCTCGCCTCCGGCAGGTCGCACCTATTATATACGGCCCTCACGAGGCTCTCTTGCCCGCAAGATCTCAGCCGGCAGTAGAGAGTTTCCGGTGCTCCTTGAGGATGCAGCGGTCCATCACCACCACCAAACCCGCCTCGGCCGCGCGGCGCGCGGCCTCCTCATGGACGACGCCTTCCTGCATCCAAATGGCGCGAGCGCCCTTTCGGATAGCCGCCTCCACGACCTCGGGCACGAACTCCGACCGGCGGAAGACGTTGACGATATCGACGGGCTCCGGCACGGAGTCGAGATCCGGATAAGCCTTCTCGCCAAGAACCTCCGACTCGCCGGGGTTCACCGGGATGATGCGATAGCCGTGGCGCTGCATGTACTCGCTCACGCCGTAGCTGGGCCGCCAGCGTTTCGAAGACAGGCCCACCACCGCAATCACGCGGCTGGTCCGGAGAAGATCGCGAATTTCAGGAGCCATGGTGATGCTTGCGGCTGGCAGGGGAAACGGTGTCGAGGTCGAGAAGCTGGCGGAAGCGCTTCACCTCGGCCGGCGTCAGCAGGCGATAGGCGCCGGGCTGGAGCGAGCCTAACTCGAGAAAGCCGATCCGCACGCGCTTAAGCTTCTCCACCAGCTTGCCGAAATGCTTGAACATGATACGAATCTGGTTCTGCCGGCCTTCCACCAGCGTAACCGAGTACCAGGGATTCCGGGCGCGGCGGACAAGTCGGAGCTCGGCCGGGGCGGTCCGGCGGCCGTGCAGCGGGATTCCCCGGCGAAACTCCTCCTCCTGCTCGGGCTCGAGCGGCCCATTCACCTTCACCAGATAGGTTTTGGGGACCTTGCTGGCGGGGGAGAGGATCCGGGCGGCGAAATCGCCGTCATTGGTGAGCAGCAGTAAACCCTCGCTGTGATAGTCCAGCCGGCCCACAGGGTAGATGCGTCCCGGAATGCCTTTGATCAGATCGCGAACCGTGCGCCGCCCCTTGGGGTCCCAGAGCGTCGTCACGCACTCCTTGGGCTTATTCAGCGCGAGATAAATGTACTGGTGCGGCAAGCGGATGCGCTTGCCGTCCACCTTGATGTGATCGCGTTCTGGGTCGGCTTTTGCCCCCAGTTCAGTGACCGTCTTGCCGTTCACCGTGACGCGGCCCGCCAAAATGTACTCCTCGGCCTTGCGCCGGCTGGCGATGCCGGCGCGGGCCAGGATCTTCTGGAGGCGCTCGGCGGGCATCAGCTTCCCGGATCTTGTTCGGCTTCTCGCTCCTCGACTGCATCAGCCGGCGGTGCGTGGCCCGGAGCGGCCGGAGCGGGCTGCGGAGGACTGTCGCCGCCGAAGGCCAGGCGCGCCAGTTCCTCGAACTCCTTGAGCGACGGCAGCTCGCTCAAGTCCTTCAGCCCGAACTGAATCAGGAACTCTTTGGTGGTCTTGTAGAGGATGGGACGGCCGACGACGTTCTTCCGCCCGGCGGTGGTGATCAGCTTGTGCTCGAGCAGCGTTTTCAATACTCCGGCGCCCTGGACGCCGCGAATCTCCATGATCTCCGGCGCGGTGATGGGCTGTTTGTAAGCGATGACGGCCAGCGTCTCCAGGGCAGCCATGGAGAGCTTCAACGGGGGCGTCAGCGTCTTGGCGAAAGCGCGGACCGCCTCGTGGTGCTCGGGCTTGGTGCCCATCTTGTAGCCCCCGGCCACCTGCCGGATCGAGATGCCGCGCCCCGGGCGGCTGTAGTCGGCCACCAGCTCATCGAGAATCGCCTCGACCTCCGCGATCGGTTTGCGAAGCCCTGCGGCAATCTGCTTCGCCGTGAGCGGCTCATCCGTGACGTAGACGATCGCCTCGACGAGCGCCTTCAGCCCGGCCCGCGCCGTCTCGTCCCCCTCGGTGCGCTGCCCCGGCCCGAGCAGCTCCTCGGCAGTAAGCTCCTCTACCGGCGCAGGCTGCGCCGCAGGGTCAGGCTCGAGAATCAGTTCGGCTTGCTGGGGCGTCTGCTCTTCGGGCATCTTCCTCTAGCTGTAATCCTCCTCCGTGGCGGCGATGGCCTCCTCCGAGGCCAGAACCTCATCGAAGGCCTTGCCCTTGCGAATGGTAATGTCGGCGAAGGCGTCCTTTTGGCCGATCACGATGGCTTGCAGTCGGACCAGCTCCAGGATGGCCAGAAACAGGCAGATCATGGCCTTGCGGCTACGCTGCTCTTCGAGCAGGCGCGTAAACGAAAGGGTGTGGGAAGCGGGCCGGTCGCGGAGCAAAGCCTTCAAGTAAAGGATCATCTCGGAAACGCTAACGCCCTCTTGATCAACCTCGAACGTGGGGCGCTTCCTGGCCCGCTCGAGCACCATCTGGAAGGTGCGGACCAGATCGAATAGCGTGACCGCTAGGCCGGGCGCCTCCTCTTCGGAGAGGAACTGGTGAATCTGCGGGTTCGACCAAACCGCCTCCTCGATCAAGCGCTTCTGCTGGAGCATCTCGGCGGCATTCTTGAACCGCTCATACTCTACCAGGCGCCGGACCAGCTCCTGGCGCGGATCCTCTTCTTCGCCTTCGAGCTCCCTCAGGGCGGGGTCGCGCGGCAGCAACATGCGGGATTTGATATGGATGAGGGTCGCCGCCATGTAGACGAACTCCGCCCCCAGCTCGATGTTGAGCTCCGCGGCGCGTTCCATGTATTCCAGGTACTGAGCGGTAATCTTAGCGATGGGAATGTCGTAGATGTTGATCTGCTGCTTGTGGATCAGATCCAGCAGCAGATCGAGCGGCCCCTCGTACTGCTCCAGGCGAACGTTGAGCGGTGACGACACTTTTCTCCCAAGGTAGCACGGCACTCGAAGCCGGCCGCGAAGGCCCGTTGTGCTTTTCGCTTAGGCCGCCAACAGAATGCGCACGTCCATCACGTTGGTGTGCGTCGGCCCGGTTTTCAGCAGGTCGCCCAGGGCCTCGAAGAAGTGGTAGGAGTCGTTGTCAGCCAGCGATCGGGCCGCGTCCAATCCTTTCCGGCGCGCCCGAGCCAAGGTCTCCCCGTCGGCGACGGCGCCCGCGGCGTCGGTCGGCCCGTCGGTTCCGTCGGTGCCCCCGCTGAGCACGACAATCTTCTCGTAGCCGTCCAGGTCGATGGCCGCCGCGAGCACGAACTCCTGATTGCGTCCGCCGAGCCCCTCGCCGCGCAGGGTCACCGTGGTCTCGCCGCCGGAGATGACGCAGGCCGGCGGGCGCAGCGGCCGTGCCGAGGCGCGGATCTCCTTCAGAATCGCGGCGTGCACGCGGGCCACGTCCCGGGTTTCGCCCTCCACAAACGTCGACAGCACCATCGTGCGGTAGCCCAGCTCACGCGCCTTCTTCGCTGCCGCATCGACGGCCAGGCGATTGGAGCCGACCACCAAGTTCTGCGTCCGCGAGAACTCGGGCGCGCCCGGCTTGGGCGTCTCCTCGATGGCGCCGGCCACGCCCTGCTCGATCCGTTCGCGCACCGAAGCCGGCACGCGATCCCAGATGGCATATTTCTCGAGCAGCGCTTTGGCCTGCGCGAAAGTGGAGCTGTCCGGGGCCGTCGGCCCTGAGCCGATGACGTCGAGATCGTCGCCGATGACGTCGGACAGCAACAGCGAGACGAGGGTGGCCGGCCAGGCCAGCCGCGCCAGTTGCCCGCCCTTGATGCGGGAGAGGTGCTTGCGCACGGCGTTCATCTCGTGGATGGAGGCGCCGGAGGCCAGCAGCAACCGGGTGGTCTCCTGCTTCTCCTCGAGCGTGATCGGCTCCGCGGGCAACGGCATGAGCGCCGAGGCGCCCCCGGAGATCACGCAAAAAAGCAGGTCGCGCTCGCCGGCCTCGGCGGCGAGTGTGGCGATCCGCCGGGCGCCCTCCACCCCGGCGGCATCCGGCACCGGGTGACCGCACTCGTGCAACTGGATCCGCCGCAGCGGGGCGACGTGCCCGTACTTGACGTTGATCCAGCCTCCGGAGATCCTCCGGCCCAGCAGCCGCTCGAGCGCGCGTCCCATCGCCGCGCCGGCTTTGCCGGCGCCCACCACCAGCACCCGGTCGTAATCGGCGAGACGATAGCGCCGCTTGCCTGCAACCAGAGAATCCCCGTCCAGGCGCACGTGCCGGAGAATCGCTTCGATGGGGTCGGCCGCGCCGAGCGCCGCCCGGAAGATTTGCAAGGCATGTTTCCGCAACGTGGTTTCCATTGCCGGGCCCTCAGAGTCAGAAGATGGGGAGCTTGAGGATCTCGTTCACCACCGTGAGCGGGTCTTTGCCCTTGATCGCCACGCGGAAGTCGGCCCGCTGGTAGGCTGGCAGGCGCGCCTCGTAAAGCTGCCTGAACCGTTCCACATCGCGGGCCAGCGGGCGGGCGGTGTCGCCGACGACGCGTTCCAGGAGAATCTCGAGCGGGCAGTCCAGCCAGATGGAGACGCCGTTGGCGGCAACCAGCTCGTAATTTTCCGGGCGTGCGAAGGCCCCGCCGCCGAGGGCGACGACGGTCGGCTGGCCGCTCTCGATGCGCCGGACGCGCTCGGCGATCGCCTCCTGCTCCATGCGCCGGAACACCTCCTCCCCTTCGACCTCAAAGATTTCGCTGATCGTTCGCCGGGCCCCGCGCTCGATGTCCTCGTCGATATCGGCGAACGACCAGCCGAGCGTGTCCGCCAGCAGGCGTCCGATCGTCGATTTGCCACAAGCCATGAAGCCCACCAGGTAGATGCCCGGCGTGCGTTTCAGCTTGAGGATCATCCAAGCTCCCTATCCACACTACGATAGATTCGCGCCAGTTGCCAGTCGACAAGCCAGGGCAGCAACCGGGCAAAGCCGACTAGGATCCAGCCGGCGGCGGGCACCACCACGGTTCGCTTGCCCCGCTCGACGGCGCGCACGATGGCGGAGGCGCACTCCTCGGCGGTGATCGAGAAGGCGCGGGCGCGCTCGAGCCCCGCCGGCGGACGCCCCCACAGCGCGTTGGCTCCGAAACCGGTCTTGACATGGCCCGGGCAGACGGCGATGAAGCGAATGCCCCTGGCGCCCAGCTCCATGCGCAACCCGTCGGTGAGAGAGTTCAGCGCGAACTTCGAAGCCGAGTACAGCGTCAGCCACGGCATCGTCACCTTGCCCACGATCGAGCTGACGTTGACGATCGTGCCGCCGCCCTGGCGTTCCATATGGGGCACGGCGAAGCGGATCAGTCCCAGCGGCGCCATCAGGTTCAGCTCGAACAGCCGGCGGACCGCCTCCATCGGCGCCAAGACCGTGGGCGAGTACAGCCCCACGCCGGCGTTGTTCACGAGCACGTCGAGCGAGCCGTAACGCTCTAGTGTCTCCTCGACCGCGCGGCGTTGCACTTCCGGGTCAGTCAGGTCGCCGGCTATGACGAGCGCCTCCGGCCCGCCCACGGCGCGGAGCCTCTCCTCGCGGCGCGCCACCAGCGCCAGGCGCGCGCCCCGCCGGGCGAACGCTGCCGCGCTGGCCGCTCCGATTCCTTCGCTCGCACCGGTGATCAAGACGGTCTTGCCACGCAGGTCCATGGGAGGTCTTGGGGGATAATGGTAGCATGCCGACGGAGCTGCTGCCGCTCTTCCCGCTGGGAGTGGTGCTGCTGCCGCGAACGCACCTGCCTTTGCACATCTTCGAAGAGCGCTACAAGGAGATGATCGGCGAGTGCATCCGCAACCGCTCCGAGTTCGGCATCGTGCTAGCCGCCGAGAAGGGCATTGTCGCCACGGGCTGCACCGCGGTGGTGGAAAAGGTCACCCAGAAGTACGACGACGGCCGCATGGACATCGTCGTGGTCGGCGTGCGCCGGTTCGAGATCGAGAGCCTGGACACCGAGCGCGCCTACCTGCGCGGCGCGGTGCGATTCTTCAACGACGAGGAGAGCGAGCCGGTGCCCGCCGAGCTCAAGGCCAAGGCTCTCCAGGCTTACCGCCTGCTGACCGAAACCGGGAGCGAGGAGCCGCCCCCGCCGCCCGAGCTCGACGATCCGCAGCTCAGCTTTCAGCTTGCCCAAGCCATTCCGGATCCGGAATTCCGGCAGCTCCTGCTCACGATGCGTTCCGAGCGGGAGCGGCTGCGCCAGCTCATCGAATTCGCTCCGCTTCAGGCGGCCCGGCAGCGCTACACGGCTCACGTCAAGGCCGTGGCGCCCTTCAATGGCCGCGGCCCGAATCTCACCCGAGGCTGACCGCCCGCGTGCGCCAGCACCTGTTCATCGACGCCGACGACACGCTCTGGGAAAACAACGTCTATTTCGAGCAGGCCTTTGCCGAGTTCGTCGAATTCCTCGATCATTCGACGCTCACGCCGCAGGAGATCCGTGCCATCCTGGACGAGATCGAGCTCGCCAACATTCGCCTCCACGGCTACGGCACGGAGAACTTCGGGCGGAACATGACCGAGTGCTATCTGCGGCTGGCGGAGCGCCACATCCGGGAGGAGGATCTCGACCGCGTCATGGCAATCGCCTGGCGCATCCTCGATCAGCCCCTGGTGTTGATCGAGGGCGTCGAGGAGACGCTGGCCTACCTGGCCCAGCGCCACGACCTGACGCTCGTGACCAAAGGCCACCCGGAGGAGCAGAAGCTCAAGATCGACCGCTCGGGCCTGGGCGTCTGGTTCGGCCACACGGTGATCGTCAAGGAGAAGGACGCCGCGGCGTACCGCAAGCTCGCCGCCGAGCGGGGTCTCGACCCGGCGCGGACG
Source organism: uncultured Bryobacteraceae bacterium (assembly GCA_938003835.1). GTDB lineage: Bacteria > Acidobacteriota > Terriglobia > Bryobacterales > Bryobacteraceae > CALKXJ01. Next base: position 96,653 of record CALKXJ010000027.1, on the reverse strand, counting down.
TGGATGGTGGGAAATTCCCCCAAGTCCGACATCCTGCCGGCGCTCGAGGCCGGCCTCGGCGCGGTTTACGTTCCCCACCCGCGCACCTGGCATCTCGAGCGACAGGAGATTCCCGACCACCCGCGCCTGGTGCGGGTAGGCCGCTTCGCCGAGCTCCGCGAGCATTTCTAAAATAGGATTGCGGGGGAATGAGAGGAAACCCGCGTCGCTGGGATGGTGATTTCCGAGAGTCATCCGCTACGGCAGCTCTTCCGGAGCCTGGTCGAGCGAAGATTCTACGGGGACGCACAGCTCCGAGACCGGGAGGTCGCCAACTACGTCTCGAACCTCCTGGTGGAGTTCACCGACACGCGTAACCTCTACAAGATTCGCAACGCGCGTGGCAAACGCCTGGAAGACGTGGGCGAGATGCTCGTGGCCTCGAATCCGCTCTTCGAAGGGCGCTCCTTCGACTACGAGCGGGCGGTGCGCAAGCACATCGGCGACTACACGCTGTTTCTGGCCGGCCTCTTCCCCGAGTATGTCGCCAGCCTTCCGCGCCGCGGCCTGCGCCTCGATGCCTTCATCGATTACGTCAAGGCGGGCAAGGAGTCCTATCACATCGTTTCGACGTTCGATCTGTTCGAGTACGCGCAGGAGGCGCCGCTGTTTCGCAAGCTCGCCAACTCGTTCGAGCTCTGCGTCTTCGGGCTGAACCTCGTCAAGCGGGATTTGGAGGAGCTGGAGCGGAGCTACTACCAGGGGCTTCGGCGGATTCTGGCCTGAGCGCCCCGGCCAGCGTGCCGGCGGCTCGCTCCAGGCGTTCGAGCGCCCGCCGGATCTCGCCAAGGTGCGAGCTCGACAAGGGGGAGGAGGTCTCCTGTTCGAGCGCGATCAGGTGGGCGCGAGCGGCATTGGCGCCATGCACCAGTTCATAGCCGGCCGACTCGATGGCGCGCTGGAGTCGCCTGGCCTGAGCCCGGCTACGCCTGAGGGCTAGCCACAGCGCCACCAGCAAGACGGCACAAGCCGCCAGAAGCCCGCCAGCCACCCACCAGGGCATCAGTCCGGCCCTCCGCCGAGGCTCAGCCTCTCCATCCGGCTCGCCGTGGCGGCTAACGGCTGGAACACCGGGAGTTCACTGGAGGCCTTCGCCACCAGTTCCCTCCACAACGGCATGTTGTAGACGCAGCCCGGATCGCCCGCCGTGATATCGCCCGTGTAGGCGAAGGCGCGCGCCCGGCAGCCGCCGCAGTAGGCTTGATAGCCGCAAACCGCGCAGTGGTCGCCGCGCCGGCTGCGGTCGCTGAGCAGGGTGAACAGGTCCGACTCCCAGATCTCGGCCAGGCTCTGGCGGCGCAGATCGCCCACTTTGATCGAGGAGATGTAGACGCACGGGGTAAGCGTGCCGTTCGGCTGGATGGAGCAGTAGCAGCGCCCGGCCCCGCAACCACCGATGTAGCGCGAAAGCACCATGGTCTTCGACCCCATACCGCGGCCGGCGTGTCCGGTGGCGAAGACGCCCTCCGCCGGGCCGTAAACGACGCAGGCGCGTGCAAACTGCGGCGCCGTGGAGATGACGTTGATCCGGCCTTCGGCCAGATAGCGCTGGAGCGTGGCGAGCAGCAGCTCGCGCTGGGCCGGCGTCAAGTCCTCCTCGACGATCTCCCTGCCCCGCCCCACGGGAATGAAGTTGAAGTGGGAGAAGGTCTGGCAGCCGAGCCCGATGGCGAATTCGATCACCTCGGCAGCGCGGTGCACATTGCGGCGCGTGAAGCAGGTCGCCAGTCCCGTGCGGATGCCCGCGGCGACCGAGTTGCGAATCCCCTGGACGGCCCGCGCCCAGGCGCCCCGGCGTCCCCGGAAGCCGTCGTGCTCGTCCGGATCGAGGCCGTCGACGCTGATCTCGACATACTTGACGCCACACTCCTTGAGGCGCGCCGCCGTCTCCGGCGTGAGCAGAGTTCCGTTGGTGGCCAGCGTAAGGTGAATCCCGCGGCGGTTGGCGTATTCGAGGACCGCCCAGAGATCCTTGAGCGCGAGCGGCTCGCCGCCGGCGATAGCAAGGAACGGCACGCCGTTCTCCGCCAGCTCATCCACCACTTTCAGCCGCTCCTCGAGCGTGAGCTCATCCGGCGCCGGTCGCGGCCCGGCATTCTGGTAGCAGTGCTTGCAGGCGAGGTTACACAGTTGGGTGATATTCCACACCACAAACAGCGGCGCGGCGAAGCGCTGCGGGGCGCTCAACCCGTAGCGGGCGATGCTCCGGGCAGTTAGCGCTAGCGCCCGTACGGTGGGCGGGTGGTGGAAAAGCTTGCGCTTCATCAGCTCTTTGTCGAGCCGGTAGTGCGCCAGCGCCAGATCGATAACCAGGCTCGGCAGTTTCCACTTCCAGCGCTCCCAGCCCCTCAACCGGTCGTTGTCGTAATTCTCCGCAAGCACCTCAAAAAGGCTCCGGCCATCCGGGCGAGGTTGTGAGATGTAGCCAAGCACCTTTCTTGTGAATGGCTTGGCGAGAATCGTCTCGAGCGGGTGACGACGGCCGACCCCGCCCACGGTGATTCGGGGCGCGGGGGCGCGGCTCAAGACCTTCAGCGAGGAGAAAGGAACCGAACGGTCAGCGTTCCGCATGGCAGCATCCGCAATGAGCGACGACCTGAACCACACCAGGGAGATGCAATCGCGGTTCCAGGACCGTGGAGCTCGCGAGGAAGGGCCGCCGGTTCGGGGGTGGTTGCGGGGGGTGGATTTGAACCACCGACCTTTGGGTTATGAGCCCAACGAGCTACCAGACTGCTCCACCCCGCACTTTTATGTTAACGCCACGTATCCCGCGGAGTCAACCCCGAACTGCCGGGGTGCAGGATGCGGCATCCTGCGGGGCGGCGGGGGCCCGGCGGCCGGCGCCGACTCAGCAGAACGGCGCCAGCTTTTCGCGAATCTGCTCGGGCGTGAAAGGCTTGCGGATGAAGCCGGCCGCTCCCAACTCCACCGCTTCCATCACCGTGCCTTTGCCGCCTTCCGTGCTGATGACGATCACCGGGATCTGGCACAGCCTACTGTCGCCCTTCAAGCGCCGGAGCAACTCCAGGCCGTTCATGGTCGGCATGTTGATGTCGGTCAGGACCAGATGCACGGTACGGTCCGCCAAGGCCGCCAGCGCCTGCTGGCCGTCACCCGCCTCGATGACCTCCCCCACCGGCAGATCCGCCTGCCGCAACAGACGTTGCAGGACCTTTCGGACCGCGACCGAGTCGTCCACAATCAACAAGTCGACTGGCATTGAACCATCCTCCAACTCGCGAGTTCTTCCGTTTTCAGACTTATCGACCAGTCCTCGCCGAATTGATCCTTAAAGGCTAAAGCGCCTGTACGACCGTTTCGGCTGCGTGGAGCCGGGCGCGGTCAAGGCCGGCGCCGACTGCACTAGCGGTGCGGTAACTCCACCGCGCCGATCGAGACCACCGTCACCCAAAGCAGGCGCCCCTCGCACTCGAGTGTCAGCCGCTGGCAGACCTCCGCGCCGCAGACTCGCAGCAACTGGCTGGAGCCGTCGACGACCACCGGGGTCGAAAGCTGAATCCCGTCGCTCAGCGCGCACTTGAGATTCCCGCCGATCATGTTGGCCAGCTCGCCGACGACATCGCGCACCATGTCGTCCACCTCGGCCGGCTCGGGCATCGAAAGGAAGGCGGCGGCAAGCCGGCAGGCCAGCCGCCGGTCGCACTCCACCAGCACCGCCCCGGACCACAGGCCGCTCAGTTGTACGGCCGCCGTCAGCCGGTGCGAGTCCGGGAACCAGGGGGCGCCGCCGGCGGCGACCTCCAGCCCCATCATCGTCTCAAAGACATCGCGAACAATTCGCGTCAGCTCGTTAGCAATGGTCAGTGGGTTGGTTTGCATCTTCAGCAGTTCTCTTGTTCGCCTGCCGGCCGATAGATGGCGGGCGCATTCGACCTCACGCGTTCGAAGAGCGCCTCGTTTCCCCAGAGCATCTCCGCGCCGCCAAGCAACAGCCAACCGTCCGGCATAAGCGTCCGGCGCAGTTCGGTAAGAACGCGTTGCTTGGTATCGGCGTCAAAATAGATGAGCACGTTGCGGCAAAAGACGGCGTCGAACGGTCCCAGAGTGCGCATCGAGCTCCGCAAATCGAACTCCTCGAAGCGCACCAGGCGTCGCGCCTCCTCCGAGATCTGCCAGTCCAGACCGATGCGCCGGAAGTAGCGCACGAGCATGGGGGCCGGCAGACCGCGGTTCACTTCGAGCTGGGTAAAGCGACCGCTCCGCGCTCGCTCGAGTACCTGCCGGTTGATGTCGGTCGCCAAAATTTCGACGTCCCACTCGGCGAGTCCCTCCTCGAGAAGCACCATCGCCAGGCTGTAAGCCTCCTGCCCGGTCGAGGCCGCGGCCGACCAGAATCGCAGCCGGCGCAGGGCGGCGCGCCGACCGCGCAGGCGCGGCAGCAGCTCCTTGCGGATCGCTTCGAATTGCGCCGGATCGCGGAAGAAGGAGGTCTCGTTGGTGGTCATGGCTTCCACCACCCGCCGCGTCAGATCCGGCCTCCGCGTCGCCTCGAGCAGCGCGCACAGGTCGTTGACCGTACCGAGCCCCAGCTCTCTCGCCAAGGGCCCCAGTCGCGCCGACACCAGGTAGTCTTTGCCGGGCTCGAGCACGAGGCCTGAGCGGGCATAAAGTAACTGCTGGAGAAAACGATAGCTTTCGGGCGCCACCTCCTGCGGCTCCGAACCCGCTGCAACCGAAAGCTTCTTTTCCATCGGCCTAGGCCCTCCCGGCGAATCGCAGGATCTCTGCGGCCATCTGATCGAGGGGCGCCACCCGATCTGCCAGCCCGGCCGAAACCACGGCGCCCGGCATGCCCCAGACTACGCTCGTCGCCTGGTCCTGAGCCAGCAGGCGAGCTCCGGCAGCTTTGAGCATCTCCGCGCCACGCAGGCCGTCGTAACCCATCCCGGTCAAGATCACGGCCAGCACCGCGCCGCCGTAGACCTCCGCCAGACTGCTGAAGAGCGCATCGACGGCCGGACGGCAAGAGTTGAGCGGAGGCGACTGGTCAAGTTGCACGCGCACGGCGGCGCCCTCGCGAGCCACCTTCAGGTGATAATCGCCGGGCGCGATCAGAACCTTGCCCGCTTCCACCAGCTCGCCTTGCGAGGCTTCACGGACCTTGAGCGGCGAGCAGGCGTCGAGCCGTTCGGCCAACAGCCGCGTAAACAGCGGCGGCATATGCTGCACGACGAGCACAGGGAGCGGAAAGTCGGCCGGCAGCTTTGGTAGCAACTCGCCCAGCGCCACCGGCCCGCCCGTCGAGACCCCAATGGCCACCACCCGGGGAGAGAAGGTCTCCTGCTGCCGCGCCACAACCCGTCGAGCCACGCTCGGTGCGGGTGCCGGGATCGCCGGGGCCGTGCCATCGACGAAGAACTGCCGGATTTTTGGAATCAGCTCCTGGCGGAGCCGCTCGAGCGACCGATCGAGCGCACCGGCGTTAGAGGCCTTGGGAACGTAATCGTCCGCACCCAGCGCCAGCGCCTCGTAGGTGACCGCGGCGCCCCGCTCGGTGAGGGTGCTGAACATGATGATCCGCAACTGGGGATAGCGCCCCCGGAGACGCCGCAGCAGCTCCAAGCCGTCCATCTCCGGCATCTCGACGTCGAGCGTCAGTACGTCCGGATTGAGCTGCTCGATCCGCTGAAGGGCGATGGCGCCGTTGGCGGCGACCCCGACCACCTCAATCAGCGGATCCGCTTCCAGGGCGTGCGTTACCAGGCGGCGAATGACCACCGAATCGTCGACCACCAGCACCCGGATCCGTTCGCCCGCACGAAGCACTCGCTGTCGTAGCGCCGCCATGGTTCCTCCGGCACCTGCCTCAGGCGCTCGCGCCCGTCAGTTGCAACTTCTCGACGAGAATCTCGCGCGTGAAGGGCTTCATGATGTACTCGTTCGCCCCGGCCGCCAAAGCCTCCGCCACATGATCGAGATCGGTCTCGGTGGTGACCATCACAACCACCAGCGCCGACAACTGGGGCCGCGAGCGCACCCGGCGCAGCAGCTCTAGACCATCCATCTCCGGCATATGCCAGTCCAGCAGAACCAGCCGGTAGGCGCCGGGGTCGGCATCGATCAACTGGAGCGCCTCACGCCCGTTAGCCGCCTGGCGCACCTCGTAGCCAAGCTCGGCGAGCGTGCGCGCCAGGATCATGCGCACCGCCCGAGAATCGTCCACCACTAATGCCTGGGCCATGCTCGGTCTCTTCCCCATATATCGGCAGCAACGGGTCCGGGCGGGAGAGGCCCCACCCGGACCGTTTCGCCGCCGCCACGCTCGCAATCGGAGCTAGAAGGTGAACTTCGCCACCAGGGTTTGCAGCTCGGCCGCCATCCGCGCCAACTGCTCAGCCGCCTTCTGCGTGTCATGCGCTCCCTGCGTGGTGCTCCGCGCCGCCTGGGCCACGCCGGCGATGTTCTTGGCGATATCGTTCACCCCCTGCGACGCCTCGGTGACGCTGCGGCCGATCTCGTTCGTCGTCACCGTCTGCTCCTCCACCGCCGAGGCGATCGAGTTCGAGATGTCGTTGATCTGATTGATGATCGAGCTGATCTCGGCGATCGCCCCCACCGCCCCCTTCGTGTCGGCCTGGATCGCCTCGATCTTCTGCGAGATCTCTTCGGTCGCCTTGGCCGTCTGCTTGGCCAGCTCCTTGACCTCGTTGGCCACCACCGCGAAGCCTTTGCCCGCCTCGCCGGCGCGCGCCGCCTCGATGGTGGCATTCAGGGCGAGCAGGTTCGTCTGCTGCGCAATCGAGGTGATCACCTTGATCACGTTGCCGATCTCCTGGCTCGACTCGCCCAGCTTCTTTACCGTCTCGTTGGTTGCCTGCGCCACGTTCACCGCCGTCTTGGCCACCCGCGCCGCCTCGTTGGCATTCTTGGCGATCTCGCGGATCGAGGCCTGCATCTCCTCGGCCGCCGTCGCCACCGAGGTGACATTCTTCGACACCTGCTCGGAGGCCGCCGAGACCACGTTGGCCTGCGTCGCCGCCTCCTCGGCATTGCCGGCCATCTGCTGGCTCACCGCCGTCAGCTCCTCCGAACTCGATGCCAGCGCCGTCGCATTTTGCGCCGTTACCTTCAGCGGTTCCGCCACCGCCTCGAGCGTCCGGTTGATCCCCTCGACAATCCGGCGGTACTCTCCCTGATGCTTGCTGACATCGGCCCGGATGCCGACTCGGCCTTCGGCCGCCGCCTGGGCCAGCAGGTTAGCATCCGCGACCATGCGCGCAATGGCGGCTACCGTATTCTCGAAAGAGCGCGCAATCTTGACAAAATTCTCCCGAACGGCGCGCGTGTCCTCGTCGCCGGCCGCCACCGAGGCGTCGACATCGAGATTCCCCTGCGCCAAATTGTCCAGGTTGGAGACTATCTTGCTGACCTCTGCCGCCTGGAAGTCGGCCTGTTTCTGGGAGACGCGCATCGCCGTCTTGATCGCGGTCTGGTCGGTGATGAACTCGAAGGCTCCGATCACCTCCTTGGTATCCGGATCGTAGACTGGCACGCCCGTATAGGCGATCTCCAGGCGCCTGCCCTGCGGATGAGCTTCGGTCTCCGAACTCACTGTCTGCCGGCGCTGCATGCATTGGCCGGTGGCGCAGTTGCCAGTCTGGCAGTGCGGCGTCTTGAAATGCTCGTAACAGCGGGTGCCGATCAGCTCTTGCGGCGAGAGACCGGTCAAGCTCGCCGCCGCCTTGTTGATGTAGCGGATCCGGAACTCCCGATCGACAATGAAGCTCGGCGACGGCATCACGTCGAGAAAGCCGACCAGCGCATCAAGCAGGCGGTTGATGCCGTCGACAATGCCGCGATACTCGCCCTGGTGCCGGGAGACGTCGGCGCGGGTACCCAGTCTGCCTTCGATTGCCGCCCGCGACAGCATGGCCAGGTCCGCCATCATGGCGCGGATGGCCTGCTTCTGCGCGGTAACTTCGGCGGCGTATTGCACCACCTTGAACGGCTTGCCGTCCAGATCCAAGATCGGGTTGTAGCTGGCTTGGAGCCAGATCTCTTTTCCCCCTTTCCCGATCCGCTTGAACTCGCCAGCTTGGGGTTCACCCCGGTTGAGTTTCGCCCACAGCTCCTTATATTCCGCGCTTTGCCGGAAAGTTTCCTCGACGAAGATGCTGTGATGGCGCCCCTGGATCTCCTCCAGGCTGTAGCCGAACACCCTCAGGAAATTTTCGTTCGCCCGCAGAATCGTTCCGTCCATGCCAAACTCGACCACCGCCTGCGACCGGCTGATCGCCTCGATCTGCCCCTGGTACTCGCGGATCATCATCGCCAGCCGCGACTGTACGGCCTCTTTGATCTTTTGAGCCTGATCGGACTGATCACCCTGGCAGAGCCCGTCTACGGAAATGCCCCCAGCCGCCGCGAGGCTATGCAGAATCGTCAAGAGGTAGCCGTCGCCGATCGCCTGCATATCGAGATTGAACACTTTTCCGACGGCTGCCTTGATGCGCGCTATCTTCTGCTCATCGTCCAGGTCTCGTCGCAGGTACTTGTCAAGGAGCCGTTCGTACTCGGCATACGCGCCGACGTACCACTTGAAGGGCAGCGCGATTCGGTCATGCACCAAGCCCACATGGAGACGCTTTTCGAGGTACGCAAGATCCCAGTTCCTGGCGGCTCCCGCGAAGATCTCCACGAAATAGCCGGCTTGCGATGCCTCGAGGCGCTGTCGCAAAGCAGACAAGGAGATGCCTCTTTGCTGCGCGTACTGTTCGAAAAACTGCCGGGTCGGCGGGAATTCGAATTGCCAGTTGTAGAACTCCCGCACCATCTCCGGCGCCACGCGCTGCGCCCAAGGCGCCAGCTCGGCCAGCAGCGCCCGTTCCTGCTCGGTCAGGCGAACGAATCTTCGGCGCAACTCCAGGCCACGCTCATCGATTCCGAAGGCCTGAACCCGAGAGCCGGAGCCGGTCGAGGGCCAGTTGACGAGCACCTCCATCGCTTCTGTCGAAGCTGCCTGCCCGGGCCATTCGGCGACGGCCGCGAGCCCTGCCTTGGTCTCCGCGGACGCCTGCCGCGGAATCTTTTTGTTCTTACCGTTTGTCATACTTGTCGTCCTTTCGCTCAGTTCAAGTCCATGTTTCGGCAGCCATCCCATGAGCCACGTTCGGAAAGTCCCATCTGCGCCCGGCCTCGCATGCTCGCCGCGATTTCACGAAGCAGCACAGCCCCGCTCGGCCAGCTCGACGGCGCGGTCGACGTCGACGACCAGCAGCAGGCGTTCCTTGAGCTTGTAGACGCCCCGAACGAGCTCGCGCGCCTCGGCCGCCAGGTTCTCCGGCGGCCGTTCCCAGGCCGCGGCTTCGACCTCCAGCACGTCGCCGATTTCGTCCACCAGGAGGCTCACCGCCCCGTCGTCGGTCCGCACAACCACGTTCATCGGCTCCTGGCCCGCCGGCCGCGGCGCCAGCCCCAGGCGCCGGCGCATGTCAATGGCCGGCACGATCTGGCCGCGCAGGTTGATCAGGCCCTCGATGACCTCCGGCGCCAAAGGCACCCGCGTCATCTGCTGCGCGCGCAAGACCTCCTGGACGCGCAACACATCGACACCGAAAAAGCGATCGGCGACAAAGAAGGTCGCCAGTTGTCCGCTTTCAGCCGTCATCTCGGCGCGGTTGAGTGCTTCTCTGGCCATCGCTCACCTCTCCATCGCAATGCCGGCGGGTTCGCCGGCCGGCTGTCTGACCGCCGCTGCCAGTCGCGCGATCGAAGCCAGCATCGCCGACCGGTCGAATTTTGAATGGCACCCGGCGACGCCCTCGGGCAGGCGCACCGCACGCTCGGCCGAACCGGCCAGGGCGATCACCGGGATGGCAGACCACTCCGGGCGCCGGCGCATCGCGGCCGTCAGTGCCGTCAGGCCGTCGGGTTCCAGCTCGAGCGAGGCGAGCACCACCTCGACGGCAAGGCGCTCCAGCGCCTCGAGCGCCTCCTCGCGCGAGGCCGCCTCGACGACGTCGTAGCCGGCCATCTCCAGCTCGGCCCGAATCAGTCCGCGCGCAAAGGCCGACGGCTCGGCGAGCAGCACCCGACAGGCCTTGCCGCTCGGGGTTGCTTCGAACCAGCCCGCCTCGGGCAGGCCGAGCAGATAGTTCAGGTCGAGGAAATCGGTGACCCGCTTGCCCACCACCGCCGAGCCGAGCAGGCCCCGCCGGTCCGTCTTGCGCCGCACCGTGATCGCCTCCTCGGCGATATCCAAAATCTGGTCGACCACCAGGCCCAGGCTCCGCTCCCCGTCGCGAAAGACGATGACGGAGGCGAGCTCGGGCAGCTCCGCCGGGCTGCCTTCGAGCGCCTCGGCGAGGGGCACCAGCGGCAGGATCCGGTCGCGATACTGCACCACCCAGCGCCCGCCGGCCGTCTCGATCGCCTCGCGCGGAAACTCCTCAAGGCGCGCCACCAGCGATAGCGGCACCGCCAGCCGCTCGAAGCTGCCGGCGCGGAACAGCAACAGGCGTTGACTCTCTTCGCCCATCTGCGACTTCTTTTCGGCCGCCGCCCGCGCCTGCTCGCGCGCCTCGGCCACCACGCCGGAGCGTTGCCCGATGCCGAGCACATCCAGAATCAGCGCAATCCGGCCGTCGCCCATGATGGTGGCCCCGGCGTAAACGTTCAAACCCTTGAACTGCTTGCCGAGCGGCTTCACCACGATCTCCTGCGTGTCGTGGATGCCGTCCACCACCAGGCCGAACTGCCGGTCCTCGGCCTGGAGCACGACGATGTAGACGGCCTCGCGAGCCGATTCGGCCTCGAGCCCGAGCACCTCGTTGAGGTAGGCGATCGGCAGCAGGGAGCCGCGCCGGCGATAAACCGGCGTGCCGTGCACCTTCTCGATCTGGCCGTGTGCCGACTCCTCCTCGAGCCGGATGAGCTCGAGCAGCGACACCTGCGGGATGACGAACCGCTCGCCGCCGCTGTGAATCACCAGCCCGGGAATGATCGCCAGCGTGAGCGGGATCTTCAGCCGCACGGTAGTGCCCTCGCCGGGCCGGCTGAGCACATCCACCGTGCCGCCGATGCGCTCGACGTGGCTTTTCACCACGTCCATGCCGACGCCGCGGCCCGAGACGTTGGTCACCTGTTGCGACGTCGAGAAGCCCGGCGAGAAGATCAGATTCAGCGCCTCGCGGTCGCTCAACTTCTCGGCCTGATCCGGCCGCATCAGCCCTCGCTCGACCGCCGCCCGGCGCAAGCGCGCCGGGTCGATGCCGGCGCCGTCGTCAGTGATCTCGATGTTGACCTGGCCGCCCTCATGATAGGCGCGCAGGCTGAGGCGGCCCTGGGCCGGCTTGTTCGCCTTCAGGCGCGCCTCCGGCGGCTCGATGCCGTGATCGCAGGCGTTGCGCACCAGATGGACCAGCGGATCCTTGATCGCCTCGATGATGGTGCGATCCAGCTCGGTCTCGGCGCCGTCCATCTCGAGGGCGATCTGCTTGCCGAGCGCCACCGCCATGTCCCGCACCACGCGCGGCAGCTTGTTCCAGACGGTGCCGATCGGCTGCATGCGCGTCTTCATGACGCCTTCCTGGAGCTCCGTCGTGATCAGATTCAGCCGCTGCGAGGTGGCATTGAGCGCCGCATCCTCGCGCTCGGCGGTGTATTGCAGGATCTGGTTGCGCGCCAGCACGAGCTCGCCCACCAGGTCCATCAACTTGTCGAGCAGACCCACGCCCACGCGGATCGTCGTATCGGCGACCGAGGAGCGCGCCAGCGGCTCCTCGGGCTCCTCGGCGGAGGCCGGCGGCGCTGGCGGCGCCTCTGTTTCCGGGCCGCGCCCCGCGCGACCCAGCCGCTCCACCAGCGCCTCGAAGCGCTCCGGACCCTCTTCGCCCGTCCGCTCGATCGAGGCCAGGATCCGGCGCGTCGCGTCCACGGTCTCGAGAATCAGCGAAACCAGCTCCGGCGTCAGCGCTCGCCGGCCGTCGCGCAACTGGCTCAGGATATCCTCGGCCCGGTGGGCGATCGCCTCGAGCCGCGAAAAACCCAGGAAACCGCACGTGCCTTTGATCGTGTGAAAGGTGCGGAAGATGCTCGCTAGCAGCTCTGCGTCCTGGGGCCGCTTCTCGAGCTCGACCAGCTCCTGATCCAGCCGCCCGAGATTCTCGTAGCTTTCTACCAGGAACTCCTGTACTACCTCGGGATCCTGCATCCGATCGTGCTCCTCAACCGCTTAGATCGGATGCCGGAGGGTAAGCTTTAGAGTTCCACCACGAGATTTGGCGAAAAGACCACCGAGTCGGCTTGCGGACCAAGCGCTTTCAGCCGGACGTCAGCCGTCCGCACCCCGGCTCGCGCTTTTCCGAGCGCGCTCAACGCGGCCGCCGAAAGGCTCAGAAGCTCAGCCGCGCCCCGAGCTGGATGCTGCGCATCGGGCGGCTGTCGAAGGTCCGGCCGAAGTTGGCGCTGGTCAGATCGTTGACCGGAGCGACGAGGTTGCGGCGATTGAAGGCGTTGAAGAAGTCGGCGCGGATCTCCCAGAAGGCGCGCTCGCCGAGCGGGTGGCGCTTGAGCAGGGAGAAGTCCTCGCCGGCGTAGCCGAAGGCGCGCAGCCAGCCCGCATAGGGCGAGAGGTTCCCGAAGCGGTAGGCCGCCGGCGTGGCGAAAGCGGCCCGATTCAACAGAACATCGCCGGTCTCGCCGGTCAGCGAGTTGCCCGGCCGGAAGTCGCCGCCGGGGCGCTTGACGTACGGATCGGCGCCGGCGACCAGATCCGGCCGCAGTTGGCCGTTGAAGATCGGCAGGCTGTTGGGAATGCGTACGGCGATCGGATTCGCCGTCTCGTAGGTGAGAATGCCAGCCAGGCTCCAGCCGCCCAGCATGGCCGCCGCCGGGCCCTTCGCCAGCCAGCGCCTGCCGCGGCCGAGCGGCAGATCGTAAGCGAAGCTGGCCACCAGCCGATGCGGCGTATCGATATTCGCCACGGCACGCTCGGCACGGCGATCAAAGTGGTTCTGAAGCAGCGAGGTGCCACCCTGCACCATCTCGACGTCGGAGATCAGCTTGGAGAACGTATAGGCGCCGAGAAGGGTCAGGCCCGCGGCAAAGCGGCGTTCGAGCTTCGCCGCGAGCGCGTGGTAGCTCGAGTTGCCGCTCGGAGCATCCTCGTAGATGATCTGCTGGACTTGCGGATAGGGCCGCAGGGCCTGCGCCAGAGTTCCGCTAAAGCCGGCATACGGCGGCGCAAAGCCCTGGGCGGCGAGGGCGGCGCTGGGGACCCGCTGCCGCAGCAGATCGCCCAAAGCCAGCCAGCGCGGGTCCACCTGATTGGGGTTTTCGAGCGTCGAGTTCGGGATGAAGCGCCCCTGGGTCGAGATCCAGCCGAGCTCGACCAGCAGGCTGCCCAACTGCTGCTGGAGATTCACCTGCGTCTGATAGGTCGTGCCCAGCCTTCCGCTGCCGCGCACACCGTCCGGGTTGACGTAGCGCACTGCCTGGTTGTTGCCGAGAGTCGGCGAGATGAACGGCGGCAGGACGGCCACGCCGGCCGGCCAGCCGGCGTCCAGATAGAAGGGCGGCGTGAAGCCGCCGTCGAGACTGGCCAGGCTGACGTTGGAGGAGAAGCCCTGCGTGTACTGGGGCGCGTAGCGGCGCGGCGCATAGAAGATGCCGGCGCCGGCGCGCAGGACGGTCGAGTTCGTCAGCCGGTAGGCCAGACCGAGGCGCGGGCCCCAACCGCCCCAGAAGTTCTCGATGATCCGGTTGCGGCCGAGCCGGCCGGCGCCTGCGCCGGCAAAGACCATCGCGCCCGGCCGGCCCTCGGCGCCCGGATTCGGCACCCGCGGATCGAACGTGGAGTTGTTGCCGTCGCGGTCGTGCCAGGGCGTCTGCATCTCAAAGCGCAGGCCGTAGTTAAGCGTCAGCCGCGGCGACAGCTTCCAGTCGTCCTGTCCGTAGAGGCCGAGCGCCGGCGAACGCGCCAGGTAGGGTAGGCCGAACTGCATGGCGGCCGTCTGGGGCGCGCCGAGCAGAAAGCTGGCGAAGGCGTGGCCCGAGTTGGCCGCCCCGCTCAAGCCCGTCGCAAACGGCGCGAAGGTGTACGTACCGTTGCGGTTGCCAAGCGTCTGCGTGTTGTCCTGCTGGTGGTCATAGCGGAAGCCGAACTTGAAGTTGTGCCGCCCGGCGGTCCAGCTCAGAGCGTCCTGGATGTGATAGATGCGCGAATGCACGGTGCGGTCGACGTTGGCGCCGATGGCGGTCAGGTTGTGTGCAGTAAATCGCAGCGCCGGAAAGCCCGGTCCGAAGGCATTCGGCACCTGGTAGGCGATGTGCGGCGTCTGCCGGAAATCGCTGAACCAGTCCGTGCCGGCGAAGCTGAACTTGTTGAGCAAGTTGGGCCGCAGGATCCAGTCGTAGTGCAGGACGCCATGGAAGGCCGTCGGAAAGTCGTTGTAGAAGTTCGAGGCGATTTTGGTCTGCGAGGCGGAGCGGTCCTCGTAGCGTTCCATCCAGTTGTAGCGGAACACCGAGCTGAGTCCGTGCCGATCGTTGATGCGGTGGTCGATCTTGAGCATCCAGGCGAGCTGATTTTCCCGGGCCGTTTGGCTGCCGCGGAAGTTGCGCTCCAGGCCGGGCAGGTTGGGCGCCGGAATCACCGCCAGCAGCGCCCGGGCGAAGCCGGAGATCCGCTCGGCCGGGATGACGCCGTTCGGGAACGGCGTCCGGTTGCGGCCGGCGGCGCCGGTCAGCGGGTCGTAGAGGGGCCGGCCCGTGGCCGAGAAATCGCCGCGGCGCATCGCCTCGGTGGGGTAGGTGTCGACGGTGTCGAGCGGCTGGTTGATCCGGCGGAAGATCATGAGATCGGTGAAAAAGAAGGTCCGGTTGCGCCCGTCATAGAGGCGCGGCAGGTAGAGCGGGCCGCCCAGGTTGGCCGTGCCCTCGCCCTGGCGCGTCACATCGGCCTTCGCCTGGTTGTATTTGCGGGCGTCCAGGGCGCTGTTGCGGATCAGGAAGTCGACGTTGCCGTGCAGTTCGTTGGTGCCTGATTTCGTCGTCATCAGAATGACGCCCGAGCTGGTGCGGCCGAACTCGGCGGGCGGCACCGCCACCTCGACGCGAAACTCGCTGACGCTGGTCATCGACGGGCGCACCGAAAAGGGCGTATTGACCGAGGCGCGGTAGGTGTTGGTGACGCCGTCGACAAGCACCTCGTTGGTGTGCTGGCGGCCGCCGGCGATCACCAGCCGGAAGTTCCCGCTCGCGCCGTCGACGCCCGGCACCAGGCGGATGAAGCTGGTGACGTCGCGATTGGTGCCGGTCAACTGAAACGGAATGCGATCGAGCAGGTTGCGATTGACGACGGTCGCCTGCGAGGAGGTCTCGCTTTGTAGCAGCGGCAGCTCGGCGGTGACGCGCACGAGCTCGACCTCCGTGGCC
Organism: uncultured Bryobacteraceae bacterium; assembly: GCA_938003835.1. Lineage (GTDB taxonomy): Bacteria > Acidobacteriota > Terriglobia > Bryobacterales > Bryobacteraceae > CALKXJ01. The sequence continues at coordinate 81,215 of CALKXJ010000027.1, read as the reverse complement.
AGGCCCAACCGGGCATCCACGCGGGTGGCCGAGGCCGCCTCGACGCGCACGTCGGCGGCCACATAGCGGCTGAAGCCCGGAGCCTCGACCGTCAACTCGTAGCGGCCAATCGGAACACTGGCGAAGGTGTAGACGCCGGAGTCGGTGGTCTCCGTGCGCTGCTCGACCGAGGTGGCCTGGTTGCGCAGCATCACCGCCGCGCCGGGCACGGCGGCGCCTGACGGGTCAAGCACCAGGCCGGTGACGGAGCCGGTTGCCCCTTGGCCCCAGAGATTCAAAGAGAAGCAGAGCAGAACGCCGGTTGCCCAGAGAGATCGCATAACAGAGAAGGATAGGGGCGGCCCGTGAAACTGGCATTTCGCGGAGATGACAGCTTGCTGACAGCGCGTGCCAGCAAGCGGCGAAGCTCTCACCGCGCCTTCCGGGGTGTGCTAGTGTCGGATAGGTTGCGCGCCGGACGGGCCCGCATCGGCCCCCGCGCTCAAGTTGCGGCCGGCTGCGGCGGCTGGCTAGAATCAAAGACTTTACAGTCCTATCTGGAGGTTCCATGTCATCGATTCGAGACAAGGTTAAGGAGATCATCGTCGAGCAGCTCAGCGTCGAGGAAAGCCAGGTGGATGATTCGGCTTCCTTTGTGGACGATCTAGGCGCCGACTCGCTGGACATCGTCGAGCTGGTCATGGCCTTCGAGGAGGCCTTCGATCTGGACATCCCGGACGAAGACGCCGAGAAGATCACCACCGTGAAGGACGCCATCGAGTACATCGAGCGCAAGAAAGAAGCCAAGTAAGCCAGCCGCGCCCGGCGCGGATTGCTTTCACCAAGGAGTGAACCGTTGCCTCGCAGAGTGGTAGTGACCGGTATCGGCCTGATCTCCCCGCTGGGGATCGGAACCGAAGAGACGTGGGCGGCGTTGCTCGAAGGACGGAGCGGCATCGGCCCCATCACGGCCTTCGACGCCTCGGAGTTCAATTGCCGCATCGCCGGGCAGGTGGAGGGCTTCGATCCGCTCAACTGGGTGGACAAGAAAGAGGCCCGCAAGATGGGCCGCTTCATTCAGTTCGCCATCGCGGCCTCGGAGATCGCCATTAAGGCGGCGCGCCTCGAGTTCGCCCCGTCGGAAGCCCACCGCGTGGGCGTCTATATCGGCAGCGGCATCGGCGGCTTCGAGGTGATCGAGCGCGAACACAAGGTGCTGCTCGAGAAGGGCCCGAACCGCATCTCGCCGCACTTCATCCCGGCGACGATCATCAACCTGGCTTCGGGCTACGTCTCGATCCGCACCGGCGCCAAGGGGCCCAATTCGGCGACGGCGACGGCCTGCACCACCAGCGCCCACGCCATCGGCGACTCGTTCCGGCTCATCCAGCGCGGCGACGCCGATGTGATGATCTGCGGCGGCGCCGAGGCCTGCATCACTCCGATGGGGGTGGGCGGATTCGCCGCCATGCGGGCGCTCTCGCAGCGCAACGACGAACCGCAGCGCGCCTCGCGTCCCTGGGATCGCGAGCGCGACGGCTTCGTGGTGGGCGAGGGCGCCGGCATCCTGATTCTCGAGGAGCTCGAGCGGGCGCTGCGCCGCGAGGCGCCGATTCTGGCCGAGATTGTCGGCTACGGCATGAGCGGCGATGCCTATCATGTGACCGCGCCCTGCGAGGACGGTGACGGCGCCGTCCGCGTCATGCAGAACGCCATCGCCGACGCCGGCTTGCGCCCGGAGCAGATCGACTACGTCAACGCCCATGGCACCTCGACGCCGGTGGGTGACCGGATCGAAGCTCTGGCGCTCAAGCGCTGTTTCGGCGAGCACGCCTACAAACTGGCCGTCAGCTCGACGAAATCCATGACCGGGCATCTGCTGGGCGGAGCCGGGGGCCTCGAAGCTGGTATCACTGTGCTCGCCATCCGGGACCAGGTGGCGCCTCCCACCATCAACTACGAGTTCCCGGATCCCGAGTGCGACCTCGATTTCGTTCCGAATCAGAAGCGGCCCATGCCGATCGAGTATGCGCTCACCAATTCGTTCGGTTTCGGGGGAACGAATGGCTGCCTCATCTTCAAACGCATGGGGGATTGAACCGGCATGAAGATCCTCGTCGCCGTCAAGCAGGTGCCGGCCCGCGAGGCTCGCCTCCGCGTGAACGCCCAAGGCACCTGGATCGACGAGGGCGATCTGGAATACGAGACCAACGAGCCGGACGCCTACGCGCTCGAGGCGGCGCTCGGGCTCAAGGAGCGCTACGGCGGCGAAGTGGTCGCAGTCTCGGTCGGGCCGGAGCGCGTGGGCCGGGCGATCCGCGAGGCGCTGGCCAAGGGCGCCGACCGGGGCATTCATATCGAAGCGGACAACCCGCAGGGTGGTGATCCGCTGCGGACGGCCTGGTGGCTGGCCCAGGCCGCCGCCCGGGAGAGCCCCGATCTCATCCTCACCGGACTTCAGTCCGATGACGCCGGTCACGGGCAGACCGGGGTGCTCATGGCCGAATTGCTCGGGCTGCCGCACGCCACTCTGATTGTGGAGATCGAAAGGACCGCCGCGGGGCTCCGCCTGCGGCGCGAGCTCGAGGGCGGCCGCTTCCAGTACCTGGAGCTGCCGCTTCCGGCCGTCATTGCCGTGCAGTCCGGCATCAGCAAGCTCCGGTACGCCACGCTGATGGGCATCAAGCGGGCCAAGACGAAGCCGGTGGCGCGCCTGGAGGCCTCGGCCTGGGGCCCGCCGCCCCAGCCGGGCTTTGCGCTCGAGCGCGTTTACCTGCCCGAGCGGCGCAAGCGCACCAAGTTCCTGGAGGGTTCGCCGCAGGAAGTGGCGGCGAAGCTCGTGGCCCGGCTGCGCGGCGAGGCGCACGTGCTATGAGCATTCTCGTGGTCGCCGAACGCTCTGCCGGCGCCTGGCATCGCCAGAGCTGGGAGGCGCTGGCTGCCGCCCAGCAGTTCGGCGAGGCGCTCGGCCGGCCGGTCCAGGCGGCCTTGCTGGGGCGCGAGCTGGCAGGGCCGGCGGCGGAGCTGGCCGCCAAGCGGCTCGACCGGGTCTTCGCTGTCGAACACGCGCTGCTCGCCGCCTACACCGCGGACGGCTACACGCTGGCCCTCGAGCAGCTCATCCGCGCCCGGGGCGCCCTCTATGTCCTGTTCCCTCACACCTACCAGGTCCGCGATTTCGCCCCGCGCCTGGCGGCGCGCTTCGGCCGGTCGCTCGTGAGCGACGTTACCGGCTGGCGCCTCGACAACGGGACCCCCATCTTCACGCGCCCGATCTTTCAGGGCCGCATGAGCGCCGATCTGCGGCCCTGCGGTGAAGGTCCGGTCTTCCTCTCCATCCAGGCCGGCGCCTTCGCTGCGGCGCCGCTCCAGGAGGGCGCTGCCCCAATCGAGCCCTTCCCGGTCGACATCGATCCGGCGGCGATCCGCGCCCGCCCGGAGGAGCCCTTCGAGCAATCCCGACGCGGTGTGGACCTAGGCAAGGCCGATCGGATCGTCGCCGTCGGCCGCGGCATCAAGGAGAAGCAAAACCTCGCGATGGTGGAGGAGCTTGCCGCTGTGCTCGGCGCCGAGCTGGCCGCCAGCCGGCCGGTGTGCGACAACGGCTGGCTGCCCATGGACCGCCAGGTGGGCAGCTCAGGTCAGACGGTGGCGCCGAAGCTCTATGTGGCCGTCGGCATCTCCGGCGCCATCCAGCACCTGGTGGGCATGAAGGGGTCCCGAACCGTCGTCGCGATCAACCGGGACCCGGAAGCCCCCATCTTCGAAGCGGCCGACTATGGCATTGTCGGCGATCTGTTCGAGGTGGTCCCCGCACTGACCGCCGAACTCAGAAAGTCTCTGGCATAAGGCGCCGGGGCTCCTCGCGCGCCACCCCCAGACGCTCCTGGCATTCCACGCAGTAGCGGGCCCACGGAACCGCGCGCAGCCGTTTGTCCGGGATCGGGCGGTCGCAGCCCAGGCAGAGGCCGTAGTCGCCCGCGGCGATGCGGTCCAGCGCCTCTTCCACCATTCGCAGCTTCTCGTAATCGAGCCCGTTCATCTCCAGGGCGACGAACTCGTCGTGAGAGATCGGCGCGAGATCGTCTTCCGGAACCGGCTCCACCGTGGCGATGTGTTCCCGCCGCAACCGGCCCGCAACAAGCTCCCGCCTGGCGTTGAGGAGCAGGCGCCGGTAGGCATCGATCTGCCTTGTTCTCCCGCCGGGTTTTCCCATAGCCTCCCTTCCTTTCCCTCGAACCGAGCTCGGTCGAGGCGAACCCGCTCGCGCCGCCTCCGGCGCAAAATGGGCGTTCACAGCCAAGAACGTTGCCGCAAGTTAACAGAAATCTCAGGAAAATGCAAGACATTTTTCATGGACCGGCGCAGGACTGTGTTAGCCTGACAGTCCGGGGAGGGAACCCGTGAATTTGCCGCTGGTGCGCTTTGACGCGCTCTATGTCATCTCCGACCTGCATCTGGGCGGGCCCCCGGGTTTCCAGATCTTCAAACAGGGCCGGCGCCTGGCAAGCCTGCTCGGGCGGCTGGCGCGCGAAGAGCCGGACCGCGAGGTCGCTCTCGTCCTCAACGGCGACGTGATCGATTCGCTCGCCGAGGAGATCGACGGCTATCTCGCCGTCGACCGCGCCGAGACGATGATGGAGCGCATCTATGCCGACCCGGCCTTTCGGCCCGTCTGGGACGGGCTGGCCGAGTTTGTGCGTAGGCCGCGCCGGTATCTGGTGATCGGGTTGGGAAACCACGACATCGAGCTGGCCCTGCCCCATGTCGAGCTCTCCGTGCGGCGGCGCCTGGCCGGCGGGGACCCGGCGGCCGAAGGACGGCTGCTGTTCGCCACCCGGGGCGCGGGCTTCGCCTGCCAGGTCGGCCCGGCACGCGTCTTCTGCACCCATGGCAATGAGGTGGACGGCTGGAACGTCGTCGATCACGAAGCGCTGCGGCGACTGGCCGCGCGCCTGAACGCCGGGCTGGCCTTTGACCGTGCCTCCTGGACGCCCAACGCCGGCACTCGCTTCGTCATCGACGTCATGAACCCGGTCAAGCGGCGCAATCCGTTCATTGACCTGCTCAAGCCCGAGGCGAACAGCGTCTTCGCGGTCCTGTTGACCATCGATCCGGCGGCAGTGAAGGCCGTCCGCGACGGGCTGCCGGTCGTCACCGACCGCCTCCGCGGCGAGCTGATCAAACGCGGGCTGCTCGCAGCCGATGCCCGCGACCTCGAAGCTGCCCCGCCGGAAGCCGCGGCCGCCGCGGCCATGGAGGAACTACTCGGCGCCAGCCTGCGCGAAGCGATCGGCGCTCCGGCTCCCGGCCCGGACGCTGACGCCCTGCTGCTTGAAATCGAAGAGGACGTGCGCCGTGGCCGGAGCGCCTCCGAGGCCGCCAGCCGCGAAGCCGTCGAAGGCCAGCTCGGCTGGTGGGACATGATCATCGACCGCCTGCAAGGCGTCCCCAAGGAGGAGGCCCTGCGCCGCGCAATCCTGGACTGGATCAAGGACGACCGCAGCTTCGACATCACGACGCGCGATCACACGTTCCGCAGCGTCATGGAGCGCGTCGGCCCGGGCGTCGACTTTGTCATCACCGGACACACCCACATGGAGCGCGCCATCGAGGTCGAGCCCGGCGGCGGGCGCTACTACTACAACAGCGGCACCTGGGTGCGCATCTTGCAGCTCTCCGAGGATCTCGTCTCCGATCCGGGTGTTTTCGCTCGGGTCTACGAGGCCCTCCAGGCCCGCTCGATGGCGGCGCTCGACGCGGCTGTGGTTCCGGCGCCCGCCGGCGGCACCCGCCCCCTGCTGCTCGACCGCACGACGGTAGTGGGAATCTCCGCTGAATCCGACGGCGTCATTGGCCGCCTCTACCACGCCGTGGACAACGCCTCGGGTGAGGTTGAACTCGAGCCCGTGCCCGGCTCGGAATTCCGCCGGAGGTGAGCGTGACCGCCATACACACCGTGGTGCTCGAAATCCTTCGGACCGGCCCGCCCCATAACCAGTTGCTTTCGCCCCTGACGCCGTACCTGGCTCTTTGCGGGGAGGGCAGCCCGGTAACCTTCCGCATCCAGTTCGAGCACCACCAGTTGCTCAATCGCCTCGAGCGGTTGCGCTACGTCACGGAAGGCGGCCGGGCGGTGATCCCCGAGCGCATGCGCGTGGCCGAACTCCAGGAGCTCGGCGCCGAAGTGGCGCGCATTCTCGCGGAGATCCCGACGCTGACGGCCGAGATTTCCGAGGCGAGCGGCAGCCGACCCCGGCTGATCCATCTCCGGCTGGCGCTTTCGGGCTCCGAGCTGGCCCTGATCCCGTTCGAGCTGGCCAACGCTCCGCAGGGCTTTCCCGGCGAGCGGCTCGAGCTTCAGTTGCAGGCCAGCGCGCCGATCACGCTCACGCGGGAGATTCGCCGCGGCCGGCCGCTGCCGGTTGAATGGAACCGGACGCCGCGGCTGCTGTTCGCCTTCGCCGCGCCCGGCGGGACGGCGGTGCCGTATCGCGAGCACACGCACGCCCTGCGCATGGCGCTCGAGCCGTGGATTCGCCGGGCCGCCACGCCCGAGCAGCGCCTGCCGCTCATCAAGGACCACCTCACGGTCCTCCCCGAAGCGACGCTCGAGGACATCCGGCGTGCTTGCGCCGCATCCGACTACACGCACGTGCACATCCTGGCCCATGGAGTCGCCTACGAGCAGGCGGGCGAGCAGCGCTTCGGCCTGGCCCTGGCCGGCCCGCGTGACCGGAGCCGGGCCGAGATTGTCGAGGGCAAGCGCCTGGCGCAGGCCTTGCGCGCCGTGCGGGCCGACGGACGGGGGCAGTCGCAGCCCTCGGTGGTGACTCTGGCCACTTGCGATTCGGGCGCCGTGGGCTCGGTGCTGGTGCCCGGGGCAAGCATCGCGCACGACCTCCACGCGGCCGGTATCCCGTGGGTGATCGCCTCGCAGTTCCCGCTCACCAAACTCGGCTCGGTCATCGCCGTCGAGGTGCTCTACGAGCGCCTGCTGCTCGGCGACGACCCGCGCCTGGTGCTCCAGGACCTGCGCCAGCGCCTGTTCACCGCCGCCGGCGTTTATCACGACTGGGCCAGCATCGTGGCCTACGCCTCGCTTCCCGAAGGCTTCGACCGCCAGGTGAGCCTCTTCCGCGAGGAGCAGATGCGCCGCGCCATCAACGTCGCTTTCGACTGGGCGGCCGAGCAGTCCGATCTCGACCAGATGGAGCGGGCGCTTGCGGAAGCCGACCGGCACCTGGCGCGCTGGAAAGCGTTATTGCCGGAGGATGACAGCCTGCCGTCGCGAGAACTCAAGGCCGAATGCTACGGGCTTCACGGCGCCAGTCACAAGCGCAAGGCCGAGCTCTATTTCCGCAGAGGCGCGCGCGAGAAGGCCGAACGTGCCTTGCGCGAGGCCCGCGCCGCCTACGCGCTGGCGATGGATCAGGGCACACAATCGCACTGGACGGCAACGCAATACCTGTCGCTGACCGCTGTGCTCAGCGGCAGACCCGAGCCGGATCTGTGGGCAGCCACGCGAGGCTGGGCGGCGAGCGATCTCAAGCGCGCCGACGCCTCCACGCGCGCCTGGGCGCATGGCTCGCTGGCCGAGCTCGAACTGCTCGCCAGCTACCACCAGCGCCCGTTCTCTCCGAAAAAGGCCCTGGCCGCCATCGCGCACCACTGCGAGCAGATCATCGGGCTGATGGGGCCGGACTCTTTTCACGTGCAGTCCACCGAACGGCAGTTCAGGCGGTATCTTGACTGGTGGGATCGTCAAGAGTGGCGCGAGCTGGCGCAGCGCGCCCTCGAGGCGCTGCGACCGGCAGCCACTTCCCCCGATCCCGCCGCGAGTCAATGAGACGCCGACCAACCGGAGACTGGACGCGCCGCGATCTGGTGCGTGTCGCGGGCTGCTTCCTAGCTGCCGCGGACGCCCGCGGCCAGGCGCCCTGGTGGCGCCGCACGCTGCGCTGGGGCCAGACCAACATCAGCGAGGAGGACCCGCTCAGCTACGACATCGACTGGTGGCGGGCGCACTGGAAGCGGACGCGCGTCCAGGGTGTAATCATCAACGCCGGCGGAATCGTCGCCTTCTACCCCAGCCCGAATCCGCTCCACTACCGCGCCCGCTTCCTCCGGCATCGTGACCTGTATGGAGAGCTCACCCGGGCGGCCCACGAGGACGGCCTCGCCGTGCTGGCGCGAATGGATTCCAACCGCGCCTCGGAAGAGTTCTACCGCGCCCACCCGGACTGGTTTGCGCACGACGCCGAAGGCCGCCCCTATCGCGCCGGCGAGCATTACATCGACTGTATCGACGGACCTTACTACGAAGAGTACCTACCCGCGATTTTGCGCGAGATCATCGCCTGGGAGAGGCCCGAGGGATTCACCGACAACAGTTGGAGCGGCCTGGAGCGCGATCAGATCTGCTACTGCTCTTCGAGCCGCGAGCGCTTCCGCCAGGCGACCGGTCACGAGCTTCCCCGGCGCCAGGACTGGGACGATCCGATCTGGCGCGCCTGGTTCGACTGGAGCCGGAAGAGGCGGCTCGAGATCTGGGATCTCAACAACCGCACCACGCGCCAGGCCGGCGGGCCCGACTGCCTCTGGGTGGGCATGCTGAGCGGCGACCTGACCGGGCAGGGGCGGCGTCTCCGCGACATCAAAGCGATCTCGGAGCGTTCGGAATTCATCCTGCTCGACGACCAGGGCCGCAACGAAGCCACCGGCTTCCAGCGCAACGCCGAACTCGGCAAGCGGCTGCACGGGCTGGCCGGCTGGGACAAGTTGATGCCGGAAAGCATGGCCACCTATCAACGGGCGCCGACTTTTCGGAAGGCTTCCGCCGCTCCGGCCGAGGCGCGCATGTGGATGTATGCCGGTTTTGCTGGCGGCATCCAGCCCTGGTGGCATCACGTCGGCGCCTGGCAGCCGGACCGGCGGCAGTTCGAGACCGCCGGCCCGGTCTTTGAATGGCACGCCGCCAACGAAGCCTGGCTGGTCAACCGCCGGCCGGTGGCGAGCGTCGGCGTGGTCTACTCGGACATCAACGCCGACTTCTATGGCCGCGACGAGGCCGAAGAGCGCGTGGCGCGGCCCTACTACGGCGTCATCCAGGCGCTCGTCCGCGCGCGGATCCCCTATCTCCCGGTGCATGCCGACCACATCGAGCGTGACGGAGGCGAGCTGGCCGCTCTGGTGTTGCCCAATCTCGCCGCGATGACCGACGCCCAGCTCGAGGCGGTACGGCGGTATGCCGCCCGCGGCGGCGGTCTCATCGCCACCGGCGAGACCAGCCTCTGCGACCGGTGGGGCGAGCCTCGCACGGATTTCGCGCTCGGCGAGATTTTCGGCGTCCGGTTCACGGGCCGGCGGCACGGCTCGCTCGGCGAAGCCGAGAGCTGGACGGGCACGGACCACACCTATCTGCGCCTTCATCCGGACGCCGGGCCGGGGGTTTATGGCCCGCGCGCGCCGCAACCAGGCCCGCCCGGCCCGCGCCACGCCGTGCTGGAAGGCTTCGAGAAGACCGACGTCATCGCCTTCGGCGGCCTGCTCGTCGAAGTGGAGGCGGCGCCGGGCACGATCGTCCCACTCACCTGGATTCCTCACTTCCCCGCTTACCCGCCCGAGTTCTCCTGGATGCGCACGCCGCGCACCGCAATCCCGGCGCTGGTGCTTCAGGAGGCCACGCGCCGGGCGTATCTCGCCGCGGATCTCGACCGGCGATTTGCCCGCGACAACCTGCCCGACCACGGCGACCTGCTGGCCAACCTGATCCGCTGGGCGGTGAGGGGCCGAGTGCCGGTGGAAGTCCGGGGCCCCGGCCTGCTGGACTGTCATCTGTATCGCCAGCAGGACCGCCTCATCCTGCACATCGTCAACCTCACCAGCACGGGCGCCTGGCGTGCGCCCGTCGACGAGCTCATCCCGGTTGGCCCGGTCCAGATCCGGTTTCGTCTGCCGGCCGGCGTGCGCGGCCGCCGCGCCCGCTTTCTCGTCTCGCGAGGCGAGACCGCCGCCCTCCGGCAGGGCGAGTGGGCCGTAATCCGCATCGCCTCGGTCGCCGACCACGAAGTGATCGTGCTCGAATAGGACTTAGCCGCGGCGCGCGCGCCAGGCGCGCCAGGCGACCCAACCGAGCGCGGCGAAGCCGAGGGCGATGACGAACCTGAGCAACACGAGCGAGAGGCGGACCCCCAACAGGTAGGCGCGAAGGGCGAGCAGCAGGAAGCCGAGCGCGATCGAAAAGTACCAGAGCGCCATCCAGGGTCGCGGCGGTCGCTTGGCCGGGCTCGAGCGGCCGGTCACGGTGAGAGGTCCTCCCCAAGGTCGGCGACATAGACCTGCGGCCTGCCCGTGCGGTCGCTGGTGAAGGAGACGCGGCGCTCGTCCGGGGAATAGCAGGGATGCGGATGCGTCCACTGCGGGCCGTACACGGTGTCGACGGGCACCTCGAGCCAGCTCAGCACGCCCGCTCGTGTGCCGCCCCAGGCGGCGGCAAAGTCCTCGGCCGTGGCCGGACGGTCCTTGGCCCACTGCGTGCCCTGATTGCTCGACTCGGCCAGACAGATGCGGCGCCGCGCGCCCGTGGCCACATCGATCTCAAAGAGCCCCTCGTCGGGGTGGTTGGTGTCGCAGACGATTTTCGTGCCCGCGCGATTGGGGCTCACGTGCCAGACCTTGTAGTCGGTGACCGCACGGACGGCGCGGCTGCTCCAGTCCATCCGGTAGAGCGCGCGGGGCCAGCGCACGAACACCAGATCGCCGGTTGTGCCGAGGAAGGTCTCGTGCGTGATCCAGTCCTCGGGGCCGTGCTCGAAGAGGCACTCGAGACCGGTGCCGTCGCGCCGCACGCGGTACATCCGCGGCGCGGGATCGGCGGCGAATTCGAGCCATCGGGCATCGAGCGGGTGATATTGTGGATGGATCACGGTGCGGGAAAACGGAATCAGGCGCCAGTCGGAACCGTCGGCCCGCCCCGTCACCAGTCCCGTCTCGGCGCCGCGTTTGAAAGCCGCCGTGATCCATTCGCCCGCCGTCTCGAGCGTACACTCGCCGAGCTGGGCCCCCGCGCATTCGAAAATGCACTGCTCCTCGAGCGTCTTCCGGTCCAGTCGCCAAATGGAGCCGCCGCGCACAAAGAAGACGCTTTGCCCGTTCGGAGCGAGGGCCGGCGAATAGGGGTGGATCGGCTCGCCGTCCGTGAGCTGGCGGATCTCGCCGTCCGGAAGCCGGACCTCGAAGAGCTGCGCGCTGCCTGTCCGGTAGGAGGTAAAGATCAGCGCTCCGCCGTCCGGAGTGAAGGCGCTCGAGAGGAAATAGGGGAGGTGGTTGATCGACGGATGATTCGTAAGCTGCCAGATCGAGGCCCCGGTGGCGGCGTCCCGGTAACGCGAGAGCTCGGGCGGATAGATTCGTCCCTTTCCTGGTTGCGGCTGGTCCATCTCCGGCCAGTATACCGGCCGGCTCCGTCTTCACGCGCCGGTCCGGATCGGCAGCGCGCGCGCCGCGACGATCGAGCCCACCACCACGAGAGCGGCGCCCGCAACGCTCAAAGCGTTCAGGTTTTCCGGCTGGACATACTCGGGCGCGGCGCGCGCCGCAGCGGCGGTGAGTCCGACCGTGAGCAGGGGACAGGTGGCGATGACGGCGCTCACCCGGGAGGCTTCCCAGTGCACCATCGCCTCGACGAAGCTCCCGTAGCCGCCCACGGTGGCGAGCGAACAGTAGACAAGCAGCGCCAGCCGGACTCCGTCGAGCGAACCTACCTGAGCCGGATCGGCCAGAGGCAACAGCAGCAGGGCGCCGGCCAGATAAAGCAGCCAGAGCACCGGTGCGGGCCGGAAGGCGCCGAGCAACTGTTTCTGCGCCAGCCCGTAGGCCGCCCAGAGCAGCGCGGCGAGGACCACGAACAGGATGCCCGTGGTGTAGCCGGTCCAGCGCACGCTGAGCTCGTCCAGTCGCTGGTTGAAAAACAGGGCCAGACCGGCAATGAGGATCACGAAACCGGCCCACTGCGCGCGGTCGAAGCGTTCTCCGAAGAGCAGGACCGCCCCGACGAGCAGGAAGATCGGCGCAAGCTGGATCACCACCTGCGCTGCCGAGGGCGAGATGAAGTCCAGCCCGAGGACGAAGACGACGTTGTTGGCGGTGAGGCCAATGATGGCGATCAGGAGGGCGACCAGTGCGGAGCCGCGAAAGGCCGCAGGCGAGGGCCAGGCCCGGCGCCGGTAGAGATACGCGCCCAGGACGAGCGCGGCCCCCAGGAAGCGATACCAGGCGATGGTCTGAGCATCCATCGCCTCCACCAGCGCTTTCAGGGCAATGGGAAGCGACGCCCAGAGCAGCGTCGCCCCCAGCGAATAAAGGAGCCCTGCCCGCCGGCGCCCGGAGGGAGTGTTCACCAGCCCGCCACCCGGAGCGTGCCTGTCAAGAATGTTTCAGCGCTGCACGCGGCCCGAGCCGCCGCCCTTCATGAGCGCCTTGACCTCGTCCACGGTGAAGCGGAAGAAGTCGCCCGAGACCGAGTGCTTCAGGCAGGACGCGGCGACGGCGAACTCGAGCGCCTCCCGGTGCGAACCCAAGTTCAGCAGGCCGTAGATGAGACCCGCGGCAAAGCTGTCGCCGCCGCCCACCCGGTCGACGATGTCGGTGATGTCATAGCGGCGGCTGACGAGAAACTCCTGCCGGTCATTGAGGCAGGCCGACCAGCCGTTGTGGGAGGCGCTGTAGGATTCGCGCAACGTGATGGCGATCATCTGCACGTTGGGGAACGCCGAGAGCACCTTCTCGGTCAACTGCCGGTATTGCTCGGTCTCGAGCTTGCCCGACTCGACGTCGACCTCGACCTCGATGCCGAGCGCCGCCTGGCAGTCCTCCTCGTTGGCGATGACGATGTCGGCGTAGCGCACCAGCTCGCTCATCACCTCCTTGGCCGACTTGCCGTAGTTCCACAGCTTCTTGCGGTAGTTCAAGTCGCAGGAGACCGTCAGGCCCTTCTCCTTGGCGGTCCGCACGCTTTCGAGCGCCAGATCGGCCGCACCCTGGCTCAAGGCAGGCGTGATGCCGGTGATGTGGAACCAGCCCGCCCCGTCGAAGGCCTTGTTCCAGTCCACCACCCCGGGCTTGGCCATGGCGATAGCCGAGTAGTCGCGGTCATAGACCACCAGCGACGGCCGCTGGTTTGCGCCGCGCTCGACAAAGTAAATTCCCAGACGGCCCGGCGCGCGCACGATCGCCGAGGCATCCACGTTGAAGCGGCGCAGCTCGCCGATGAAGGCATCGACCAGCGGGTTTTTGGGCGGCAGAATGGTGACGTAGCGCGCCGGCATGCCGAGACTGCCGAGCGCAACGGCGACGTTGGCTTCGCCTCCGCCCCAGGTGGCCTGAAACTCGGGACGTTGCAGGAATCGGTCGAATTCGGGCGGGGCCAGCCGGAGCATGATTTCACCGAAAGTTACGATCGTCTTGGGCATAAGAGTTCGGTCACGATTGTATCAGAGACCTCTTTGAGAGCGCCTGTTCAGGCGCCGGAGGCCTGGCGCGCCGCCAGCGTCGCCAGCTCGTCGCAGCGATTGTTGTCGGCGTGCGAGGCGTGGCCCCTGGTCCACTGCCAGCGGACCTGATGGCGCCGGGTCAGTTCATCGAGCTGCTGCCAGAGATCCTGGTTGGCCACCGGTTTCTTGCCGGCCGTCCGCCAGCCGTTCTGCTTCCAGCGCTCGATCCAGTTCGTGATGCCCTTTTTCAGATACTCGGAGTCCGTGGTCACGGTCACGCGGCACGGCTCTTTCAGCGCGCGCAGGCCTTCGACGGCGGCCCGCAGCTCCATCCGGTTGTTCGTCGTGAAAGGCTCCGAGCCGAAGAGCTCCTTCTTGTGGTCGCCGTAGCGCAGGATCGCCGCCCAGCCGCCCGGGCCGGGATTACCCAGGCAGGCGCCGTCGGTGACGAGTTCGACCGATTTCATTGGAGCGGGGCAGGCTCCGTTTCGAGTTCGCGCTCGAAGAATTCGTCCACGCGGGCGAGAATCTCCTCCACCTCGCGCGCGCCGTGTACCAGCGAACGCAGGCGGGCGCCGTTGCGGACGCCGTGCGTGAACAGGCTCGCAAACTGTTTCATCTTGCCCACCGTATCCGGTTCATCCCGCTCGGCGAGCAGCCGGTAGTAGTGGCGCATCAACTGGTAGCGGTCGAGATCGGTGGCCGGCCGGTAAGAGCCCGTCTCCAGGTATTCTGCGATCTGGCGAAAGATCCAGGGGTTGGAGGCCGCGGCACGCCCGATCATCACCGCGTCGCAGCCCGTCTGGCGCACCATGCGCACGGCGTCCTCCGGCGTGAAGACGTCGCCGTTGCCGATCACCGGGATCTTGACGGCAGCCTTCACCTCCGCGATGCGGCTCCAGTCGGCGCGGCCGCTGTAGCCCTGCTCCCGCGTGCGAGGATGGAGCGCCACCGCCGAGCAGCCGCACTCCTCGGCGAGCCGCGCCACCGGCACATGCACCAGTTCGGCATCGTTCCAGCCCGCACGAAACTTGATCGTGAGCGGGATCGAGATCGCCCGGCGCACCGCCCGCAGCAGGCGCTCAATCAGGGGCAGGTCCCGCAGCAGACCCGAGCCGCCGTTGCACCGCACCACTTTCTTCACCGGGCAGCCGAAGTTAATGTCGACGATATCGAAGCCGAGATCCTGGCAGACGCGCGCGGCCTCGGCCATCACGGCGGGGTCGGCACCGAAGAGTTGGGCGGAGATGGGGTGCTCGTCCGGCTCGAAAGCCAGGTACCGCATCGTCCGGCTGGGCCGTCGCGCGTGGGCGGCGCACACGACGCCGTGCGAGCTGGTGAACTCGGTCATCACCAAACCACACCCCCCCATGTGCCGGATCAGCGAACGGAAAACCGTATCGGTAACGCCTGCCATGGGCGCCAGCACGGTCGCCGGGGCGATCCGGACGCCTCCGATCTGGAGCCACGCGGGAAACTCTTTCATCCTCAACCTCATTCTACCGGCCGGCAAATGCGCCCTGGGGGAAACGCGCGCGCTCTGACTTGCGTTTAAGCCTATGGGGACTTCGATGCGAACCTGGACGGCGTTCGTGGCCGGGATGGCCGTCGCGGCGGCAGCCACCTATGTGGGCCTGAACCGCCACACTTTTTGGGCGCCCGCGCCGCCCGCCGCGGTCCCGCTATCCCCGCCCGCCGCGCCCGAGGTTTCCAAAGGGACTCCGCCGAGCGCACCGGAACCGGCGCTTGCCCCTGTTGTTTCGCGGCCGCGACCGAAGATGACGGCCTCATGGACGCCGCCGCCACCCGCCCCGGCTTCCATCGAACAGCCCGCCGCCCTGCCCGAGCCGCCGGCGCCGGAGCCCGCCGGGCCCGCTGTGCCGCCGCCCGCCCTCGCCGAGCCCGCCCCACCGCCTCCGCCGGAACCGAATCGCGTCACGCTTCTGCCCGGAACGCTGATCACCGTGCGCCTGAACGAGCGGGTTTCGAGCGAGCGCCACGGCCCCGGGGATGCCTTCCGCGCCGCTCTGGACGAGCCGCTCATCGCCGACGGCTTCGTCATCGCCGAGCGGGGTGCGCGCGTGGAAGGCAGGGTTACGGCGGTACGTGAAGCCGGCCGGGTGAAAGGAACCGCCTCGCTGGCGCTCGAGCTCGTCAGCCTCCAGACCTCCGACGGCCAGCGGGTCGAGATCTCCACCGATCCGTTCGAGCGCAAAGCGCCTCCCAGCCGCGCGGCCGACGCCGCCAAGGTAGGCGTGGGAGCGGCGCTCGGGGCGGCCATCGGCGCCATCGCCGGAGGCGGCAAGGGAGCGGCCGTCGGTGCGGGCGCAGGCGGCGCGGCTGGTGCGGGCACCGTTCTGGCTACGCGGGGCAGGC
This sequence comes from uncultured Bryobacteraceae bacterium, assembly GCA_938003835.1. Taxonomy (GTDB): domain Bacteria; phylum Acidobacteriota; class Terriglobia; order Bryobacterales; family Bryobacteraceae; genus CALKXJ01. Next base: position 65,367 of record CALKXJ010000027.1, on the reverse strand, counting down.
CGGCGGAGCTCGCCGCCGAGACCCGCATCTCGTTCCGCCTGAACCGGGCGGTTACAATAGTCGAGAAGCGGTAACTCGCCTCCGCCCGGCGCGGGCGTCCCAATGGCCGACCAACTCTATCTCTCCTACTGGCTGCGCGGCTTCACCGAGCACAACATGTTACGCCACTTCGAGACGGTGCTCCGCAAATTCCCCTTCTCGCGGCTGCGGCCACGGGCGCTGCTGCGCGTCTATGCGCTCGAAGCGGCCGAGCCCCCGGCTCTCGAGCAGCAGCTTGCCGTACCGCTCAATCCGGATCAGGTCATCTCGCTCGCCCGGGAGTATCATCACGCTGATTGCGCCTATGTCCTGGAGACGGCCTGGGACCTGTGGCGGTTCGAAGAGGAGTGGAAGCTGCGCCCCGCGCCGGTCGCGCTCGCTTGCTACGGGCCGCTGTTTCCCAGCGAGCTAGGCGAACAGCTCCGCATCGATTTCGGCCTCGAGTCCCAGTTCCTGCCGCAGGCCGACCGCTCGGCCTCGCTGGCCCCGGTGCGCCACAACATCCGCGCGCTGCTGCATCTGGTGGAGGACCTGGACGCCGCCCTGCCGGTCGAGCGCCGGACCCTGTGGTCGGAAGGAGGAGAGAACTTCGCCGAGCGGCTGGAAGCGGCGCTGGCTCAAGACCGGGACTAGACTCGGCCGGCGATCACCACAGCGCCAGAGGCGTCTCCCCCGGACTGAACATGAAGCCGACCGTGACGCCGATCCGGTCGCGGTCGAAACGCGAATCGGTCACCCGCCAGCGGCGAAGGTCCAAACGGGCGGTAAAGTGAAGGGACCGCGTGAGGGCGTAATTGAACCCCATTCCCCCGCCGAAGGAGTTATAGCGGCGCAACTCCTGCATCAGGCTTTCGTAAGAGTAACCGTTGGCGTGGAAGCCGAGGTTCAACCTCTCTGTGGCGGTGTAGGAGTAACTGACGCCCGCCTCGTCCCGCACCGCGCTGCTGATGAAGCCGTTGCCCGGATGCACATCCCGGCGGTAGTAGATCGACAGCGCCCCGCGCTCCATCTGCCGGCCGAGCGTGGCGCGGGCCGCCGGGCGGTTCGTCACGCGGTGCACCGCCTCGAGCGCCGTTGGCTGACCGGTGATGGCGGCAATCTCCGGGTCGAGTGTGACCCGCGCCAGCCGGTCGTTCTCCGAGCGGAGCACGCCGGCGCCGATCGCCGCACGCCAGCGAGGCGAGAACTGAACCGCGTACTCCAGGTGCAGCACCTGGTTGTGGGACTCCCCGAAGCCGCGCGGGAAAAAGAAAAAGTTGTAGGAGTAGCTCACGCCGATCTGCTGCGTGGGATTGATCTGATAGGCGAGCCGCCCTGTGGAATTGGCGCCCTGCGAGCTGATGAAGGAGAGGTTCTTTCGCTTGATGTAGAAGCCGCCTCCGCCGGCGGCGACCGACCAGCGTGCGGTGAGCTGATGGGCGACGCCCACTGTGGCCGAATAGGCATACGTGCGCGCGTCAAAGCCCTCCTCGTTCGGGTCCACCGGCGGGGTGAGGCCGAACGGGTCGGCTATCAGCGGCGCGACCGTGGAGTACAGCCCATACTTGTAAATGCCGAAGCCCGGCGAGATGAAGACCGCCGTCCGCTGCGACACCTGGTGCGTGTAATTGAGGCTGAGGAACTGATTCGTGCCGTTGTAGCGGGTGCCGCCGAAGTAGTGCCGGTAGCTGCCGGCGTAGTTGAGCCCCACCAGGCTGCGTTCGCCCCGGCGCACTCCGTAGATCCCCCAGTGGCCGTCGACGCCGTAATGGCTGCGCAGCAGGGCGGAGGCTGCGCCGGCTTCCGCGGGAAAAAGGTTGCCGTCGTAGCGACCCGTCACACCCAGAAAAGGCCGGAACGCCAGCGTGGCGCCCTCGCTGCGGCCCAGAGGCGCCCCGGGCCTGGTCATCACCGCAGGCCCGCCGAAGCCGGGCCTCTGCCCCCAGCAGATCCCGGACAACGTCGACAAAACAAGGAGGGTAGGAACGATCTGTCTGAGTTTCAAGCTGCCTCCGAAACCGCGCGATCCGACGCCGGGCGCCCGGCTGAGGGCGGATCCCCCCAGAAGTTCCACTCTGACGCTTCCACCCGCCGCTGTCAAGTTTTGGACCGAGTCCCGACCAGAGAGGAGCCCGATTGTGACACAATCGGCGCATGGGGGGTACCGCTCCGGAGAGGCCCGATCCGCACCGCCGGCTCCTGCGCCGGCTCGAGATCCAGGCTCATGACGTCGAGCGTCTCCTTGGCGGGCTCAGTGAAGACGCCTTGGCCCGCCGCCCCGATCCGGAGAAGTGGTCCCTCAAGGAGCTGCTGGCTCATCTGTGGATCACCCAGCGGCTGTTTGCCGCGCGGGCCGAGAAGATGCTTTTCGAGGAGAATCCGCCCATCGAACCGTATGATCCGGCGGAGGACCAGGAGTTTCCCCGCCTGGCGGCCCGCCCGGCAACACGGATCCTGGCGGAATTCCTCAACGAACGCGCGGTCTTGGTGGGACGGCTGGCGGCACTGCGGCCCGAGGAGTGGTCCCGCCGTGGCGAGCACCCCGAGTTCCCGCACTACCACGTCCGTTTCCTGGTCGAGTACATGGTGCATCACGAAGCCCACCATCTCTACCAGATGTTCCGCCTGCGAAGCCAGCTCGGGCCGGAACTCCGGTGAGCGGAGAAAGCATCTGCCATCGCGGCGCGGAAGACGCCAGCCGCCTCTGTTTCGCTGCCCCGGCGGCGCGGCTGCGCCGCGATCACCCGCCGCCTCAGCGGTTCAGCCATAACTCAACGAAGTCCAGGTGCGCTGTGCCCCCACTACCGCACTCGGCCGTAACAGCCAGCTGCTCACCGGCAGAGACCGGCACCCCGGAGATCGCGTGCACGCGCCACCCCACCTCGGCAGGAGCCTCCCACGGTGCACCTCGCCGAAGGCCGGCGACCGAAAGTTCATAGTGACAGGAGGCGGCGCCCTCGCTCCGGTAGTGGACCTGGATCTCGTAGCGGCCGCGGTGCGCGGTGTAGGGTTGGTCAAAGGGGACGATCAGCCGCCCGCGCTTCGCTCCGGCAACGAGCTTCACGTGAAGCTGGTGGGATGCGCCGCGGTCGTTCGCCTCCAGATCGAACTGCTCCAGCGTCAAAGCGTTCTCCGCCTCCAGGCGCACCCTCGGGCGCGGGTCGATCACGCGGGGCCGGACGCCTTTTTCCAGCATGTCGCGCAACTTGGCGATGTCGGCACTTTCATCGCCCGTGACGAGGAAGTAGGCCATGCCGGCGTCGGAGCAGTCGGCCCGCCCAGTGGCGCGCAACCGATCCCAAAGAAACCGTACGGGCTCGACCGGCGAGTCCCGCATCCACAACCAGGGCGCCCACTCCTCCGCCGTGTGCCGGCGCCCGAACGGGCCGGTGGAAAGCCCGGCGTTCTGATCGGCGATCTGCACCCAGCGAATCCCGGTGGGAATCACCGCGCGCTTGTTGTAGGAAAAGATGTAGTGGCGAGCAAAGCCGTCGTTCCATCGGCTGTGGGAGATGCAGGAGACGAAGCGGCGCTTAGCGGGGTTTGACTTCATGATGCCCAGATAGGGCACCTCCATCGGGCCCGCCAGGATGAAGTAGAGCGGATCGGCGGCCGAGGAAGCGTTGATGGCGCGGGCGATGCTGTCGACGGCGGCATGCACATTCTTGCGGCAATCGTGAAAGATCCGCGGGTTGTAGCCAAAGCGCTCGATGGCGCCGCGAATGCTGATCTCATGCTCGCGCTCCCACTCCGGGTTCGTGCTGGTCAGGATGTTGTTGTAGTCAAAGTGCACCAATCGGTCCTTGACGCCGGCCGCGGCGAAGATCGCCAGAGCGGTGGGTGACGCCGCCCAATCGTCCTCGTCGTTGTGATTGCCGTCAGCGCTCCAGGCGATGCGCCCGCGGAAGCTCTTGCCGTCGAAAGGGCCGGGCGGCGCGGCCGCAATCGCCACCGCACCCACAAGCAGCAGCAAAGATTCGGGCCTCATTGCTTCTGATTGCAGACTCGGATGTAGAGAGCCAGCTCGTCGCCGAAGCCGGCGGGTTTCTCGAACATCCCCTCGGCCGGCGCCGCGATGCTCTCGCTGCGCGCCGTCCGACCGTTGACCGTGTCGAGCCAGAGCAGATCGTAGCGTCCCGGCGGCAGCCCTTTGACGCCCAACGGCTTGCCGTAAGAGTCCGAATAGGCGATCCAGGAGACGCCGGGCTTCGCCAGCACCCACCGCGTCGAGCCGGCCGCCAGCCCCCGGTCCGGCCGCATCCGGTGAAAATCGGTCTGCTCGAGGAAGCCGGCGATATAGCCCATCTCACGCATGCGCGGCTCGTGGGCGGCGCGGTCGGCCTTAATTTGCGCCTCCAGGTTGTGGAGTCCGGCCATCGCAGCCGCCCAGAAGTAGCGGCGGCCGAGCGGCTCGCCTTGCACGTACGGCCGCCAGTAGGTCTCGTTCTTCATGACGATGAAGTGGGGAGAGTCGCGCCGCCAGTAGCGGTGGTACTCCCAATACTGCATTTCCAGGTCGTCGCCGTGCGGCACCAGGTGCAACCATGTGATGGCGTGAACATTCGGATCGCCGTAATAGACGTCCGAGAGCACGCCGCCCTGGGGGAAGTCGTCCTCGGGATCGTTGGGAATGACGAGGCTCTGAACGATCGGGTGGTGGTGATTGTCGGTGCGGGCGATCACTTCCGCCATCTTCCTGAAGTGCGGCGTGCGCACGGCAGGCAGTTTGTTTGCGCTTTCCTCGAGACCCCACAAGATGTTCTTGCGGTGCTTGAAGCGATTGACGATGCCGGTGACGAAGCGGTGTTCCTCCGGATGCAGGTTGCCCTGGGCGTCGAGCCTCCAGCCCATCAGCTCCACATCGGTGGCGTCGTTATAAAACTCCAGGTGGACGACAATGCCGGCCTTTTCGAACTCCTCCAGCCAGCCGTCCCACTGGTCCAACACCTTGGGATTGAGCGGGCGCGCCGGATCGTGTTCGAGAAACGGGTTGTGCGTGTCGTCGCCCTCGTCCTTGAAGTTGCACCGGCGCATGCGGAACATCTGGCAGTGGAAGGCGCTCACCCGGGCGGCGGCCAGGCGCGCAATGATCTGCTCCTGGGGGCCGTTACGCCGCGTGCCGTCCGGGGCGAGTTCGCCGAGAAACAGGAAGGCCTCCGGATCATCCGGCCCGCACAGGTAGGCCGGCCCGCCGCCGTTGTACTTGAAGTAGCCGGGGCGACCTCCGGCGACGATCAACTGGCCGGGGAGGGCTTGCGGATCGTCCAAAGCTCCCGTGGCGGTAAACCGTGACACGGCGGCGGGCTGGGGCGCCGCCGACAAGAGGCCGAGCGCCGGCAGCGAAAGAAGGTCTCTCCGTCGCATGGGAAACAGTCTGTTTCGGTCTCTAGAATACATACCGCACCCCAACCTGCAATTGCCTGGGCCTCGTGCGGGCGGCCGGGCTCGAACACCCGGCGAAGCCCAGGCACGTACCCCCGGCGGCGCGGCTCCGCCCAGACCGATTGCTATTGTTATAATCAAATTTCGCTGCTTGAGAGCGCGGGAAGGGTAGGTGCGCACATGTTTATCGAAGTGCGCGAACTCGAGGTCAGGAAGGCGGTTTTCGACATCGCCTTCGCACCCGGCCGGGTGGATCTTTCCCAGAGTGAATTCCGCCAGCTGACGCCTTTGCGCATGACGGGCGTCGCCGAGCTGGTGGGAGACGGCGAAGAGGTCCGCGTGCATGGTCACATCTCGGGAATCCTGGAGGCCGCCTGCGACCGCTGTCTGGAGACGGCCGAGTTTGCCATTGACCGGGATTTCGACCTCCACTACCGGCAGGCGACGCCGAACGCGTGGCCGCCGGAGCTGGAGCTGGCTCCGGAGGATTGCGAAATCGGCTTCTACGAAGGAAGCGGCTTCGAGCTCGCCGATGTTCTTCAAGAGCAGGTCTTGCTCTGGCTGCCGATGCACTGGCTGTGCCGCGAGGACTGCCAGGGCATCTGCCCGGTCTGCGGAGCAAACCGCAACCAGACCGCCTGCACCTGCCGCCAGACGAGCTTCGATGAACGCTGGGCGGCCCTCCGTGGCTTCCAGCCATCGCGGAGCTAGCCTCCGACCCGCGGCGGGCGCGCATCGAGACCCTAAACCCAAGCGACTGAGATCCTGATATGCCGAATCCAAAACGCCGACATTCGCAACGCCGAACCCAGAACCGCCGCGCGCATGACGCGCTGAAACCCGCCGGCCTGGCCGAGTGCCCGAACTGTCACGAGCCGAAGTTGCCGCACCGGGTCTGCCCGCACTGCGGGCAGTATAAGGGCCGCGAAGTCATCGAGGTCGAGGAGACCTGATCCGCTCTCGCGCCTGAGGCGCGGCACGCCGATGGTCACCATCGCACTCGATGCCATGGGAGGCGACCACGCTCCCGCCTCCGAAATCGACGGCGCCGTCCAGGCGGCGCGCTCCTACGGGGTGCGCGTCCTGCTTGTCGGCCGGCAGGAGGTCTTGAGGCCTGAGCTGGCCCGCCGCAACGGCGCTGCCGGCCTGCCGATCGAGATCCTGCATGCCAGCGAAGTCGTCACCATGGAAGACAACGCCGCACGGGCGGTGCGTTCCAAGCGCGACAGCTCGATCCGGGTGGCCGCCCGCCTGGTCCGCGACGGCCTCGCGCACGGTGTCGTCTCGGCGGGAAATACCGGCGCCGTCATGGCCACCGCGAAAATGATCCAGGGCATGGTCCCGGGCGTCGAGCGGCCGGCGCTCGCTTCGGTGCTGCCCACGCGCAAGGGCACGCCGCTGGTGCTCATCGACGTGGGCGCCAACGTCGATTGCACTCCCCGCATGCTGGCTCAATTCGCCGTCATGGGCGAGGTCTACTCCCGCGTCATTCTCAAGACCGAACGCCCGCGAATCGGGCTGCTATCGATCGGCACGGAGGAACAAAAAGGCAACGAAGCCACTCGCGCCGCGCTGGGCCTGCTGCGGAGCCTGCCGCTCAACTTCGTCGGCAACGTAGAGGGGCGGGACGTCTATTCGGGCGACGTCGACGTCATCGTCTGCGACGGCTTCGTCGGCAACGCGATTCTCAAAGCCAGCGAGGGACTGGCGGAGCTGGTCAAGCAGATGCTCCGCGAGACGCTCTCGGCTACGCTCACCCGCCGCTTCGGCTACCTGATCGCCCGCTCCGCCTTCGCCGACTTCAAGAAACGCGTCGACTACTCGGAAACCGGCGGTGCCCCGTTGCTCGGCGTACGAGGCGTGTGCATCATCTGCCACGGCAGCTCGAACGCCAACGCCATAAAGAACGCCATCCGCATCGCCGCCGAGTTCGCCCGCAGTCAGGCCAACCGGCAGATCGAAGACGAACTGAGCCGGTGGGGGCAAGCTCCGCTGGCGGCCAAGCCGCTCTGAGCGCCCCGGCGGTCCAGGCGGTGACGTTACACTGAAAAGTTCAAGGTAGGCCTGCCGTGAACCGCGTGCTGATCCTCCTCGCCGTGAGCTGGCTCACCCGAGCGCCGGTCCCCGCACAAAAGCTCGACCCGGTGCAGTGGACGCTGACACTCGAGCCGAGGACCGCGCGGCCCGGCTCCACCGTACTGGCCCGGTTCGAGGCGACACTCGAGGACGGCTGGTACCTTTATTCCCCAACCACACCCCCGGGGGGGCCAATCCCGACCCGGATCGACCTCGAGCCCGCACCGGGACTGTCCTCTTATCGCCTCTATCAGCGCCGGCCGGCCGTCAAGTTCGACGCCAACTTCAACCTAGACACGGAAGTCTACTCCGGCAAGACCGAATTCCTCTTCGAGCTGATTCTCGCCGAGGACGCCGCGCCCGGGCCGCTCGAAGTGCGGGCTCGAGCGCGATATCAGACCTGCACGGACAAGCTCTGTCTCCCGCCGGTGCGCAAAACGGCGGCGGCCACGCTGATGGTCGACTCAGTGGCGCCGACAGTTGCCCCGGCGATCCCGGCCGATTTCCTGCCGGTCGGCGAGGCGGTGTCGCTAGCGGCAAAAACGTCCGCGCCCCCGGTTCCACCTCCGCCCGCCGAGCGGGCCGGCCGTACCCAAGCGGGCGGGATCCCGTTCGTGGGCGTAGCCTTCGGCTTCGGCCTGGCGGCCGTCTTCACGCCGTGCGTCTTCCCGATGATTCCGATCACGGTCTCCTTCTTTCTGCGGCAGCGCGGCGGCGGCCGTCGGGACAGCATCATCCAAGCGCTTATCTATTGCCTCGGGATCGTCATTCTGTTCACCGGGCTCGGCCTGGCCGCGACAGCGATTCTCGGCCCGTTCGGCGTCGTCCAGCTCGGCTCCAATCCCTGGGTAAACGGCTTCATCGCGCTGATCTTCCTGGTTTTCGGACTCAGCCTGCTCGGGGCCTTCGAGCTCGTCATCCCCTCGAGCGTACTCAACCGCCTGGACCGTGCTTCCCAGCGCGGCGGCTACGCCGGCACCATGATCATGGGGCTGACCTTTTCGCTGGCGGCATTTTCCTGCGTCGGCCCATTCGTCGGTACGCTGCTCGCCGCCTCGATTCAGGCCGGCGGCCTCCAGCCGCTCATCGGCATGCTCGCCTTCGCCTCCGGTCTGGCCTTGCCGTTTTTCCTCCTCGCGCTGTTCCCGTCCTACCTGGAGCGCCTGCCTCGCAGCGGCGGCTGGCTGGCGCGCGTCAAGGTCGTCCTGGGGTTTCTCATTCTGGCGGCCATGCTCAAATACCTGAGCAACGTCGACCAGGTCATGCAGTGGGAGATTCTGAGCCGCGAGCGGTTCCTGGCCGCCTGGATGGTCCTGTTCGCCCTTGCCGGACTGTACCTATTGGGCTTCCTGCGCCTGGAAGGCGTCGATCCGGAGGAGAAGCTCGGCCTGGCGCGGCTGCTCATCGGCGCAGCCTTCCTCATTTTCGCTCTCAGCCTGCTTCCGGGCATGTTCGGCGGGCGTCTGGGGGAGCTCGACGCCTATGTGCCCCCGCCCCGGCAAGCCGCCGCGCTGCTCGGATCCGGAACAGGCTCGTCTCCTGCCTGGCTCAAAAATGAGCTCGACGCGGCGCTAGCCCAGGCCAAGGCCGAGGACAAGCTCATCTTCCTAAACTTCACCGGCTACGCCTGCACGAACTGCCATTGGATGAAGGCCAACATGTTCACCCGGCCCGAGATCGCCGAGGCGCTCAAGCAGTTCGTCCTGGTCGAGCTCTACACCGACGGCGCCGACCCGGCTTCCGAGCGCAACCAGAAGCTCCAGCAGGAACGTTTCTCCACCATCGCCATCCCCTACTACGCCATCCTCGACGCCGACCAGAACGTCCGAGCCACCTTTGCCGGCCTGACACGTAACCCGGAGGAGTTTCTCGCCTTCTTGCGGTCGGCCTCGGGTCCGGCAAACTGAGCCGCGCGCCGGCCGTTGTATCATCTTGGTTCCGCCTGAATCTCCGCGCAAGGGAGGACTTCCGAATGCGTGCCCTCGTGCTTGTGCTGCTCTTGGGACTGCCGGGCCTGGCGCCGGCGCAAGCCCCGTCATTTCGCCAGGAGATCTTTCATGGCCGTCAGGCCTATGTGCTCGAGAACGGAATGATTCGCGTGAGCGCCCTGCGTGGCGCGGGCCACATCGCCGAGATCCGCCTCCTCTCCCCCGATCCGCGACTCGCCGTCAATCCCATGCGCATTCCCCACTTTCCCACCATCGAGCCATGGGAGTACAAGCCCGAGCTTCACGACAAGATCTACGGCGGCGATGCGAGCCGCATCCTTCAGTCCGGCTATATGGGCCACCTGCTGAATTTCCCGACCTTCGGCACGCCTTCGGAGGCGGAGGTGCGCCAGGGTCTTGGCACGCACGGCGAGGCGCTGGCGGTCGAGTGGAGGCAGAAGCGGGCTGAGGTCTCCTCGTCGGGCGTGACCCTCGTCTACGGCGCCGAGCTTCCCAAGACGCGCTATCGCCTGGAGCGCACGCTCGAGCTGGCCGCCGGCGAAAGCGTGCTCTACATCGAGGAAGCCGCCGAGAATCTCCTGCCGTTTGATCGGCCGTTGCACTGGGTCCAGCACGTGACCTTCGGTGATCCCTTCATCGAGCCGGGCAAAACCTACCTGGACATGTCGGCGGGCCAAGGCGAGGTTCGCGGAGCGGCCCCGTGGTCGCCGTTGCGTCCAGGACCTCTCCGATGGCCGCAAGGTGCTGCACCGGACGGGACGCCCGTTGACTTGCGTCCCATGCTGACCAAGCCCGGCTCCGGTCTCTACGCCGCCTATCTGATGGAGCGCTCCCGCCCGCTCAGCTACTTCACCATGTACCACCAGGACTACCGGGTGCTGATCGGCTACATCTGGATCACGGAGGATTTTCCCTGGATCGGGGATTGGCAGGAGAACCGCCGCGCCACCCAGCCGCCCTGGGACGGCAAAGTGGTTGCGCGCGGCATGGAGTTCGGAACCACTCCCTTCGGCGGGCCGATGCGGCAGGTGGTCGAAGAAGGTCGGCTTTACGGTGTCCCCGTCTATCGCTGGATCGGCGCGGCCGAGCGCCTGGCGACGCGCTATCTGGCCTTTCTCGCCGAGATCCCGCCGGGCTTCCGCGGCGTCGCCGATGTCGAGGTCGGCGAAGACTTCCTCAGCGTTCGAGAGCAGCAGACGGGGCGCATCCTGCGCGTCGCTGCCGCTCGGGCGGGCCGGCTTCGGTCGCCGCGCTGATTCCGCCGCCCGGGTCGGACCAGCGCGCCAGATACAGCTCCGAGGCCAGCGCTTCCAGCTCCCGGCTGTAGTTGCGTTCCCAGGCCGCCAGCGCCCGCGCGCGCAGCTTCTCGAGCAGCCGGAAATCCCTGCGGGCGGACATCAGCCGCTCGCGCTGGGCGTAAATGTTTCGCTCGAGCTCGGCCCGCCGTGCGAGAAGCCGGCTTTGCTCGCGCCGGACGCTGCGGCTGAAGTTCTCGAGCGCAATCAAAGTTTGGGCCTCGACCGTCTGCCCCGCAGCCGACGCCTCCCGGACCGAGCGCCGCGCCGCTTCGAGCGCCGACTCGAGAAAGGCGTGCTGCGCCTCAAGGTGCGCCTGCTCAGCCAGAAGCCTTTCGAGTCCCCGCTGCTCGGCCTCCATGCGGCCGCGGCGCCAATCGAGAATGCGATCGAGGCGAAATGTGAAGCGCTTCATCGCGCCAGAAGCTCGGCCAGCTCCTCCATCCGGCGTAGGGTCTCGGCCAACTCACTCGTCTCCCCGGGCGGCTGGCGGAGGAAGTCGAGCAGCTTCGCGCGGTGCTCGATCACCGCGTCGAGCTGCCGGTTCGAGCCGGCCACGTAAGCGCCCAGGTTGATCAAATCCTCCGAACGCCGCCAGGTTGCCAGCGCCTCGCGCAACTGCTGCGCGGCGCGTAACTGGTTCACCGATGCGATGCGCGGCGCCAGCCGGCTCACCGAAGCGAGCACGTCGATGGCCGGATAGTGGCCGGCGTCGGCCAGCTCCCGGCTCAGCACGATGTGGCCGTCCAGGATGGCGCGCGAGGCGTCGGCGATCGGCTCGTTGAAGTCGTCCCCCTCGACGAGCACGGTGAAAAAGCCGGTGATCGAGCCGCGGCGGAAGCGCCCCGCCCTCTCAAAGATGCGCGGCAGCATGGCGAAGACCGAAGGGGTGTAGCCTTTCTGGCTCGGCGGCTCACCGGCGGCCAAGCCGATCTCGCGTTGCGCCATCGCCAGCCGCGTCACCGAATCCATCACCAGCAGCACATCCTGTCCCTGATCGCGAAAGTATTCGGCCGCAGCCAGCGCCACGAAGCAGGCCCGCAGGCGCAGTGGCGCCGGGCGGTCCGAGGTGGCCACCACGATTACGGAACGCGCCAGACCCTCCGGACCGAGTTCCTGCTCGATGAACTCGCGCACTTCCCTGTTGCGCTCCCCGATCAAGGCGATGACGTTCACGCCCGCCAGGCTGTGCCGGGCCATGGCGGCCAGCAAAGTGCTCTTGCCGACGCCGCTGCCGCCGAAGATGCCGACGCGCTGGCCTTTGCCGCAGGGCAGCAAACCGTCGATCGCCCGGACGCCAGTCACCAGGCATTCCTCGATCGGTTCCCGCTCCATCGGACCCGGCGGCGACTGATAGAGATGGTAAGCGGCCTCGCCCGCGATCGAAGGACCTCCGTCGGCCGGGCGGCCGAAGCCGTCCAGCACGCGGCCGAGCAGCGACGGCCCGACGCGCACCTTGGCGGCTTCCGGCCGGGCCACGATCGGATCGCCGGCGCAAAGCCCGTCGGTTTCCTCGAGCGGCATTGACAGCACGAACTGATCGCGAAAGCCGATCACCTGCGTGCGGATGCGGCGCCCGGAGCTGGTCACCACCTCGCAGAAATCACCGATCGCCGCTGCCGGGCCGCGCGATTCGATCCGGAGGCCGACGACGTTCGTCACCCGGCCCGTCCAGCGCAGCGGGTCGATGCGCTCCAGCGCCTCGATGTAGGGCTCCAGTACGATTCGCTCACCGCCGCTCACGCCTGCCTCCGGATCAGGTCCGCCAGGCCCCGCTCGATCTCGGCAAGCTGCGTGTCGACCGAACCGTCCAGCTCACCCCGCTCAGTCTCGATCAGCAGCGCGCCTCGTTCCAGGCGGCGGTCCGCCAGCACTTCGATGCGCTCCGGCACGCCCAGATCGGCAAACGAGCTCTCGAGCGTCCGGGCATCCTCCGGATGTACGCGCAGGCGCAGCACCTCGCGCGCGTCGATCCGCTCGAGCGCGGCCTTGACCAGACCGAGCAGCGCCTGAGGGTCGGTGGAAAGCTCGCGCCGGAGGATGCGCCGGGCGATCGCCACGGCCAGCCGCACCAGGTCCTCCTCGGCCTGCTGCCGCAGGCGCCGCCGCAAGCCGGCCAGCTCGGCCGTCGCGCGCGCTGCGCGCTGGAGCGCCTCCCGGTACGCCTCTTCGAGACTCCGCCGCGCCGCGGCCTCGCCTTCTTCAAAGCCCGCCCGGCGGGCCTGAGCCTCCCGGGCCGCCGCCTGCGCCTCGAGCTCCGCCAAGCGCCGCTCGAGCGCTGTCTCGAGACCCGGCACGCCCTGCGGGGCGCGGGCGTCCTCGCCAGAGCGGCCGGCGCCGGGCGCGATCTCCCACTGCATGGGCCGCACGCGTTCGGCCTCATCGCCCGTCAGGACCCTAGACGACATACTGTTCGCCGACCGTGCCCCGGATGCTGAGCACGCCTTCGGCCTCCAACTGGCGCACGATGGCGATGATCTGCTGTTGCGCCGCCTCGACCTCCTTGATCTTGACCGGCCCGAGCGCCTCCAGATCCTCGCGGAGCATCTCGGCGCCCCGCTGCGACATGCACTGGAAGAAATGTTCCTTCAAGCGGTCGCTCGTCCCCTTGAGCGCAATCGTCAGTAGCTTGCGGTCCACCCGCGCCAGCACCTCCTTGATCCCTTCGCTCGAGATCAACAGCATGTCCTCGAAGACAAACATCAGGTGCCGGATCGTCTCCACCAGCGCCGGCTCCCTCTCCTCGATGGCGCTGAGGATCTCCCGGCTGGTGTTCGTGTCCAGGCGGTTCATGATCTCCGCCACCGCCCGCACGCCGCCGTAGGCCTCCCGGCTGAATTCCCCCAGAGCCTTGAGCTTCTGCCCGATGATGCCCGCGATTCGGCCCACCACCTCCGGCGAGATCTGCTCCAGGCTGGCCATCCGCGTCACGACCTCCGAGCGGATCTCAGGCGGCAACGACGCCAGCAGCGCCGCAGCCTGGGAGGCGTTCAGGTGCGACAGCACCAAAGCAATCGTCTGCGGGTGCTCGGAGTGAATGAATTTCGCAAGCTGTTGCGGGTCGGCCCGCTGGAGCGCCTCGAAGCTCGCGGCGTCGCTGCCGAGTGCCTTCATCAGACGATCGAGCAGCTTCTTGGCTCGGTCCGGCCCGAAGGCCTGAATCAGCAGCTCCCGGGCGTAATCGACGCCGCCCTTGATGACGTAGTGGCGCGCCATGTGCATGTTGTGGCACTCTTCGAGCACCTTCTCGGCCTGCTCGGTCGAGATCGCCCCCATCTGCGCCACCTCGCGGCTGATCATCTCCGCCTCGTCTTCACTCAAGTGGCGCACGATCTCCGCCGCCGTCTCCGGGCCCAGCACCACGGTGAGGATGGCGGCCTTGCGCACGCCGCTCAGGCGTTCCTCGGTTCCGGCATTGCGGATCATGGCAGATTACTCGCGTTCATCGAGCCAGGTGCGCACCACCTGTGCCAGCCCGGCGGCGTCCTTCTTCGCCGCCTCGGCCAGATGCTTGGCCAGCACTTCGCTCTTCTTGGTTTTAGGAGGCGCCAGGCGCAGGCTTTCGAGCGCCTCCTGCTCGAGCTTGGCCTGCTGCTCGGCGCGCTCGGCCAGTTGCGCGCTCAACCGGCCCGCGGCGTCGCCTGCCTCGAGCGCCCCGGAGGCGCCTTCGCCCGGCGCCAGCTCCCGGGCTGTCTCGATCTTTAGGCGCCGGCGGCGCCGCCACCAGAAAAGCCCCGCCACCGCGGCCAGCAGCAGCACCGCCAGAGCCGCACCTAAGACGGCGAGGACCTGAAAGCTTCGAAGCGGCTCCGGCAGCCAGGCGGGCAGCGCCGGCCCGCCCGGCGCCGGCGGAGCGGCCGGTTCCGGCTCGAGCTGCCACCGTGGCGCCGCTTCAAACGGCAGGCTCTCCACCGTGAGCTGATCGCCTCGTTCCGCATTCAGTCCCACGGCGCCCGCCACCAGTTCGCGAATCGCCTTCAACTTCTCCTCCGACGGCGGCTCGACAATACGCTTGGCCGCCGCCCCCTGTCCTTCCCAGCGCACCAGATGGTCCACCACCACCGCCACCGACATGCGCTTGACCGTCCCCTGCGGAATTCGGAGCCGCCGCACGGTCCGGCTGGATTGATAGGTGATGTTCTCCGTGCGGCGCGAGTAACTCCGCGCCGAAGCCGAGGGCCGCGCCGTCGGCCGCGGCAGGTTCGACGCCGTACCCGGCACCCCCGAGGCCGCCGGATAGCCGCCCGTGTCCTCGGTGCGCTGGGAACTGGTCATCACCGAACGCGTCGGATCGAGGATCTCTTCGCTCTGCTCGCCGGAGGTGAAGTCACACTCGACGCTCACACTGGCCCGGAAACCCTCGGGGCCGAGCAGCGGCTCGAGCGTCGAGTGGATCTTCGCCATCAGATCCCGCTCCAGACGCTGGCGGTACTCAAGCAGCGCCTCCGAGGGCCGCCCACCCTCGGGATCTTCGGGTGAACGCGGCCGGTTGAGCAGGTTTCCCCGGACATCCAGCACCGAAACCGCCCCGGGCTCCAGCCCGTCGACCGCGCTCGCCACCAAGTGGCAGATCGCCTGCACATTCTCGGGCTCCAGGCGCGCCCCGGGCCGCAGCTTGACGAGGACGCTCGCCTTGGCCGGCCGGCGCGCCTCCAGGAAGACGGACTCCTTGGGCGGCGTGATGTGCACGCGCGCCCGCTCCACTTCCGCCAGCGTCAAGATCGAGCGCTCGAGTTCCCCTTCGAGCGCCCGATGAAAATTCACCTTCTCGGCGAAGTCGGTGGCGCCGAAACGGTTCTGGTCGAACAGCTCGAAACCGATTCGCCCGGTGCGTGGCAGGCCCGAGGCGGCCAGATCCAGCCTCGCCTCGGCCACCCGGGCCGAGGGTACAAGCACCGTGGCGCCCGCATCGCTCAGCCGGTAAGGCGTGCCGCGCTCCCGGAGGCGGGCGACAACCGCGCCGGCATCCTCGGCGGCCAGCCCGGTGTAGAGCGGTCGGAAGTCGCGCTCGCGGCTCCAGTTCGCCAGCGCCCACAGCGAGGCGGCCACGGCCACGGCGGCGATGACCAGCGACGCCTTCTGTCGCAGCGTCAGATTCCCCAGCAGCCGCTTGAGCTCAGCCATGCCGGTTCCTTCGCCGCCCGCCGGCGGCCCTGAACCGCCATTCAAGGTGAAGTTTCCAGGCGCTCATTCCGCACGGCTCGCCCGGCCCCAGGCTGCCGGGCTTCAGACCTGCATGCGCATCACTTCCTGGTAGGCCTGCACGACCTTGTTGCGAACCTGGAGGAACAGCTCGAAGGCCAGCTCGGCCTGCTGCGTGGCCAGCGCCACCGAGTGCAGATCCTCGCCCTCGCCGGCCAGGAACCGCTCCACCTTTTGATCGGCCTCCAGGCGGAAATTCTCCACTTGCCGGATGGCGCGCGCCAGCACTTCCTCGAAGCCGCCGCCCGTGCGCGGCGAAGCACCCGGCCCGGTTGCGGCCGCTGCGGCCGGCGCCGCCAGACGCACCGCCTCAAGCATCGACATACCGTTCTTTCCTCATGCCCTCGGAATTCGCCTCGCTCAGCGCAGCAGATCGAGCGAGCGGTGAATCATATCCTTGGCTGCCGAGATGGCTGCCACGTTGGCCTCGTACTGGCGCGCCGCGTTGAGCAGATCCACCATGTCCTCGGCCGGGTTCACCCGGGGAAAGGCCACGTAGCCCTGCTCGTCGGCGTCCGGGTGGCCCGGCAGGTACCGCCGCTCGGGCTCCCGGTTGTCCTCGACCACCTCGGCCACCTCCACGCCCATCAGAGTCCCGTCCAGCTCCGAGCGCAAGAGGCTCGAGAAGCTCGACGGTGCCGGCCGGCTCTCGAAAACGACGTCTTTGCGGCGGTACGGCCCTCCTTCGGGGGTGCGCGTCGTCTCGGCGTTCGCAAGATTCTCCACCAGCACCTCGGCGCGCGCCCGCTGCGCGGCCATGCCCGAGCCGCTCACGGCAAGCAGCGAAAACAGGCTCATCCGGCGCCCTCCTTGATCGCACTCCGCAGGAGGCGGAGCCGCGCGCGCATCAGTTGCGAGGCCGTTGAGAACCGGAGAGCGTTCTCGGCCAGCAGGCGCGCTTCCCGGTCCAGGCTCACGTTGTTGCCGTCGTTGCGCCCCTTGAGATTCTCCACTTCGACGACGCTGGCCGGCGTGCCCTCGAGCAGCCCCCGGTAGGCGCTGGCGAAGTCCACGTCGCGCGTCTTGTAGCCTGGCGTGCCCGCATTCGCGATGTTGGAGGCCACCAGCTTCTGCCGCAGGGCCACCAGGTCCATGTAGCGTTCCAGTTGGAAACCGATGCGATCCATTCGGTAGCTCCGCCCGCCGGGCGGAGCACGCGCAGTGCCAGGCGGCATCTCACAACAAATCTGCAACTTAGCGACTGAGCCCCGGCGCCACGGCTTCGTCGAAAGGCAAATTCCCGTCACCAGCGGCGCTCGCCGCCCGCTGTTAAGATCGAATCATGGCGCTCCTGGCGCTGCTGGTCGCCACGGCCTGGTCCGTCCAAGCGGCCTCCTACGAAGCCGCTCAAGCCGCCCGCCACTGGCGCGAGACGCATGAGCGCGCCATTCTGGACGAGTTCGTCGACCTGCTTCGGCTTCCCAATCCGCCGCAGGACCCGGTGGCTCTGCGCCGGAACGCCGAGGCGGTCTCGGCCATGCTGGAGCGGCGAGGCGTGCGGACGCGCCTGCTGGAGACTTCAAACGCCCCGCCGATCGTCTACGGCGAGCTCGCAAGCCCCGGCGCCCGGCAGACCATCACGTTCTATGCGCACTACGACGGCTACCCGGCGGAACCGGAGCGCTGGTATACGCGCGGGCCCTACCGGCCGGTGCTCATGAGCACGGCCCTCGAAGCCGGCGGGCAACCCATTCCGCTGCCGAATCCGGGCTGGCCCACCGATCCGGAGTGGCGCCTGTACGCCCGCTCGGCAGCCGACGACAAGGTGGCGATCATCGCCATGGCCTCCGCCCTCGAGGCTCTGCGGGCACGCCAAGTCCCGCTCCAGGCGAACGTGAAGTTTTTCATCGAAGGCGAAGCAGAATCCGGATCGCCCCGCCTTGAGCAGGTGCTCCGGGCGCACCGCCAGATCCTGGAGAGCGATCTGTGGCTGTTCGTCGACGGCGCACTTCCCTCCAACCGACAGCAGCAGCTTATCTTCGGCGCCCGCGGCTTCCTGGCGCTCGAACTCACCGTCTACGGACCGCGCCAGGAGCTCGATAGCGGCCGGTTCAGCAACTGGTCGCCCAACCCTGCCCACCAGCTTGTCCGGCTGCTTGCCTCGGTGCGAGACGACTCCGGCAAGGTTCTCATCGACGGCTTCTACCAGGGCGTGGCACCGCTCGGCAAAGCGGAGCTCGAGGCGATCGCCCAGGCGCCGAGCTACGATCAGACCTTGAAGCAGGAGCTGGGTTTGGCGGAAACCGAGGGCGGTGCGCGCACGCTGGCCGAGGCGATGAACCAGCCGGCGCTCAATGTCCGCGGCATCGCCGCGGGCGCGGTGGGCGCGGGCGCCGCAAGCCGCATCCCGGCCGTCGCGCGCGCCTCGCTCGAGGTTCACCTGGTGAAGGGCATGGACCAGCGGACGACGGCAGCCCGCCTGATCGACCACATTCGCAAGCAGGGCTTTTACGTCACCGAGGCAGAACCGAGTGAAGGCCTGCGGAGGTCCTACGCCAGGATTTGCCGCGTCGAGCAGAAGGCCGGCGTCAATCCGGTGCGCACGCCGATGGAGCTCGAGGTCAGCCAGCGAGTGATCGCTGCCGTCGAGCAGGCACGCGGACCGATCCTCAAGGTGCCGACGACCGGGCCGGTTCCCGCCGTCTCCGCGGTGGCCGGTGTGCTGGAAGCTCCCGTCATCCTCGTGCCGATCGCCAACCATGACGGCAACCAGCACAGTCATAACGAAAACCTGCGGTTGCAGAACCTCTGGGACGGCATCGAGGTGCTGGCCGTGTTGATGGCGCTTCCCGAACCAGCCGGCCCCGGACGTTGAGGTTCAGCCCACCTTATCAAGGCGCTGCGCTATCATCATCCATGCCATGGAATTGGAAGAGGTCGCCCCGAGCGTCGTCGTCTCCGCCATCGTCGTCTCCTACAACTCCAAGCCGGCGCTCATGCGGTCGATCGAGTCGCTCAAAGCCTCCACCATCGGCGAGGGCATGGAGATCCTGGTGGTCGATTGTGGCTCGCGCGACTCGAGTGCCCAGATCGACCAGGAGATCAGCGGCATAACCGTGCTTCGCCTGCCGCGCCACTTTGGCCTCACGAAAGCGCGCAATATCGGGGCCCGTACCGCGCGGGGCCGCTACCTGCTGTTTCTCGATCCGGACATCGAGGTTCGCCCGGAGACCGTCGAACTTCTCGCGGCGAAGCTCGACGCCGATCCCAGCGTGGCGGTCGCCTGCCCGCTCCTGGTGGACCGCGCTGGCCGGCCGATTTCTCACGTCGGCGATCTGCCTACGCTCGAGCAGCTCTACCGGGCCTGGCGGCGGGGCGATTGCTGGTCGCCGACCTTGCCGGGGACGGCGCCGGTCCAACCGGAGGCGCTCGATACCGCCGAGCTGCTCACTGGGGCGGCCGATCCGCGGGCGATGCTCGTGCGCGGCCAATTCCTGCGCGGCATGAACTACTTCGACGAAAAGTACGGCCAGTTCGGCTCAAACCTGCAACTGTTTGCGCAGGTCGGCACAGCCGCGAAGAGGATCGTAGTGCTGGCCGCAGCCCAGGCTGTCTGCGCCGGCGACGAGGGGCTGTGGAAGCCCACGGAGATAGCAGCCCGGGCCGAGCTTTGCGCCGACTATGCTGCCGGCCTGGTTCGTTATGCCCGCTACTGGGGTCTCGGCCGCTCGCTCCGGATGCGCGCAAGGATCTTGGCCGGGGCGCTGCTCGGCACGCTGACTGCGTCGCTGAGTCTCGGCGACGTCGGTTTTCGCCTAGCGGTTCTCCGCCGCGTACTCGGCGGCGCCAAAATCGACGGCTCGCAAACGGGATTCTGAGTGTGGCAACACAGATTGCGCCCGCCCGGAGGGGCGGCTCCGGACCGCGCCGCGTGCGCTGCGATGGCGGGCGGCTCAAACGGCGCGGGCCGACGAAGCCCCCCGAGCCTGCCTTCTCCAGGCGGGCGTTCGAGCTACACGGGCGATCTGGGAATATTGCTCTAACGAGTGGATCAGGCGATCCAAGGCGGTGCGCCTCAAGTACAGCCACTCGAGTTCGCGTTTGAGTGCTTGCAGATTGGGGGAGGCTGGAGTGTTTCTCTCCATGTGTACTACTATACTAGTACTACTAGTACTCTGCAAGTATTTTCTTGGCATCCCCCCGTTCATGCCCGCTGTGCGTCCCTCCTACCCCGGCCCGTGCTAGAATTCCCATGTACCTCCGCTCCATGGACTTCCTTGCCGGTCTCAACCCCCCGCAGCAGGAGGCAGCGGCTCACGGAGAGGGCCCACTGTTGATCCTCGCCGGAGCCGGCAGCGGCAAGACCCGTGTCATTACGCACCGCATCTGCCACCTCATTCATGCGCGTGGCGTGCCTGCGCGCACCATCCTAGCCGTCACCTTCACCAACAAGGCGGCCGAGGAGATGCGGCGTCGGGTCGAGACGATGCTCGCCGCAGCGGGGATTTTTCAAACGCCGTTCATCTCGACCTTCCATTCCTACTGCGTGCGCTTGCTGCGGCGGGAGGGCACGCGGCTGGCCGAGCTGCGGCCGGGCTTCACGCCGAGTTTCGTGATCTTCGACGAGGAGGACCAGCTCGCCCTGATCAAGGCGGCCTACCGGGACTTGGGCCTGAGCGAGACCTTCATGCAGCCCCGGGTGGCGCTCAGCCGGATCAGTCAGGCGAAAAACCGCGGGCTCCGTCCGGAGGACCTACTCCGAGAGGCCCGGGACCCGGCGGCCGCACGCCTGGCCGCCGCCTTCGAACACTACGAGGCCGGATTGCGGCGCGCCGGAGCACTTGACTTCGACGATCTGTTGCTCGAGGCGGTGCGCCTGCTCCGCCATGACGACGAGCTTCGGGCCCGGCTCAACGATCGGCTCTGGTATCTGCTCGTCGACGAGTATCAGGACACCAACCGGGTCCAATATGAGCTGATCCGCCTGCTGGTTGAAAGGCGGCGCAACGTCTGCGCCGTGGGCGACGAGGACCAGTCCATCTATAGCTGGCGGGGCGCCGACATCCGCAACATCCTCGACTTCGAACGCGATTTCCCCGAGGCGCGGATCATTCGCCTGGAACAGAACTACCGGTCGACCCGAACGATTCTGGCGGCTTCGAGCGCCGTGGTGTCTCACAACCGAAACCGGCTCGGCAAGCGGCTGTGGACCGATGGGGAGGTCGGCGAGAAGATCGTCTTATTCGGAGCTCCCGACGCAGAGGCCGAGGCGCGCTTCATCGCCGAGACGATCGAGCAACTGCTGGGGCGCGAGCCCAACCTCCGCGTGGCCGTGCTCTACCGGACCAACTGGCAGTCGCGGCAGATCGAGGAGGCGCTGCGGCGCTACGGCCGGCGCTATCACGTCGTCGGCGGGCTGAGCTTCTACCAGCGCGCCGAGATCAAGGACGTGCTGGCCTACCTGAAGCTCCTGCTGAACCCGCACAATCCGGTGAGCCTGCTCCGGATCATCAACACGCCGGCCCGCGGCATCGGCCGCAGCACGGTGGAGGAGATTGAGCGCCATGCCCGCGAGCAAGGCTTGAGCCTCTGGGACGCCACCGGCTGGCTCCTCGAGCGCCGCCTGCTGCCCAGCCGGGCGCACGCGGCCCTCGAGGGGTTTCGCCGGCTCATCGAGCAACTGGCCGAAGCCGCGCGCCTGCTGCCGCCCGGAGAGCTTCTGCGGCGCCTGGTGGAGGAGACCGGCTATCGGGCCATGCTCGAAGCGGCCGATGAGCCGGCCGCCGAGTCCCGGCTGGACAACCTGAACGAGCTGATCAACGCGGCGGTCGACGCCGCAGCGCGCGGCGAAACGCTCGAGGAGTTCCTCGACCATGCGGCGCTGGTCTCGGAAAGCGACCAGCTCGACAGCGCGGCTCAGATCTCGCTGCTGACGCTGCACAACGCCAAGGGGCTGGAGTGGCCGGTGGTCTTCCTGGCGGGGCTCGAGGAGGGCCTGTTTCCCCATTCGCGCTCGATGGACTCGCCCGCGATGCTGGAAGAGGAGCGCCGGCTCTGCTACGTGGGCATGACACGGGCACAGAAGCGACTCTTTTTGAGCTGGGCCCGGCGCCGCCGGCGTTTCGGCGCCGGCACGCTCGAGGAGCAGGAACCCTCGCGCTTCCTCGATGAGATTCCTCAGGAACACATCGCCTGGACCCGGTTGCCCGCCGTGGCAGAGGGGCCCGAGGGCGGTCTTGCCCTCTACGCGGAACGCCATGAAGTGCGCGAGCGCACGCAAAGATACTCGGCTTCCAGGCAACGCTACGATTCGATCGAAGCGATTGCCGAGTTCTTCCGCACGCGCGGCCTCACGCCCCCTCCGCCGCCGTCCCCGCCACCGCCGCCGGCGAAGAGGTCCCCTGCCTCGAGCTTCCCTGCCGGCGCGACGGTGCGCCACCCGAAGTACGGCAAGGGGCTGGTCCTGCGGCGCGAGGGCCACGGCGAGGACGCCAAGCTGACGATCAGTTTCCCCGGCTACGGCCTCAAGAAGCTGATCGCCAGGTACGCCGGCCTGATCGTCGAGGACTGAGGTCCGCTCTGGCCGAGCCGTTGAATCCGGCGGCACGGCGTCCGGGCTGCGGGCCGCCGCGACACGACCGCGACCGGTGCAGGCTCGAGGGCTCCTTCGCCGGCAATTGCACCCGGTGACCGGCCCAGCCTTGGCGGAGCGGGCGCGGGCGCGGCGCAGAACCGAGGGGCGTCAGGAGCCGTCGTCTCAAGCAAACTTGACTTTAACTGTTTATGCAATTACACTCATAAAGTGATGACCTCGCTCGCACAACTCGAGGCGTACTTCAAGGGGCTAGGGGACGCCAACCGCCTGCGCATGCTGCATCTGCTGCTCTATGGCGAACTGTGCGGCTGCGACATCCAGTATGTGCTGGAGTTGACCCAATCGAACGTCTCCCGGCACCTCACCTATCTCAAGCACGCCGGGCTGGTGACCGATCGCCGGGAGGGACTTCGCGTTTTCTACCGGCTCGTCGACGCCGGAGCCAGCGGGCTCAAACCCCTCTTCGAGTTTCTTCGTAGTGCGTTCGCCGGTGATGGCATTTTCCAGAATGATCTGGTCCGCCTGAGGCGAGCTGTGAAAGAGGGGGCCTGCCAGATGCAGCAGATCAGGAGCTTGCCGCGGCTGCCAGGCCGCGGCTCCGTGACGGGGCGCCGGCTGGCTTTTCGCTGAACCAAACTCCTTGGAAGCCGGGATTGCTTGCGAAGCAGTGGCTCTCGAAACGGCAAAATCGCCCCGAGAGATCTTTGAAGGGAAGGAGAGAACGATGGATTTTCAAGCAATTCAAGAAGAGATTCGCAACCTGAGCGTGGAGGATCAGGTCCGCTTGATGGTCGAGCTGGGCCCGCGGCTTTGTCGCACGATGATGCAATCGCCGGACGGCATGCAACGGATGATGTCTGCGTGCGAAGCGATGATGCAGGATCCGGAGATGAAAAAATTCATGCAACCCATGATGCAGCGGATGATGGGCCGCATGATGAGCGGAGGAAGCCAAAATGGCTGACGCCCTTGACCCGAAGATCAAGGAACTGGTTGGCATCGCCGCGGCGGTGGCGGGCCACTGCCAGCCCTGCTTCGCCTACCATTACAAGGAGGCGCTTCGGCTCGAGGTGCCCATCGATGCGATTCAGGCGGCGGTCGAGCTGGCTCGCGCCATCCGCAGCACAGGTGACCGGCATATGGACGAATTCGTCATGCGGCGGATGTCAAACGAGGTGATCGCCAAGGCGCAGGAGGAAGGGGGAGATGTCCGCGGATAGTCCGCTGTTGGCCAACCACGAGACCGTCGTCGGGCCTGCCGTCGGCACAAAGCCGCAGGCTCGATTTCAACCAACGCCCCGGATGTGGTTCTATTTGGCGGCCGTGGGCGTCATGTACGCGAGCGGACTGATTTACGCCTACGTGCACGGCTTGTCGATCCGTTCGCTCTATCTCTACGGGCTGCTACAACCGCCGGGGCTCGCCGAGGCGGAGGCGCGCCTGACGGAGATCGCCACGCCGCTTTCCTGGAACATTCCCCAGGTGTTGTGGTTTATCTACATCAAGGGCGCGGCGGTTCTGGTGGAGCTGTTTCAGTATTGGATCGTCGGGATGCTCATTGCCGCCGCGCTGGTCGTCTTCGTCTCCTGGGAAAAGGTCAAGGCGAAAATGGGATACGGCGGCCTAAAGGCCAACTTTCTGGCTGCCGTGGCCGGAGCCGTGATTCCCATCTGTTCCTGCGGGATCGTCCCGGTGCTGGCCGGCATGGTCGAGGCGGGGATTCCGCTCGGCCCGACGATGGCGTTCCTCATCGCGGCCCCGATGCTCAACGTTCCCACGGTCTTCATGACCGCCGGCATTTTGGGCTGGCCGATGGCGGTCGGGCGCGTGGTGGCGACATTTGCCATCGCCCTGGCGGTCGGCACGGTGCTCTCCCACTGGCAACGCAAGCACAGGAACCCCCGCCGCTTTCTCAAGATCTATATTCCTCCCCGGCTGTCGCCCGAATTGCAGCAGTTTGCCTTCCGCTTTGGAATGGTTGCGGTCACCAGCCCGGAAGGGGTTCGCCCGGAGCAGCTCGGTGCCGGTAGCGAGGCGAAGCTTGAGCGGTTGGAGGAAGCGGGGCTGGTGGAGAGGACCCAGCATGGGCTTTGGCGGCTGGCCGCGAATGAAACGACCGAAATCAAGAACGTCGGTGCCTGCGCCGTGCTGCCGATGGGCGATACCGCTTACTCCAGCCTGGGACAGAAGCTCGGGGAGATGTTCCGGATGGGCTGGCGACTCTTCCTCCAGCTCAACGGTTACCTGCTTTTAGCGGTGCTGATTGCCGGCGCTATCAAGGTTGTCTTCCCAAGCAGCGTCATCACCGAGTGGGTGGGCGGCAAGGCGCTCAACAGCGTCCTGGTGGCCTCTGCCGTCGCCGTGCTCGCCTACGTCTGCACCTACGTCGAGGTGCCGACGGCGCTCGCCTTGATGAGCAAGGGCATGGGACCGGGAGCCACGCTCGCTTACCTGCTGGGCGGTCCCGGCCTGTCGCTGCCTTCGATCGCTATGCTCTCGGGCGTGTTCCGGCCGAAGGTCTTAGCGCTTTACGTCGGCCTGTCATTCATCGGATGCGTAACCGCAGGTTACGTCTACAATCTGCTAGTGTGAGGAGGTGCTTGGCGGGATGAGCGACACCAATTCCACGATTCGACTTTATTATCTGCCACAGTCGTTTCCCTGCGGACCGCAATCCTCCTGTTGCGGTCCCGTGGGCCAGAGCGAGGAAGAGCTGCGAGAATATATCGCCCAACTGGAGTCGAAGCTACCCGGGACCAGGGTGCAAACCATCGACGTGTCCAAGAAACTCAGCCTGGCAAGCGACCTTCCGGCGATCAAACTGATCAATACGTTTGGCGCGATGGCTTGTCCTATCTTCACGGTCGATGGCGAGGTGGTTTCCATGGGACCTGCTTCGCTTCCCGAGCTGATCGAAACGCTGCGGGCGAAGCTGGAGGCCCGCCATTCTGCGCAGTAAAGTCGAGCCCCTTTTTCGAAGAACTCCGACGGGTAGCTTCCTTCTGAGCCTAAAAAGGGTAGCCTCGGCCTTCTGGCGCCGATTGGCGCCGGCGAACAGTTTCGCACTCTCCGGCCTGTTCGTCGCCGGCCGACAAGCCAAGCCGAACCGACCGGCCGGCGAGCAGTTCTCCGAACGGCTGCCGCGGGCGGCCATCCTCGGGCCGGTGGGTCAGGACCTCGCCGCGGCGAGCGGGTCTCACCCCCCGGGCCGGGCCCTGGATCTGGCCGTCGCTGCGGTCAAGGACGCCCGCTTTTCTTCAAACTTGTACAGCCGCCAGGCGGTGCGGCCCAGAATCCACTCCTTGTCCTCGGCAGTAAAGAACGGAATGAGCTCCTCGATGATGAGCTTTTCCGCAAAGTTGGCCCAAACCAGGCGCTTCGGACCATAACGGTCATAAAGCCGCCGCAGGAAAGGCCAGACGTCGCGGTAGGGCATTCGCCGCGTCTTTGACGGGTTGTGGAGCGAGGTGCGGATATACACGTTAGGAAAACGGGCAAGGTCGAGCAGCGGCCCGAAGCCCTCGCTGTCGGGCGCCGTGATGTCGATCATCGCCATGTGGTCGATGACGATATTGACCCCGGCAAACCGCTCGGCCATGTCGGCGACCTGGCGGACCTGGTGTGGCGCCAGGAAGATGTGGAACGTCGCCTTGAGCTCCTCGGCCTTCTTCCAAAGCGGGTAGCAGACCGGGTCGTTGAGCCAGACGAGCTCTTTGTCGTAGATTGGACTTAGGCGCAGGCCGACCAGGCCGCCCTCCTTCATCAGCCTTTCCAGACGCGCCGGGTTCTCCTTGTCGGCCGGAGAATACAGGCGGTGGCCCACCAGCAAGCCGTAACCCGCGAACTTGTCCGGCCAAGTCTTCACGCAATGGATCGTATAGTCGTTGTTGCGGCCGTAGTAGCAGACGTGGGAGATCGCCACCCGGTCCACGTTGTAGGTCTGCATCTCCGAGATCAGCCACTCGCCCGAGTAGTCGTAGGTGGGCAAGTTCTGAGGGCAGGAGGCCACCTGGGGATCGATGGGGAAGCGCGGGTCATGAATGACCCAGGCGTGCTCCGCAGCGTTTACCACGGGCGCGCGGTTGGGCTGGGGCGGCGGGGCGGCGGCGCCCGCCAGGGCCCCGGCGAGCGAGGAGAGTGCAGCGCGTCGCGTCATCGCCACGATTGTATGCCAGGCGGCGGGGCGAAATTGGGAATTGAGTATACTGTCCCCGGTTTCTTACAATGAGGGGGCCATGGCATGGACCAGACGCGACCTGCTACACCTGGCCGCAGCGCCTGCCCTTCGGGCGGCCGAGACTCAGGAGCCGGCGCCCTACTTCGGGCTCCATCCCTTCATCGAAGCCAACCCCAAGGCCGTCTTCATCCGCCGCACCCACGTCCCGCACAAGCTGGATGCCGAGGCCAAGCGCGCCGAGGGCCTGAAGCTTGCCCGCGAGATCTTCGTCCCATTGAGGAAACCGGGGGTGCCCGTCTCGCACCGCATCATCCTCAAGCCCAACTCGTGCAGCGTGCGCCAGCCGGGCGTACCCGACGAACAGTTCTGGGGCACAGGCACCGACGCCGACTTCTATGAGGGCATCATCCTGGGCCTCAAGGAGCTCGGCCTGTCGAAGTTCTACTTCCTCGAGGCCAACAACCGCCCCCGCTGGAACGTGCGCGGCTTTGTCACCATCAACCGCCGCCACGGCGTCCAGATGAACGAGTGCGCGCGCACGCCCGAGGAGTTCGCTCAAGGACGCGACATGACCTGGAGCAAAGTGCCCGATGCGGTCGTCTACCGCCGCATCCCGCACTACGCGCCGATGAACGAGCCCGACACCTGGCTGCTCAACATCGCCAAGTGGAAGGCGCACGGCATGTGTCTGACGCTTTCAGTGAAGAACGAACAGGGCCTGGTGGTGCTGCCCTACGTGCGCTTCTGCTCGGGCTGGAGCATGGTGACGGGCGTGCCGGACTTCATGAAGCCCGACATCGTGCCCGACGCCGAAGAGAAGATCCACCGCTACTTCCAGAACCATCTCAAGCTGGGCTACTCGCGCTACGCCAGCCAGGCGCAGCTCAGCCCGATGCACCAGGAGATCTGGGCACACAAGACCTGCGACAACATGAGCGTGATCAACACCGGCCTGGCCATGATCGAGGGCATCTTCGGCCGGGACGGCAACGGCTTCGCCATCGGCCAGGACTATCTGACCAACCTGGTGATGTTCAGCAAGGACAAGTTCCGCCTGGACATCATCGGGCACTGGCTGGGCGGGCACGAGCCCGGCAACGTCCACCTGTTCCGCATCGCCAAGGAACGCGGCCTGAGCGACACGTTCAACCCCTGGGAGATCCCCATTTACGAGTGGATCGACGGCAAGGCCGTTCCGCGCAAGCTGACCGATTTCGAGAGGACGCCGCTCAAGACCTACTACCTGCAACTGCCGGGCGAGCCGGAATACCACCTGGTGAACGAGCCGTTCGATTACGATAAGATCAAGATCTGAGTCTAAGCCGAGGTCTGCGGGCGCCGGAGTATCCTGTGCACGTCGGGGCTGACTATCACGCCATCGCCGGCGGACCCGGCGCCGACATCACCGGAAGGGCCAATCTCGAGTTCAACCTCCGCCACGGCGTCCGGCACCTCACCGTACACGCCCCGACCAACCCCGGCGACGGCAACTGGGATCTCGACCGTCTCCGCCGCATGCGCGACGATTGTGACCGCTTCGGGGTGACGCTTGAAGCCATCCGGATGGACTCCAACTACATCCGCATGCCGGCCGGCGCCGCGCGCGACCGGCAGATCGAAACAATCATCGACAACATCCGCAAGGCGGCCTCGGTCGGAGTGGGGCTGATTACCTACCACTGGACAATGATCCCGATCCGGAGGAACCGGCAGCTTGCCGGACGCGGCGGTGCCCTCTATCAGGGTTTTCGGCTCGAACGGGACTGGCGCCGGCTGCCGGCGGGCGAAGCGGGCCGGGTCAGCTCCGAGGAGTATTGGGAGCGAATCCGCTACTTTCTCACCCGGGTCGTGCCGGCGGCCGCCGAATACGGCGTGCGTCTGGCTTGCCACCCCTACGATCCGCCCGGTCTGCCCTTTGGCTATCAGGGTGTCGACAACTGGGATTCGCCGGATATCTTTGCCGCGATTCGCAGCTACGAAGCGATCGTCGACTCGCCTTATAACGGCTTTCAACTCTGCCTGGGCACGGTGGCCGAGGGACTCCGAGACCCCCGACGCCAGAGCCTGCCCCTCGTCACCTACCTGGCCCGCCGAGGCAAGATCCACCAGGTGCACATGCGCAACATCCGCGGCGGTCTCCACGACTTCGTCGAGGTCTACCCGGACGAAGGCGAGCTGGAGTTGTTCGCGATCATGCGGACTCTTCGCGACGCGCGCTACTCCGGCTCGATCCTGCCCGACCACATGCCACGCCACCCGGACGATCCGGGAGGGCTTCAAGCCTTCGCCTTCGGCTACGGCTATCTCCGCGCGCTGATCGAGGCGGTGACGGCCGAAGGCTCCCGGGGCGCATCCGCCGCTCAATCGGCCGGCTCGCGCACGCGCAGGATCTGATTGGCTTCGATGTTTTCGAGCTTCTGGACCTTGCCGCTCGGCCAGTGGATTTCAAGCAGGCGGGCGCGCGCGGCCTTCCCCAGGCCGAAGTGGACGCGCTTGTCGTTGGCCGAGCAGTAGC
The DNA here is from genome assembly GCA_938003835.1 of uncultured Bryobacteraceae bacterium. Lineage (GTDB taxonomy): Bacteria > Acidobacteriota > Terriglobia > Bryobacterales > Bryobacteraceae > CALKXJ01. The sequence continues at coordinate 36,218 of CALKXJ010000027.1, read as the reverse complement.
TGCCCGTTGTCGTCACGATGCCATGCTGCTCGGTACCGTCCTCGGCCACCAGCCGGATGCGAGCGCCGATGCCGTCGCGGTTGCTCCTGGTCCCTTCGGTGTCGACGAGCAGCCAATGGTTGCCGTTGCCGCCGTTGCGTAGCACCACCGCCTCGCAATCCTTGCAGTAGATCACCGCATCGAGAAAGCCGTCGTTGTCGAGGTCTCCGAAGGCGACGCCGCGCGAGGCGGTCTCGACACGGAAGCCCTCGCCCAACCGGTCGGAGACGTCCTCGAACTTGCCCCGGACGTTGCGCATCATCAGCGGGGGCTCCAGGTACTTGAGCTCCGGTTCCGTGAGTTCGATGTTGTCCATGACGTGGCCCTGCGCGACGAAGACGTCCTTCCAGCCGTCGTTGTCGAAGTCCATCAACCGGGCGCCCCAGCCGGAGTGGAGCTTCGTGATCGCCTGGATGCCTGAGGGTCCGGAGTGATAGAGGAAGGAGCCGCCTTCGTTGCGGTAAAGCGAGTAGTGCTGGCGCGCCAGCGCGTTGAGGAAGATATCGGGCCAGCCGTCGTTGTCGTAATCCTGGAAGTCGGCGCCCATGCCGGCAAAGGCGCGGCCGTCCTCGTCATAGGCGATGCCGAGCGCCAGACCGACTTCCTCGAAGGTGCCGTCACCCTTGTTGTGAAACATCTGCTGCGCCGTGGCGTCGTTGGCCACCAGGATGTCCAGCCAGCCGTCCCGATCGAAATCGTTGAATGCGATGCCGAGCCCCTTTCCTGGCGCCTTGGCGAAGCCTGTGGCTTCGGAGACATCCTTGAAGGTCCCGTCGGCGTTGTTGCGATAGACGAGGTGGTGGATGGCGGGAAACTCATCGGGATGGCAATAGGAGCGCCGGCCGGGCTCGCGGCCTCCGCACCAGATGTTGTTTTCGAAGCTCCAATCCATGTAGCGGGCCACGATGAGGTCGAGCCAGCCGTCGTTGTCGTAGTCGACAAAACAGGTGCTGGTCGACCAGTTGCCGCCGGCCACGCCGGCTTGTTCGGTCACATCGGTGAAGGTTCCGTCGCCGTTGTTGCGATAGAGGACATTGAGCGGAAATCCGGTGACGTAGAGGTCGGCATCGCCGTCGTTGTCGTAGTCGCCCACGGCCACGCCCATGCCGTAATGCTTGCCCTTGAGCCCGGCCTTCAGGGTCACGTCGGTGAAGGTCCCGTCGCCGTTGTTGCGAAACAGCCGGTCCCAGTATTTCGGGTCGGATTTATCGGGCAGCGCGCCCTTGGGCATCGGATCCAGGATCCTGCCGCCGTTGACGAAGAACAGATCCAGCCGGCCATCGCCGTCGTAATCGAACATGGCGACGCCGCCGATCATCGACTCCACCAGATACTTCTGCGAGGTGGGACTCGATTCACCCCGGAACCGGATGCCGGTGGAGCGCGTCACGTCGAGGAAGACGGGGAGGCGGGTCTCATCAGCCAGGATCATGAGCGCCCCGAGCCCAGCCAGCCCGCTCAGCCGCCGTTTCCAGGCCGGATTCCGCATCGGAGGAGCCTATATCCGATAGAATACTGGTTGCCCGGTCCCGGCGGCCGGGCGCAGGCCCCGGCATGTTCCAGTCGCCGCTCATCGGCCTTTCCCTGCTGGCGTTTCTCCTCTCTCAAGCGCCGGAGCCCGACGCCGTGCGGCAGCAGCTCGAGCGGGCGCGGAGACTGGCATCCACCGGCCAGGTCGAGGAGGCGATCGCGATCTACGAGTCGCTGGTGGCGGGCTCGCCGGAAAACGCCCTCTTCCGAGCGAACCTCGCCGTGGTCCTCTTCAAGGCGGGCCGCTATGAGCAGGCGGCCGCGCAATCGCGGGCCGCTCTGGTGCGGGACCCCAGGCTTGCGGCAGCGTGGCTGTTCCTCGGCGCCTCGCAGTTGCGTCTGGGCCAAGCGGCCGAGGCGCTCGAGCCCCTGCGCCGCGCGGTGGCGGCCATGCCGGCGGACCGCAACGCGCGGCTGATGCTGGCCGAGGCGCTGCTTCTGACCGGGAAGCCCGCGGAGGCGGTTGTGCACTTCGAGGCGCTGGTGGAGACGTTAGGAGCCACGCCGCGTCTCTGGTACGGTCTTGAACGCAGCTACCAGGCGTTGGCGGCCGAAGCGCTGGCCGAGCTCGAGCGCCAGGCGCCGGCATCACCCTATCGGGCCGCGCTGGCGGGCGAAACCTATCTCGAGCGCCGCCAGTTCCGGCTGGCATTTCGCTATCTGCGTCAGGCGGCGGCGGAGCTCGATTCCCTTCCCGGCCTTCATGCCGCGCTGGCAGAGGTCTATCGCGAAACCGGCCACCCCGATTGGGCCGCCACGGCGCAAGAGAAGGAGCGCACCGCCTCGAGCGCTTGCGCGGCCGCGAAGAGGCCGGGCTGCCTGTTCCTCGAAGGCCGTTACCGGGACCTGGTGACCGAGACCGATTCGCCGGAGGCGCTTTACTGGAGGATCCGCGCGGCGCAGCGTCTGGCTCGGCAGGCGCACGACCGGCTGGCGGCGCTCGGGCCCTCGGCCGAGCTTCACGAGCTCAATGCCCGCCGGCTCGACGCCCTCGGCCGGCCACTCGAAGCCGCTGCCGAGTGGCGGAAAGCGCTCGAGCTTGCGCCGCAAGATCCCGTGCTCGAAAAGGGCCTGGCCGTCGCGCTGCTCAACGGCCGCGACTTCCGCGCGGCGTCACCTCTGCTCGAAAAACTCTACGCGCGCGAGCCGGACTCCCCGGAACTGGTATTTCTGACCGCGAGCGCGTATTTGGGTCTCGAGCAGCCGGATCGTGCTCTGGCTCTGCTCGAAAGTACGGCCGCCAGGGATACAAACCACCCCGGCGTGCGGGGCGCTTTCGGGCAAGCCTATTTAACGCTGGGTCGCTACCGCGAGGCGATTCCGCATCTGGAGGCCGCCCTGGCCGACGATGCCGACGGCACGCGGCATTTCCAGTTGGCACAGGCCCTGCGGGGCGCGGGCGAGGCGGCGCGGGCGCGCGAGGTCCTAGCCCGTTATCAGCAAGTGCGACAACAGGCGGAAGCCCGGCTACGCGAGCTCGAGAGCACCGCCATCACGCCGCCCTGACGCTCACCGCTTGCGCCGCTTGAGGAGCTCGCGGCCGCGCGCCAGCACCCGCTCACGGTCGCCGCTGCGCCACGCCTCCTGGATCTCCTGCTCTTTCATTCCGGTGACGCGTCCCAGCAGGATGAAAGCCGGCAGGGCATGGCCCAGGTGCTTCCAGGCGGCCATCTCGAGCAGGGCGCCGAGAGCGCGGTCGCGGACGTGCGCCAGCGTCTCCGGGTCGCGGTCCTCGGTGAGATTCACCAGGTTGACCGCCGCCGCGGTGCGGTCGGTCCAGACCAGGGAATTGAGCATCTCGACCATCCAGGTGGGCTGGATGCGGATGCCGAGCGTCGGCCTCCGGCGCGAGAGGACCTCGATGGCCGCCAGCGCCCGCATGGCGTTGTTGCGCACGGTCTCGTCGGGGTCGCGCAGGGCGAACTGGAGGTCCTCGACCACCGCCTTCTTGTCTTCGGCATAGCCGATCACGTAGGCGGCAATCGCCCGATGCTCCTCGTTGAAGGAGTTCCGAAGCACATCGCGGAGCACCCCCAGATGGCGGGCGGCATAATCGCGAAACTTCTCCTGCTGGGCGCGGCAGGCGGCATTCTTCATCCGGGAGTGGCCTTCCGTCAAGTCTTCCTCGGTCTCGCCGGCGCGGACGGCTTCGCCCAGCGCCGCCAGGAACAGGACGTAGGTGTCGTGGATCTCCTCAGGAAGCAGGACGGCCTCTTTCGGCGGGTCGCGGAATTCAAAGCGCGGCGCCCCCGGCTCCTCGATGCCTACGTAGAGGATCGCCTTGCCGTCTTCGCAGCAGGCGGCCTCCAGGCGGGCTCGGACCACGCCTGGCAGCTTTTCGAGGGCCTCTTCGGTGTCGCCCTTGGATCGGGGCAACGGATCGCCTTCCTTGACGCCCAGCGCCTGGCGGACGCGTGCCTCGGGCAGCTTGCGAAGCCCGTAGATCTCGATGACACCGATCTCGGGCCCCTGCGCGAAGGCCGGCCAGAGCCAGAAGAGCCCGGCTGCGATGAACCGCACCTTTGTTAGACGCGCGGCAGCGCCCGCAAGACTACGCCTGTTTCAGGGCCATCTCGCCAATGACGGGCAAAACCACCCTCTGGTTCTGATAGGTCTTCCACATCAGATAGAGCCAGAGAGCGAGCCCGGCCAGGCTGACTAGCGGGCTGATGACGAGATAGGCCGCCCACGGCAGAACGACGCCGATGACGACCCAGAGCACGATCCAGGCCACCGACAGGAGGATGGACTGGAAGGCGTGGAAGCGCACCTCCTTGCGCGCGTTGTAGGGAGCCACGGCGAGAAAGATGATCCCCGTGATGAAACCGAGCAGGTAGCAAAGAGCACCGGCCACATTATCGGTCATGCCGGTGGCGGCAGGCGGCGGAGTAGACTGAGCCCCCTGGGTGCCGGCCTCGAGGGAGGCTCCGCACTGCGGGCAGAACTTTCCCTCTGCCTGGGCGCCGCAATTCGGGCAGAACGGCATAGATCCTCCTTGGTGGAATTCGAGCCGTCCTAACTGTACAGCAGGTCTGCGATCGATCGCAAGCGCCGCGCTTCAGGCCCGCCACATCCGCGCGCGCACGAGCGGGCCGCTCAAGATCTCGAGCGCCAGGTTGACGTCCTCGACGATCTGAAAGTCGTACATGCCGACACAGATGAAATCGGCGCCGCTTTCGAAGGCGTGCTTGAAGCCCACTTTCGGGTCGATGGCGCCGGCGGCGAGGATCTTGAAAGCGATCCAGGGCTGCTCGAGCTCGCGCATGTAGGCGGCGGTCGCCTCCGGATCCTCGCACCAGATGTTGTCGTTTTCCGGTTGCGGCAGAGCCGACCAGTAGTCGAGCCGGTGGATCGTCTTCATCCAGAAATCGGGCTTCAGGCCCATCTCGACCGAACGGCGGATGGTGGCGAGCTTGTGCCCGCCGATGCCCGCCGGCAGGCCGTTGCTGCGGATCAGCTCGAGCGCCTGGGCCATCAGATCGAACTTTCCCTCTTCAACCAGTCGGTCCGCCACGCCGCCCTGGATGTAGCAGGCGCAGGCGCCGGCGTCGATCGACTTCTTGATCATCTCGAGCACGTTCGTGCCGCCGCAGTCGGAGATGAACTGGATGCGGCCGCCGTTGCGCCAGTAGTCGTTCACTACGCCGCACAGCAGCGGATTCGTGAGCAGGGCATTGATGCCGCAGGCTTCGGCCAGTGCGAGCGTCTCGAAGATCTTTTCCCGGTGATGATAGGCCTTGACCAGCTTGGAGACGTAGAGCAGGTCGCGGGCGTGCGCCCAGCCGCCCATCAGGTTGCCGCCCAGAATCATCCGGCTGAGCTCGACCTTGCCGATGCGGCCCCGCGGCAGATAGCCCTTGAGCTCGCTGCGGCTGACGAAGCGGAAGGTCTTCAGCGTCGCGCTGGCCACATATTCGTCGCGCGTGGCGGCGTGCGCCTTCAGTTGCACCTCCTCAAAGCTCTTCCAGCCGTGCTTCTTGAGCACGGCGAGGGCGAGAGCGCCGAGAAAAGGCACCCCGGTCAGACTGGCCAGCACCTGGCGGCGGGAGATCGGACCGAGCAGGGCAGGAAGCGGCTTGTCCAGCAAGGGCCCCCCCGCCCTCTTGCCGGAAGGAACCCGGCCGAGCAAGGCCGCCAGCCCGAATTCGGCCGCCGGAGCCACCAGCACCACCGCCAGAGCCAGCAGCTCGACGAGGTTCTTGTTGACGATCAGATAGTTGCCCTCGCTTGCGCCGTAGGTGAGCGGGGCGAACAGGGGCGGATGGGCCAGATAATAGAGCGCCAGCAAAGCGATGCCCGACCAGGCCGCCGGGCGGATGGCGAGCCCGAGCATCAGCGCCAGGCCAATGAGGATCATGCCCCAGATGTTGAGCTGGTCGACGAGGGCGACGCGGGCGTCGTTCGCCGCGAGCCAGTGGAACAGGGGAGCCAGCGGCCCGCTGCTCGACTTCAGATAGCCGGCCGAGGTCCAGCCGGGGTGGAGCAGCTTGCTCCAGCCTTCGTAAAGGAAATGCCAGCCGATGGCGATGCGCAGCAGCGCCGGTACGATGCGTCTTGAGTCCGCCATACGTTGCCTCGCAAACCCGATTTCAAGGTATCAAGGTGTCGAGATCAGGATCAAGGCCGCCGCACGGAGCGGGCCGTATAATACGTGGAACATGACCGACACCACGACCGCCGCCGTCACTGGGCCGACGACCGCCGGCCGCTGGCGTTTTGCTGCCGCCGCCTTCCTCATGCAGCTCTGCCTGGGGGTGCTCTATGCCTGGAGCGTCTTCCGGGGTCCCTTGGCCGAACTCTACGGCTGGTCGAAAGCCGAAACGATCGCTCCGTACCGCTATTCCCTGCTCTTCTTCACCCTGGGCATGATCGTGGCGGGCTTCTGGCAGGACCGCAAGGGCCCGCGGCTGGTGGCGAGCCTCGGGGGCCTGTTGCTGGTGGCAGGCTGCGCGCTAGCCGCCTGGCTCGGTGATACCGTTACCGGCCTAGTGCTGAGCTATGGGGTGATCGGCGGGCTTGGCGTCGGCTTCGCCTATGTGACGCCCATCGCCACCTGCGTCAAGTGGTTTCCCGACCGGCGAGGCACCATCGCCGGCTTCGCCGTTCTCGGCTTTGGCAGCGGCCCGCTGGTTTTCGGCCCGCTCCTCGAGCGGCTGATCGGCACCGACCCGGCGTTATTTGCCAAGACCATTCCGCAAACCTTTCTCACAATGGCGGCGATCTTCGGCGTGTGCGTGATCGGAGCGGCGCAGGTCTATCGCGTTCCGCCGGCCGGCTGGCATCCGCCGGGATGGTCGCCGCCGGCGAGGGCCGCTGCCGGCCGCGAGGAGTTCCGCCCAGCGGAGACGCTTCGGACATGGCAGTTCTGGCTGCTCTGGGTGACGTACTTTCTCGGAACCTCGATCGGCCTGACAGCGATTGGAGAGGCTGCGCCCTTCCTGAGCGAGGCGGCCGCAGCCGGCGCTTTCCTCTCTACCGGCGCCGCACTCGGCGTCATGAGCGTCTTCAACGGCGCGGGGCGCCTGGCCTGGGGGGCGCTTTCGGACCGGATCGGACGCAAATTCGCCGTCAGTCTGATGTTCGGGCTCTACATCGCCGCCTGCCTCTTCCTGCTGCGCGGCGCCACGGCCTTCGCCGCCGGGCTCACCGGGCTGGCCATGGTCGGCTTCGCCTTCGGGGGCTTCCTGGCGCTGATGCCCTCCATCACCGCCGACTATTTCGGCGCCCGAAGCGTCGGGGCCAACTACGGCCTGCTGTTCACCGCTTACGGGCTGTCAGGCTTTTTCGTTCCGGGCCTGTTTGCGCGGTTGCTGGACCAGGCCCGGCACGAGGACGGAGTGGCGGCGGGCTACGATCAGCTCTTTATGATCTTCGCCCTGGCGGCAGCCGCCGGCTGCCTGGCCACGGCCATTCTGCGCCGGCCGCGCTAGAAGCGGATCAGGAGGAGTGGGCAGTCACCGGCGCCACTTCGCGGCTGGTGATGATCTTGTCGATCATGCCGTACTCGAGCGCCTGACGGGCGTCCATGATGTAGTCGCGGTCGACGTCGCGCGCCACCTTCTCGATGTCCTGGCCGGTGGCCTCGGCCAGGATCTGGTTGAGCGTCTCGCGCATCCGCAGGATCTCACGGGCGTGGATGTCGATGTCGGCGGCGGCGCCCGCCAGGCCGCTCATCGACGGCTGGTGGATCAGGATGCGTGAATGGGGCAGGCTGAAGCGCTTGCCCTTGGTGCCGCAGGCCAGCAGGACCGCCGCCATCGAGGCGGCCTGACCCACGCAATAGGTGACGATGTCGGGCTCGACCAGGCGCATGGTGTCGAGAATTGCCAGGCCGGCCGTGATGGAACCGCCCGGGGAGTTGATGTAGAGCGAGATGTCCTTCTCCGGATCCTCGGCGGCCAGGAAGAGCATCTGCGCAATAATCAGATTGGCGACCTGGTCATCGATCGGCGTACCCAGAAAGATGATGTTTTCCTTGAGAAGGCGGGAGTAGATATCGAAAGCCCTCTCGCCCCGAGAGGTCTGTTCGACCACCATCGGGATCAACACGGAGCTGCCCATCGGGCGCCTCCCCTTGAGTCAGTTTTTCTTCGCCGCCCGGCGTTTCTTGGCGAGCTTAGCCAGAGCCTCGCGCTTCTGCTGGAGCGACCGGGCCACATCGGAGATTGTCGTACCCTCCAGATATCCTATGATACGCGATCGGAGCTCTTTCCAGGACTCGTGCATCCCGCACGGGGCCTCGTCGTTGCACTCGGTGATGCCGCTCGGGCAGCGCTCATACTCGGCCAGACCGTCGATGGCGTCGACGATCTCGAGCAGCGTGATATCGTCCGGTGACTTCCGGAGGGCGAATCCTCCGGTCGGGCCCTTACTCGAGCGCAGGAAACCCTTTCGGGCAAGCTGTTGAAGGATTTTCGCCAGGAAATGGGTCGGAATCTCCGACTCCTCGGCGATGTTCTTGACCATGGCGTACTTCCCCTCCGGCACCTGCGCGAGGTAGACGAAGGCGCGGATGGCGTATTCGGCGGAACGGGAATAGATCATCAGGCAATCCCCCGGAACAGTCGGTCGAAAAACAACATAAAGATATCTTAAAAGGGTGTTCCGGTGAAATGCAACGGCGTTGCAGGAACGATGTTGCCTGTTTGCGAAGGGTTAAGGCAAAGCCCCCCTCGCCGATCGGAAATTCGGACTCAGGCGCCGGCGCCCGCCGGGGCGGCCCGCACCAGGCGCGCCCAGGCGCCGAAGACCGCCTGGGAGAGTTCTCGCATCCGCTCGCAATGCAAACCCGAATCGACCTCCGCCTTCGCCGGCTCACCGGCGCAGCCGGCTGCCCAGGAGGCGATCATCTCCGGCGTCGCCTCCAGATGGAACTGGAATCCGTAAACATTCGAGCCGAAGCGGAAGGCCTGGTGCCGGCAGGCCTGCGAGTAGGCCAGCCAGGTGGCTCCGGCCGGCAGGTCGAAGGTTTCCTCATGCCAGTGCAGGACGATCTCCGGGTCCCGCAGATGGCTGAGCAGCGGGTCACGGTGGCCGGCCTCGGTTCGCCAGATGGGCGCCCAGCCGTGTTCGGGAGCGGAATTGCGGTAAACCTCCGCTCCCAGGGCTTTGGCCAGAAGCTGTGCGCCGAGGCAGATGCCCAACATCGGCAGGCCGGCGGCCAAGCCCTGGTCGATAAGTCCCAGTTCACGGCGGAGGTAAGCGTGGTGCTGATTGACGGACATGGAGCCGCCGAGGAAAATCATCCCGGCGACGCCGTCGAGAGAGACGTGCATCGCGGGATTGTCCGGCAAGTCCACATAGGCAAAATCGACGCCGGCCTGGGTGAGCGCTTCGCCGATCCATCCCAAGTGTTCGGCCGGCTCGTGACGGAACGCCAGCACGACCATAGCAGCCAGCATATCCGATTGGCCCTCCGCTTGCTCGTGGATTCTCCGGCCGACAAGCCGATAAGAAAAAGAGAGGTTGAGGCATGAAGCATGCCCGGCCAAGGCCCTTATGAGAGTTCTGGTGGCCGACGACAATCTGATCTCCCGGCGCGTGCTCGAAGCCGCGCTCCGGCAGTGGGGCTACGACGTCGTCCTGGCCGATGACGGCAACGAGGCCTGGAAGATACTGCGCAGCCCGAACGCGCCGCGCCTGGCCATCCTGGACTGGATGATGCCCGGCTTGAGTGGTCCGGAGCTTTGCCGCCGGGTGCGCCAAGCCGGCGGGGATCGCTACACCTACATCTTGCTGGTGACCTCCCGCGCCGAGAAACAGGATGTGATCGAGGGGCTGGAGGCCGGCGCCGACGACTATATTACGAAACCGTTCGACCAGATGGAGCTCAAGGTGCGGCTAGCGGGCGGGCGCCGGATCGTCGAGCTTCAGGACCAGTTGCTGGAGGCCCAGGCAACGCTGCGCGAGCAGGCGACGGTGGACGCCCTGACCAAGGTCTGGAACCGGCGTTCGATCCTCGAGATCCTCGAGCGGGAGGTGGATCGCGCCGAGCGAGAGCACTCCCCTCTGAGCGTGGCCATGGCCGACCTGGACCATTTTAAGCAAATCAACGACACCTACGGGCACCTGGCCGGGGATGCGGTCCTGGTGGAAGCGGTCCAGCGGATGCGATCCTCGATGCGCAGCTACGACTCCCTGGGCCGCTACGGGGGCGAAGAATTTCTGCTGCTATTTCCGGGTTGCGAGCCGGCGGCCGCCGGGCGGCTGGCCGAACGGATGCGAGCCGAGATCGAACAGCGGCCGCTGGACTGGCAAACCGGGCCGATCCGTTTCACGATCAGCTTTGGGGTGACGACGCTGCGGGCGGACCAGAGGCTTCCGTCCGAGGCGCTGCTGCGCGTCGCCGACGCTGCCCTCTATCAGGCCAAACAGCAGGGACGCAACCGCGTGGTGGCCCTCCCCGCCGAATAACTGCTCGGGGCACCGCGGGCCGGAACATTTTTGCCTTCGGCACGTACTCTGTGTTGATGGCGCCGGCCAACCTCGCCCGAGATCTCGAAAGGGAACGGCCGCTGCGGGCCGCCTCCGTGCACCCGCCTCCCCTCCAGTTTCCCCTCCGACGGCGTCGCCGCCGCATGAACGGCTTCGAGCATGCGGTGGATCTGGCCCGGCAGACCGTAGCCAACATCCGCCGTAACAAGCTCCGGAGCTTCCTCACCCTGTTCGGCATCGCCTGGGGCATTGCCTCACTGGTGCTGCTCACCACACTGGCCGACGGCTTTCGCGAGGGCCAGCGCAAGAACCTCGAGCAGATCGGCGACAGGATCGTCCTGGTCTTTCCCGGACGCACCTCGCTTCACGCCGGCGGAGAGCGTGCCGGCAAGCGGATCTTCTTTACCGAGCGTGACGTGACGGCCATCGGCGAGCAATGCCCGGCGGTGGAGACCGTTGCCGCCGAACGCAAGACCTGGCGCGTGCCCGCGCGAAGCGCCTTCAACTCAGGCCAGTTCCTGGTGCTCGGCGCGACTCCGCAATATCTGGCGATCCGGAATCTCGCCCTGGCCGAGGGCCGTCACATCTCGGCCGAAGACGAGCGCCAAGGCCGGCGGGTGGCCGTGCTGGGTCACGCCGTGCGCACGCAACTGTTTGAAAAGCGGGGCAACGTGCTCGGCCAGACCGTACACATCAACGGGTACCCCTACCTTGTCGTGGGGCTGATGGCGGAGAAGAACCAGAATTCCAGCTACGACGGCTGGGACAACGACAAGATCGTCGTGCCGGCCTCCGCGCTCCGGCGCGATGCACCCGCCGACCGCGAAATCTATGCACAGGGACGGGTGAACGCCATCGTCTACCGCCCCGTCTCGCTCGAGCAGTGGAAGGCGGCGCAGCAGCAGGTCCGCACGGTGCTAGGCCGCATCCACAACTTCGACCCGGCGGACGAGCGGGCCGTCCGAATGTGGGACACGGTCGAGTCGGCGGAGCTGGTGGGAGCCATCTTCGGATCGATGGAGATCTTCCTGTCCGCCGTGGCCCTGGTGACCTTGAGCCTGGGAGGCGTCGGCGTCATGAACACGATGATGATGGCCGTCTCCGAGCGCACCAACGAGATCGGCCTCAAGAAAGCGCTGGGCGCCACGCGGCGGCGCATCCTGCTCGACTTCTTTCTGGAGGGAATCCTGCTCGCCGTGGCGGCCGGAGCCGCCGGCCTAGTTCTGGTTCTCGTCCTGGCGGCCGCTGTCAACTCGCTGCCCTTGCCGGCGATGTTCGCCGGCTTGCCGGTGCGCTGGGCCACGCTCGCGCCGGCGACGCTGGCGCTCGGCACGGTGGCGGTGGCAGCCTCGCTGCCGCCGGCCCTGGCGGCCTCGCGGCTCACCCCGGTCGAGGCCCTTCGCTACGAGAGGTGAGCCGTTGACGCCGCGTTTCTTGTTTTGCGAAGCCTTGGCGGCGCTCGGTTTTCACCGCCGGCGGACCCTCATCACGATCACCAGCCTCGCCTGGGGCGTTACCTGCTTTGTGCTGCTCGTTTCCTATGGGAGAGGGTTCGAACAGACCCTGGTGAAGGCCTTCACCTCGATCGGCCAGTACCTGGTGATCATGTTCGAGGGCCAGACCAGCGAGCAGGCGGGCGGACTGCGCGCCGGCCGCCCGGTGCGCCTCGAGTTCGAGGACGCGCGAGCGATCAAGGAGTCGGTGCCGCTTGTCGGCGCCATCTCGCCCGAGAAGATGTACTACAACATCAAGCTGGTGCGGGGCAGCCGGGAGGTGGAAACTCACATCCGGGCCGCCTGGCCCGAGTACGCCCTGGTGCGGAACATGAAGCTCGCCGCGGGCCGCTGGATCAGTTGGGAGGATGACCTCCGCCAGCAGCGGGTCGCGGTTCTCGGAGCCAACGTGGCCAAGGAGCTGTTCAGCGGGATCCCGCCGGTCGGCGAGGAGATTACGGTGAATGGCATACGCTTCACCGTCATAGGCGTGCTGGCCACCAAGCTCCAGATCGCCAACTACAACCGGCCGGACAACGACTGCCTCTTCATCCCGTACAACACCGGGCGGCTGTTCGGCGACATCCGCTATCCGAGCTTCATCGTCTGGCAGCCGGTTTCGGCCGGCCTGCTCGAGGATGCCATACGCGCCGTGCGCGCGCGGCTGGCGGAGATCCACCGCTACTCGCCTACTGACGAGAAGGCGATCGAGATCCTCGCCTTCCACAAGTTCCTGAGCCTGGTGACAGGCATGTCGCTGGCCATCCAGATCCTGCTCGGCTTCGTCGGCGCCCTGACGCTCGCGATCGGGGGGGTCGGGCTGGCCAACATCATGCTCGCCTCGGTCATTGACCGGACGCGCGAGATCGGCATGCTCAAAGCGCTGGGAGCGCGCCGGAGCGCCATTCTCTGGCAGTTCTTCCTGGAAGCGGCGCTGATTGTCACTGCGGGTGGGCTGGCCGGGATCGCCCTGAGCGCCGCGGCGGTGTGGACGATCGGGAGCCTGCCGCTACTCGGTCCCCTGTTCAAGGACACCAGCGGTCAGGGAGACGTTCACCTTCACCTGTCGGCGGCCTCGGTGGCAGTCTCGCTCGGCGCTCTGCTGATTGTGGGCTTGGTGGCCGGGATGATTCCCGCCATCCGCGCCTCGCGCCTGGATCCGATCGAAGCCCTGCGCTACGAGTGAGCCGGCCTTTTCAGCGGAGCTCACCAAGCAACTTCGCGGCCTCCGCGACGACGATATCGGCCGCTTCGGGCGCGTACGGAGTGATCTCGATCTCGTAACCGCCGTGCGCGTATTCCGAGGCCACTGGCATGTAGCCGCCGCCCTCACCGCTGGCGTAGGCATTGAACATGGTCACCGGAAAGGGCGATCGCTGCTTGACTGCCGCGCCGATTTCCGCGAACGGTTCGCCCGGCATGGTCACGATAGCCGTCTCGCCGATGCGGATGGCCGCCAGCTCAAGCCGGACCGGGGAAGGATCGGGGGGCTGCTGGTAGCTCGCCAGCAGGTTCGAGACCCGGCGCAGGCGGGCGTGCGCCTGGTGAACGCTCCAAGCGTCCCCGGTGCGTTGCGCGGCTTCGAGCTTCGCCCTGGCATCCTCGACGCGGCGGCGCATATCCTCGATCTCCGCCGGGGCGTAGCGCCGGCGAGGCAATTCGATAGTGCGCCAGGCGAACCGCAAGGTACCGTCGCGCGGCCCGCTCACGCGCCAGGGCTCGCGAGCCAGGAAGGCGCCCGACTCCGTAAACCCCTCGAATTGCGGCCGGCGCTGCACGGTGTCGGTGCGCAGGGCGAGCGCCGCAGCCTCCAGACCGAGGATCGCCCCGAGACGGTGGGCGACACTCACGTCCCCGGTGAAGCCCTCGATCGGGCCCTGATTGCCGGCTGCGCCTTGCAAGAACAGACACTTGGCGCCGGGCAGGGCGGACTCGATCGTGCGGCGCATGGCCCCGGGCCAATCCGGCGAAACGAGCTGGTTTTCATGACCCAGCACCGTGGCGTGGCAGGCGTAGTTGACCAGGACGGCCATCGGCCGGCCGTCGGCCTCGTCGATCCGGATGATCAGCAGGTCGCGGTCCGCGAATCCCTCCGGGTTGCGGCCCACCGCCGGCGGCCCGCCGGCCGCAGCGCGCTTCCGCCGGTTGATATTGATGCTCCCCGTGCCGCGCGTCCCGGAGACATGCACCGGGCGCAACTCGCGGTTTGCCTCGACGATGGCGCCGGCAATCTTGTCCACCGCCGCGCGCAGGTGGGTGTTGAGGACCGGCTCGTAGCGGTCGTAGTCCGCCCCGGCAGGCCCGCGCGTCCGCGAGACCTGAGGGCCCGAGTGGGTGTGGGAAGCGGCCAGGCGGATGCGTTCGACCGGCACGCCGATGCGCTCGGCAGCGCAGCGCCGGGCCTCGTCGAGAACGTCCACCCCAAGGATATCCACAGCGACCAGCACCACCTTTTGTTTGCCGTCGGAGAGCACCAGCGCCGTCGCGGTCATCCCGGACGGATCCAGGCCGGCGGCCTCCACGTGCGTCTGGGCGCCCCAGTTGATGTGGGCGATATCGGCCGGCGGTGTAAGGTCCGCCCGCGCCACGCCGGCCCACAACCCGGAGGGCGCGGCGTCCTTCACCCCTTGTTCGACGCGGTCGGCGAGAAGGTGCACGGCCGCGCCCAGCAACAACAAGACGAACCTCCCAGGCCGCATGGCAGCGACGAGTATACTATAGGGCGCGGTGGGCTACTTCCTGGGTGTCGACGGCGGACAGACCGCCACAGTAGCCGTCGTTGCCGACGGTGAGGGCCGGATCCTCGGCACTGGCGTCGGCGGACCTTGCAATCACGTGAAAGGGCCGGGCGGGCGGCGGAAATTCGTCTCCGCCATCGAGCAGGCGTTGGGCCGCGCCTGCCAGGCGGCGGGTCTCGAGCCTGACGGGATCGCCTTCGAGGCGGCGTGCCTGGGCTTCAGCGGCGGCCCGGAGGACAAGCGCGAAATCCTCGCCGGGATGCTCCGGACCGAACGCCTTATCGTAACGACGGACGCCGTAGTCGCGCTGGTCGGCGCAACGGGCGGCGCGCCGGGCATCGTCGTCATCGCCGGCACCGGCTCCATCGCCTTCGGGCGCAACTCGGAAGGGCGCTCAGCCCGCGCCGGCGGCTGGGGCTATGTGTTCGGCGACGAAGGCGGAGCATTCGACATTGTCCGGCAGGCCCTCCGGGCCGCGCTCCGCTTCGAAGAGGGCTGGGGCCCGGCGACCGCGCTCAAGCCGGCGTTGCTCGAGGCCACCGGTGCGGCAAGCGCCAACGAGCTTCTGCACCTGTTTTACACCCGCCGCTACAGCCGGCCACGCATCGCCGGTTTTGCCCGGCTGGTGGACGAGACGGCCCGCCAGGGCGACCGGATCGCCATCGAGGTGCTGCATCAAGCCGCCCAGCAACTGGCGACGCTCGCCGCCGCCGTCCGCCGGCAGCTCTTCCACGAAGGGGAGCCCGTCGTCGTTTCCTACATCGGAGGGGTCTTCGAGAGCGCGATTCTGCTCGAGCGCTTCCGGACGCTGGTCGAGCTCGAAGCGGGCACCCAATGCGTCGAGCCGCGCCACCCGCCCGAATGCGGGGCCCTGATCGAGGCCTGGCGGGCTGCGGGCCTGGCGCCCGAACTTCGGAGTCCGACCTCGTAAATGGTACCATCGAGGTTTACTGGGAGGAACTGATGCCAAAACTCTCCGTTCGCGATCTCGATCTGAAGGGCAAGTGCGTCTTCATGCGCGTGGACTTCAATGTGCCGTTGAGTGAAGACGGCCAGACGATCACCTCCGACAAGCGGATCCGCGCCTCCTTGCCGACGATCCGGTATGTGCTCGATCAGGGTGCCGCGCTCATCCTGGCGAGCCACCTCGGCCGGCCCAAAGGCAAGCCGAATCCGACGATGAGCCTGAAGCCGGTGGCCCGGCGCCTGGAGGAACTGCTCGGCAGGCCCGTGAAGATGGCTCCGGATTGCATCGGCCCGGAGGTGGAAGCGATGAAGCCCGCTCCGGGCGAGGTTCTGCTGCTCGAAAACGTTCGGTTCCACCCCGAGGAGGAAAAGAACGATCCCGAGTTTGCCAGGAAGCTGGCTCTTGGGTCCGACGTCTTCGTCCAAGACGCCTTCGGCTCGGCTCACCGCGCGCACGCCTCCACGGTGGGGGTCGCCAAGGTGCTGCCGGTCGCCGCAGCCGGCCTGTTGATGGAGAAGGAGCTGGAGTATCTGGGCAAGGCGATCACCAACCCGGACCGGCCGTGTGTGGCGCTGCTCGGCGGCGCGAAGGTCTCCGACAAGATCGAGGTGATCCAGAACCTGCTGAAGATCGTCGACCGGCTGCTGATCGGCGGCGCGATGGCATACACCTTCCTCCGGGCCCAGGGGCGGCCGACCGGCAAAAGCAAGGTGGAGGAAGACAAGGTCGACCTCGCCCGGGAGGTTCTGGCTCAAGCCGGCGACAAGCTGATGCTCCCGGTCGATCACGTCGTCGCCGCGGAGCTGGTCGCAGGCGCGCCGAGCGAGGTCGTCGAGGCGATCCCCGAGGATAAACTCGGCGTGGACATCGGCCCGAAGACGGTGGCGGCGTATTCAGAAGTGATCCGCAGCGCGAAGACGATTATCTGGAACGGTCCCATGGGCGTCTTCGAGATGCCGCCGTGGGACGCGGGCACGGTGGCGCTGGCCAAGGCCGTGGCCGAATCGGGCGCGGTTTCGGTGGTTGGCGGAGGCGACTCCGAAAAGGCGATCAAGGCGGCCGGCGTGGCCGACAAGATCACGCACATTTCCACGGGCGGCGGTGCTTCGCTCGAGTTTCTGGCCGGCTTGGAGCTGCCCGGCGTGGCGGTGCTGACGGACAAGTAAGCCGGAGAGCGGCTCGGCCGGGCCGCCTAAGGCTTTCCGGCGACGAGAAAGATCGCCGCCAGCACGCCAAGCCAGTTGATCAGCACGAGCGACATCGTCCAGCGGGAGGAGCTGCGGAGCTCGGCTCGCAGGTCCCGGATCTCGGCGCGAAATTGCGCCGCATTGGAATTCATCTCCACCCGCAGGCCGTTGAGCTCGGCACGGATGAGATCAGGGCTACGGTGTGTCTCCTGGCGCAGGTCACCGATGCGCTTGGTGAGCTCCATGTAGGAGCCCTCCAGACCGGCGATGCGCTCCTCGAGAGTGCTGCCCGGCATCTGGCCCCAATTCTCACATGGCGCTCCTGACCCTCGGCTCCCTTGAGGAGCAGAAAGGCCGAAAGCGGCCGGCAGACAATTCGCGGATTGTCGACCCTCCGCCGAGATTTCACCTCCAGCGGGACTCTCTGTTCCCCGCTGGTGAGGACAAAGTCCACTTCCGGCTCGGCTGCCCGCTCGGGGAAACCGGCGACGTCCAATCCGCGGATTGACCTCAGCAAGTAGCCCGCAACGCTCTCCGCATGTTCGCAAAGGCAGAACTTCGCCGCACCACGGGTTCGCGTCACGGATGGTCTTCTCCTGCGTCGGGCTCACTCGCGCGGACAGGCTGCCTTGGCTGCTCACGATTCCAAGAATACACTCTGCCCCGCAAAGCCAACCCATCGTGCTAAAAGAAGGGGCATGATTGTGCTCATCCTCCTGCTGGCAACCCAGACACTGCTCGCCCAGCAGCCCCGCATCGCAGTGGCGGGCATCAGCCACGAATCCAACTCCTTCAACCCCGCCAGGACCACGCTTGAAGATTTCGGTTGGCCGCCCAAGCTCGATCGAGCACGGTGGGCGGAGGAGGCGTCCAAGAGCCGCTCCACCGTAGCCGGCTACGTCGAGGGCGCCAAACGCTACGGCCTGGAGCTCTACCCGACGGTGATCGTCGGCGCCACTCCGAAAGGTCCGGTTGCCGCCGAGGCGTTCGAGACGATGAGCCGGGAACTGATCCGACAGCTCCGTCAAGCGCCGAAACTCGACGGCGTCCTGCTCGCCCTGCACGGCGCGATGGTGGTGGAGAACTACCCGCACGGCGACGCCGAGCTGGTGCGGCGCGTCCGCGAGGCCATGGGACCGAAAATGCCGATCGTCGTCACCCACGACTTCCACGCCAATGTCGCCCCGGAGATCGTCCGGGATTCGACGGCGCTGATCACCTTCAAGGAAAACCCGCATATTGACACCTTCGAGCGGGGTCTCCAGGCCGCGCGCATCATGGCCGATACGGTGCGCGGCAAAGTCCGTCCGACGCAGGCGCTCGCCAAGCCGCCGATGATCTATAACATTGTCTTCCAGTACACGAAGCGCCCTCCGCTTCTGCCGATTGTCGAGGAGACCCGCCGCCTGGAGCAGAATCCGAAGATCCTCGCCGCCAGCGTCGCCGGCGGCTATCAATACGCCGATGTCCCCCAGATGGGTCCGAGCGTGATCGTGGTGACCGACAACGATCCCGCGCTCGCCGAGCGCGAAGCCAAACGCCTCTCTGACATGCTCTGGGAGAGCCGCCACCAGCTCAAGCTGAAGCTTCCCGACGCCGCCGAGGCGGTCCGGCTGGCCAAGGCGAGCGACAAGCACCCGGTGGTGCTCATCGACATGGGCGACAATATCGGCGGCGGCTCCGCAGGCGATAGCACCTTTCTCCTCAACGAGCTGATTCGGCAGAAGGCCGAAGGCTGGGTGGTGGTGATCGCCGACGCCGAAGCCTATCACGCGGCGGCGCGGGCGGGTATCGGCGGCGCCTTCGACATGGAGGTGGGCGGCAAGACGGACCGCTTCCACGGCTCGCCGGTGCGGGTGCGCGGCCGGGTGAAGTCGCTTCACCTGGGCCATTACATCGAGCCCGAGGTTCGGCACGGCGGCGGCCGCTACTACGACCGGGGCCTGACGGCCGTCATCGAGGCGGAGGGCTCGACGCGCGATCTGGAGAACCTGCTGGTGCTGACGACGCGGCGCTCGAGCCCGAACTCGTTACATCAGCTCATCAGTTGCGGCATCTATCCCGAGCGGCAAAAGATCCTCACGGTCAAGGGCGCCATTGCGCCTCGCGCCGCCTACGAGCCGATCGCCGCGCGCATCATCGAGGTCGACACACCCGGGCTGACCTCCGTCAATCCGACCCGCTTCACCTACCGAAACGCCCGGCGGCCCCTGTTCGGACTTGGCCCGGAGTGAGGGCTTTGTGGTAGATTTCCTGGCATGAGAATCGCTCCGATCCTTGCTGCTGTCCTGTTCTCGCTGCCGTTGCGCGCTCAGCTGTGGGAGCTGAGCCGCGAACAGATGATCGAGCTCACCGCCAGGAGCCCCTACGAGCGCTTCCCTGACGGCCGGCCCAAGGTGCCCGAGTCGCTGCTCGAGCGGGCGCGCGAGCTCTCGGCCGAGGATTGTTGGGGCGTCTTGCGCAAACACAACCACCGGCTCTCCTTCGAGGGCAATTTCAAGACGATCCACCCGGGACGCAAGCTTGCCGGGCGCGCCCTGACGGCGATCTTCATGCCGGAGCGCCCCGACCTGGAATCCGTGGTAATGGGCGGGCTCAAAGCCAAGAAAGGCTTCCCGCGCGGCGCGCATCAATACGTCATCGATCAGCTCCAGCCCGGTGACGTGCTCGTCGTCGACATGTTCGGTTCTTCACCCGGCTTCGTCGGCGACAACCTTGCCACCTATATCGCTATCGCAACCAAGACGGGCGGCCTCGTGGTAGACGGCGGCATCCGCGATCTCGAGGGTATGCGGCAGGTCGATACGCAGATCTACTACCGGCAGGCGCACCCGGACGCAATCCGGGACGCGACCCTTGTCGGCTACAACGTGCCCGTACGCATCGGCGGCGTCACCGTTCTTCCCGGCGACGTCATCGTGGGCGACGCCGAAGGCATCACGGTGGTTCCGCCCGCGCTCATCCAGGAGGTGGTGGACGCGGCCCTGGAGATTAAAGTGCACGACGAGTGGACGAAGATGAAGCTCCGGACGGGCAAGTACAAATCCCACGAGATTTACGGCAGCCCGCTCGATCCGGCCTTGATCAAGGAGTACGAGGAGTACAAAAAGAAGCGCCTGGCCGAGCTCGGAGGGCGTTGAGGCGCGCGGCATCTGACGACGTCCCCCGATGAGTCGCCATGGCTCGCGAGATTCTTTGCACGGTCGGAACCTCCCTGCTCACCAACCGCGATGACCGACCCTGGAGCGGCTGGAACCAGGCGCAGGGGGAGCCGCTGCCGGCTCCGGCGGCGGTGGATGACTGGCTGAGGCAGGCCGACCCGGCCAGAGCCAGCGCCGAGACCAACACGCTACGCTTGCTTGATCTCGATGAACGCGACACGCTCAGCCTCTTGCATTCCGACACCCCAGAAGGGCGCTTCTGCGCCGAGCGCCTCGCGGAGTTTTACCGCGGCCTCGTGCGGGAGGTGCCGCTCGAGAAGATCGGTGAGCTCGGCTACGGCGCCCGCAACTTCAGCCGCGGCCTCAAGGCCCTGGTCGAGATCGTGCTCAAACGGGTTCGCGCGGCGCGCCAGCAGGGCCGCACTCCGATTTTCTGCGCCACGGGCGGCTTCAAGGCCGAGATCGCTTTCCTCAACCTGATCGGCGCTTTGCTGGAGATCGAGGTCGTCTACCTACACGAGCTTCACCGGGAGCTTGTCCGGCTGCCCCGGCTTCCGCTGGCCTGGGACGCCGAGTTCGTTGGGCGGCACCGTGATTTCTTCCGCTGGATCGATGAAGAGCCGCGGAGAACCTCCGACGTGGAAAGTTGGCTGAGAGCGCGGCCGGATTTGCGCTTCCTGGTCGAAGATGCCGCAGACGGCTACACCTATCTTTCTGCTGCGGGTGATCTGCTGAACCGAGTCGCGCAGGAACGCCTGGCGATGGGGCCGCGCCTCCGCTGGCCCCCGCCCGATCCAAGGCCGCCGGAGGAAAAGAATCGGCTTGCCGCCGCGGCGCATCATCGTCCTCCAGGCTGGGAGCGCCTTGTCCGGCGCCTTTGCGAAATCGACGCCGTCCGTCTCGTGCGTTACGATGACCGGATGAGTCGCGGCGCGCGCCTTCGCGTCCTCGATGCAGAAGGCGGCGTCATCGGCCTGCGCTACGAAGCCCGCGACCTTGCTTTGCCGCTCGCCGTGGAAACGACCGCCGCAGGCGAGGCCCAGTGCGAGCTCGTCGCCTCGTACTTGCGAACGCTGGTCTGACCGCCGGTTCGGTGAGGTTCAACGCGCCGCCATGAGCGCCAGCCGCTCGGCCAGCGCCGGCATGGCATCGGCGAGCACTTCCTCGATCCGCTCGACGAAGATGAACTCGGTCGAGCTGCGGACTTCATCGGGCAGCTCGCGCAGGTCCTTCTCGTTCGGCCGGGGCAGGATCACCCGCCGGATGCCGGCGCGCCGTGCCGCCAGAACCTTCTCCTTGACGCCGCCGATCGGAAGCACCAGCCCGGTGAGCGTGATTTCGCCGGTCATGGCCGTGTCGGTGCGCACCGGAATCTTCGTGAACAGCGAGGCCAGCGCCACAGCGGCGGTGATGCCCGCCGAAGGGCCGTCCTTGGGCGTCGCCCCCGCGGGAACGTGCAGGTGCACGCCGTTGTCCTTGAAGACCGCCGGGTCGATGCCGAGCTCAGCCGAATGAGCCCGAATGTAGCTGAGCGCCGCCCGGACCGACTCCTGCATGACGTCGCCGAGCTGGCCGGTGAGCGTCAAGTCCTTGGCGCCGGGCAGCAGAGCCGCCTCGACGTAAAGCACCTCGCCGCCGGTCTGCGTCCAGGCCAGACCGGTGGCCACGCCCGGCGGCACCTGCTTGCGGGCCTCTTCCGGGAAAAAGGGCTGCGGCCCGAGATACTCGACCAGATCCTCCGGCTTGATGAGGACCGGCTCCGTCTTTCCTTCGGCGAAACGCAGCGCCACCTTGCGCGCCAGCCGGGCAATCGCCCGCTCCAGCCGCCGCAAGCCCGCCTCGCGCGTGTAGTTGCGAATGATCGCCTGTACCGCCTCGTCGGTGATCTGAAACTGCTCGGCGGTCAGACCGGCCTGCTCGCGCTGGCGCGGGATCAGATAGCGCTTGGCGATCTCCATCTTCTCCTCTTCGATGTAGCCGGCCAGACGCAGCACCTCCATGCGGTCCAGCAACGGCTGCGGGATCGTGTCGAGCGTGTTGGCCGTGGTAATGAAGAAGACTTTCGAGAGATCGAACGGCAGGTCGAGATAGTTGTCCCGGAAGGTGTTGTTTTGCTCCGGATCGAGGATCTCAAGCAGGGCGGAGGCGGGATCGCCGCGGAAGTCGCGGCCGAGCTTGTCCACCTCATCGAGCATGATCAGCGGGTTGTTGGCGCCCGCTCGCCGTACGGCCTGGATCAGCCTTCCCGGCATGGCGCCGATGTAGGTGCGCCGGTGCCCCCTCAGCTCCGCCTCATCGTGCAGGCCCCCAAGGCTGAAGCGCTCGAATTTGCGGCCGAGGGCGCGCGCGATCGACTGGCCGAGCGAGGTCTTGCCCGTGCCGGGCGGCCCGACGAAGCACAAAATCGGCGCTTTGGCGTTCGGATTCATCTTCAGCACGCCCAGGTGCTCAAGAATGCGCTCCTTGACCTCCTTGAGATCGTAATGGTCCTCGTCCAGGATCTGCCGGGCCCGGGCAATGTCGAGATTGTCCTCGGTCGACTTGCGCCAGGGCAACTCGATAATGAACTCCAGATAGGTCCGCGCCACGTGGTAGTCCGGCGCCGCCACCGGCAGCCGCTCCAAGCGCCGGAGCTCCCGCTCGGCCTCGGCGCGCACCTCCTCGGGCAGATCGGCCTCCTCGAGCCGCTCGCGCAACTGGTCGATTTCAGCCTGCTCCGGACTCTTTTCCCCCAGCTCCTGTTGAATGGCGCGCAACTGCTGCCGCAGCAGGTACTCGCGCTGGTCCTTGCTCATCTCGCTGCGCGCCTGGTCAGCGATCTTCGAGCGGATCTCGAGCACCTGGATCTCGTGGGAGAGATAGTTGTGCAGCAGCCGCAGCGCGTCCGTGCAGGTGGCCGCCTCGAGCAGCGTCTGTTCTTTTTCCAGCCCCAGACCCATCATCGAAGCCAGCACGTAGACCAGCTTCATCGGGTCCTCCTGGCTGGAGGCGATCTGCGAGAAGTCGATCTGCGCCTGCGGCTGGGCCATCGAGATGGCCTTGGAGGCCAGCTCGAGCACCGAGCGCTGCAAGGCCTCGGTCTCGGCCGTCATCTCCACCTGCTGGGGAGCGACGCGCACCTTGGCCACCAGATAGCCGTCCTTCTCCTCGACGGCGAGCAACATCAGCCGCTCGACGCCGAGCACCAGCAGCTCGATGGTGTTCTGCGTCGGCCGGACCATCTTGCGCACGACGGCCTTGGTGCCGTAAGTGTACAGGTCCTCCATGCCGGGTGCCTCGACCGAGGCGTCCCGCTGGGCGAAGATCGCCAGCTCCTTCTCCTCAGTGTTCAAGGCCGCCTCGACCGCCAGGACCGAGCGCGGCCGGCCCACCGACAGCGGCATCAGCAGGTGCGGAAATAGTGCTGTATTTTTCAGCGGCAAAAGCGGCAGTTTTCGGATCGTTTCTTCCGTCATGCCTTCACGGGCCCCCTCATCAGAGATGGACGCGGACCCAAAGGATCCCGTTCTCGTAGTCAACGCTCAAACGGGCCGAATCGAGCGAGCACGGCAAATGGACCGTGCGCTCAAACCGGCTGTAGGAAATCTCCATCGAATAGTGCCAGCAGCTTTCCTCCACCGTGCGGTCGCGGCGTACGCCGCTGACCGTGACGGCCGAACCCTGAGCGCTGACGGCGACATCATCGAGAGCGACGCCGGCCAGCTCGAACTTCAGCAGCCATCCGTCGCGCGTGCGATAGACGTCGGCCCGCGGGCGCCAGGGCGTGTCCTGGGCCGGCTCAGCGGCGGTCGAGAAGAAGAGCCCGAAACGGTTGTGCGACATGGCTTCGTCCCTCCATTATCCCGCCGGAGGCCGAGCCCCGGAGAGACGGGCTCAAGCCACCGCCACCTCCTGGGGCTCAAAGGTCAGGCTACCCGAAGCGCGGTCGTAGTCGATGACGACCGTCTGGTTGTCGTGAATCTTGCCCTCGAGCAGCAGCCGCGCCAGGGGCGTTTCGATCTCGCGCTGGATGGCACGCTTAAGCGGCCTGGCCCCGTAAGAGGGGTCGTAGCCGACGCGCACCAGATGGGTCTTGGCCGCCTCGGTGAGCCGGAGCATGATGTGTCGGTCAGCCAGCCGGTTGCGCAGCGCGTTGAGCTGGATCTCGACAATCTGCTTCAGGTGTTCGTCGCTGAGCGAGTGGAACACGATGATTTCGTCGATCCGGTTCAAAAACTCCGGCCGGAAATGCCGGCGTAACTCCTCGAGCACGGCCAGTTTCATCAGGTCGTACTCACCGCCCTCGGGCTCGCCCCGGTAGTCGAGAATCCGCGTGCTGCCGACGTTCGACGTCATGATGACGATTGTGTTCTTAAAATCTACCGTGCGGCCCTGGCCGTCGGTCAGTCGGCCGTCGTCCAAAATCTGGAGCATGGTGTTGAAAACATCCGGGTGAGCCTTCTCGATTTCGTCGAAAAGGATCACCGAATAAGGCCGGCGGCGGACCGCCTCCGTGAGTTGGCCGCCCTCCTCGTAGCCCACATACCCAGGAGGCGCGCCGATCAGGCGCGCCACGGTATGCTTCTCCTGGTACTCGCTCATATCGATGCGGATCATCGCCCGCTCGTCGTCAAAAAGCGCTTCGGCAAGCGCCCGCGCCAGCTCGGTTTTCCCCACGCCGGTGGGGCCAAGGAAGATAAAGCTTCCGATGGGTCGGTTGGGGTCCTTCAGCCCGGCGCGCGCCCGCATCACCGCCTGAGCGACGCTCCGCACCGCTTCGTCCTGACCGACCACCCTCTTGTGCAACTGGTCCTCTAGATGCAACAACTTCTGCATCTCGCCTTCAAGCAGTTTCGAGACCGGCACCCCCGTCCAACGGCTCACTACCTCGGCAATGTCCTCCTCGTCGACCTCCTCTTTGAGCAGCCGTGGCCCCTGCTGGCCGGAGAGTTTTTCCTCCTCGGCCTTGAGCTGGCGCTCTAGGTCTATGAGCTTGCCGTACTTGAGTTCGGCCGCGCGGTTTAGATCATAGGCCCGCTCGGCCTGCTCGATGGCGATCCGCGTCTGGTCGATCTGCTCCCGCAGCGCCCGGAGGCGCTGAACTCCCTGCTTTTCCGCCTCCCAGCGCGCCTGAAGCGCCGCTCCCTCGGCCTTGAGCTCCGCTAGCTCCTTTTCGAGCTTCTCTAGCCGCTCCCGGGAGGCTTGGTCGGTCTCCTTCTTGAGCGCCTCGCGCTCAATCTCGAGCTGCATCGTGCGCCGGTGGATCTCGTCGAGCTCCGCCGGCATCGAGTCGATCTCGGTGCGCAGCTTCGCCGCCGCCTCATCCACCAGGTCGATCGCTTTGTCCGGCAGGAAGCGATCTGAAATGTAGCGGTTAGAAAGGACGGCGGCGGCCACCAGCGCCGAGTCCTTGATCCGGACGCCGTGGTGCAGCTCGTAGCGCTCCTTCAGACCCCGCAGGATCGAGATGGTGTCCTCGACCGAGGGCTGGTCGACCAGCACCGGCTGGAATCGGCGCTCGAGCGCGGCATCCTTTTCGACGTGCTTGCGGTACTCATCGAGCGTGGTGGCGCCGATGCAGTGCAGCTCGCCGCGGGCGAGCATCGGCTTCAAGAGGTTGGCGGCATCCATGGCGCCCTCGGCCTTGCCGGCGCCGACGACGTTGTGTAGCTCGTCGATGAAGAGGATGATCTCGCCGCCGGAGTCTTGCACTTCCTTCAGGACCGCCTTCAGACGCTCTTCGAACTCGCCGCGGTACTTGGCGCCGGCGATGAGGGCGCCCATGTCGAGCGCGACAACCCGTTTATTCTTAAGACCTTCTGGGACGTCACCGCGGACGATCCGCTGCGCCAGGCCCTCGACGATGGCCGTCTTGCCCACACCCGGCTCGCCGATCAGAACGGGGTTATTCTTCGTCCGGCGCGACAGCACCTGGATGACGCGGCGGATTTCGTCGTCGCGCCCGATGACCGGGTCGAGCTTGCCCTGAGCAGCGAGCTGGGTGAGGTCCCTGCCGTAGCGCTCGAGCGCCTGGTAGGTGGCCTCAGGCGTGGGCGAGGTGACGCGCTGGGAGCCGCGGACGGCCTGAAGGGCCTTCATCAGGCGCTCGCGCGTGATACCGAACTGCTTGAAAATGCGTCCGGTAGGGCCTCCATCTTCAGTCAGCGCTAGAAGAATGTGCTCGACCGAGATGTACTCGTCCTTCAGGCGCTTGGCCTCGTCCTCGGCCTGGGTGAGCAGGCGCTGGAGCCGGCCGGTGATATAGATTTGCTCCGGGGCGCCTGTGGGCGAGGAGACCTTGGGCAGGCGCTGGAGCTCCTCTTCGAGGCGGCGGTGGACCGGCTCCGGATTCACCTCTGCTTTCAATAAGATAGCGGGAGCCAGTCCTCCCTCCTGCTCGAGCAGAGCGCTGGCTAGGTGCTCGACGTCGATCTGCTGGTTGGACAGGCGGATAGCCTTGGACTGCGCCGTGCGCAGCGCCTCCTGGAGCTTTTCGGTGAAGCGGTTAATGTCCATGGTGTGGGAGAACCTCACTCACGAGTATAGCCTATTAGTGCGCCACTGTGCAAGATCTTTAGTATGTCATGCTCAGATCTTTGAGACATTCCACTGCAACGGTCGTGCCGAAAACCCGTGACCAGTCACCAAGCAGCCCCTGTCCCTCTTGGGAGCAAACCAACAGGCGCTCCGGCAGGACAGAATTCCTGGTAATTTGTCCCCCTGATGGCAACTATAATTCTTTGAGGAGCCCCCGAGCGGCGACAGCTTGACAAGCCTTGCAAGCAAGGGCTTCGATTGTGAGTTTCTGGGAGGAAGCGATGAGTTTTGACGTTCTTGGCTACGATGATCTCCGCAACGCCTTGGCAGGCACGGATTTCGCGTTCCGCGCCATAACAGACCTCGATCCTGCCGGCGGCAGCGGCGACAAGATCTTTCCACCGACCTATCAGGGTGGGGTTTACGCGCGGGAGAAGCGCATCATAGACGGCAGTCCGATCAACTGCGTCTTGCTGGACAGCGTGCAATCCCAGGCGAACCGCATGGAGCTCACCCTGCTTCAGTGGCATCGCACCTCCGCTGCGGACAAGAAACCCTTTCCACTCGTTCAGATCGACTTTTCCGGTACTACCGCCGCCGAGGTGGGCTTGTTCAGCGCCCTCGAGGCGCCGCATCGCATCGCGGATGCTGTATTCCTAGCCAGCGAAATCGAAGAAGATTTTCCTGGCAAGCGCGTCTGGAAGCCCTTCCGCCACCCGAAGGACCCGAAGAAAGGCAGCGCGATTGGCCGCTTGGTGGACGAAGCAAGTCCCGCTCGGGCAACCGGCCTGTTTCAACTATGTCCCACGGCTCTGATTTTCGGCGTGTGGGACTCGCATGGCGCCCGGGGCGGCCTCGGCCAGAAGTTCCAGCGCGCCCTGGTTTCGGAGATCATCGGCATTGATGCGACCGAGGACAACCGCCGACCGGCCAGCCGCATCGACCCGCTCATCACCGTCGCCGGCGAAAAGATTCCGATCTCCATCGCCGACGACAAGACATGGACCGTCGTGGAGAAGGGCCAAAGCAAGCTCTCCGAGATCGGCCTCGGCAACGTTACTCCCTCGCTAAAAGTCCCTCCGGAACAGCGCCGCAACTTTGAAAGCGAGTACAACCACGGGGGCGTATCGGTGCGCTTCGCCCGGCAGATTGCTGTATTGTCGCTTCCAGCGCTTCGTCGCCTCCGCTTCCCGGTGGACTCGAAAACCCTTGAGCAGCAGGCGGCGGTTGACCTTGCAGCACGCACGGTTCTGGCGGCCCTGGCGCTGACTGCGCTGGCTCGCCAGTGGGTCACTGGTTTCAGCCTGCGCTCCCGTTGCGACCTGGTACCCCGCAACGAGCTGTCGATCGAATTGCTGTCGGCGGGCGAATCGCGGAGATTCCGGCTCACGCCCGATGCGGCCACGCGAATCTTCGAAGAAGCCGTCACGGCGGCAAAGTCAGCTGGTCTTCCCTGGCCTGTGGCGCCTGACTCGCCTCCGTGGAAGGACGGTTGCCTGACGCTACGCCCGAATGCCGAGCTGGTCAAGGCAGTCACGAGAAGCCGCGAACTGGCCGCGGAAGCTCGCGAGTGAGGCCACGCCATGTTCGGATTCGAGATCCGCTATCTGCGGGGGGCGCTCACCGCCGCCGACGTCGGTCGGGGAGCCGAGAAGGACGAAGTCGAGTGGCCCCCGCACCCGGACCGTCTCTTTTGCGCGCTGGTCCAGGCCTGGGCCGATTCCGGCTCGATGCCTACCGGCAAGGCTGCTTTGGAATGGCTGGAGCAACTGGAGCCTCCGTTCCTGCGATGCGGCGAGCTGCTATCAACCCACGCGGTGCAGCGTTATGTACCGGTGAATGATAAGTTGGATCAACTTACTCGAAAGCGGGATAAGAATACCAAGACATACCTCGAACAGCCCCTTCCCCTCATCCAGGAGACCCTTCTTGCCCGCGACCGCAAGCCACGACGATTCGCGGTGGGCACCCTCAGCGAGGAGCGTGTGCAGATCTGGTGGCCCGAGGCCAATCCGGAGCCTGAAATCGCCAGCCAGCTATGCCAGCTCGCCCGGGGCGTGGCCTGCCTGGGCCATTCGTCCAGCCTGGTCGCCGTTGATCTCCTGCAATCCGATGATCTTCGACCCGACTGGATCCCGAGTCCTGACGGAGTGATCGCTTTGCGCGTGCCGGGACCGGGCCGGTTTGCCGAGCTTGTAGCGGCCTATGAGGGCAACCGGCGGCCGCCGCTCAGTGACTGGGTCAACTATGGGCGGCCTGCGAGTCCAGTCGCAATTGCGCAGGGTCATCACCGCGAGCTCTTCGTTTTCCGGCTCAAAAGCGACGGTCCGCCTCTCCCCTTGGAAGCCAGCGCCAAGCTGATGGCCGTCTGGCGCTCGGCTCTCCTCGCCAAGGCCAACCAGCCCGTCAGCGAGATCATCAGCGGCCATGCGCCGGACAGCACCCCGGAGAATCCTCGTCCCCTCCCCGGGCCCCACTTGGCATTGCTGCCTCTTGCCGATGTAGGTCACCGGTTTGCGCGCGCACACCTGCTTGGGGTCGCCGCTGCGCTGCCAGCGGGGATCGCGTCCCGTCAGCGCAGTGCCTGTCTGTGCGCCCTTGGCCGTGTCAACGAACTTACGCTGGGGCGCCTGGGCACCTGGCGTCTGGAGCGCTGCGACGCCTCGGAACGGCGCGTTGGGCTTTTGCCGGAGACGTGGACGCGCCCCTCGCGACTCTGGTCCAGCGTGACGCCCGTGGTCCTGGGCAGGTACCCCAAAGACCTTTGGGGTGAAGAGGCCAGGGCACTTATTCGTGAGGCCTGCCTCATTGCCGGTTTGCCGGAACCCATTCAAGTCGCCGTCGCCCCGGTGGCCTGGACGCTCGGCGCCCCTCCGGCGTTCCGTTTTCCGCCGCTGCCCAGTCGCCCCGGCAAGCCGGTGCGCGCGCATGTCCATGTGCTGCTCGAGTTCGACCAACCGGTGGCTGGTCCTGTGCTCGTCGGCGCCGGCCGACATCTCGGCTACGGTTTGTTTCGGCAACTGGAGGAGTGGCGCGCATGAGGTTGGACCCAGCCCGTTTTGACGACTGGTTTCGCGCCCTCAGCGACCGCGACCCTTTTCCATGGCAGCGCAGAGTGTTTCGCGACTGGCTTTGTCCGGCCGATGCGGCGCAGGCGCGGTGGCCGCGGTGGCTGGAGCTGCCGACGGCGAGTGGCAAGACCGCCCTCATCGACCTCGCCGTGCTGGCGCTCGCCGCCGGTTCGCCCTGCGCTCGGCGCCGAGTGGCCTTTGTCGTCGACCGGCGGGTCGTGGTGGACGAAGCGGCCAGGCGCGCCTACGCGATCGCCGAACGCCTCAGAACAGCAGCGGATCAACCGGAGGATCCGCTGTACCCGGTGGCCCGGGAGCTGCTCGCCCTGGGTGGAGTCGAACCTCTGCTCGTCGCCACGCTGCGCGGCGGCCTGCCCTCCGACGACCGCTGGGCGCGCTCGCCGGGACAACCCACCGTGCTGCTATCGACCGTCGATCAAGTGGGATCCCGCCTCTTGTTTCGCTCCTACGGCGACGTCGGCCCCCGTGGTTGGCCGATCCATGCCGGACTGCTGGGTCGTGACACAGTCATCTTCGTCGACGAAGCGCACTGCTCCCGCCCTTTCTGCCAGACGCTGAAGCTCATCCAGTGCAAGTGGCAGCACTTCGCCGAGACGCCGGTCGGCCCGCCCCTGGAGGCGGTGTTTTTGTCAGCGACGCTCGGCGAGAAGGCCGACTTTGAGCTCAGCATCGATGACCGGAATCATCCCGTGCTGAGCCGCCGTCTTCGGGCCTCAAAGCCAGTCGAGCTGAGTCTCGTCGATGACAGTGGCAAGGATGTTCGCGGTGCGCTAGTCGAGGCGATTCGTAATCGCGCCGAGCAAACGCTTAAGGCGATGCACGCCGGTGTCCTGGGTGTCGTCGTCAACCGCGTCCGGGACGCCCGAGCGCTCTATGAAGGCCTGCGATTACCCGCCGAACGCAAGCTCCTGCTCACCGGGAAAGTGCGGCCTTGGGAGCGGGACCGACGGCTCGAGCGCTGGTTGCCCTGGCTGGAGGCGGGGGCGGCACGGCGACCAGCGGAACCCGTGGCTGTTGTGGCGACCCAGGCAATCGAGGTTGGCGCCAACTTCGACTTCGACTTCCTGATCACGGAGATCGCTCCGCTCGACGCCCTGCGCCAGCGCTTTGGGCGGCTGGATCGCCTCGGAGATCGCTGCAATCGCCTCGGGCAGATCGGCGCTTCGGGTCGCCCCTCTGGCACAGTCGTCGCTGCGTCTTCCCAGGTGAAGACTCGCAAAGGCACCGTCGAGAATCCCGACCCCATCTATGGCGACGCGCTGTGTCACACCTGGCACTGGCTCAACGAGCAAGCCCGAGCAAGGCCGCCTCTGGTCGACTTTGGCATCGAGCCGCTGGCGACGCGCCTGCCCCAGAAGGAGGAGCTTAGCCGGCTCTGCCAGCCGGCGCGGGAAGCTTACCGGCTGCTGCCGGCGCATCTCGATCTGCTGGTGCAAACAAGTCCACCGCCGGAGCCGGAGCCCGAGATCCGGGCCTTTCTTCACGGCAACGTCGCCATCGCCGCCGATGTCACGGTCGTCTGGCGGGCCGATCTTCCTGAAGACCGCCCCGAACTCTGGCTGGAGCGCACTGCGGTGCAGCCGCCATCGCCGGGCGAAGGCTGTGCCGTTCCGATCTGGGAATTCCGGCAGTGGATAAGCGGCTCCACCGGGAAGGCCGATGTGGACGGTGGCGATCTGGAGGCTGCCGTCGCGGCCGACCAGCCCGCAGCCCCCATTCGCCAAGTTCTGCGATGGCGCGGCGCGAGTGAATCCGAGGTGATCGGCGCGGGTCAAGTGCGCCCTGGGGACGTCGTGGTGGTGCCCGCAACCTATGGCGGCTGCGACGAGCTCGGCTGGCATCCTGCTAACACGGCACCCGTGCCGGACATCGGCGATGCCGCGGCCCTAGCCGCCGGCAGGCGGCCTGTGCTGCGATTGGACGCCGCAGCCGCCTGGCT
The DNA here is from genome assembly GCA_938003835.1 of uncultured Bryobacteraceae bacterium. GTDB lineage: Bacteria > Acidobacteriota > Terriglobia > Bryobacterales > Bryobacteraceae > CALKXJ01. Next base: position 4,622 of record CALKXJ010000027.1, on the reverse strand, counting down.
TGATCGGACAGGCATGGACGGCGAGGCCCGCTCGCTGTTGGAAGATCTCCGGCGTTGGGCCGCCGGCGAAGAGGAGGCGCCCGATCCCTCCGGGAGTCTCGTCCGACTTTCCGAGCTTGAGCTCGTGCCGGACTGGCTCAGGCAGCTCTCCGCGCGGCTCGGCGCCGACCGGAAGCGCCGCGCTGTCGAAGTGGATGGAAGTTTCGCGATTGTTGGCAGAAAAAGCAAAGGGGAGGATCTCTCCACTGCCGCCGAGACATCGCTGGCCGTAGCGCCTGTCTCGTTGGTTGAGCATAGCCGAGGAGTACGCGCTTGGGTCGAATGCTTCGCGCGGTCGCTCGAGCTTCCGCCAAATCTCGCGGCCGACCTTTCGCTGGCGGCATGGTTGCATGATGTGGGCAAGGCCGATCCGCGGTTTCAAGCTTGGCTACACGGTGGCGACGAAATCGCAGCCAGTCTCGCCTCGGAGCCGCTGGCCAAGTCACCCCTGGCTGCGCGGGATTGGCGCGCCCTCACCCGTGCGCGTCGCCTGGCTCGATACCCAGACGGGGCCCGGCACGAATTGCAGTCGGTGGCCCTGATCCAGAACACCGGTGACCTTCGTAAACAGGTGAACGATTGGGACCTGGTGCTACACCTGATCGCGGCGCATCACGGCTTTGCGCGGCCGTTCGTCCCAGTAGCCCTCGAATCGGAGCCGGTCCCGTTCAAACTCGACCACGACGGGCTTCTACTGTCCGCGCCAAACAACCACGCCCTATGGAGGCTCGACAGTGGGGTGCCCGAGCGGTTTTGGGTGCTGGTGCGTTGCTATGGCTGGTGGGGCTTGGCCTATCTGGAGGCGATTCTCCGGCTGGCCGATCACCGCTGCTCCGAAAAGGAAGAGGCCCGGGAGGTGGATGGTGGTGGAGTTTGAGTTGACTGGCCCGCGGGGCGACAATCCATTGGGTTTCCTGACGGCGCTGGGAGCGCTGGTGACACTTGAAGACGCGGGTTGGAGGCCGCGGCTAGGTTGGCGAGGATTGCGCCCGCGACTCCAGGTGAACCCCGATCCACCGCCGGAAACTGAATCCGAGTCAAATGAGAAACGGCGGCAAACACTCTTGAGCAAGCTCCACACGACGCTTCAGCGGAAGCCGCGCCGCGACGAGCCCGCCGATCCAAGCGTGTCGCTTGATAAGAACCTCACCGTTCTGAATGAAAAGTTCCTTCTGCATACTGATGAAGCAATGGCACAAGCTCAGCTTCGGAACCGTCGCTGGGTAGACCTGGCTGCTGCCTACGGGGTCGGAAATCCCTCAGACCGGGTGCAGAGAATGTTGGCCACCCCATGGGCGCTCGTAAGCGGCAGCGGTAGTCAGGATTTCCTCGGCAGCGTCGAGCAGCTCATGGTCAGATGTGAAATCGATCACCTCAAAAAAGCACTCTTTGGACCCTGGAGTCCACAGGACAAGCTGCATTCGCTTCGGCTGGATGTTCACGACGACCGGAGGTACGCGCTGATGGACCAAGACCCGACGGGGTCTGGGAACAAGCCTCGCACCCTCTGGGGTGCCAACCGGTTAGCGTTTGAGGCCTTGCGGCTCTTTCCGGCGATGCCCCACCCGAGCGGGATGGCCGTCCGAGCGTGGCGGTTAGACGGCGGTACGTGGCGCAAAGGTTGCTCGGTCCGCTGGCCGCTTTGGGAGCCGCAGGCCTCGGCGGCGGTCGTCGGATCTCTCCTCGGTTTACCCGAGCTGTGGGGGAAGACTAGCTCCGACCGCATACGTCTCCGGGAACTTGGTGTCTTCACTGTCTATGAGTCGCGCCGTATCGCTGTCGGCGAGGGCGGCAATTTGAAGTACAACCTGACGCCGCCGGTGGCAGTCTGGCGCGCCTAGGCCGATCTCTTCTTTTCGAGCGAGGTGTAGTCGCATGCGTCAGACGTATCTTGTTTGCTACGACATCAGCGACGACAAGCGGCTGCGCAAGGTCTTTCAGACCATGCGCAATTTCGGGGATCACCTTCAGTATTCGGTCTTCGAGTGCCAGTTCACGCCGATGGATCTGGCGCGTTGCCGGGCGGAGCTGAGCCGGATCATTCATCACGAGGAAGATCAGGTACTCTTCGTGTGGCTGGGACCGACCGAGGGCCGCGGTGAGCGGGTCATCACCGCGCTCGGCCGGCCTTACGTCACCGTCGACTGCCCTTGCATCGTGGTGTGACGCCGTGAGCAGAACGCCCCTGAGCCAACCGCACCCAGAAGCAGTTCCCGAATACATTCCCGCGCGCATGATTCACGAATTCGTCTACTGCCCGCGGGTCTTCTACTACGAATGGGTCGAGGGGCTTTTCCGCGAAAGCGTCGACACCATTGAAGGCAAGTTCGACCACCGCCGCGTGGACGACAAGCGTGAAGGCGCCCTTCCGCCGCCTGAAGCCCTCGAGGGCGAGCAGCTCAAGACACGCTCGGTGACCCTCGCCAGCGATCGGCTAGGCGTGATCGCGCGAATCGACCTCCTCGAGGTCTCCGACGGGGCCGTGACTCCCGTCGACTACAAGCACGGCGCGCCGCGCGAGACCGCCTCGGGCCTGGAGGCCTGGCCGGCCGACCGCGCCCAGCTCGGCCTGCAAGGGCTCATCCTGCGCGACAACGGCTACCGATGCGAGGAGGGCGTCATCTTCTACGCCAGAACCCGGCAGCGGGTGCGCGTGCGCTTTGACGAGGCGCTGGTGGCAGAGGTCGAGGAAACGATTCGACAGGCACGCGCGACCGCGGCCTCCGGTCAGATACCACCGCCCCTGATCGATTCACCCAAGTGTCCCGGATGCTCGCTGGTCGGCATCTGTCTGCCTGACGAGACGGCGATGCTCGCTTTTCAGCCGGCCGCCGGACCGGTGCAGCTCTCCTTGTTCGACAGGGAGCCTGCGGAGCGCAAACCGCCGGCGACAGTGCGGCCGCTGGTGACGCCGCGGGACGAGCTCCGCCCTCTTTACTTGAACCGCCAGGGTCTGCGGGTAGGCAAGACGGGCGCGGTGCTCCAGATGCGCGACAAGGACACGCTCGTCGAAGAGGTGCGGATCGGCGAGATCTGCCAGGTCAACCTGATGGGAAACATCCAGCTCTCCACCCAGGCCATCCAGACGCTCTGCGAGGCCGGCGTGCCCATTTGCTACTTCTCGCAAGGCGGCTGGTTCTACGGCATCACCACCGGACTGAACTCCAAGAACGTCTTTCTTCGCCGCGTGCAGTTCCGACTGGCCGAGCAGGAATGGTTCGCCCTGAAACTCGCCCGGCGCCTGGTGGCCGGAAAGATCCGAAACCAGCGCACGCTATTGCAGCGGAACCATCTCGAGCCGCCAGCACGGGTGCTCGATGAGCTCAAGCAAATGATCGCCCGGGCCGAGCAGGCCGCCGACCTCGAGGAGCTGTTGGGGATCGAAGGAAACGCGGCGCGACTTTATTTCGGCGAGTTTGCCGGCATGATCAAGACTGAGGACAACGAAGAGACGGCGGCGAGGTTTCGCTTCGACTTCAACGGCCGCAATCGCAGGCCACCCCGGGATCCCGTCAACGCCTTGCTGTCTCTGGCCTACAGCCTGCTCACGAAGGACCTGGTCATCGCCTGCCAGGCGGTCGGCTTCGATCCGTTTATCGGCTTTTACCACCAGCCGCGATTTGGGCGCCCTGCGCTCGCCCTCGATTTGATGGAGCCGCTTCGGCCGCTGATAGCCGATTCGGCCGTCCTCAGCGCGATCAACATGCGCATGGTGACCGAAAAGAGCTTCATCCAGGCGGGTCCCGCGGTCGCCCTCACGCCGGAGGGCCGCAAGGCCTTCTTCCGTGCCTACGAGCTCCGCATGGACACCCTGGTCACTCACCCCCTGTTCGACTACCGGGTGAGCTACCGGCGCCTGCTCGAGATCCAGGCTCGGCTGCTAGCCCGCTTTCTCGAGGGAGAGATTGACGAATACTTCGTTTTTGTGACACGATGAAGCTCGAGGTTTCCGCTGCGAGCACCGGGGCGGTCAGCGGTCCCGGAAGGCTGCTCGCAGCTCGCAACTTGTTCTTTCACCAAGGTGAATCGGCCCAACAACCCAGCGATTCCCGAACGAAACTGTCAGAGCCATGGGGCTGCTCGCAACGCAGCTCGCAGATATTTGACAACCGAAGACTTCTCGCGCCGGCTATTTCCGCGACCAATTGGTCGCGGCCCCATTGAAGCTCCGGACCCGGTCCGGGCCTCGATCCGGGCCCGCCGGGTACTTTGGGTCATAACGGCAGACCACAAGAGTCTCCCGGCCTCGGCGACCAGGCCGGGAGACAGCGTGATTCACTGGGGAGGGGCCCGGTGATCGTTATGTCATTCGTGGCCCCTGACATTCTCGTCCTCAACGAGGCCGCGCGCCCGGGCGTCCTGTTGGGCGAGGTCCACCGCTTGCCCTTCGGTGGCGCATACATCACCGTCGAGGGCCCGATGCGCCGTTGCCGGCGTGAGAACCGGTACCGGGACCTCCCCGCGGGCGAGCGCTCGGACGCGTGGCCATTAATTCAGAGCACTGAGGTTGTATGGCGCTGAGAATAGAAAGCGCCCGTGGTTCGATGATCGTACTCCGGGACGAGAGCCTGGGGCTCGTGGGG
>CALKXJ010000026.1 GCA_938003835.1 uncultured Bryobacteraceae bacterium | reverse complement strand
CGAGATGTAGACAGGCAGCCACTGCTCGGTCATCGCTTTCATTTTAGTGCTGCCACCCAGGTCCGGCAAAGGCAGGCCTACGGAAACCGGCTGCAACTGGCCGCCGAACCGGACGCGCATCGATGGGCCGGCGGAGTTCCGGTACGTCCGCGTATAACCGACGCGGTGAAGGTGACGTTCCTCCTCGATGCGGCCCGCAGCGTCGGGGAGCCCTGGCGTCGTCGAGGCAGGCAATGCCGGCGCTCCCGGCTTTGCCGGAGGCAGGCGGGCTACGAAATGCGCGCTTCGATCCGCGTCAGGCGAGTGTCGAGCTCGGCGAATTTGGTGAGCAGGGAGCTTTCGACGCGAGCCAGGTTGGCATCGAAGCGATCGCCCTGGGCCTTGATGAGATCCTTGAGGTCTGAGATGCGGCTGTCCACACTCTTGCTGAGCTCGCTGATGCGGCCATCGACGCTCTTGCTGAGCTCGGTGATACGGCGGTCGACGCTGGTGCTAAGTTCCGTGATACGGCGGTCGACGCTCGTGCTGAGCTCGGTGAACCGGCTATTGTTGTAGAGGAAACCTACCAGCACAACGGCCAGCGTGGCGATCGGCGTCAGCAACGAGATATAGACAGGCAGCCACTGCTCAGTCATTGCTTTCATTGTAGTGCCGCTGGCCGGGGGCGGCAAAAGCTCAGCTCGGCACCGTCCAGGTTCGGCTATGATGAAACACCGTGCGAATCGTCTTGTCTCTTGCCTTGACTCTGGCGGTGGCCGGCGCCGCGGCAGAGCCCCCCTGGAAGGCAGGCGTAGCGCGGGTGCGGATCACGCCGGAAGAGCCGATCTGGCTGGCCGGCTTTGCCCATCGCGATCGGCCCTCCGAAGGCATCCTTTCCGACATCTGGGCCAAGGCGCTGGCGCTCGAGGATGAGACCGGTGAGGTGGCGGTATTGGTGGCGACCGATCTGGTCGGCTTCAGCCGGGAGGATATCGAGGCGCTCGCTGCGCGGGTGCTCCAGAGGGTGGGCGTAAAGCGCGAACGGCTGCTGGTGAACTATTCGCACAACCACAGTGCGCCGGTGACGCGCGGCGTCTTACCGTTGTATTACGAGCTGCCGCCCGAGCAAGTTCGCGCCGTCTCCCGCTACACCGACCGTCTCTTCGACCAGCTCGTCACGGTCATTACGGAGGCGGTCCGCAACCGGGCCCCCGCCCAGCTCGCTTTCGAGCAGGGCCTGGCGGGCTTTGCAGTAAACCGCCGGCGGGCGCGCCCCGGGGGCCGGGTGCTCCCCGGCCCGGTCGATCATGACGTACCGGTTCTAAGCGTCCGCGACGCCGCCGGGCGCCTCAAGGCGGTAGTGTTCGGCTATGCCTGTCACGCCACGGCGCTCGCCGGCTACAAGGTAAGCGGCGACTGGCCGGGCTTTGCGCAGGCGGCGCTCGAGGAGCGGCACCCGGGTGTCACCGCGATGTTCGTTACCGGGGCGGGAGGCGACCAGAATCCCTTGCCGCGCTACCACGGCGCCGATGAGCGGCTGAAGCCCTACGCGGAGGCGCTGCCGCAGATGTACGGGCGGATTCTGGCGGCGGCGGTGGATCTGGTGCTCGCGGCTCCGATGCGAGCGCTCGCCGGCCCGCTCCAGGCGAAGCTCGGGGAGGCGGAGCTGCGATTCCAGGCGCCGCCTCCGGCCGAGGAGCTGGAGCGCCGCCTGGCGGCGGCCAAGGCAGGCTATGAGCGCCGCGCCCTGGGGCATTTGCTCGAGCGGTTGCGGCGCGAGGGGCGTTTGCCGGAGCGCTGCCGTTATCCGGTTCAGCTCTGGCGCTTTGGCGACAGCCTGACGCTGGTGGCGCTCACCGGCGAGCCGGTGGTGGACTACAGCCTGCGCTTGAAGGCGCTGTACGGCTGGGAGAAGACCTGGGTGGCCGGATACATGAACGAGCTGTTAGCCTACATCCCCTCCCGCCGGGTGCTCGAAGAGGGCGGTTACGAGGGCACCGACGGCATGTGGGAGTATGGGCTGCCGGCGCCCTTCACGCCGGAGGTAGAGGAAACCATCGTCTCTACAGTGGCGCGGCTGGCTCAGCCTTGAAGCGCTTCAGCGCCCGGGGCCCGCCAGGTTCTCTTCCTCCTCGAAAGCGTAATTGCCGCGGAGGAATTGCTCGACAAACCACTGCATCGTCTCCGGGTGGTCCATGTACATGTCGAGCTGGCAAGCGCAGGCGAGCAGGCGCCCGAGAATGTCGAGGGCGAAGTCGGCCTCCTCCGGGGGGATCCTTCGCATCCAGGCGTTCACCAGGTCCCCGCGGCGCTGGACGGTGTAGCCATAGTGGCGGAGGCAGGCCTCCAGAAAGTGGGCGCGGAGATTTCTGCGGTAGCGCGTCGAGCCGCCTCCGGCGAAGCGGAACGAGATGTAGTTGCGCACCGGGTCGTCGCATAAGCAGGAGTCCACGAGGCTGTAATGGTAAGCCAGCCGGCTGTTCAGGTTCATATAGTCCCGGGCCACCAGTAAGTAGCTGCGCATCCCGAGCGCCCGCATGGCCCCGGTTTGTGGGCTGAAGGAACTGGCCACAAGACTGGCCAGATCACTGAAGCGGGCCGGCATCTCGCGCTTCCAGCTCACGCCGGGGTGCGTGACTCCCTTCCACAAGCTCTGAAACGGGCGGCAGAGGATCTGCTGGGGCTCGACCTCGCGGCTGAAGGCCGCCTCTTCGGCCAGGCCTCCGCCGAGATCCAGCACATAGATGTTCAGCGGCACCTCCATCTTGATCTGACGCGCCGCGTGTCCGGTCTTCTCCATCTCCAGGTCATTAACTTGGAACATGGCTGCGACGGCCTTTTCGTGGGCGTAACGGAGCACGTCGTGGACTGACTTGCAGCCCGAAGGCCGGAAGGAGTGGCCCGCCGGATCGAGCAGCGTCAAAGTGAGGATCTTCTCGGCGATCGGGCCTTTGGCCTTGCCGCCCTCGCCGCCCCGCTCGGACAGCTCGACGGACCGGGCCTCCCAAAACGCTCCGCGGTAGACCTTTCGGGCGGTGGCATCCAGGCTGACCTCTTCGCCGTGACGGATCCGCTCGAAAATGTTCTCGACGAGAAACACCGAGGGCACCTGGAACTCCCGGAGCACCGTGGCGGCGTGACCGGTGACGTTACCCCACTGGGCCACGACGCCGCAGACGCGCGGCAAGAACTTCACAATTTCCGGCGAGGCCCGGCGCAGGAACAAGACGGAATTGCGGGGAACGTCTTCGCCGGGCAGTGTCTCGCCGGCCAGAAAGGCCGGCCCGGAGACTCTGCCCGGGTAAATGGTCACCCCGCCGGTGAGCACCGGCTCACCGCGTGGTCGCGCTCGCGATCGCTCCCGTTCGGCGCGCACCACGGCCAGCGGCCTCGACTGCAAGATCCAGATCGCCCCAGCTTGGTCGACTGCCCACTCGATGTCCTGGGGAGCGCCAAAGTGCTTTTCGATCGCGACGGCGGATTCGGCGAGCAACGCCAGCTCGGACTCGCTCACGCAGGGACGTGCAAGCGCTTCCCCGGAGACAGGCTGGTGCTCGGTGCCGCCGCCCGCCCGGGGCACGATCCATTCGGTTTGCACGGCGGCTTGAGTGCGCAGGATCTTGTGCGCGCCCTTGCGCGAGACCACATACAGGTCGGCGGGAGCGCGCCCGCTGGCCAGATCCGCTCCCAGGCCCCGCGTCGCCGTGATCCAGACGTCGCCGGCGTGGGGGTTGGCCGGGTCGCGCGTGTACAGCACACCGGCCGCACGGGCCCGAACGAGCGGCAGAATCAGCACTGCCATTGGGCTGTCGACCTCAAGCAAGCCCGTCGATAGGCGGTAGGAGAGCGCCTGTTCGCTAAAGCGCGCCGCGATTACCTGGCGATAGGCGGCCGCCACATCCTCCCGCGGGACATTCAGCAAACTCAGATACTGGCCGGCGTAAGTACGTTCTCCGCCTTCGCCCACCGCGCTCGAGCGCACCACGAGACCGCCCTCGGAGCCGCGCAAAGCCAGCGCCCAGTCGAGCAGCGCCACCTCCACAGCGCGGGGCATCGGGATCTCCATGACCATCGCCTGCAACTGGCGCGAGGCCGTCCGCAACGTCTCCAGGTTTTCCGGATCGACTCTCGCGAGCGCATCCCGGATTCGGCGCCAGCACGGGATCCCGCAGAACTGGCGATAGGCTTCCGTCGTCAGAATGTAGCCTTCCGGCACCGGCAGCCCAAGTTTCCCCTTGATTTCACCCAAATAGGCGGCCTTGCCCCCGACCTCCGCCATGGCCTCCAGGCCGACCTGGGAAAGCCACACCGCCAGGCGTGGCGCGGCCAGCTCCTGCAACCCCGCGACGTAGCGCTCCACGTCCCGCCGCAAGGTCTCCAGTAAGATCGCCAGCTCTTCCGTCTTGTCTCCTCCCAGCTTTCGCAGCGACTCCAGGATTCGCCCGGTCCGCTCGAACAAGGCGCCGAGTCTGTCCTGGACGATATCGCGAAGCGGCGGCACAAAGCGGAGGTCTTCCTGCAGCTCTGCCATCAGCTCGAGACACTCGGTGTTCAGGTTCAGAAGATTCTGAAAGCTGTGGTATTTCTCCCGGATGCGCTCTTCGGCATAACGCGAAGGGATGGAATGCGGCCCGTTTCGCTGTCGCTTCAGCCATCCAAGCACAATGCCCTCCGAACGTCCGTCAGTGGACCGGCCGCCGGCCTCTGGGGAACATTCTCGCCGCCAGAAAGTCGATCCCGAAGCCGGCCACAACGGCCAGCAGCACGCAGGCGATGCCATATTGCGCGGGTTTCCGGGCGGCGAACTCCGTGATCCATCCGGCGAAGCCCGTTTCGAGAACCGGCAGCGTGGTCTCCGCCACCGGTTTGAGTTCGCTCCCGTTCCACTCGAACACCGTCACCGTGTAGGTCCCTGGAGGCGCTTTGCGCGGCCACTCAAAGCGCACCGTAAAGCGAACCCCGGAGCCTTCGCCGCGCCCGAGTTCGACGCCGCCGTTGTGGACCTGGTAGACGCCCGCTTTGGTTTTCAGGCTGAGATAATTGGCCCGCAGCGCCTCCTCGTCGACAGGATCACCACCCGCATCGACACGAATCAGCCTACGGATGCCGGCGGGGGTGAGCGCTTGTTCGTCGAGCGCCTGCCGCGGCGGCCCGGAATCGATCGGCGCCGAGCTGAAGCTGAGAAACACCGACGGCGCACCGGCGACGTGCACCTTGCCGGAGCTGATCCAAATGGGACCCGCCCGCACCTTCTTGTTAAACGTCTCTTCTTTCTGCTCACCCCGCACGACGACCACCACCAGCGAGCCCGCGGCCGCTTCTCCTTCGATGCGTATGGGTGGCACGCGGTACAGTAAGCGGACTTCAATTGCCGACGGCGTGATCCGCAACGGACGCGGCCCGCGCCCTACGAGCGGAGCCGGAGCAGGGCGCGCCAGCGCCGCCCACCCGATCACAGCCGCCGCGAGCCATTTCGGTCTTCTCATCGGCTCGGCCCTCCCGCCATCAGCCGGGCGACGATCACAGCTTCCGGTGCGCTCCTCAGGCTGGCGTGCGCCGCGGGGGCCAAAAGGCTCTCCGGCTCGCTGACGACCGAAACGACCATCCGAAAGACTACCAGCAATGCCAGCGTGGCCAGAATGATGAGCAACTGATCGCCGCGGAGGTACCTGCTCGCGCGCGCGCCGATTTGCGCCCCGACAGTCGAGCCGGCGGCAAGCAAAAGGGCGAGGACGATGTCCACCGTGAAGTTGGTCGTGGCTTGCAGATAGGTCACCCCGGCACAAGTAAAAAGAATCTGAAACAGATCCGTGCCGACGGCCACGTGAGGCGGCATTCGGAGCAGGTAGACCATCATCGGCACCATCATGAAGCCGCCGCCCACGCCCATGATCGCCGCCAGCGCGCCCACCAGGACGCATAGGGCGAAGGGGACAAGCAGGGAGTGCTGTACCTGCGAATGGGGAAAGTAAACTTGCAGCGGCAGGCGTGCCAGCAAACGGCTCTTGCGTAGTTGGCGGCGGGCCCGCCTGGCCGCCGGGCCACCGCGCAAAGCGCGCCAACTCGCGACAAACATCGAGCCGCCGACGGCTCCCAGCACCACGATGTAGGTGAGCGTAATCAGCAGATCGGCGTTGCCCAGCATGCGGAGCACCTTGATGAGCCGCACGCCGATGGACGCGCCCGCCAGGCCCCCAAGCAGGAGGACGGCGCCCATCTTGTAGTCCACGTTACCCAGCCGGAAATGCGCCGCTACGCCCGAGGAGGAGGCAGCTACGATCTGCGCCGAATCGGAGGCCGCGGCCACCGTGGGCGGAATCCCAATCATGATGAGCAGGGGCGTCAGCAGGAAGCCGCCGCCGACGCCGAGCAGCCCTGAGAGGAAGCCGACGCTGGCGCCGGCGGCGATGAGGACGAACAGGTTGATGCTAATGCCGGCAACCGGAAGAAAGATCCACATGGCGCCACCTTCAGATAATAGGCTCCGTTACCACGAATTTACTCCGCTCGAACCGCCGCGACAGGACTCTTCCTCCTCACGCCAGCGTGGGCGCCATCAGCCCGCTCAGGTCCACCGCCCGCACCCCTTCGACGCCCTCCGCGATTCGCCGCACTTCCGCGATAAGACGCGGCTCGGGAAGCTTGCCCGTGACGGCGACGCGCCCCTCGTGTGCGGTGATCTCGAATTCCAGGTGTGCCGTAGCCTGGTCGAGCGCCAGCTTCGCCTTGACTCGACACGCCAGCGCCAGATCCTCCATCATCGACTGGCAGCGGCCGTCAAAGCGGAAACAGGGCTGCCGGCGCACGGCATACGCAATCGAACCGACGGCATCGGCCAGAGTGATGTTCTCCAGGTTGATAACCATGTCATAGAGGCTGGGGTCGGTCCAGTCCACGCCGTAGAGGTACTGCGTCCATTTCCGGCGATGCTCGTCCATCTTCTGGATGTAGGCAATGGCTTGGTCCCGCTCCAGCTTCAAGCGCTGCTCCGTCATAGCGATGCGAAACTCCATCGGCGCGATGATGCGGACGCGGAAGACCGGACCGCCGCCTTTGAGCAGCAGGTGCCCCGCGTTGCCGTGATAGATCACCCTACCGGTCTTGACCTCTTCGGCTAGCGCTGCCTGGATCAATGTCAGATAGAGGTAGCGCTTGTGCTGAAAGCGTTCGAGCAAGGTCGGGGGTTTCAGTAGGGCGTCGCGAAGCTCGTCCTGGGAAACCCCGGAAGCGGCGGCCTTCTCGACGATCACGTCGCGGTCCACGCAGCGGAAGCCCAGTTCGGCGGCCAGTTGCTCGGCGATCAATTTGCCTCCGCTCATCGTGCCGCGGGAGATGGTCACAACGGACATTCAACACCTCTTTATCCACTCACAGCATACTCCCGGCGGCGCGACCGGGCAATCCGCATCTGCCGCGCAAGGTGGATCCCTAGCGGCGCTGAGGACGCTTCCGGCAGGGGCGGGGCGACCTGGGCAGTTGCCGGCCGGCGACGGCAGGGACCGGTCTCTTCTGGTGACGCATCGCCATCTCGGGCGGCGCCAATCGGTTGGTCCAGCCGCACCGGCTCGTGCCCGTGGCGGTGACCGGCTGGGAGAAGACCTTTGTCGCCGGCGCCGTTCACGCCGGAGACAGAAGAGAGGAGACAGTCTACGCCGCGGTGACGCGGCCGGTGCGGCCCTGCGCCGTTTCAGGGCTCACAGGCGAAGCAGAAGATCAGACCCGCAAGCAACGTCTGCTGGGACCGCGCCACGCCAAGCTCGCCACCGCGGTCGAAAAATCGCTGGTCAGACCAGTCACGCCGGTACTCCAAGCGCGTCCAAACCGCCTGCCCCATCTTCCACTCCGCGGTGACGGTCGCCTCCTTGAGGCGCTGCGCCAACCCGGTGGCAAAGCCGTCAGCATCGCGAAACCACTCCAGGCGCGGCGCCAGCGCGAAGCGGGGATGAAGCGCCAGACGCGCCGCGCCGGCCAAGCCCACCCAGTGCTGGTTGGCGCCGCCGCGGGCGCCGGCCTCCCGGCCGTAATCGAAGTTCACATAAAAGCTGCCGATCCGGCCCAGCGTGCCGGCCAGGGTCGTGTCGTAAAGCTGGCGGCGACCCTCGTTGGTATCGGCCCTCTCCGGACCGACGTAATAGACATGAGTCCAAGCAAGGCCGCGCCCGCTCACGGCGGCAGACACTCCGACCGTCTTGCCGCTATTGTTATCGCGAACATTGTTCCATCCGTTGACGAGCTCGAGTCCTGCGCTTAGGTGGGAGCCGACCGATGTCCTGAGCCGAAAACCGAAGTGATAGTAAGGCACGGCATAGGAGAATAGCAGCGAGCGTGAATAATTCCAGTTCAGGTGAGTCTCGACCACCTCGGCGCCGGCGGCGGTGTTGAACTTACCGAAATCGCACCGCAGTCCTTCTCGAGTGCGCGGCGCAAAGCTGGCATAAGCTTGCTGGATGAAGCGAAGGCCGCCGGGATCGGCCTCGCCGGCGTGAATCATGTCCAGGGCTTTCCCGAAGCCCACATCGACGCGTAAGCCGAGCGGCGCCGGCTCGAGCTCGGCCGTCAGACGGGCCAGGTTCAAGGAAATCTGCCCGGCCTCGGCGTCGAAGTTGCGAAGCTGGTTGAGGCGCGAGGCAGGATGATTGAAGTTCAAACCGTAGTAGCCGTCCAGCAGCGCGCTGAATCGCATCGAACCGAGCGAGCCGGCGCGCGAAGCTTCGGGGGCCTGCGCGCGCAGCCAGACGAAAGACCAGCCGAACAGCAAGATCGCGACGCACCTGAGGCCAAACCGCATAGGATTCCCCTCCTGGGTCGGTAGCCGGGCCGACGGCCTGATTCAACTTACCTTGCTGAATTTTACGACATGCCCTCTCAGTTATCCAATCGAAAATTTTGATCTGGGCAATAAATAACTTCCGTAATGAATTTCTGAAATTATGCCGCATGATGGGAGGGGGAACTGTTCGCTTCGGAATGACCAAGATCGACGAGGGAGTGGAGGGATGATGGTAAGTCTCATGTACGCTTTAGGGCCCGCCGCGGACACGGAAGTCAGCGCCCGGCTGGCCGCGCTCGAAGCGGCGGCGCTGGCGGCGCAGTCGGCCGCCGACAATGCATGGATGCTGGCGAGCGCGGCGCTGGTGCTGATGATGACCGGTCCCGGTCTGGCGCTCTTCTACGGCGGATTGGTAAGGAAGAAGAACGTGCTCGGCACCATGATGCAGAGCTTTACGCTGATGGCACTGGTGACGGTGCTCTGGGCCGCGGTGGGCTACAGCCTGGCCTTCGCCGAGGGCAACGCGGTGATCGGAGGACTCGACTATCTGTTGCTTGACGGAGTGGGCGGCGAGCCGAATGCCGACTATGCCGCCACGATCCCTCACCAAACGTTCATGGTGTTTCAGTTGATGTTCGCCATCATCACGCCGGCGCTGATCGTCGGAGCCTTTGCCGAGCGAATGAAGTTCAGCGCCATGCTCGTCTTCATGAGCCTTTGGTTGCTGGTCGTCTATTTCCCGCTCGCGCATATGGTGTGGGGTAAGGGTGGCCTGATGAACGCCTTTTTGGGTGGCGCGCTGCCATGTTTCGACTTTGCCGGCGGGACCGTGGTTCATATCAGCTCCGGCGTTTCGGCGCTGGTCTGCGCGCTCGTGCTCGGCCGGCGCCACGGCTACCCGCAGGAGCCGATGAAGCCGCACAATCTCGTGCTGAGTTTCATCGGCGCCTGCCTGCTGTGGGTGGGCTGGTTCGGGTTCAATGCGGGTAGCGCGTTGGGGTCGTCGGCGTTGGCGGCGAGCGCATTCGTCGCCACGCAGTTCGGCGCTGCCGCCGCGTCGCTGGGTTGGGTGCTGGCCGAGTGGATCGGCCACGGCAAGCCGAGCGTGCTCGGCGCGATCTCCGGTGCAATTTGCGGGTTGGTGGCCATCACGCCGGGCTCGGGTTTCGTCCGCCCGATGCCCGCGCTAGTGATCGGATTCGTGGCGGGGGTGGTCTGCTACTTCATGGTGGCGAAGGTCAAGCGCAAGCTCGGCTATGACGACTCGCTGGACGTCTTCGGCGTTCATGGCGCCGGTGGGACGCTCGGAGCGCTGCTCACCGGCATATTTGCCACCAAGGCGGTGAACAGCGGCCTCCGAGACGCCGGGGGCAACCCGCTGCCGCTCGGCCTGGTGGACGGCAACCCGCAGCAGCTCGCCAACCAGTTCCTGGGTTGCCTGATCGCCTGGGTGCTGGCCGGCGCCGGCAGTTTTCTCATCCTGAAGCTGACCGACCGGCTGGTGGGCCTGCGGGTCAGCCGGGAGCACGAAATTCAGGGGCTGGACCTGAGCCTGCACGGCGAGGAGGCGTATAACTTCGAGAGCTAGCTTGCAGCAAGCGATGCTCGGGGGGTGCAAGCGATGAAGAAGATCGAGGCCATCATTCAACCGTTCAAACTCGAGGACGTCAGATCCGCGCTGAAGGCGGTCGGCATAGACGG
Organism: uncultured Bryobacteraceae bacterium; assembly: GCA_938003835.1. Lineage (GTDB taxonomy): Bacteria > Acidobacteriota > Terriglobia > Bryobacterales > Bryobacteraceae > CALKXJ01. The sequence continues at coordinate 107,395 of CALKXJ010000026.1, read as the reverse complement.
CATGACGGTCACCGAGGTGCGCGGGCATGGACGCCAGAAGGGACACCGGGAGATCTATCGGGGCCACGAGTACGAGGTGGATCTGCTGCCGAAGGTCAAACTGGAAATGGTGGTGCCCTCAGAGCGTGTCGATGAGGTGATCCGCACAGTTCTCGAGTCGGCGCGGACGGGCAAAATCGGCGACGGCAAGATCTTCGTTTACGAAGTCGTCGAGGCCATCCGCATCCGGAATCAAGACCGTGGCGAAGCGGCCTTATGAGGCGGCGCTCGAGGAGGCGCGCGCAGCCTTTCTGAGCTTCGGCGATGCGGCAAGACTACTGGAGGCGTGCACCCACGCCGCCGAGCAGCTCGTCGTTGAGAGCTGGAAAGCACACTGCTCCGGCGAGGCCGAACGGGGGCTGTGCCTGGTCGCGGTCGGCGGCTTCGGTCGCCGGGAGCGCTTCCCCTTCTCCGACGTCGATCTGCTCGTCCTCGCCCGGCAACCGGGCGCGCATGCGGCGACGCTCTCGGCTTTTCTGACCGCGCTGTGGGACGCTGGGCTCCGGCCGAGCCACAGCGTGCGCCGGCCGGCCGAATGTAGCCAATTCGACCCGGGCAACCTGGAGTTGAGCGTCAGCCTGCTAGACAGGCGTTACCTCATCGGGAACCGCGCCCTCTATGAGGAGTTCGATGCACGCCTGAGGCGGCTTCCCTGGGTAGGTCGCGCCGAGATCGCGCGGGCGTTGTGCCGGGCGGCGCGCGAGCGGCATGCACGTTTCGAGGGCACGGTACAGCACCTGGAGCCGGATCTCAAGGAGGCGCCCGGCGGCTTGCGCGATCTCCAGCTCGTTCACTGGCTCGCTCGACTGGTGGGCCCGGTCACCGGGCCGGCGCCGGATGCTTTGCCGGGGGACCTCCGAGACGCAGCAAGCTTGCTCGCGCAAGTGCGGGCCTTCCTGCACCTGCGCTCCGGCCGGGACGACAACCGGCTCAGTTTCCAGGCGCAGGAGGAGCTCGCCGACCAGCCGTTCTCCTCCGGCCGTTCGCCGGCCGTCTGGATGGGGCAATACTTTCGCTGCGCGCGCCGGGTGCATCAGGCCGCCCTGTTCGCTCTGGAACGCTCGGAGGCGGCCAGCAGCCCGCTCTGGGTACAATTCCTCGACTGGCGATCGCGCGTCAGCACCAGCGAATTCACCACGTCGCGGGGCCGGGTTTGGCTGCGCTCGCCGGTGCTGGGGGCCGGCGACTGGGGCGTAGTGCTGCGCTTGTTCGAGTTCCTTGGCCGGCACGATCTCGCGCCGGCGGCCGACACGCTGCGCCGCGTGGCCGAGTGGGCTCGGGGGCTGGGCGACCCTCAGACCTGGAATCTGGCGCTTTGGCCGCCAATTGAGCGCATCCTGGCGAGTCCGCACGCCGCGCGGGCACTCCGCGCAATGCACGAGGCCGGGCTGCTTGGGGCCATCCTTCCGGAATGGCGCCAGGCGGAGTGTCTGATGCTCCGGGATTTCGTTCACCGCTATACGGTGGACGAGCACACGCTGGTGAGCCTGGAAAAACTGGAGGAGCTCGGACAGCGAACCGATCCTCTGGGGCGGCGCCTGGCTGCCCTGGTCGCAGAGATGGACACGCTGGCCCCTTTGCGCTGTGCGCTGTTGTTTCACGACGTGGGGAAAGCCGGCGCGGGGTGCGAGCACATCGGCGAGTCGGCTCGCCTGGCCGAATCCGCTCTGGCCCGCTTGGGAGCGCCGGGGCCGGTGCGGCGACGCGTTACCGGGTTGATCCTGCGCCACGCTGATCTCTCCGAGTTCATTCGGCGACGCGATCCTGACGATCTCGCCGCGGCCCAGGAGATGGCCGCGCGCGTGGAGACCCTGGAGGGCCTGCGCGAGCTGACGCTGCTCACCTACGCCGACATCAGCGCCGTCCATCCAACGGCGATGACCGACTGGCGGCTGGAGCTGCTGTGGCATGCCTACCGGGCAGTCGCCGAGGCGCTGACGCGCGAGCTCGATGCGGCAAGAATCGAGCGGGAAGAGGCGAGCTTGCCCGATGTGGCGGCCTTTCTCGAGGGGTTGCCGAGGAGATACCTCCGCACGCGCGACGAGGCGATGATCCAGGCCGATCTGGAGCTGACGCGGCGAGCCGCCGCGCGGGGTGTGGCCGTCGAGATCGAGCGGCGCGGCAGTTATTACCTGATGCGGCTGGCGGCGCGCGATCGGCAGTTTCTGCTGGCCTCGATCGCCGGCGCGCTCGCCGCCTGCGGCATGAGGGTGCTCAAGGTGGAGGCATACGCCAATCGGCAGGGCATGGTGCTCGACACCTTTGTTTTTGAAGACCGGGATCGCACCCTCGCACTGAACCCGGTTGAGATGGACCGGCTGCGGCGCACCGTGGAGCGCGCTGCATTGGGGCTGGTCGACGTAGCGCGTCTGGTTGCCGAGCGCCCGAAGTGGCGCCCATCTTTTCGGCCCGGGGCTGCGCCACCCCTCGTGCGCCTGGAGGCGGAGGCCTCGCCGACCTCGACGCTGGTGGAGGTGATGGCCGAAGACCGCCCGGGACTCCTTTACGAGCTGGCCACGGCCATCAGCCGGGCCGGCTGCAACATTGAGGTCGCCTTCGTGGATACGCAGGCCCAGCAGGCCATCGACATCCTCTACATCACGCATCAGGGCGCCAAACTCGAGCCGGCGCGCGCCAAGGCGCTGCGGGAGGCTCTCCTGGCAGCCTGCCGTCGCGAGCCTTGAGCCCGGGCGATCGCCGCCTCAGGGATTGCGTTCTTCGAGCGAGACGCGCGGCTTCTCGGCGACGAAGGGCGCCAGGTCCGCCTCGGCCTGGAAGGCCGTGGCCATCGGGTCGGCAGCGGCGTCAAAGTGCGTCATGGGCTTGAGGCCCAACAGCAGCTCGATCGTGCGCAGGAGCGAAAGCGTGCCGTAGAAGGCGCTGTCGACCATGCGGAGCCGGCTGTAAGGCGAGATGACGAAAGCCGGCACGCGGCGGGCGTCGACATGGTCGGCGCAGGTGTGCCCGCTTGCCTCCACGACAAAGATCGCCATCTCGGGCCAGAAGCGCGACCGCGAGCAGGCCTCGACAATCAGCCCGAGCGCGTAGTCGTTGTCGGCGACGGCGGCGCGGGGTGAAATCCTGCCTGGCGCGGCGCCCGAGGTATGGTCGCCCGCCAGGCGCATCAGCATCAGGCGCGGCATCACCCCCGACTTCTCCATCTCCTCGAGCTCCGCCAGGAAGACCTTGGCGCGTTCGGTGTCCGGGTAGTCCGGGTCCGGGCCGCGGAAACGCGAGCTGGTGTGAGCAGCGAGCGAGGAGTCCCGTAGGCGCCTGACGTGAATGTTCGCCGTAACGGGCAAGGGATGGTTCTCGACGAACAGGCCGTAGTTACGCACCGTCAGGCCGGCTGCCAGGGCATTCGTCCACAGGTAGCCGGCGGCGGGCACGGCGGCCGTCTGCCCGCCGTCGTAATCGTAGGCGGTCCGACGCCCGGCGTAGGTGCTCGGCCAGAGGCGCTCGATGTAGGCCGGAGCGATGGCGGCGATGGACCAGTGCAGGCCGTCGGCCTCGACATCGCCGGCGGCATAGAAGTTGTCGAACAGGACGAACTCCTGAGCGAGCTTACGGTGATTGGGCGTGGCGGAGGCGAAAACGGCCAGGCGCGGTGAGCCGCGCGCGCCTTCCATATCGCCGAAGACGGCGTCGAAGGTGAGGCTGCCCTTGATGATGTAGAGCACGTGGCGGATGGGGTTAGCCGCCTCTCCGACCTCGGCCTGCTCAGCCTCCTGGGCTTCGAGCTTCTGGTCGCTGTAAGGCGAGTTGCGAAAAACCGCGCGGGTGTAGTCGCGCAGCGCGGCGGCGTCGAAGGGTTCGATGAGACTCAAGCTGCCCGTCTGGCGCGCGGCGACGTAGCCCGGCGCGTCGATGCCGCGGCCGAACAGGATGGGGCCCTTCAGCGGGTTCGGGCCGTCGGGATTGGCGAAGCTCGAGGCGCCTTTGCCGTTCAGCACCGCCAGGCGCCCGTCGCCGAGGGCTCTCACGGCGGTCGGATACCAGCCGGCGGGTAGGAAGCCTTCCAAGCGCGGGCTGGATCGCGAGACATCGGCCACCGCCACAGCGTTGAAGTTCGAGCAGGCGATGTAGAGGCGCCGCCCGCCGGCGTCGACCGCCACGGCCGAAGGGGTCATGCCCAAAGGCTGGTTCGGCCAGAGCGCCAGGTTCATGCTCTCGCCGAGTTCGATGTCCTTGTTGCGGCGGAGCAGGACGACCGCCACGCGATTGGTGTTGGCCAGCGTGACGAACAGGCGGCCCGCCGGCGGGTTCTCCTCGGCCGGCTCGTCCAGACTCGGCCGATGCTCGGCGTAGGCCATGTCCATGGGCTGCGGGCCCAGACGGAGGAAAGAGATTTCTTTGCCCGTGGCGGCATCGTGATGATGGATCGAGCCGTCGGCCCAGGAAGTGAGGAAGAAGCTCTTGCCGTCGGGATGGAGAAGAATGCGGTAGGGCCGGCGGGCGGTCGAGAAGCGCTCGATCACCCATCCCGATTGCGGGTTGAACACCAGCACCTGGTTGCGGAACAGGCTGGTGGCATATAGCAGGCGGCCGTCGGGCGAGACGGCGACGTCGCCGAGGAAATCCTGCTCGGTGCGCTCCGCATCGGGCACGGCGGGAAATCGCCGCCTGGGCTGAAGGCGGCCCTCCGGGAAGACCTCGAGCTCCAGCACGCTCGCATCGGGGCCTCCGGCGGCGTAAAGGAACCGGCCGTCGGGGCTGAAGGCGAGGCCCAGCCAGGCGCCGGGCAGCTCGACACGGGAGACCGCCTCGAAGCGTTCGGTGTCGAACATGACGAGCGAAGGGGCCAGGTAGCCGGCGTGCACCACAGCGAGGTGCTTTCCGCCGGGCGCAAGGGCCGCCGCCAGCGGCAGCGTCTCGAGCGGGATCTGCCGCCCGGCCGGGCCAACCGTCCAGCCGTTGGGTAACAGGTAGCCGCCGCCCGGGAGCGGACCGGGTCGTGGCGCCTCCGGCGCCTGCGCGAGCGCCAGAAAGGCGGCCAGAAGCCAGCTCGCCGCGCTCCTCATTGGGAGAACCTTTGTGCGATGGGGAAGCGCCGGCCCATGCCGAAGGCTTTCGTGGTCACCTTGAGTCCGGGCGCCGCCTGCTGGCGCTTGTACTCGTTGCGGTCGACTTTATTGACGACGTCGCGGACCAGCTCGAGTGGCAGGTTGAGCGCCTCGGCGATCTGTCGCGGCGGCAGGTACTCCTCGACGTAGAGCCTGAGGATGGCGTCGAGAGTCTCATAGGGCGGCAGCGAGTCGCTGTCCTTCTGGTTGGGCCGGAGCTCGGCCGAGGGGGGTTTTGCAAAAACGCTCTCGGGGATGGCGTCCGGGTGGCGGCGGTTGGCCACGCGGGCAAGCTCGTAGACCAGCGTCTTGGGCACGTCGCTGATGACGGCGAGGCCCCCCGCCATGTCACCGTAGAGCGTGCAGTAGCCGACGGCGAGCTCGCTCTTGTTGCCCGTGGTCAGCACCATGGCGCCCCACTTGTTCGACAGCGACATCAAGATCACGCCGCGAATGCGCGCCTGGAGGTTCTCCTCGGTAACGTCGCGCGGCAGATTGCCGAACAGCGGATCGAGCACTCCCAGGAAGCAGTCAAAGACGCTATTGATGGGCACGACCTCGAAGCGGATGCCGAGCTTCGAGGCGAGGGCGCGGGCATCCCGGAGGCTTGCCTCGCTCGAGTAGGGGCCGGGCATCGCGACGCCGGTGACGTTTTCCGGGCCGACGGCGTCGGCAGCCAGCACGGCCACCAGAGACGAGTCGATTCCGCCGCTCATGCCGAGCAGCACCTGGCGAAAGCCGCACTTGCGAATGTAGTCCCGGGTGCCCAGCACCAGTGCCTCATAGACCGATTCGCAGGCGTCGGAGAAGTTCTCGTGCAGGTCGCCGGCGCCGGCGATGGGATCGACGAACACCAGGTCTTCGGCGAACGAGGCCGCCGAGGCGATCACCTCGCCGGCCGCGTTCATGGCGAAGCTCGAGCCGTCGAAGACGAGCTGGTCGTTGCCCCCCACCTGGTTGACGTAGATGACGGGGATTCCGTGGCGGCGCGCGGTGGCGGAGAAGATCTGGCGGCGCAGCTCGCGCTTGCCCATGTGGAAGGGCGAGGCGTTGATGGTGACGAGCAGGCGCGCGCCGGCGTTGACGAGCTCCTCGACCGGATCGCGCGCATACAGGCGCCGCTCCCAGAACTGCTTGTCGTTCCAGGCGTCTTCGCAGACCGTGAGCGCCACGTTCACGCCGAGTAACCGGCAGACCTCCTGCTTGTCGGCCGGCAGAAAGTAGCGCCCCTCGTCGAAGACGTCGTAGGTGGGCAGCAACATCTTTGCTTGCTCGAAAATGATCCGGCCCCGCTCGAGCACGGCGGCGATGTTGACGGCTCGCTTGCCGCTCGAGGCGTTTGACGGGCGCACGGTGCCGTAGACCAGGATCAGGTCGAGCGCGGCCGTCTCGGCGGCGAGCCGCTGCTCGGCTTCCAGCACCTGCTCGTACAGGCTCGGCTTCTCGAGCAGATCGCGCGGGGGGTAGCCGACGACGGCGAGCTCGGGGAAGACCACCAGCCGGGCCCCGCGCCGGGCGGCCTGGTGCGCGACGCGGATCATCAGATCGGCGTTTCCGGCGAGATCGCCCACGGTGGTGTTGATCTGGCCGATCGCAATCCGCATCGGAAACCACCATTGTAGCGGGCGCCTTGCAGCTCGCCCGCCCGTGGCGAGAAAATCCGACGAGGGTGCGTCTGCTGGTTTGTCTCCTGCTTCTCGCGGCGGTCGCCGCCGCCGACTGCGTCAGCCTGAGCGGACCCGTGGCCCGATCCGGGTGTGTTGAGCCGGGAGGGCCCCTGCGCTGGAGGGAGGCGCCTGCCGGCGCGGAGACGCTCGCGCTGCCAGCGTACCAGCATGAGAAGACCATCTGGGATCCGGCGATCGACCGCTACCGGATGTTGGAGGGCGATGCCCGGTTCGAGTTTCGCGAGCGCGGCAAGCAGTTCGTGGAGATCTTCCTCGCTGTAACGGATGAGGGCGATCGGAGCTTCGCGCTGGAGGTGAACGGCAAGGCGGCCGACACGCGTCATGTAGCGAAGCCCGCGCCGGCGCGCCTGATGCCCAGGCGGCGGACGCGGAGGTTGTCGCTCGTGGCCGTGGTTCGCGGCCCGGCCGAGCTCCGGGTGCGCACCGATGCGCCGCGCTACGGCATCTCCGTGGTGCGCTGGACGCCGGCGCGCGAATTTGAAAGCCGCCTGGCGCCAGCCTGGCGCGCCCGCGCGCAGCAATTGCTGGCGCGCCCCCTGTTCGAAGCCGAAGGCGAACGGCCGGGGCAGCGCAGGAACTACCTCGAGCAGCTCTACGAGCGGCTGGCGCTGTCGGCGCAGCCGGAGCTGCGCCGTGAAGCCGCGATCGGCCTGGCGCGCACCGCCTACTGGTTGGCGGTGGAGAATCACGAGCCGCGCCAGATCGAGCGGACGGCGGCGCTGCTCGAGCAGGCTCTGCGGTTAGCCCCCCGCGAGCGTCTGCTGCGGCAGATGGCCTCGGCCTTCTGCACCGGGCTGAACTCCGGCGCAGGCCGGGCGATGGTCGAGCGGCCCTTCTGTCACGAGGTGGAGCCGCTCGGCTGGGACGTCCCTCTTCCTTCTTTCACCCCCCGCAACGCCCCGCAGTGGGCCCTGGCTCAGCGCCGGCTGGCGCGGCGCATGGAGGCGATCACCGCCTGGTGGGTGAACGAACGCCAGCACCCGAGCGGGGAACTCGGCGGCGAGTGGGGCGATGACGTGGAGATCTTGCGCGTCTGGGGGCCTCAGGCGCTGGGGTTCGGCTCGGAGACGGCCGCCCGGGGCTTACGACGCCTGGCCGACGGACTTTGGCGGAGCGGGCTGCTCGAGCACGGCTACGACCGCCGCATCGCCGACGTCGAGCATTCGGCCGAACCCACCACGGACACGCAGCCGTTGTTGGCAGCGCTCGATCCGGATTCCGGAGAGGTCATCGAACGCCTGAAGCTCACCTCGACGTGCGCCTTCCACTGGATCGCGCCCCAGCCCGACGGCCGCTGGCGCTTTCGCGGCGCCTGGTTCAACTGCCGCGAGTTCGATCCCCGGCCCGAGCGCGCCCTGGACGTGCATCTCAACGTGCGGGCAATCGGGCCTGCGCTCTGGTATGCCTATTTTCGGCGCGACAAAGACCTGATCGCTTTACTGGCGCGGTGGGGCGAGTCGTGGCTCGATGCGATGCGACGGACCGACTATGGGAAACCGGCGGGCCTGATCCCCTCGGCAGTGCGTTCGCGCGACGGCGACTATCGGATCGGCTCGAGCGACTGGGACAGGCCCGAAGCCGAGTGGGACTATTTCCAGTGGTCGGGCCGGTCTCAGGAGGCGATCACGTCGCTGTTTCTTGCCTTGCACGATCTGACGGGGGAAGCGCGCTGGCTGGAGGCTGTCGGCGAGAGCTTCGCGGTGCTGGCGCGCTGCGATTCCTATGCCCGCTTCTGCCAGGATATGCGGCGCGCCCCGGAGGCGTTCTATGAGTGGCGCCGGCGCTCGGCCGATGCGCGGTTCGACCTCGCCATGGGCTACTCGACGGCAGCCGGGGACGACGCCAGGCTCGAGCGGATGATGAGACTCGCCGTGGAGGCCGAGCAGCGGCTGGCCTACAACTTCGAGATGTTCACTTCGGAGGTTCTTTATACTGACCGCGTCTACTACGCGCCGCCGCTCGACTATCAAGTCTATCTCTTCGGGGGCGCTCCCCCACGGGGTGAGCGCTACCCAAGCTTCTCCGTGAGCTGGCCGCCGGTGCAAGCGGAATTCGCCCGGGCGGTGCTCGAGGCGAATTCCGCGTCGTTACGCGTCCGCCTGTATAGCTTCGAATCCGAGCCGTCGGCGATTCCGGTGCGCCTTTGGCGTCTCGAGCCGGGAACCTACCGGTGGATGCTCCGGGATCTGGGCGGGCGGCTGGTTGCCTCGGGGGAATTCGGCTTCGAGAAGGGGCCCTTGCTTACCAGCTTCCCACTCCCGCCGATGCGCGAAGTGACGTTGAGCGTCCACCGCGTGACCGGTTAGGAGGCGACACCGGCCAAGCGACATTTCGGCCCATTCCTGAGTTGACAAATGGCAAGGCTCCGCATTACCATCCATGAGGGGTGACTCTGGGGAACGGGGTCTACCGGAGGCGCCCAAATAACCAACGAACAGGCGAGGAGGGAGTCGGAATGAGACGAGGATCTCTTCCGGGAATCTACTCGGTTATTTTGTCTCTGTCGCTCGTGCTTTGCGTCGCAACTCCGCTTGCCGCCCAGACCTACGGAGAAATCACGGGGACGATTCTCGATCCCAGCGGTGCGGTGGTAGCGGGCGCGACGGTCACCATCACCAACGTGGCCACCAACGCGGTGCGGACCACCGAAAGCAACGAAGCGGGCGTCTACCGCTTCCCCTCGCTCCCGCCCGGGCAATACACGATCCGGGTGGAGCGTCAGGGCTTTAAAACCGCCACGCGCTCCAACATCGAGCTGCAAGTGCAGCAGAGCGCGCGGATCGACTTCGAGCTGGCTGTCGGCACCATGGCGGAGACGATCGAGGTGACGGCGGAGGCGGCTCTGTTAGCCAGCGAGAACGCCACGGTCGGCACCGTGATCGAGAACCGGCGGATCGTTGAGCTGCCCCTCAACGGCCGCAACTATCTGCAACTGGTCTCCCTGGCGCCCAACGTCAGCTTCGGCTTCCCTTCGGCCGGCCAGGCCAACGCTCGCCAGGGCGGCATTCGCGCCGAGCAAAGCATCTCGGTCGCAGGCCAGCGGGCGCAGTTCAACCGCTTTACGCTGGACGGGGTCGAGAACACCGATCCGAACTTCAACACCTTTGTGGTGATGCCGTCGATCGATGCGCTTCAGGAGTTCAAGGTGCAGACCGGCATCTACCCGGCGGAGTTCGGGCGCGCCGCGACGCAGATCAACGTGCTGACCAAGTCCGGAACGAACGAGTTTCATGGCGCGCTGTTTTATTTCTTGCGCAACGAGAAGCTGGACGCCAAGAACTACGCCTTCACGGCGGCCCGCCCGCCGAAGGACCCGTTCAAATGGAACCAGTTCGGCTTCACGCTGGGCGGGCCGGTGACGATTCCCAAGCTCTTCAGCGGCCGGGATCGACTGTTCTTCATGACCAACTATGAGTGGTTCCGGCAGCGGCGCGCCGTTCAGGGAGTCTACAACCTGCCCTCGGCGGCGATGCGCCAGGGCAACTTCTCGGAGCTGCCGCTCGGTACGGCGGGCATCTTCGACCCGACGAGCCGCGCTCGTCAGGACGGCCGGATCGTGGCGATGCCCTTCCCGGGCAACATCATTCCGGCTTCGCGAATCCATCCGACTTCCAAGGCGCTGCTCGAATACTACCCGGCGCCGAACCTACCCAATCCGGAGTTGCGCCGCAACCACGTGCAGGCGCTCGGCCGGCCGATCGACCGCGACCATTTCATCGCCCGGTTCGACTTCAACGAGTCTCCGAGATCGCAGTGGGCGGGCCGTTACAGTTGGGGCGACGAAAGCCAGCTGGACGAGGCGCTGAAGCTCAACGGCGAGAAGATTATCACCCGGTTCCGCCAGTACATGGTCTCCAACACGCGGGTGCTGTCGCCGACGGTGGTGCTCGAGAACCGCTTCGGGCTGACCAAGTTCTACAACACGACGGGTCCGGAGCTGGCCTTCACTACCGACGTGGTCGGCAAGCTGGGCATTCCCGGCCTTGCCAGCGGCCCGCCGGTTCAGTGGGGCATCCCGAACATCGCGCTCGAGGTCTACAGCGGATTCGGCAACAGCTCCGAAGGGCCGTACGAAAACGACAACGGATCGACGCAGATCATTAGCAACACCTCGGTGGTCCGCGGCCGCCACTCGATGCGCTTCGGCGGTGAGATCCGCCACGACCGTTACAACCAGGTGGGCAACCAGTTCGCTCGCGGCCAGTTTACCTTCATCCGGAACGCCACCAGTAACCCCGCCCTGTCAGGGATTTCCGGCGACCCGTTTGCGGATTTCCTGCTGGGTGAGGTCTTCCAGGCCGAAGCGGCGGCCTCGATCGCCCAGGCGCAGTTCCGTTCGCTGAGCTTTGCGCTGTACTTCGACGACATCTGGAAGATCACGCCGAAGCTGACGATCAACCTCGGCCTGCGCTACGAGAACACGCCGCCGTGGGAGGACCAGACGGGCCGGCTCTTCAACGGCATTGTCCGGCGGGATATTCGGCCCGCCGATTACCGCAATGCCAACGTAGCCGACCGCAGCATCTATCCCTACTTCATGCGCCAGGGCCGCGGCGAGCCTTACGAGGGAATCGCGCTGCGCTGGCCGGACATCGAGGTGCGCCGCGACGGCTCGCTGGGCAACCGGCTGGTGGGCCGCGACAACAACGATTTCGCCCCGCGCCTGGGCATCAGTTGGAGTCCCACGCCGAAGTGGGTAATCCGCACCGGCGCCGGCGTCTTCTATTCGCAGGATACGGGGAATCCGCGTTTTGACATGGCGCGCAACCTGGCCGGGCGGTTTCGCGACAACTCCCGGACCGACTTTCCCCACCTGACGTGGGCCAACGGCCTGGCGGCGCTGGCCGGGGCGGTGGTTCAAGTGCCTCGCCCGTACACCTTCGCCAACCCCTACGACCGGCGCACGCCGTACTCGATTCAGTACCTCTTTAATATCCAGCGCGAGCTGCCCGGCAACACGTTGCTCGAGGTGGGGTATCTCGGCAGCGTCAGCCACCGGCTCGAGGCTCTGCGCGCGGTCAACGAAGCGCTGCCGGCGCCGCGCACCAGCGGCTTGACGATTCCGCAGCGCTCGCCCTTCCCCAATTTCGGGCGGATCCAGCTGGTCGACAATGGCGGCAACGGCAACTACAATTCGCTGGGTGTCAACCTCACGAAGCGCTACTCGCGGGGGTTGACTTACATGATCGCTTACACCTGGTCGAAGTCCATCGACACGGCCACGGCGATCCGCAACCAGGGCGGCGATACGCTGTTTCCGCAGAACAGCTACTGCCGCCACTGCGAGCGGGCGCGCTCGAGCCACGACGTGCGCCACCGCTATGTCACCAGCGCGCTGTGGGAGCTGCCCTTCGGGCGCGGCCGTCAGGTGGGGATTGAGAATCGGGTCCTCAACGGGCTGTTCGGCGGCTGGCAACTCGGCGCCATCCTGACGTTACAGACGGGCTTCCCGATCACGGTGACGCAGGGCGGCGATCCGTCCAACACCGGGGCCTTCTTTGATCGGCCGATGTCGACGGGCCGGCGGGCCGACCTGCCGCGCGGCCAGCAGGATCCGCAGCGGTTTTTCGACACTTCGGCCTTCACGCCCACTCCGGATGGCATGCACGGCAACGTCGGCCGGAACACTTTGACGAGTCCGGGCATCATCAACCTGGACTTTTCGGTGCTCAAGGACTTCCCGGTGCGCGAGGGCCAGAGGCTGCAATTCCGCTTCGAAGCCTTCAATCTGCCGAATCATCCCAACTGGGGCAACCCGAACACCAACATCATCGCGGCGGGCTTCGGCCAGATCAACGGCACGCGCACCAACATGCGCAACTTGCAGCTTGCGCTCAAGTACGTCTTCTAGGGCGTAAGCGCCGCGCCGCCGTACAATAGGCGTTGGGGAGGCGCCCGGCAGCCCGGCGCCCGGGCCGCCTCCCCTCATCGCCTATGCCGATCTACGAGTACCGGTGCCTGGACTGCCGCCGCAAGGTCAGCATCTTTTTCCGCCGCATGGGCGAGGAGGAAGGGGCCGCCTGCCCGGCCTGCGGCGGCACGCGCCTGGAGCGGTTGTTTTCGCGGTTTGCCCTGGCGCGCTCGGAGGAGGACCGCCTGGAGCGGCTCGCCGATGACGCCTCGCTCGCCGACATCGACGAGAGCGACCCCAAGAGCCTGGCGCGCTTCATGCGCCGGATGGGCCGGGAGCTGGGCGAGGAGGGCGGCGAGGAGTTCGAGCAGGCTTTGGAGGCGATTGAACGGGGCGAGCTGGACGAGGAGGCGGCCGAAGGGGAGGCTCGAGGCGAGGAGAGCCTCGAAGACTCCAAGACCGATTGACCGCCCCCGTCGCTCAGCGCAGGCCGTAGCGGCGGAGTTTGTTATACAGCGTGGTGCGGTCGATCTTGAGGATCCGCGCCGCTTGCGAGAGATTCCAGTTGGTCTCCTGGACGATCCGCTCGATGTGGCGCCGCTCGACCTCTTCCAGCGACCGGCCGCCCTCTTCGCTTTTGACCTCGCGCTGGAAGGGGAAATCCTCGGGCTGAAGCGGTCCTTCCTTGCGGATCACCAGCGCTCTCTCGATGGCGTTCTCGAGCTCCCGCACATTGCCCGGCCAGCGGTAGGCAAGCAGCAGGTCCATCGCCGGCTTGGAGACGGCGGGCACAGGCCGGTTCATCACGGCGGCGTACTCTTTGAGGAAATGCTCCACCAAGAGCGGGATGTCCTCGCGCCGCTCGCGCAACGGTGGCAGATCGATGCTGACCGTGCTCAGGCGGTAGTAGAGTTGGGATCGGAACAGCCCCCGGCGCACGCGGTCATCGAGCGCTTTGTTGGTGGCGGCGATCGAGCGGAAGTCGACCCGGACCGGCACGGTGCCACCCACCCGCCAGACACGCCGCTCCTGAAGGACGCGGAGCAGTTCGGACTGAAGCTGAGGCCCGAGCTCGCTCACCTCATCGAGGAAGACGGTGCCGCCGTCGGCCGCCTCGAATTTGCCGCGCTTGCGGTGAGGGAAGCCGTTTTCCAGCTGGGGCTCGGCGCCGAACAGCTCGATGGCGAGCATCTCGTCGCTCATGGCGCCGCAATGCAGGATGACCATGGGCGAGAAGCGGCGCGGGCTGCGGGCGTGGATGGCGCGCGCGACGGCCTCCTTGCCGGTGCCGCTCTCGCCGGTGATCAGCACGGCGGCGTCGGTCGGCGCCACCATCTCGATGAGTTCGATCACCCGGCGCATGGCCGGGCTCTGGCCCACCAGGTGGCCCGCCAGAGTAAGCTGGCCGACGTGCTCGCGCAGCCGCCGCACCTCGCGCAACGAACGTCCGCGCTCCATGGCCCGTTCAATCAGCGGCGCCACCCCTGCCAGATCGAAGGGCTTCACCAGGTAATCGCAAGCGCCGTTCTTGAAGGCGCGCACGGCGGAATCGACCGACGGGTGAGCGGTGGTGATCATCACCGGGATGTCGGGGTCGGCCTCGGCCAGCCGGCCGCGGACCTCCCAGAATTCGCCGCCGCCGAAAGACTCGTCCATGAGAACCAGATCCCAACGCTCGCGTTCAATGGCCTCCAGGGCCTCCTTGGGTGACGCCGCCAGAGACGCCTGGTAGCCCTCGGAGCGGCACCAGGCCAACAGCGGCCCGGCCGGAGCCTGCTGCGGCTCGAGCACCAGGATCTTTCCTTTCGCCATGGATGGGGGTCTCTCCCGATTATAGCAGAGTACAACATCCGAAACGGTGACATTGTCGTATTTCGCAACATGCAGCCGCCGCAAGCAGTGATAGAATCGCCTTTTCGGCTCATACGCCCTGTTTGGTTCTCATGCTCCCTTCGCGCCGCGGCCGGCACCTGAAGTGGTGGATCGCCACCCTGTTGTTTTTTGCCACGCTCATCAACTATCTCGACCGCCAGACCCTGGCCGTGGCCACGCCCTCGATCGCCGCCGAGTTCGGATTGACGAACCAGGATGTGGCCTTCATCAACAACGCCTTCACGGCCGCCTATACCATCGGGCAACTTCTCGCGGGCAAGCTCATGGACCTGACCGGCACGCGGCTCGGCTTCGGCATCATCATGGTCTTCTGGTCGAGCGCCGGGATGCTGTGCGCGGCGGCGCGCGGCGTGGCCAGTCTGGCGCTGTTCCGCTTCCTGCTGGGTTTCGGCGAGGCGGGAAACTGGCCGGTGGCCGTCAAAGCGGTCTCGGAATGGTTTCCGGCTCGGCTCCGGGGGCTCGCCGTCGCCTATTTCTCGAGCGGCTCGGGCGTCGGGGCGATGCTGGCCCCGGTTCTGATCGCGCAGATCATTCTCTGGGCGGGCTGGCGGGCGGCCTTCATCATCATCGGTCTCACGGGATTTTTCTGGCTGCCCTTCTGGCTCCGGCTGTATTATCCTCCGCGCCAACACCCTTCGATCAGCGCGGAGGAACTTGCCGAGATCACCGCGGAGGGCGTCCCCGGGGGTTCGCGCGCGCAGCCGTTCGGCGCGATGCTGCGCGAGTGGGCGGGACTGCTCCGCTACCGGCAGATCTGGGGCGTGCTCTTGGTGCGCTTCTTCTCCGACGCCATCCTGTGGTTCTACATCCAGTGGCTGCCCAAGTATTTCGCCGACGAGCGGGGTTACAGCATGGAGGATATTCGCAACCGCCTGTGGATCGTCTTTCTGCCGGCGATCTTCGCCGCTCTGGCCGGCGGCGGGGCCTCGGGATGGCTGATCCGGCGCGGATGGGATATCAGCCGGGCGCGCAAGACGGTGATGCTGGTGACGGGCCTGGTCATGGTCTCTAGCGCCGGGGTGGGGCTGGTGCACTCCGACGCCGTCGCGATTTTCCTAGCCAGTCTCGCCCTGCTCGCCTTCTACGGCTATTCGGCCAACACGCTGACGCTGCCGGCCGACCTTGTGCCCCCGCGGCTGGTGGCTTCGGTGTCCGGCCTTTCCGGCACCGGGGCGGGCATCGGCTCGATCGCCTTCACCTATGTGGTGGGCCGCCTTGCCGATCAACAGTCGTTCACGCCGGTCTTTGTCCTGGCCGGTCTGCTGCCGCTCGCCTCGCTCGCCATGCTGTTTTTCGTGATGGGCCGCATCAAGCGAATCATTCCGGAGTGAGCTGTTGCGCGGAGCGCTTCTGAGGCGTCTCGAGCTGGTGGCGGCGGCGGTGCTGTTCTCCACCGGCGGCGCCGCCATCAAAGCCACCACGCTCACGGGCTGGCAGGTGGCCTGTTTTCGCAGCGGGGTAGCCGCCGTGGTGCTCTCTGCGCTGCTCGGGGCGGCGCGGCGAGGCTGGAGCCAACGTACGCTGGCGGTGGGCTGCGCCTATGCGGGCACCATGGTGCTCTTTGTGCTCGCCAACAAGCTGACGACGGCCGCCAATGCCATCTTCTTGCAGGACACCGCGCCGCTTTATCTGCTGCTGTTGGGCCCCTGGCTGCTCGGCGAGCCGGTCCGCCGCGGCGATCTCAAGCTCATGGTCGCGGTGGCGGCGGGGATCGCCCTGGTGTTCGCCGGTCGCCAGGAGCCGCTCGCCACGGCTCCCGATCCGTTCCGGGGAAATCTGGTGGCGCTGGCGAGCGGCATCGCCTGGGCGCTGACGATCGCCGGCTTGCGCTGGATGTCGAGCTCTGCCAGCCCGGGCTCTCCCTTGAGCGCCGTCGTCGCCGGAAATCTTCTTGCTTTCCTGATCGCTCTGCCGAAGGCCTTTCCTGTTGGCGAGGCGGCGCCAGGCGACTGGTGGCTCGTCGCGTACCTGGGCGTCTTCCAGATCGGGCTGGCCTATGTCTTTCTGGTGCGTGGCGTTCGGGGCGTGCCGGCGCTCGAGACGTCTCTCCTGCTCCTGGTCGAGCCGGCCTTGAACCCCGTCTGGTCCTGGTGGGTCCACGGTGAGCGGCCGGCCGGGTTGGCCCTGGCCGGCGGGGCGTTGATTCTAGCGGCGACGGCGGCCCGAGCCGCCACCACCCGATAAGGGCCGGCGGCCCACAGTGGTATATACTTGCATTTAGTTGAATCAAAAGGCTGTGAGGTGTAGTTGACGCTCTAGTACAGATTCAAGGAGGTTCCCGCTCATGTCTTCCCGAGGCAAGCTCATCGTCCTGGCGGCGGCCACCTCAGAGTCCAGCGAATACCTGCGATCCACCTGGCGCCAGATGCTGCTGGCGACCCTGCCTTCGAAATACGCCAAGTACCTGGGCGTGAACTGGTCCACCGACGTCGAGGTCCGCGAAGACGGGCAGGCCAGGTATGTGCCGAACGGCCTCCGGGTGATCGAGGCGCTGCTGGTGGAGAGGTTCGGCGAGGAGAACGTCGCCGTCTGCTATGCCGACCAGCTCGATCGGTTCATCGGCGATGAGACCCGGGCCGTCGGCATCCACGCGCACAACCCGCTGGGCATCACCTTCGCCACCGACGTCTATGCAGGCTTCTACGGGGTCGATTGCGAGCCGATCAACGCCGTCGAGTTTCGCCGGCTGATTCTCCATCCGGCACTGAAGCGGCACAAACACCACCTGAAGCTGATCGTGGGCGGCCCGGGAGGCTGGCAGATCGAGCACAAAGGGCTCCAGCAGGAATGGGGAATCGACTGCATCGTCCACGGCGAGGCCGAGGAGGTCGCCGCAGACCTGTTCGCGGCGGCGGTCCGCGGTGAGACGCTGCCGCCGCGCATCGAATGCAAGAGCCCGAAGCTCGAGAGCATTCCGCGCATCCGCCACCGGGCGACCTTCGGCGTGGTCGAGATCACGCGCGGCTGCGGGCGCGGCTGCCAGTTCTGCTCGGTGGCCTTGCGCGCGGGCAAGAGCATCCCGGTGGAGCAGGTCGTCGACAATGTCCGGGCGCAGGTGGCCGAAGGGGCGGACACCATCACCCTGACGACCGAGGATCTCTTCCTTTACGAGCAAGGCAAGAAGTTCCGAACCAACGTAGCGGCGCTCAAGCGGCTGTTCCGCTCGATCGCCGAGGTGCCGGGCGTGCGCTATCTCACGCTGACGCATGGCACGATCACCCCGCCGGTGGTCACCCCCGAGGTGATTGAAGAGCTCACGCCCTGGGCGGTCGGCATGAGCCCCTTCCAGAACGAGAAGTCCACCCATCCGGAGCACCGCTACGCGATGATGTTCGTGGGTCTTGAGACCGGCTCCATCCGGCTGTTCAAGAAATACATGCCGGGCAAGGCCTACCCGTTCCGTCCCGAACAGTGGCCGGACGTGATTCTCAAAGGCTACGAGATCATGAACCGGCACAACTGGTTTCCGATGGCGACCTTTATCATCGGGCTGCCGGGCGAAACCGATGAAGATACCAAACAGTCGCTCGAACTGCTCTATGCGCTAAAAGACTTCAAAGGCGTCATCATCCCCACCTTGTTCGTCCCGCTCGAGGACACACGCCTGGAGAAGTACGAGGGCGCCAAGATCGCGCGGCTCACCGATCTGCAATGGGAGTTCTTCTTCACCTGCTGGCGCTACAACGTCGACTTTCTTAGGAGCTCGTCGAGCGTTAAGCTCAAGCTGATTCTGGGCATCCCGATTTACTACTACTTACTCGGGCGCAAGCTCTACGGGCCGGGCTTCAAATACCCGCTGTTCCGCCTGGGTCACTTCCCCGAGTGGTTCCTGCGACGGAAGCTTTATCTCGACTTCAGCGACCACCGGGAGCCGATCTACAAGGTTCCCGAGACCGTGCCGATACCGGAGGAGCGGAAGCGGCCGGAGCTGCCCGTGCTGGCCTGAGCGTCAAAGCAGCCGCAGGCGGCCGGCGGCGAGCGGGCTCAGGCGGGGACCGGGCAACAGGACCCCCGCCAGATTGAGCGGATCGGCGGGCGAGATCTCGGGCAGAGGGCTCGCGTCGGGCTGACGGCGAAGCGCGCGCACCAGATCGAGCGCCTCCGGCAGGGCGAACTGTTCGCCTCCGAGGCCCGCCACGAAGCGTCCGCCCCGTACCTCGCCGCGCGCTTCCATGCGGCGGTAGACGACGAGCAGGTCGCGCCAGGCGGGCGCCAGCGGCTCCCGGGTGAGGAGCTCGCGCAGGACGATGCCCCAGCGGGCGAGCAACTGACGGGCGAACGCCTCGATGCGGCTCTCTTCCGCGGGCGGCTCCGCGATCTGCCCGGCGGCGAGCAGGGCCCAGCGGCCGCCGGCATGGCGCGGGCGCGCCAGGCGCCCCCGGCCTTCGCCGCGCCTCCGCTTCGGGTCGATCAAGGCACGGAGGTTCTCGAAGCTGTCGGCGGTGACCAGGCCGGCGGCGAGCAGCTCCCAGAGCGCGTCCTCGATCTCGCTCGGAAGGCGGCGCGCGGCGCGGACGATCTCGGCGAAGAACAGGGCGCCCCGGCGCCCGAGCAGTTCGAGAGTCTCCGCCGCGGCGTGCGAGAGCCGCGGGCGGCCGTTGGCGGCGGGCGCCAGCCAGTCGAAATCTTCGCGAAGCCAGAGGGTGAGCGGCGCGGCGCGCGTGGGCCGCACGCGGCCGTTCGCCTGCTCACCGTCGGCAGCGGGATGGGGCGACAGGCGGCCCCAGACCACTTCGCCCGACAGGCACAGTTCATCGAGCCACGCCGGATCGTAGCGGGCCACGCGGCCCGGCAGGATCGCGGACTCCCAGGCCCAGGCTGGCGCTTCGAACCCCTGAAGCTGCCGGATCACCTGGAAGACGCCGTCGGCGCCGTGCCAGCGTGCTTCAGCCGCGGCGTGCTGCCAGCGAAACAGGAAACGAAGAAAGTCCGCCGCCGAAACCGGTTGGATCTCGCGCCGGAGCCGGCCGAGCGTCAGCCGATGGATGCGCGCGAGCAGCCGCCGGTTGCACCACTCCAGCTCACCTTCGGCCGCTTGAAAGTGCCCGCGAAGCACCTGGCCTTCGGCCTCGAGATGCGCGAGCGCCGCCAGGACGAGGCTTTCGGGCAGATGGAGGCGTGCGGCGAGCTCGCTTGCAGTGACGGGTCCGATCGATTCGAGCCAGCCGCGCACGACTTCGGCCGCGCAAGCCTCCTCGGTGTCGGGTGCGGGCCGGGCGCCTGCGGGCGCCGCCAGCGGGGGATCGAGTCGTGCTTCGGCAAAGAGGCGCCGGGCGATCTCCAGGCGCTCGGCGGCCACCCAGAAGCGCCGCTCGCCGGCGGCGAGCGTGGTGGCGCGGCGGGCGTCGCGCAGGACTCGAAAGAAGTTCTGCCAATGCTCGACGGGCGGCAGGATCACCAGTGTGAGCAACGCGTCGTGCAGCTCCTCGGCGTCGCGAACCGCCGGCCAGGCCTCCTCCTTGACCTGGCGGATCGCCTCGCCATCGAGCACCGCCTCGGCAGCCGGCAGCTCGGCGCCCAGCAGGCGTCGCATCGCCACGGCGCGCGTGCGCCGCTCCTCGAGCGGGGCATCGTCGAGGAAGGCGTAGGGGTTGGCGTTGAGGATCTCGTGCGAGAAGGGCGAGGCCTGCGGGGTCTCGACAGCCAGCGTGCGGATGGCGCCGGAGCGGATCCCGGCGAGCACGCGCCGCAGGCCGTCGACATCCATCGCCTCGTGGAGGCAGTCGCGGATCGTCTCGCGCACCAGCGGATGGTCGGGCACGCGGATGTCGCCCGAGATGTTCTCCAGGCAGGCGGCCGAATCCGGAAAGACCGCCGCCAGCAGATCGGCGGCGCGCATGCGTTGAACGGGTGGCGGGACCTTCCGCCCGTTGCGGAACCTGGGCAGCACGAGCGCCCGCTGGGCGTTCCAGCGCCAGCGCGTGTGAAACATGGGAGCGGCGATGAGCGCCTGCGTGAGCACGTGCTCGACGTCATCCGGATGCAGGAACTCGAAGACCGCAGCCAGGGGAAACGAATGCTGCTCGGTGAGCGAGATGACGATGCCGTTATCGGTGGCGGCCGCCTGGAGTTCCACATTGAAGGAGCGGCAGAAGCGCTTGCGCAGGGCCAGGCCCCAGGCGCGGTTGATGCGCGCGCCGAACGGAGCGTGGATGACCAGTTGCATGCCGCCGGCTTCGTCGAAGAACCGCTCGGCGACCACTGTCGCGGTGGTGGGGATCGCTCCGAGCGCTGCCCGGCCGGCTTCGAGGTAGGCGACCGCCTGCGCCCGGGCAAGCCGCGGCATCGGCGCGCAGGCCTGGGCTTCGGCGCCCCGCTCGGCAATCTCCAGCCTGGCGCGCCCCACTTCTTCGGAGAGCTCGGCGGTGCGACCCGGGGCCTCACCGCGCCAGAAGGGCACCGTGGGGGGAGCGCCGTGAGCATCTTCGACAAAGACCTTGCCCGGCTCGACGCGCCGGATCCGCCAGGAGTTGGTTCCGAGCAGGAAGACGTCGCCGGCCGAGCTCTCCACGGCGAAATCCTCGTCGAGGGTGCCGAGCGCGGTGCCTTCGGGTTCGGCCACCGCCAGGTAGTCGGCGGTATCGGGGATGGCGCCGCCGGAGGTAATGGCGATCATGCGGGCGCCGCGGCGGGCCCGGAGGCGGCGGTTGACCAGATCGCGATGAAGCAGCGCCCCGGCGCGGCCCCGGCTGGTGGCAATGCCGTCGGCGAGCATCGCCACAACGGCGTCGAACTCTTCGCGCGCCAGATCGCGATAAGGATAGGCGCGCCGTACCAGCGCGTAGAGGGCTTCCTCGTCGAGCTCGCGGCAGGCGGACTCGGCGACGATCTGCTGCGCGAGCACGTCGAGCGGAGCGCGGGGGATTTCCAGCCGGTCGAGCTGCCGCCGGCGGATGGCGGCGACGAGGGCGGCGCACTCGATCAGCTCGTCGCGCGTCGTGGGCAAGAAGATCCCTTTGGGGCGCGCGCCCAGCCAGTGCCCGCTGCGGCCGATGCGCTGCATGGCGACGGCGATCGAGCGGGGCGAGCCGATCTGGCAGACCAAATCGACCGTGCCGATGTCGATGCCAAGCTCGAGCGAGGCGGTGGCCACCACGGCGCGCAGCTCACCCCGCTTGAGCCGCTCCTCGGCATCGAGGCGCAGCCGGCGCGAGAGGCTCCCGTGGTGCGGCAGCACGGCCTTCTCGCCCAGCCGCTCGCCCAGCCGGTGTGCGACACGCTCGGCCAGGCGCCGCGTGTTGACGAAGACCAGCGTGGTGCGGTGGGTCTGGATCAGCTCCGCCAGCCGGTCGTGGATCTCCTCCCAGATGGAGTTCGAGGCCACGGCGCCGAGCTCGTCCCTGGGGACTTCGATGGCGAGCTCGAGCTCGCGATGGGCGCCGGCGTCGATGACCTCCACCCCCTCGCCGAGAAAGCGCGCCACCTCCTCGATCGGCGCCACAGTGGCGGAGAGGCCGATGCGCTGCGGAGGCTCGCCGCCGGAGGCCTCGATCAGCCCCTCCAGGCGCGCCAGCGTGAGCGCCAGGTGCGCTCCGCGCTTATCGTCCACCACGGCGTGGATCTCGTCGACGATCAGCGTACGCGCCGAGGCCAGCAGCTTGCGGCTTCGGTCGGCGGTCAGCAGAATGAAGAGCGATTCGGGCGTGGTGACGAGCACGTGCGGAGGCCGCCGCACCATCTGCTCGCGCTCCCAGGCCGGCGTGTCGCCCGTGCGGACGGCGGTGCGGATCTCGCTGAGCGCGAGCCCGCGCCGGGCGGCGAGCGAAAGGATGCCGCCGAGCGGCCTCTCGAGGTTCTTCCTGACGTCGTTACTCAGGGCTTTGAGCGGCGAAACGTAGATCGTCTCGATGCGATCCTCGAGCCGGCCGGCGCGAGCTGCGCGCACCAAGCCGTCGAGCGAGGTCAGAAAGGCCGCCAGCGTCTTTCCCGCGCCGGTTGGCGCAGTAATCAGCACGTTCCGCCGGGCGCGGATCGCCGGCCAGCCGAGCCGTTGCGGCGGCGTGGGCTCGGCGAATTCGGCGCGAAACCAGTCCGCCACCAGCGGATCGAAGCCCTCCAGCGACATCGGTTCGGCGAGCCCTGCTTGCTATTGATTATCGCGCCCGCCCGCGAGCGTCAGCTCAAGCCGGCTGCGGCTGGGTCAGGCAGTGGATGGCGCCGAGACCCAGAATCAGATCGCGGCAGCCGATGCCGACCACCTCGCGGTCGGCAAACAGCCGCGCGAGCACGTCGAGCGCCCGGCGATCGTTGGCGTCGTTGAACGTCGGCACCAGCACCAGCCGGTTGGCGATGTAGAAGTTGGCGTAGCTGGCCGGCAGTCTCTGGCCGGCGAAGAAGACCGGCTCGGGCATGGGGAGCCGCACGATGCGGAGCGGGTTGCCGTCCTGGTCGCGCATGCTCTTCAGGCGTTTCAAGTTCTCGCGGAGCGGTTCGTAGTTGGGGTCGGAGGGATCCTCCTCGACGGCGGCCACGACGGTGGAGGGGCCGACGAAGCGGGCGATATCGTCGACGTGGCCGTGCGTGTCATCGCCGGCGATGCCGCCTGCAAGCCAGAGCACATGACGGGCACCGAGAAAGCGGGCAAAGGCCGCCTCCAGATCCTGACGCGACAAGTGGGGATTGCGGGCCTGAACCGGGCTGAGCAGGCACTCTTCGGTGGTGAGCAGACTGCCCCGGCCGTTGACGTCGATGCTGCCGCCTTCGAGCACGATTCCCGTCGGCCACCGGCGCAGGCCGAGACGGCGGGCGATGAAGGCGGGTACGCGGTTGTCGCGGCGCCAGTTGTCGTACTTGGCCCAACCGTTGAACAGCCAGTCGGTGAGTGCCACTTCGCCTCGGGGGCCTTTGAGAAACAGCGGCCCGGCGTCGCGCAGCCACCCGCGGTCGGTCGGGCAGACGAAGAATTCGACGGCTCCGAGATTGGCGCCCGCCCTCTCGAGCGTGCGGCGCACCGCCGGGATCGCCTGGCGGCTTTCGACAATCAGGCGAACGCGCTCGACGCGCGCCAGCTGACGGATGATTTCGGCGTAGACCCAGGGGATGGGGCCGAACTTGCCGGGCCAGTCCGAGCGCTCGTGCGGCCAGGCGAGCCAGGTCGCTTCGTGCGGCTCCCACTCGGCGGGCATGCGCCAGCCGGGCGGCGGCGCCTCAGTCGCGCCAGCGCTCGAGGATCGCGCCATAGGCGTCGATGCGGCGGTCGCGCAGGAAGGGCCAGTTGCGCCGCACGGTCTCCAGATGGCGGCGGTCGCAGTCGGCGATGAGGATCTGCTCGTCGCTCGGGGAGGCTTCGGCGACGATCTCGCCAAAGGGGCCGGCGACGAAGGACGAGCCCCAGAATTCGAGGCCGGCTTCTTCTGTGCCCTCGAAGCCGACGCGGTTCACCGCGGCCACATAGACGCCGTTGGCGATGGCGTGGCCCCGCTGCACGGTGCGCCAGGCGTCCCGTTGCGCCGCCCCGTAGCGTTCTTTTTCCTCCGGGTGCCAGCCGATGGCGGTCGGATAGAAGAGGATGTCCGGCCCGGCCAGCGCCGCCAGGCGGGCCGCTTCCGGGAACCACTGATCCCAGCAGACGAGCGTGGCGAGGCGTCCGAAGCGGGTTTCGAAGCTGGGGAAGCCCAGGTCCCCGGGCGTGAAGTAAAACTTCTCGAAGTAAAGCGGGTCATCGGGGATGTGCATCTTCCGGTACTTGCCCACCAGCGCGCCGTCGGCGTCCAGCACCACGGCGGTGTTGTGGTAGAGACCCGGAGCACGCCGCTCGAAAACGGAACCGATGATGACGGTGCCGAGCTCGGCGGCCAGCGAACCGAGCGCTTCGGTGGTGGGGCCGGGAATCGGCTCGGCGAGGGCGAACAGTTCCGCCTTTTCTTCGCGGCAAAAGTACTGGGTCCGGAATAGCTCGGGGAGGCAGACGATCCGGGCGCCCTGGGCGGCCGCCTCGCGAATCCGCCAGCGCGCCTTTTCGAGGTTCTCGTTCGGGTCGGGCGAACAGGACATCTGGATCAGCCCGACCCGGAGCTGGTTCCGGCCCACGGCAGCCATGCAGGCTCTTCCCCGGTTCAGCTCACCACTTCGAGGATCAGATCGCGCTCCTCGGGCCGCTGGGTCGAGATGCGGAAAGCATCCTCGATGGCCTGGGCCGCCTCGTCCAGTCCTTCCTCCTGCGTGTAATAGAGGCGGCACAGCACGGCGCCCTCATCGACACGCTGGCCGACCTTGACTTCGAGCACGACGCCCACGGCCGGATCGATCGCGCTGTCCTTGGCGAGGCGCCCGGCGCCGATGCGGCCGGCGGCGCGGCCGATGTCGTCGGCGTTGACGGCACTGACATAGCCGCCCCGGGGCGAGGTGATCTCGCGCGCCCCGAGCGCGTTGGGGAGCAGATCGAAACGGTCGAGCACCTGCGGGTTGCCGCCCTGGGCCTCGATGACTTCCTTCAGGCGCCGGTAGCCCGAGCCGTCGAGCAGCTTCGACTGGGCCATCTCCCGGGCCTCCTCCATGGTGGCGGTGATGCCGCCCAGGTAGATCATGCGCGCGGCGAGCTCGAGCGCCAGGCGCGTCAGATCGGTCGGGCCGACGTTCTGGAGCGTCTGGGAAACCTCCATGACTTCGAGCGCGTTGCCAATGGCGAAACCGAGCGGCTGGTTCATATCGGTGATCAGGGCCTGCACGCGCCGGTTGGCCCGCCGCCCGATGGCCACCATGTACTGCGCCATGCGGCGCGCCTCCACCTGACGGGCGACGGAGGCCCCGGCGCCCACCTTGACGTCGAGCACGGCGGCGTCGATCGAGGAGGCGAGCAGCCTGGCCATGATCGAGGCAGCCAGAAGCGGCGTCGAGTCGGCGGTGGCCGTGGCTTCCGCCAGCGCCTTTAGCCGCTCCGTGGCCGGCGCCAGCTCGGCATAGGGACGCACGAAGACCAGGCCGATCTGGTTGAGCTGCGACCGGAATTCGTCGAAGCTCAGGTCGGTACGGAAGCCGGGAATCGACTCGAGTTTGTCGAGCAGGCCTCCGGTATGGCCGAAGGCCCGGTCCCCGAGGACGGGCACCACGACGCCGCTCGCCGCGGCCAGCGGAGCGGCAATCAGGCTGGTTTTGTCTCCCACGCCCCCGGTGGAATGCAAGCTGACCTTGGTGCCAGGCACCGAGCTCAAATCGAGCGTCCGGCCGGAGTCGAGCAGCGCGGCGGTCATAGCGCCCACCTCGCGGTCCGACATGCCCGAATGGTGAACGGCCATCAGGAAGGCGGCCATCTGATGGTCCGGAACCTGATTGTCAAAATAGCCTCGAAACAGGGCGCCGACCTCCTCCGGTGCCAGCTCCTCCCCGTCGCGCTTGCGCTCAATTAGATCGACCGTACGCATGAGTTGTCACTCAGGGTACCACCATATATGGTTGAAAGTAAAGGATTCCGATTCGGCCGCCGGAGCCGGTTTCCCGGTGCCGGGCGTCGCGATCAGCCTTCGGCGGCGCTCACGGTCGGCAGCGGAACGCGATAACGCCCGGCGAATACCTCGGCAAATAGGGTTTCAAGTTCCGCGTGAATGCGGCCGTTGGTGGCCAGGATATGGGGGGCGCGCAGGTCAAAAGCGGCCCCGCGCATGGTCGTAACCGAGCCTCCGGCCTCGCGCGTGAGCAGCACGCCGGCGGCGACATCCCACGGGTTCAGCCCGAACTCCCAGTAGCCGTCCAGGCGGCCGCAGGCGACATAGGCCAGATCGAGCGCGGCAGCCCCGGCGCGGCGCACCCCGTGGGAGAGCATGGCCGCCTGATGGAAGAAGTGGACGTTGATATCCTGGTGGCGCCGCCAGTTGGGGAAGCCCGTGGCGAGCAGGCTCTCCTCGATCTTCTCCACGCGCGAGACGCGGATGCGCCGCTGGTTGAGCCAGGCGCCGGAGCCGCGCTCGGCGGCGAACATCTCTTGCCGGGTGGGATCGTAGATGACGCCGGTGATCAGTTCGCCGGCCCGCTCGAGCGCGAGCGTTACGTTGAAGACCGGGAAACCGTGGGCGAAGTTGGTGGTGCCGTCGAGCGGGTCGACATACCAGCGGTAGTCGGACGCCCCGGCATAGGCGCCGGTCTCCTCGCCCACGATGGCGTGCGAAGGGAAGTAAGAGCGCAGGCGCTCGACCACCAGCGCCTCGGAGGCGCGATCCGCGGCGGTGATGAGATCGTGCGCCGCCTTGTACTCGTAGCCGATGTTCCGGTCGAAGTAGGTGACCAGGAGCGCGCCCGCCTCGCGCGCGATCTCCATGCTCACTTCCAGATACGAGGGCATCACCGGCTCAGGCGGCCTCTTCCGGCTCCTCGTAGAGGTACTTGATGTCGTGCTTGAAGATGAACAGGTTCGGCGCGTCCTCGCGCGTCAGGCGGATGAAGGAGGCGTCGTAATACTCGATGGTGCCCCGCACTTCTTCGTTGTCGGTCAACCGGACGCGGATGGGGATCTGATTGTCGATGAGGTACTTGATGTACTTGACCTCTTCGTGGGTCACCTCCGGCGCACGTTTCTTGGGCGCCTTAGGTTTGGCTTTCTTGGCCACAGGCTCTCCTGCCTCAGGGTTTGCGGAGCGGGCCCCGTGAGGGCGGTTCGGGCTCGCTTCCGCTCTCGTACTCCACATAATAGCCGGAGCGCGTAATCACCCGCAAATCCGGCCGGCGCAGCCGCACCTCGACGCGGTGGAACCGCTCCTTGCTGTAGGGAAGATTTCTTGGGTAGTAGCCGAGCAGATACTGGGTGCGCAGGTCGCGCAGGATTTCGGCGAAGGCGGCGTCCAGCCGCTCGCCCAGCGTGGCCAGAAAGACTTTGCCGCCGGTGGCTGTGGCCAGCCCGATCAGGGCGTTCTCCCCGGCGATGTGGCGTCCCGGGTCGCTCTCCACGGGGATGATCAGCACGCCGTAGATGGCGGCGTCGGCGTTGTGCGCCGCCTCGAGGGCGTCGCGGAACTCCTTGACGCTGGTGGTGTCGGCGCCGTCACTCACCAGCAGGATCACGCGCCGGCCTTCGCGGTTCTCCAGGGCGCGCGCTCCGAAATAGATGGCGTCGTAGAGCGAAGTGCCGGCCTCGGCCCGCAGGCGGCGCAGCTCGTTCTCCAGGCGCGTGACGCGGCGCGTGAAGTTGGCCTGGAGCGTCACGTCCTGATTGAAGCTGTAGAGCGCCACGGCATCCTCGGGGTGGCCTTCGGCGAAGAAGGCCCGCAGAAACGCGAGCACGGAGGCGTTGGCTTCCTTGAGCTTGCGGGCCATGGAGCCGCTGGTGTCGACCAGCAGCGCCACCGATAGCGGCGTCTCGGTGTGCCGCTCGAAGACGGCAACCTCCTGGGGCACGCCGCTGTCGAAGATGAGAAAGTCCTCCTTGCGGAGGTCGCCCACCGGCTCGCCGCGGGCGTCCTTGACCGTCGCGAGCAGGCGGACCAGGCGTACCTCGACCTGGAAGCGCGGCTGCTGAGCCGCCAGGCCGAGGGCTGCCGCCAGCAGCAGTAGCGCCGCCCGCGCGCGCCGGTTCATCGTTCACTCACTCGATGAGGGACGCATCCCAGTCCCCCTCGACCCAGACTTCGCCCCCGGCGAAGTGCTCTTTTTTCCAGATCGGCACCACCTTCTTGAGCCGGTCGATGCCGGCGAGCGCCGCCTCGAAGGCGGCGCGCCGGTGCGGGGCGGCGACGGCGACGACGACGCTGGTTTCGCCGATGGCCAGCCGTCCCAGCCGGTGCACGATCGCGATGCGGCCGATGGGGTGCGAGACCGCGATTTCACGGCCGATGCGCGCCATTATTTCCACGGCCATGGCTTCGTAGCAGTGGTATTCGAGATATTCGGTCGGCCGGCCGTGCGTGTTGTTCCGCACGATTCCCTCGAAGACGACCACGGCGCCGTCGTCAGGACGGGCCAGGGACTGGCGGATGGCCTGCGTGTCGATCGGCTCGCGCGTCAGCGCGAAGAAATTCCCCTCGGCGGAAATCTCGCGCAGGTAGGGTCCGGCGCCGCCGCTCACCGGAGGCAGGAAAGCTACCTCATCGCCCTCGGCCACCGCTTCGCGGCGCGAGGCGAACTGGCGGTTGCGCGCCATGACGATGCTGGCTTCATAATCCCGCAGGCGGGGATAGCGCTCGGCGTAACGGCCAAAGACCGAGCCGAGGTCGGCGCCGTCTTCAAACTCGGCCTCCTCGGCTTCAAGGCCCGTGATGTCCTTGAGCATGCCGAAAAACAGGACTTTGAGGCGCACCCTGCTTCCATCCTAACAGGCGGTCGAGCCGGCTCTTTTTGACGCGCGCTTTTTCCGGCCGGGATAATCGAATCATGAAACTGATTTGCGCGTTGGTGGCGTTTGCTGTCCTCGTGTGGGCCCAATCGCCGCTCGGCACCGTGACCGGGCTGGCGCTCGATCCCAGCGAAGCTCCCGTGCCCTCGGCCAGGGTGGTGCTCGAGAACCGGGCGACGGGCGTGCGCTGGGAGACCCAGACGAACGCGGCGGGCCACTATCTGTTCCCGAACCTGCCGCCCGGCGAGTATACGCTGGCGGCGGAGGCGCCCGGCTTCAGCCGGCTGGAGGTTCCGGCCTTCCCGGTGGCAGCTTTCCGCACGGTGCGTCAGGATCTGCGGTTTTCTCTCGCCACCGCGGCCGAGCAGGTAACGGTAACCGAGGCCGCTTCGCCGGTGGTGCAGGCCGAGACGCCCAGTGTCGGCGTGCTGCTCAGCTCGCGCCAGATTCTCGAGCTTCCCACAAACCTGCGCAGCGTCTACAACAACGCCGGCGACTCGGGTCTCATCGCCAACCTGATGCCGCTGGCGATTCCGGGTGTCGTGCAGATGGGCTCGGGCGCCTACTGGATGGCGCCGGGCTCGGGCCCCAACGGGCTGCGCCTCAAAGTCGATGGCATCCACACCAACTTCGGCAATTTCTCTAGCCCCGATCCCGTCTCGCAACCTTCGATGGAGTCGGTCGAGGAGTTCACGGCGAGCCTGGTGACCAATCGGGCGGAGTTCGGGGGTTTGGGCGCGGTGACGACGGTGACCCGGAGCGGCTCGAACGAACTGCACGGGTCGGTGTTCTGGTACGTCAAGAACGCCGCGCTCGATGCGCGCAATCCCTTCCAGACGGCGCGGCCGTTCCAGAACCTGCACGACTACGGCGGATCCGTCGGCGGGCCGCTACGCCGCGACAAGACGTTCTTTTTCGCGACGGCGGAGCTCATCGACGGGGTGCGCAGCTATACGTTCGTCTCGAACGTGCCGACCCTGGCCCAGCGCAACGGAATCTTCCCGGCTGCGGTGCGCAACCCGTTTGCCGGCGGCCAGCCGTTTCCAAACAATCAGATTCCGGCCTCGCTGATTGCGCCGGAGGCAGGCCGCGCCCAGTCGTTGCTGTTTCCGCTTCCGAACTTCGGACCGGAGACGCTGACGGCGGGCAACTACCGGGCCTCGTTCAACGGGCCGGAGTTTCACCGTATCGCCGAGGGGCGCATCGACCACCAGTGGAGATCGGCCCAAAGCCTGTTCGTGCGCTATCAGTACAAGCACGACGACTACGACATTCCCGGCGCCCGCAGCACGCTGCCTCCGGTGACGGTGGGCACCTCGCAAAATCTGCGCAAGATGCACTTCTTCACCGTGGGGCACACCTGGACGCTGGGGCCGACGGTCTTCAACGAGTTCCGGGGCGGAGTGGTGCAGCTCGAGTCGTCATCGTCGGCCAATGTCAAGGGGCAGGAGCTGCTCGATCGGATCGGAATTCGGGGGTTGCCGCCGCGGCCCGGAGCTCCGGGCGTGCCGCGCTTCAACATCTCGGGCTTGAGCGTCTTCACGCAGATTCTGCTCAATCCGGTGATCGACGGGCACTGGCAGCTTGCCGACCATCTGACAAAGGTGGCCGGCCGGCATACGCTCAAGGCCGGAGTCGAATACATCAACTGGTTCGTGAACCGGCACGTGACGTCGAACCCGGCTCTGTTCGGCGATTTCTCCTTCACCAATCGTTTCACCGGGCAGCCTTACGGCGATTTCCTGCTGGGGGTGCCGACGTCGGTGGTGCGCCTGGATCCGTGGGCCGCGCAGTATTTCCGCTGGTCCGACGTGGCCTTCTATGTCCAGGACGATTTCAAGCTGAATGCGCGGCTCAGCCTGAGCTACGGCGTGCGGTACGAGTTCAACCAGCCGCCGGTGGCGCGCGACGACAATTTCTTCAACTTCAACCCGGAGACCGGGGCGGTGGTGCTGGCTTCGGCCGAGGCGCGGCGGCTGATGAGTCCATTCTATCCGGCCGCGCTCCCGATCCAGACGGCCGGCGATGTCGGTCTCGGGCGCTCGCTGCGGCGCGCCGACAAGAACAACTGGGCGCCTCGCCTCGGCTTCTCCTATCGGCTCGATTCCTCGGGCAGGACCGTGCTGCGCGGCGGCGCGGGGATCTACTATGCGCCCTACTCGGTCGCAGCCTTGGCCAATCAGGTCGCCGGGCCGTTCGCCGTCTCCACGACGGCGACCAACGCCTTCGCCAACAACCAGCCGCTGTTTAGGCTGGCCTCGCCGTTTGCCGTGCCGGGCTTGACCGGGACGCTGAACTCGGCGGGACTGGTTCCGGGCCTGCGCAACGCCTATGCGCTTCAGTACTCGCTGACCATCGAGCGGGAGCTGGCGCGCCATCTCGGCCTGCGATTGAGCTACATCGGCACCAAGGGGACGCAACTTGCCTACATGCGGAACCTGAATCAGCCGCGGGCCTCCAGCCAACCGTTTGCGCAATCCCGCCGCCCCTTCCCCGCCTACAACAACATCACCTTTGCCGACAACGGAGCCAACAACAGCTATCAGGGCATGCAGCTCGGCCTCACCCGGCGCTTCGAGGGCGGCCTCCAGCTCTCCTCCACCTGGATTTGGGCCAAGCAGTTGAGCGAGGTGGACGATACCAACAATGCCGACATCAACACGCTAATCGAGAATGCCTACGATCGGGCGCGCGAGCGAGCCAACGTCTACTCGGTGCCGCGCCACCAGTGGATGAACCAGGCGCTCTATGAGCTGCCGTTCGGCAAGGGGCGGCTGTGGGGCGGCTGGCAGGTGAACGTTCTGCTCAATCTGAGCACGGGCCACTGGCTGAACCCGCAGTTCACGGGCGCCGATCCGTCGAACACCAACACGATCGGCGGCCGGCCGGACGTGGTGGGGCCGCTCAGCTATCCGAAGACGCTGGCCGCCTGGTACGACCGCAGCGCCTTTGCGGTTCCCTCGGGGGGGCGTTTCGGCAACGCCGGGCGCAACATTGTCGAGGGTCCGGGCTACATCGTCTTCAACGCGGGCGTGGCCAAGCGCTTCGCCGTCGGGGAGGGCCGCCAGCTCGAGCTGGGCGCCAGCTTCGTCAACATCCTCAATCACGTCAATTTCGGTCAGCCCAACATGACGGTGAACGTGGCCGCGGGCGGCACGATCACCTCGACGCATGTGTTCTTGCCGGCGGGCGTGCCGCGGCAGGGCCAGCTCCATTTGCGCTGGCGCTTCTGAATCGAAATCGGGGACAGTATACTCAATCCCCAATTTCCAGCCGGCGCGGAGGCCCTAATCGAGCTGATATTTCGGGTTGTACTTACCTTGCTCGGCGAAGCCGCCGAGCTCGGGTCGCATTACCTGGAAGCGGGGGTAGCTTTCGAAGATGTCGCCGCGGCCCAGAACGCGCGGGTCCTGCTGTTCGCGCAGCACGGTTTCGAGTTCCCGGCGATGCTCTTCAAGCACGATCTTGAACTCGGCTAACCCAGCGAGGTTGCGCAGGCAGCCCGGGTCGCTGCCGATGGCGTAGAGCTGCTCGGGCGGGTTCTTGCCACAGGTGAGCTCGAAGAGCTCCCTGACGGCCGGCCGATGGCGGTTCTCGAGCAAGTATTTCTTGGTAGGGGAGGCGTCAATGTCGTAGTAGCCCTCCGGGTCGCCCGCCGGATAGCGCTCGGGCGCGAAGTTGCGGATGTAGAGGAACTCTTTGGTCCGCAGGGCGCGCGCCGGGTAGCCGAGGTTGTCGAAGCGGGCATGGGAGTGGCGCTCGCGGCCGCTCAGAGCGCGCCGGCGCGAGGCGTCGACTGCGCCGCTTTTTCCGGATCGCAGCACGTCGAGGAAGCTTTTGCCAGTCATCCCGGGCGTCGGCTGAAGGCCGGCGGCTTCCAAAAACGTGGGCGCGAGGTCGGTGAAGCTGATCAGATCCTCGACGCGCCGGCCGCCGGAAGCTTGCGCCGGCCAGCAGACCGCCAGCGGCAGATGGATGCCGTATTCGTAGAGCGTGGCCTTGGCCCGCGGAAAGGCCATGCCGTTGTCGGAGGTCACCACCACGAGCGTGTTGTCGAGCTCGCCCGCCTCCTCGAGCAGGTCCAGCATCCGCCCGAGGTGCCGGTCGAAGTGCTCAATCTCGAAATAGTAGTCGAGCATGTCCGAGCGGACCTCGGCGGCGTCGGGCAGAAACGGCGGCACGAGAACGTCGTCGAGGCGCTTGCCCGATTCGAGCCCGATGCCCTGCTGGAACGGCCGGTGCGGCTCGGTGGCACCGTACCAGAAGCAAAAGGGAGCTCCGGTGGGCCGGGCTTTGAGGAAGTCGGCGAAGTTGGCCGCGTAATCGTTCCTGGAGATGCCGCGAGGCGCTTCCGGTGCCTCGCGCTGCTGGTAGGCCGGCCCGGCCGGATTGTGTTTCCAGCCCTCGAAGTTTGCCGGGCCGGCGCCCTTGCCCGTGTGGCCTACGTGGTAGCCGGCGCGGGCGAGCAGATCCGGGTAGACCTCGAACTTGGTCGGGAAGTAGCTGGCGTGCGTGCCCGCCTCTTCGAGCTGCCAATGACTGCGGCCGGTGAGGATGGCGGCGCGCGAAGGGGCACAACCGGGCGAGTTGCTGATGGCGTTGGTGAAGAGCACGCCGCGCTCGGCGACGCGGTCAAAGGCCGGGGTGCGCACCAAGCGGTCGCCGGCGGCCGAGGTGTGCGGAAAGGACTGATCGTCGGAGATGGCAAACAGGATGTTGGGGCGCTGATCGCGCGGGCGCCGGCAGCCGCTCCAGGCGGCTGCCGCTGAGCTGAGCCATTGCCTGCGGGTGAGTCTCACAGCGTTCCTTCGGGCTTCGAGCGGTCAGCGAAGCCCATTTCCTTCAACACTTCGCGAACGGCCTCTTTGAGCTCCTCGCGGGAGCGCCACTCGACAGCGAACGGCTTACTGGCCTCGCCGAAGTAGACGCTCACGTGGGGAAACGGAATTTCAATGCCAAGCTGGTCGAAGCGTTTCTTGAACCGCCGGTTGAGTTCGCGGCCGACGGCCCATTGTTTGAGGGGCGGGGTCTTGATGCGTGCCTTCAGAATGACGGCCGAATCGGCGAAGCGGTCCACGCCGAAGAGCTCCAGCGGCTCGAGCATCAGCGGCGCCCATTCGGGCTCCTGTCGCATCTGGTCGGCCACTTCGCGCATCACCGCCAAGACCCGATCGGTATCCTCCTTGTAGGCGACACCGATGTCGAAGACATAGTAAGAAAAGTCGCGGGTGAGATTCGAGAGATTGGTGATGGCGCCGTTGGGGAAGACGTGCACGGTGCCGTCGAAGCTGCGCAGCACGGTGGTGCGCAAGTTCACTTCTTCGACGAGGCCGCTGGTGCCGTTGATGCGGACCACGTCGTTGACCCGGATCTGGTTCTCGATGAGAATAAAAAGGCCGTTGATGACGTCCCGGACCAGGGTCTGCGCTCCGAAGCCGATGGCGATGCCGGCGATGCCCGCGCCGGCCAGCAGCGGGCGGATGTCAAAGCCGATTTCGCGCAGCGCCATGATGAGAGCCAGCGCCCAGATAAGGGCCGAGGCCGACTTGCGAAGGATGCCGGAGATGGTTCGGGCGCGCTTCTCGATTGCCTCCGCGCTTTCGACGGCCCGCGCTACCAGCACTCCGACCAGCCGCTCGCGCAGTCCGCGGATGAAGCGACCCACCAGGCGGCTGGCCACGAACGCCAAAAGCAGGATGATGGCGACGCGCCAGAGGTCTCCGGCCAGCGACTCGAGCTTCGCTAGCGTCGGCCAGACGTTCTGAGCGGGAAGCATCCCCCTCATCATAGCCGGGTCTTTGCCGGACCCATCCCTGTTATGCTGGTAGCTTTCACCACCCCCTTGGGGGGAACGACCCAAACGCACTGAGGTGATATCCGACGATGGCCGATCCGACCCAAGAGCGCCAGTTCGGCTTCAATACCCTGGCTCTGCATGCCGGCTATTCGCCCGAGCCCACGACGGGCGCCCGGGCCGTGCCGATCTATCAGTCCACATCTTTCGTCTTCAAGGATTCCGATCATGCCGCGCGGCTGTTCGCCCTACAGGAGTTCGGCAACATCTACACGCGCATCATGAATCCCACCACGGACGTGCTCGAGCGCCGAGTGGCGGCACTCGAAGGCGGCGCGGCGGCGCTGGCGCTGGCGAGCGGACAGGCGGCCCAGTTTCTTACGGCCAACAGCCTGATGCTCGCCGGCGACGAGTTCGTCTCGGCCAGCACGCTCTACGGCGGAACCTATACGCAGTTTGACATCAGTTTCCGCAAGATGGGCTATCACGTCGTCTTCGTCGACCCGGACGATCCGGAGAACTTCCGCAAGGCGATCACGCCGCGCACGAAGTTTCTTTACGGGGAGACGATCAGCAACCCGCGCGGCAACGTGCTGGACATTGAAGCGGTGGCCCGGATCGCGCACGAGCACAACATTCCGCTGGTGATCGACAACACCTTCGCCACGCCGTATTTGTGCCGGCCAATCGAACATGGCGCCGATATCGTGGTGCATTCGCTCACCAAGTTCATGGGCGGGCACGGCAATTCGATCGGGGGCATCCTCGTCGACGGCGGCAGATTCGACTGGTCCAAGGGGGACTTCCCGCAAATTACCGAGCCGGCCAAGTCCTACCACGGCATGAAGTTCTACGAGGCGTTCGGGCCGATCGCTTTCGCCATCCGCGCCCGGGTGGAGGGCTTGCGCGATCTTGGCCCCTGCATGAGCCCTTTCAACGCGTTCCTCTTCTTGCAGGGCATCGAGACGCTCAGCGTGCGCATGGAGCGGCACGTAGAGAACGCGCTGGCGGCGGCGCGCTTCCTCGAGGAGCACGAGCTGGTAAGCTGGGTGCGCTATCCCTCGCTGCCCTCGAGCCCCTATCACCACCTGGCGAAGAAGTACTTGCCCAAAGGCGCCGGCGCCGTCTTCTCGTTCGGCATCAAGGGGGGCTACGAGGCGGGCAAGAAGTTCATCGACAGTGTAAAGCTGTTCTCACACCTGGCCAACGTCGGTGATGCTCGGAGCTTGGTGATTCACCCGGCCTCAACCACGCATCAACAGCTCACGGCGGACGAGCAGGCTGCTGCCGGAGTCGAGCCGGACATGGTGCGGGTTTCGATTGGTCTCGAGGACATCGACGATATTCTCTGGGACCTCGACCAGGCGCTCCACGCCAGCCAGAGGAAGTAGCCGGCCCGCAGAGGACCTTTAGTTAGACATTGAAGGTCGGCCGCCTTCGGCGCGGCAGGCGAGTGAGGTGAGGCGCCAGGGGCCCGGGATTCAAAAGAATATCCTGTTCCAGCTCTTCAAGCTCCTGGTCCACGATCATCCGCTCGATGTTGGAGCCGAGGCTTGGGTCGCCGGATAGTTCGCGGCGCCGATCGATCATCGCGAGAATGGACATCGACTTTTCGAGCCGCTGGGTGGTGCTGGGGATCCTCTTGAGGAGTCGCATGGCGTCAAGCTCCATAGTCTACCCCAAGTTCGCACGACGGGAAACAGAAATCACTCCCCCGACGCCAGGATAGGTACTAGGAGGTTTGGTCCAAGGCCGCCGCACGATGCGACCCGATGGCTCAGGCCGACAAGCTCAGCCAGTGCCGGATCTGTTCTGCCACGGCGTCCGCCAGCGGGGCGGCTCCGGCTCTGCGACGCTTGGGGGAAGTGGGGGGAAGTCGAGACCGGCCAGCTCGCTCTCAGCGAGCCAAAGTCTGCGACGACTCCCGATGCAGGGCAGTCCGACCGGCTCTTGACCTTGGAAGATGCTTTTCGAGCAGGAGTCGTAGCTGCTCCAAGGAGACTGGTTTGCTCAGGAAGCCGTCCATGCCGGCTGCCAGCGCTTCTTGCTTGTGTTCCGGCAGTACGTGGGCGGTGAGGGCGAAGATTCGCACCGGGGCGCTGATACCTGATAGCTGGGAGGCCCGCACCCTTCGCGCCACCTCCAGGCCGTCCAGGCCGGGCATCTCCAAATCGAGCAACACGAGGTCGGGCGGCCGACGGGCGATGCGTGCAAGCGCCTCAACCCCGTCGGCAACCGTCTCCACCTCACAGCCGAGCTTTTCGAGCAAGGCAGCTGTGATCCGGCGGTTGACCGCATTATCGTCGGCTACTAGTACGAAGGGCGCCCGTGGGTTGCCTCGGCTGGGTCCGAATTCCGAGGGCAGCGTGGCCCCGGGCTTCGTCCGAGCTGCTGCTCCACCCTGGAGCCAGGGCAAGAGCCGGCTCCAGCGGAGCGGTTCGACAAAGATCTCGGCGCCTAGGCGACGCGCCAGCCCCTCCGCAGCCGAACCTGTGCCGAACGGAGCGATCAAGCCGATCCTTGGCGGCAAGTTGCGGTCGCGCCCCGCAGCCTCCGCAAACTTTTCGGCCAGGCTTACCGCCACCAGGGCTGCGTCGCAACGTTCTGCCCGGGGATGGTCCTCGAAGACGAGAGCGCCCCATTCGGCCAGTTGCCGGCTGATCGCGTCGCGCCGCAGTTGGTTATTATCTCCGAGGAAAACCTTTCGCCCCTCGAGCGGCCGCGCGGGGGTGGGATCCGCTCCAGCCGTGAGCCCCACCGGGAGCGTGATGGAGAATTCCGAGCCGTGGCCGGGCTTGCTGCGCACTTCCAGCCTGCCGCCCATGAGCTCCACCAGTCGCCGGCTCAGGGCAAGCCCCAGTCCGGCTCCCCGGCCCGTCGCAAGAGCTTGCGGGCGAGATTGATAAAAGGGCTGGAAGATACGCTCGATCTCGGTCGGCTCAATTCCCGGGCCGGTATCCCGGACGCGCAGGCAGACTGCGTGTCCCGCCGTCGCCTCCACTAGATCGGCTTCGAGTACGACACTGCCCCGCTCGGTGAACTTCACCGCGTTTCCCAACAGATTCAGCAACACCTGTCCCAGGCGGGCCCGGTCGGCCTTCATTGAGGTCGGCACTCGGGCACGCACCAGCGACAGCAGAGTCAAGCCTCGCGCCCCGGCCGCCTGCGCCACCGAGGCCACCGCCTGATCCAGCAGCTCTAGCAGGGAAAACTCCTGCTCGACGATCCGCATGGCTCCGGCGTCGATGCGCGCCAGGTCGAGCAGGTCGTTGAGCAGCGACAACAGCGAAGTGGCGCTATCCCGCGCCAAAGCCAGATGCTCGCGCGTCACGGCGGGCAACGGCTCATTCTCGAGTAGGCTCAACACTCCCAGCACGCCGTTGAGCGGCGTTCGGATCTCATGGCTCATCATCGCCAGGAAGCTGCTCTTGGCACGGCTTGCCTCTTCGGCGGCGACTCGATGCCGTTCGGACTCCTCGAGCGCCTGCGTGAGTTTCTCCCGCACCTGCTCCAGCTCTTGTCGAGTTCGCTGGAGCTTGTTGATGCCGGCCACCGTCTGCGCAAGCGCCTTCACCTCTGCCGCGACCTGGGGGCCAAACCGACGAGGCGCCCGGATGCCGTAGAGCGCGATCCAGCCGGTGCAATGGTGAGGATCCTCCATAACGGGGACCCCGAGAACGGACTTCATGCCGCGCTGATCGAAGAGTTTTCGGAGGTCCGGCTGGGACACCTGGCTGGTATCCTCGATCTCGATCCACTCACCCGAAGACAGTTGCTTGACCCACTGCCCGAACAGATCGAGCGGAAACTGAGCAGGCGCTTCGGGTGGGGACTCCGCCCCGGGAATCGCCCACTCCGCCGCCCGAATGCAGAGGCCTTTGTCGAAATCATAGAGGTACCAGCAGGCGCGATCCGCACCATGGCTTTGCGCCAGCAGCGCAAGGAAGTTCCGCGCCGCAGCTACCCAGTCCTGGCCCACCCTGGCGCCTTCGCCGGTGAGATTGGCGATCTCCTGTAGCAGGACGGAAGCCTCTGCCGCCGCGAGCGATGATTTCCGCTCGAGCTGATCCAAAGGCGTAAGATCAGTCGCTACGACGGCAAAGCGGGCTCGCTCGGATTCGGCGTCGGCCCAGATAGGCTTCATCTCGATCGAGATCCGTTCTGCCGCGCCCTTCAGGAGGGGGCGACAAGGGCCGCAACAGGGCGACTCCCTCGGTTTATTGGGTTTCGGGTTATGTTTCCGGTCCGATTCGCACACCCAAAGTTCGTGCCAGGCTCGACCCAGCAACTGCTTCCTTCGGGTCACACCGAGCATTCGGCACAGGCTTGTGTTAGCCTCCTCGAACTTCCCGTCAGGGCCGATCATCCCCAGTCCGATGGCCGCACTAGAGAACAAGGCTCGCAGCCGCCGCTTTGCCAGCAGGGCCGCTCGCAGGGCGCGTCTGAGTTTTTGTTCCAACAGCCGAGACGCGGTGACGTCCCGGAAAACGGCGAGCACGGCCGTTTGCGGGCCGTTCTCCACCTTCCGGAGCAAGGCTTCGACCCAGAGGGTTTTCCCCGCCGGCGTCTTCCATTTCCTGCGCACCACGGGCCGCCTTCGACCCATGGCGACAAATTCGCGATACTGGTGCATCACGTGCGCCCTCTCCGATTCCGGGTAAACGCAGCTGAAAGGACGTCCGATCAGCTCCTGTCGGCCGAGGCCGGCCATACGGCAGTAGCTGTCGTTGACCAGAAGGATTCGTCCCTCGAGATCGGTAAGGCGCAGCCCGTCCGGGCTCTGCTCCCACAAGGCGCGAAGCCAATCCGCGCTCGGTCCTGACTCTGCCGAAGCCATCTCCTCGAACATCGCCCTTCTCCAGGATGGTCCCGGTTGACGCTTCTTGTCAGCCGCCAGCGCTGCACGGAAGCGCTCCTCTTACGACTACCCCCGCCGCGGCCGATGGAAAGAGGATCCGGCGGTTCCCGAGAAGGCGCATTACGGCATCACTCGCGCAGCGCGCGGTTCCATTTATTCTCATCGGACTGCCGGATACGATCCTCTCCCCGATTCGGCCAGCCGCTTGCGGCCGCCAGTGTCGCCCAAGCGAGCGTTCGCGAGCGCGACTTTTCCCCCCTCATGCGCAGAGATTGCTCCCGAGTTTATCGCTCCGCTTTTTAAAGGGGGAAGCAGGCCGGCCGCTCGCCGCTCGCTATCATAAAAGTTGACGGCAATGGTGGAGAGCGCCGCCCCGCAGGCGCGGCGACGAATTGCCCACTGGGTTGCTCTCCTGGTTGGATATTCGATCGCGGCCGCTTCCCTGGTGTGGGTCTATCGTGGCTTTGACTGGAAGGCTGAGCTGCCGCGTCTGCTGGCGACCGACTGGCGGTGGGTGACGGTAGCGGTAGTGGCCGACATCACCGTCTACGTGCTCCAGGGCTGGCGGTGGAAACTACTACTGGCACCGCTCGCACGCATCCACTGGCTCCGAGCGGTGCAGGCGGTCTACATCGGGCTATTCGCGAACGAAGTGCTCCCGCTGCGCAGCGGGGAGGTGATCCGCTGCTATGTGATGGCTCGCTGGGCGAAGCTGCCGTTTTCGCTCAGCCTCTCTTCGGCCGCCGTGGAGCGGCTCATCGACGGTGTCTGGCTGGTGCTGGGCTTTTACGCGATCACCTTTTTTGTCGAGCTGCCCGGTTTTCTCGTGGCCGCGGCCCGAATCATGGCGCTGGTGCTGGCGGGGGCCGCGGCGGTGCTCGCTTACGTGGTCTTCCGCCGTTCTCATGCGGCGAAGGCGGTCTCCGCAAGCCGCTGGAGCCGGCTGCTGCATCGCATCGTCGACGGGCTGCACCTGATGGGCCGCTCCCGCACTTTCCTTCCGGCCGTTTTGGTGAGCCTCGCTTACCTGGTGTTGCAGATCCTGCCGGTCTACGCGCTCATGCGGGGCTTCGGCTTAGCTCTACCGGTCGGCGCCGCCGTGGTCACCCTGGTGGTGCTCCGCTTGGGCTCGATTCCGCCGCAAGCGCCGAGCAACGTCGGCGCCTTCCAATTCTTCACCATTCTGGGCCTGCAACTGTTCGGCGTCGCGCGCGCGGATGCCACCGGCTTTGCCACGCTGCTGTTTCTGGTGGTGACTGTGCCGCTGTGGCTGGGCGGCTTCATCGCCCTGGTGGCGGCGGGCATGCGGCTGGGCGAGCTGCGGCGAA
Organism: uncultured Bryobacteraceae bacterium; assembly: GCA_938003835.1. GTDB lineage: Bacteria > Acidobacteriota > Terriglobia > Bryobacterales > Bryobacteraceae > CALKXJ01. The sequence continues at coordinate 66,624 of CALKXJ010000026.1, read as the reverse complement.
AGGCAGAAGGCTCGATGGAGCAAGTCCCGATCCCGGCGCCTGCCGGAGCCGCCGATCCGGGCTCATCGCCAACCACCTGAGGCCGCCGGCGCGCCGCGTACAATGGTAGCCGGAATGGCCGACGTTCCATTCGTCCACCTGCACAATCACACGGATTATTCGCTGCTAGACGGCGCCTGCGAAATCACGCAGCTCATGGAGCTGGTCGAACGGATGAAAATGCCGGCCGTGGCCATGACCGACCACGGGAACCTATTCGGCGCCGTGCAGTTCTACACCGAAGCGAAGCGGCGCGGGATTCATCCGGTCATTGGCTGCGAGGTCTATGTGACGCAGCAGGATGCGCGGATCCGCTCCGACAGCAACCGCTACAACCATTTCCTGTTGCTGTGCGAGGACCAGGAGGGCTATCGAAATCTGATCCGGCTGGTCTCGGCGGGTTATCTGGACGGTTTCTACTACAAGCCTCGTATTGACAAGGATCTGCTGGCGCGTCACGCGCGGGGCCTGATCGGAATGTCGGCCTGCCTGCGCGGGGACATCAACGAGGCTCTGCTCGACCATCAGTACGAACAGGCCCGGCGGCTGGCCTACGAATACCAGGACATTTTCGGCAAGGGCAACTTCTTCCTCGAACTTCAGGAGCACGGCCTCAAGGCCGACAAGGTGGTGATTCCGCTGCTGGCGCGCCTGGCCGAGGAGACCGGCATTCCGCTGGTGGCCACCAATGACAGCCACTACCTGCGGCGAGAGGATGCGCGCGCTCACGAGATCCTGCTCTGCATTCAGACGGGCAAGACGATGAGCGAGGAGAACCGGATGCGGTTCCAGACCGAGGAGTTTCACCTGAAGAGCCGCGAGGAGCTCCTCCGCAGCCTCTCCGATTTCGAGGATGCGCTGGACCGGACCTGGGAGATCGCCCAGCGCTGCCAGGTCGAGCTCGAGAAGATCCCCAACCCCTTCCCGAAGTTCGACGTGCCGGAAGGGCACACCACCGACAGCTACTTCGAGTATGTGGCCCGGCAGGGCTTCGAGAAGCGCCGGCCGCGCCTGGAGGCGATGCGGGCCGCCGGCCGGCTGCGGCACGATCTGGCGGCGTATGCCGAGCGGCTCGACATGGAGATCCGCACCATCCAGCAGATGAAGTTCTCAGGCTATTTCCTCATCGTCTGGGACTTCATCCGCTTCGCCAAATCGCGCGGCATTCCGGTGGGACCGGGCCGCGGCTCGGCGGCGGGCAGCCTGGTGAGCTACGCCATGGGGATCACCGACATCGACCCGCTCCAGTACGGGTTGCTGTTCGAGCGGTTTCTCAACCCGGAGCGGATCAGCTTGCCGGACATCGACATCGACTTCTGCACGCACCGGCGCGGCGAGGTCATCCAGTACGTGACCGAGAAATACGGCCGCGACCAGGTGGCGCAGATCATCACCTTCGGCACGCTGGGTGCGCGGCAGGCGATCAAGGACGTCGGCCGCGCGCTCGATCTGGCCTTCGGCGACGTCGACCGCATCACCAAGCTGATTCCCAACCAGCTCAACATCACGCTCAAGGAGGCGATCGAGCGGGAGCCGGCCATAGCCGAGGCGGCCAAACAGGACAGCCGCCTGGGCGAGGTGCTCGAGATCGCCCAGCACCTGGAGGGGATGTGCCGCAACGCCAGCGTCCATGCCGCCGGCGTGGTGATTGCGCCGCAGCCGCTCATCGAGCTGGTGCCGCTCTACCGCACCAACAAGGACGAAATCGTCACCCAGTACGACATGGCGGGCCTGGAGCATCTGGGGCTGCTCAAGATGGACTTCCTCGGCCTGACCACGCTCACCATCGTGCACGACTGTCTCCGGCTCATCGAGAAGCACCGGGGCGTCAAACTCACGCTCGAGGAGTTGCCGCTCGATGACGCCAGGACCTACGAGCTGTTCGCCAAGGGGCTCACGAGCGGCGTCTTCCAGTTTGAAAGCGCCGGGATGCGCGAGATCCTGCGGCGCTACCAGCCGGAGCGCATCGAGGACCTGTGCGCGCTCAATGCGCTCTACCGGCCGGGACCCATCCAGGGCGGCATGATCGACGACTTTATCGAGCGCCGGCACGGGCGCAAGAAGGTTGCCTATGAGTTGCCGGAGCTGCGCCCGGTGCTCGAGGAGACCTACGGCGTCATCGTCTACCAGGAACAGGTGATGCAGATCTCCAACCTCCTGGCCGGCTACACGATGGGCGAGGCCGACATCCTTCGCCGGGCCATGGGCAAGAAGAAGCCTTCGGAGATGGCCGCGCAGCGGGAGCGATTCGTCGACGGCGCCGTCAAGCGCGGCTTTCCGCGAAAGAAGGTGGAGAAGATCTTCGACCTGATGGCCCAGTTTGCCGGCTACGGCTTCAACAAGTCGCATTCGGCCGCCTATGCCTACCTGGCCTACGTGACCGCCTATCTGAAGGCCAACTATCCGGTGGAGTTCATGGCGGCGTTGCTGACCTCGGAGACGGGCAACACCGCCAAGCTGGCCAAGTACCTGTTCGAATGCCGCGAGATGGGCATCCGGGTGCTTTCGCCTGACGTGAACACCAGCGACCTGGATTTTACGCCCGTCGGGGACGCGATCCGCTTCGGGCTGGGCGCGATCAAGAACCTGGGCCAGGCCGCCGTCGAGGCGATCGTGCGCGGCCGCCAGCAGGCGGGACGGTTCCGCTCGCTGTTCCACTTCTGCGAGTCGGTGGACCTGGGCGCGGTGAACCGGCGGGCGATCGAGAGCCTGATCAAGGCGGGAGCGATGGATTCGCTCGGCGGCCGGCGGGCGCAGTTGATGGCGGCGCTCGACGGCGCCATCGAGCACGGCCAGCGCGCCTGGCGCGACCGGCAAAGCGGGCAGGTGGGCCTGTTTGCCGGGCTGGCCGAAGACGTCGCCGAGCCGGCACTGCCCGCCGTGGCCGACTGGAGCGAAGCCGAGACGCTGGCGGCCGAAAAGGAGATGCTCGGCTTTTATGTCGGCGGGCATCCGCTCGATCAGTACCGCGACAAGATCCGGGAGCTGGCCACACACGACACGGCGAGCCTGGAGGGCCTGGAGCGCGGCACGGAGGTGGCGCTTTGCGGTATGATCACCTCGGTCCAGCGGAAGCGGAACCGGGAGGGCAAGCCTTGGGCATCGATCCTTGTCGAGGACTGGCAGGGTACGGTGGAAGGGCTCATCTTCTCGAACGCGTACGAGCAGTTGGCCGACCAGCTTCAGCCGGATGCACCGGTGCTGGTCCGGGGGACGGTGTTGCCCGAGGAGAGCGGGCCGCCGCGGCTGAACATCCGGGACATCACGCCGCTCGGGCTGGCTCGGGTGGATCTGCCGCGGCTGATCTCGATCCGGGTGGCGGTGGGTGCGGAGGATTCGGTTTCCGACCGCGCCGCCGCGCTGACCGAGCTGTTTGCCCGCAAGCGCGGCGAGACTTCGGTGCGGCTGAGGCTGGAGAAGCCGCGCGACTTCTCCGTGATTCTGGACGTGAATGAGAAGGTGAGAGCCGACAAAGAGTTCCGAGCCGAGGTGGAGCGCATCTGCGGACCGGAATCGATCGAGATCCTGGCATCCTGATGGAACCCATTGAGCAACAGCAGCCCGCCGAGCCGATCCCGGAGGTGGACTTCGCCTGGCGCCGGGTGCAGCTGGCCCGGCATCCCAACCGGCCCCATTCGCTCGACTATATCAGCCGGTTGATCAAAGACTTCCAGGAGCTTTCGGGTGACCGCCGCTTCGCGGACGACCCGGCCGTAGTGGCGGGTTTCGGCTATTTCGATGGCCGGCCGGTCGTGGTGATCGGGCAGCAAAAAGGGCGGACGACGAAGCAGAAGCTGCATCGGAACTTCGGCATGCCCAAACCGGAGGGCTACCGCAAGGCGCTGCGGCTGATGAAGCTGGCCGAAAAGTTTTCGCGGCCGGTGATCACGCTGCTCGACACGCCGGGGGCCTACCCGGGCGTGGATGCCGAGGAGCGGGGTCAGGCCGAGGCGATCGCGCTGAATCTGCGGGAGATGGCGCGGCTCGAGGTGCCGCTCATCGCCGTGGTAATCGGCGAAGGGGGCAGCGGGGGCGCCCTGGCGCTCGGCGTCGGCAACAAGGTCCTGATGATGGAGAACGCCATCTACAGCGTCATCTCGCCGGAAAGCTGCGCCGCCATCATCTACCGGGACGCGGGGCTGGCGGCGCGGGCCGCCGCCGCGCTGCGCCTGACCGCCCGAGACCTGCTCGAGCTCAAGCTCATCGACGAGATCGTGGCGGAGCCCGGCGGGGGCGCCCACGAGGACCATGACCGGGCGGCGGCGCTGCTCGGCGAGGCCCTGCGGAAGGCGCTCGGCGAGCTGGAAGGGCTTTCACCGCGCGAGCTGGTCGAGCAGCGCTACGCCAAGTTCCGCCAGATGGGCAACTTCTTCACTACCGAGCCCGGCGACTGAGCGGCGGGCGGCGCATCGGAGAAATCCCCGGCAACAAAAGGGGCTCAAAGGCCGTAATGGTAGGATGGAATTAATGAACTCCTACCTCCGAAACTGCGTCTTATAGAGGAGGAGACGAGGAGCACCCTGTGAAGCGGAAGTGGAAGCTGCTGATCGCCATCCTGGCGGTGCTTGTCATTGCCGGCGGGGTTTTCGGCGGAGTCCGGTACAGCCGGCGGGGCATCGTCACGGTGCAGACGGGGAAGGTCGTCCGCCAGGATCTGGTGGCCCTGGTGACGGCCTCGGGGGAGATCAAGCCGCGCAATTACATCAACATCGGAGCGAACACGGCGGGGCCGGCGCGCATCGTCGAGATCGCCGTCGTCGAGGGCCAGCCGGTGAAAAAGGGCCAGTTGCTGGCGCGGCTCGAGTCGGTGCAGCCGGAAGCGGAGGTGGCGGCGCAGCGCGCGGCGCTCTCCTCGGCCGAGGCTGAATCGGCGGCGGCGGAGGCCTCGCTCCGGGCCGCCGACGAGAACCTGCTCACCGCCCAGGCAGGAGTGGACCGGGCGAAAGCCGAGCTCGAGCGGGCCCGCCTGTTCTTTGAGCGCGCACGGCAGCTTTACGAACAGAAATTGATTTCAAGGCAGGAGTTCGACCAGCGCAAGGCCGACTTTGAAGCGTTTTCGGCCGCCGTGCGGGAAGCCGAAGCGCGGCGAAGCCAGGCGGAGGCGCAGCGGGCGCAACTGGCTTCCCAACTTGCAGCGGCACAGAAACGCGTGGCGCTGGCCTCGGCAAACCTCAGGCGCGCCGCCGACCTGCTCCAGCGCACGTTCGCCATCTCCCCGATCGACGGCGTGGTGACCAACCTGCCGGTGCGCGTCGGCGAGACCGTGGTGCCGGGCATTCAGAATTCGCCGGCCAGCCTCATTATGACCATCGCCGACATGTCGCTGATCACGGCCGAGGTCAAGGTGGACGAGACCGATATTGTGAACGTCAAGCTCGGCCAGCAGGCTGACGTCACCATCGACGCCATTCCGGACAAGGTTTTCCAGGGCAAGGTGATCGAGATCGGCAACACGGCGATTCTGCGGTCGACGGGCCTGGCCGCCTCCCAGAGCGCCATCTCGAGCCAGGAGGCCAAAGACTTCAAGGTGGTCATCGCGCTCGAGAACCCGCCCGCCGAGATCCGCCCGGGGCTCTCCTGCACCGCGAAGATCACGACGGCGACGCGCGACAAGGTGCTCACCATTCCGATCCAGGCGCTCACGGTGCGCCAGAAAGGGGATCTCGAGGCGCCCAGGCAGGGGGTTGAGGCTGCAACCCCGCCCGACCCGGCGCGCGAGCGCGAGCGCAGAAAGGAGATCCAGGGCGTCTTCGTGGTGAGCGGCGAGAAGGCACAGTTCCGCGAGGTGAAGACCGGCATTACGGGCGCCACCGACATCGAGGTGCTGGAGGGCCTGAACGAGGGCGAGGAGATCGTCACCGGCAGTTACAAGGTGATCCGCACGATTCGCAACGAGGCGCGGATCAAGGTGGACAACCGGGCGCCGGCAAGAACGGAGTCCTGAGGCGGGCAGGGTAACGCGGGCGAAGCGGGCAGCGCCATAACAGTTTGATTCTGGAGCGAGAAAGCATGGCACAGGCAGCCGAGGTGATTTCGGACCGGGGCGAGCAGCTCCGGCGAGACGGCATTGTCATCCGCACCTACGATTTGTGGAAGACCTACATCATGGGCGACCAGGAGATCCACGCGGTCGCCGGCGTCGATCTGGAGATCCGGCGCGGCGAATACGTGGCGCTCATGGGGCCTTCCGGTTCGGGCAAGTCCACTTTGATGAACCTGATCGGCTGCCTGGATACGCCCACCAAGGGCCTTTACTACATCAACGGCCGGCTGGTGAGCGATCTGGATGACGACGAGCTGGCGCGAATCCGCAACAAGGAGATCGGCTTCGTCTTCCAGACCTTCAACCTTCTGCCGCGGGCGACGGCGCTGCACAATGTCGAGCTGCCGCTGATCTACGCCGGCCTGCCCGCCGAGGTGCGCGAGGAGCGGGCGCGCCAGGCGCTGCGCAACGTCGATCTCGAGCACCGCATGTATCACAAGCCGAGCGAACTTTCCGGCGGCCAGCGCCAGAGAGTGGCCATCGCGCGGGCGCTGGTGAACAACCCGTCGATCCTGCTCGCCGACGAGCCCACCGGGAACCTGGACAGCGCCACCGGCAACGAGATCATGGCGCTGTTCGACCGCTTGCACCAGCAGGGCAACACGATCGTGCTGGTGACGCACGAACACGACATCGCCATGCACGCCCACCGCATCGTCCACCTGCGCGACGGCAAGATCGAGAAGGACGAACGGATCAAGTAGCCGTCTGTTGAGCGGCGTCAGCCGGATTGCTGTTTAGCCGTCTCGCATCCGGTGCGAGCAGCGGGCGAGCCTCGGCCTCGCCGTGAAGCGCCTCCACGATCGGCTTCGGAAAATTCTCCTCGGCGAGCAGCCGCATTCAGGCCGGAATCGGGAATGCTTTGTACTTGTGAGCCAGATGGCTGGCATAAGCGAGGCAGGCGAGGATATCCGCGCGCACGAGGCCCGGATAGCTGGCGAGAATGTCGTTTTCCGACTGATCGGCCGCCAGCAGATCGAGGATGAGCTCCAATACGCGTGCCGCCGATTACCGGCTTGCCGGCGAGGATCTCGGGATCGATGACGATGCGCTCCGAGACCGGCAGAGCCGTAGTGTCGCGTGCATAGCCCTCGTTCGCGTGCCGGGAGCGATTCCGACTTCGGCTCGACCGGCCTGGCGGTCCGCTCAGCGCGGGTAGGGATGGCCGCGCAGCGTGGCCAGGGCCCGGTAAATCTGCTCAGCCAAGATGGCGCGCGCGAGCTCGTGCGGCAGCGTCAGCGGCGTGAGCGACAGCAACATTTGGGCCGACTCGCGCCAGTCTCGGGGTAGTCCCTCGGCTCCACCCACCAGAAAGACCAGGTCCCGCCCGGCGTGTTCCGCCTCGCGGACCAGGTCGAGGAAGGCCGCCGAATCGAGCAACCTCCCGGCGGGATCGAGCGCGATGCGGGCGGCGCCGGCCGGCTTGCTCCAGCTCTCGGCGCGCCGGGGGTCGACCTCGCGCATCTCGACGGGCGCCCAACGGCGGCTGCGCTTGATGAACTCCTCGGCGAGCGCGTTGGCATGCGGGTCACGCGGCCGGCCGAGGTAATAGACAAAGATCCGCACCTACTTGATCCGGATGATGAAGTGGAGCGAGACGAAAGCGGGCCGGTTGTCGTGCGCGCCGCTGTTGGCCGTGGCCCCGGAAAAAGAGGCGCTGCCGGCCATGTGGCCGTGGCTTGGCCAGGGGCCGCGGCCCGTGGGCGAGCGGGGGACGGTGAGCGCCGCGTGGCGCTTCGCACGCGTACGGCCGTGGCTCCCATCGGCGAGGGCGGCCTCATCGCTCCAGCCATAGACGCTGGTCGAAGAAAACCAGACGTTGTTCGTGCTGGCGCTGAAGGGGTGCGAGTGCGCCGGGGCCTGGTCACGCCCGCCCGAGGCGCCCGGCTCATCCTCCGGCTCGCAGCAGCCCGCGCCGCGCAGGAAGCGCCCGCGCAGATCGGGGAGGGCCTTGCCGGCAAGCGGCGAGGCCGGATCCTCCACCACGCTGCCGTCGCACAGCCGCCAGTGCCCGGGCAGGGCGGCAGTGTCGCCGAAATAGGCGACGATGGCGCCCACCGGGAGCTCACCCGGCGTCTGGCCCCACGCCGCCATCACCGAAAGAAGGCCGAGACAGAGAATCCGCATCATGCCGCGCGCACCTCGCTTGGGGAGCCTTCATTATAATTGCGGGGAAGTTCCGGAGCAGAAGATGAGATACTCCCTGTTTGTCGTCGCCGCCTGTTCGGCGACCGTCTCGGCCGCGCAGCCTGCCGCGCCGCGCGCCTGGTGGCCCGACACCATCGAGGTGACGCGCGCCGAGCGGACGCTCGCCGTCTCGACCCGCTACTGGCTCTTCGAACACGACCTCGAGCGCGGAGGCGCCATCGCCCGCATCCGCCTCACTCACGGGCGCGCGGCGAACCTGCTGGTGCGCCCGATAGAAACGGCCGTCCAGCTTGCGAGTCCTCCGAACGAGCTGGCCTCCGAGCGCGAGGCGATGACCAGGCTCATTTTCAGCGATCTCAGCGACCGCGCCCCCAGGGTGACAGACTCCGGTCCAGGCCCCTCCGTCACGGTAACGGTGGAGGCGGCGCTGGCCGACACCGCCGGCTCGCCGAGCGGCCTGCGCACGCGGACGACCTACGAGTACCGCTGGGGCTACGTGCGCATCCGAAAGGAGCTGATCGCGGGGCCTCAACCGGCGCGCGTTCGTCACTTCAAGGTTCTCGGCACGGTGCTCGATCCGAGCCTGACCGACTACGGCTACCGCCCCGGCATTCGCGAGATGATGGATCCGGAGCTGTTCAGTTGGCGCGGAGGGCAGATCCGACGCTGGGGCAAGATCCGGCCGGGCACCCACTTCGACCTGCCGATGCGGACGCGCCAGATTCCCCTTTATGCGGTCTTCGCCAACCGCGGGGTGGAGGGAATCGAGTGGTTCGTCTCCGACGATTTGTATCAGTGGGACTACCAGTTGACGGGTGAGCCGGGCACCGGCTATTTCGAAGCCTCCGCCAGCACGGATCCGCTCGGTGTGGCGGTCGCCATCTATCCGGTGATTCTCTCGACGCGCTATGAGCTGCCCAAGGGCGGCAATGTCGCGCTTCAGGGAACCTACCGGTTTGCCTACGATCTGGGGATTCCGATCCTCGAGGGTCATGCCTGGAATCCTTGGCTCAACCGCTCCTATGCGGTCAACCGCGGTCAGTGGGTTTCCGAGGAGGACATTCGCAAGAACGCCGAGGACGGCATCACCACCATGCACCTGCACAATGACGGCGACGCCCACGGCGACGGGCTGTTCTGGCGCGACGGCAGCTACCCGCCGTATCCGCCGGAAGAGATGAAGAAGATGGACCGCGTCATCGCCACCATCCACAAGTACGGGATGAAGACGGCGCCCTACTTCTCCAACCACGAGCTTCACCAGAGCACGCCTGAATTCGCCAGGTACGGCACCGTCTGGGGGCGCATCGTGGACGACCAGGCGAACCTCCGGCCCAACGATTACTATGGCGCCCACATGTGCCTGAAGTCCGGCTGGCTCGATTTCCTGAAGTTCTCCGTGGACCGTGTGCTCGACAACCACGCCTTCGACGGCACTTACTACGACTGGAACCTCGCCATGTTCTGCAACAACCCGCTGCATGTCGGCAAGGCGTGGAACGGGGTGACGGGCGAAAAGGGCCTGGGCGCGGCGGCCATCTCCGAGACGGCGCACTGGGACATCGACGAGCTGATCGATCTGATGGAATGGACGCGGAGGCGCGTCGGCCCAAACGGCATCATGATCCTGCACAACACGCTAGCGCCGATGTTCGCCACGGAGAACTTCGCCAACTACGTGGTCGGGATGGAGTTCAGCTACGGCAAGCTCTCCGTCTCCGTGCCGCCGCCCGAGGAGTTGCCGCTCGAGTGGGACTTCGTCGGAGCGCGGCCGCGGGCGGTGATCGGCTACGGCACGATTGCCGCGGGGGCCCCGAAGCGGCTGCGGCGCCAGCACGCCATCGCCACCTTGATGACCTCGGTGGCGCCCTGGCCGGCGAGCGAAGAAGCGGTGGAGCTCTACAAGATCCTGAAGCCCCTCGGCGATCTCGAGCAGTACCGCTTCGAGGGGTGGCGCAACCGGGCGGTGCTCCTGAGCGACCGGGGTACAAGCTCCGCCGTTTACAGCCGCTCGGGAGAAGCTTATGTGCTCGTGGCCAATCTCGAGGAACAGGCCAGGAGCATCACCTGCCGGATCCGGCCCGCCGAGCTGCCTCAACCCCTGAGCTCGGTCCGCAGCGCCGAGCTGTTTCGGGAAGGCCGGTGGCAGCGCCTGGAGGCGGCGCGTCTGGTCTCCGGCGGGGAGACGCTCGAGCTCGGGGGCGACGCGGTGCTCCTGTTGCGGCTCAAGCAATAGGGGCCGGCGGGCTAATCGAAAACCCGGATCCGGATGTTGCGGAAGCGGACCTCCATCGGGGGGCCGCGATGCAGTTGGAGCGCGATGACGCCCGCGCGCGGGGGCTCGCCCTGAAGCTCAGCGGTGACGAGGCCGTTGACGCGGAGCTGGATGAAGTCGCCTTTGGCGAGCACCTCGTAACGGTTCCAGTCACCGCGCCGGACCACGGTTTCCGCCTTTCCCTTCCAGCCGTTGACAATGACGCCCCGCGTGCCGCGTTCCTCGTAGATCGAGCCCCACCAGTTGTCCTCGGCCATGTCGGCCTGAAGGCCGCGCACCACCCAGCCGGGCAGCGCCTCGCTGCGGAACTGGATGCCGGAGTTGTGATTGCGCAGCTTCACCTCGAGCGCGAGATGGAAGTTGGTGAACGTGCGCCGGCTGATCAGGAACGAGTTGGCTTCGAGCTCCACGCCCTCGGTCGAGCCGACGATCATGCCGTCCTCGACGCGCCACAGGCGCGGGTCGCCGTCCCAGCCTTCGAGGTCCCTGCCGTTGAATAACGGCTCGGGCTCAGCGGCGGCGGCAACGAGAGCCGCCGCCAGGAGAACGAGGGCGCCGTGCTGGTTCACAGCGCCGATTCTAACGCAGAATCAGAGCCGGATGAGGTCGGCAATCCGGACGGGCTTGCCGGTCAGGGCGCTGCGGTCGGCCGCCACGCCTGTGAGCAGCGACATCGCGCCGGCGCGCGAGCCGGCGCGCTGGCCGAGCGGGTCGGGTTTGTTCGGCTCGAAGATCATCGCCATCAGGCGGGGGTCGGCGCCGAAGTGGCCGCCCGGCGCGTACGGCAGCACGATCACCTCGCTCTTGCCGAAGTTGCGCGTCACGCGGATGGCGTCCTCGCGCTTGACCTCCCAGGGCTGCCGTTCGTAGACGCGCACCTCGATGCGGCCGTCCATGCCGTTGAAGGCCAGATGGTAACCCTCGTACGGCATGAAGGCGTTCAGCGAATAACTCATCATCGCCCCGGAGCTGTAGCGGACGCTGGCCACCATCGTGTCCCAGATGTCGATGTCGCTGCGAAAGACGCAGGCGTCGCGCATGTAGCCGTCTTCGGATTCGGCCTCGACATAGAGGCTGACCAGCTCCGGGCTCTTGGTGATGTCCCAGAAGAACTGGCAGTCGCTCTTGTGCGGGCAGGTGCGGCAGTTGGTCCCGCGGAAGGGGCCGTTGCGGCCGTACTTGCGCAGCGCGGCGTAGGCGAAGACCTCGACCGGGTCGGCCGCCAGGTACCAGTTGATCAGGTCGAAATGATGCGTGGCCTTGTGGACCCACAGCGTGCCGGAATTGGCGCGGTACGCATGCCAGCGGCGGAAGTAGTCCGCGCCGTGGTAGACGTCCAGGTACCAGTGAAAGTCCACCGAGGTGACCTGGCCGATGGCGCCCTCCATCAAGAGCTCCTTGATCTTCTGGGCCGTGTTGGAATACCGGTAGTTGAAAGCGACGGTGACTTTGCGCCCGGTCTTTCGCTCGGTGTCGAGGATCGCTTGGCATTTCTTCTCGTCGGTGGTCATGGGCTTTTCGGTCAAGACATCGAAGCCCATCTCCATGGCGAGGATGATCTGCTCGTGGTGGGTGGAGTCGCGCGTGGTGACGATCAGCAGATCCGGTCTGGTCTCGCGGAGCATGCGCTCCAGGTTGGTGTAGGTGGCTACGTCGATGCCGATGCGTTGGCGGGCTGCCTCGAGCCGTTTCCGGTTGATGTCGCACAGCGCGATGATTTCGACATTCTGGCCCTGGTACTTGAGCAGCTCGCGGCCCCAGGTGCCGGAGCCGCGCACTCCGGTGCCGACGATGGCGACACGGCGGCGCGGACCCGCACGCGCCGCGGAGGCCCCGGCCGCCATGGCGCCGAGAAAGCTCCTGCGGTGGACAGTTCCTTGAGACATCTGCAACCTCCTTCGCCGCGCGTCCGAGCAGCGGCGCCCTTCAGTCTAACAGCGAGGGCTCGGGCGAGGGGGACTCAGGGGCGCACCGCGCGCGACCCCCGGGCGGCGGCGAGCCGGGCCAGGTTGGCGGAAGCCGGGCGCGATCGGGCGCTGCGGAGCATCTTGGCGAACAGTGCCGGCTCGCGCAGGGCCTCGTGAAAGGCGAGACAGGCGGCGCCGATCAAGCCGCTGTCGAAGCCCAGGGCCGAAAACCGCACTTCGAGCGAGGCGTAGATCTCCGGCAGCACGTGTCGGGCGAGCTCGGCCCGGATGCGCGGCAGGAAGAGGTCCTGCGCGTGGATGAGGTCACCGCCGAGAACGATCACTTCGGGATTGAGCAGGTTGGCTGCATGGGCCAGGGCCAGGCCGAGATACCGCGCCGCGCGATCGATGACCGCAATGGCCGCCGGATCCCGGCTTCGAGCGCGGTGAAAGACCTCCATCACCTGGTCGCCGAGCAGCACCTTGGGCAGGCTTTGTCCGGCCAGTTCCCGGTACTGGCGCACGATGTTGGGGCTCGAAGCGATCGCCTCCAGACACCCCGTCTTGCCGCACTTGCAGCGATCCGGCGCCGCCGGATCGACCGTGATATGGCCGATCTCGCCGGCGTTGCCGTCGCGGCCGCGCATCGGATGGCCGTTCACCAGGCCGGCAAAGCCGACGCCGTTGGCCACGTGGACGAAGAAGCAGTTGCCGCAGCAGCGGGCCGCGCCCTGCCAGTGCTCGGCCATCAGCTTGATCAGGCTTTCGCTGCCCAGAAAGAAGGGCAGGTCCACCACGCAGGCGATCTCCTGCTCGAGCGGGAAATCCTTCCAGCCCAGATTGAAGGCGGTGATGCGGCCCTCGCGATCGATGACGCCCGAGTAGCTGACGCCCATGGCGATCAGGCGGTCCCGTTCCTCCGGCGTGAGATTCCGCAGGACCTTCTCGACGCCCCGGGCGAAGGTGCGCATCTCGAAACGTGAACCGAAAGCGACCGGCTCCTCCCAGCGGTAGCGGACCTCGGCGAGCAGGTTGGTGAGGCCGAACCGGACCCGGGTGCCTTCGAGATCGACGGCGAGGAAGTAGCCCGCCTCGGCTTCGAGCGCCAGCACCTCGCGCCGCCGCCCGGAGGGGGAACGATCCGGGCCGAGGAGCCGCACCAGCCCGCACCGCAGGAGCCGGCGTACGGCCAGATCGACCCCGGCGGAATCCAGCCCTGTGGCGCGTGCTATTTCTCCGCGGCTCGCCTCGCGCCGTTCAAAAAGCACGCGCAGCACGCGCCGCAGCCATAGATCGGGCACCTCAGCCATTTCGCCCCGCGTCTCCGTTTGTCTCATCATACTCCCGGCTGCGCGCTGGTGTGCCGGCCCCCGGCTCATCCCTCGAGCAGCGGCTCGATAGCTTTGAAGACGATTTCGGCCACCCGGCGGTTCCCTTCCGCCGTGGGGTGAATCCCGTCGCCTTGCATGAGGCCCGGGCGTCCGGCGACACCCTCCAGCAGAAAAGCAATGAAGGGCAACCGGCGGCGCTGAGCGAGGTCGCGATAGATCCTCTCGAAGCCCGCTATGTATTCCGGCCCGTAGTTGCGAGGAAGCGTCATGCCGGCCAGGACGGTCACCGCGCCGGAGGCCTCGAGCCTGTCGAGGATGGCCTCCAGATTGGTGCGGGTGCGCTCCAGGGGAAGGCCGCGCAGCCCATCGTTGCCCCCGAGTTCCAGGATCACGATCGCCGGCTTCATCGCGATGATGGAATCGACTCGATCCAGGCCGCTGCCGGTCGTATCGCCACCGATGCCGGCGTTGACGACGCGATACTGGTAGCCGCGCGCGTCGAGCAACTGTTGGAGATAGTCGGGATAGCTTTCGCGGGGCTCGACGTTGAAGCCGGCCGTCAAGCTGTCGCCGAAAGCCACAATCACAGGCCGCGTATCGGCAGCCGCCGTGTGGGCCCGCGGCTGGGGCGCCGGCTCCGGCGACGGGGAGCATCCAAGCCACAGAGCTACGAGCAGGCCGAGCGCGCGCGCCACGTCTCTCAAGATGCCACAGGCCACAGCCGGGCCGGCCTGCCAAAATGAGGGGAAGAGCAGCTCGATTCCATGGCGGACCCCATCATCCGGGTCGAAGGGCTCAAGAAATCGATCGACACTGGCACGCACCGCGTCGAGATTCTGCGCGGGATCAGTTTTGAAATCCCGGAAGGGCAGTTCCTGGCGATCATGGGGCCCTCGGGCAGCGGCAAGAGCACGCTGCTCGGGCTGCTCGCCGGCCTCGATACGCCCACCGAGGGGCGGATCTTTCTGGACGGCGAGGAGATCACGGCCCTGAGCGAAGACGCGCTGGCAGTGTTGCGCGGCCGCAAGATCGGCTTCGTCTTCCAGTCCTACCAGTTGATTCCGACACTCACCGCGGAGGAGAACGTGGCGCTGCCCGTCGAACTGGCGGGCAACGGCGCCGGCGCCCGAGAGCGCGCGCGGCGTCTTCTCGAGCAGGTGGGCCTGGGTGACCGCCTGGACCATTACCCAGTGCAACTGTCCGGGGGCGAACAGCAGCGCGTGGCGATCGCGCGCGCCTTCATCAGCCGGCCGCGGCTGCTGCTGGCCGATGAACCCACGGGAAATCTGGACGGCGTCACGGGACGGCAGGTGCTCGAGTTGCTGGTGGAGCTCAATCGGAGCCGGGGCACGACGCTGGTGCTGGTGACGCACAATCTCGAACTGGCCTCCCGCGCCGAGCGCCGGATCACGCTGCGCGACGGGCGCATCGCGGAGGACGAGAGCCGATGCCTCCGGGCGGATTCGGCTGGCGGGCCGCGCTGAGGCTGGCCTGGCGCGAGGCGCGCTCGGCCTCGCCGCGTTTCGCCTTCGTCGTGCTGGCGATTGCCGCCGGTGTGGGCGCGCTCACCGGCGTGCGGTCCTTTGGCCGGGCGTTCGAGGCGGCCCTGCTCGAGCAGGCCCGGACGCTGATGGCGGGCGACCTGCTGGTGCGCAGCTTCGAGGCGCCGACTGCCGAGCAGGAGGCGGCGCTGGCGCGCCTGGAGGGTCGTGGTGTGGCGATCGCCCGCATTCTCGAGACCGTCTCGATGATCGGCGCCGGGACAATCCAGGCGCCGGTGCTCGCGTCGGTGAAGGCGGTCGATCCGTCGGTCTATCCCTTCTACGGCGAGGTCAAGCTCGATCCGCCGGCGCCGCTCGGGGAGGCGCTTGCCGCCGGCGCCGCGGCGGTCTCCGAGGATCTGCTGCTCCGCCTTTCGGCGCGCGTAGGTGAGACCCTCCGCCTCGGCCAGGCGCAGTTTCGCATCGCCGCGATCCTGCGCCTGGAGCCGGACCGGCTGACCGGGAGCCTGAACGTCGGCCCGCGCGTCATGATCAGCCACGAGGGCCTCGAACGGACGGGGCTGATGGGGCCCGCCAGCCGCGCCTCCCGGCGCTACCTCTTGAAACTGCCTGCGGCCGGGGCGACCGTGGAGGAGGTGGGAGGCGAGCTGCGCGCAGCCTTCCCGAACGCGCTGGTGACCGACTTCCGCGAGGTTCACCCCCAACTGCGGCGCGCGCTGGAGCGCGCCACGACGTTTCTGAGCCTGGTGAGCCTGCTGGCGCTGATGATCGCCGCCTCGGGCGCGGCCATGGCCGTGCGCGCGCACATCGAGCAGCGCATGGACACGATCGCCATTCTCAAGTGCCTGGGCGGCCGCTCCGGCCAGATCACGCGGATTTTCTTTCTCCAGACCCTGCTGCTCGGGCTGGCGGGCGGTCTGGCCGGCGTGCCGGTGGGTCTGGCGGTCCAGGCGATCTTCCCCTACCTGTTGCCGCAATATGTTCCGCTCCGGCCGGGGCCGGTTTTCGACCCGGGGTCGTTGCTCCAGGGGCTTGCCGCGGCTCTGCTCGCCGCGCTCGCCTTCGCCATGCCGCGGCTTGCCGTGGTCAGTGGCATTCCACCCGCGATCCTGTTGCGCCGCGAGATGGCCGAAGCCCGGCGCCTGTGGCGCCAGCGGGCGTTGCGGACGGGCACGGCGTGGCTCGCAGGCGCTCTGGCGGCGGCGGGCGCGGTGCTGGTGGGGGTCTGGATCGCCGGCGGCGGAGTGCGGCAGCTTCGCACCAGCCTGGTCTTTCTTGTGGCGTTCGCCGTCTCCCTGGTGGTTCTTCGCCTGCTGGCCTGGTCGCTGGCGCGCGCTCTCCGGCTAGTCTCGGCCCGCCTGCCTGCCGCCGTGCCCGCCGTGGTGCGCCACGGTGTCGCCAACCTGTTCCGGCCGGGCGGGCACGCACCGGCGGTGCTCGCCTCGCTCGGCCTGGGAGTGACCTTCACGCTGAGCGTCTACCTCGTCCAGCACAATCTGCTCGCGGAGCTGGCGCGCTCGGCGCCGCGCCGGCTGCCGAACGTCTTCCTGATCAACATCACCAGCGAGCAGCGCGAGGGCCTGATGGAGCTTCTGCGGGCGCAGGAGGGCATGGAAGGCCCGCCGCGTCTGATCGCCTCGACCCGGGCCAGGATCCGCACCGTGAACTCGGTCCCTGTGACGGAGCTGGCGCTCGAGGGCTGGCACCGGCGCTACCGGCGCGAGCAGACCGTGGTGGCCATGGCGGAAAAGCCCATGGAGTTGGATCTGGTCGCGGGCGCCTGGATGGCCCAAGGCGGCACTCAGGCGCCGGTCTGCGCCTCCGAGGAGGCCGCCCGTGTCCTGAGACTCAAACCGGGCGCCGTCTTGGAATGGACGGCGGGCGGCATCGCCTGGAGCGCGCGCGTCGCTTGCATTCACCGCTCCGAAGGGGAGCGCTTCGGGCCGGACTTCGACTTTATCTTCGCGCCCGAGGCTCTGGCCGGGGTCCCGGTGAGCTATTTCGCCGGTGCGCGGATGAGGCCGGAAGCCGTGGCGAAGCTTCAGCGACGCATCTGGGAGCGCTATCCGACGGTCACGGTGATCAACGCCGCCGAAGTGCTCGAGCTCGTACAGGACGTGTTGGATCAGGTGGCGCGGGTGGTCCGCTTCGTCGCGGCCTTCGCCATCCTGGCCGGAGCGGTGGTGCTGGCCTCGAGCGTGGCGGGAACGCGATTCGCCCGGATCCGGGAGGCGGCGATTCTGAAGACGCTGGGCGCCAGGCGCCGCCAGGTGATCGCCGTCTTCTCGGTCGAGTTCCTGATTCTCGGGGCGGTGGCCGGCCTGGCCGGAGGGCTGCTGGCCAGCGGCTTCACGCGGCTCTGGCTGGTGCGTGTGCTCGAAGCGCCATTCCGCTTCGCCTGGGAGCCGCTCGCGGCCGCGGCCGGCCTTACGGCGCTTCTCGCTGCGGGCGTGGGATGGGCCGCCAGCTACCGCGTCCTCGCTCACCGGCCGCTCGAGGTGCTGCGCAATGAATGAGAACCGTGGCTGATAGGATGAGAGGCGATGCGCTATCGAGTACTTGGCCGCACGGGCTTCCTGGTGAGCGAGATCGGCTACGGCGCCTGGGGCATCGGCGGTTCGATGTGGATCGGAGCGCGCGACGAGGAGTCGCTCGCCGCGCTGCGCCGCGCCTTCGAGTTGGGCGTCAATTTCGTCGACACGGCCCTGGCTTACGGCGACGGGCACAGCGAGGAGCTGGTGGGCCGGGCGGTGCGCGAACACGGCGGGCGCATCTACGTCGCCACCAAGGTTCCGCCCAAGAACTACCTGTGGCCGGCGCGACCCGGCATCGGCATCGAACAGGTCTTCCCCTACGACTACATCATCCGCTCGACCGAGCAGAGCCTACGGAATCTGAAGCTCGAGACGATCGACCTCCAGCAACTGCATGTCTGGAATCCGGAGTGGATCGATCGCGACGACTGGCGGCGCGCCGCCGACGATCTAAAGCTCTCGGGCAAGATCCGGGCCTTCGGCATCTCGATCAACGATCACGAGCCGGACTCGGCGCTCGAGGTGCTCAAGACCGGTCTCATCGACGCCGTCCAGGTGATTTACAACATCTTTGACCAGTCGCCCGAGGAGCACCTCTTTCCCTTATGCCTGGCGCTGAACGTGGGCGTGCTGGCGCGCGTGCCGCTCGATGAAGGCGGCCTGACCGGCGCGATCACGCCGGAGACGAAATTCCCGCGGGGGGACTGGCGGGAGCGCTATTTCCGGGGCGATCGCAAGCGGCAGGTGGCCGAACGCGTGGCGGCCCTGCGCCGCGATCTCGAGGGCGTCGAAGGGACGCTGGCCGAGATCGCCCTGCGTTTCTGCCTGTCGCACACTGCCGTCTCGAGCGTCATCCCGGGGATGCGAAGGCGCGAGACGGTGGAGAGCAGTTGCCGGGCGAGCCAGTTGGGGCCGCTCGCGCCCGATGTGCTCGACAAGCTGAAGCGTCACGCCTGGCGCCGCAACTTTTACGACTGAAGCCGGGCGCCGCCCCCAGCGATGGAGCCCCTGACGCACAACCTCACCGCGCTGATGCTGAGCCGGGCGGGCCTGGACCGCTGGTGCCCGCGGGCCACCGCGGTGGCCCTGGTCGCGGCGAACGCGCCGGACCTTGACTTCGTGGCGGCCTGGAGCGGCGATCTCGGCATCCTCGCCTGGCATCGCGGCCTCACGCACAGCCTGATCGTCTCGCCGGTGATGGCGCTGCTGCCGCTCGCCGTTCTGTGGCCGTGGTTGCGCCGCCAGGGAGGCCGGCGGCGGCTCTATCTGGTCTCGCTCGCCGGAGTGCTCAGTCACATCCTGCTCGACTGGACCAACATCTACGGCGTGCGGCTTCTGGCGCCCTTCGATGCCGCCTGGCGGCGGCTGGATCTGGCGAGCGTGGTCGACTTCTGGGTGCTCGCCGTTCTGATCGGCGCGGCCGGCTGGATGGCGCTGGCGCGCCTGGTCAGCTCGGAAATCGGTTCGCGCCCGCCGGCCGGCCGCGGCGCCGCCATCTTCGCGCTTGCCGCCATGCTCGGCCTGTTCACCATGCGTTACTTCCTGCACGAGAGGGCCGTCGCGGTGCTCGAGGCGCGTCTTTACGACGGCGAGGAACCCGTGCGGGCGGCGGCCTTTCCCACCGTCTTCAATCCCTTCCGCTGGCGCGGCCTGGTGGAGACCGAAACCGCGTGGCGCGTCTTCGAGGTGGATCTGGCGGGCGGGCAGTTCGATCCGGCCGGCGGGCGAACGTACTACAAGCCGGAGCTGCCGCCGGCGGCCGAGGCCGCCCGCGCCACGCATCCCTTCCGGGTGTTTCTCGATTTCGCTCAATTCCCACTCTGGCGGATGATGCCCGCCGAGGAGCCGGAAGGGGCGCTGCGGATCGAGGCGCTCGATTTGCGGTTCGCCGCGCCCGGCGAGGAGGCCTTCCTGGCGGCGGCCATCGTCAAGCCGGAAGGAGAGGTGCTACGCGCCTGGTTTCAATACCAACGGCCGGGCGGTGCGCCGCGCCTCCGCTGAGGTGCGGCGAAAGGGGCTGATGTAGAATTCGAGTGAGGTTTCCTATGTCGGCGAACAGTTTTGGGGCGGCTTCGACGCTGGCGGCGGGGGGCCGCAACTACCGCATTTATCGGCTCGATGCGCTGGAACGGGCGGGTATCGGTAGGCTCGCCGCGCTTCCCTTCTCCATCAGGATTCTGCTCGAGAACCTGTTGCGGCACGAGGACGGCCGCACGGTGACGGCGGCGGATATCGAGTTCGTGGCGCGCTGGGACGGCAAGCCCCAGGAACGCGAGATCAGCTTCATGCCGGCGCGCGTGCTGCTACAGGATTTCACCGGCGTGCCGGCGGTGGTCGATCTGGCGGCGATGCGCGATGCGCTCCGGGCGATGGGCGCGGACCCGAAGCGCGCCAACCCGCTGCTGCCGGTGGACCTGGTGATTGACCATTCGGTGCAGGTGGACAAGTACGGCTCGCCGGACGCGCTGGAGTTCAACGCGCGGCTGGAGTTCGAGCGCAACCGGGAGCGGTACGCCTTCCTGCGGTGGGGGCAGCGGGCCTTCGAGAACTTCCGCGTGGTTCCGCCCGCCACCGGCATCGTCCACCAGGTGAACCTGGAATATCTGGCCTCAGTGGTCTTCCGGCGCGAGACGCCCGACGGGCCGCTGGCCTATCCCGACACATTGGTGGGCACCGATTCGCACACCACGATGATCAACGGCCTGGGTGTCGTCGGCTGGGGCGTGGGCGGCATCGAGGCCGAGGCCTGCATGCTGGGCCAGCCGATCTCGATGCTGCTGCCGCCGGTGGTGGGTTTCAAGCTCTACGGCGAGCTGCCTGAAGGCGCCACGGCCACCGACCTGGTGCTCACCGTCACCCAGATGCTGCGCAAGAAGGGCGTCGTCGGCAAGTTCGTCGAGTTCTACGGGCCGGGCGTGGGCGCGCTTTCGCTGGCGGACCGGGCGACGATCGCCAACATGGCGCCCGAGTACGGCGCGACGATCGGCTTCTTCCCCGTCGACGAACAGACGCTCGAATACCTGCGGCTGACTAACCGGCCCGAGGAGCTCGTCCAGTTGGTCGAGGCGTACACGAAGGAGCAAGGGCTGTTCCGCACCGAGGGGACGCCGGAGCCGAGCTTCACGGAAACGATCGAACTGGATCTGGCGACGGTGCGCGTGTCGCTGGCCGGGCCGAGGAGGCCGCACGAGCGCGTGGACCTGCCGGATGTGAAATCGAGTTTTCTGGCGACGCTGGCGGGCGGGCCCAAGGAGGTGCCGATCTCCTTCAACGGCACGCAGGCGGCCCTTCGTGAAGGCGCGGTGGTGATTGCGGCGATCACCAGTTGCACGAACACCTCCAACCCGTCGGTGATGGTTGCGGCGGGGCTGCTCGCCAAGAAGGCGGCCGAACGCGGACTCAAGGTCAAGCCGTGGGTGAAGACCAGCCTGGCGCCGGGCTCGCAGGTAGTGACCCGGTACCTCCAGGAGGCGGGCCTCATGGAGGCGCTCGAGGCGCTCAACTTCCACCTAGTGGGCTACGGCTGCACCACCTGCATCGGCAACAGCGGGCCGCTGCCGGAGCCCGTGGCGCAGGCCATCCAGAAAGAGAAGCTCAACGTGGCGGCGGTGCTGAGCGGCAACCGGAACTTCGAAGGGCGCGTTTCTCCCCTGGTGCGCTCCAACTACCTGGCTTCGCCGCCGCTGGTGGTGGCCTACGCGCTGGCCGGGCGCATCGACATCAGTCTGGCCGAGGAGCCACTCGGCCAGGACGCCCAAGGCCGGGACGTCTACCTGCGCGACATCTGGCCGTCGCCCGCAGAAGTCCGCGAGGTGATGAACCGCTGCGTGCGGCGCGAGATGTTCGCTTCCACCTACGCCGAAGTCTTCCGCGGCAGCGACGCCTGGAACGCCATTCCGGTTCCGGAGGGCGACCTGTACGCCTGGGACGAGGCTTCCACCTATGTGCGCAAGCCGCCGTATTTCGACGACATGTCCGAGCCGGCGACGACGGTGTCCGATCTTGCCGGGCTGCGGGTACTGGCCGTGCTCGGCGACATGGTGACCACGGATCACATCTCACCGGCGGGCTCGATTCCTGCCGACGGCCCTGCGGGGCGCTACCTAATCAGTCAGGGCGTCCCACCGAGCGAGTTCAACTCGTTCGGCGCGCGCCGGGGCAATCACGAAGTGATGATGCGCGGGACGCTGGCCAACGTGCGCATCCGTAACCAGCTCGCTCCGGGAACCGAGGGCGGCTGGACGCGGCACCTGCCCTCGGGCGAGCTGATGACCATGTACGACGCCGCCATGCGCTACAAGCAGGAGGGCGTGGGCCTGCTGATCCTGGCGGGCAAGGAGTATGGCGCCGGCTCCTCGCGCGACTGGGCGGCCAAGGGCGTGGCGCTGCTCGGCGTGAAGGCCGTGCTCGCCGAGAGCTTCGAGCGCATACACCGCTCCAACCTGGTGGGCATGGGCGTACTACCGCTCGAATTCCTGCCGGGCGAAAACCGGGAGACTCTGGGGCTCACCGGCGAGGAGGTCTACGCGATCGAGGGCCTCGAGGCGGCGCTGAGCGGCGACAAGATCGCCACCGTGCGCGCCGGGAAGAAAAGCTTCCGCGTGCGCGTGCGCATCGACACGCCCACCGAGCTGGACTATTATCGCCACGGCGGGATCCTCAAGTACGTCGTGCGGCACCTGGCGCAAATTTAGCGCGCCGAAGGCGGCCCTCTACTGCTTGCTGATCGTCTCGTCGAGGTTGAGGATCACGCTCGCCACGGTGGTCCAGGCCGCCAGCTCAGCGGCATCGAGCGAGGGTTCGGGTCGCGATTCGCCGACGGCGAGGAGCTTTCGAGCGGCCTCCGGATCGCCGCGATAGTGCGCCAGCTGGCGCGCGGCGAGATTTCGGAGCAGCTGTCGCTGGCGCGGCGAGGCGGGCCGGGCCAGAGCGAGCCGGAAGGCGTGGTCGATGCGCCGGGCCGGATCACGGCCCGCCTCCCGGATCAGGCGCTCGGCAAAGGCGCGGGCTGCCTCTACGTAAGTCGGGTCGTTCAACAGCACCAGCGCCTGAAGCGGGGTGTTGGTGCGGGCGCGCCGCGCGATGCACTTCTCGCGGTCCGGAGCATCGAAGGTCACCAGCGAGGGCGGCGGCGCCGTGCGCTTCCAGAAGGTGTACATGCTGCGCCGGTAAAGATCCGCTCCCGTGCTTGGGGTGTAGGTCTGCGCCGTGAAGTAATCTCCGTAGGCTACTTCCTCCCAGATGCCCGGGGGTTGATAGGGAAAGACCGAGGGGCCGCCGATGGCGGGGTTGAGCAGGCCGGAGATGGCGAGCGCGTTGTCGCGGATCAGCTCGGCTTTGAGGCGAAACCGCGGGCCGCGGGCGAGCAGCCGGTTCTCGGGGTCGAGCTCGATGAGCTCCGGCGTGGCGCGTGAGGATTGCCGGTAGGCGGCCGAGGTCACGATCAGCCGCACCATGGCCTTGACGTCCCAGCCGGTGCGGATGAACTCGGTGGCCAGCCAGTCGAGCAGCTCAGGGTGGCTCGGCGCCTCGCCCTGGGAGCCGAAATCCTCGGCGGTCTTCACCAGCCCCGTGCCGAAGAACATCTGCCAGAGGCGATTCACCGTCACGCGGGCCGTAAGCGGGTTGGAAGAATCGACGAGCCACTGGGCCAGGCCGAGCCGGTTCGCCGGCGCTCCGGCGGGCATCGGCGGTAGCGCCGCAGGCACGCCCGGTGTGACCTTCTCGCCCAGGTTGCGATAGTCACCGCGACCGAGAACGTGCGTCTCGCGCGGCCTCTCCATCTCCGCCATCACCATCGTGGTGAGGATCTGGCTGTCGAGCTTCCGCTTGGCCTCCTTTAGTGCCTGGATTTCCAGGTAGAGCTTCCGCAGCGGTTCCGGCGCTTCGAAGCGCAGGAAGTAATCGCGCAGGCGCGCGTCGTAGGCCTGGGCATCGGCCTCGCGCCTGGGTCGCGGGGTTCGCCCGGTGAGCATGGCGCGAATCGGTTCCTCTCGCGCCAGTTGGAGAACTTCGGCGGGTTCGAGCTGGCGGCCGTAGAGGCGCAGGTCGTCGATGCGCCCCTTGAAAGCTCGCGCGGAGGCGCGCGGACTGCCGGCCTCGAGCGGCGCGTCGTTGCGGATGGAGCCGCCGAGGTTGTCCCGCACGATGACGACCTCGCGCGCCTCGCCGTCGATGAACAGGCGCAGCCCGGAGGCCTCGCCCGAGCCGTCGTAGTTGATCGCGACGTGGCGCCAGTCCTGAAGCACCATGTCCCGGGTGCGGATCTCGGCCACCTCCTCCGGCCAGCGGTGGATCAGGCGGAAGCGGAGATGCTGGGCGCGCTTGAGCGGCGGCAGCGGTACGGCCTCGTCGGCTTCGAGCTGGAAGCCGCGGCGGGTCTCGGAATCCTCGATCTTTTGAAGGATAACCGCTGCCGGGTAGCCCGTTGTCTGCACCCAGAGCGCGAGCGAGAAGGGGCGGTTCGCCTCGAAGTTCCCGGCGTCGCCGAAGCGCACGTGCGTCTCGCCGTTGAGCTCGGCGCTCGTGCCGACGCGGCCGGAAGAATAAATCACCTCGCCGCGCGCGGTGCTGCCGTGGCGGTAACCGCCGGAAGTGTCGACGAGGCTGCCCTCGAACTCGTAATGGGCGATGAGGTCTTCGCGGCTGGGGGCCGGCATCGAGCCGCCGCGCGTGCGGCGCCAGTTCTCAAAGAGATTCTCAGCCTCCTGTTTGGGAAAGGCCTGCTCCTTCGCCTCGAACTCGGCCTGAATCTGCTTCAGGCGCTGCTCCTGCTCCGGTGTTGGAAGCTGGAGCACCGGCTGTGCATTGCCCGCGCGGCCGTCAAGACCCTTCTCGTTCACGGTGTTGAAGAAGGCAAACAGGCGGTAGAAATCCTTCTGGCTGAACGGATCGTACTTGTGATCGTGGCAGCGGGCGCAGCCGAGCGTGCTGCCGAGCCAGACCGTGCCGGTGGTCTCGACGCGATCGACCACGTACTCGACCAGATACTCTTCTTCGATGGCCCCGCCTTCGAAGTTGATCATGTGATTGCGGTTGAAGCCGGTGGCGATGAGCTGCTCGCGCGCGGGGTTGGGCAGCAGATCGCCGGCGAGCTGCTCGATGGTGAACTGGTCGTAAGGCATGTTGCGGTTGAAGGCCGCGATCACCCAGTCCCGCCAGGGCCACATGTCGCGATGGCTGTCGATGTGGTAGCCGTGCGTGTCGGCGTAGCGCGCCAGATCGAGCCACTCCATCGCCAGGCGCTCGCCGTAGCGCGGCGAGGCGAGCAACCGTTCCACCTGCCGTTCGTACGCGTCCGGCGCGCGATCGGCGAGGAAACGCGCCAGTTCCTCCGGAGTCGGCGGCAGGCCGGCGAGGTCGAGGGAGAGCCTTCGCAGCAGGGTGGCGCGGTCGGCTTCCGGCGCCGGCTTGAGATTTCGCCGCTCGAGCTCGGCGAGGATGAAATGGTCGATCGGATTCCGGGGCCAGCCCTTTAGTTTGACGTCGGGAACCGGGGGGCGCACGGGCGCTACATACGCCCAGTGCGTGCGCCACTCGGCGCCCTCCTCGATCCAGCGGCGGATCAGGTCGACTTCCTTGTCCGTGAGGCGCGGGCCGGCCGAGCGGGGCGGCATGCGCAGCGCCTCGCTTTTATGGGTGATGCGCTGGAGCAGCAGGCTCGAGGCGGGGTCTCCCGGCACGATCGCCGGCCTGCCGCCGCGATCGGCGAAGGCGCCTTCGCGCGTGTCCAGGCGGAGGCCCGCTTGACGGCCGGCTTCGTCCGGGCCGTGGCAGGCAAAACACTTGTCGGACAGGATCGGCCGGACGTCCCGCGTGAAATCGACTTTGCCGGTTTCGGAGGCGGCGCCTGCGGCAAGCAGCGCCGCACCGGCAAGAAATCCCAGCAACGCATCCCCTCTCGCCATCGTCGCTTTCCTCAATCATACTCGAGAAACTCGGGCCGATATACTGGGGCTCTGGATGCTGATCTCCCGGAGGGAGTTGCTGGCGCTTCTGGCGCAAGGCATCGCCTCGCGCGGCGTGAAGCCCAAGCCGCGCGGAAAGCCGTCGGGGCTGCCCTGGCTTTCGCGTCTGGTCGATGTGGCGTACGAGGCAGGTCTGAGGGCGCCGGTCATTTACGGGGGAGTCGATAAGAAGGATTACATCATCGAGACGGCCGGTGCGGGCGTGGCCTTCCTCGATTACGACAACGACGGCTGGCTCGATGTCTTTCTGCTTTCCGGCTCGCGCCTGGAAGGGCCGCCCGAGGGCGCCACCAACCGCCTCTACCGGAACAACCGCGACGGGACCTTCACCGACGTGACGGCGGAAGCCGGGCTGGTGCGCACCGGCTGGGCCTACTCGGTTACGGTGGGCGACTACAACAACGACGGTTTCGAGGATCTCTTCGTCACGTACTGGGGCCGGAACGTCCTGTACCGCAACAATGGCGACGGCACCTTTACTGATGTAACCGAGCAGGCCGGTCTGGCTTCGGCCGAGAGGCGCTGGGGAGCCGGCGCCGCCTTCGTCGACTACGACCGCGACGGTCACCTCGACCTGTTCGTCTCCAATTACGTCGATTTTCGTCTCGAGGAGACGCCGCGGCCCGGCGAAAAGGGCACCTGCAACTGGAAAGGAGTGCCGGTGCACTGCGGCCCGATGGGACTTCCCAAGTGCACGCATCTGCTTTACCGCAACAACGGTGATGGCACCTTTCGCGAGGTGAGCCAGCAGGCGGGCATCACGCGCGCCGAGAAGACGTACGGCATGACGGTGGCGGCGGCCGACTTTGACAACGACGGCTGGCCGGACATCTATGTGGCGTGCGATTCCACCAACAGCCTGCTGTTCATGAACAACCATGACGGCACGTTCCGCGAAGAGGGCCTCGAGCGCGGTGCCGCCCTGAGCGAGGACGGCATGGAGCAGGCGGGCATGGGGCTGGGCATCGGCGACATCGACCTGGACGGGAACCTGGACATCTTCAAGACCCACTTTGCCGACGACACCAGCATCCTTTACCGCAACGACGGCAAGGGATTTTTCGAGGATCTGACGATCGCCTCGGGGCTGGCGGTCGAAACGCGTTTCGTCGGCTGGGGCTGCGGGGTGGTGGATCTGGACAATGACGGGCTGCCGGACCTGTTCGTCGTCACCGGAAACGTCTATCCCGAGCTTGAAGCCAAGATCCCCTCGTACAAGTACAAGACGCCGCGCCTGATCTACCGCAACCTCGGCAACCGGCGCTTCGAGCAGTTACTCGAGGAGGGCGGTCCGGGCGTGGCGGCCGAGCACGCCAGCCGGGGCTGCGCCTTCGGCGATTTCGACAACGACGGCGACATCGACATCCTCGTCATGAACATGAACGAGCCGCCTTCGCTGTTGCGCAACGACGTGAGCGGCGGCCACCACTGGCTGAAGGTGAAACTGATCGGTGTCGAGTCCAATCGCAGCGCCATCGGCGCGCGCGTCACCTGCCGCTACGGCGGGCGGGTCCAGGCGCAGGAGGTGCTCTCGCAGTCCAGCTTCTACTCGGCAAGTGACAAGCGGCTGCACTTCGGGCTGGGCGGCGAGACCACGGCGAGCCTCGAAGTGCGCTGGCCGCGCGGGCGCCTGGAGCGCTTCGACAGGGTCGCTGCCGACCGCCTGGTGGTGATCGAGGAGGGCAAGGGGATCATCGCCGAACAGCGCTTCTCCTGAGGCGCCTCCCGGCGGCCGCGGAAGGGCCGTCGGGGAGGCGCCCCGGTGTCTGGGCCGGCGCGGGTCAGAACTGGATTCGCGCCTGAAGCTGGTAGTTGCGGTTTAGCGAGATGGTCTGGCTGGTGATGCGGCCGAAGTTGGTCGAGACGGGATTGAGGTCCGGCGCGGCCATCTGGGAGCGGTTCTGAAGGTTCATCGCGTCGGCGCGCAACTGGAAGGTGACGCGTTCGGCGATGCGAAACTCCCGCATGATGTTGCCGTTCCACTGGTTGAGACCGTCGGCGCGGAGCTTGTTGAAGTAGCGCGGGAAGACGCGTACGTGGTAGGCCGCCGGCATCCGTGCCGAGTTCCGCTCAAAGGGCAGGTTCGTATTGAACCACTGGTCCAGGGTCTTGGGCGTGGAGGTGGCCTCCTTCTCGAAGGTCTTCAGCTCGCCGTAGTAGAAGATATTGCCCCAGGCCAGCAGGGGCCCTGGCTGGAACTCGTAGGTCAGCGCGATCTGCCAGCCGCCGACGATGTGGCTCAGCCATCCGCTTTGAGCGAACGCCCGACCCTTGCCGAACGGCAGTTGCACGATCCCGGTCGCGGTGATGCGATGCGGACGCGCGGCGTCGTCCGGCCACCAGATCGTCGGCTCGCGGTCGAACTCGTTTTCGAGGAGATTGAGCCTCTGGTGGTCCAGGCGGACGTAGGAGGCGTTGAGGCTGACGCCGTTGGCGAAGCGCCGCTGGAAATTCACTTCAAGAGCATGCGAGCGCGCCTTGCCGATGGGCGCCGCGGCGTCGTAAAGCCCGTTCATGTGCGGGAAGGGCCTGAGCAGGCGGTTCTTCTGGATGATGGGGCTGGTGAAGGTGCCGAGCGTGGACAAGTAGCGGTAGACGTCGGGATGGCTGGTGCGCAGCGCTTCGAAGTTGCGGATATAGAACGGATTAGTCACGTTGCGGTTCATCTCGGTGGCCACCGCGTTGTTGCGCACCAGGCCCGTCGCCCAGTACTGCTCCGGCAGGTAGTCCAGCCTCTGGGTGACGGCCAGCTTGTCCGCCCACTGGCCCCAGTAGGCGACCTCCACCATCATGTTGCGGCTCAGCTCGCGTTGCATGCCGATCCGCCACCGCTGGACCCTCTGGTGACTGCGGTCGAATCGATTGAACGTGAAGCTCTGGCCCACGAGCGCCATCGAGCCGAGCGCGGTCCGCAACGGCATGTCGAAGCGGGTTCCGTCGGCGCGCACGGGGAAGGGATCGCTCAGCGGCGAGATGCCGCGCGGCGGATCGCCCACCAGCCAGGTGTAGCCGAAATCGTTCGTCATCACCGTACTCGTGGTGCGCGAGAAACCGAACTGGTTGGCCCCTTCGTTGAGGACGTTGATCGTGTCGTAGTAGAGGCCATAGCCGCCCCGCAGAACGGTCTTGGAATTGATCTGCCAGGCGGCCGAGAGGCGGGGCAGCCACATCAGCTCGTTGCGCCACAGGCGGGAGGAGACACCTCCGCGGCCGGCGTAGACCGGGCCGCCTCGGACGATGAATTGGCTGGGCGCCAGCTCCGGCACCGGGTTGGCGGCGTAGGCAGCCTGAGCCGCCGCGGCGATTGGCAACTCGGCCCTCGGGTCGAAGTAGGCGAGCGCCCGGTCGTAACGCTCCTTGGCGCCCATCTCGTACTCCAGCCTCAGTCCGAGCGTGACGGTCAGATCCCGGCGCACACGCCAGCTGTCCTGAACAAACCAGCCGGCGTAAGGACTGACCAGAGCGAGCGTGTCGTTGGTGTCGATGGACATGCTGGTGGGCAGTCCCAGAAAGAACGTGGCCCAGACGAGCCCCAGCGTGCCGGCGGGCGCAAAGCCGTCACCGTCCTTGCGCACGAAGCTGTTGGCGAAAGCAAAGTTGCCCGAGGTGAAGCCGCCGGGCCGCAACTGCGTGCGGTAGTGGTGGCGCAGCTCGAAGCCGCCCTGCAAGCTGTGGGCGTTCCGGATGTGGCTGACGAGACCCTTGAACATCCTCTGGTAGCCTTTGGTGCCCGAATCGACGGAGGTGCTCATGATCATGTTGCCGCTCCAGGCGGTCATGCCGGGCCAGACGACGTACGGCAGGCGGCAGTAGGGGGCGCACTTGTCGTCGACATAGGAGGGCAGCCCGACGCTCGACGGCTTGTAGCGCCGCGTGCCCAGCCGCTGATTCTCCAGCAGGAACGAGTTGCCGCTCGCGGTCACGTCGATCAGTGTTGTCGGGCTCAAGGTGTAGGTCCAGTTGGCAGCGCCGGTCAGTGCCGGACGGCGCTCGTTCCAGGCCATCAGCCCGGCCTCGGTCTCGTAAGTGTAGTCCTGAGCGTCTTCAAGAAAGCTGGTCTTCAACCAGCGGAAGAAGAACCGGTGCTTTTCGCTGACGTGATAGTCGATCCGGTTGCTCCAGGAGGAGAAATAGACGTTGTTCGGCATGCCGGAGGCGACATAGTTGTTGACCGGTTCGCGTCGCGGATCGGTCGGGTCGTTGTTCGGCCGCGGCATCCGCTGCGTGTAGAAGTTGTACATGGTGGGAAACATCATCCGCGAGCGCGGAATGATGTTCCCGGGGAAGGGGCTGCGCACATAGAAGCCGGGCCGGTCCGGATCGGGCCGCGTGGTGAGCGGGTCGTAGACCTGATACCGCACGGGATCGACCGACAGCAAGCGCGAAAAGTCGCCTTCCCGCATCGCCATGGTCGGCACGGTGTAGTTGACCTCGCCGGGCCGCGCCGACTGGAGGTTTGTCAGGTCCGAATAACCAAAGAAGAAGAAGAGCCGGTTCCGCCCGTCGAAGATCTTCGGGATTCTCACCGGGCCGCTGAAGGTGACATGGTAGTTGTTCGTGTGACCGGCGGGAAGCATCGGCCGCCGGGCCAGCTCCTCGGCCAGCGCGAGGTCGCCCGCCGCCCGGGCCTCCGCGATACGGCGATAGTAGTTCTGCTTGACGAAGAAGCTCGCGGCGTTCCAGCGCTGGTTCATGTACTGGTAAGTCGCCGTGCCATGAAAGTCGTTGGCGCCGGACTTGCTCGACATGGAGATGTTCAGACCGGTGGCGTGCCCGAAGCTCGCGTCAAAGTTCATCGTCTCGACCTTGAACTCGTCGATCAGGTCGGGACTGGGCATGATCGAAACACGGCGATTCGTGCCGTTGGTGGAAACACCGTCGAGCGACCACTCATTGCCGCCGATGTTGCCGGGGACGTAATACTGCGAACCGCCTCCCACCTGGCCTTGCACGAGCCACTGCGTCGTGCCGGGGACCTGAACCCCAGGTGCATAGCGGGTCAACATGATCGTGTTGTTGGCCAGCACCGGCAGATCCATGATGTCCTTGTTCGTCATGACGCGGCCGGTGGAGACGGTGCTCATATCGAGCATCGAGGCCTCGCCGGTGACGGTCACCGTCTCGGTCACCGGGCCGAGTTCGAGGCGAAAATCCACCCGCACTTGCTCGCCGAGCGCGAGCGTCAATCCGGAGCGGACGGCCCGGCGGAAGCCCGGAGCTTCGACGCTCACCGAGTAGCTTCCGGGCAGAAGCAGCAAGGCCTCGTAGTAGCCGCTCGCATTGGTTGTCCGGCGGATACTAACGTTCGTGCCGACGTTGGTTACGACGACGGTCGCATCGGGGATTACCGCGCCCTGCGGGTCGGTGACGGTGCCCACGATACTGCCGCGGGTTTCCTGCGCCGGCAGAAGGGAGGCGATGAACAATGATGCCAGAGGCACTAATAACCCCGTTCGCATCTTTTCCTCCTGATGAGGATTCTAGCCTCGCTGCTTCCGGCAGGCAACTCGCAGGCGCCGCCGCGCGGCCGCACTGCGCCGTTCAGGCGGGCCGGACCGCTTCGGTTCTCACTTCGCTTGCTCGAAGGGCGCTCCGCCCGGCTCCTACAGCTCCGTCACCACCGCCGCCACCGGCCGGGAGCCCACGGGAATCATCGTGAACAGCGGGGCGAAGCGCCGCCGGCGGCCGCTGAGCGTGGCGATGCGGATCACCGCCATGTCGCCGGAGGCCCGGTTGAGCACCAGGGCGTACTCGTTGTCCGGCGTGACGGTGATGAAGCCCGGCTCCTTGCCGACGGTGACGACGGCCACCACCCGCTGGGACTCGATGTCGATCACGGTGACGTCTCCGGTTTCGGGGTTGGCCACGAACAGGTAATCGGGTTCGCTGGAGACGGCTAGAAAACCGGGGGCGTGTCCGGCGAGCGTTGTCGAGCCGACCTCGGTGCGATACGGGTAGACGGTGACCACCGCATCCATGCCTGTCCCGGTGATGAAGAGCTGGCCGCCGTCGTCCTTGAAGCAGAAGTGAGTGGGCGCCAGCGCTAGCGGGAGCTTGACGACGGTGCCGCCCTCGTCGGCCTCGAGCACGGCCAGAAGGCGGTCCTGCGGATCGCCCACCAGCACCAGGCGTCCGTCGCGGCGATAGCGCACCGGGCCGCAGGAGGCGCACGGCCGCAGCAGGCGCGTTTTGCCGGCGCCGGAGAGCCCGGTCAGGGCCAGCCCGTCGCCGCCCAAGCTGACGGCGGCCTGTGCCGAACCGGGTGCGATGTCGAAATCGAGCGGCGGCGCCGCCAGATCGATGCGCCGAACCACCTGGAAGGATTCGGTGGCGACGCCCACCAGCCGGGGTGGGCGCCTTGCGGCCAGCCACAGCAGCTCTCTCGAAGGAGCCAGGCGCATGGAAACGGGCTGCTCGGGGAGGCGCAGCCGGCGCCGAAGCGCCAACCCGCTGGCGTCGATCTCATGAACGGAGCCGGTTTCTGGCACGAGGGCGTAGACGGCGCTGCGCCGGGAGTCGGCCGCGAGCGCCACCGGTCCGCCGTCCAGCCGGATATGGCGCACCACGGCGAAGGCGCTCAAGTCGACCACGGCCACGGCCGCGCCGCCCGAGTTGGCGACGAAGGCGTATCCGGGGAAGCGCTCCGCCTTGCGCCGCCGGCAAGCCGAGGCCATCGCGGCAACAAGCAGGGCGAAGCTGCGCCGGTCGATTGCCGCTGCCATCTCGCCTCCCATGCTACCTTGATCGGTGTGAGGTGGCTCGCGGCAACCTGGTTGCTGGCCGCAGTGTCTTCCTTTCCTCAGGCAGCGACGGAACCGAGCGCCGCCGTCCGTCTGAGTGACCGGCTTGCCGCATGGAAGGCCGAGATTGAGGCGGTGCGCGCAAGCAAGGTGGTGCTCGCGCGCATCTACACGGACAGGGAGCGCAACGAGATCGTCCTGCCTGCCGACGCCGACGAGCGGCCCCTGCTGCGCCAGTATTTCCTCAACCCTGCGTTCCTCGCCGAGTTCATTCACATGCACGCCGCCAACCTAACCCATATCGGGGAGGGCCGCCTGGTTCATTTCGTGCTGCTCAACATGGCGCGCGCGGAGGAGTGGGGCGCCGAGGAGGAGGCCGTCATTGCGCACGAGTTCGGTCACATCTGGCTGTTCGTCAACAACTATCCGGCGCCGGCCTTCGAAGGCAAAGCCGACTCCTGCGTCGCCATCCAGGCCGGCGACGCCGTTCAGCACGTGCTGATCCGGGACGAGATGCGCCGCCGTGGCATCGACTTTATCCCTTACTGGGTCCGGAACCTGCGCGCACAGCTCGAGGCGCTCGAGGCCGGCGGCCCGGAGCCCTTCCGCTCGATCCCCGTCTGTCGCCAGATGGCGATGCTCACTCAATGGATCGACGCTCGTCTCGGACTCTCGGCCGAGAGCTGGGAGGACTACGAACGCTACGAACTGGCAATGGCACGGAGCTTTCCACATTTGAGGGAGCCGGCCGGGGAGATCGCCGGGATGCTGCGGGGCATCGAGCTGAGTGACCTCCAGAGGTATACGGCGGCGCTCCGGGCGGTGCTACTTAAGATGTCGGCGCTGGCGGCAACGCCGAGCCATTCCGCCAACTGATTGATGTTGAATGCCTTGCCGAGCCGTGCGCCGGCCCGGCCGAAGGAAGTATGCTATGGTCTTGGGAAGACTGCCCGGATCGTTCCTCCCATGCGCGCCCTAGCCGGTCCGCCTCCGAAGGCGAACCGTCCTCCGCGGCAGTCGTTTGCTGTGCTCCTATGAACTTGCGGTCTGTTTTCAGCCTTTTCTCGTCCGACCTGGCGATCGACCTCGGGACGGCCAACACGCTGGTCTACGCCAAGGGCCGCGGCATCGTCGTCAACGAGCCCTCGATTGTGGCCATCAACAAGCTGACCGGAGAAGTCGAGGCGGTGGGAAAGGATGCGAAGGAGATGCTCGGGCGCACGCCTGGCAACATCGTGGCCATCCGCCCGTTGCGCGACGGCGTCATCGCCGACTTCAAGGTGACCGAGCGCATGCTGAACTACTTCATCCAGAAGGCGCACGGTCGCAAACTCTTCGTCCACCCCCGGATCATCATCGGGGTTCCGAGCGAGATCACGCAGGTGGAAAAGCGCGCGGTGATCGACTCAGCCTATCGCGCCAACGCCAGCGAAGTCCATCTGGTCGAGCAGGCGATGGTGGCCGCCATCGGTGCCGGCCTGCCGGTGACCGAGCCGAGCGGGAACATGATCGTCGACATCGGCGGCGGCACGACCGACGTGGCGGTGATTTCGCTGTCCGGCATCGTCTACTCGCGCTCGGTGCGTGTGGCGGGCAACGAAATCGACGAGGCCATCATCCAGTATCTCAAGCGCAAGTACAATCTGCTGATCGGCGAACGCACCGCCGAGCAGATCAAAATCCAGATCGGCTCGGCCTATCCCCTAGACAAGCCCCTCACCATGGAGATTAAGGGGCGGAACCTGATCGAGGGAGTTCCCCGGACGATCGTCGTCGATGACAGCGAGATCCGGGAGGCAATCTCGGAGTGCGTGGCGGCGATTGTCAACGCCATCCGGGTCGCCCTGGAGCGCACGCCGCCGGAGCTGAGCGCCGACATCAGCGACCGGGGCATCGTGCTCACCGGGGGCGGTGCGTTGCTGCGCAACCTCGACAAACGCATTCGCGAGGAAACGGGCCTGCCGGTCTCGATCGCCGAGGATCCGCTGGCCTGCGTTGTTTTGGGCACGGGCAAGATGCTCACCGAGTTCAAGCTGTTAAGAAAGATCGCCATCGAATAGGGCGGGGCTGCGGCGGAGACTGTTTCATGGAGCTGTTTACGCACCGCTACCGCAACCTAAGCGTCCTTTTCGCGGCGGTGCTGGGGCAATTGCTCCTGCTCGGCTACCAGATTCGCAGCCGCGAGGATGTGCCGCTGGTGCGCGTCTGGGCGGTCACGGCGGTGACCGAGGTGGCCTCGTTGCTTGAGGCGGCGGCCGAAGGCGCCGGGTCGATCCTCCGCCACTATCTGCTGCTCGTCGGCGTGCGGCAGGAAAACGAGCGGTTGCGGCGCGAGCTCGACGAGCTGAAACTGGAGGCGCTTCACCTGCGGGCGGAGCTCGCCCGGGCCGAGCGCGCCGAGGCGTTGCGGCTCTTCCAGGCGAGGACGCCCTCGCGGACTCTGGCGGCGCGCATCATCGGCGCCGGGCCGGTGCTCAATTCGAAGGTAGTCTTCGTCGACGCGGGTTCTCGCCAGGGGGTCGAGGCCGGCATGGCCGTGATCACGCCCGACGGCGTGGTGGGACGTGTGCGGGCTGCCTACCCGACCTCCTCCCAAGTGGTGCTCCTCACCGACCCCAGCTTTGCCGCAGGCGTCATCTCTCAGCGACACCACACTCAGGGCACGCTCAAGGGCAAAGGCGTCAGCCTATGCGTGGTCGACTTCATCCAGAACGAAGACAAACTCGAGGAAGGCGAGTGGTTCTACACCTCAGGCGATGATCGGGTCTTCCCCCGCGGCCTTCCGGTCGGGCCGGCCGTGGTGGTGCGCCGCGGCAAGCTGCTCAAAGAGGTGCTCGTGGCGCCGAGCGGCCTGGGCAACGGGCTGGAGGAGGTGCTCATCGTGCTCGAAGGGGTTCACCAGCCGGTGCCCGCGCAGACCCCGGCGGTCACGACCCTGCACCTGCTGCCGGCGCCCCCGGCCGATCCGGCTCAGGCCGGGGCGGCGCCGTCGGGGCTGGGCGCTTCGCTCGAAACTGACGCCGACCGGCTGCGCGAACGCTACCGGAGAATCGGCCAGATGCAGGGACACACCTTCGGGGAGGGGCTTCCCGGTTCGGCTCCGCCGGACTTCACGATGGAGCCGGCGCCGGCGAAACCGGCCATCCCGGACGCCTCGGGGCCGCCCCCGCCCGCACCATGAGAGTCGATTCGGATCTGGTGACGGGCGGCCTCCGGGGGCGCCGTGCCGAGGCTCGTCTCGAAAAGGCCACATTTGTCGCAGTTCCCCTGGCGGCTATCCTCTTCCAGGTCTATGTTCCTCTGCTGGTGCCTTACCTCGGTTATCTAGAATTGCCGTTGCTGGTGGTGCTGTTTTTCGCCCTGACACGCCGCCGTCTGACAGCCAGCCTGCTTTACGGCGCCGCGGTCGGGCTGCTTCAGGACGCGCTCTCTCACAACCCCATCGGCATGTTCGGCATCGCCAAGACGCTCAGCGGCTATTTTGCGGCGGCGGCGAGTATTCGCTTCGATGTGGAGAATCCGGTCGTTCGCTTTCTCCTTGCTTTCTTTTTTTACTTTTTTCATCAGTTTCTTTACTGGGCACTTATACAAGCCTTGCTGGCCCAGCCGCCGGGCTTCAGCCTCCAGCAGGCGCTGATTCTGGGATTGCTGAACGGCGCCGTGGCGGTGCCGCTTTTTCAGGTTTTGGCTAAACTGATGGGAAGAGGATAGGCGCTCCTGGCAACAAGCGGAATGATCCCACCGGAGCTGGACAAGGACGAGATCCCACCCAAGCTGCGCGAACGGGATGATCCGAAATTCGCCGCCGGCCGGATCGCCTTCTTCCAGTACCTGACGGTCGCGGTCTTCTTATTCCTGCTCTCCGGCTTCTGGGACCTTCAGATCGGCAATCCGGACTATTACTCCGAGCGCGCCGAACGGAACCGGATCAAGGCGTTGCCGATTCTGGCGCCCCGCGGCAAGATCCTGGACCGCGACGGGCGCATCATCGTGGACAACCACGCCTCCTACAGCCTGATCCTCTCCCGCGAGAACCTCAAGCCGGAGCATTTGAAGACGATCGCCGAGGGGCTGGATCTGGACTACGAAGATCTGCTGGCCCGCCTGCGGCGTTTCGAGCGGACGCGGCCCAAGTACGAGCCGATCATCATCAAGGAGGAGCTGACTCCGGGCGAGCTCGCTTTTGTCGAAGCGCACCGCCACAACGAGTCCTTCCCCGAGATGGAGCTCATCCACGCACACCGCCGCCTCTACCCGAAGAACGGGCTAGCCGCCCATGTGATCGGCTATATCGGCGAGGTCAGCGAGGCGGAGCTGAACACGCTGGAATTCGCCCGCTACCGCCAGGGCGACGTCATCGGCAAGGCAGGCATCGAACGCTACTACAACCGGACGCTGATGGGCGTCGACGGCCAGCGCCGCGTCGTGGTGGACAGCCTGGGGCGCGAGCGCGAGCTGATCGGCATCCAGGAGGCCACGCCGGGGCAGGACTTGCAGTTGACGCTCGACCTGGACTTGCAGGTCGTGGCGGAGCTGGCCATGGAGGGCCGCCGCGGCGCCGTCGTCGCTCTGGATCCACGCAACGGCGAGGTGCTGGCGATGGTCAGCCGCCCGGCCTTCGATCCGAACAAATTCGCCGGCCGGATCCGCTCGGGCGACTGGCAGGCGCTGGTGGAGGATCCCGAGCGGCCCCTGCTCAACCGGGCCATCCAGGCACAACTGGCGCCGGGGTCGACCTTCAAGCCGGTGGTGGCGCTGGCCGCCCTGGAGACCGGCGCCGTGGATGAAGACTTCTCGGTCCACTGCCCCGGCGGCGCCACCTTCTACGGGCGGTATTTCAAGTGCCACCTGCGCGGCGGCCACGGCGCCGTGGGCTTTTACAAGGGCATGGTGCAGTCCTGCGACGTCTACTTTTACAATCTCGGCAACCGGCTGGGCATCGACAAGATCGCCGAGTATGCCGAGCTGGTGGGTTTCGGCAGGAAGACCGGCATTGACCTGCCGCACGAGGCCGCCGGGCTGGTGCCGTCCAGCAGTTGGAAGGTGCGCACCTTGCGCCAGAAATGGTATGCCGGCGAGACGATCTCGGTCGCTATCGGGCAGGGGGCGCTCACGGTGACTCCGCTTCAGTTGGCTTACGCGATCGGCGGCCTGGCAATGGGAGGCGTCTGGCACACGCCGCATCTGGTCAAGCAGGCTCACCCCCCTGGTTCGCCGCGCGTGGCGCCGCTCAACCCGGATCATGTCGCCGAAATCGTCAATTCCCTCTACGGGGTGGTCAACGACGGCGGCACCGGCGCGCGCGCCCGGATTCCGGGAATCGAAGTGTGCGGCAAGACGGGCACGGCCCAACTCGCCTCCAACGCTGTGCTCAAGACGGCCAAACTGGCGGACGTTTTAAAAGACAACGCCTGGTTTGTCGGTTTTGCCCCGCGGCAGCAGCCGGAGATTGTCGTCGTGGCGCTGTATGAAGGCGGCGAGCACGGCTACCTGGCCGCGCCGATCGTGCGCGACGTCATCAAGGCTTACTTCGATAAGCACAGCCCCCGCCGGACGCCGGAGGTGCTGGCGGCGGCGGGCCCGGCCGGCGCTCCTGTTGCGGCCTCGAGGAATTAACGGAGATGGCGCGCTACCGCTCCGCCCGCGATATCGACTGGACGCTGGTGGCTCTGGCGCTGCTGCTTTGCGGGATCGGTGTGCTCCAGATTTTCTCCGCCACCCATGAATCGGCCTTTTCCTCGGCCTGGTGGAAGCAGATCCTCTGGATCGGCTTGGGGCTGCTGGCCATGTGGATCTGCGCTTCCGTCGACTACCACCACCTTCTCGAGCGCGTTCCCCTGCTGTACGTGCTCTCGCTCCTCACGCTGGTCGCCGTGCTCGTCTTCGGCGCGCAGATCTTCGGAAGCCGGCGGTGGATTCCTCTCTACGGGGGCCTGCGCCTGCAAGTTTCCGAGTTTGTCAAATTGGTGATAATATTGCTAGTAGCGCGCTGCCTGGCGGAATTCCGGCGGGATCGCATCGAGTTGCGCGATCTGGCCCGCCCGGTCGGACTGGTCGGCTTGCCCATGGCGCTGGTAATCAAGCAGCCGGACCTCGGCACGTCGCTCACCTATGCGGCGATCCTGCTCACCGGGCTGTTTCTTGCCGGCCTGTCCTGGCGTTACTGGCTGGCCGGCGGCGTGCTGGCCATCGTGTTGCTGCCGGCGGTTTGGACGCATCTAAAGGACTATCAGAAAGAGCGAATCAACGCATTCGTCAACCCAGGACGCGACCCCCGCGGAGCAGGCTATCAGGTCATACAGTCGAAAATCGCCATCGGCTCCGGGGGGCTCTGGGGACAGGGGACGACGCAGGGCTCGCAAACCCAACTGCGTTTTCTGCCGGTGCCGCACACGGATTTCATCTTCTCCGCTTTCGGAGAAGAGCATGGTTTTGTTGGCGTCGTCGTCGCTTTGGGACTGTATTTTCTCTTGCTGATGCAGATCGTGCACAATGCACAGACCGCTCCGGACCGGGCGGGCATGTATGTGTGCATGTGCGTGGCGGGCCTGGTGCTGTTTCAGGTCTTTGTCAACGTCAGCATGGTGGTGGGGAGGATGCCTGTCACCGGGCTGCCGCTGCCGTTCATGAGCTACGGCGGATCCAACACAATTTCGGTATTTGCGATGTTGGGGCTGGTCAACAGCGTCCGGCTCCAGAGATTTGGGAATTGAAGCGGCTGTAGGTGGCTTCGTCAGGATTTCAGAGCAAACGGGATTTCTCGTTCGATCGCCGGGTGGGACGCGCCGGCGAATGGGTGAGCGCGTACCGGGTGCACCAGCTGCGCCCCCGGCGAGGCATGAAGAGTTTTTCGCCAGGCTTGCGGAACCCGGCGAATGGTGGACTCGTGCGGATCGCGCCAGCCGTGTGGGCGTGACCCGGGTCGGCGGAGGGCCGTCAAGCCGGGAACCAGACCGTCAGCTTTGATCCTTCCGTAGCCCTCCCTCCAGTGCTTCTGGGCAGCCGGCCGCCCGCCGGGCGCGGGCGGCGCGATCTGGCTCCGGCGGCCGAACAGGCGCCGGGCGGAGAGTAGTGGGATGAACAAGGAATTAGTGGTTTCCTCGAATCGCCACGAGACCAGGGTGGCAATCCTCGAGGACGAGCGACTGGTCGAACTTTACTTTGAGCGCGCCAACGAGTACTCGCTGGTCGGAAGCATTCACAAAGGCCGCGTCACCCGGGTATTGCCGGGCATGCAGTCGGCCTTCGTCGACATCGGCCTGGAACGCGACGCCTTCCTCTATGTTTCCGACTTTTTCGAGGAGAGCGACGAATACGAGCCGGTGACCGCTCCGGAGGAGAAGGCGGTCCGGGTGCAGGCCGCGCCGAAGATCGCCGCGCCTGCTCCGGCTGCGCCCGAGCGACCCGCCCCGGAAGCGGAGCCGCGAGACCGCAAAAGCCGTCGCTCCCGGCGCCGGCGGGGGCGGGGCCGCCCGCTCCCGGAGTCCAAGTTCGTGCCTCAAGCCGGTCCGCGGCCGGAGGCGCCGCCCGCGGCCGAACCGCAAACGGAGGCCGGGCGGGAAGAGTTCCCCGTGCTCCCCGGCGAGTCCCTGGCCAAGTATCGCTGGCGCCGCCCGGCCTCATTCTCGTGGCCGGCGCCCCTCGAACCTGAGGAGGATGAACAACTGACTGGCAAAGAGGCATCCGCCGCGGAGCCTTCCGGAGAGATCGAAGAGGCCGCTGCCGCTGCGGTCGAGGCCGGGGAGTTGACCGAGCAGGAGGAGGGGTCGGAGTCTCCTTCAGCCGAGCCCGAGGCGGAAGAGCTCGAAGAAGAGGAGGAAGAGCAAGAAGAGGAAGAGCACGAAGAGCCAGAGGACGAGGAAGAGGAAGAACAGGGCGAGGACGAGGAAGACGAAGACGAAGACGCGCGGCTTGCTGAAGAGGCTCCCGGCTTCGAATCGGCTCCGCCGGCCGCCCGGGAGGTGGAGGAGGCTGCGGGCGGCGCTGAGCCGGAGGGGCCGAGAGTCGAGTTGCCGCCAGAGGTGAAGCACGAGACAGAGGGCGCCGGGGAGCGAGCTCAGGAGGAAGTCGAGCTCGAGGAAGAAGCGGAAGAAGAGGCCGAGGAAGGTGAAGAGGAAGAGGAGAGCCGGGAGGCCGCCGCGCAGCCGGCTCCGGGCCTGCCCGCTGCCTCGGCGGAAGTGCGCGAGCTCGAGCCACGGTATCTGCACCGGCCAGGGCGGCGCTCGCGGCGGAGGGGTCGCACGGCCCAGAGCGACCTCCGGGCGCGGGGCGAGGTTGCCGCTGTCGAGGCGCCCTCCAAGGCGGAGGCGCCGCCGGCGCGCGAGAGGTCGCCTCTGCCCTCGATCACCGAGCTGCTCAAGGAAGGCCAGGAGATCATCGTTCAGATCGCCAAAGAGCCTCTGGGGCAGAAGGGAGCGCGCATCACCTCGCACATCGCCCTCCCCGGGCGCTATGTGGTCTACATGCCGACGCTTGATCATCTGGGCGTCTCGCGCAAGATCTCGAGCGACGAAGAACGGCAGCGGTTGCGCCGGATCTTGCAGACGCACCGCACGGGCATGCCGGGCGGCTTCATCATGCGCACGGCGGGCGAGGGGCGCAGCGAGGAAGAGATCGCCGCAGACATGAACTTCCTGTTCAACCTGTGGCTGGAGATCCGCAAGAAGGCAGAGAAGAAACCCGCCCCGGCGCTGCTCCATCACGACTTGCAGGTGGTCGAACGGGTGCTTCGCGACCAGGTGACTTCGGACTTCAAGACGATCTGGGTGGACAACGAAGACGCTTACGAGAGCATCTTGCAGTTCCTCCAGCGCTTCCAGCCCAACCTGCTGCCGCGGGTGCGCCTCTACACGCGCTCGACGCCCATTTTTGACGCGTTCAACATCACGGCGGAGCTCGAGCGGGCCTTGCGGCCCAAGGTCTGGCTCAAGTCCGGAGGCTACATCGTCATCAATCAGACGGAGGCGCTCGTGGCAATCGACATCAACACGGGCAAGTTCGTCGGCGGCAAGTCCAACCGGCTCGAAGACACCATCGTGAAGACCAACCTGGAGGCGGTGAGCGAGATCGTGCGGCAGATCCGTTTGCGCGATCTGGGCGGAATCATCGTGGTCGACTTCATCGACATGGAGGAGCGCAAGAACCGCCAGAAGGTGATGCAGGCGCTCGAGGAGGCGATGCGCGCCGACCGGGCGCCGTACAAGATCCTCCAGTTCAACGACTTCGGTTTGGTAGCGATCACCCGCAAGCGGGTCAAGCAAAGTCTGGAGCGCACGCTGTGCTCGCCGTGCCCGTACTGCGAGGGCGCCGGCTATGTCAAGAGCGTCACCACGATCATCGGCGAGATCCTGGTGGAGGCCAGGAAGCTGGCGCCGGCGCTCGAAGGCGACAGCGTGATGCTGCGGGTGCACCCGGACGTGGCCAAAGAAATCAAGTCGAGCAAGGAAAACTACCTGGAGGAGCTTGAAGAGATCCTGGGCCGGCCGGTGCTGGTGACCGCGGACCCGCTGTTGCACCACGAGAAGTTCGATCTGGCGTGAGCCGGCAAGTGCCGATCCCTTAGAATTGAAGAGGCCGGCAAAGTCGGGGCGTGGCGCAGCCTGGTAGCGCACCTGCCTTGGGCGCAGGGGGTCGCAGGTTCAAATCCTGCCGCCCCGACCACTTATAATCACTCACTTACAAGTGGGATAGAAGATCGCGGCTCATACTGTGTCGTCGAGGGAGGCGGTGCAGCATCTGATTCGGGAATTGCATCCCGGACTGCACCATGACTCGCCGCGCGCGGCTCTCCAATAGGTCGGCCCAGGGAGCGGATCGATGACGGAGCGAGAGAGCTGGCCCCGGGCAGAGACCCTCCTCCGGTCGGCCACCGTGCTCGCCCTTGCACTTCTGTTCC
Source organism: uncultured Bryobacteraceae bacterium (assembly GCA_938003835.1). Lineage (GTDB taxonomy): Bacteria > Acidobacteriota > Terriglobia > Bryobacterales > Bryobacteraceae > CALKXJ01. Next base: position 24,243 of record CALKXJ010000026.1, on the reverse strand, counting down.
TTCACGTGATCGCGTGGGCCGGGCAGCGCGACCCGGGGCTACTGCTCCCGCATGCCGTGGGGTGGCTTCACGACTGTGCGATCCTGGCGCTCCTGGCCGGAGTAGCGGCCGCGCTGGCACGGCTAGGCCGGCGGACTTGGGCCCGGGTCGCCTTCCATGCCGGTTTCGGATTGCTGCTGGCCCCCGCCATGGTGCTCGCGCTCTATCCCAGAATCCTGCCGGTGTTTCTGGCCGCACCGGCGAACATCTTCGCGGCCGATGCCGCCACGGCAGGCACCTTTTTCCGGCACTACCTGGGCGTCGGGGCGCTGTGGCCTTCCGCGGTCGTGCTGGCCGCCGGTGTGGCCGGCCGCCGCATCCCATTCCGCATCAGGCGGGCGGGGCGACGCGGGTTTTTCGCCACCCTCGCACTGTTGCTGCTCACCGGCCTGACGCTCGGCCGCGACTCCCCGAACCCGGTTGTTTTCGGACTCCAGGAGAGCCTGCGGCATCTGGGGAAGCCGAGAGCGGTGCCGCGCCTGAGTACGAGCTTCGACGATGTGGCCGGTTCTCCGCTCGAGCCTGCGGTCGACTGGAGTGCAGCGGCTCGCGCGGCGCGCTACGACCACCTCCTGCTGGCCGTCCTCGAAGGGGTGACTGCCGCCGACTTCGAGACCGCCTTCATCCAGCGTCCGCGTGGCTTCTTCGAACGCCACCGGCAACACGCGCAATACTATTCCCGCTACTACGCGACCAACCTGGACAGCTACACGGCACTGCTGGCGATGACGACCGCGGTCCAGGTACCCTTTCGTGCCTACGCCACCCCCGAACGGTATGCGGCGGTCAACGACGCGCCCAATATCCTGCGCGGACTGCGAAGCAACGGGTTCCGCACGCTCTTTGTCAGTACCTACGCCTACCAGCCCTTCGTACCCAACCCAAGGGATTGGGAAAAGATTCTGGGCCGCCGGGACCTCGGTGACCTCGGACAGTGGATCTCGGTGGGTTCCAACCGCATGGAGGCAGCCACCGAGGATCGCGCGGCGTTGCCGGCGATTGTCGAGTTCATGACGGCGCAGCCGAGAAGTTTCGTGCTCGCCGAGTTGGTATTCGGGCACTCGCCCGAGTGGCGGGTCAAGACCGGACTGGCGCCGCTCGATTATTACGACCGCTACCTCGGTGAACTCTGGGGCCGGCTCGCCGATGCCGGCTTGTCTGCCCGGACGCTCCTGGTGGTCGTTTCCGACCACGGCGATCGCTCCCGCCCCGCGGAGCCCGAAAATTACCGCGTCCCGTTACTGGTGCTCGGAGAGGATCAGGAGCAGGGGGTGGATGACGCCCTCCGGTCGCACCTGGATTTCCAAGGCATCATCACGCACCATCTCGCCGGCCTAGCCATGCCGGCCGCAAGATCCGCGGTGACTTTCGTGGGATCGACCGAGCGATGGACTTACGGGATGTTGCTCGCCACCGGTGAATATGCCTTCCTCGACGACCGCACCGGCCGGCTTCTCGCGGGCAACCTTTCGCCCGGGTTCGTTCATGAGGCCTTTCAGGCCCAGGTGCCGAGGTTCGCCGCCACGTTTCTGGGGCTTCGGCAGTGATGCCGCCTGCCGTCGAGCGGCTGCCGCCGGCACCGAATGCAGGCCTGCTGGAAGGCCGTCTGCGTGTCGCTGCGCAACGAGCGCCTCAACCGCCGGGTTTACGGCTCATCGCGTCATGGCCGGGCCGCTCCGGCCCCCCTCTTCTCCAGAAGGCGATCGGGTTGGATCAGCCGGTCAGGTTTCGGTGCCGGCGGCGCGCGCCTGTTCCGGTTGCTCGGCGGGCCGTGGGGCCACAGCCTCTTTGAGCGGCTCGTAGACCACCCGGCGGTGGAGCGAGAAGTAGACCACCAGCAGCGTCACCAGCGCCAGGCCCACCGCCGCCAGAAAAGCCGTCAACCGGCCGACGAAGCGGATCGAGGCGAATGCCTCGCGGGCGTCCTGTGAAACCAGTACCACCCAGCCCAGATTCCGGTAGTCCTGCTTCAGCCCGGTGTCGGCGAAGCCGATCAGGCGCCGGCCCATGTTCGGCACGTCGGTCTCGAGATACCCGGTTTGCCGTCCCTCGAGTGTCGCCAGAGCGTCGCGGACGGCGATGAACTCCGGGGACTTAAGATTCGCTCTGAGCGTGGCCTCCGGCGAGGCGATCACCGTGCCGTCGTCCTTGACGAGCGAGGTTCGCAGGTTCAGTGGCGGATGCGCCTGGTTGACGATGCGGAAGAGGCTCGAGACGTCGACCAGGGCGTCGAGCGTGCCGATGAACCGGTTCGTGCCCGGCTCGAGGACCGGCACGCCGATGCCGATGTAGTTCGCCTTGGTGACGTCGTCATAGAGGATGTCGGTGACGCTGACCGCGCCGCGTCCCTGCGCGTAGATCGCCTGCCAGTACTCCTCGTCGGCCTGGAAGTAATCGAGCGTCTTGTGGGTGGCGGCGACGGTCGCGCCCCGGGCGTCCGTCACCGTGATGCGCAGGAAACGCGGATCGAGATCGCGGTACTTTCGCAGCTCGGCGGCAGCGGGCGAGGAGAGGATCTGGCGGACGACGGGTTCGGAGGCCGCCCCCGCCCAGGAGTCCTCGACCCTCTTGATCCGCTCGGCGACTGCCGCCTCGCTCATGCCCTCCCAGGAGCGGTTCGAGGCCATCACGGTCTCGACTACGGCGTTCGAGGCGGCCATCTTCCCGGTTTCCAACACGCGCTCGTGCACGAATTCAGCCACCTCCCAGGCCGTGGCTTCGGCAAAGATCTTGAAGTGTGTGCCGACGGTGCGGCGCAGTTCCCGGTCGCTCCGCGTGATCGCGTAGATGCCCGCCAGGCTGATGGGCACCACGGTGATAAGCAGGCCGATGAGCAAACGCTTGAACGAGATCCGAAGTTCGAGACTCTCACCAGGCATGGCTCGCTTCCCTCCGGCGCCGTCAACGGCTTCTGCCGGTGCGGCTCCGATTCAAGAATAAGCGAAAAGATGGTGCGCGGAGGCAGATTTTTCGCGCCTTCGCTCACCGCGATTGGCCGGGATTTACCTTGCTGTAACGCTCAAGGGCCTCGATCAGCTCGCGCTCGGACGGCCTCTCCAGGAACCGCCCGGCTAGGGCGATGAGATCGCGCTCTTCTTCGATGAGGTGATGCTGGAGCAGGGCGTGAAATCGCCTTCCGAGGGCGATGAAGTCGACGGCGCCGGCGCCCTCCAGCTCAGCCGCTACCTCGCGCACCTGGGCGTGCTGTTCCTCCATTTTGGCGACCAGTTTCCCGAACCCTGCCGGAAGGGCGGGAAACAGCACCTGTTCCTCGGCTTGAAAGTGCGGTTCGGCCCGCCGCCAGGCCGTCCGGAACAGCTCGAGCGCCGTTGTCGCGTCGCCGCCATGGAGGGCCTCGATCAGCGCGTCGAGCGTCTCCTCGATCCGGCGGTGCTCCCCGCCGATGTACTCAGCCAGTTTCACCGGCGCTCGCCGTTTCGGGCGCCAGCGCCAGCTCGACGAGCGTGCGCACGCCTACGCCCGTGGGCCCCTTGGGCATGTACGGCTTGTTCTCTTCGAGCCACGCCGTGCCCGCGATGTCCAGATGGACCCAAGGGGCCGGATCAGCGAACTCCTTGAGAAAACGCGCGGCGGTGATGGCGCCGGCAGCCCGGGGGCCGACGTTGGCGATGTCGGCGAAGGGCGTCTTGAGCGGCTCGAGGTAATCCTCGTCAAGAGGCATCGGCCAGAGCCGCTCGCCCGCCGCGCGAGCCGCCGCAAGGACGCGGTCGAGCCAGGCCGAGTTGTTCCCGAAGGCCCCCACATAGACGTGGCCCAGAGCCACGACGATCGCTCCGGTCAGGGTGGCCAGATCCACCAGGTGCGTGCAGCCCAGCCGCCGGGCGTAGGCCATGGCATCGGCCAGGATCAGCCGCCCTTCGGCGTCGGTGTTCAGCACCTCGACGGTCTTGCCCGAAAGCGTCGTCACGATGTCGCCGGGCCGCTGGGCGCGCGGGCCGGGCATGTTCTCCACCGCCGGAATCAGCCCGGTCACTGCCACCGGCGGCTTGAGCTCGGCGATGGCGCGCATGGCGGCGAGCACGGCGGCCCCGCCCGACATGTCGTAGCGCATCTGCTCCATCTTCTCGGAGGGCTTGATCGAGATCCCACCCGTATCGAAGGTGACGCCCTTGCCGACGAAGCCAAGGTGCGGGGCCGGCGCCGGGGCGCCCTCCGGCCGGTAGCGCACGATGATCAAGGCCGGCGGCTCGGCGCTACCCTGCGCGACGCCGAGCAGGGCGCCCATGCCGAGCTGGCGCATGCGCCCTTGGTCGAGAATCTCGCAGGCGAGCCCCTGCGCCTCGGCCATCGCCCGGGCCGCTTCAGCCAGCGCCATCGGCGTCAGGCGGTTGCCGGGTTCGGCGGCCAGCTCGCGAGCCCAGTTCTGCGCTTCCGCAACCACGCGGCCGCGCCGGAGGGCTTCCTCGAGCTCGTGGTTTGCGCCTCCAGGGATCACCACGGCGAAACCCTCCAGGCGCGAGTCCTCCTTCTTCGGGTCGGTCTTGTAACGGTCGGGCTCGTAGGCGCCGAGCAGCGCGCCCTCGACGGCGGCCTTGACCGCGGCGGCGGCGTCCATAAACGGCTCGAGCACCAGGGCGACCCGTTTGATCGCCTTCGATTTCAGGGCGCGCACGGCGGCGGCGCTCACCAGCCGGAGCTGGGCGGCGTCGAAATCGACTCGTTTGCCGCAGCCGGCCAGAACCAGCCGCCGGGCGCGCAGGCCTTCCGGCTGGGGAAGCCGGGCGAGAGCAAAGCGCTCACCGGTGAACTCACCCGTCGAGTAGACTTCGTCAATCCAGGTCTGCGGGGGCAGTTCCAGCCTGGGGGGACCATCTTCGAAGGCCGGGATCACCAAAGCATCGGCCTTGACTTCTGCCGTCGGTCGCAAGTTCAATCCGATTTGCATCCGTGGACTCCTTGGAATCGTCTCTCAGCGCCGGGCGCGGCTGCGGATGGCTTCCCGGGCCTCGGCCTCGCGCTCCCGTGTCCGGATCGCCTCGCGCTTGTCATGTTCCTTCCGGCCGCGGGCGAGCGCGATCTCGCACTTGATCCGCCCGTTCTTGAGATAGAGTTTAGTCGGGATCAGCGTCAGGCCCTTCTCTCGCGTCTTGCCGCCCAGCTTGTTGATCTCCTGGCGGTGCAGCAGGAGCTTGCGGCGCCGGTCGATCGGGTGGTTCCAGATATTGCCGTGCGAGTAATGGCCGATGTGCACGTTGACGAGCCAGGCTTCGTTGTCGACGATCTCGGCGTAGCCGTCGCGAAGCTGGATCTGTCCGTTGCGCGCGGCCTTGACTTCGGTTCCGGTTAGAGCTAGGCCGGCCTCAAAGCGCTCGAGCAGGAAATAGTCGTGACGAGCCTTGCGGTTCTCCGCCAGGACTTTGATGGCGTTGCGCTCCTCGGCCACGGCAAGCGGGCTTTCAACGCGCGCCCCCCGGCCGGCGTCAAGAACTAATGTGGCGGGAGTTTGCGCGCAAGCTCATCTTAACACACGGCAGGAATCGCAATAAGATGCTACTTTTGAATAGGTTAGCCTTAATTGCAGCCGCCTGTGGCCTCCTCGTTTTCCCGGCCGACGGCCGCACGAAGAAGGGTGACCGCTTCCTCAAGGAAGGCCAGGCGGCGCAGCTTGCCGAGGATTGGGACAAGGCGCTCGAGGCGTACGAGAAGGCGCTTTTGGAGGATCCGGCCGACCCGCTCTACCAGTTGGCGGTGCGGCGGGCGCGCTTCGAGGCCTCGCAGCAGCACCTGAGCCGGGGCAAGCAGCTCCGGCGCGAGGGCAAGCTCGAGGAAGCGCTCCGGGCGTTCCAGCGCGCTTTTGCGATCGACCCGAGCTCGACCATCGCCGAGCAGGAGGTGCGCACCACCTACCGGATGATCGAGCGCGCCGAGAAGGAGGCCAAGGAGGGGGAGGCGCCGCCCGAACGCGTGCTGACGCCGGCCGAACGGGCGCGCCAGGAGCTCGAGGAGCGCCTCTCGCGCATCGCGCCCGTGCCGGAGCTCAAGCCCATCTCGCCGACGCTCAACACGCTCAAGATGAGCAACCAGCCGGTGCGCGTGCTCTACGAGACAGTCGGCAAACTGGCGGGGATCAACGTGGTCTTCGATCCCGACTATCAGGCGCCGCCCAGAACCTACTCGGTGGATCTGACCAACACGACGCTCGAGGAGGCGCTGCGATACCTCTCCGTGCTGACGAAGACCTTCTGGAAGCCGCTTTCGGAGAACACGATCTTCGTCACCGACGACAACGTCACCAAGCGGCGGGACCACGAAGAGATGGTGGTGAAGGTGTTCTACCTGGAGAACATCACCAAGGTGCAGGACCTTCAGGAGATCGCCACGGCGGTGCGCTCGGTGACCGACATCCGCCGCTTCTTTCCCTACAACGCGCAGAACGCGCTGGTGGTGCGCGACACCATCGACAAGGTGTTGCTGGCCGAGAAGCTGATCCGCGATCTCGACAAGCCGCTTCCGGAGGTCGTCGTGGATGTCATCGTCATGGAGGCCAACCGGAGCCGCACGCGCGATCTGGCAGCGGCCATCATGTCGGCGGGCAAAGCCGGCCTGTCGGTTCCGATCAGCTATGCGCCAGGAGGCCGGGCGCCCGCCAGCAGCGGACAGGACGGGACTGGAGGGACAACCGGCACGGGGACGGGGACCGGCGCCGGCTCGACGAGCGTGCTCACCCCGCTCGGCCAGATCGGCAAACTGACCGAGAACGACTGGTCCGCGACGCTGCCCGGCGCCCTGCTCCAGGCGCTGATGACGGACCGGCTGACCCGGATTCTCCAGCGGCCGCAGGTGCGCGCCGCCGACGGGCAGAAGGCTTCGCTGCGGCTGGGCGACCGCTTCCCGTACGCCACGGGCAGTTTTCAGCCGGGCGTCGGCGCCATCGGCGTCAGCCCGCTGGTGAGCACGCAGTTCCAGTTCGCCGACGTGGGCGTCAACGTCGACATCACGCCCAAGGTCCACGGCGACTCGGAGATCTCCATGCATGTGGAGATCGAGATCTCGGCCGTGCGCGACCGCATCGACGTCGGCGGCCTGTCGCAGCCGGTGATCGGCCAGCGCAAGATCACCGAGGACATTCGGGTGCGCGACGGCGAGGTGACGCTGCTCGGCGGCCTGAGCCAGGATCAGACGACGCGTTCGCGATCCGGCTTCCCGGGCCTGGGCGACATCCCGCTGATCCGCTGGCTGGGCTTTTCGACCGACAGCAAGGAGCGCAACGAAGGCGAGCTGCTGATCGCGCTGATTCCGCGAATCGTGCGGAAGCCGGAGATCGAAGAGGTGAACCTGCGCGGCGTGGCTGCCGGCACCGATCAGGTGGTGAAGGTGACGCTGGCGCCGGCGGCGGCCGAGGCCGCCCCGGTCAAGCCTGCGCCCGCTCCGGAGGCAGCTCCGGCGCCCGAACCCGAGAAACCGGGGCGCGAGGAGCCGCCCGAGCCGGCCGAACCGGAGCCGCCCACCGGCGCCCGGCTGCGCTTCAACCCCGCGGAGGTGAGCGTCAAACGGGGCGCCACGTTCACCGTGACGCTCGCGCTCGAGAACGCCACCGACGTCTTCAACGTCCCGATCCGCGTCAAGTTCGACCCGCGGCTGTTGCGGCTGAACGAGGTCGAGCGCGGCGGGCTGTTCGTGGCTGACGGCCAGGAGGCGATCTTTACCCGCAACATCTTGAACGACACGGGCGACGCCTCGGTGATCCTGAACCGCATGCCCGGTACGCGCGGCATCAGCGGCAGCGGCTCGCTCATCCACCTGATCTTCCAGGCCGTCGAGGCGGGCTCGACCGAGGTGCGCCTGGCCGAGATCACCGTGCGCAACTCCGAGATGGGGCCCATTCCGGTGGAGGCGCCGGTGCTGGCAGTGAAGATCGAATGAAGCGATGGCGAGGAGAAGTGAACGGGGGTTGACCCTGGTCGAGCTGATAGTGGCCTTCACCATCATGCTTGTGCTCACGACCATGGCCGTGCCGCTGGCGCGCTACAAGGTGCGGCGAGACCAGGAGCGCGAGTTGCGCTGGGCGCTGCGCGAGATCCGCACGGCGATCGATAAGTACAAGGACGCTTGCGACGCCAACCTGCTGGGGCCGCCCGAGATCGGCACCGAGTGCTATCCCAAGGACCTGGACGTGCTGGTCGAGGGGGTGAAGGCGGCCGGCTCGGTAGACAAGAAGTTCAAGTTCCTGCGGCGCATCCCGCGCGATCCGATGACGAATTCGACCGACTGGGGCAAGCGCAGCGTGCAGGACGATCCGGGGTCGCTCTCCTGGGGCGGGCAGAACGTCTTCGACGTCTATACGAAGTCGACGGCGCGGGCCCCGGACGGCACGCCCTATTCGGAATGGTGACGGCGATGCGGCGGCGCGGATTCACGCTGATCGAGATCCTGATCGTGATGACGATCGTCTCGATTCTGGTGTCGATCGCCGTGCCGCTCTATCAGAAATCGGTGATCCGGGCCAAGGAGAGCGTGCTGCGCAACAACCTGTTCACGCTGCGGACGGTGATCGACGAGTACACCTTCGACAAGAAGAAGGCGCCGCAGTCGCTCGAGGACCTGGTGCGAGAGGGCTACTTGCGGCAGATCCCGATCGATCCCATGACCGGCTCGGACAAGACCTGGGTGGTGATCATGGAGGACGCGCTCACCAGCGTGGACCAGTCCGAGCCCGGCATCTACGACGTGCGCAGCGGCTCGGATCGGATCTCGCTCGAGGGCACGCCCTACTCGGAGTGGTAAAATTTTAGGCAGGATCCCCGGTCGTCTAATGGTAAGACAACGGCCTTTGGAGCCGTGAATCGAGGTTCGAATCCTTGCCGGGGAGCCACTTCTCAAAACCGTAACTTCCCGCCACCCTGTTTTGCTTGACGCCAGCGCCGTCTGCGGCCGCGCAGTATCTCAAACATTCGCCACAATTTGCGTTTTGGCGCGGTTCTCCGGTTGGAAACGCCTCCGAGCGGGCAGCGCCCTCAACCATCAGGTTTGAGTTCGTTGGCCTCTCTGAACCCTTCAAACTCTCCGTTTTCTCCGTTGACAGGTCCGCTTTTGTTGACAGGCCGGTTGAGAGAGGCCGCCCGGTCGCAGATTTCGAACTGTTCAGGGGCGCACGCATGTACGCAAACACCGGGTTCAGTCCGTGGCTTTCAACGTCGGCAAGCAGGTTCATTGCATCATGGAAGTACTGGAATGCGATCGAAACACCAAGGCGCCCAGGCAGCCGCGCCCCTCCGGGAACGGATCTTGGAGTCTTCGAGAGCGCTGTTTATGGAAAACGGCTTCGAAGGGGTGTCGGTGCGCCGGATTGCAGAGCACGCCCGGTGTTCTCCCGGGATGCTCTACCACTTTTTCTCCAACAAAGAGCTTCTTCTGGCGCGCGTCGTCGAGGACACTTTCGACAAGCTAGACGCCCTCATGGCGCTTGCTGCCGCAAAGCGTGGTGACGCGCTTCAACGATTGCAGGAGACCCTCGGCGCATACGTGCGGTTCGGGCTGGAGCATCCTCACGAGTATCTGTTTCTGTTCGTCCATGGGCACAGCCACATCGCGCCGGACGTCATGAGCGTCTTTGAAAACCGTGGGGGCGCGTGCTACGAAAGGCTGCGGGCGCTCTGCAATGAATGTGCGGAAGCGGGTCTGTTGCGGGATGGCCTGGGCAGTCCGGATGAGACCGCACAGGTTCTGTGGGCCTCCATTCACGGGCTGATCCATCTTCTGCATTCAGCGGAAGGCTTCCCTTTCGCCAGCTCCAAACGCCTGGTCCGGCAACAGATCGGGATTCTGATCGCGGGTATCCGCAAGAGCTGACTCAGAAAAAATGCATCGTGGTTGAACAGTGTTCAATCCACAGGAGTGTGCAGGTAAAGACAGAGTCCGGGCTGCGATTCATCGCCTGGCAGATGCTGACCGGCGACCGCCCGAAGTACTTCGGGCTGGTGCTGGCCATCGCCTTCTCCACCTTTCTGATGTCTCACCAGATGTCCATCTTCGTCGGCCTTCTGGAGCGCACCCGATCGCAGATCCGCGATGTGCAGGACGCCTCCATCTGGATCATGGATCCCAAGACTCAGTATGTCGACGAGGTGCGCGCGTTGAGCCTTCAGGACCTCTACTTTGTCAGAGGGGTGGAGGGGGTGCAATGGGCGGTTCCGCTGCTGAAGGGGATTGCCCGCGCCAAGGCCGCCGACGGCACATTCCGCAACAGCATCCTGATGGGTGTGGATGACGCCACCCTCACGGGTCTACCCCAGAAGTTCCTCGCCGGCGACTGGCAGTCATTGCGGAACCCCAAGACGGTGGCGATTGACCGGGTCGGGTATGAGTACTTCTTTGGCGCACCCCCGTACCAGCTCGGGCAAGAGTTGGAGATGGGGTCTCAGGTGGTCCGGGTCGGCGCCGTGGTGGATGCCTCGCCCCCGTTCGTCAACCTTCCTGTCGTCTACGCCAAATTCACCGAGGCGATCAACATGGTCGGACGTGAGCCACGGCAGTTGTCTTTCGTTCTCGCCAAGGCACAGCCCGGCGTCACCGAAGAGGAGCTCTGCCAGCGAATTCAGGCATCGACGGGACTGAAGGCGCTGACCAGTAAGACCTTCGGTTGGGACACAATCTGGTATTACATCAAGAACACCGGCATCCCAATCAACTTTGGCATCACGATTTCCATTGCCTTGATGGTGGGCGCTCTCGTATCCGGACAGACATTTTCGCTCTTTATTCTAGAAAACATGAAGTATTTTGGCGCTCTTAAGGCGATTGGCGTCACTAGCCTGCGCATCGTCGGAATGATCATCATGCAGGCACTCATTGTTCTGGCGATTGGGTACTCGATTGGCATCTTCCTGACGGCGCTATTCTTTCAGTTGACGCAAGACAATCTGGATCTGCGTGGCTTCCGTCTGCTGCCCGAGATCATGCTGCTTACGGGGGGTCTCATTTTCGTGGTGGTCTTAATGGCCACCATTCTCAGCGTGCGCCGGGTGGTGGTTGTCGATCCGGCAGTCGTATTCCGGGGATAGGAATGAAAGAAAAGAGGATTGCATCAGGAAACGGCGGCGCGGCGGTGATTTGCCGGGGCGTGGAAAAGGCCTTTGGCACGGGGAACGCCCGGCTACAAGTGTTGCGGGGCGTCAATCTGGAGGCGCGGTACGGGGAGCTGACATTCCTGTTGGGGCCTTCCGGATCCGGAAAGACAACGTTGTTGAGCATCATTGCCGGATTGCTCAAACACGACGCAGGCAGCGTCGAGGTGCTCGGCAGAAATCTGTCGGAATTGCACAACGGCGAGGCCGCACTCTTCCGCTTGAAAAACGTGGGGTTTGTGTTTCAACAGTTCAATCTGATTCCCGCGCTGACGGCCGCCGAGAATGCCGCGGTTCCCTTGCTGGCGGCAGGGTGGAAGAGAAAGGATGCCACCGCACAGGCGAAAGAGTTGTTGACAGATCTGGGCATGGCCCATCGCGCCGATGTTCTGCCAAACAAACTATCGGGCGGCGAACAGCAGCGGGTGGCGTTTGCCCGGGCGCTGATTCAATCGCCCAAGCTGGTCATCTGTGACGAACCCACCTCGGCGCTGGACGGGCCCACGGGCCGCCACGTCATGGAACTGCTGCGCAAAGTTGCGCTCAGTCCGGACCGCGCCGTTCTGGTGGTCACCCACGATTTCCGGATTCTCGAGTTTGCTGACCGGATCGCCGAGATCAGCGACGGGGTTATTGTAAAGGTTTCCGAGGGAAAGGAATTCCAGGAACATGTTCGCTAAATATGGGGTGCCGGCGCTGGCTATTCTGGCGCTGGTCTTTTCGATTATCAGTGTCAGGAGTCTTACGCCTGTGGAGGTGGCGGCGGCGCCGCCGCAAGAGCCACCGTCGAGCCAGTTCCAAAGGCAGGTAGGCGGCGTCGGGATGGTGGAGCCGGCGTCGGAAGATATCGCCATTGGCGTTCCCGTCCCGGGTCTGGTTACCGAGGTTCTGGTGCGGCCCGGCGATGTGGTGCAAAAGGGGCAGGCCCTGCTCCGTCTGGACGATCGTCACCTCCGCGCTGAATTGGCGCTGCGGCTGTCCAACGTGGAGGTGGCCGCCAACCGCCTGGAAAGGCTGAAGGGGTCTCCCCGCCCGGAGGAGATTCCGCCCGCAGAAGCGCGTGTTGAGCAGGCCAAGGCGCAACTGGCCGACGCGGAAAGCCAACTCCGGATGATCGAAGCGGTCACCGATCGCCGGGCTGTACGGGCCGAGGATCTCGAAAAGCGGCGCTGGGCGGTCAGCGCCGCCCGAGCCGCGCTGCACGAGGCCGAGAGTTCTCTGGCGCTGCTGAAAGCCGGCACGTGGCGTCCGGACTTGTCGGTCGCCGAAGCGGAATTGGAGCAGGCGCGCCGGCAGGTCGAGCGGGTGAAAGCCGATCTCGACCGGCTCACGGTGACAGCGCCGGTTTCGGGCGTCATCTTGCAGGTCAAGATCCGGCCGGGCGAATACGCTGCCGCCGCCGCTCTGCCGCAACCGCTGATCGTGATGGGATCCCAGGGACCGCTGCATGTGCGGGTGGATGTTGACGAGAAGGACTCGTGGCGCTTCAAGCAAAATGCTCGAGCTTACGCTGCCCCGCGCGGTAACGCAAAGCTTCAATTCCCTCTTTCCTTCGTGCGCATGGAGCCTTATGTGGTTCCCAAACGCAACTTGACAGGCGACACCATGGAGCGGACCGACACCCGCGTTCTGCAAGTGATTTACCGCCTGCCGGAGAATGCCGCCGTGCTGGTGGGACAGCAAATGGACGTATTCATCGAGGCGGAGCAATAGACGATGATGTTCTCCATCCTCCTGCTTTGCACCTTTGTGGCGGACCCAGCCTCCTGGTGGCAGTCCTACGGTGATCCTGTCCTGACGGACCTGGTCGAGCGCGCGACCCAGCAGAATCTGGACGTCAAGAGCGCACTGGCTCGCGTTGCTGAGGCCCGCGCCCTCACACGGCAGTCCAAGTCCGCCCTGGCTCCATCCATCAATGCTAACGCTTCCGCTCAACAGTTGCGTGGCGGATTTCAGAACGGCATCATCCGGATTCCGGAATCAGGCCCCGGGGGCGGTGCGAGCCTCATCAGCCCGTTTGAAACCGGCCTCATCGCCGGCAGCTCCGACATGCGCTGGGAACTGAGTTTTTGGGGGCCGAACATAAAACAGTTGGACGCCACCCGCTCCGATACCCTGGCCCAGGAGGAGGCCGCTAACGAGGTCCGGTTGATTGTCGCCGCCGAAGTGGCCCGGACCTACTTCGACTACCGCGGGGCGGAACAGCAACTGGAGATTCTCGAACGCAATCGCGTCCGGCAAGCGGATCTGCTCGAGCTGACCCGGCAGCGGGCGAGCGCCGGGCTGGCCACCCAACTCGACGTGGACCGGCAGTCGGCTGCGCTGTCCTCTCTCGCGGCAGAGATTCCGCGCATGGAATTCCGGAAGCAGACACAGTTGAACCGGCTCGCTGTATTGCTGTCTGATCGCGATGTAGCGAGAAGCCCGTTGCCGCCGCCGCCGGCTCAATGGAGGATTCCCAATCTTGGTGAGGGAATCGATTCGGCGCTCCTGCTGCGGCGTCCGGATGTGCGCGCGGCGCAGGCGCGAATTCTCTCCGCGATGGCGCGATCGAAGGCCGCGCGGTCGGAACTATATCCCAGAGTCATCCTTACCGGGCTGGCGGGACGCCAGGCTACCAATGTAGCGGGCTTGAGCCTCGGCGGCGGTAATTTCTTCGGCATCGGGCCGCAACTGGTTCTGCCGGTCTTCACTGGCGGCCGACTGCGCGCGAACATTGACGCCAGCGATGCGCGTCTGGAACAGGCCAGGATCAGCTACGAGAACGAACTCCTCGCTGCCTTCCAGGAGGCCGAAGATGCCATCGCGGCTTACCGCACGGAGCAAGTCCGCCTGGTGAGACTGACAGACGCCCTTGCCGCAGCGCAATCGGCACTTAAGTTATCCGAAGATGTCTATCAAGCCGGCGTGGCCGATTTCCTGGGTGTCCTGGATGCGCAACGGCAGGTGCTGGAGTTGGAGCAGGCGATCGCCGAAGCCCGGACCTCGGCGCAGGTGCAGTCCGTGCTGTTGTTCAAGGCGCTGGCCGGCGGCTGGCCTGCCGGCGAGTCGTGAGTTAGGAGGAGTACGAAATGTACAGGCTTGCAATGCTCTTCCTCGTGGTTGCGCCAGCCTGGCTCCGGGCTGACTCGCACACGCTCACCGTGCAAGTTCAGGGAATCCGTTCCAGCAAGGGCGAGATCGAGGCCGCCCTCTACAATCAACCGCAAGGATTCCCGGCCAAGCCCGACAAGGCCATGATGCGGAGGCGCGTGTCTCCATCCGGTGATCGGGTGGAAATCGAGTTTACGCAACTGCCCAGCGGCACTTATGCGATCTCCGTGTACCACGACGCCAACGGCAACGGCAAATTGGATACGAACCTGATTGGAATGCCCAAAGAGCCTGTGGCGGTCTCCAACAATGCAAAGGGAAAGTTGGGCCCGCCTTCCTTCAAGGACGCGCAGTTCACTGTCAGCGCGTCCACAGCCATCGCGGTCACCCTCGAATGACCGGGCGATCCGGCCCGCGGTAAACAGGCCGGCAGAGCGGGGAGTTCTGGACGGCCTGCTGGCACTTTCATGCGACACACGAAGTCGCCCGGCCGGTTGAGAGCGCGGCCCGGTGGGACACTTTCGAACTCGCGTGAGTATTTCATTGACAGCGCCAGACGACGCGCGTGGCCGCGAAGCGGAAGCCGTTGTGGGCCGGAAGGACCGGCACCCATGGATTTCCGAGACCGACCAACGCGCGATGCTGTCGCCCAGATTGCCCAACTCCTCGCCACTGCTTACGCGCGCTACCGCCGCGCCCGGCGTATTGAAATTGACCCAAACGATGCGCCTGACACCGTCAACGGAGAACTTGATAACCCGCGCGCAGAGAGCCCTCATGTCAGTGAGGTTGACGCATGAAGAAGACGCTCCGAGATCGGATCGCCACCCTCGCCGCGATGAACGTGCCGGCCTTGCGCGAAGAGCATCGCAAGGTCTTCGGCAAGGAGCCGGTGAGCGCGCATCGGCAGTTCCTGTTCCGCAAGATCGCCTGGCGATTGCAGGCCGAAGAAGAGGGCTGGCAGCCTGACGAGGTCCGCGAACTGGCACGCGCCATCGCGCGGGACTCGCCGCTGCGGAACCGCGTGACCACCAACGCGAGCAAGCGCCGCGCCGGCCTCCCACCTGAGCAGACAACGGTTGCGACGATTCAGCCCGATCGCGATCCACGGCTGCCCATGCCCGGCGGGGTGATCGTGAAGCAATACAAGGGCAGGACCCACGTCGTGCAGGTCCTCGACGACGGGCGCTTCGCCTATGACGACCGGCGGTACACATCGCTGAGCGCGATCGCCCAGGAGATCACGGGCGCCAAGTGGAATGGCCTGCTGTTCTTTGGCCTGACGGAGAAGAAGAATGGCCGCCGGTAACGGATCTCTCGCCATGCCGCGCCGCTCGGCGATTCGCTGCGCGATTTACACGCGCAAGTCGACCGAGGAAGGTCTTGATCAGGAGTTCAACACGCTCGACGCGCAGCGCGATGCGGCCGAGGCCTTCATCCGCAGCCAGCGCGGGGAAGGATGGGTGGCGCTGCCCGATCACTACGACGATGGTGGCTACACGGGCGCCAACATGGACCGGCCCGCCTTGCAGAAGCTGCTTCAGGACGTGCGGGATGGTGTCGTCGACTGCGTGATGGTCTACAAGGTAGACCGCCTGACCCGGTCCCTGCTCGACTTCGCGCGCATCATGGAGGTGCTCGACAAGCACGGCGCCAGCTTCGTCTCGGTGACCCAGCAGTTCAACACGACCAGCTCGCTGGGCCGCCTGACGCTCAACATCTTGCTCTCTTTCGCACAGTTCGAGCGCGAGATGATCGCCGAGCGCACCAGGGACAAGATGTCGGCGGCGCGCCGCAAAGGCCGTTGGGTAGGCGGGATGCCGATGCTCGGTTACGACATCAGCGATCATGGCGGCGCATTGGTGGTGAACGAAGACGAAGCCGCGCGCGTGCGGGCCATTTTCGATCTTTACCTGGAGCACGGCTCGCTGATTCCAGTGGTGCAGGAACTGAATCGGCGCGGCTGGCGGATGAAGGAATGGACCACGCGCAAAGGGTCGGTTGCCGGCGGCCAGCCCTTTGCCAAGAACCGGCTCTACAACCTGCTGACGAACATGGTCTACGTGGGCAAGGTCAAATACGGCGGCCAGATCTACGAGGGCGAGCACGAAGCCATTGTCGATCCCGAGGTGTGGCAACGGGTGCAGGATCGCCTCCGTTACAACGGCAGGACCGGCGGACGCCAGGTGCGCAACAAGTACGGTGCGGTGCTCAAGGGCATCCTGCGCTGTGCGAGTTGCGATGCGGGGATGGTCCACACCTACACGCAGAAGACGCCGAACAAGCTTCACCGCTACTACGTCTGCGTGAATGCGCACCAGAAGGGCTACGACCAGTGCCCGACGCGGTCGGTATCGGCGCCCGCGATCGAACAGGCGGTCATCGCACAGATCCATGGCATCGCCTCGAACCCCGGTGTGATGGATCGGGTCGTCGAGTCGCTCGGTGAACAGCGCGTGGCCGACATCGAGAGCCTGGAGCGCGAGAAGCGGCTGATCGAACGCGAACTCGAGCGGCTGAGCCAGGAACTCGCCGGGCTCGTGCGGACGGGCGGCAAACTGGCCGTGGACCGCATGGCCGAGGTGCAGGAGCGCGCCGCAGTGCTCGAGCAGAAGCTGCGCGAGATCCGCGATCAGTTGACCGAGTGGGTGGGCCAGACGGTGGACGTGGCCGACGTCCGCAGAACCCTGCGTGAGTTTGACCGGCTGTGGGCCGAGATGACCCCGCGCGAGCAGGAGAAGTTCGTCAAGACGCTGGTCGAGCAGGTGACCTACGACGGGCGCAGCGGCGAGGTGACGGTGGGCTTCCGGACGGCGGCGATTAAACAACTTTGCATGGAGGCCAAAGGAAAGTAATGGTGGGGAGCAGTCTGTTCGAGGTGAGGTTCAAGCTGAGGCCCACCGTGCGGGAGATCCAACGCGCGGAGCAGGTAACGGAACCCACGGTGAGGGCCGTGCGGCGGACCGGGCGCTACCCGCGTGCGGCGAAGGTGCTGGCGCTGGCGCTTCAGTTTCAAGAGATGATCAACCGCGGCGAGGTGCGCGACTACGCGGACCTGGCGCGCCTGGGATGCGTGAGCCGCGAGCGGATCAGCCAGAGCATGATGCTCGTCTGGCTCGCGCCGGATATCCAAAAGGCCGTGCTGCGCTTGCCGCCATCCGGGCGCGCGCCGTTCAGCGAAGGGGCGCTGCGGAGAATCGCCAAGATGCCTCTTTGGGAGGATCAGCGCAGGGCCTCGCGAGAACTATTCGGCGAGCCGGAGGCGCTGGAGTAATTCGGCGGTGGTGTACCACTCGATCCCGGCGACCTCAAAATCGTTGTCGTTCGACCACAAAGGCCATCCCAAGTGCATCGCCAGCGCCAGGATCTCGACGTCGTCCGGATCGCGCTTCCCGATCTTCCTTCGAGCTCGCGGCAGGGCATCCTTATATTGCTCTCTCGGTACGATGGCGACGGGCAGCGTCGCTACAGCAAACAGAACGAGTTCGAGGTCCAGCCGTTTCTTCTGCGCCAGGTGCCCGGCGTACTCCTGAACTGCCTCGAACGTCACCGCAGTCGTGACCGCGCTTTCCACGCCGGGATGTTCGAGCACGGTCTTGGCCTGCCCGCCGATCACAGCCGAGAGCAGGACGTTGGCATCAGCCACGAGGCGCACGACGGGCCTTTCGCCAACTCTCGAAATCCGCCTGGACCTCCTCCTCGCTGATCTTCCGCTTCCTGAGTTCGCGGCCCAACTCGGCAGAGAGAACGGAGAAGAGTTCCTTCTTGAACTCCACGGGCAGGCTTTCTTCCGGCCAGGGGAAGAACACCCCAGCCAACCGCCCCCGGCGTGTGACCAGGATGGGAGCCTTCGAGCGCAGCAGCCCGGTGGCGTTGTCGCGAAACTCCCGAACCGTCGTAATTCTCATGTGGCCACCTCAGTGACCATTTTACCAGCAAGGGGGATGCCGTTGAATGGCGAGTTTTGTCTCATGCAAGATGAGCCTGAAGGCGGGTGCGGATTCTCACACAAGATGAGCCTTGAGTGGATGGAGCGCCGCGATGGCCGCATTGCCGTGGGCGTCAAAGCGAATCAGATTCGACGCGCCCGGGATGCAGAGACCGGCCCAGCCGAACATCAGGAAACGCTCTGGCAGGACTATTCCCTGGTGGAGCTGGGGCTTGCGCGGGACGTGGACCGGCTTCTGCCAGAAGGCCAGGCCTTCATTGAACTGCTGCGTTCGGGCGGGCGGCTCGTGCGGGCCGGGGATGATCTGGCCGTTCTGAAGCTCAACAAGTGGCTTCGTGACCGGACCGGCCTGGCTGGCGATCCTCTCCAGTTCATCGAGGCGACAGGGACCTGGATCGCGGCCTTCGACTGTGCCTCCGACCGCCGTCGATAGGCTCATGAGCGGGCCGCCGTGGAATTTTCCGCGGCGACAAACCGAGCCTCCGAAAATTCTTCAAAACTAAATTCCCCTTGTTTCCAACCACATAGCATCACGCGCTGACGGAAAATCGCTGTTCCGTGGAATTTTCCACGGATCGGAGCAGAGGCAATCGATGAGTACGCTACCCTCTGCTACCAACCCAACGGTCCCGCCGGCGGCCGCACCGCCCAACGCCGGCCCTCCTGTCAACGTGGAATCCCTCGTCCGCGAAGCGCTGGCCGACGTGGCGCTCGTCATCGGCAGCGCCGCCGCCCTGCACCAGCTCGATGACGATCTGGTGTGGACGGTCATGAAGCGGCTGGACCGCATCCGCGTCCGGCTGCTCCGCGAACTCAAAGGACTCGCACCGCGCGAGGAGTATGAACCAAGTGGGACGCGCCCGCCGCGCATTCACGCCGCCGTGGACGAGTTCCTCGTCCGCAACCGCACCGGGATGGGGGAGTAGGCCATGCAGTTCACCGCTCTCTCTCCATCCTGGCGGCGCCTGCTGCGCCTGTTCCAGACGATCAACTTCGGCCGCGTCGAGGAGCTGGAAATCCGCAACGGCGAGCCCGTATTCAGCCCGGAGCCGCGTGTTTTCCTCGAACTGAAACTGGATGCCGCCGACGGTCCGCGGCCAGAAAGCCGGCTCGACCGGTTCGAACTGCGGAGCCAGGTCGAGCGGTTCATCGAACAGGTCGGGCGGCTGAAGGATGGCACGGTGGAGCGCATCGAGGTCCGGTACGGCCTGCCCTTCCGGATGGTGATCGAAGCGATGCCTGCGGAGGTGGAGTCATGAGCGCTGCTGCCGCCGTCGATCCCTTTGTCATCCAGCAGGCCGAGATCCGGGCCAGTCAGTTGGTGGCATGTGCTGGATTCACGCGGGACGACTGGGAGGATCTCCGTCAGGATCTCCTCCTCGACTACCTGGAACGTCTGCCGCTGTTCGATTCCGAGCGCGGCGAGCCGCGCGGCTTCATGTTCGGAGTCGTGCGGAACCGGGCCGCCCGGTTGGCGGCGCAACGGCGCAGGGCCGTGTGCGGTGTCGTTACCGACCTGCCACCACGGCCGCATGCCGACGTGGATCACGACCTCCGTCTGGATGTCGCGGCGACGGTGGCGCGCCTTCCTGATCACCTGCGCCTAGTCGCGGAGCTGCTCCTGGATCGCACGCCGCGCGAGGTGGCGCGCGCCATCGGGAAGTCCCGTTCACGGGTGTATCAGATGATCGGCGAGATCCGCGCGGCGTTTGAGCAAGCTGGCGTAAGACCTGAAGGTCTTCGGCGAAACGGGGGTGCGCGATGAAGCGTGGTGATTCGCTCCCAATTACGAACATCCGCCTCGACGGTGGCACACAGCCGCGGGCCGTGCTCGATTTCGAGGCGATTGAGGACTACGCCGAGGCGATGGGCGCGGGGATGAAGTTCCCCGCGGTCGTGGTCTTCTACGACGGCGAGAATTATTGGCTGGCGGATGGCTTCCACCGCGTCAAGGCCGCCTACGCCGCAGGCTTTGACGCGGTTCAGGCCGACATCCAACAGGGCACGCTCGAAGACGCCCAGTGGTACAGCTTCAGCGCCAACCGGAACAATGGTCTGCGCCGGACCACGCAGGATAAGCAACGGGCGATCAAAGCCGCACTGACGCACAGCCGAGGCGTCACGTTGAGCGACCGCCAGATCGCCCGGCACGTCGGCGTCGACCAGAAGACCGTCAGCAACTGGCGGCGCCAGCTTCAGGCATCTGAGGAAATTCCTCAGATGGGTGCGCGCACCGTATCCCGGCTGGGCAAGTCGTACCAACAAGACACCAGCAACATCGCGAAAAAGAATGCCCGCCGCCGGAAGCGTCCAGCTCAGGATCCCGCGGCAGGTGGCCATGTAGAGCTACAGGGCTTCGGTCCGCTTGAGGCGATCCTGCGGGCCGTGGATGCAATTGCGGGGTGCGAGTCCTCACCCGTTGAACTTGCCGGACTGCTTGCCGCCAGACCGGATCGTGAACAACTTATTTCCAACCTGGAGAAAGCCAATGAATTCCTCGAACTCTGTGCTGCCGAAGCAAAGTGCGCTGGAGTTGTCCAACAACCCTCCGGCGATCCCGGCCTGCCGGGAAGCCAGACGGGTGACGATGCTGATCACGCCCGAACTGGCCCGGCAGTGGCTTGAGCGCAATGTGCGGAACAGGCCGATCAGCGAGAACACGGTCATCGCCTACGGCTTGGACATGCTGGAAGGGCGCTGGCAGTACGACGGCGCGCCTATCCGTTTCGACACGGATGGCAACCTAATCGATGGCCAGCACCGGTTGAGGGCCTGCCTCGATTCCGGTGTCTCCTTCGAGAACGACGTCATCTTTGGTTTGCCGCCGGAAGCGATCCTCACGATCGACATTCACAGGCCACGGACAGCGGGGCATATCGCCGCGATCAAGGGCTTCCACAACGCGTCCTGTGCGTGCGCCGTCGCAGGTCTCATTGTCTTGCACCGCCGGCATGGCATCGAGAGGATGAACGATCCTCGGTGCCAGCCGACCAAGACTGAGGTGGTCGAGGCGGCCCGCTCGCTGCCCGGGCTTGACGAAGCCGTGGTCCAGGCGCGCCTGTTGGGCAAGAAGATCGCGGCGCCTAGAGTCGTGGGCTTCTGCTATTACCAGTTCGCCGCGCAAGACCGCACGAGCGCACAGCGCTTCTTCTCCGAACTCGCGAACGGCCTGGCGCTGAGCCCGGACAATCCCGCCTACCACCTGCGCGAAAGGCTGCTCACGGACCGTCAAGCGAAAACCAAGCTGCCTCAGCTTGATGTCGTGGCGCTGTTCTTTAAGGCCTGGACCTACTACCGGGGGAACCGGCCCCTACGGAAGCTCTTCTGGAAAACCGACGGGCCGTCCCCCGAGAAGTTCCCCTACATCGGAGAGCCAGCATGAGCGACACGATGGTGACCACCTACTCCATGTGGAACCAGTTTCGGAACTGCCGCAAGGCGGCTGAGCTGCGTTACCTCCAGCAGCTGATTCCGATCGAGCGGGACCGCAACCTGCACTTCGGCTCGCTGATTCACGAGTGCCTGGAGATATGGCATCGGGAGCGGGACCTCAGCAGTGTTCTCGATCTCATTGACCGCCGCTGCGCGGCTCGCGCGCAGGATGAGGATCAGAAGCGCGACTGGCATCTGGCCACCGCCATGATGCGGGCCTATGCGGACCGCTACGCCGAAGAGGAGTTCGAGGTTGTGGCGCTCGAGCACGTCTTCGAAGGCCCGATCGTGAATCCGGCCACGGGCGCTTCGTCGCGCAGTTTCCGCCTGGCGGGCAAGGTCGACGGGATTGTTCGCATCGACGGCGAGTATTTCATTCTTGAGCATAAGACTGCTTCGCAGATTGATTCCGACTACCTCGAACGGCTCTGGACCGACTTCCAGATCACGCTCTACGCCCACTACGTCGAGCAGACGAGGGGCATCCCCATCACCGGAATCCTCTACAACGTCCTCGTCAAGGCGCGGCTCCAACAGTCCAAGGGCGAGACGGAAGAAGAGTTTGGGGCGCGCCGCGCGGACCTGCTCGCCAAGTCCAAGACCGGCCGCACCACGGCGCGGCGGCGCGAGCCGGAGTCCGACGAAGACTTCCAGCGGCGGCTGGCGGAGAAGTACGCGGATCCGGCGATGTTCCACCGCGAGCGGCTCTATCTCTCGCGCGACCGCTTCGACGTGCTGCGCAGCGAACTCTGGGAGTTGACGCAGGCCTTCCTCGACGCCCGCCGGCGCGGGGTCTTCTACCAGAACACCTCGTTCTGCTTCAACTACCAGCGGCCCTGCCCGTACTTCGCCCTGTGCCGGTCGAACGGCAATCCCAACGTGATCGAAAACTTCTACCAGCGCGTCGAGCCCAACGAGGAACTGCGCGTTCTCGCGGCCGGCGCGCCCGAACCCGCTTTCTGAAACCCAAGGAGACTTTGATGCCCATTCTTCCCGCGACGAAAACCCCGCCCAAGCCGAGCCTGTCGGATCTCACCGTGCTTTGGTATGGGCAAACAAAAATCGGAGAAACGGCCACGTGCGCTCAAGCCGATGGCGCGGTCTTCTTCGCCACCGAGCCGGGCTTGAACGCCCTCGAGGTCTTCCAGGTCCCCATCCTTTCCTGGGAGGATTTGCTGGCCGCCTGCGCCGAGATCGGCGAGGGCAAGCATCCGTTCAAGACGGTCGTCATCGACACGATCGACAACGCCTACAAGTTCTGCACCGAGTACATCCTGCGCAAGTACAAGGTCGAGCACGAGTCCGACCTGGCCTACGGCAAGGGCTATGCGATCGTCAACAACGAGTTCCAGCGCGTGCTGACCAAGCTCGCCTTCCTGCCCTACGGGCTGTACCTGATCTCGCACGCCAAGGAAATCGAGGTCGAAACGCGCACGGGCAAGTACACGCGCATCGTGCCGACGCTGCCCGAAAAGGCGCGCAAGATCGTGCTGGGCATGGCCGACATGGTCCTGTACTGCGATCTCGACGTGTCGGCCGGCGCGGACGGCGAGCAGATCATCCGGCGCGTGATCCGCACCAAACCGAACCTCTACTACGAGGCCGGCGACCGCACCGGGCGGCTGCCCGAAACGATCGACCTCGACTACCGCAAGTTCCTCGAAGCCTTCCACGCGGCGGCCGGCGCGCCGCCGAAACCGCAGGCTGGTCCCAAGCAGGCCAAGTAAATCTTCCAAACAGGAGACAACAGCATGAGCAGACATTCGATTGATCTTTCGCAGTTCGATGACGGCTTCCGGGCCGAGCAGCCCGAGGAGCGCGGCGATTTCGAGAGCGTGCCCGACGGCAAGTATCAGGTCACGGTCGAAAAGGTCGAGTTGACCGAGGCGCAGTCCTCGGGCAACCCGATGATCAAGTGGACGCTGCGGATTCTCGCGCCCCGCTTCGCCAACCGCCTGATGTGGCGCAACAGCGTCATCACGCAGAACACGCTCAAATACGTCAAAACGGACCTGCACCTGTGCGGGCTCGATCTCGAGCGGCTGTCGGACCTGCCGAAGCATCTCCACCGGCTGCTTGACGTGAAGCTCGAAGTGACCAAGCGCACCAGGGGTGACAGCGAGAACATCTACTTCAACCGCCGCATCGAGACGAGCCAGAGCGCAGCCAAGTTCCGGCGGGAGGCCGATGACGCCCTTGTGCCGTTCTAACGCGGCGCGGCCCACCATTGTCATCGACTCGCGCGAACAGGAACCCTACTCGTTCGATCCCCGGGTCATCGGCGCCGTGCGGCGGGCGCTCAAGGCCGGGGACTACTCCATCGCCGGGCTCGAAGACCAGGTAGCCGTGGAGCGGAAAACGTTGGATGACTTCGTCTCGACGGTGATCCACCGGCGGCGGCGCTTCCGGGAGGAACTGCTAAAACTCTCACGCTATCGCGCCGCCTGCGTGGTGGTCGAGGCCGGACTTCTGGACGTACTCGGCAAACGCTATCGCGGCGAAACGCGGCCGGCGGCTGTTGTGGGCTCGACGCTTTCAATCCTGCTCGACTACGGCGTGCCGGTGGTGTTCTGCGGCAACCGCCAGGCGGCGTGTTATTTCACGCAAGGCTTCCTGCTGGCGGCGTGGAAGAGGCGGGGCCGATGA
>CALKXJ010000025.1 GCA_938003835.1 uncultured Bryobacteraceae bacterium | reverse complement strand
TGCCGGGGGCGGACAGGCCGGTGCCGTCGCCGGCGTAGATGTTGCTCTTCTGGTAGAGCACGCCGCCTGAGATCTGCCAGTTCGAGGGCTTGTCGATGGTGCCCTCGTCCACGATCGTCCAGTTGGCCAGCGAGCCGCTCGCAAAATCGTCGGCGAAGAGCACGCCGCCCGGCGGCGGCGGTGGCGGATTCAGGGTTACGGTGGCCTCGTCGTACTTGGCGGGGTCGGCGATGCTGGTCGCCCGCACTTTGACGGCAGTGGTCGCGGCGACCGTGGGAGGCGCCGTGTAAACCCCCGAGCTGCTGACGGAGCCGACCGCGGGCGAGACCGACCAGGTCACGGCCGTATTCGTCGTGCCGGAGACCGTTGCGGTGAAGGCCTGGCTCTGGCCCGCCAGCAGCGTGACGGTTTTCGGGCTGACCGAAACCGTCACCACCGGCGTGCCGCCGGCCTTGACGGTCAAGTAGGCGGTCTTACTCCCGCCGCCGGCCGAGGCCGTTACCGTGGCCTGGGTATCCGTTGCCACGGGATAGGTTTGGAGGTCGAACTTCGCCGCGCTCGAGCCGGCCGACACGGTGACGCTCTGCGGGACGCTCAAGGCCGCTGGTTTGGAGCTGACCAGAGCCACCGCGACGTCCCGGCTGGCATAGCCGCTGAGCGCGACGTCGTTGCCCGTCACGGCCGCTCCGCCCGTCACCGCGGAGGTCCGCAGTTGGATGAGCGTGAGCTTGGGGGGCACGACGCTCAGGGCGGCCGAGGCGGTGCTTCCGCCGTAGGTGGCCCGGATCGTAACCGTCGTGGTGACCGTGACATCCCCGTTCACGTGAATGGGAAAAGTCACCTCGGTTGAACCGGCGGGAACCGCCACGGAGGCGGGTACCGCGGCGCGGCCGGGGTCCGTGCTCGAAAGCGCCACGGTCGCCCCGCCGGGGGGCGCCGCCGCCGGCAGCAGCACCCGGTTGGCCGTCGTAGTCAACGTGCCGATCACCGTGGCAGGCGCCAGCGCGAGCGTAAGCTGGCTGACCGCGCCGGGGTTGAGCTCGACGTTGGCCGAGACGTGAGCCGTCATGCAGCTTGGCGCGCAGGGCAACTCCAGGAAATTGGTCGGCACGGACTGGCTCCAGACGGCGGGACCGGTCTGCCGCTGAAAGTGGAGATGATCGCCGCACTTGCGGTATCCCGTGGGACTGTTGGCGCTGCCCGAGTGGCCCTGGACGGCCAGGAACTGCCCCTGGCGGACGGTCTGGCCGGGCGCCACCTGCACGCTGCCCGATCTGAGATGCGCGTAGAGGGAATAGGTCCCGTCGGAATGGGCGAGGACGACATAGTTGCCCGCGCCGCTCGCTGAGCTACAGGTAGGCGAGTAATCGTCCCAGCCCACCACGCAGCTCGTGCGCGCGCTGTTGCAGGTGATGTTGTTTTCCGTGGCCACCACCGTGCCGTCGGCTACGGCCAGCATGTGCTGATTGCCCTGTCCCTCTTCCGAGGTTTGCTGGAAGTCCAGGCCATAGCCGAGCAGGTTCTTGTGCGCGATCACCATGCAGGCCGTTCCGTCGCACGCGCCGCCCGTGTAAGACTGGCCGCCCTGGACCAGGTAGGCGCTTCCTTGATATGGAAGCTTGAAAACGTCGGGCGATTCGAACACTTCGCCCGAGGCCTGCGCCGGATCGTCCACGTAGCGGTACTCGACGCCTCCCGCCTCGAACCGCCGCAGCACGACGCCGTGAGCCGTGCTCCAGTAGATTTCGCCCGCTCCCAGGGGCTCCCAGGAACCGGATCCGGCGCGTCGGCGGAAGCTACGGAGCTCCCCCTCTTCGATCACGGTGGCGAACATCCGATCGCCCTCGACCACAAGGCGCCGCAGGTTGTCTTCGTCGAACGGACTCGAGCGGCCGGCCTGTCGGCCCAGGCCGTCGCCTCCCGAGAAAACCTGTGGCGCATACGGCCCCCAGCGGCCGGGGAACCTCCGGCCGGCCCGGGGACCATAGAGGTCGTACTCCTGGACCGTGTACTCGTAGGCCTGATCGTGAAAGGAGTCGGCGGGTTGCGCCTCGACCGTGGCGAAGTACAGGCGCCGGCCGTCCGGTGACCACTCGAGATATTCCGGGTCGAGTGCGCCGGAGAAGACACTCCGGGTGGAGTTCGAAGCAAGATCGAACAGATGCAGGTGAAACCGCGTGGCGCTTTCGAGCGAAATGTAGGCCGCCTGTAGACCGGCCGGTGACCAGACGGCATGGTGCACCGACTCGTCCGACACCAGCCTGTCGGCGCCCTCCGCGAGGTCATAGCAATAAAGCGAGAAGCCGGGGAGGCCGCCTTTCGTCTTCAGGTACAGGAAGTAGCGCGAGTCGCTCGAAAAGCCGAACGCCCGGAAGACGCCGGGCAGAAACGGGGCGCGCCAGACGCCGGCGGACGGGTTGAACAGGAAGGACTCGCCCTGGGCCGCGATAACGAAGCTCTCGCGCGCAGACACCGCACCAGGCGGGAGCGCTCGGAGCCGCTTTGCGATAACGGCTTCCGGCGAAGCCTGCTCCGGCGCCGAGCCGGCAGCGGCGACAAACCAGGCTGCGGCAAGCACTGGCAGGGGGGAAAGCAAACGCCAGAGGGACATGACGGTCAGCGACACGCCCAGTATACGCTCTCTGGCGGCCCCGCTCGGTCGCCGGCGGCACCGCCAGCGTGAAAGCGCCGCCGGCCGAATGCTCTGACCTCTTAGAACCTTATGAAAGTAAATGACTTGGAAAATTTACCTAAAGGTTGTCACTCGCGCGCGAGCGTACGCATCCAGGTTTTTGAGGTCTGAATATGTTGTTCGGAGAGCACCTGGGGCGGCGGCGGTTCCTGAAGATCGCCGGAGCGGCCGCGGGCGCGGCGGCGGCCGGCGCCGGCGTGCGGCTCCTGGATTCCTCCGGCAAGACCGCGGCGCCTGAAACCCGCAAGGTAGCCACCTTCTGCGAACTCTGCTTCTGGAAATGCGGGGTCCTCGCCACGGTGCAGAACGGCAAGGTCACCCGGCTCGAGGGGCATCCGGACCATCCGCTGGCGCGCGGCCGGCTATGCCCGCGCGGCAACGGCGCCACCGGTCTGCTCTACGATCCCGACCGCCTGAAGACGCCGCTGATCCGCGAAGGCGAGCGCGGCCGGGAGCGTTTCCGCGAGGCGAGCTGGGACGAAGCGCTCGATTACATCGCCGGCAAGATGCGCGAGATCAAAGAAAACTATGGCCCCGAGGCCATGGTGCTGTTCACGCACGGCCACGGCGGCTCCTTCTTCGCGCACCTGCTCAAAGCCTACGGCTCGCCGAATATCGCCGCGCCGAGTTACGCGCAGTGCCGCGGGCCGCGGGAGGTCGGCTTCCAGACCACATTCGGCACGGGCGTCGGCTCGCCCGAGAACACCGACATCGCCAACACGCGGATGCTGGTGCTCGTCGGCTCCCACCTGGGCGAGAACATGCACAACACCCAGGTGCAGGAGTTTGCCGAGGCCATCCGGCGCGGCGCCCGCATCGTCGTCGTGGACCCGCGTTTTTCCGTGGCCGCGTCGAAGGCCCACTGGTACCTGCCGATCAAGCCGGGCACCGACCTGGCGCTGCTGCTCGCCTGGATCCATGTGCTGATCGAGGAGGAGCTCTACGACCGCGACTACGTCGAGCAGTACGGCTTCGGCTTCGACAAGCTCAAAGAGATCACCGCTTCGGATACGCCGGAGTGGGCAGCCGCCATCACCGAGATCCCCGCCGAGACCATTCGGGCGGTGGCGCGAGAGATGGGGCGCCAGAAGCCGGCCGTGCTCGTTCATCCGGGCCGTCACGTCACCTGGTACGGCGACGACGCCCAGCGGAGTCGGGCCATCGCCATCCTGAACGGGCTGCTCGGCAGTTGGGGCCGGCCGGGCGGCTTTTACCTGCCAAGCGGCGTCACGGTGCCCAAATTTCCCGCGCCAGACTACCCCAAGCCGTCACGCCCGCCGGCCGATGGATCGGGCTCGCGGTATCCGCTCGCTGACGAGCTGCTCGCTTCCGGACTCTGCGAGGCGACCATCACCGGGGCGCCTTATTCGGCCAAAGGCTGGATCGTTTACGGGACTAACCTCATTCAGAGCCTGCCCAATCCCTCTCAAACGATCGAGGCGATCAACCGGCTCGAACTGCTCGTGGTGGTGGACGTCCTGCCGGTGGAGATCGCCGGCTACGCGGATGTGGTGCTGCCCGAGTGCACCTATCTGGAACGCTACGACGATCTCTACGCCGCCAGTTTCCGCGAGCCGTTCCTGGCGCTGCGGCAGCCGGTTGTCCAGCCGATGTATGACTCCCGGCCCGGCTGGTGGATGGCGCGTGAGTTGGCGCGGCGGCTGGGGCTTGAGGCCTACTTCCCATGGAAAGACATCGAAGAGTACCTCGACCGGCGTTTGCGGTCAGTGAACCTGACGCTCTCCGAGATGAAACAGCGTGGCGTGGCGGCCTTCGCCGCCGACGAGCTTTACCTGAAGCCGGGGCATCGCTTCGATACGCCGAGCGGCAAGATCGAGTTCTACTCGCCCGTGCTCGCCGAGCTGGGCGTCGACCCGGTGCCACGCTACACGCCCCCGGCCGAACCGCCGCCGGGCCACTTCCGGCTCCTGTTCGGCCGCTCGCCGCTACACACCTTCGGGCGCACCACCAACAACCGCGTGCTCGGCTCGCTGGTGGCGGAAAACGAGGTCTGGATCAATGACAAGGTGGCTGCGCGCCTGGGCATTCGCAACCGCGACAAGCTCCGGCTGGTGAACCAGGACGGGGTGCGCAGCAACGTCGTCCGGGCGCGCGTGACGCGGCGCATCCGCCCGGATGCGGTCTATCTGGTTCACGGCTTCGGCCACACTGCCCAGGGACTGCGCTTCGCCCGGGGCCGCGGCGCCGACGACGCGGCGCTGGTGACGCGCTATGCCGTCGACCCGCTCATGGGCGGCACGGGCATGTTCGTCAATTTCGTGCGGCTGGAGAAGGAGGCCTGACGATGCGCTACGCCATGGCGATCGATCTGCGCACCTGCATGGGGTGCGCCTCCTGCGTGGTGGCCTGCAAGGTGGCCAACCGGGTCGAAGACGGCTTCTCGCGCTGCCGCATTACTGAGCGTGTGCGCGGCGAGTTCCCCACGCTCCAGCTCAACTTGTTTTCGGAGCGCTGCAATCACTGCGGCGACGCTCCCTGCGTCACCAACTGTCCCACTGGAGCGAGCCACTATGCCGAGGGCGGCATCGTCGCCGTGGACGAAGCCCGCTGCACGGGCTGCAAGGCCTGCCTGGCGGCCTGCCCTTACGACGCCCGTTTCATCAACGGCCGGGGCGTCGCCGAAAAGTGCAACTTCTGTCTGGACCGGCTCCGGCGGGGCGAGGAGCCGGCCTGCGTGGCCACCTGCCCCAGTCGCGCCATGGTCTTTGGCGACCTGGACGATCCGGCGAGCGAAATTTCACGGGCACTGGCGGCGCGGCCGCACCGGACCCTTCTGGCCGAGGCGGGAACGCGCCCGTACGTCTTTTATCTGGAGTGACCGCGATGAACGGAGTGGAAGTCAACGTCGTGGGCGCCAATCCCGGGCTCTGGCCCGTTCCGGAGATCTGGGGTTGGGAGATCGCCCTCTATCTGTTCCTGGGAGGGCTGGCTGCCGGCTTGATGGTTGCCTCGGGCGCCGCCTTCCGGCGTAACCAGGACCTGCCGCGCTCGCTCGGGCTATGGGCGCCGCTGCTAGCGCCGGCGGTGCTCGCCGCCGGCATGCTGGCGCTGTTTCTCGATCTCGAGCACAAGCTTCACGTCTGGCGCTTCTACGCCACCTTCCAGTGGAGCTCGCCGATGTCCTGGGGCGCCTGGATTCTGCTGCTGGTGTTTCCGGCGATGCTGGCCATGGCGGCGGTGGCCGTGCTGGAGCGCCTGGTGGTGGTTCCGCCGGTCTGGCGGCGCCGGATCGCGGATCTTAACATCGGCCTGGGCGCCGCGCTCGGCATTTATACCGGCATTCTGCTCGGCTCGCTCGGTGCGCGGCCTTTGTGGAACTCGAGCGTGCTAGGGCCGCTGTTTCTGGCGAGCGGCATTTCGAGCGCGCTCGCCCTGTTGCTGTTGCTCGAGCGGGACGCCGCGGCGCGCCACCGCCTCGGGGCGGCGGAAAAGAAAGTGATCGGCGTCGAGGCGGCGCTTCTGGCGTTGCTGCTCGTCGCCCTGGTGACGGGTCCGGCGGCGCACCGCGCCGCAGCGGGCCTGCTGCTCGGCGGCGAGTTCACCGGCCTGTTCTGGGGAGGGGTGGTCGTCGCCGGGATGCTCGTCCCCGTGGGGTTGGATCTGCTAGGCCGGGCCGAAAGGGCGCAGGCGAGCTTCTGGCCCTCGGTGCTGGTGCTGGTCGGCGCCTTCACCCTGCGGGCTGTGATCTTATTTGCCGGCCAGGTGAGCCGGTGGGAGGTCTTATGAGGTCGGAAAGCAAAACAGAGTACTGGTCGCCCTATCTGGCGGGCACCGCGATCGGGCTGACGCTTCTCGCAGCCATTGTGATCCTGGGCAGCGGTCTGGGTGCTTCGGGAGCCATCGCCCGCATGACGGCCGCGGCCTTTCACGCGATCGCGCCGCAGGCGGCCGAGTCGCACGCCTACTTCAAGACGTACTTCAGCGAAGGGCGCTCCCCGCTGCAAGACTGGATGCTCTACCAGTTCGCGGGGGTGTTTTTGGGCGGGCTGATCGGAGCGCTCACGGCCAAGCGCTGGCGGCCCGGCGTGGAGCAAGGGGCGGCGGCCTCGCGCCGGCAACGGCTGCTGCTCGCCTTCGCCGGCGGGACGCTCACCGGCGTGGCGGCGCGGCTGGCGCGCGGCTGCACGAGCGGTCAGGCCCTGACCGGAGGCGCGATGCTGTCGCTCGGAAGCTGGGCCTTCATGTTGTCGGTGTTCACCGGCGGCTATCTGGCCGCCTGGTTCGTTAGGAGGCAGTGGTCATGAGTTTGCCGCTCTATCCCTCGGGCGCCTTCAGCGAAGGCGTGGGCTTCCTGCTCATCTTCCTGCTCGGGATTCTATTCGGCTTCTTTCTGGAGCGTGCCGGCTTCGGCAGCGCGCGCAAGCTGACCGACATTTTCTATTTCCGCGACTGGGCCGTGCTGCGCGTGATGTTCACGGCCATTGTCGTCGCCATGCTCGGACTCCTGTATCTGGCCGGCATCGGCTGGCTGGAGATGGAAGGCGTCAGCATCCCGGCGACGATCCTGGGGGCGCAGATCGCCGGCGGCCTGCTGCTCGGCATCGGCTTCGTCATGGGCGGTTACTGTCCCGGGACCTCGGCGGTGGCTGCGGCCTCGGGCAAGCTGGACGCCGTGGTCTATCTGGCCGGGCTGCTGGTGGGCACCGGGCTGTTCGGAGCGGGATTCGATCTGCTCTTGCCTCTCTACGAATGGGGCGCGATGGGAGTGGTCACGCTGCCGCAGTGGCTCGGAGCGAGTCCCGGTCTGGTCGGCGCGGTGATCGTCCTGGTGGCGCTGGCAGCTTTCCTGGCGACCGAGTACCAGCCCGGCGGGTTACGCCCGGCCTGGAATGTGGTGACGCCCAAGCGCGCCGGAGTCGCGATCCTGGCGAGTCTGGCTTTCGCCCTGGCTGTGGGCTACGCGATGCGGGCGAATTCCACGGTGGTTGCCGCCGAAGCCGCGCCGGCGGCGACGGAGGCCGCCCCGGCCGTGACGCAGCTCCAGCCGGCCTCCTCGCCGGCCGCGTCATCGCCCCAAGCGACGGCCCCGGCGCCCGCGCGCGCCCTGCCTGCCGGCGCCAAGCGCTTCAAGAGGGCGAGCAGTTGCTCCTGAGGGGCCGTGGCGATGGCAATCCGCGGCGCAACCGAACCGCAGCGAGCGGCATCCAACCACCCGAAGGGGAGTAGATAGGCCCGAAAGGGTCCGGCCCGGCCGTCAGCACGATTCCGAAAAGGGATCCGGCCGGCCGGCGGTAAGCGTCCCGCATCGAGACCTTCCAAGGCGTTGCGCCCTGGGAGGTCTTTCTTGTTTTCAAACAGGAGTGAACGAGGAGAAATGACGCGCCACGCCCGCAGGGCGCAAGAGCAAGCAGCGTTCGGACGATTTTGCCGGCGCGTTGCCGAGAGCCGGTGGTTTCAGAACTCGATCCTCGGCGTAATCGTTTTCAACGCCGCGGTGATGGGCTTGGAGACATCGCGCGATCTGGTCGCCGCCTACGGGCCGGTCTTCGCCAGGCTCAATGCCCTGGTCCAGGCTTTGTTCGTCGCCGAGCTGGCGGTTCGGATTGCGGCGCGCTGGCCGCGGGTTCATCGCTTCTTCGGCGAGGGCTGGAACGTGTTCGACTTCGCCGTGGTCGCCGTCTCCTTCGTGCCCGCGGTCGGGCCGTTCGCCATGGTGGCGCGCCTGGCACGCATTCTGCGGGTGGCGCGGCTCGTCTCGGTCTTCCCGGACCTGCGCCTGATCGTCGGCACCATGCTCCGCTCGATTCCATCGATGGCGCATGTGCTGCTGTTGCTTGCGCTCCTGCTCTACATTTACGCGATCCTCGGCTACTCCCTGTTCCATGGCCATGATCCGGAGCACTGGGGGAGCCTGGGCGCTTCCCTTCAGACGCTCTTCCAAATCCTGACGCTCGAGGGCTGGGTGGAGATCCAGAAGGCCAGCCTGGAGGCGCACCCCTGGGCCTGGCTTTATTACGCCAGCTTTATCGTCATCGCCGTCTTCGTGGTGATCAACCTGTTCATCGCCGTCGTGCTTAACAATCTGGAAGCTGCCCGCAGGGAACAGGCGGGGGCGGCCGAGGCCGGCGTCCCGGAGGACGATCCGCTTGCCCGAATCAGGGCGCTCCGGGAGGAGCTGGCGGATCTGGAGCGCGCCTTGGAGTCGAGACGCCCGCGCCTCCACCCCACGCAGGCCGGGGCCACGGCCGAGACGTTTTGAGAGATCCGCGATGCCCAGCCTTTTTCCTTTCGCCGACTTTTGGTGGTTCTATGCAGCCTTCACCGGGTTCGTGCTGCTCCTGCTGGCGCTCGACCTTGGCGTCTTTCACCGCAAGGCGCACGTCGTCTCGCTCCGCGAGGCCGCCGTCTGGAGCGCGGTCTGGGTCATCTTGGCACTTGCGTTCAACTATCTGTTCTTCCAATATGCTTCCTGGAAGTTTGCCCATGATCCCCGCTATGCCGCCGCGGGCGTCGATCCTGCCGGCGCTGCCCGCCAGGTGGGCCTGGAATTCCTGACGGGTTATCTGGTCGAAAAATCCCTCTCCGTCGACAATATCTTCGTCTTCGTGCTGGTGTTCCGTTACTTCGCCATCCCGGCCCAGTACCAGCACCGGGTCCTGTTTTTCGGCATCCTCGGCGCGCTCGTCTTCCGCGCGGCCTTTATCGCACTGGGTGCAGCGTTGATTCAATACCACTGGGTGGTGGTGCTCTTTGGCGTCTTCCTCATCTTCACCGGCGCCAAGATGCTCCTGGTGCCCGATAAGGGCATCCATCCCGAACGCAATCCGCTCGTCCGGCTGTTCCGGAAAATCTTCCCGGTGACGCCGGACTTCATCGGCCAGCGCTTCTTCGTCCTCCTGGGAGGGCGGTTCCACGCCACACCGCTGTTGATCGCCCTGGTCTTCATCGAAGCCACCGACATTGTCTTCGCGGTCGATTCGGTGCCGGCTATCTTCGCCATCACGCGCGAGCCGCTGATCGTCTTCACCTCGAATGTGTTCGCTATTCTCGGGCTGCGCGCCATGTACTTCCTTCTTGCCGGCGCCGTCGAGCTGTTTCATTTGCTTAAATACGGGCTGGCCTTGGTTCTGATCTTCGTGGGTCTCAAGATGGCCTGGTTGAACGAGGCTTTTGGCGGCAAGTTCCCGATCGAGACCTCACTGGCGATCATCGCTTTCCTGGTCGGGGCCTCCATGGCGGCGTCGCTGCTCTTCCCGAGAGCCCGCACGGCAGGGCCGGTGGCCAAGTGAGCAGGAAGGCTCTGAAGCGACCGCTGGTTGCGGTCCTGCTGACGTTGGCCGCCCATCCTCTGGCGGCCGAGGTCCGGACCTGGCATGCTTTCGACGCGCGGGTCGTGGACGGGCCGCGCCTGGAGGCGACGCTGCACACCCGGTTTCGATACGACGGCGTGCTCGGCTCCTTTGAGCAGGGCCGCACGGGCGGCGTGCTTCGCTTCCGCCTGCACCCGCGCTGGGCGATGATCGGCGGCTACTATTACGGCAAGGAAGAGGATCACCGGGAACAGTGGCGGAATTTTCACCGGCCTTTCGGGGGACTCGAGGTCTCCCTGCTCAGCCGTGAAGGCGGCATCGGGCTTGCCACCCGCGGGCTCCTCGAGCGGCTGGTGGGCGGCCGGAGCGGTGATTTCACGCGCTACCGCCAGCGGCTGCGCCTCACCACGGACCGCCGGCTCGGACCGTATCTCGCCACAGAGTGGTTCCTCGACGGGCGGGGCTACCTCACCTCGCGCCATTCGGCCGGCGTGCGCTGGCAGTTTGCGCGCCGGGCTTCGCTCGAGGCGGGTTACCTGCTCGATCTCCGCCGGGCCGACCTCGGGGGCGTGCTGCACGTCTTCACGACGCAGATGCAGTTCGATTTGCGGCCGGCTCGCCCGTAGCCGGCGTGCGCTGAGCCGCGCCGGGCATGGTAAGCGCGTAAAAGAAAAACGTGCAGCCGTGGTGGCAGCAGCCGTTCTTTCAGGTGGCCTTGCCGATTCTTGTGGTCTTCGTCGTCACCTCCTGGGCGCACAATCGGCGGATCGACGACCTGAGCCGGCGACTTGACGATCTGAATCGGCGGATCGAAGATTTGCGGGATGCTGTTTCCAGGCGGCTGGACGCCATCGAACGCCGCCTGGAGCGTATCGAGCAACTGCTCGGCGATCACGAGCGGCGCATCACGGCGCTCGAGGAGCGGACCTCGCCGCTGCGCCGCTAAGCTCGGCGCGTTGATCGGCTCGGATCGCACGGCCGATCAAGGGGTTGGCTGCTACGAGATCTTCCCGACGCTCACGCGCGCGCCTTCAGCGACTCTTACCGCCAGTCGTTGGAAATCGCGATCGGCGTCCGCGACAGCACCCAGATGAGCGCCGATGGCGCCATCACCGGGCTTCAGCTGGAACATGGGCTTGCGCGCCTCCCGCGCGAGCGGCATCAGGCTGCGGTAGTGCTTGAGGAGCGCCAGATTGTGCGGGTCTTCCGCCACGGAGACCCTCTCATCGGACGCCTCCCGCAAAACGGATTCCCTATACGGTCCGGGGATGCGGGCGATCCAGCGGTCGTAGGCCTTGACCGGCCGGTCTAGCGGGACGGAGTGCTGCAAAACGATATACCCGATCGGGCGCATCCGGCCGGGAGGCACGTCCACGTCAAGTTGTGGCGCCCTGTCGCGCCGGTCCCTCCATTCGCGGCGCCAGCGGTGAAACGTCGGCCCGAGATTTCGAAGTCCTTGAAGCGAGAGGAGGTCAGGCGACAGCGGAATGACCACGTGAGTCGACGAGATGAGAGCTGCCCGGTCGATCGCGCCGAGATTCGGCCCGAGGTCGACCAGAACCAGCTCCGCTTCGTGCCGGCCGGCGGCCTACTGCATGATGCGCCAGAAGGCAGACATCCCGCGAAACGCCCGCTCTTTTCCGTCCAGACAGTCCGGCCATTGTGAGGAGAGGTCGTCTTCGAAGCCCGAGCGGCCGAGATCGCCGACAAGCAGCGCCAGTCGCTCGTGCGCACCGATCAGCTCGAGATGCGGCGTACGGAGGTCGCCGATGCCGCGAAGCAACGGCTCGACCGCCCCTAAGACGGTCTCCGAATGCTCACCGTCCGGCCAAAGTTGCTCGAGCCGATCTTCGTCGAGAAAGGCAGCCGTCAGATTCGCGTGCGAATCGGGATCAGCGGCGACCACCCGCAGGCCGCAGTCGGCCGGCATCCAGGCGATGTGATAGACGAGCGACGTCGTCCCAACCCCTCCCTTGTTATGGAAAAAAGCGGTAACTGAAACGCTCCTGGCCGTCTCCTCACGATGGCGAGCACATGGCTGTCCTCTACCTGGAACTTTAAGGGCGGGTTCCCGTTGCGCTCGAGCTCCTGTCTGGCGAGTGCGATGCCCACCCCGAACCTTTGTACGTACCCGAGGGTCTTCATTGCCTCGGCCAAGTGCGGATTCCGGTGGTCGGCCATCCCTGGTTGCCCGAAGTTGGTCCGATTCACCTGTCCGTAGGGACCGCCCGGGCTGTGAATCGCGATGCGATCCTCGAATCAATAAACGCGCACGGGTGCGTTCGTGCTCTCGTAACTGCGGTGCAGCAGGCGTTCAGCTCCAGTTGCCGCAAGGCGGCAAGAGGATAGCCCGGCCGCGATAGCGCGGGGCGAGTTCGCGGGTCAATCGCCACCGTCAAGTGAGCTCTGAATTTGTCCTCGAGCCTGGACCACACGTGGGGCAAGGCGCCGTCGATTTCCTCCTCAATCTTTGATGGAGGTCCGTAAGCTCTGTTCCGTAACAAAGGCGCTATTTGTCACGGCCCGACTCTGACCATTCGACCCGGTCCGACTCAAGGGCCGGCAAGGAGCGCCCCGAGCTCCGCGTCTTCAATCCCCTTGGAAGTCCACACCCGCGGCGCCCTTAGCCCGGGTAAACGCGGCTGCGTCACGCGTCGGCTGCCGCCGCTCGGCTTCAAAACACCCGGCGCTTGAGCCGCTCGAGGTTGAACTTGGCCGTGTCGGCGATCAGCATGACGGCCATGACGCCGGCCTGGACCGGATCGCTGACCACCAGGTCGCTCGCCTCGGGGACGCTTCCCGCCATGTTCAGGCTGATCACCGGCAGGCCCTGGGCGCGCACTTCGCGCACGGCCTTTTCGATTTCGCCGCCCATCAGCGCCCCGGCCAGCACCAGCACCCGCGCACGGGGCAGGCGCGCCACCGCCCGCACGGCCTCGGCCAGGGGTTTTTCACCCACCAGCGGGATCGTGTCCACCGAGATGTGCTCGCCGCGGATGTTGTGGCGATCGGCCTCGGAGATGGCGCCAATGGCCACTTGGCCGACCTGGGCTCCGCCGCCCATGATGATCACGCGCTTGCCGTAGATCTTGAGCAGGCTGTCCTCGACGCGGATCGAGCGGACCACCGGCAGAGCCTCGAGGTCCCGCACCAGGGGCGCCGGGTCGCCGGCCAGGTCGAGCTCGAGATCGATGCGCGCCCGCTCGGGCGTGTGCTCGACGATGGCCACGTCGGTGATGTCGCCCTGATGCGCCGCAATGACGCCGGTGAGCTGGTGCAGGACGCCAATGCCGGGCGCGGCGTGGATCACCAGACCGATTCTTCGCGCGGCCATGGTCAATCCACCTCGTACTTCTTGAGGATCTCCTCCCAGGCGCCCTGGGCCCGGAGGATCATCTCGGCCGCCTCGCGCACCGCCCCACGGCCCCCGGGCGCCTCGGTCACCACATGGGCGATGCGCTTGACCTCGGGCCGCGCATTGGCCGTAGCTACGGCGAAGCCGACGCGCCGCATGATGACGGCGTCGGTCAGATCATCGCCGATGAAGCCGACCCGGCTCGGGTCCAGTCCGCTCCGGGCGAGAATCTCCTCGAGGATGGGGATCTTCTCGATGTGCCCCTGATAGATATAGGTGAAGCCGATCTGCTCGGCTCGGGCGACCGTAGCCGGCGAGTCTCGTCCACTGATCAGGCCGAGCTCGATGCCCTTCCAGGTGAGCCAGCGCAGCGCGATGCCGTCCTGCGAGTCGAAGGCCTTGGTCTCGACCGTCTCGCCGTCAGGCCCGGGGACGAAATAGAGCCGCCCGTCGGTGAGGACGCCGTCGACGTCCATGAGCAGCAACCGCACGCGGGCGGCACGTTCCTGCCAGTCCAAGACAGCCTCCTCGAGCGTCTCTCAGCGCTGGATGCGGGCCGAGCCGCCTCGGGCGAAAGCGCGCACCTGCTCGAGTGTCGCCATCGTGGTGTCGCCCGGGAAGGTGGTGATCAGCGCGCCGTGGGCCCAGCCGAGCTTCACCGCCTCCTCGGGAGGCTCGCCGGTCATGATGCCGTAGAAGAGCCCGGAAGCGAAGCCGTCGCCGCCCCCGACGCGGTCGTAGACATCCAGCTCGCAGGTCGGCGCCACGAAGGTCTGGCCATTGATCCAGGCCACGGCGCTCCAGCGATGCCGGTTCGTCGAGAGCACCTCGCGCAGGGTGGTGGCCACCACCTTGATCTGCGGGTGCTTCTTCACCACGTTGTCGATCATGCCGAGGAAGGCGCCCGGATCGAGCTTCGAAGCCGACTCGACCTCCGGGCCGGGAATGCCCAGGCCCTTCTGTAGGTCTTCTTCGTTGCCCACGAGCACGTCGACGTTCTCGACAATGCGGCCGATCACTTCGACGGCCCGCTCATCGCCGCCGGAGACGCCCCAGAGCTTGGCGCGGTAGTTCAGGTCGAAGGAGACCACCGCGCCGGCGGCTTTGGCCGCCTTCATGCCCTCGATGATCAGCTCGCTCGTGGTGGGCGAAAGCGAAGCAAAGATGCCGCCGCTGTGGAACCACCGCACGCCGCCCGCAAAGATCGCGCTCCAGTCGAAGTCGCCCGGCTTGAGCAGCGCTGCGGCTTCGTTGGCGCGGTTGTAGAAGACCACCGGGCCGCGGACGCCCATGCCGCGGTCGCTATAAACCGTGGCCATGTTCGGCCCGTTGACGCCGTTGTGCTTGAAGTGCTTGTAAAACGGCTTGACGCCCATGGCCCGGACGCGCTCGGCGATCAGGTCGCCGATCGGGTAGTCAACCATGGCGGTGACGATCGCCGTGTTCATCCGGAAACAGTCGGCCAGATTGGCGGCGACGTTGAACTCGCCGCCGCTCACGTGGATCTGGCACTGGGTGGCCTTGCGGAAGGGAACGATGCCCGGGTCGAGCCGGTGAACGAGCGCGCCGAGCGAGACCAGATCGAACTGAGCCTGTTCGGGAATGTTGAGCCCGTAGGACATTCGACGCCTCCCTGGTTCAAACGGTGTAAGTGCCCGAGGCGACTTTGCCGCCCCGGCCGGTCCAGTTGGTGTGGAAGAACTCGCCGCGCGGCCGGTCGATGCGCTCGTAGGTGTGCGCGCCGAAGTAGTCGCGTTGCGCCTGGAGCAGGTTGGCCGGCAGGCGTTCGCTGCGGTAGCCGTCGAAGAAGGCCAGGGCGGTGGTGAAGGCCGGCACGGGCACGCCCATCTGGACTGCTTTGGCGACCACGCGGCGCCAGGAGGGTTGGGCGCGCTGGATGATGCCGCGGAAGTACTTGTCGAGCAACAGATTCGCCAGGTTCGGGTCGCGGTCGAAAGCCTCCTTGATCCGGCCGAGAAAGACCGAGCGGATGATGCAGCCGGCCCGCCACAGCAGCGCGATGCCGCCGTAGTTCAGGTTCCACTTGTATTCTTGCGACGCCTCGCGCAACAGCATGAAGCCCTGGGCGTAGGAGACGATCTTCGAGGCCAAAAGCGCCTTGCGGATATCCTCGACGAAGGCGGTCCTGTCGCCGCGGAAGCTGCGCTTGGGGCCCTTGAGGAGCTTCGAGGCGGCCACGCGTTCATCCTTCATCGCGCTCAGGCAGCGGGCGTAGACCGCCTCGGCGATCAGCGTGACCGGGACGCCCAGATCGAGCGAGTTCACCGAGGTCCACTTGCCGGTCCCCTTCTGGCCGGCGGTGTCCAGGATCTTGTCGACGACGTATTCGCCGTTTTCGTCCTTGTAGGCAAGGATATCGCCGGTGATCTCGATCAGATAGCTGCTCAGCTCGCCCTTGTTCCACTCGACGAAGACCTGGTGCATCTCTTCGTTCGACATGCCGAGGCCTTCCTTCATGAGCTGGTAGGCCTCGCAGATGAGCTGCATGTCGCCGTACTCGATGCCGTTGTGGACCATCTTGACGTAGTGGCCCGCGCCGTCCGAGCCGACCCAGTCGCAGCAGGGCTCCCCGTTGGGCGTCTTGGCCGCAATCGACTGGAAGATGTCTTTGACCAGGGGCCAGGCCTGGGGGCTGCCGCCGGGCATGATGGACGGCCCGTGGCGGGCGCCCTCCTCGCCGCCCGAGACGCCCGTGCCGATGTACAGCAAGCCTTTCGACTCCAAATACTTCGTCCGGCGGATCGTGTCGGAGAAGTGAGAATTGCCGCCGTCGATGATCAGATCGCCCGGCTCAAGGTGCGGCAACAGCAGCTCGATGAAATCGTCCACCGCCTTGCCCGCCTTCACCATCAGCATGACCTTGCGGGGCTTCTTGAGCAGGCTCACCATCTCTTCGAGCGAGTGAGCGCCGATGACGCGGTCATAGCCCTTCGCGGCGTCATTCAAGAACTCGTCGACTTTCGACACCGTGCGGTTGTAGGCGACCACGGTGAAGCCATGGTCGGCCATATTGAGGATCAGGTTCTGGCCCATCACGGCCAGACCGATCAATGCGATATCGCCTTTGGGTTCCATAATTGCCGTACTCCTTAAACTGAGAAACGCTCCCGGTGGGCCCACAGGCCGAGCGCGGGGTTCGAGATGAAGAAGATTTCCTCGCCGTCCACGGTGTTGAAGCCGTCGGCGAGGCGGGCCGGATCGTAGCGCCGCAGCATCTGCTCGAGCGGCGCGTAGCGGAAGCCGACGCCTTCGACCTCCTCGCGCGTTAGGTGTCCGGGACAGTAAGTGATCGTGAACCGGCCCTCGGAGGAGCCGTGAATGAGATGCGCGGCGGCGCTGAGGTTGGCGGCCAGGTCCGGATTGCGCCGGACGGCCTCGAGCGTCGCCGGCGTGCCGCGGTAGCCGTAGCGGCGGATGAGCTGATCGATCTCGGCATCCTCACCGAATTCGCGCACCCCGGGGGCGAGCACCACGAGCTCACCGCCGTCGGCGATAGCCATGCGCGTGCGGTAGACCGCCTTGTTGCCCAGCCAGGTGCTCTTGAACTCGTCCGGATCGAGCCACACCACAGCCTTCTTGATCGGCCGGTCGAGCAGCTCGAAGTTCACTTTCAGGCTCAAATCGGCGGCGCGGTCGAAGCACTCGCGATCGTCGCCGATGTAGAGGCCGCGGACGGCGAGCCGACCCTCGGCGGTGCGGGCCACCACGGTCTGCACATAGACGATCGGCAACTGCGAGGCAAAGTGGCGGCAGGCGTAATCCAGCACCGCGCGCACGGGATTGTCGGCCCGGCCCATGATCCGCTCCATGCCGTAGACCGCGCCCAGATAGTGGCTCTTGTTGATCCCCTCGACGCCGCCGGTGCCGACGAAGATGTTCTTGCTGTGATTGGCCATGCCGATGACCTCGTGAGGCACGACCTGGCCGATCGAAAGAATCAGGTCGAAGCCGCCCTCCACGAGCAGC
Source organism: uncultured Bryobacteraceae bacterium (assembly GCA_938003835.1). Taxonomy (GTDB): domain Bacteria; phylum Acidobacteriota; class Terriglobia; order Bryobacterales; family Bryobacteraceae; genus CALKXJ01. The sequence goes on along the minus strand of CALKXJ010000025.1, from coordinate 13,529 downwards.
CGGTCCACCTGGGCGGGCCATTGGAACTCGACGAGGCCTTCGGAAACCTCGCGCACGAATTCAGCGGGAACTTCGCCGAGGGTGACCAGGCCGCTGCGCCAGTCGTGCACCCGGAACAGCGAGGCGGGCATGTCGCAGAACATGCGGGAGATCTGCGCGGGCGTCATCGGCGTGTGGGTGCCGAGCGCCGGCAGCACGTCGGTGAACCGTTCGCCGTAATATTCCCAGGCCATGCGTGTGAGCGGGCCCGCGAAGGAATGGAATCGCGTGAAATCGGGCGGAATGGCCAGCACCTTGCGCCGCGGGCCCAACTCATCGAGGGCCTGATAAAGGCCGCGGCGGAGGTCTTCCGCCGAAAGCTCCGTGGCGGCCGAACCGGCACTGAAGAGCACACTCATCAGTTGGGATCCTCCCCGCGAGGCGAAAGCGAACCGGCGCCCGCTCGCGCAACGGACCTACAATAGGGGCGTTACAACGGGTTCCGGCGTACGCATTGCCGGAATCACCTCCCGTTATAACATGTTTCGCGCTGCCAGCTGGCTGAGCCGGCCGGCGCCGAGGCGCCGATGTCCCGCTTGCTCAAGCCGATCTGCCGGTTGGGATTCGCCCTCCTGCCCGTCGCGCCGCTCGGGGCGCTCGAGGTGCGGTTCGGCTTGAAGGCCGGCGTGCCGGCCACCGTCTATTTCGAGACCGGGCGGCGCGAGGGCCCGGGGCGCTCGGCCGAATACTCCGCGGCGACCCGGCGGTACACGTTCGGGGCCTCGGCCGAGTGGTTCCTCACACCGGCCCTCGGCCTCGGCTTCGATGCGCTCTACCGCCGTATGGGCTACGTCGCCATCGTGAGCTCTTCCGGCCCGACCGGGGTGAGCACCTCGGCGGTCGACGTCAAGGGGCACTCGTTCGACTTCCCCATCAGGTTCAAATACTGGCTCGGGCCTCCACTCCGGCCGTTCCTGACCGGTGGCTTCGTCATTCGCCGCCTGGGTCCGGTGAGAGGGCGCGGGGAGGTGGTCGTCGAGGACCGCACCAGCGGTCATATCCGCCGGACTCCCATCGATACCCGCGAGCCCGTCGAGCTTGGCAAGCGTTCCTATACGGGCGTCTTTGCGGGTGCCGGGGTCGGATTCGGCCGCGGGCGCCTGCGCCTGGCACCCGAGTTCCGCTTCACGCGCTGGACGTCGAATCTCAGCGGCTACCCCGGCCTCCTCCGCTTTGCCCCCAATCAGGCGGAGTTCCTCGTCGGCCTCGAGTTCTAGGCCAAGCCCGCGAGACACTTCTTCTTTTGGGCCGGCAACCTAGAATAGAAGCAGAAACTTGCTGGAACGCGTCGCCGCCGCCATCACGCACCATTCGATGTTTCGCCCGGGCGACAGGGTCGCCGTGGCGGTCTCGGGCGGGGCGGATTCGGTGGCGCTGCTCGATATTCTCGTCCGGCTGGCGCCGCGCTGGAACCTCCGGCTGCGGGTTGCCCACCTCAACCACAAGCTGCGGGGGCAGGAATCCGAGGCCGATGCCCGGTTCGTGGCTGAGCTGGCCGCGGGTCACGGCCTGGCTTTCGACTTGCGTGAGGTGGACATCGCCGCCGTCGCCGCCAGCCAGAAGGAGAATGTCGAGCAGGAGGCCCGGCGGGCGAGGCTAGCCTTCTTCCACGACCTGATTGCCGGTGGGGCGGCTGACCGGGTGGCGCTCGGCCATACCCGTTCCGACCAGGCCGAGACGGTGCTTTTCCGGCTGCTGCGCGGCTCCGGAATCACGGGCCTGGCCGGAATCTGGCCGGTCAGCGAGGCAGGTCTGGTCCGCCCGCTCATTGAAATCCCGCGCAATGAGGTGCGGGCCTACCTGGCCGCGCGGAACCTCGCCTGGCGCGAGGACGCCACCAACCGACAACTGGAGCTGGCGCGCAACCGGATCCGACATGAACTGCTGCCGGAGCTTGCCCGGCACTGGAACCCGGAGCTCGAAGCTGCCCTGGCGCGGCTGGCCCGGGTGGCGCAGGCAGAGGAGATCTACTGGAAGCAGGAGATCGACCGGCTGGCCGCCTGCGAGATTCACCGGCAAGGGGAGGCAGTCCTGATGCGGTGTTCGCGGTTGCGCGAGCTGCCCGAGGCGGTCGCCCGCCGCCTGCTGCGGCGCGCCATCGAGCTCGCCAGGGGGAGTGTGCGCCGCCTCGAGTTCGACCACATCGAGCGGTTGATCGAGCTGGCGGGAACTCGCCAGGGCACGGGCGGCGTGGCGCTGCCCGGCCTCAAGGCCGAGCGGTCGTTCGACTGGCTGCGGCTGGCGCCCGCCAGGGAAGCGCCATGCCCCGACTTCCCGGAAATCCCGCTCGAAATCCCCAGCACGTTGGCCGTACCAGGGCGCAACTGGCGGTTGCGCCTGGAAATCGCCTCCCGGGACGAGGGGTTTCCGGCAGGGAAGGGCGGCTATAATACGGGTGGAGGCGATCTGGATATCAGCCTGGCGGCGGGAGGGCTCAAGCTGAGAAGCTGGCGTGCCGGCGACCTGTTTCACCCCAGGGGCCGGTCCTCCGCCGTAAAGTTGAAGGAATTGTTCGGTCAAGCCCGAATTCCCGTATGGGATCGCCCTGGCTGGCCGATCATCACCTATGAGAGTCGAATCGCCTGGGTTTGGCGGTTCGGCGCGGCTGAGGGTTTCGAGCCGCGGCCTGGCGCACGGCAAAGCGTCCGGGTCCTCGAATTGGACGAGGAGAGGGGCGGCTGAATCAAAAGGCCGGTGGTTGACGTCTTTATAGGTAGCAGGCAACGTCTGTCTTGCCGGGAGACGCCGGCAGGGGAGAAGGAATGAATTCTAACGTCAAGACGGCAGTCTTCTGGATCGTCCTCATCTGCGTCGTCGTGCTGTTGTGGACGGTGGTCCGCACCGGCCGGACCGGCATGGAAAACCACTTCAGCTTTACCCAGTTCCTCAACGAGGTGGAGGCCGGCCGGGTACAGGAGGTCGTCATCAGCGGCAACGAAGTCCGCGGAAAAATGAAGGGCGACAATACGCCGCTGCGGACGCTGATCCCGACCAATTACCCCGACATTTATACGTTGCTCCGGGAGAAAGGCGTCAACGTCGAGATCAAGGAGTCAGGCTCGAGCAACTGGTTCAGCCTGCTGATCAATGCGGTGCCGTTCCTGCTGCTGTTGGCTTTCTGGGTCTACATGATGCGGCAGATGCAGAGCGGCGGCAACAAGGCGCTGAGCTTCGGCAAGAGCCGGGCCCGGCTGCACTCCTCCCAGCAGAAAAAGGTGACTTTCAAGGACGTGGCGGGCGTTGACGAGGCCAAGGAGGAGTTGCAGGAGATCATCGAGTTTCTCCGGGAGCCGCAGAAGTTCCAGAAGCTCGGCGGGCGGATTCCCAAGGGCGTGCTGCTGATCGGCCCGCCGGGCACGGGCAAGACCCTGCTGGCGCGAGCGATCGCAGGCGAGGCCAACGTGCCGTTTTTCTCGATCTCCGGCTCGGACTTCGTCGAAATGTTCGTGGGCGTGGGTGCCAGCCGGGTGCGCGATCTTTTCGAGCAGGGCAAAAAGAACGCCCCTTGCATCATTTTTATTGACGAGATCGACGCCGTGGGGCGCCACCGCGGCGCCGGTTTGGGCGGAGGGCACGACGAACGCGAACAGACGCTCAACCAGTTGCTGGTCGAGATGGACGGCTTCGAGTCGAACGAAGGCGTCATCCTGGTGGCGGCCACCAACCGGCCGGACGTGCTCGATCCGGCCCTGCTGCGGCCCGGGCGGTTCGACCGGCGTGTGGTGGTGAACCGGCCCGACGTCAAAGGGCGCGAGATGATCCTGCGCGTGCACACCCGCAAGACGCCGCTCGCCGATGACGTCGATCTGAGCGTGCTGGCGCGCGGCACGCCGGGCTTTGCCGGGGCGGATCTGGCCAACCTGGTCAACGAGGCGGCCCTGATCGCCGCCCGGCAGAACCGTAAGGTCGTCACCATGTGGGACTTCGAGCTGGCCAAGGACAAGGTGATGATGGGCGTGGAGCGCAAGTCGATGATCATCAGCGAGGAGGAGAAGCGCAACACCGCCTATCACGAGGCCGGCCACGCCCTGGTGGCGGCGATGATCCCGCACGCGGACCCGCTGCACAAGGTGACCATCATCCCGCGCGGAATGGCGCTGGGCCTGACCATGCAGCTCCCGCTCGACGACAAGCACTCCTATAAGCTCGAGTATCTGGAGGCACAGCTCTCGATTCTGCTGGCCGGCCGCATCGCCGAGGAGATGTTCATGAAGCACATCACCACCGGCGCGGGCAACGACATCGAGCGGGCCACCGAGCTGGCGCGGAAGATGGTCTGCGAGTGGGGCATGAGCGAGCTCGGGCCGATGAGCTTCGGCAAGAAGGAAGAGCAGATCTTCCTGGGCCGCGAGATCGCCCAGCATCGCGACTATAGCGAGGCCACGGCCATCCGGATCGATGAAGAGGTCCGGCGGCTGGTCAAGCAGGGCTACGATCGCGCCAAGGCGATCATCGAGCAGAACTCAGACGCCCTGGTGCGTATCGCCGAAGCGCTGCTCGAGCGCGAGGTGCTGGACGGCAACGAGGTGATGCAGCTCATTCGCGGCGAGCCGCTGCCGGCGCCCGTTTCGCACGACGGCGAGCAGGAAGGGCGACAGAAGGTCCTCAAGCCCCAGCCGCAGCCCGGCGTGAAGCTCCCGCCCCTCATCGAAGGCGAGCGCCCCCAGCCGGCGTGAGCCTCCCTTATTCGAGCGGCGGCTCGCGCCGGTGAAAGTCCGTGGCGTCCTCGAGCGCGGCGCCGATGCGCAAGATCAGGGCTTCTTCGAACGGCTTTCCGATGATTTGCAGCCCCAGGGGAAGGCCTGTGGAGGAGAAGCCGCACGGCATGGAAAGCGCCGGCAAGCCCAGCAGGTTGACGGCGCGGACGTAACGCGTCGCCGCCAGGCGCACGTCCTCGACGGCGCCGCCGAGCTCCGTCTGGGTCTGACCGATTCTGGGTGCCGGAATGGGCGTCGTGGGCGTCAGCAGGCAGTCGGCCTTTCCCCAGACGCCGGCAAACTCTTTCCAGGCGATCCGGCGCAGGCGCTGGGCGTTGATGTAATCGGCCGCGGAGATCATTCGGCCCTGGTCGAGCAGGGCGAGCACATCCGGGCCGAACTTGCTCCGGTCGCTCAGGTAGGGCGACATCACGGCGGCGGCCTCGGCGAGCAGGATCACCCGGGCGAGCGTGTTCAGCTCGGCGATATCCGGAACGGTAACCGGGACGAGATCCCCGCCTAACTCGCCTGCCAGCTCGATCATGCGCCGTGCGGCGCCGGCGGCTTCGGGGTCCAGGCGTTCGAAGAAGAAATTCTCCGGGACCCCGATCCGGATGCCGCGCAGAGAAACCTCCGGGGGAGGCAGATAGTCGTCCACAGGGCGCCGGCTCGAGGTGGGATCGCGCGGGTCGTGGCCGGCCAGGACATTCAGGCCGATCGCGGCATCGCGCACCGAACGCGTGAGCGGGCCCATGTGATCGAGCGTGAAATCGAGCGGCATCACGCCATAGCGGCTGACACGGCCGGTGGTGGGTTTCAGGCCCGCGCAACCGCACCAGGCCGCCGGAATGCGGATCGAGCCGCCCGTGTCGCTGCCCATGGCCAGGAAAACCTCGCCGGCGGCGACGGCCGCCCCGGAACCCCCGCTCGAGCCGCCGGGCACGTGCTCAGGATTCCAAGGATTCCGCACCGCGCCGAAGTGCGGGTTGTTCGAGGTGATCCCGTAGGCGAGCTCGTGCATGCCGGTCTTGCCGACGATGACCGCGCCCGCCGCCTCCAAGCGTTCCACGACGGCCGCATCGTGATCGGGGACGTAGTCGGCAAACAGAAGCGAGCCGCAGGTGGTTCTCACACCGCGCGTACAGAATACGTCCTTGACGGCCACGGGAATGCCGTGCAGGGGGCTGCGGGCGCCGCCCGCGGCCAGCTCCTCGTCGAGCCGGCGTGCCCGCTCGAGCGCTGCCTCGGCTCTGATCGTCAGGAACGAGTTCAGCCGCGAGCTGTCGCGTTCAATTCGGTCGAGAGCCTGGCGGACCAGCTCCACGGAAGAGATCTCGCGGCGCCGCAATCGCAGCGAGACTTCCTGAATGTTCACCGCGGATCCTCCTCGGCAAGGATGAGCAGATAAGCCGGTTCGGTTTCGAGCTCCAGGCGCGCCAGAAGCGGCCGAAACGAGGCCTCCAGCGCCTCGAGCGGCGCGACGAGTCGCTCCCTCTCGCTGTCGGGGATGCCAAGGTCAAGAGCCTGCGCGAGCAGTCGAAAATCCTTCATGGTGAGAGGTCATTGTACTACCCGCCGGCGATCGCCTTCACTGCGCCCCGCGGCCGAGGAGGATCACCTTGAGAGTGTGGAGCATGATGTAGGCGTCAAGCGTGGGCGTGAGGTGGCGGATGTAGTAGAGATCGTACTCGAGCTTGGTGACGGCGTCCTCGAGCGTGTCGCCGTACTTGTGGTTGATCTGTGCCCAGCCGGTGAGGCCCGGCTTCACCGCCAGGCGCTGGCGATAAAACGGGATCTGCTCCATGAGCTTTTCGACGAACTCGGGACGTTCGGGCCGGGGGCCGACGATCGACATGTCGCCCTTGAGGACGTTGACCAGTTGCGGCAGCTCGTCCAGGCGGTACTTGCGGATCCATCGGCCGACCGGCGTCACCCGGGGGTCGTCCTTGGTGGCCCAGACCGCGCCGGTGCGCGCCTCGGCGTCCGTGTACATCGAGCGGAACTTGTACAGCACGAAAACCCTGCCGCGCAGGCCGACCCGCTGCTGGCGAAACAGCACCGGACCGGCGGAAGTGAGCTTGACCAGCACTGCCACCACGAGGCTGACCGGTGCGGTGAGGAGCAGCAGGAGGGCGGCGATCGCCGTCGAATAGATCGACTGAAGGAAAACGGTGGCGGGGCGCGGGCCCGGAGCTTCAGCAAAGATGAGCTCCGATGGGCGCAGCTCGCGGATCGGTACGCGTTCGAAAACCTCCTCGTAGGCGGAGGGCCCGTCCTGGATGACGATGCCGGCGAACTTCAGGTCCAGAAGCTCCGCGTGCGGCAGCTGGAGGCGGCGCTCCGGAAGCGCCACCACGATCCGGTCCGGACGTGTCTCCTCGACGATCCGGCGCAGGTTTTCCACCGGACCGAGAATCTCGGAGCCCGGAATGCCGCAGTGGTTGTCGCCGGGCTCGCCGACGTAGCCGACGGGGACCAGGCCAAGCTGCGGCTTCTCCCGCATGCGCTCGGCGATTTTCTGCGCCAGGCGCGAGACGCCGAGAAAGAGCACGCGCTCGCTGTAGGCCGCCGACTCGAGCAACCTCGAATACAGGATCCGCCAGCCGAGCACCAGCGGAGCGGCGATGGCGCTGCCGACGAACATCACCCAGCGCGGAAGCAGCAGCTCCCGGCTGACGTAGTTGAGCAGCGCCTGGATGATGAAAGCGGCGCCGAACACCAGTGCCACCTGCTGGACGAGGGCCACGCGCGAGCGGACGCGGACGTCTTCGTACATGTCCTGCAAGTAGAAGCCGACGAGCAGAGTCCCCAGCAGGATCGCCAGGCGGAGAAAGCCCCGATTGTAAAGCAGGAAGATCAAGGGATCGACCTTCACCACCACCGCCAGGGCGATCACGTAGGCGGCCAGCAGCAGGTAGGTTTCCGAGGCCAGCAGGGCGAAGACGCCGCTCGGCCCGAAGAATCTCGCAAGACGCATGACGATGCGAAGCTGCGGGGCGGGTACGCACCAGTGTATCACGCCGGCGGCGATTGACAGCGGGGAGGCCGGGCGCCTAGAGTAGATATAGGACTGAATTGGTCCGAAATTCCCGATGCTGAAGCTGAGCCGGAAAGCCGATTACGGGCTTATCGCCCTGCGGCACCTGGCCATCTACCACGGGCGAGGCGCGGCGAGCGCCAAGGAGATCGCCGGCCGTTACCAGATCCCCCAGCCGCTCCTGGCGAAGGTGCTCCAGAAGCTGGCCCGGTCGGGTTTCCTCGCGGCCGAACAGGGCGTGCGGGGTGGCTACCGGCTGGCGCGCGATCCGCGACGCATCAGCGCGCTGGAGGTGATCCGGGCCATCGACGGGCCTGTGCGCCTCACCTCCTGTTTCGGCGGGCTATGCGATCACACCGACCGGTGTACGGTGCGGGAGCCCCTGCGCCGGTTGCACGAGGGAATCCTGGACCTGCTCGCCGGCATCACCATAACAGACATGGCGGAGACGGCCCAGGCGGCGATGCCCGGCGGCCGCCTTGCCGGGCGAGGTCGGAACCGAGGCGGGATGCCGGTGAGAGTCGCCGCCCGGATCGGCAGGGAGAAGGTCGAATGCAGCGAATGATCTACATGGACAATCACGCCACGACGCCGATGGACCCTCGCGTCTTCGAGGCGATGCGGCCCTACTTCATGGAGAAGTTCGGCAATGCCGCCAGCCGGAACCACCGTTTCGGCTGGGAGGCCGAGGAGGCGGTCGAGAAGGCGCGCCAGCAGATCGCCGATCTGATCGGCGCCAGCCCCAAGGAGATCATCTTTACGAGCGGCGCGACCGAATCCGACAACCTGGCCCTCAAGGGCGTGGCCGAGATGTACGCCGAAAAGGGTAACCACATCATCACCGTGGTCACCGAGCACAAGGCAGTTCTCGACACGACCAAGAAGCTCGAAAAGCATGGCTGCCGGATCACTTATCTCCCGGTCGGCAAAGACGGGTTGATCGACCTGGACATGCTCCGGGACGCCATCACCGACAAGACCATTCTGATCAGCGTCATGTACGCCAATAACGAGATCGGCGTCATCCAGCCGATCCGCGAAATCGGCCGGATTGCGCGCGAGCGCGGCGTGCTTTTCCACACCGACGCGGTCCAGGCGCTGGGGAAGGTTCCTATCGACGTCAATGCCGACAACATCGACTTGGCTTCCCTGACGGCCCACAAGATTTACGGGCCGAAGGGCGTGGGGGCGCTCTATGTGCGCCGCAAGAACCCCCGTGTGCAACTGACGGCGCAGATGGATGGCGGGGGCCATGAGCGGGGCATGCGCTCCGGAACGCTGAACGTGCCGGGCATCGTGGGCTTTGGCGAGGCCTGCGCCATCGCCAGGCGGGAGATGGCCGAGGAATCGGCGCGGCTGGCGCGGTTGCGCGACCGGCTGATGAACCGGCTGCTCGCGGAGCTCGACGACGTCTATGTGAACGGCAGTCTCGAGCACCGGCTGCCGAACAACCTCAACATGAGTTTCGCCTACGTCGAAGGCGAATCGCTGTTGATGGGCATCAACGACATCGCCGTCTCGAGCGGCTCGGCCTGCACCTCGGCGACGCTCGAGCCGAGTTACGTGCTCAAGGCGCTCGGCGCCGGCGCCGATCTAGCTCACTCGTCGATCCGGTTCGGCCTGGGTCGTTTCAACACCGAGGAGGAGGTCGACTACGTCGCCGGCCGGGTCATTGAGACAGTGAAACGGCTGCGGGAGCTTTCTCCGCTCTATGAGCTGGTCAAAGAGGGCGTCGATTTGAGCAAGGTCCCGTGGACGGCCCGTTAAGCCGCCCCGGACAACGAGACAGGAGCCAAGATGGCGTATTCGGACAAGGTTCTGGATCATTACAACAATCCCCGCAATGTGGGCTCGCTGGACAAGAATGATCCGCGCGTAGGAACGGGCATGGTGGGCGCGCCGGAGTGCGGCGACGTGATGAAGCTCCAGATCCTGGTGGACGAGGAGACGGGCGTCATCGCGGACGCCAAGTTCAAGACCTTCGGCTGCGGCAGCGCCATCGCCAGCTCGTCGCTGGCGACCGAGTGGGTCAAGGGCAAGACGCTCGACGAAGCCCTGAAGATCAAGAACACCGAGATCGTCAACGAGCTTGCCCTGCCGCCGGTGAAGATCCACTGCTCGGTGCTGGCCGAAGATGCCATCAAGGCGGCGATTGAAGACTACAAGCGGAAGCGGGCGGCTCGCGAGGCGCTCGCGGGAAAGGCTTCGTGACGATGGCGGAAACACCAGTTCTGGAACACACCATCCATGTGACGCCGAAGGCGCTGGCCAAGATCAAGGAGGCCTTCGCCAAGCAGGGCGTCAGCGGGGGCGGCCTGCGCCTGGGCGTGGTCGGCGGCGGCTGTTCGGGCTTGAGCTACCTGTTTCGCTACGACCCCAAGCCGCGGCCCGGCGACCAAGTCTTCGAGTTTGACGGCGTCGCGATCTACATCGACCCGAAGAGTATGGTGTACCTGAAAGGGATGACGCTCGATTACAAGGAATCGCTCATGTATTCGGGCTTCGTTTTCGACAATCCCAACGCGCAGAAAAGCTGCGGCTGCGGCACCTCCTTTTCGGCCTAAGTGAGCCACTTCAGGCAGACCGTCGAGTGCTGGCAGTGCGGCCACCCTGCCGAGCATTCCCTCTTTTGCCGGTACTGCGACAGCCTGCAACGCCCGACGGCCGACTATTTCCGCTTTTTTGGCCTGGAGCCGCGCCTGAAGATTGATGCGGCGAATCTGGAAAAGCGTTTCTACGAGCTGAGCCGGCTGCTGCATCCGGACCGCTACCTGCGCAAGAGTCCGACCGAGCAGCAGTACTCGCTCGAGGCGACGGCGATCCTAAACGACGCCTACCGCGTGCTGCGCAACCCGGTGGCGCGGGCCGAATATGTGCTCAGGCAGGCCGGCGTGGAAAGTCTCGAGCCCCGCGCCAGGACCCTCGATCCGGCTCTGCTCGCGGAAGTCTTCGAGCTGAACGAGGCGCTCGAGGAGTTCCGCGGTGGCGATCGCTCGGTCCGCCCGGCGCTCGAACAGGCCCGCGAGCGGTTTCTCGCGCAGCGCGGAGAAATCGACGCCGGACTCGAAAGCTTGTTCGAGCGCTATGATGAAAGCCGCGCGCCAAACGTGCTGGCTGAGATCCGCAAGCTGCTCGACCGGCGCAAGTACGTCCAGAACCTGATCGAGCAGCTCGACCGGGAGCTTGCGACGGAGAGCACCGATGCAGCTACTTCAGATTGACTTTGAATCGCACAGGCGCGGGCGCGTGGTCGGCATCGACCTGGGGACGACCAACAGCCTGGTGGCCTACATGGACGGCCTCAGGCCGAAGGTCATCCCGGCGCCTGAGGGCGGCGTCATCGTCCCCAGCGTGGTTTCCTACAACGAAAGCGGCGAGTTCGTGGTTGGCGAGCGCGCGCGCGAAGAGCTGATCCGCCGGCCTGAGCGAACGGTCTACTCGGTAAAGCGGCTCATGGGCCGCGGCCTGGAGGACGTCCGCGAAGAACTCACGCTGTTCCCGTTCCACATCGCGGAGGGTAGCGAGAGCGTCCTCCGACTTCAGCTTGGCGAGCGGACCTTCACGCCGCCGGAGATCTCGGCCCAGATCTTGCGCCAGCTCAAGCGCAACGCCGAGGCCTATTTGGGCGAACCGGTCGAGCAGGCGGTGATCACCGTGCCGGCCTACTTCAACGATGCGCAGCGGCAGGCAACCAAGGACGCCGGGCGCATCGCCGGGCTCGAGGTGCTGCGCCTGGTCAATGAGCCCACGGCGGCGGCGCTCGCCTACGGGCTCGACAAGCGGCGCGACGGCATCGTCGCGGTCTACGACTTCGGGGGCGGCACCTTCGACATCTCCATCCTGAAACTCCACGAGGGCATCTTTGAGGTGCTGGCGACCAACGGCGACACGCACCTGGGCGGCGACGACATCGACAACCTGCTGTTGCGGATCGCGCTCGAGGATGTCGCCAGCGAATGGGGTGTCGACCTGTCCGCCGACTCCGAAGCGGTGCAGCGGCTGCGCCGCCGGGTGGTGGCGGCCAAGGAGCAGCTCTCCTATGCGCGAAAGACGGTGATCGACTTCGAATACCGGGGCCGGCGTTACCAGCGCGAGCTCACGCGCGAGCTGCTCGAAAAGCTGATCTTGCCGATTGTGGACCGAACCCTCGCCTGCTCGCGCGACTGCCTGCGCGACGCGCAGCTTGCGCCGGAGAAGATCGACGAGGTGGTGCTGGTGGGCGGCTCCACCCGCATCCCGCTGGTGCGGAGCGCCGTCGAGCGCCTGTTCCGCCGGCGGCCGCACACCGAGCTCAACCCCGAGGAGGTGGTCGCGCTGGGAGCGGCGGTGCAGGCGGGTATTCTGGCCGGTCATGTCGAGGACAGCCTTCTTCTTGATGTGACGCCGCTTTCGCTCGGCATCGAGACCATGGGCGGCGTGGTTTCGAAACTCATTCACCGGAACTCGACCATCCCGGCGAGCGCCACCGAGGTCTTCACCACCGCCGTCGACGGCCAGACGAACGTACTGATTCACGTCGTGCAGGGCGAGCGCGAGCTGGCCCGCGACTGCCGGAGCCTGGCCCGGTTCGAGCTCAAGGGGCTGGAGCCGCTGCCGGCCGGCATGGCGCGCATCGAGGTTCGCTTCCTCATCGATGCGAACGGCATCCTGAATGTCACGGCGCGCGATCTGCGCACTGGCAAGCAGCAGGAGGTCGAGGTCAAGCCCTCCTACGGCCTCACCGAGGAGCAGGTCGAGCGCATGATCCAGGAGTCTTACGAACGCGCCGAAGAGGATCTGCGCGAGCGCCAGCTCCGCGAGGCGCGCCTGGAAGCGGACCGTATCCTCCAGGCTCTCGAGAAGGCCAAACCCCACGAGGCCTATTTCGAGCTCAGCGAGGAGGAACGGGCGCGGATCGAGGCCGCCGAGAACGAGCTCGTCGTCGCCTACCACGGCGGCGATCACCTTCTGATCCGCGCCAAGATCGAGCAGCTCAACCAGGCGACCCTGCGGCTGGCCGAGATGATGATGACGACCGCGGTCCGCCAGGCGATCGAGGGCGACAAATCGTGAATCAGGAGGGAGGCAAAGGCCCGATGCGCAAGCTAAGCTGGGAGGACGCCGAGGAGATCGGTCTGGCGCTTTATGAAAAGTTCCCGCATCTCGATCCGCTCTCGGTCCGCTTCACCGACCTGCACCGGTGGGTAACCGAACTCGACGGCTTCGCCGACGATCCGAAGGCTTCAAGCGAGGCCAAGCTCGAAGCCATCCAGATGGCCTGGTACGAGGAGTGGAAGGAGGGACGGGAGTAAAGCTCCGCCCGTCAGCGCGGCCCGAGGTCCCGCAACAGCGCGAACATAACGCCCGAGAGGGCGGCCACGGCGCCCACCCAGAAGACGAAAGACCACTTGATCAGGTCGGCTTTCATCGACTGCATGTCCTCGCGCACTTGATGAATTTCGCGGCGGAGTGCGGACTCTGTGGTTTGCAGCTTTCCGTCCAGTTGGTTGATCTCCTCGCGCAGCTTGACTTCGACTTGGCGGATTTCCTCGCGTAGTTTGCCTTCGACCCGGCGGATCTCCTCGCGCAGCTCGCCCTCGACCCGGCGGATCTCCTCGCGCAGCTCGCCCTCGACTCGGCGGATCTCCTCGCGCAGCTCGCCTGAGTTCCGCTCGAGGTCGGACTTGGTGGCCGCGCGTTGCTCGACGGTGGACTCGACGTACTCGAGAAGCGAACGGGCCTCGTCCTCGCCCAGCTTCGGCTTCAGCTTCTCGTAA
>CALKXJ010000024.1 GCA_938003835.1 uncultured Bryobacteraceae bacterium | reverse complement strand
CTTCCAGCTGGAATACTCCTGGAACCGCTCGCTGGACAACGTGCCGATCGTGGGCGGGCCGCAGAATCCCTGGAACGCGCGGGCCGACCGGGGCAACTCCGACCAGGTACGCCGACACATCTTTACTGCCGCCTATAGTTATGAGCTGCCGTTCGGGCCGGGCAAGCCGTGGCTGAACCGGCGGGGCGCCGTCGGTCACATCGTGGGCGGCTGGCAGATCGCCGGCATCACCTATCTGCGCACCGGGCCGCCCTTTTCGGTGGGCTTTTCGGCGACGCTGCCGGGCTGGCTGGGCGGGCGCGCCGACGTCTTACGGGATCCGAAGCTGCCGCGCTCGGAGCGCTCGATCTATCGCTGGTTCGACGCGAGCGCCTTCGCGGTGCCGGCGCCATACACCTGGGGCAACTCGGCGCGGAACCTGTTGTTCGCGCCGGGAGACATCGTCTTTGACGTGAGCCTGCTCAAGGACATTCGCTTAACCGAGCGGCTGAAGGCGCAGTTTCGCGGCGAGTTCTTCAACCTGCCGAATCATGCCAACTTCGGCGGCCCGGCCGCGAACATCTCCGTGCCGGCGAGCGTCGGCCGCATCACCAGCGCCGGCGCGCCTCGACAGATCCAGTTCGGTTTGAAGCTGCTATTCTGACACGCACATGCGATACCTGATCTTGCTCGCGGGAGTTGCCGCATCCGCCCTCGCCCAGCCCTGGTGGGAGCGCGAGCCGCTGCGGATCATCGATCTGGTGACCAGCCTGGACCGGATCGACTACCTGCCGCCGGCGGAACAGGCGGCGCGGAAGGCCGCGCAACTTTATAACGCCGAGCACCTTCAGGCGATGATGCTGCCGGGAGGCCTGGACGACCGCGGCTTTTACTTCCGCAGCCGCTTGGCGAGCCGGCAGAATCCCGACTTTCTGGGCCAGTACCTGCCGGAGGCGAAGAAACGCGGCATCCGGGTGATGGTTTATGTCAACGTCCACTGGTACACGCGCGAATTCGGCGAAAAGCACCGGGACTGGCTCCAGATTCGCGAGAACGGCGAAGGCGTCTGGGATGTCTACGAGACCGGGACCGACTTCTGCGTCAACACGCCGTGGCGCGAGTGGGTCTTCGACATGCTCCGCGACCTGTGCGCCTACGAGATCGACGGCATCTTCTATGACGGGCCGATCTACCGGCCCGACACCTGCTACTGCCGCTATTGCCGGGAGAAGTTCCGCGCCCGTTACGGCCGCGAGTTGCCGTCGAAGAAGGAGCGCAAGGGCAAGGCATTCGAACAGTTGATCGAGTTCCAGGCGAACAGCCTGTTAGAGTTCCTGCGCGACTCCCAGAAGGTGATCAAGGGGCTCCGGCCCGAGGCTGCTCTCTACATGAACGGCGGGTTGCGCTCGGCCAACTGGGCCACCGCGCGGCTCAATCGCGTGCTGGTTGCCGAACAGGACCTGCTCGGCGCGGAGGGCGGCTTCATCTACGGCGATCTCACGCGGACGCCTCTGTGGAAGGCCGGCCTGACGGCGCGCCTGCTGGAGACGCAGGCGGCGGGCAAGCCGACGGTGATTTTCGCCGCAGCGGCCCACAAGCCGTGGACCTTCTCGTTGCTTCCGGCGCCGGAGCTCAAGCTGCTCTATGCCGACTCGATCGCCAACGGCGCCAACGTCTGGATGGGCATTACCCCGTACGAGTTCGAGCAGCCGGAGATGGAGGCGCTCGTCGAGATGAACCGCTTCGTTCGCGACAACGCCGAGTACCTCCACAAGGCGCGTTCGGAGGCGCGCCTGGCGCTGGTGTGGTCGGACGTGACGGCGAATTTCTACTCCGGAAGCGAGGCCCATCTGATCGACGTCGGCAAGGTGCCGTCGCGCACCGAGGTAGGCAACGTCGAGGCCGAGTTTTCCGGGCTGGCCGATGCGCTGGTCCGCGCCCAAGTCCCCTTCGACGTCATCGACGATGTGACGCTCGAGCGCGAGCCGCTCGACCGCTACCGGCTGATCGTGCTGCCGAATGTGGCCTGCATGAGTGACCGGATCGCCTCGCGGCTGCGCGACTGGGTGCAGGGCGGCGGCAACCTGCTGGCCACCTTCGAGACCTCGCTCTACGATGAGACGGGCGTCGCCCGCAAGGACTTCGCTCTGGCCGATCTGTTTGGCGTCAAGGGCGCCGGCCGGATCGCGGGCCCCCGGCGCTGGGACTTCGTGCGGCCGATGACCAAGGACTCGCTGCTCGAGGGGCTGATGCGGGACTTCGTGCCCTCGCCGACCTATTACGTCGCGCTCGAGAACACGGGCGGGCGCGAACTGCTGCGCTTCACCGAACCGCTGGCCGGGGCCTATGAGGGCGTGCCCGGTCTGACGAATCATCCGGCCCTGGTCGTACGCGAGCACGGCCGCGGCAAGGTGATCTATTGTGCCGGGGACCTTGGCAGCACCATCCAGAACTTTCACTTCCCCGAACACCGGCAGCTCGTCGAGAACCTCGTGCGCGAGCTGGCGCCTCCCCCGGTGCGGCTCGAAAACGTTCCGTCCTCGGTCGAAGTGGTCCTGCGCTCGCAGCCGGAGAAGCGCCGCTTGATGCTGCATCTGGTGAACTTCACCGGCGACATGACGCGGCCGATCCGCAAGATCTTGCCCCTCAGCGACGTCCGCGTATCGGTGGCGCAAGAGTTCGCCCCCCAGCGAGTCCGGACGCTCATGGGACGGCGCCAGTTGCCCGTGCGGCGGGACGCGGCGGGCCGGGTGACATTCGTGATACCACAGCTTGCTGAGTATGAAGTTGTCGTCCTGGAGCGTTAGGTTTGCCGCAGCCACCCTCGGGTGCGGCCTTCTCGCGGGAGCCGCCCCGGAGGAGGTCCGCCTCATCACGCTCGATCCGGGCCATTTTCATGCCGCTCTGATCCAGAAGACGATGCTCGCGGGCATGTCGGAGCTGGTGCGCGTCTATGCGCCGCTCGGGCCGGATCTCGTGGCGCATCTCAACCGGATCGCGGCCTTCAACTCGCGGGCGGACCACCCCACGCGATGGAAACTCGAAATTTACGCCGGTCCGGATTTCCTCGAGCGGATGCTGGCGCGGCCCGAGGGCAACCTGGTGGTGCTCTCCGGGCGCAATCGCGACAAGATCCGGCGCGTGCGGGCCGCGCTCGGCGCCGGGCTCCATGTGCTGGCCGACAAGCCCTGGATTCTCGAGGCGGCCGATCTCGCCGAGCTCGAGGCGGCGCTCGAGGAGGCGGAGCGCCGGCGCCTGGTGGCCTATGACGCCATGACGCAGCGCTTCGAGATCACCTGCATCCTGCCGCGCGAGCTGGTCAACGACCGGGAGGTCTTCGGCGAGCTTGAAAAGGGTACCCCGGCGGAGCCCGGGGCGCGCATGGAGAGCCTCCACCACCTCCTCAAGACGGTCGCGGGGATTCCGAATTTGCGTCCGGCCTGGTATTTTGACATCGCCGAGCAGGGCGAGGGCCTCACCGACGTGGGCACGCACTTGGTGGACCTCATCATGTGGACGCTGTTTCCCGAGCAGGCGATCGACTACCGGACCGAGATCCGCGTGCTCGAAGGCAGGCGCTGGCCGACGGTGCTGACCGAGGAGGAATACCGGCGCGTCACCGGCGAAGGGGGCTTCCCGGTCTACCTGCGGCCGGCCGTGCGCGACGGCCGGCTTGAGTATTTTTGCAACAACCGGGTGCTGTACACGATCCGCGGCGTCCATGTCGTGCTCGAGGTGCGCTGGGACTATGAAGCGCCGCCGGGCAAGGCGGACACCTCGGTGGCGGTTTTCCGCGGCAGCCGCTCCACGGTCGAGGTCCGCCAGGGCGCGGAAGAAAAGTTCATTCCGGAGGTTTACGTCGTTCCGGCGCCGGGGCGGAAAGAAGCGGTCGGCCGGGCGCTCGCGGCGCGCCTCGAGCGGATCAGCGGCCAGTATCCCGGCCTGGCAGTGGAGGATCAGGGCGCGCGGTTCCGGATTGTGATCCCGCAGCCCTTGCGCGTTTCGCACGAGGACCACTTCGCGCTTCTGGTGGACCGTTTCCTCGGCTACATGCGCCGTCCGGAGACGCTGCCGGCCTGGGAGAGGCCCAACATGCTGGCCAAATACTACGTCACCACGCAGGGCGTGGCGCTGGGGCGCCGCAGCGCGGGCACGCCTTAACCGGCAGGGGCCGGCCGGGCGGCGCGGTCCGTTTTTTTGTACGATCCTCAAGATGCCCCCGGTTGCCATTCTTGTCGTCGCCGTCGCCGTCGTCTTTGTTCTCATCATTCGTTTCAAGATCAACGCCTTCCTCGCGCTGATCGTGGCGGCAATGACGGTAGGGCTGCTTTCCCCGCAGGTGGAGCTGGCGCGCACCATGCCGATGGTAGCGGGTCGTTTCGGTGACGTCTGCGGCCGAATCGGCATCGTGATCGCCCTGGCGGCGCTGGTGGGCTTCTGCCTGATGGAGAGCGGCGGCGCCGACAAGATCACGCGCGTCTTTGTGAGGCTGCTGGGCGAGAAGCGCTCCTCGCTGTCGCTGCTCGTCTCGGGCTATGTGCTGGCGATTCCCGTCTTCTTCGACACGGTCTTTTATCTGCTCGTGCCGCTGGCGCGCGCCATGCGGATCCGCACCGGCAAGAACTACCTGCTGTTCGTCATGGCGATCTGCGCCGGGGGGACGATCACGCATTCGCTGGTGCCGCCCACGCCCGGGCCGCTGGCGGCCGCCTCCACGCTCGGCGTCGATCTCGGCGTCATGATCCTGACGGGCTGCATCGTGGGGCTGCCGATGGCCGCCGTAGGCTGGATGTTTTCCGCCTACATGGACCGGGCGCTTCCGGTGCCTTTTCGCGAGACGCCGGGCCTGTCGCTGGCGGAACTCGAGGAGCTGGCCAACCGCAGTGACGAGCACCTGCCGGGCTTCCTCCACTCGCTCGCGCCCATCGCGCTGCCGGTGTTGATGATCACCTCAAACACCGTGGCGCAGGCGGTGGCCCCGGCAACGGGGATCGCCAAGGTGACGGCCTTCCTGGGCGACCCGAACTTCGCGCTGCTGGTGGCGACAGTAATCTCGCTTCACATGCTGGCGCACCAGAAGCGGCTGACGCTTTCCGAGCTGGCCGGCCGGGTCGAGGCGGCCTTCTCCAATGCGGGCCTGATCATCCTGATCACCGCCGCGGGCGGCGCCTTCGGGGGGATGCTGGTGGAGGCAGGCGTCGGCAAGGCGTTAAGCGATCTGTCGAAGCAGTATCAGGTTCCGGTGCTGCTGCTCGGCTTCCTGCTGGCCGGGCTGATGAAGCTGGCGCAGGGGTCGGGAACCGTGGCGATCATCACCACCTCTTCGATCGTCGCGCCGCTGCTCGTCGAGGCGCCTCCGCCCTATCACAACGTCTATGTCGCCATGGCGATCGGCTCGGGCGCCCTGGTGGGTTCCTGGATGAACGATAGCGGATTCTGGGTCTACAAGCAGATGTCGGGGCTGACCGAGGGAGAGGCGCTCAAGACCTGGACGCCGCTGCTGGCCGTCCTGGGTTTCACGGGATTCCTGACGGTCGTTGTGGCCTCAACGCTGGTGCCGCTCAAGTGAGCCGCCGGCGAGCTCATCGAGCCGGGTCTGCTATACTTTGCTTCTGCGCGTCTTTCGCTAGAACTTCCTTTGACTCAGTAGGTTCCGGCAGCCTTCGAGCAGGCCGGGGGCGAGGGAGACCCGAGTGAGCGACTCACCCATCCCCAATGGATTCCCTGATCGAGACTGGGACTGGCGCGAGTATCTGGACCTCAGCATCAACGTGAATCCACTCGGCCCGCCGCCGGGCGTGCGCGCCGCCATCAAGCGCGCCATCGACCGCGTCGTCGTCTACCCCGAGCGGTCCCCCAAGGCGCTCAAGGAGGCCCTGGCAAGAGCCTGGGGCGTGCGAGCCGACCAGATCCTGCTCGGCAAGGGGGTGACCGAGATCGTCTACTTCCTGGCGCGGGAGTGGGAACGCGAGCCGGTGACGCTGGCCGTGCCGGCCCCGCCGGAGTTTCACTCCGCGTACCCTTATGCGCAACACGCCGGCTGGGCGGAGCTCAGGCGATGGCCTCAAGAGAACCTGCTGGTGCTCTCCGAGCCCAATCAGGTGACCGGGCAGGCGATTCCGTTCGAGCGGCTCAAGAACTGGCTGCTCGCGAGCCGCAACCCGGTCCTGATCGATGAATCGTTCCTCGATTTCACGAAGGAACCCTCGGCGGCGACGTTACTCGAGGCTCGCCCCAACCTTTTCGTCCTTCGCACCTTGAGCGCCTTCTACGGCATCCCGGGCCTGCGCGTCGGCGCGTTGCTCGGCCCGGCGGGGGTGCTCGAGAACCTCGAGGCGCGCCGGGCGCCCTGGGGCCTGGATGTAATCGCCGAGGCCGCCGCCCTGGCGTGTCTCGAGGACGCGGATCACGCGGCGCGGTCCCGCCAGGTGGTTTGCGAGGAGCGCACCTGGCTGTGGAGCCAGCTCGCGTCGATCCCCGCGCTGACCGTGCTCCGCAGCGATGCCAACTTCTATCTGGCCTACCTGGCCAGCGGGGCGGCCGACCTGTGCGAGTGGTGCTACCGGCGAAAGGTGATCCTGCGCAACGCGACCGGCTGGCCCGGCGTCGAAGGCGAGGCGGTCCGTTTCGCCATCCGCACGCGGCCGGAGAACGAGCGGCTCGTCGGGCTTCTGAGGGAGTACTTTTGCGGCTAGCAGGTCTGCTGTTGGCTTTGTGGCTGGCGCCGGCGAGCGCCGGCTCGGGCCCACCGGCGCGCATCGTCTCCACCGCGCCGAGCCTCACCGAGATCCTCTTCGCGCTCGGGCTGGGCTCACGCGTAGTAGGCGTCACGACCTATTGCAACTATCCGGAGGCGGCGCGCCGGGTGCCGCGGATCGGCACCTACATCCAGCCGAATCTGGAGACGATCGTCAGCCTCCGGCCCGATCTGGTGGTGATCGAAGCGAACCCCATACGGCTGCGCGAGCGGCTGGAAGGGTTGGGACTCAAGGTGCTCGAGCTCGAGCAGCGGACGGTCACCGATGTCTTCCGCGCCATCGAGCGCCTCGGGCAGGCGGCGGGGGTCGCCGAACGGGCCCGGGAGCTACAGGGGCGGATCCGCTCGGAGCTCGACGAGGTCGGCCGCAGGACGGCCGGGCGGGCCAGGCGGCGGGTGGCGTTCATCGTGGGACGGACGCCGGGAACGCTCGAGGGGCTGATCGCGGTGGGCAGCGCTTCCTACCTCAACGAGCTCATCACGCTGGCCGGAGGCCAGAACATCTTCGGCGCCGTGGCGGCTCCATACCCGAAGGTCTCGCTCGAGGAGGTCCTGGCGCGCGATCCCGAGGTGATCATCGACCTGGGCGAGATGGGCCGGAACGACGGCGCCAGCGAGGCCCGGACGAAGCAGGTGCTCGAGCTCTGGAGCCGGTACGGGAGCCTCGCGGCGGTCCGCGAGCGCCGTGTCCACGCGGTGACGGCCGACATCTATGTGGTTCCAGGCCCGCGCATGAGCGTCGCGGCGCGCGAGCTGGCGCGGATGCTCCAGCCGGAGGCCGGACTCTGAGCGCGCTTTACGAACTTCGCGATCTGGGCTACCGCTACAACGGGGTTCGGGTGTTGAAGCTCGCCTCGGTCGATTTCTCGCGCGGCGAACTGGTGGCGCTGGTCGGACCGAACGGAGCCGGCAAGTCCACGCTGCTCGGCATCATGGCGGGGCTGCGGCCCAACTACGAAGGCGCCTGCCGGCTCGAGGGGCGGGAACTTCGCCGCTGGAGGCGGCGCGAGCTGGCGCGGGTGGTTTCCTTCGTCCCGCAGAGCCTGCGGCTGGAGTTTCCCTTCACTGCCGAGCAGGTGGTGCTGATGGGCCGCACCCCTTACTGCGACGGGCTGTTCGAGAGTCCGGCGGATCACGCCGCCGTCGAACGCGCCATGGAGCTCACCGATACGCTCCCGTTCCGCCACCGCGACTTTCGCGCGCTGAGCGGCGGCGAGCGCCAGCGGGTGGTGCTAGCCTCGGCGCTGGCCCAGCAGCCGCGCGTGCTGCTGCTCGACGAGCCGGCGGCCTTCCTGGATGTCAAGCACCAGATCCGCCTGCACCGGCTGCTCGGCGAGCTGTGCCGTCAGGGGTTGCTCGTGGTGGCCGCCACCCACGACCTGAATCTGGCGGCCTCTTATGCCGACCGCGTGATCGTGCTCGACCGGGGCAGCCTGGCTGCCGACGCGCCGCCCCGGCAGGCGCTCGATCCGGGGATACTGCGCTCAGTCTTCGAGGTCGAGGCTTGCCTCGCCGCCGACCGCGAAGGCCGGCCGTGGATCCGCTATGAAACCTGATCGGCCGGCGACGGTGCGCCTCGGGCGGCTCGTGGCTGCGGGCCTGCTTCTGGCGCTGGTGGCGGCAGCGGTGTTGCCGCTCGTCGGCTCGGCCCGAATCGACTACGGCCGGGCCTTCACCGGGCTGTCACCGGATAAGGAGATTCTCTTTCAGGCCCGGCTGCCCCGGGTATTGCTGGGCCTGCTCGTCGGAGGCGCGCTGGCCGTCGCCGGCGTGCTCTTTCAGGCCCTGGTGCGCGACGCGCTGGCCGACCCCTATGTGCTCGGCGTGGCGGGCGGCGCCAGCGTCGGCGCGGTGCTGGCGATCTGTTTCGGCTGGAGCCGCTGGGCCGGCTTTTCCGCGATCACGGTCTCGGCTTGGGTGGGCGCCGCCGTGGTGTTGCTGCTCGTGGTGGGAATCGCCTCGCAGGGCAATCGCATGTCCTCGTTCACGCTGCTGTTGGCCGGGATCACGCTCAACAGCATCTGCGCCGCGCTGTTGCTGCTGTTGCACAACCTCGCCGACTTCGGCCAGTCGTTCGTCGTGCTGCGCTGGCTGATGGGGAGCCTGGAGCCGGTGGGCTACCGGACGCTGGCCTGGCTTGCGGCGGTCGTCGGGGCGGCGGTGCTGGTGGCCTTCCACCGGGCGCGGGAGTGGAACCTGCTGGCGGTGGGCGAGGAATGGGCGATGGCGCGGGGCGTCTCGCCGGCGCGCTCGCTGCTCATCGGCTTCCTGACCGGCTCGCTGATCACGGCGGCGGTCACGGCGCTCGCCGGGCCGATCGCCTTCGTCGGGCTGATCGTCCCGCATGCCTTGCGGTTGCGGATCGGGGCGGATCACCGGCTGCTCGTGCCCGCGGCCTTCTTTGCCGGGGGTGTCTTTCTGGCGCTGTGCGACACGGTGGCGCGGGTGGCGCTGGCGCCGGCGGAGATCCCGGTCGGGGTCATCACCGCGCTCTTAGGGGGGCCGTTCTTCATCTGGCTGCTCGGTTCACGCCGGCGAAGCCTGTGGCTGTAGGCGCAGGCAGTAGACTGGGGGCGTGGAGGATCTCGAGGTCGCTTTGGGGCTCAGGATTCCCGCCGGGGAACTCGAGGAGCGCTTCGTTCGCTCGGGCGGCCCCGGCGGGCAGAACGTCAACAAGGTGGCAACCAAGGTCGAGCTGCGCTGGGCGCCGGGCCGCAGCGCGGCGTTGAGTGAGGACGATCGCCGGTGGCTGCTGGCCCGCCTGCGATCGCGCCTGACCGAGGAGGGCGAGCTGGTGGTGACCTCGAGCCGCACGCGCGATCAGGGCCGCAATCGCGAGGACGCCCGACGCAAGCTCGCCGCCCTGGTTGCTGCGGCGCTCGTCCGGCCCAGGCCGAGGAAACGAACCCAGGCGCCCGCGGCCGCGCGCGAGCAGCGCCTTAAAGAGAAACGCCGCCGGGCGCAGGTCAAGCTCGAGCGGCGAACACGAGTTGCGCTGGAGTAAGCGGATCTTCGGCGCCCGTGGTGCCCGGGGCGGGACTCGAACCCGCACTCCCGTTGCCGGGAAAAGGATTTTAAGTCCTTTGCGTCTGCCGATTTCGCCACCCGGGCAGCGGCTTCATTTGGAGTGTAGCACGCTGTCGCGCCGCAACCCGCATCGGGTCCATTCGTGAGAAACTGGGCGCAATAGGATCGGTGGATTCGGGCTATGAGACTGACACGCAGGCAACTCCCTGGCGCTTTGGCCGCCGCGGCGTGGTCGGCCTCCCCCCAGCTTTCGGGGACGCGCGCCGTCGCCGCATATGACGAAGTGGCGCGGCGCTTCACGGTCGGCAATTCGCGCTTCCAGAAACGGCTGCGATTCACTCCGGACGGCAGGCTCGAGTTGGAGTTCCTCGGCCTGACCGGCGGCAGAAACTGGGCCAGGCCGGCCAGTCGCTGGAGCACCGGCTTCCACGTGCGCACCGCTGGCGGACCAGGCGCAGCGGAACCGGTCTTTCTTTTCGGGCTCGCGGATCCCAAGCGGATGCGCTTGGCCCGCCACGCAGTTCGCGGCGATCCGGCCGGTTCCATGGAGCTCGAGCTGGTGTTCGAGGAGGTGGACCGGGGACTCGAGTTGCGCCTGCGCCTGCGCGGTTTCGCCGATGCTGACGTGATCGAGCAGTGGCTTGAAGTGCACAACTCCGGGCGCGAGAAGCTGGCCGGGCTCGAGCGCTTCGACCCGCTGCTCGTGCCACTGGCCGTGGCGCCGGCGGAGACATGCCGGATCACCTACGTCCAGGGCGAGCGGGCGCGCTCGGGCCGCGGCGCCGAAAACATTCAGCCGTACGGGCCGTACCACGTCGGCCGCTGCGAGCTCTTCGCCGGGCAGGCGTTCACCCTGTCGACGCGCCAGGACCGGCTCTCGCGGCGCCTGCCCACCTCCACCGCCGAGTATCTGAACTGGTTCGCGCTCGAGGTCCCGCCGGGCGGCGACGGGCTCTGTGGAGGACTTCAGTGGTCGGGCCACTGGCTGATCCATTTTGCCCGGCGACGCGACGAGGTGATCCTCCAGGCCGGCGTCGACGACTTCCGCCGCGACCTCGCGCCGGGCGAAACGGTGGTCTCCCCGCGCGCCTTCTACGGCTGTTATCGCGGCGACACCGATGCGGGCGTGCGCCTGCTCCACCGCTACCTGCGCGCCCACGTCATGCCCGCCGATCCTGATGGCGAGTTCCCGTGGACGCACTACAATACCTGGTACAACTGGAACATCCTGCTGCGCGAGGAGGCCCTCCGGGAAGAAGCGAGGCTCGCCGCCGGGCTCGGCCTGGAATGCTTCTATCTGGATGCGGGCTGGTACGAGGGCTCGCCTGCGGAACGCGCCAGCTTCGGCCTCGGCCTGGGCACCTGGCGCGAGAACCGCGAGAAGTTCCCCTCGGGCATCGCTGCCTTTGCCGATTTCATTCACTCGCTCGGGATGAAATTCGGCGTCTGGGTCGAGCCCGAGCGCGTCGATCTGCGCTTCGTCGATCAGGCGGGCAGCCCGATTCGCGGCGCGTGGCTGGCTCTTGCCGATCCGGCGCGCCCGCCCGCGCCCGGAGGCACCCATCCGCTCTGCTTCGGAAATCCGGAAGTGGTCGCCTGGGCCAAGCAGACGTTGAGCCGCCTCATCGCCGAATACAAAGTCGACTGGCTCAAGTGGGACCACAACGTCTACACCGTCTGCACGCGCGCCGACCACGGCCATCAGGCCGGCGACGGCAACTTCGCTCACATCCAGGGCGTTTACGAGGTGATGGGGCACCTGCGGCGCCAGTTTCCCCGGCTGGCGCTAGAGAACTGCTCGGGCGGCGGCCACCGCACCGATTTCGGCATCCTGCGCTTCGCCAGCACGGCCTGGAACAGTGACGCCACCTCGCCGGGCTACCGCGTGCGCTATCAGGTGACGGGCGCAAGCTACGCCTTCCCGGCGCAGTACCTGAACGCCTGGTTCATCGATAACGACGAGGAGCCCGCGACCGACGCGACACCGGCGGCGCGTCTGGACGAGTATTTCCGCAGTCGCATGTACGGGGCTTTGGGCATCTCCGGCCGCCTGGCCTCCTGGCCGGAGAACCTGCGGGCCGCGGCGCGCCGCGCCGTCGAGCTCTATAAGAAGATCCGGCCGGTGCTTCGCCGCGGGGACGTCTATCATCTGCTGCCGCAGACGGAGCTGTTCGTGCCGCCGATGGTGGCGCCAGCCGAATGGGACGCCATCGAGTCTTTTGCGCCCGAGCTGGGCATAGGCTTCGTGCTCGCCTTCCGGGCGGCGAGCCCGACCGAGTCGGTGACGCTCCCGATCCGCGGCCTCGAGCCCCGCGTGCGTTACCGCGTCCGCTGGCATGATGCCGGTCGCGCGGAGATCCGTACCGGAGCTGAGTGGGCGCGCCGGGGCGTGCCGGTGCGGCTGGAGGACCCTTTCACCTCCGAAGTTTTATGGATCGAAGCGAGTTGATCGCCGACCGGACCACCGGCGCGCACCTCGCCGGGCGGCGTCGCGCCGGCGCTGCCTCTAGAACAGGAACAGCGGAATGCGCGGCCGCGGTTCCTCGACCTCGCCCGGGCCGCCGGCGGCGACGGGCTGCTCCTGCTTGAGCGGCCGGCAGTAGATGCCGGCATCCTCGAGATAGACCTCGAGCTCGGCCGGACGCGGAAGCGTGCCCTGGATGAGCGCCTCCGAGAGCGGATCCTCGATGTACTTCTGGAGAGCGCGCCGCAGCGGCCGCGCGCCGTAGCTGCGATCCGCGCAGGTCTTCTCGAGAATGTAGCGCGAGGCCTCGGGCGCCAGCCGGATGCGGATCTCCTTGGAGACCAGGTTGGCGTTGATCTGCTCCACCAGCAGGTCGATGATCTTGATCAGATCGTCGTCGGTGAGCGCCTTGAACAGAATGATCTCATCCAGTCGGTTGAGAAACTCCGGGTTGAAGGCGCGTTTGACCTCCGCCATCACCTGATCCTCGACCTTGGGCGGAATGCCGCCCGGCGGCAGGGCCGCAAAGCCCATCGGCGCGCGCTTCTCCAGATGCCGCGCCCCGAGGTTCGAAGTCATGATGATGATCGTGTTCTTGAAGTCGACCGTGTTGCCCAACCCGTCGGTGAGCTGGCCGTCCTCGAAGACCTGCAACAGGATGTTGTAGACATCCGGGTGGGCCTTCTCGATCTCATCGAGCAGGATGATGGAGTAGGGCGAGCGCTTCACGCGCTCGGTCAACTGGCCGCCCTCTTCGTAGCCGACATAACCCGGCGGCGAGCCGATCAGCTTCGAGACCGAGTGCTTCTCCATGAACTCGGACATGTCGAAGCGGATGAGCGCCTTCTCGCTGCCGAAGAGGAACTCGGCCAGGGCCCGGGCGACTTCGGTCTTGCCGACGCCGGTCGGGCCCAGGAACAGGAACGAGCCGGCGGGACGCTTCGGCGACTTCAGGCCCGCCCGCGACCGCCGGATGGCGCGCGCCAGGGCGCTGATGGCCTGATCCTGGCTGATGACGCGCTTGTGCAGCTCCTCCTCGATGCGGAGCAGCTTGGAAATCTCCTCCTCGCGGATGGAGGTCATCGGCACGCCGGTCCAGCGGGCCACCACTTCCTCAATATCGTCCTTGGTGACGATGCCGGTGGAGGTATCGTCGAGGTTGTAGCGCTCGCGCAACTGGCGCAGGTTCTCCCGCTCGCGGCGCTCCTCGTCGGAATAAAAGCGCGCCTTTTCGAACTCGTGATTCGCGATGGCCGACTCCATCCGGTTGACGATGAACTTGATGCGTTTCTGCACCTCGGCCACCTCGGGCGGCACCGTCGTCTGCCGCAGCTTGACGCGCGCGCCCGCCTCGTCGATCAGGTCGATCGCCTTGTCGGGCAGGAACCGGTCCGGGATGAAGCGGCTGGAGGCATGCACGGCGGTCTCGATCGCCTCATCCGTGTAGGCGACGGCGTGGAACTTCTCGTAGCGCTCCTTGATGCCGAACAGGATCTTGATGGCATCCGCCTCGTTCGGCGGCGCCACCTTGACGGCCTGGAAGCGGCGCTCGAGCGAGCGATCCTTTTCGATCGACTTGCGGAATTCGGCGGGCGTTGTGGCGCCGATGCACTGAATTTCGCCGCGCGACAGCGCCGGCTTCAGGATGTTGGCGGCGTCGAGCGACCCTTCGGCCGAGCCGGCCCCGACCAGCGTGTGCAGCTCGTCGATGAAGATGATGGCGTTCTGATTCTCCATCAGCTCCTTCATGATGGTCTTAAGCCGCTCCTCGAACTGGCCGCGGTACTTGGTGCCGGCGACGATCAGCGACAGATCCAGGGCGAGGATGCGCTTGTCGGTCAGGAAGGAGGGGACGTCGCCGTCGGCGATGCGCTGGGCCAAACCTTCGACGATCGCCGTCTTGCCCACACCGGGCTCGCCGATCAGGACCGGGTTGTTCTTGGTCCGGCGGCACAGGATCTGGATGACGCGCTCGAGCTCGTAGTCGCGCCCGATCAGGGGATCGAGCAGGCCGTCGGCGGCCGCCTGGGTGAGATCGCGGCTGAACTCGGCCAGCAGCGAACTCTCCTTGGGCCGGCTGGAGGAGGCCTTCTCGGAGGAGGACCGGGCGATCTCCTCCCGGACGTGGTTCAGCCGCAGTCCCCGCTCATGCAGGATCTCGGCGGCCAGGCACTTCTCTTCCCGGAGCAGGCCGAGCAGAAGGTGCTCGGTGCCGATGTGTTTGTGGTTGAGACGCTCCGCCTCTTCGGCCCCATACGCCAGCACGCGCTTGCACTCGTGGCTCAACGGGAGATCCACGGAGGTCGGGACTTTCTCCCGCACCGTGGTGTGGGCTTCGATCTGTTTGCGAATGGACTCGAGGGCGTTGTGAGAGCGCAGGAAACGGTTGGCCAGCGCTTTGTCTTCGCGCAACAGGCCGAGCAGAAGGTGCTCCGTCTCGATGTATGGGCTGCCGAACTGGCTGGCTTCATACCTCGCGAAGAAGATGACCCTGCGGGCCTTTTCCGTGTATCGCTCAAACATAATGGCTAAAATCCCTCATCCCTGCCGTCAGTTCCCTCACGGGGAGGTGGCTGCCAGGGGACCAGCACTCCCCTCTCTAATTTTAAGATGCGATCGCAGCGGCGTGCGAACGCGAGATTGTGAGTGACGACGACGGAGGTGAGCCCGTGGCGGCGGTGGAGGGTATCGAGCAGTTCGATGATCAGCTCGGCGGTGCGGTAGTCCAGGTTCCCGGTCGGCTCGTCGGCCAGCAGCGCCTGCGGCTCGCCGACCAGCGCCCGAGCCAGGACCACGCGCTGTTGCTCGCCGCCGGAAAGCTCGCCGGCGCGATGGCTTGCGCGATCCGCCAAGCCTACTTCTTCCAGGCGGTTGCGCGCCGCCCTGGCGGCCTGCCTGGCCTCGAGGCCGCGCACCAGCAGCGGCATCATGACGTTTTCAAGCGCCGTAAATTCCGGCAGCAGCGATGGAATTTGCCAGACAAAGCCGATGCTGCGATTACGAAACCGCGCCAGCTCCGTCTCGGAGAGGGCGAACAGGTTCTGGGAGCCGAAATAGACGGCGCCGGCGGTGGGCCGGTCCAGGCCGCCGAGCAGGTGTAGCAGCGTCGACTTTCCGGCGCCGGAGGGGCCCACCAGCGCCAGCTTTTCCCCCTGCGCCACCTCGAAGTCGAGCCCCGAGAAGACAACCAGCTCCCCGCCGGCCGATGGGTAGGATTTGGTGAGGTTTTCGGCTCGGAAACAGGCCTGCCTCACTCCGCTGCTCGCGCCGCTCAGACGACGATCTTCCAGGGGTCGCGGGTCGGACGGGCCAGTAGCGGCCGAAGCTCGGTCTGGAGCGTCGTCCATTGCGCGGCATCCCAATCAACGCGCATGCGGCCGCGCAGCGCGATGTTGCCCAGGATGCAGGTGGTGGTGGAGCGCTGGCAGGTCTCGACGTCGCTCACCGGGCGGCGGCGCGTCCGGATCGAATCGATGAAATTCTCCCAGTGGGCGAGGTTCATGTTGTTGAACCGGCCGACTTCGACCTCGACCAGGTCCGAGCCTTTCTCCGGCACCAGCCGGTAGCCGCTGCGGTCGACAAAGAGCGTGCCGCGCGTGCCGTAGAAGAGGATCCCGCCCGATTTGCCGAACATCGATTGCGCGTTGCCGGAACGGTTCTCATAGGTGGCCAGGAAGCCCGGATATTCGTAGGTGACGTGGATGGTGTCGGGCGTCTCGCGGTTATCCGTCAACACCAGCTTGCCGCCGAGCGCGGTGACGGCGACGGGCATCGCCTCGTTGAAGGCCATCTGCACGATATCCAGCCAGTGCACGCCCCAGTCGGTCATCATTCCGCCGGCGTAGTCCCAGAACCAGCGGAAGTGCGAGAAGGCCTTGGCGTCAACGCCGAAGCGGTTCTTGTTGAACGGGCGCTTCGGCGCCGGGCCGAGCCACATGTCCCAGTCCAGGCCCGGCGGCGGATCGCTGTCCGGCGGGTTGCCGATGCCGGCCGGCGGCTGGTTGCCGTAATTCCAGGTGTGGACCATGGTCACCTTGCCGAGGTCGCCCCGGGCCACCATCGCCGCCGCCTGCTGGAAGTGAATGCCGGAGCGCTGCATGGTGCCGGCCTGAACCACCCGGTTGTACTTCCGCGCCGCGGCCACCATTTGGACGCCTTCCTCGACGGTGACGCAGAGCGGCTTCTCCACATAGACATCCTTGCCGGCCTTGCAGGCCTCCACCGTCATGTAGGCGTGCCAGTGGTCGGGCGTCGAGATGCAGACGAAATCGATCTCCTTGTCGGCGAGAATCTCCCGAAAGTCCCGCACCGCTTTGGCCTTGCGTCCGGTGGCGTCGACCGCCTGCTGGAGATGGGGCTCATAGACGTCGCAGACGGCCTTGATGACGACGTTCTCCATCTGCTGGGCGAAGCCGAGATTGGCCATCCCCATCCGGCCCATGCCGATGAAGCCGCCCACCAGGCGGTCGTTGGCCCCCAGAACGCGGTGCGGAATCAGGCTGCCGCCGACAGCGGCGCCCGCGGCGCGAAGAAATGCTCGCCGGGGAGAACCGTTCGATTCCTTCATGGCGGCCATTCTACCGAACTCCCGCCGCCTGGAGACGGCGCAAGGCCTCGTCGAGGGCTTCGACGAAGAAATACTCGCCCCACATCACCGACTCGTTGACGCCCAGGTTCTTATGGATGTGATAGACGCCGCCCTTGAGGATGCCCTCCCAGGAAGGATCGCCCTCGGCGAGATAGTCTCGGGCGAGCGTTTCGAGGATCCGCAGGGCGGTGGACCAGTAAAAATGTCCTTTCGCCGGATCCGGAACATGCCGGCACAGGCGCAGCAGGCCCGCGGCGGCGATCGCCGCGGCCGAAGTGTCCACCTGGGTGCGGCGCTCCAGCGGAGCGTTGAAGTCCCAGGGCGGCACTCCTCCGGCAGGCGTATGAGCGATGTAGTAGTCCGCGCAGGCCTGCGCGGTCCCCAGAAAATGCGGGTCGCGGCTGAATTCGTAGGCGGTGGTGAAGCCGTAGAGGCTCCAGGTGAGGCCGCGTGACCAGCAGGAATCGCCCCGCCAGCCCTGGTGCGTGCTCTGGCGCAGGAATTCGCCGGTGTCGAGATCGAACAGGCCCTCGTGCGCGGTGGAGCCGTCGCCCCGCACCAGGTACCGGCGCGTGGTGTAGCAGTGCCGGAGCGCGATCTCGCGCAGCGTGGCGTCGTTCGTCTCGCGCGCCGCGTAGAAGATGATCCCCACGTTCATCATGATGTCGATGAACAGCGAGTTGGCCGCGACAAACGAGCTCAGATACTGCCCCTTGTCCTGGAAACGCAGGGCCAGCGTCCGGCCGGCCTGGATCAGCACGTCGTTGAGCCTGGGCTCTCGCGTCAGCCGGTACCAGCGATAGTAGCTCGACAAAAAGATGAAGCCCAGGTCATGCACGTCGCGGTCGAACTTGCGCGGCTCAAGCGGCTCGGTGTAGCGGATGGCATTCTCCAGCCAGAACTTCGCCTCATCGCTCGCTTTGTTGTGGCGCGCCTCGAAAATCCACATCATGCCGGGCAGGAACCCGTCGCACCAGTGGGTCCAGGCCTGGCCTTCATGCTTCCACTTGCCCTGTTGCGTGTACAGCGGGTAGTACATGGGGTGGAGCCTGATGAGGGAGGCCACCTGCTTTTCGGCAAACTCCAGGGCATGTTCGAACAATGCCCGGTCGGCTTCGGCATCTTGAAATTGGATCACGGTGCGGTTCCGTCCGGCTTCTTTGTTGTCCGCCAGCTCATCCAGGTGCCCGGACCCAGGCGGATCATTTCACCTCTAACATAGAAGACGCCGGCGCCGGGGATGGCTTCGAGCGCGGGGCGCCGCACCACCACGCCGCCGGGCAGCGCGCCGGCGACGGCGGGACGACCGCCGGCGGGCAAGGCCGAGGTGATTTCCTCGAGTCGCGCCACCAGGGGCGCGCGCCGGCCCTCATGCTCGAGGGACTCGAATTGAATCGCCACGACGTACAGGCCGGCGCGCCCGCCGATCCTTTCCAGATGCAGGAGCCGACCGCGGGCGCGGGCGCCTCTCGGCATCACGATCTCTTTGCCGCGCCGGACCGGAGTGCGCAGGATGGCCTCCACCGGGTCTCCGATGCGGGACCGCGCGCCGTCGATGACGCTGGCGAGCTCCAGATCGACCCAGGCATTCTCCGGCAGTTCGACCTCGACGGGCGCGGGCGGTGCCGGGCCGGTTTCGGGCGGCTCGTCGAACGTCAGCCGCGACTCGCCCACATACTGGCGGCAGTCGGTGAAGCTGGTGCGGTTGCGGTGTTCGGTGCCCTCGAGATCCACCAGCACCGTCTCGGAGCGCGAGGGCAGCAGGAACTCGCTCTGCCCGATCACCACCCGCGCGTAGTCGATGGTCTCGGTGACCGAATCGAGCTCCAGCTCCGGCGGGATCTCGCGGGCATGGACGACAAGCCGGACCAGATCGAGCGTTTCGGCATCCACCCAGAACGAGCCCTCGTAGGCGACGCGCGCCTTGCGCTCCCCCACGCGCAAATAGTAGCCGCTGCCGGCGAGCGCGACGCTGTAGTCATAGCGGTGGCAGCGGCGGCCGGCGCGCTCCTCCTCGCCGACGCGCCGGTACCGCGGCCAGGAGCTGAGAAAGACGCTGCGGGCGTGCAGCGCGAAGCTGCCGGTTCCGATGGTTCCCGTGGGCACCAGCTCGCGCAGGTCGCGGTCCTGGAACTCGCGTGCGCCCGGCCAGGAGAACAGCTCCTTGCCTCCCACCAACGCCACCTCCAGGCGCAGCGTGTCGAGCAGCTGGAAGCGGCGGGCCGGAGGCTTGCGGCGCGAGCGCTCGATCGTCTCCAGGCAGGTGTAGTCCGGCTGGCGGAGCAGGGTCTCCTCCATGCGGAGCTTGATGCGCGCCAGCAGCAGGGTTTCCGGATCCAGGCCCGTCTCCTGCGGTGACTGCGCAATCAGCCCGACTGCGACGAGCAGCCCCACCCAGATGGCCGGACGCATGGGCCGCCTACCCCCGGCCGGCCGCGCGCTCCAGAGCGAGCTCGCGCAACCAGCCGCTGTCCCGTCCCAGATATTGGAACGTCAGGACCGCCACCTCGAGCAGGAAGCCGGCCAGCGCCAGGTCCGCCCGCCGCAAAGCCTCGAGCTGGAGCCGGAACCGGATGCGCTCCTCGGCGGTTTCGGGCACCCGGCAGGCGCGCCGTCCCCCTTTGAGGTAGCTGCGCACGGCGCGGTGCGCCAGCCGGGCGACGATCGGGCCTGCGCCGCCGGGCCTCAGGCCGGCGCGGCGAAAGCACATGGCGGAGGCGTCCAGCAGGGCCATGAGCAACCAGGTGGCCAGCGACTCGCCGGCCCCGCACAGCCCTGCCGAGCCCCGCTCGATCTCCACG
The DNA here is from genome assembly GCA_938003835.1 of uncultured Bryobacteraceae bacterium. Taxonomy (GTDB): domain Bacteria; phylum Acidobacteriota; class Terriglobia; order Bryobacterales; family Bryobacteraceae; genus CALKXJ01. The sequence continues at coordinate 52,323 of CALKXJ010000024.1, read as the reverse complement.
GCCACTGCCCCGCTGTCTTCCACCAGGCGGCGGGCCCAGCGCACCGCCTGCCGGTCACCCTCGATGAGGAATCGCATCGGCACAGGTTCCTCAAGAGCATGAAGGGAGCCGACCTCGGCGCCGCGAGCCGCCAGCCCCGCCAAGTGGCTGCTGTCGAACGGGCCGCCGCAGAGCAGAAGGACCTTCCGGCGCCAATCCACCGGCGCCGCCTCCAGCTCCGCGACGAGCGACCGCAGTTGCCGTTCCGGCGCGCACACCACGACCACCTTGGCGCGCGCCAGATCCTCGTAGCTTTTCACCGGGAAGCCCGCCCGCAGCGTGTTGGCGATGCGGCTCGCCTGGCGGAGGGAGACACCTTTGACCGGACCCAGGTGTCGGATGAGACTGGGCAGGCGGGCGAGCGGGTAGCGCCTAACCTGCCCGGTCAGCACCAACGCCAACTGCGGGTATCTCGTCATAGACTTCTCGCTGCTTGAGCGCCTTGATGCGATCCCTCAGCTCCGCCGCTTTCTCGAACTCGAACTTCCGCGCGGCCTCCCGCATCCGCTCCTCGAGCTCGGCGATCAGACGGGCGCGCTCCTCCGCCGTAACCGGCTCGGGCTCCTCGGCCTCCTCGAGAGGCACGGTGAGGTAATCGGCCTCGGCCACCGCCACCAGTTGCATGTCGATCGGCTTGACGATCGTCTGCGGCGTGATATGGTGCTCTTCGTTGTAGGCCATCTGGATGCGCCGCCTGCGGTTGGTCTCCTCGATGGCGCGGCGCATGCTCTCGGTGACGGTGTCGGCATAAAGGATGCACATGCCATTGACGTTGCGCGCCGCCCGGCCGATCGTCTGGATCAGCGAGCCGGTCGAGCGCAGGAAGCCCTCCTTGTCGGCGTCCAGAATCGCCACCAGCGACACCTCGGGCAGATCGAGGCCTTCGCGGAGCAGATTGACCCCGATCAGCGCATCGAACTCCCCTCGCCTCAGATCGCGCAGGAGCTTAACCCGGTCGAGCGTGTTGATCTCCGAGTGCAGATAGCGGCAGCGCACGCCCGCCTCCAGATAATACTCCGCCAGGTCTTCGGCCATCCGCTTGGTGAGGGTGGTCACCAGCACGCGTTCGTTGCGCTCGACCCGCTTGCGGATCTCATGGAGCAGGTCGTCCACCTGCCCGCGCACCGGGCGCACCTCGACCACCGGATCCACCAGGCCGGTCGGGCGGATGATCTGCTCCACCACCACGCCGCCGCTCTTGGTGAGCTCGTAGGGGCCGGGCGTCGCCGAGACGTAGATCACCTGGTTGACGCGCGCCTCGAACTCCTCGAAGGTAAGCGGCCGGTTGTCGAGCGCGCTCGGCAGGCGGAAGCCGTACTCGACCAGCGTCTCCTTGCGCGAGCGGTCCCCGTGGTACATGCCATGCAGTTGCGGCACCGTCTGGTGGCTTTCGTCAATGAAGACCAGCGCGTCGTGGGGCAGATAGTCGAGCAGCGTCGGCGGCGCCTCGCCCGGCAGCCGCCCGGAGAAGTGCCGCGAGTAGTTCTCGATGCCGTGGCAGTAGCCGATCTGGCGGATCATCTCCAGATCGAACATCGTCCGCTGCCAGAGCCGCTGCGCCTCCACGAGCTTGCCCTGCTTTTCGAGCTCCCCCTTCCACCAGATAAGCTCCGCCTCGATGCTCCTGAGCGCCTGCTCGCGCGTCTCCTCGCTCATGACATAGTGCGACTTGGGGTAGATGGGCAGGCGCAGATAGGTCTGGCGCACCTGGCCGGTGAGCGGATCGATCTGGCTCAGCGAATCGATCTCGTCGCCCCAGAGCTCGATTCGGTAGGCGTAATCGTCATAAGTGGGGTAAACCTCGATGACGTCGCCGCGCACGCGGAAGGTGCCGCGGCGGAAGTCGGCGTCGTTGCGCTCGTAGAGGATCTCCACCAGCCGCCGGAGGATCTGCTCCCGCTTGACCTTTTGCCCCTTCTCGAGCATGAGCAACATGCCGTAGTAGGCCTCGGGCGAGCCCAGCCCGTAGATGCAGCTCACGCTGGCCACGATGATCGTATCGCGCCGCTCGAACAGCGACTTGGTGGCCGAAAGGCGCAGCTTGTCCAGTTCGTCGTTGATGGTCGCCTCTTTTTCAATGTAGACGTCGCTTGCGGGCAGATAGGCTTCGGGTTGGTAATAGTCGTAGTAACTGACGAAATACTCGACGGCGTTGTGAGGGAAGAAAGCGCGGAATTCGTGATAGAGCTGCGCGGCGAGCGTCTTGTTGTGCGCCAGCACGAGCGCCGGGCGCCCCACGCGCTCGATGACCTTGGCCATGGTGAAAGTCTTGCCCGAGCCGGTGACGCCCAGCAGAACCTGATGGCGCTCCCCGTCCAGCACGCCGCGCACCAGCTTTTCGATCGCCTGCTCCTGATCGCCCCGGGGGGCGTAATCGACCATCAGGCGGAAGCTCACGTTACTTAGTATAGGGCGTCGCCGGCGGCGGGCCATCGTTCCAACGCGGAGAGCAGTGAGAAGGCAATGGCGACTTCTCAAATTCCCGGCTACGCTTACGGCGATGCTCCGGTGCCGCGCGCGGATCCTGCTCGAGGACATCGACAGGCTCAAGCAGTGTGTGCGGTTCGGCGAGGACGACGTCCGCGTGCTAGGCCAGTCCAGGGAGTGCTCGCCGATCAGGTGGAGGCGATTCTGGAGATCTGGGCGGGCGTTATCGGCTCCCCTCTTTTCCTGGTGCATTACTTCCGGAACGTCCCCGACGGCCAGCCGATCGCCGCCTCTCTCGAAGCGGTGCACGAGCGATTCGGCCGCCGGCTCCTCGGCACGGCCGGAGCCGACTCCCTCCGGGCCTGGATTAAGTCGGTGATCCTGCCAGGGACGCTGTGGAGGTATCCGTAGGTGAAGGAGGGAGACTTCTGACGGCCTTCACGGCAGCTCCCAGGTCCGCAACCGGAACTGGTGCCGCTCCATGTCGACGCGGCGGCCGCGGAAGGCGACGCCCTCGAGTTCCAAGCGCCGGCGTTGTTCGAGACCGGCCTCGCGCTTGAGCTTGATCTCGCCGCCGGCGCCCACCACCCGCTGCCAGGGCAGGCGGTCTCCCGCCTGGCGCAGGATGCGCACCACCAGGCGGTGATAGAGCGGGTAGCCGGCCGCGGCCGCCACCTGGCCGTAGGTTGCCACCTTGCCGCGCGGGATGGAAGCGACCACCGCGCGGATGCGGGCGTCGCGCTCCTCCGACGGCCGCATGCCGTCGCGGAGAATCCGCCGCAAGAGCTTCGGGTCTGGCCCCGGGCGCATCGCACACACCGCGCCTGCCATTGTAGAATCCGGCGAGGGCGCCGGGCTCTGGCGCGCCCGAGGGTGGACATGCACGAGGTAGCGGTGATCCCCGGCGACGGGATCGGTCCGGAGATTACGGAAGCGGCTCAGCGTGTCGTCGAGGCGGCCGGCGTGGCCATCCGCTGGCATGAGGTTCAAGCCGGTGAAGCGGCGCGCGCGACAAGCGGCGAGGCGTTGCCCGGGGCGGCGCTCGCCACCATACGCCGGCTGCGCGTGGCGCTCAAGGCGCCGCTTCTGGCGGGACGGCGGACCGGCGGCATCACGGTGACAAACGAAGGCGGCCCCCGCCGCTATCCCAGCATCAACAGCGCGCTGCGGCGAGAGCTGGGACTGTTCGTCAATGTCCGGCCGGTGCGCGGCTTCGCAACTCTCTCGGGCGCCTACGCCGCCATGGATGTCATCATTTTCCGCGAGATTACCGAGGACATCTATATCGGCGAGGAGCGCGAACCCGAGCCGGGCTGCGCCGAGGCGGTCAAGCGCATCACGCGGGCGGCCACCGAGCGGCTGGCGCGCTTCGCCTGCGAGTACGCCCTAGGCCGCGGCCGGCGACTGATCACGGCGGTTCACAAAGCGAACGTCCTGCACCTCACCGACGGCCTGTTTCTCGAGACGGTGCGGCGCGTGGTCGAGGCGCGCCCGCCGCTTGAGTTCTCCGAGGAGGCCGTCGATGCCGCCTGCTACCGGCTGGTCAAGGAGCCGCAGCGGTTCGACGTCCTGGCGTGCCCCAACCAGTACGGCGACATCCTCTCCGACCTTGCGGCGGGCCTGGTTGGCAGCCTGGGCCTGGCGCCCGGCGCCAATCTGGGCGCGGAGGCGGCCATGTTCGAGCCGGTGCACGGTGCGGCGCCGGACATTGCCGGGCGCGGCATCGCCAATCCTGTCGCCATGGTGCTTTCCGCCGTCCTGCTGCTCGAGCATCTGGGCGAGGGGGCGGCGGCCGCGCGGATCCGGCGCGCCGTCGAGGCGGTGCTGGCCCGAGGGCGTGTCCTGACGCCGGATCTCGGCGGCTCCGCCACGACGGATGAGCTCACGGCCGCCCTGTGCGCCGCCCTACAGAGTGTTTGAAATCAAATTGGAATTTTCGGTTGCGGCCGCCGCTCCCGATCGTGCATAGTGAAAACTAGGCAGGACGAAGATGTAGGGCGCGCCGCCAGCGGCAGAGAACTTCCGAGACGCCCGCGGGGCGCCCGGGTCCGGGTTATGAACGCGGACGTTTCAGGATGGCGGAGAGACTCCTCTACCTCACGGAGCTGGTGGGCCTCAAGGTCCGGGACCGCCGCGGGCGCACCATCGGCCGCATCCGGGACGCCGCGCTCGTTCCGCTGATCGATCCCTCGCGCGTCGACCGCTTCCTGGTGGGGGGCGGCTGGGCCTGGTTGACCGTCCGCCACGAACACGTCGAGACGATTGCGCTCGACGGTCTGCGCCTCCGCGAGGAAATTCTCACCCCGTATCACGACGACGAGTACATGCTGCGCGTCGTGCGCGATCTGCTGGACCAGCAGATCATCGACGCCCAGGGCCGCAAGGTGGTCCGGGTGACCGACATCACCTTCGAGATTCGCTCCGCCGGCGGGCACGACGAGCTGCACATTCTCGAGGTCGATATCGGCCTGCGGAGCGTTTTCCGCCGGCTGTTTCAGGGGGTGCTGCCGCCGCGCTGGATCCGCCGGTTGCAGGCGCCGATTCCACCCCACTCCATCCCCTGGCAGTTCTGCAATATCGTCGAGCCGGACCCGCAGCGCCGCCTGCGGCTCAACATCACCAACGAGCTGCTCGAGAAGATGCACCCGGCCGATCTGGCCGACATCGTCGAGGAGCTGGGGCCCGAGGAGCGCGAGGCCATCATCGCCTCCATTGACAGCGAGGTGGCGGCCGAGGCACTCAGCGAGGTGGAGCCCGAGATCCAGACCTCGATCCTCGAGGCGCTCGAGCCGGAGAAGGCCGCCGAGATCGTCGAAGAGATGGCGCCGGACGAGGCAGCCGACCTGTTGGGCGAACTTGCGGAGGCGAAGACGGAGGAGATTTTCGAGGAGATGGAGACCGAGCCCAAGGCCGAGGTTCGGGAGCTGCTCGAATTTGCCGAAGACACCGCCGGCGGGCTCATGGACACCCGTTTCGTCGCCCTGCACGAGAGCGCCACGGTGGCCGACGCCTTTGCCGCGCTCCGCGGCAATGAGGAGCTGCTCGAGACGCTGAACACGCTCTTTCTGATCGACGGCGAGGAGCGGCTGGTGGGCGCGGTTCCGCTCGGGCGGCTCTTTGTGGCCTCCGCCTCGACGCCGCTCCGGGAGCTCGCCGCCCCCACCACCATCTCGGTCTCGGTGAGCGAGCGCCAGAAGCGAATCGTCGAGCTGTTCGACAAATATAATCTGCTGACCCTGCCCGTCGTGGACGAGGAGGGCAAACTCGAAGGAGTAATCACGGCCGATGACATCATCTCCGTGCTGCGGGAGCGATAGATACCGGTGCAAGTTCTGAAGCGGCTGCGATACCGGATCGGGGTCTTCTTCGCCGTCATCGGTCCCGGCTTCGTGACCGCGGTCGTGGACAACGACGCCGGCGGCATATTCACCTACTCGCAGGCCGGAGCGCGCTGGGGTTACCTGCCTTTGTGGACCCTGCTGCCGATCACCATCCTGCTGATCGTCACCCAGGAGATGTGCTCGCGGATGGGCGCCGTCACCGGCAAAGGGCTTTCAGATCTCATTCGCGAAGAGTTCGGCTTGCGGACCACCTTCTTCGTCATGGCCGCGCTCGTCGGCGCCAACCTTACTAACGTCATGGCAAACTTCGCCGGCGTGGCCAGCTCGCTCGAGCTTTTTAACGTCAGTCGCTACATCTCGGTGCCGCTGGCGGCCGTGGGCGTCTTTCTGCTGGTGGTCAAAGGCACGTACGAGCGCATCGAGAAGATCTTTCTGGTGGCTTGTGCGCTTTATGTGGCCTACATCATCTCCGGGGTTATGGTCCGGCCGAACTGGGGAGAGGCGTTGTTCAACAGTGTTCGCCCGGTGCTGCTGATCGATCCGGAGTACATCACCATGCTCATCGGCATGGTGGGCACCTCGGTGGCGCCCTGGATGCAGTTTTACCTCCAGGCGGCGGTGGTCGAGAAGGGCATCACCGCGCGCGAGTACGCCGAGTCGCGCATCGAGGTGATCGTCGGCTGCATCGTCATGACCGTCATCGCTTTCTTCATCATCGTCGCCTGCGCCGGGGCCATCTGGGCGGAGAATCCCCGCAACATCAACGACGCCACCGACGCCGCCCTCGCCCTGCGACCGTTCGGCCGTTATGCCTTCCTGCTGTTCTGCGCCGGGCTGTTGAATGCTTCGCTGTTTGCTGCCTGCATCCTGCCTCTGTCCACCGCCTACTCGGTCTGCGAGGGGCTGGGCTTCCCTTCCGGGGTTAATCACCGCTACCGCGACGCCAAGATCTTTTACAATCTCATCGGCTTCCTCGTGGTGGTGGGCGCCGGCGTGATTCTGCTGCCGGGCTTCCCGCTGGTCAAGATGATTCTGCTTTCCCAGGTCCTCAACGGAATGCTGCTGCCGCTGGTACTGGTCTTCATGGTCCTGTTGGTGAATAAGAAGGAGCTGCTCAAGGAGTGGGTCAATCCCGGCTGGTACAATCTCGTCGCCTGGGTCTCGGTGGTGGTTATGACGGGGCTGACGCTGGCGCTGCTGGGGATCACCATCCGCGAACTCCGCGCCGGCTGATCGGGCCGATTGCGCCTCTTATCGCTGCCGCGCTAGTGTAGAGCGAAGGAAAGCTGCCGATGCCGTGGTTCAGTCGTGACAAGCCCCGCGTTGCTCCCGAGCCCGGCGAGAAGACTGTCCGGACCGAGGGCCTTTGGGAGAAGTGCCCGGGCTGCTCGCAGATCCTCTGGCGCAAGGCTTTGGAGGAGAACCTCGACGTCTGCCCCAAGTGCGGCTATCACTTCAAGATCGATGCCGTCAAGCGGCTGAAGCTCCTGCTCGATGGCGAGTGGCAGGAGCACGACAGGGACCTGCGTTCCACCGATCCGCTCAGCTTTCATGACGCCGTGCCCTACCGCCAGCGTCTGGCCGTCATGCGCCAGAAGACGAAGCTCCCCGACGCGGTGATCTCGGCCACCGGCTCGCTGGGCGGCCGCAAGATCAACATCTGCGTGCTCGAGCTCAAGTTCATCGGCGGCAGCATGGGCGCTGTGGTCGGCGAGAAGATCACCCGCGCCATCGAGCGCTCGCTGGCGGAGCGCACCCCGCTGGTGATCGTCTCGGCCTCCGGCGGCGCGCGCATGCAGGAAGGCGCCGTCAGCCTGATGCAGATGGCGAAGATCTCGGCCGCCCTGATGCGCCTGGACGAGGCCCGCGTGCCCTTCATCAGCGTGCTGACCGACCCCACCACCGGAGGCGTCACGGCCAGCTTCGCCATGCTGGGCGATCTGAACATCGCCGAACCGGGCGCCCTGATCGGCTTCGCCGGCCCGCGCGTCATCGAACAGACCATCCGGCAGAAGCTGCCCGAAGGCTTCCAGCGCGCCGAGTTCCTGCTGGCGCACGGTTTTCTCGATGCGGTGGTCAGGCGGCACGACTTGAAGAGCTTTCTGGCTCGCGCTCTGGACTTTCTCTGCGGGCCGCTCGCCTAGATTCGAAAAACCTGTCATGCGCCGACTCTTGCTGCTTCTGATCTGGCTGCCGCTCGCCGGCGCCGAATTCGACTGGGTTTTCCGCAACGCCAGAGTGGTCGACGGCACGGGCAATCCCTGGTATCTGGCCGACGTCGGGGTTAAAGACGGCAGGATCGCCGCGATCGGCGACCTCACCAATGCCCAAGCCGATCGCGTCATCGACGCCGCCGGCAAGGTGCTGGCGCCGGGCTTCATCGACGTCCACACCCATGTCGAGCGAACGCTCGAGCAGGTGCCCGGCGGCGACAACTTCGTCTTCGACGGGGTCACCACCATCGTCACGGGCAACTGCGGCTCCTCGAAGGCCGATCTGGCCGGCTGGTTCCGCACGCTCGAAGAGCTCGGCCTGGGCCTGAACGTCGCCTCGCTCGTCGGCCACAACACCGTGCGGCGCGAAGTGATGGGCAGCGAGCAGCGCGCGCCCACGGCGGAGGAGCTGGCGCGGATGGAGGCGCTCCTCGAGCAGGGGATGCGCGCCGGAGCGGTCGGCCTCTCCACCGGCCTGATCTACGTGCCGGGAATCTTCGCCGACACCTCCGAGATCATCGCGCTGGCCCGCGTAGCGGCGCGCTACGGCGGCGTCTATGCGACGCATTTGCGCAACGAGGGCGTCCGGTGGCTGGAGGCGATCGAAGAGGCCATTCGGGTCGGACAGGAGGCCGACATTCCAGTCCAGATCTCGCACTTCAAGGCGAGCAGCCGCCGCGCCTGGGGCTCGAGCCCCAAGGCGATCGCCCTCATCGAAAAGGCGCGCCGCGAGGGCCTGGACGTGGTGGTGGACCAGTACCCCTACGATCGCTCCTCGACGGGCCTGGGCATCCTGCTGCCGAGCTGGGCGCTTGCCGGGGGCGAAGAGCAGCTCAAACAGCGGCTGGCCGACGCCGAGACGCGCTCGCGGATCCTGAAGGGCATGCTTGAGCTGCTCGAGGAGCGCGGCCAGCCCGATTATGCCTTCGCCGCGGTGGCGCGCTTCGAGGCCGACCCGTCGCTCGAGGGCAAGACCATCAGCGAGGTGAACCGGCTGCGCGGCCGCGCCGCCACTAGCGCCAACGAGGCGCTTACCGTGCTCGAGATGCTCAACCAGGGCGGCGCCTCGATGGTCTATCACACCATGTCGATCGAGGACGTCGAGCGCATTCTGCGCTACCCGAACACGGCGGTGGCGAGCGACGGCTCCACCATCGTCTTCGGCGAAGGCAAGCCGCACCCGCGCTCCTACGGCACCAATGCCCGCGTGCTTGCCCGGTTCGTGCGGGAACAGGGCCTGCTCACGCTCGAGGATGCCGTGCGCCGCATGACGTCGCTTCCGGCGCGTACCTTCGGCTTTCGCGACCGCGGCTTGATCGCCGAGGGTTTCGCGGCCGACCTGGTGCTGTTCGATCCCGAACGCGTCGAGGACCGCGCCACGTTCGAGGATCCCCATCAGTACTCGGCCGGCTTCGAGCTGGTGCTGGTCAACGGCGTCGCGGTGGTCGATGAGGAGAAGCTCACCGGGCGCCGGCCCGGCAAGGTGCTGCGCCGGCGCTTCCTCGGGCACGAAAGCGTCTCGCCCGCGCAGCCATGATCCAGCTCACCGGCGTCGCCAAGCGGTTCGGCGACCGGACCCTGTTCGAAGAGGTGGACTGGCTGATCACGCCCTCGGATCGCATCGGGCTGGTGGGCGCCAACGGGACCGGCAAGACGACGCTACTCAGAATGCTTGCCGGTCTGGAGACGCCCGACGCCGGCTCGATCGTGCGCGCCAAGGGAGTCACGGCGGGGTACCTGCCCCAGGAAGGCCTCGAACTCAGAGGCCGAACGGTCTTCGGCGAGTGCCTGTCGGTCTTTGGCGACCTGCGGGCGATCGAGCAGGAACTCGAGACGCTCCGGCGGCGCCTGGCCGAGCTCGACCCGGCGGGCGAGGCCTACCGCGCCGCTGCCGACCGCCTCCATGCTCTCGAGAGCGAGTTCCGCAACCGCGACGGCTATGCGCTCGAAGCGCAGGTCGGCGCCGTGCTCACCGGGCTCGGCTTCGCCCCGAAGGACTGGCGGCGGCGGACCGAGGAGTTCTCCGGCGGCTGGCAGATGCGCATCGCGCTGGCCAAATTGCTGCTGGAAAAGCCGAACCTGCTGCTGCTCGACGAGCCGACGAACCACCTCGATCTCGAGGCGCGCAACTGGCTCGAGGAATACCTGAGAGGCTACCCACACGCCTATGTGCTGGTCTCCCACGACCGCTACTTCCTCGACGTAACCGTCACCAGGACGGTCGAGATCTGGAACCGGCGGCTGCACTTCTATGCGGGCAACTACTCGAAATACCGCGAGCAGAAACAGGCGCGCCTGGCGCAGCTCGAGGCCGCCTGGCGCAACCAGCAGGAGCGGATCGCCCAGCTCGAGGCCTTCATCAACCGGTTTCGCTACAAGGCTTCGAAGGCGCGCCAGGTGCAGAGCCGGATCAAGGAGCTCGAAAAGATCGAGCGGATCGAGATTCCGCCCGAGGAAAAGACCATCCGCTTCCGCTTTCCGCAGCCCAGGCCGAGCGGGCGCGTCGTGGCCGAATTCCGCGGCGTCTCGAAGAGCTACGGCGCGCACCGGGTCTTCGAAAACCTGAGCTTCCTGATCGAACGCGGCGAGCGGATCGCGCTCATCGGGCCGAACGGCGCCGGGAAATCGACGCTGCTCAAGCTGCTGGCCGGCGTCGAGCCGCTGAGCGGGGGCGAGTACCGCCTGGGTCACAACGTCGAGCCAAGCTACTTCGCGCAGGATCAGTACAAGGAGCTCGATGCCCAGGCGCGGCTGCTCGACGATTTGGCCGGCGTCGCTCCCTCCTGGACGCTCACTGAGCTGCGCAACCTGCTCGGCTGCTTTCTGTTTTCGGGCGACGACGTGCTCAAGCCCGTAGGGGTGCTCTCGGGCGGGGAGCGCAACCGCTACGCCCTGGCGCGCATGCTGGTGGCGCCCTCGAACTTCCTGCTGCTCGACGAGCCCACCAATCACCTGGACATGCGCGCCAAGGACGTGCTGCTCGAGGCACTGGAAGGCTACACGGGTACGGTGGTCTTCGTTTCCCACGACCGCTACTTCATCGACAAGCTGGCCACGCGCGTCTTCGAGGTGGGCGGCGGTGGTGTGGAGATCTACCCCGGCAACTACGAGGCCTACCTGTGGCGGAAACAGCAGCAGAGCGAGGCGGCGTTCGAACCCTCCCCGCAGCCTGCCGCGCCGGAGACGCCGGTCCAGGCGCCGTCCGAGCGCGCCCAGACGCGACCCAAGCGCCTGAACCCGATCCTGCTGCGCCGCCTCAAGGAGCGATGCGAAGAGCTCGAAGAACTGATCGCGCGGACCGAGGCGGCCATCCGCGAATGCGACGAGCAGCTCGCGGTCTTCCGCAGCGCCGAGGAGAGCCGGCGGCTGGCGGCGCTCGCCGAACAGCACCGCGCCGAGCTCGATCGCCTCATGGCCGAGTGGGAGCAGATCGCCGAGACGCTCGACGCCCACTCAGCCGCCTGAGGCTCGGGTTCCGCGCGCTCAGTCGCCCGCCTCGTTGAGCATTCCGGCGAAGGTGGTGACGAAGCTGGCGCCCGTCGAGCCGTCCGGGTCGGCGATGTTGGCGCCCGCGGGCAGCACCGTGGTGTCTGAAGGGCCGGCATAGAGCGGCTGGATGCGCCCGAGGCCGCCCTGGGCGAGCAGGTCCGCCACCAGGTCGAAGGCCGAATCCGGCCGCGCCAACCGCAGCCAGTCGCCGCCCGGGGCCGTGCCGGGCGCCGGGGCTTGCACCTTGAGTTTTGCCGCCATCAATGCGCGGCGGTACTCGCGCACTCTCCTCGAATAGCCGTGCTCGAGCCGGCAGTCGAAGCTGGCGATTGCAGCCGAGCCGTCGAAAGTCATGCCGCGCCGCCGGAAGTGGCTGGCGCCCACCAGGCACCAGACGTCGTCGACGATCACCGAAGTCGTACGGATGAAGGCGGTGCGGCCCGGGAAGCCCACGGGATGAAAGAGCGCGACGCGGTCCGGCGCGGCGGCCAGCAACATGCCAAGCGCCTCCACGCGCGCCTGGTAGTGCTGGCGCCACCAGCCCTTGAAATTCGTCGCGAAATCCGGATCGCGCGGCGTGCAGATGAGCACGCGGAGGTTCGGGTGCGCGGCGAGACTGGCGGCGAGCTCCGCCACCAGATCCACCTCGAACGGCTGCGGCGCCCCGTCGGGCCGGGCCGTTCGGGCGAACTGCGGCGACTCGATGTAGACGAGCTCGCGCGCTTCGGCGATGGCGCGCCGCAGCGACCACTGGGCGTCGCGCAGGCCGTGTCGCGCCACGAAGAACTCGCGCCGGATCTCCCGCTGCACCCTCGGCTCGTTCTGGATGCTGACGCTGATCGAGGGCGAGGGGAGTCCCATCTGAGAGGCGGCGTCGTTGATGAGCTGCTGCACAGTCAGGCCGGGCGCAGGCGGCGTCAGGCCCGCCAGCCAGGGCGTCTCGCAATGGGCGGCGACGGTCTCGAGCAGCACGCCGATGCCGGTCTCGGCGCCGGCCGAGTCATCCGGAGCATTGAAATTATCGCCGAGCGAGGCTGCCACCCAGCCCGGATTCGTGCCGGCGGTGCTCGGAAGCGGAATGATCGGCTGCACGCGCTTGAGCGCATGCCGGGCCAGGTCGTAGGCGAGCGCGCCGCTGACGCGCACGCCGGGGGCGTGCACGTCCGGCCCGGCGGGATTGCCCGGGTTGCCCGCTTCGTGCAGCGCCGAGCGGCTCTCGCGCGCCAGCCGTCCGCCGCTGAGTACCCCATCCCACAGGAGTGTCCCTGCGGGTTGCGGCGCGCCCGGGCCGGTGGTTCCGGTAACGGCGATTGTCTCCAGCCGGCCCATGGTCGGCAGCCGTGGCGCCTGGCGCGGCGAGGGCTCCGCGGCCAGGCTCAGGACCAGATCGAGGATGTTCGCCGGCGGCGGACCCGGCGGGGGCGGCGCCGGCGGGGGAATGCCGAACAGAGGCGACGGAGCGAGCCCTTGCATTTGCGGCAGCAAGGCGCTCAGCACGGTCGTGCCCGGCGCCACCGAGAACGGATCCGCCGGCGGGGCCGCGGGCCCGGCGGCCACATTCACTGCCACGCTTCCGAACAGCCGCCGCACGCCCAGGCGCGGCGCGATGACGATGTCCATGGTGAGGACGGCCGGGCTGGGCCGCGCCTGTCCTTGCGCCAGCCGGAACGGGTTCGGCAGCAGTACCTGTACGGGCGCCGATCCCGAGGCGAGGGCCGCGCCGCCATCGGCCCGCAGGAAGGAGGGCTCGGCCGCAATCGCCGCGATCTCGACGAACTGGCGCGGATAGATCCGCACGTGCGCGCCGTCGGGCGCGATGCCTGGTGCGAGGGTGACCACGACGTCGTTGGTTGCCGTGAAAGCCGCCGTCACTGAGCCGGACCCAAGCGACGGCGGTGACGGGAATCCGGCGTTGGTATTGGGCGGCGGAAAGGCCGGCCAGTGGGCGTTCGGACCCCGCCCGGGCGGCAGCGCCATGGTCTGGTCGATGGCCGGGGAGACGGCCAGGATCATCGACTGCGACGGCCGGTTCAGCACCGCCTCGATCTCGCCCAGCGTGTCCGGCCCGTCGGCCAGATAATCGATCCGCACCTGGTCGCGCACGCGAGGCAGTAGGTCGGCCGGAATGCGCCCATCGTCCGGGCCGACGCCGAGGACCATCGCCGCCGTGCGATTGCCGAGCAGCGTCCATTCGGCATCGACGGCCATCAGGCGGAAGAACTGTTTTGGCAGGCTGACGCCGGCGGGCAAAGCGGGCGGCGCAAGCGGCGCCCGGCCGAGCGTGCCGAAAGTGGCCCAGCCCCAGCGCAGGCGGCCCTGATCGCTTGCGGCGGCTCGGATCCGATTTCCCGCGGCCAGGTGGAACAGGCCGCTTGCGGGAACCGTGCCGGTGACGTTGTCGCCGGCATCGACCGTCTCGAGCGTTGCTCCCGGCGTGGCCGGCCGGTACAGGTTGCCGTGCGGATCGACCACGTGCACGAGCGTGCCCGCGCCGCCGAGCGCGGCGATCTGGGTGACGCCGCCTGCGCCGTTCGCCGGACCGCTGACCGTTGCAGGCGCCAGGCCCGGCAGCGCCGTGAGCAGATCGGAGAACATCGCGGCCACGTAGATCGGGTCGATGATCCAGCCGCGGCCGTCATGGAAGGAGATTGCGCCGCTGATGCCGGCCATCACCTCGTCCGGCTCGTACCAGCGGGAGGTGGTGAAGCCCTGAGCGCCGCGAACCACCATCGCCCAGGGGACCGGCCGGATGGGTGGATCGCCCGGCTGGGCGTAGCGCACCGCGGCCAGCCGCTCCAGCCGCAGCACCGCCTGCGGGTGCAGCCGCAGCACGGCGCAGGGGCCGGAAAGCGGGTCGCCGTCGGCGCCGATGAATTCCGTCGTGCGCGCGCCCGCCCCCAGGCGGAGCCTGATTCGGTCCCCGGCGGAAAAGGCTTGCCGCGCCGTGCCCTCCATGCCCCGCGTGACTGTCAGCGAATCGCCGGCGCGCGCCGTGCAGGCCACGATCTCGCGCTTGGTGCCGGAGGCGCTCGTGAGCTCGAGCATCACCGCGCCGGAAGCAGGCGAAGGAAAGGCCGCTCCCGTGCCCGCGGCGAGCGCCAGTGTCGTATCGGCCTCGCCGACATCGGAGGCCAGCGTCGCCTGCGCCGGGGAAAACGCGAAGGTCAGGATGCCCAGAAACGGAGCGCGCAGCGTGCCTGCGATGTTCAGCGTGAGCGCCGCCGCATCGTAATCGCCCGCGCCCGGCGTCAGATCGGCCCAGCGCGGGCTCAGGCGCACTGTGGTCAGGCCAAGCGTGCCCAGGCCGTCGTTCTGAAGCCGCTGCTGGGCTGCCTGCGGCGTCAGGGTCGTGATCGGAAAGCTGCCCATGGCGTCAACTCACTTGCTGGACATGTTCGACCAAGCGGTCGTCCGGCGCCGTCAAGCGAACGATGAACTGCCTGGCGGGCACGCGGCAGAAAGCGTAATAGGAGTATTTGGGGCCCGGGCCGGGCATCCTTCTGACGCGCAGCGGATCGACTCCCGGGGGCACCGGACCCGGCTCGTCGAGCGGGATGTCGCCCAGGGCGAGCTGTAAGATCAACGGGGGCTGGGGCACCAGCGGACCGAGCGGCAGAAACAGCCGCCGCGGCGGGCGCAGTACCGTGACGCGCAGCATGTAAGCGCCGGCTTCGAATGCCTCGAGCGGCGCGTCGCTCATCCAGGAGAGCATCGTTCCCGGCGGCGTGACGCTAGGCGTGAGGACGAACTGTTCGAGCACCGGCGGTGGCAGCACGCTTCCCGCTTCAATGGTCAGAAGCCGCTCGGAGGTGCGGCCCACCGGATCGGTGATGCGTATGGCGAACTCGACGCGGTCGGTGAGGGAGGCGCGCCGCAGAATCGCCCGGTATTCGAACGGGCCGGGGGGAGAGCCGCCGGCACGCCAGGCGCCTGAACCGGTGGCCGGTTGCGCCGTGGCGAGCTTGTCGAGTGGTCCCTCATAGGCGATGAGCGGCGGCGTGCCGGCCGGCGAGCCGATCACGGCGGCGCGGATCGAGAGCAGGTGCGGGCCGAGCGGCGTCTTCTTGAGCGGCGCGCTGCTGGTCCACTTCACCAGCACCTCGGCCGGCCCGCCTCCCGATGGAGCATCGAGTTGCAGGGCCGACAGCGGGGGCGGGTCGGGCGGCGGAACCACCACCCAGCAGGCGTTGCTTGCCGGGCTCTTGCCGGGAAGATTGCCGCGGAGCGCGTCTCTGGCCGACCAGGCGACCACGCGGTACCAGACGCGCCGCCAGGAGCCTGGGGGCGTATCGACGCCGACGGCCGAGGCGATATGCGCGCCAAAGGTATCGCTCTCCTCGGTGAGCGTCCATCCGGGAGTTCCCGCACTCACCGCAATCACCGGCGGCCCCATTGTATTCAGTTCCCTGGCCGCGTCGTCGACACGCACGCGGTGCAGATCGAGCCGCGCCACGCGCGCGCCTTTACGCGTCCGAGCTTCGAGGCGCACCCGGTAGACGTTGGGTGTCACCGTCGTGTCAAGAAAGGTCTTCGCCTCGAGCGCCGGCGCCGCGGGCGCAACGACGCGCGGCGCGGCAAACGCCTGGAGCGCGTCGTCGGCGTTGGGGCCGGACGGCCAGTTGGCCTCCACCTGGCCGGCGCTCACGCCGAGCACGACAAAGACGTGAATCGCCGTCGAGCCGCGCGGCAGCGTGATGTCAGTGCTTGTCGCGTTGATCAGCCGGGCGTTGCGCCGGGTGAACTCGCGGCGCGACGGATTGTTCCGGAAGGCCTGCTTGATGCGCGTCAGGCGCGCCGAGAGCGTCATCTCCGGCGTCGGCTCACTCAAACCGTTCGCCAGCAGAATCTTGGTTTCCGTCGATTCGTAGAGGAAGTAGCCGGCGGCGCCGGGCGAAGGCGCCCAGGAGAGCCGGGCGTGGCACTCGCCGGAGGCGTCCGGCAGGCTCGCCAGCGTGACGATATCCGGGGCGAGCACCGGCGGGCGGGGATCGGAAACCGAGATCACGCTGGGCTCGGCCGACCACGGGCCGGTGCGCTGCGGCGGAATCCGCTCCTGTCCCTGCGCCCAGAGCGCCAGGCCGATGTGGCCCGTGGAGGCGAAGTTCAGGCTGAAGCCCGGAATCGTCATCCGGTAGCGGCGCCCTTCGCTGCCCTGCGCGGGGCCGAAGGGTACTTGCGCGTCGCCCGCCTCGTTGAGCCCGATGATAGTCGCGCCGGCCACGGACGGAACGTCGCCAGAGAAGTTCACTTCGACGAACGGGTCGGCCCCGCTGAGCGAACGCTGAAGTCCCGCCGGAACCGCGGTGCTTGGCGGAGGCGAGCCATGGAAGGCGGCCGGATAGAGGCGCCCGGCGAAGCGGATCTTGAGCGGGCGCCGGATGCGCCAGTCCCAGAGAAACTCGATGACAAGCGTCCCCGGGCAGACGGGTCCCGAGGCGGGCGGCGTCGCCTTGAGTTCCGCGTTGACAATGCGCACCCGGTCCGGGGCCGGCTGCACCGCCACGGCGTTCACCGGAGTCCAGTTGCTCCACTGGCCGTAGAGATCCTGGTGGGCGACGGCATACTTGTGCGTGCGCAGGCCGGGGTTGGATGGGATCGGCAGTTCGCGATCCACTGCATGCAGCCGCCAGGACTCGGGATCCGGGGGGTTGATCGTCTCATTGATGGTGTGAGGCGCCCAGGCGCCCGCGCGTTTCTCCATCAGCGCGGCGGGCGGCTCGGGCGGAGTGACTCCCACGCGTGCGAATGCGTAAGTTCGCGGCCGGAAGAGCGGAATCGGAAGCGGGCGGTCCCAGCTTACGCGGATCGAACAACGCCAGTCGGCGTCGCTTGCCAGAGGCCGCAGATGCCCCATCAGTTCCGTAACCGGGTTGGCAGGGGCGGGCGGAGCGATCGCCAGGGCGGGCGCGGGCACCAGCGCGGCGTACTCGACCGGCTCCGAGACCCCGTCCAGGCCCTTCTGCCACTCCGCCGTGATCATGTAGTCGAAGCTCATGGCGTCCGGCAGCATGGCGATGCCGGTCACTCCCGCCGGGATCACCGGATAGGCGGTCCCGAAGCCGAGCGCCAGCGCCAGGTGCGGATCCGTGCCCGCGCTGATCAGAGTCAACCCGAGGGGGGAAACCTTCGAGGTTCCGCCCGCGCCCGACATCTGCTGCCCGGAGGCGTTCTCCGGCGGCGGCACCGGCACATCACGCTGCTGGGCGATCTGCTGGTTTGGCGGGAAGGAGGCGACGATCGGGCGGAGATGGTCGAGCAGCTCCGCGTTCAAGGTCCCAATCAGGGCGAGGAAGTCCGGCGAGATCCAAGGCGGTGCGGGCCGGCCGGGCTCGATCAGGGCTCCCCAGCCGATGGGCGGCGCGCCGCGTTTGAGGCGCTCGAGCGCGGCATTCTGGGGCGTCGTCAACGCCGCGACCATTCCCTGGGCTCCGGCATGATGACCCACTCCGGCCCACGGCGCCTGCGGCACCGGCAGGCCCACCAGCTCGAGTTTTTCCCAACCGGCCAGCGCGGAATAGTCGTTGGCGGGTATGCCCCGCACCGCGTTGATGCTGACGCCTGGGGCGACGATCAACCCGTCCATGGCGGGAGCCGATAGCTGGAGGGTCGCCGCGCCCCCGGGCGCATTCGCGATGGCGACGACGTTGAGCAACTGTGGCGAGCCGAGGAAGGCGAAGACGCCGCCCGCGCCGCCGCTCACGTCGACTTCGACCGCCGACATCGTCTCGTGCCAGTCCACCAGGCGCACCCCGCCGAGGAAGCCCAGCGTGGAGCTCTCGACGCTGAGCGGGGCGAGTTGCTTTTCTTTGCGCGGGCGGCGCCAGACGATGAAGGGGCCGCTGGGCAGTCCCAGGTCGCCGCGAATCATCCAGCGCAACTGGAGAACGCGCGGGATGTGGATTCCCGCCAAGGCGGCCGTCTCGAGCTGTCCCAGACGCCGCGCTACCACGAGCCAGTCGATCAAGGCGCCTTCGGCCTGGAAGCGGGTGGTGTCCACAATGCGCGCCATCTCAATCCTCCTCCCAGGGAGCGCGGACGAAGCGGAAGTCGGCCACGGAAAAGAACTGGTCCGTGGCGGTGGGGCCGTCCAGGTAGGGTTCCTTCTGTGCGATGCGCTTCAAGGCCAGCCGCAGGCGCTTGCCGCGGGAGTTTGGCCTGAGCGTCACCAGGGCGCGCTGCCCGCCGGGGGCGCGGACGATCCGGTCCACCACCGCATCTCCGCCTGGCTGCTCGGCCAGCGCCAGCCATTCGACGGGGACCAGTTCGTAGCGCCTGCCGCCCGCCGGACCGGGATCGGTAAGCTCGCGCGGAATCGAGCGGCTGCGCCACATCGGCTCGGAGGAGTCGATCAGCACGGCCGCCGGCTGGGGAGGTCCGGCGCCGCTCTGCCAGAAGACCACCACGCGCGGGAACTTGGGCACGGCGAGCGGCTCGAGGCCCGCGTTCATCAGGGCGTCGTCGAGCTGGCTGCCCTCGGGCGGCGCGGCGGCGAACATCGGCCCGATCGCCTGCAACGCCCCGGGCTGGGCGAAACGGTGTTCGAGCGCCGCGATCATGAACGACCGGGCGAAATCCTCCAGCCCCGGAAACGCACCCGTCGAAAAACTCCTTCGCCAGATGCTCGGGCCCGAGGCGCTCTCGGGGGCGCTCTTGTCGACAGCTTCGATGTCGAGCACGTAATCGGTGAACGGCTCGAGCGGGATCGGGATGGTGGTCATGGTGTGGCGCGTGCGGTCGACACTCACCCCGACGCAGCTTCCGCGGACCAGGTCCGTCACGGCGGCCTCCCAGGGCGAGAGCACGCTGGCCGCGACCGGCTTGAGCGTCGAGTCGTTCAGCGGGAAGGGGTGCGGCACGGCGACGCTCGACGGCGTCGGGCGCATCGAAGCGGCGCGGATGCGCACCTGGAGGCGCTTGCCGTAGGCATCCCAGATCCGCGCCACGTTGTTGGTGCCGAAAACGATCTTCAGGGCCTCGGAGGTGAAGTAGTGCTTCTCGCCGTCCTCGGGGGTGCTCGACAGCATCCAGGGATCAAGGCGGCGCGGGGCTTCAGAGTCGGTCCTGAACCAGAAAGTCTGCGTCTTGCCGGTGACGTCTTTCTTGTCCGTCGGAGGTTTGCCCTGGGGCCGCCGTTCGCGCGAGGCATCCCAGGCGACGGTGACGCCGTAGACGGTATCAGGCAATAGCAGCGCCTGGTCGGCGCTTTCCGGCCCGAGCGCGGTTTCGAGCACCCCCTGTTTCTTCTTCTGCTCGGAGTCGTCGTAATCGAACCGGAGCATTTCCGAGTTTCGCAGCGCCTCGACGGCGGCCACATAGAAGGGGCGGGCGGAGATGGCGCGGTGCCACTTGGGGTTCTGCGCGAGCAGGCCGATCTGAATCATTTCGGTCTGCGGCACGCCATCGACGCTCACTACCACGGCCGAATAGCCGGCCTGCGCGAGCAGCGCCTGGTGCTGAACGAGCAGCTCCATGTCGTCACGCCAGGGGCCTTGCGGGTCGATCCAGGCCGCAGGGAAGGCACCCGGGGGCACGCGATCAGCCGCGGTGACGAGCCGCTGGCTCAGGAGGCTCTCGCCCGAGTCCGTCTGAGCCACCACCAGCAGGCGAGCTTCGAGCACGCGGCTGTGCACCAGCAGATAGAAGGTCGCCCGGCGCACGCCGCCCGTGTGGAAGATGACGGCGTCGTCGAACGGCCCGGGCTTGAAGCCGCGACTCTCGAGGCCGGCCTCCACCATCTTCAGGCGCGCGGGGCCGCCGAAGGGCTGGGGCCGGCGGGAGTCGAAGACGGGAGCGGCCAGCATCCGGCTGTCGCACCGTCGGGGCGCCGCGGCTGCGGCCGGCGGTTGCTCGGGGGCTGCGGCGGCCAGCCGTGCCAGGGTCGAGCGGGAGATCGCGAGGCCCGAGTTGATCCGGCGCACCGCATCGACCAGGCTGACCTGCTCGTCGGCAAACACCTCGGTGAGCTTCCGGCCGCGCGCCGCGGCGATCACCTCCGGCCGGAACCCCGGGCTGGGCTCGGGTAGCGCCCGCACGGATGGGGGGATAACCGGCGTTTCCACAACTCGAGTCCGCGCCGGCGGCCGCACGGTTCTCGGGCACCGGACGGCGGCGCCTTCCACCTGAGCCGGAATCACGCCGCGGAGCGCGTCAAATTTCGAATCGCCCGACCGCCAGCGCTCCGTCACCCGCAGGATGAGATCGGGCGGCGCCGAGCGGACAGTCTTCGGAGGGTCGGGCCAGGCCTCGCCCTCGAGCACCCAGCCGATGGGTGACGGGCCCAGCGGCTCCGCGAGGAAAGTCCAGAAGACGGGGGCCGGGCGCGCGGCAGGCTGGCAGACGGTGCCCCAGCTCTCCTTGACTGTCTCCTCGAGGAACTTGCTCCGTTCGATGGCCTTGGGAGTCGGCTCCGGAATCCAACTGAGCAGCGCCAGTTGCGCCGCCAGCGCCTTGTCGCCCGTCTTCTGCTTCCACCAGGTGGCAGGCGTGGCGCCGGAGGTAAGCGGACCGATGAGATCCACCTGCGTGACGGTGTACTTGAAGAAGACGTCGCCCTGGCCGACCCAGCCGTCCGGCGGCGCCTCAGGCGTGCCGTTCAGGTCCGCGCCCTTGAACTTCAGCCCGGGCGCTTGAAGCGGCGGGAAGGCGAGCATCAGCACCGGCAGCGCGTCGAGGGGAACCACCGGCAGGCCGGAAGCGGGAGCGCTCACGGCTTCGACCCCGTCTCCGATGCCGCCGTCGATCGGCTTATCGGTGCCCGTGCCCACGACGAGCGCCGGCGAGCGGCTGACCAGTTTCAAACCTATGGCGAGCGGGGGAGGATCGGCCACGGGCACGCTGGATGCGCCCAGGGCGAAGCCCACGCAGCCCTCAATGCTGAAGAAGAACAGGTCGATGCGGCCGCAGATTTCGCCTTCGATCCGCGAAAGCTTGTTGCCCGTTGCATCCTCGCCCACCGCGACTCTCAGCTCCGCCCAGGCGCTGATGCCGATGATGAACAGGTGCAGCGAGCCGCGCACGTACATCACGCCGGCCAGACAGAAGGGGCTGAAGCCGACCAGGGCGTCGAAGCCGGCGGCGAGTTCGGCGTAAAGTCCCGCGCTCTTGCTGCCCCAGACGAAGGAGACGTGCAGGCCCGTGGCGATGGAGAATCCGCCTACGGCGGGCAGCTTGGGAATCCCCGAGATGCCGTTGCCGGAGATCATCAGGTAGCCGGTGCCTTCGAAGACCTCGAGGATCCTGGCGTGCACCGGATCCTTGTACTGGCCCAGGTACAGGTGCCAGTCCTTGAGGTCGTTGAAGTTGAAGAACGCTTCGACCGGGATGCGGATCTGAAGCAGCGGATCGACCTTGAAGTCGATGAACAGGCCAACGGTCAGCGTGCCGCGGCCCATGTCCAGGTCGATGACGGCCAGGATGAGGCCCTCGGCGGTGTCCTTGAGCTCGGGCATCACCATCAGCACGTTGGCCTTCATCATCAGCAGCAGGCGCGGCCCGGGCAGCTCGAGCAGGATGACGCCCTTGAGGTTGAAAATGATGCTCGAGCCCATGGTGCCGAGGACGGCGCCGACGCCGAAGGCCCAGGTGTTGACGCGCGGCTTCCAGAACTCGAGTTTGGTGGGCTCGCCGCCCGTGGCCTTGAGCCAGGCCAGCGCCGGGGCCATGTTCGAGGCGGGGATCGCGTCCTCGTTGCGCGCATAGTTGACCGCGAACAGGCCGAGGAAACCGTAGATGCCCAAGCCGGAGTTGCCGAGGGGGATGGCGACGGGGAACTCGACTTCAAGCGCGACGATGACGCCGGTAGCCGGTCCGCCCTGCGCCGGTGGAATGTTGGCGACGCCGACGCCGGCGGCGACGCGCACCTGCACCGGAACGATGGTCAGGTCGAGCTGGCCTTTGATTTCGATCTCGTTGAGCTCGAGGTAGCCGCGGCCGCGCAGCGCGCCGGGGATGTCGACGCCGGCGGCAAAGGCCGTGAGCTCGGGCGGGCCCACCGGGTCGAGCGGCATGCGCACGCGCGCCCGCTCGATGGAGACAACGCCGAGGTCGATCGCAAAGCCCAGATCGATTTCAAACAGCAGCGGGTTGTTCCGGGCGATGCGGGCGCCCAGGATCTGGAGGATCTGGCCGAGCGGGTCGGCGACGCGGATGGCGCCCGGGCGCGAAACGTCGATGGTGTAGCCCTTCGAGGCGTCGAAGACGGGCCGGAACTGGAAGGCCGGCTGGCCCGGTTCATAGCCCAGGCGGATTCCGACGGCCTTGTAGCGCACCACGAGCGGCGCCGTGCGCGAGATCTCGATCAGCCGGAGGCTCCCGATGCGCAGCTCGAGCGACAGCGCCGTCTCGAGATCGAGCAGGATCGTCACCTCCGGCCCGGCGGGCCGCACGCGGACGGCGAGTTCGCCGCCGTACCAGATGACGCGCTCGACCTTGACCCAACCGAGGCCGGCGATGGTGGCGGGGATCGCCAGCATGGCGCCGGTGACGAGCAGCTCCGTGAGCGCTCCCTCGTTGGCCACGGCGCCCGCGGCGGCCGACAGCAGCGGCATGAAGACGATCGTGGTGCCGAAGAAGTTGCGTGCAAAGCCGGGGTCGGGCGTCACCGGTTCGTTGGGGAGCGTGCCCCAGAGGTAAAGCCCGTCGATGTCGGCCGGATCCGCGCCGAAATAGCCGATGACGGAGACGGTGTCGGTGGCGTCGTCGATCTGCACCACCACGCGGATGTCGATCAACCCGTCACCCGTGTTGGCGGCGCCGATCGGCCGGCCGGGCGCAAGCTGCGGGTTCGCGCCGAGATTGCCCGCCAGGCGGTTCTCCGCCGCCGTCTGGATGTCGAATTTGCCGAAGACCTCGCAGGCAACGAAAGTGTTGCGCACGATGCGGACCTTGGCGCCGAGCATGCGGAACCAGGAGGGCGGCGAAGGCGGCGCCGGCGGCGGGGGGTCGATCACTTTGATCGGTGTTGGCGTGGGGGGCGGTTGGACGGCAGCCCGGCGAACGATGCCGTCGGTGATGGTCCCCTGCGTGTTGGTGGGCGTCCAGGAGGCCACCGCCTTCCACCAGATGCGCCGCGTCGAAACGTCGGGGAAACCCTGGCTGGTCCAGTTGGTCATCTCCGCGGCATGCGTCAGGTTGAAGTTCTTGGCCTGTAGCGCGGGCTCTTCTTCGAGCTTCTCGATAATGGCGCGCAGCCCGAGCGCGCGGCGGCGCGCCAGGTCGGCGTTATAGACCCGTTTCTGTTCGGAGTCGTCGCCTTCGAAGCTGGCGTAGCCTTTGACGGTGATCGAAGCGCCCGCGGGCAGGCTTTGAAGCACCGGGCGCAACGCGGATAAAACATCCGTGCCGCCCATCCAGGGCGATGTCAGCCCCTCGTCGGGGGCGGGCTCGGTGTGGGTGTTGTTGGGATCGAGAGCGTAGCTGCGCGTCTGGGTGTCGGTGCCGGGCTTGGGATGGTCGAACCGGTAATAGCCGGTGAACTGGGAGACCCCGGCGACGCCCGGCAGCTCCGCGCGCACCGTTACCTGTGCGCCCGGTGTGACATTGACGGTCAGGGTGGCCTGCGTCCCGGCCGGATTGCCGTTCACCGTCCACTGCGTCTGCGCGGCGCGCGAGGCATCGACATCGAGCGCGATGGTGGCCGTGGCGGGCGTCTCGCTCACCAGGCGCAGGCGCGGCGCCAGCACCGGCGTGCCGCCCTGCGTGACGCTCGTGGTCTGGACTTCCACCGGCGGGCTCGCCGGCTGAGCGCCCGTGCCCGGCGGGGGGAGCTGGGGCACGGGGCGCCGGCTCACCTGGATGGTGAGCGTCGCCGACTTCTGCGGCGAGCTTGTGTCGGTGGCCTGGATCTCGATGAGGCGGGTGGTCGCCGCGCCGAGGTCGACGTCGAACTCCCGGCCCGCCTGCGGCGCGCCGCCGTCGAAGGAAACGGTGACGTTGAACGGCGTGCGCCCGCCTTCGACATCCACCACCATGCGCGTGCGCGCCGGTAGCTGCGCCGAGGCCGTCGTCTCGCTTTCCCGCGTGATGGAGTAGCCGCGCCCTTCGCTGTCATAAAAGCGCGCCGCGAGCTTGAGCGGCCCGGCGCCCTGGTTGAGCACGGTGAGCTCGAAGTCGCCGGTGATGCCGTCATCGCCGAAGCTGATGAGCAGGTTGCGCGCGCCCGCATCGACGGCGAAATCGCGCGCCCCTTCGGGCGCCACGAACAGGCGGATCTCCGGCAGATAGAGCCCCTTCCAGCTTTCATCGAAGCCGAACTGCGCCAGCACGTCGGGCGGAGTGGAGCCGTCGGAGAGATCCAGAATCCCCGAGCGGAAGCCGAAGCCGACGCAATCGGACGGGCCGATGAAGGCGTAAGGCGGATCCATCCGGATCAGCTCGGCGACGCCGATATCGCCTGGGTCGTCCAGGCCCGAGGCGCCGAGCGAAACCAGCGTGGCAAGGAGCGGATCGTTCGGGCCCGAGCCCTGGCTTAGGCGAACCTTGATGCGCGGCAGCGTGAAGCTCACCTGCTCCTGCGCCGGGTCGGCAACGAGCCGGCCGTCGTCCTCGCGTTTGGCGCCGCGCAGGAAGGGCGGCCGGAGCACGATGGCGGCGAGGAGCAGATCGAGCACGAACTCCGTCGACGGGTAGTCGGAGGGCGGCGCGTCGAGGGGATCGGCGTCGTAGGCGGTGAGAACCGCCGCGGTGTTCTGGAAGGCGGGCGCCGCCCCGATCGCCGCCACGGCGGTGGAGACCTTCTGCGAGGCGACGCGCGGAACCACCAGCTCGAAGTCGATCTTCGAGTCGCGGATGTCGATCCACGGGGCGCGGCGCGAGGCGTCGTTCTGCGGGTGGCCTTCGGTATTTTCCGCCTCGATGCCCATGGTCATGCGGCTCAAATCGAGATAGGGCCGGACGGTTCCTTCAAAACTTACCGAGCCGCGGATGACGACACCCGCCTCATCGACGGCGATCTCGTGCTCGCGCACCAGCAGGGTCGACAGCGCCGCGTGCCAGGCGCCGAAGCTGTCGCCGCGCAGGATGTAGGGCGTGATGAGATCGAAAAGGGAAAGGTCGTAAGGCATCCCCGGCGCTCCTCCTCGCCGTTCCCTCAATGCTAGATCCTGCTCGAGCAAAAATCAAGGGAAAAAGTTACCCGGAGGTGCGTCTTCGTGGAATGCCAGAATCGACGGCGATGGGCGTAGGGCCGAAAAAGCTCATCGGGGAAGACCTCAAACTTTTGCCGGAATCCCAGGGCCGCACCGAGCTCGTCGACGGGGAACTTGTCTCGTCAACCACCCCCAACCCTGAGCACCAACTGATCTGTGACCGCCTGGCGGCTCGGCCCGGCGGATGTCATCCTCGGCGAGCCTGCGCACGACGAACCCGACCTTTGTTACTTCGGACCCGGCCGAGAGCTCGATCTGAGCGCCCCGTAGGTCAAGGCTGCGCCGGACCTCATGGCCGAGGTGATCTCGGAGTCCAACCGAGGCCACGAAACCGTGGTCAAACTTCGCGATTATGAGCGCCGCGGCGTGCGCCCGTACTGGCTGGTCGATCCGCGGGCGTCGCCTGTTCGCGTCTTTGTACGCCGGGGCGCCTCATGCCACCTGCCTGGAGTTTTTCGTCGCGGCGGGACGGCGCGCTGGCAGGTGCTTGAAGAGTTGAGCCTTGGCGCCGGCGAGGTTTTCTAGACGACCGGCTTGGTGGCGCGGCCGCACGGAACAGCTCACGATCCCGGCTTAGGGTATGATAAAGGAAAGCCTGCCAGCGGCGGCTGATGGCGCTTCCTTTTTCGGTGGACAAACGCGGGCGATGCGTTTACACTGTGTGCTAATGAGGTATCGCGGCCCTGAGAACGGACCCCGAGTTTCCGGAGCGGACCGCGGAGTTCCAGCCGGCGCGAGCCGCCGGTTGCTCCGGGCAGCCTCTCCGAGCCACGTCGATCTCCGCGCGCATCCCCAAGCCCATCCCGATTCCGGCGTCGTTCATTAATGCATCCATCCAGATCCGGACAGTTTCCACGGTCGTTCCTTCGCCCCAGGGAGAACGTCAATGAAATGATTCGGGCGCGCGAGGTGCGCGCCGTGTTCCCTGACGGCGTGGTCGAAATCATGCCCACGCACCTGGCCATCAAGAAGGCCAAGGAGATGGGGCTCGACCTCATTCTGGTGGCGCCCACGGCCGAGCCGCCGGTGGCGAAGGCCATGGACTACGGCCAGTGGCAGTACGAGCAGAAAAAGAAGCAGAGCGAGGCCAAAAAGAAACAGCACGTCATCCAGGTCAAGGAACTGAAATTCCGCCCGAACACCGACGATCACGACTACGAATTCAAGAAGAACCATGCCATCCGGTTCCTTCAGGAGGGCAACCGGGTAAAGGCCGTGGTGCAGTTCCGGGGGCGGGAGATCGCCCACGTCGATCTCGGCCAGAAGCTGCTGATGCGGTTCGCGCAGGACTTGGCCGAATATGGGGCCATCGAAGGCCAGCCGAAGCTGGAGGGCAGGAACGCCCACATCATCATCGCGCCGGTGAAGCAGCAGAAGAAAAAGAAGGACCAGTCGGCGCCCTCCCCGACGCCGGCGGCTCCGACTTCCTGAGCCGCCGGCCGTCTCAATGCTTCTCGACGGAGAGTCGGGCCGGCTGGCGCGCACCTTCGGCGGATGTCTTCCTGAGCGTAATCGTGCCGCGCTCGGTGCGCAGGGTCACGAGCGGTTTCCCCGCTCCCGGTCCCTCAAGTTTGGCGCCCTGCTCGCCGGTTGTCAGCCGGTAGGTTTCGCCGAGCTCGCTGCGGATCTCGCCCCTCTCGGCGACGGCGAGAAGTCCGAACCGCGCCCCCGCGGGCACGGTCAGCTCGATATCGCCCGAGCCGACGGTGACCGTCAGTGGGTCCGAAGGAATCCTCCCCGGTCGCAGCACGACGTCGCCCCGTTCCAGTTCCACCTGGAGCGGTCCGGTGAAGTCGGCCAGTTCGACGTCGCGCGTACGGGTCTTGAGTCTCAGGGGACCTTCGATGCCATCCGCCACGAGGTTTCCGCGGTTCAGGCGCAGCCGGCCCCGCACCTGGCGCACCGCCAGGGCGGTTCGTTCGCTTTCAAATTCCAGTCCCTGCGGCAGGCGGCGGAACTGAAGTTCGCCGAAGAAGGCGCCGTTGATGATGACCGGACCTCCGGCTCCATCCACCTCGACGTCCCGGCCGCGGCCGCGCAGGTTCAGGCCTCCCTTGAGGTTGACCGCGCGCACCAGCCCGCTGCGGCGCACCTGGATGCGGGCGGCGCCGCCCAAATCGGCCAGCCGCGCGTCGCCGCGTTCGCTTTCGATCACAACGTCGCCGGCGATTCCGGCAACATCGAAGTCCCCGTCGCGACCCCGCAGCTCGACCGACACTGCCGGCGGGACAAGAATTTCGAGGTCGGCTGAAACTCGCTCGGCTTCGCCGCGTTCCTGATTGGTGCGCACCACCACCTGGTCGCCGGTCGCGCTGAGCTCGAGCGGCATCTTCTGCCGCATCTCGTCCGCCGCCTTGCGGTCGAGGGCGCGGATGCTCATGCGGCCTCGCACGCGGACCTCACCCGCCTCCCGTGCGGCCACCCGGACATTTCCGCGGAGATTCTCGACGACTACCCGCCGGAGGCCGCCGGCCGCCTGGATCCCCTCGAGCGGGAAGTCGAATGCCTGGCCGAACCATTGGATGCCGCGCATCGTGATCCGGGGCCTTTGCTCGTGGAGCGCGGAGACACCCAGGCCGATCAGGGCGATGAAAACCACGATGGCCCATTCGCCCCCGCTGAGTCCCGCACGCGGCAAAGGCTGCGCCTGCGCCGCCAGAGCCAGAATCTCTGCCAGGCGCACGGCGCCCCAAACGATGAAAACCCACGGCCAGTATCGCACCACCCAGTCGAGCAGCGGCAACTGGGGATTGAGGTTGTGCAGCAGGAACAGGACCCCGACGGCGATCAGCAGGATCGGGCCGGCCAGCGATCCTCGACTCATAGCCGAAATCCTGACGGAAAACTCATCCGCGGGGGGCCTGCATCGGAGGATCTCTCGATCAGTTTCAAGACCCCGAAAACGATGATCAGCACAGGCCAGGTCTGCCGGAAGGAATAGAGGTTGGCCTGGTCGATCAGAAACAGCACCCCAAGCGTGATCAGAACCACCGGTCCGCGGATCGCCGCCACCAGTGACGCTTGCCGCTCATCCTTCATAGCTTCGCCTCCCAGTCGGGGATCGGCGGACGTCGCCCTCCGCCGAGCCGCGAATAGAGCATGTAGGCGCCGAGCACGATCAGCAGAACCGGCCAGAACTTCACGATCTGATGCAGTTGAATCACGTCGAAATTGATTAGCAGGAACAGGACGCCGAAGGCGATGAGGGCGGCCCCGGTGAGCGTGGAGCCGGCGCCCTGGGGAGCCGGGAATAGGCTCGAAAACTCATCGACCGGCTGGCCGAGTTGCCGCCTCTTGGCTGTATGGTAGGCCTCGAAGGCCATGTAAAAGAACCAGGCAGCGATGAGCATGCCGAACAGCGGCTCCAGTCCCGCTGCCCCCGAGCTCGCGATACTGACCAGCACCCCGAAGATGATCACGTGAACCAGCCCTTTGGCGTACTGGCCGTTATAGATTGCGCCGACGCCTGGGATAAAGCCGAGCAGAAAGGCCAGCGCGGGCGAGGCGTCGACCGCTGAAGGCGGCGAAGGCGGAGCGGCCCTGGGAGCCGCGGGGCCCGGCGGCTGTATTGGCGCCGGAACATGCTCGGCGCAGTAGATGACCCCTTCGACCACGCGGAGCTCGTCGGCTTCGAGCGGCCTGCCGCAGCTCCGGCAAAATCCGAGCGGTTTGCCCCGCTCTGTCGTGGAATTGACCTCAGGATCGTTCATCATGACTCACTCCCTGTTGCCCGCTTCCGGCGCCGGCTCCACCGGCGGTCCGGCCTCCTCGCCAGCGGCCTCCTGCTCACTGGCCCACTCGCTCAGGCGGCTGCGGATCTCATAGACGACCCGCAGGTTCTCGTAGTACTTCACCAGAGAATCCCAGATCCGGTGCAGGCGGTCGTCGACGGCCGCGATGACCGCCGAGGGCCGCAGGTCGGCGGGTCTCAGCGCTCGCTGAGGCAAGCCGATCGACCGCGCCACCAGCGAGATCGACAGGATCGTCATCGCCATGCCCATGGCGAAGCGCGGCTGGAGCACCGGTTCCAGCCACCCCCCGAACGGCGCCCGCAGGCGGCCCCACTTGGGAACCGGTGGTCGGGTCGAGATCTCGAACAGCAGCCGGGTCACGAGTTCGCTAGGCGGCTCGACCGGCTGGAGGCGGCGCAGGAAGGCCACGGCGCGCGAAGCGTCCTCGACCAGCTCCCGGCAGGCGGCGCAGCCCTCTAGATGCTCGCGGACAGCCCGAGCCTGCTCCTCCGCGAGCGTGCCGTCGACGTAGTCGCACAGCAGGGCTTCCAGTTCTGCGCACTCCATGGCGTTGTCTTCGCGCGGCGCCGTCATACCGCCACCCTCTGTTTGCGCAGGATCCGCGCCAGCTCCGCCCGGCCGCGGTTCAGCCGCGATTTCACCGTGCCCTCGGGCACGCCCAGCACCTCGGCGATTTCGCGGTACTCGAGCCCTTCCAGATCCCGGAGCACCACGGTCTCGCGCAACTCCGGCGAGAGTTTCTGGAGTGCCGCCTGCACCAGCTCGCCGGCCTCGCGGCCGGCCAGGAGCGCGTCGGCGCGCGCCTCCGGCGAGGCGCGCTCTTCGAGCACGCCCAGGCGGTCCTCGATCGAATCGGTCATCCGCTCGCTGCGCGTGCGCCGGTAATGATCGATCAGCAGGTTGCGGGTGAGGCGCGCCAGCCAGACGGCAAACGTGCCCTCGCTGGCGCGAAAGCTCTTGAGGGAGCGGAACACCCGCAGAAAGACCTCCTGGGTGATGTCCTGGGCGTCGGCCGCGCTGTTGGTGAACCGATAGGAGATCGAGTACACGCGGCGCGCGTGGGTCCGGACAAGATCCTCCCAGGCGGCCTCGTCTCCGCTCAAGCAGCGCTCCACCAACCTCGCGTCCGGGTCCAAAGTCGCTTCTGAAGCTGCTGTTCGATCCGGCGACAACCCTAGCTCTCCACCGACGGCCCACGCTGGGGGAACGGGTCGGGCTGTTGCCAGAGCTGCCATCCTCGATCCGGTCGGCGAGCCGGGGCGCTTCCGGCGCCCGACATCGCTTTCCAGTATGAGGAACGAGAAAGCGCCATCAAAAGTTCGTTGGAAACCTCCGCTGCCGGCAGCCCTTATTGTAGCGCCGGCTCCTTTTGAGAGCGGCGCTCCGCCGCCGGGCGCGGAGGGACTACCATGATCTTCTGGGCGAACTCTTGGAAACTCGACGGAATGCACCGCCCCGGACGGGGCGCCGGCGCACCCTGCTGCTGCTGGCGGTGGCCGTCGCTGTGGCCGCGCTGCTTGCCTGGCGCTGGCGCGAAGTGGGCTTCGAGTGGCGCGAGTTCTCCTCCACATTCCGCCAGTTGCATTGGGGTTGGGTCGCGCTGAGCGCAGCCTTCGCCCTGCTCACCTACCTCGGTCGCGCGCTGCGCTGGCAGGTTCTGCTGCGGCCCGTAAAGCCGAGCTCGAGTCTCTCGAACCTGCTTTCGGCCACGGCGATCGGATTCACCGCCATCGTCCTGTTCGGCCGCGCCGGCGAGCCCGTGCGGCCGTACCTGGTCGCCCGCAAGGAGCGCGTCTCCTTTTCCTCCCAAGTGGCCGCCTGGCTGATCGAGCGGATCTACGACCTGCTGACGGCGCTCCTCATCTTCGGTTTCGCCTTGAGCCAGCTCGAGCATGCCACCGTCAAGGTGGGGCCGGCACTGGAGTGGGTGTTGCGCGCCGGAGGTTACGCGGCGGCACTCACCGGCGCCGCCAGCCTGGCCGTGCTTCTGGCCTTTACGTTCCTCTCCGGTCCGATGCGGCGCCGCCTGCGCGACGCACTCGCCTTTCTGCCGGAGCCGCAGCGGGCGCGGGCGGACCGGATCGCGGACGCCTTCGCTCAGGGCCTGGAATCGACGCGCAACGGCGGCCATGTCGCCCTGCTCGTCTTCTACAGCCTGATCGAGTGGGCCCTGATCATCCTCTCAAACGTCGCTCTTTTTCAAGCCTCGCCGGCTACCTCCGGCTTCACCCTCCGCGAAGTCGTCATCTTCGTCGGCTTCGTCGCCTTTGGCGGTGTCATCCAGATTCCGGGCATCGGCGGCGGCGTCCAGGTCGTCTCCGTCATCGTGCTGACCGAGCTGTTCGGGGTAGGTCTGGAGGCGGCCGCGGGACTGGCTCTTCTTATCTGGATCATCGCCTTCGTGGTGATCGTACCGGTGGGATTGGCTTTGGCCTTTCACGAAGGGCTTACCTTGGCGAAGCTGCGAAAACTTGAGCGGGAGGCGGCGGCTGTATGACCTGCCCGTTTTGCGGACACCACGGAGACCGGGTCATCGACTCGCGCGAGAGCAAGGAAGGCGATCTGATCCGGCGGCGGCGCCAGTGCCTGAAATGCGAGCGGCGCTTCACCACCTACGAGCGTATCGACGAGATCCCTTACATGGTGATCAAGAAGGACGGCCGCCGCGAGAAGTTCGACCGCCAGAAGGTCCTCAACGGCCTGCTGCGCGCCTGCGAAAAGCGCCCGGTGAGCATGGCGAGCCTGGCGGCGATCGTCGACGAGGTGGAGTCGCGCCTGAGCGAACGGCCCGACCGCGAGATCTCGACGGCGGAGATCGGCGAGCTGCTCATGGAGCGGCTTCAGGCGCTCGACAAGATCGCCTACGTGCGCTTCGCCTCGGTCTACCGGGATTTCCAGGACGTCGAGGCCTTCTTTGCCGAACTGGAACGGCTGATGCGCCAGAAGCGGGGCTGAGCGGATGCGGGCGGCGGGCCGTTTCGCCAGGCCGCACCTGCGGATCGTAAAAGAACCCACGGTTTTTCGGATTTCCAGATGCCGGCCGGGTATATACGTGTATACTTCTACGTGTGAGGTTTCCTCGGAGCTCGTTCGGCGAGGGCCGAGGGAAAGCTAGGAAACGGGAAGCAACCCCGGCGAGGAGGTTCGTCTATGCAACACCTGATTCGGCTTTTCGCTGTGGTCGTCCTGCTGGTGGCGGCCCCGGCGGTCGAGGCTCAAGTCCTGTACGGCTCGATTGTGGGCAGCGTCGTCGATCAAAGCGATGCTGTCGTGCCGAATGCGACCATCACCATCACCAGCAAGGAGACCGGCTTGAAACGAGAAGCGACGACCGACGGCGCGGGCCGCTACGCGCTGGTCAACGTGCTCCCCGGTGCTTACGAGCTCATGGCGACGGCGCCCGGTTTTCGCCCCGTCACCCGCGAGACCGTGACCGTCTCGATTAACGCGGTCACACGCGTCGATCTCCGCCTGGAGGTGGGCAGCGTGACCGAGCAGATCACCGTCTCCGCCGTCGTGGCCGCGCTCCAGACCGACAAGTCCGACGTGCGCGTAGAGATCAGTAGCCGCGAAGTCACGAACCTCCCTTTGGCCAGTTACCGGAACTTCCAAAGCCTCTTCAACCTGGTGCCCGGCGCTACGCCAGTCAATTTTCAGAACAGCGTGGGCTCGACACCGGCTCGCGCGCTGACGACGAACGTCAACGGCACGGCGCGCAACAACAACAATGCGCGCGTGGACGGCGCCACGAACGTCTACATCTGGTTGCCGCATCACATGGTCTATGTTCCGCCGGTGGAGTCGATCGACACGGTGAACATCACGACAAGCTCCTTCGACGCCGAGCAGGGCATGGCGGGTGGCGCGGCGATCACCGTCGCCACCAAAAGCGGTACGAACGAGCTGCACGGCTCGGCTTTCGAGTACCACGACAATCACCGGCTGCGCACGCGCAACTTCTTCCTGCCGCCGGACCGGGGCAAGGCCAAGTCGATTTTCAACATCTTCGGCGGCACGCTGGGCGGGCCGATTAAAAAGGACAAGCTCTTTTTCTTCGGCAGCTTTGAGGGTACGCTGGAGCGGGCCGGCATCACCCGGTCGGCAGACTCCGTGCCCACCGCCTCCATTCGGGCCGGCAATTTCGCGGGCCTGCCCGTCACCCTCTACGATCCATTCACCGGCAATCCCGACGGCACCGGCCGGCAGCCGTTCGCCGGAAACGTCATCCCCGCCTCTCGCATCCATCCGATCAGCCAGCGAATCCAGCAGATCGCGCCGCTACCTAACCTTCCCGGCACTTCCCAGGGGACTCTGAATAACTACTTCAGCTCGGGGACCGAAAAGCTGAATCGTTACAACTACGACGTCAAGATCAACTGGAACCCGCAGAGCAACCTGGTTTTGTGGGGAAAGTATAGCCGGATGGATGCTTTTGTCGACTCCCAGTTCGCCTTCGGAGAGATCGGAGGGCCGGGGCTGTCTCGGGCCGGAGCGCCGGAGGTGGCCCCGATGGACGTCAACATCTTCACCTTCGGCTACACGAAGACGCTGTCGCCAACCTTCCTGGTGGACGGCACGGTAGCGGTCAACCGCATGGACACCCGGGGAACCTATCCCGGCTACGGCAAGAATATCGGCTCGGAGATTTGGGGCATCCCCAACACCAACGATCCGATCGTGAGCGGGCCGGGGGCCGAACGGCTCAAGGCCGCCTGCCCGGCACTGGCCGAGGGCGGCTGCTACACGGGTCGGCCGTCGATCGTTCACGGGTTCACCACTTGGGGCAATACCGCCGGCTGGCAACCCTATTTCTATATCGAGCGGACTTACAATTACACCACCAACTTCACCAAGATTCAGCAGGGCCATGAGCTGCGGTGGGGTTTCGACCTGGTGCGTTACCGAATGGATCAGTGGCAGCCGGAGGTTTCCGGCGGGCCGCGCGGAAGCATTAGCTTCAGCGGTGATGTGACAGGCGCCCGGGGCTACACCTCGAACTATCTGAACCAGTATGCCGCCTTCCTGCTGGGCCTGCCGAGCACGATGCAAAAGGCCGTGCAGTTGTTCCAGTACGTCAACCGCGAGTGGCAGTTCGGCTGGTTCTTCCGCGACCGCTGGCAACTCAGCCGGAAGCTGACGCTCAACCTCGGCCTGCGCTACGAGTACTATCCGTTGATTCACCGCGTCGACCGCGGCATCGAGCGCTGGGACCCCTCGACGAACCTCGTCTCGATGGGCGGCGTCGGCAACGTCCCTCGCAACAACGGCATGAGCACCAGCAAGAAGTTGTTTGCCCCGCGGGTCGGCTTCGCCTACCGGCTCACCGATAACACCGTGCTCCGCTCGGGCTACGGCATCACCTTTGACCCGATCCCCTTCTCGCGGCCGCTGCGGGGCATGTACCCGTCGACGATCGCCTCAACGTTCGTCTCGCCTACGCCCTACACCTGGATCGACACCATCGACAAAGGAATCCCGCCGGTTCCGCTGCCCGATGTCAGCTCCGGCGTCTTTCCGCTGCCGCCAACCATTGACATGGGCCCGCGCAGCCCCTGGGGCGGCCAGTTGAACCGGGGCTACATCCAGTCCTGGAACTTCACCATCGAGCGCCGGATGCCTTACGAGATCGTGACCTCGATCGCCTATGTCGGCACGCAGACCGTGCGCCAGCTCGGCGACCGGGACATCAACGCCGCGCCTCCGGGCGGCGGCCCGGCCGGCAGACCGCTGGCCGCCACCCAGGGCCGGCGCATCGCCGCCAATATGTGGGACGGCTGGATGAGCGCCAACTACCACGGCCTTCAGGTGGCCATCAACCGGCAGTACGCCCGCGGCCTGTTCCTCAAGGGCGCCTACACCTGGTCGAAGGCGATCAACATGACCGATGAGACCGGCTGGACCTTCGGCCTGCTGACGAACTGGGAGCCGGCCATGCGCCGCAACCGGGCCCCGGCCGGCTATGACCGTACGCACATGTTCACGATGGGCTTCCTCTACGAGTTGCCGTTCGGCCCGGGCAAGAGCTGGGCGCAGGGCGGTCCCGCCTCCCTGCTGCTGCGGGGCTGGCAAATGAACGGCATCTATGCCGCCTACACGGGAACGCCGTTTACCGTCTTCGCCTCGGGCGCTGAGCTGAACATGCCGGGCACCAGCCAGACCGCCGATCTGGTCAAACCGGGCAAGGTCAAGGTCCTGGGCGAGATCGGCGCTAACAAGCCCTGGTTCGACCCGCTGGCCTTCGCGCAGCCGCGAGGCGTCCGGTTCGGTACGACGGGCCGGAACACGATGCGGGGCCCCGGCTTCTGGAATCTCGATCTGAGCCTGTTCCGCACCTTCGACCTGAGCGAGCGGCTGAAGCTGGAGTTCCGTGCCGAGGCCTTCAACGCCACCAACACGCCAAAGTTCGCCAACCCCTCGGCCAACGTGGCGTCGATGTCGCTCAACCCGGACGGCACCATTCGGGCGCTCAACAACTTCTCCTCGATCACCGGCACGCTGGTGAACCTGGGTTCGCCCTCGGAGCGGCAGTTCCGCTTCGGGCTTCGCTTAAGCTTCTAGCCGGCAAACCTTCATGGGCGGCTCCGGCGGCGGGGCCGCCCCCGCTCCTGCGGTTGAACCGGCTCGCGCGCTCATGCTCCAATAGAAGGGACAGTCCCCCGAGCAAGGAGCGATGCGTTGAGGAAAGCTGTGCTCGCCCTGGAGGACGGCAGCGTCTTCGAGGGCCGGGCCTTTGGTGCGCTCACCGAAAGCGGCGGAGAGGTTGTTTTCAACACCGCCATTACCGGCTACCAGGAGATCTTCACTGATCCGTCTTACTCCGGACAGATCGTCGTCCTGACCAACCCGCAGATCGGCAACTACGGCGCCAACCGCCAGGACGTCGAATCCGGCCGGCCTTACATCGAAGGCCTGGTCGTTCGCGATTTTTCCCCGATTGCCAGCAACTGGCGCTCCGAGCAGGAAGCCGACGAGTTTCTGGCCGAACACGGCATCCCGATCGCCTCCGACATCGACACCCGCGCGCTGGTTCGCCGCCTGCGCACCCACGGGGCCATGCGCGGTGTGCTGTCGACCTGCGGCGGCGATCCGCAGACACTCGTGGAGCGTGCCCGCCGGATCCCGTCCATGCAGGGCCTGGCGCTGGCGCCGCGCGTCTCCACTGATTCGCCTTACGAATGGCGGGAGCCGCCCCAGTCCTGTTCGCCCTCGGAGCGGATCCCGGCTCCGGAGCCGATCCGGTATCACGTCGTCGCCTTCGATTACGGCATCAAGCGCAACATCCTGCGCCGGCTCGTTCAGGTGGGCTGCCGCGTGACAGTCGTGCCGGCGACCACGCGCGCCGAAGAGGTCCTGGCGCTTGAGCCCGACGGCGTGTTCCTCTCGAACGGACCCGGTGACCCGGAGCCGCTCGGGGCCCAGATCGCCGAGATCCGCAAACTCATCGGCCGCAAGCCGCTGTTCGGCATCTGCCTCGGCCATCAGTTGCTGGGCTTGGCGCTCGGCGGGCGCACCTTCAAGCTCAAGTTCGGCCACCATGGCGCCAACCATCCCGTGCTGAACCGCATCACGAACAAGGTCGAGATCACCTCGCAGAATCACGGCTTTGCGGTCGATCCGGACTCGCTGGCCGCCTCCGAGGTCGAGCTGACGCACGTCAACTTGAACGACCACACCCTGGAAGGTTTCCGCCACCGCTCCCACCCGCTGTTCTGCGTTCAGTACCATCCCGAAGCCGCGCCCGGGCCGCACGACTCCCGTTATCTGTTCGACGATTTCATCCGGCTGATGGATGAGTTCTACGGCGCGGCGGTGAAAAATGCCTAAGCGAACCGATATTCACCGGATCCTGATCATCGGCTCCGGCCCCATCGTCATCGGCCAGGCCTGCGAGTTCGACTACTCGGGCACGCAGGCCTGCAAAGCGCTCCGCGCCGAGGGCTATGAGGTTGTCCTGGTCAATTCGAATCCGGCCACCATCATGACGGATCCGGGCATGGCCACGACCACCTATGTTGAACCCCTGACGCTGGAGTTCGCCGAGGAGATCATCCGGCGGGAGCGGCCCGACGCGCTGTTGTCGACCGTGGGCGGCCAAACCGGCCTGAACCTGTCGGTGGCGCTCGCCGAGGCCGGCGTGCTCGACCGCTACGGCGTTGAGCTGATCGGCGCCAAGCTCGACGCCATCAAGAAGGCCGAGGACCGGCTCCTGTTTAAGGACGCCATGACGCGGATCGGGCTCGAGGTGCCGCAGTCGATGCTGGTTAACAACGTCGATGACGGGCTGCGCTTCGCCTCGCGCATCGGCTATCCGGTCATTCTCCGGCCCAGCTTCACGCTCGGCGGCACCGGCGGCGGCATCGCCTACAACAGTGAAGAGCTCGAAGAGATTCTGGCGCGAGGCCTGGAATTGTCGCCGGTGCACGAGGTGCTCATCGAGGAGAGCGTGCTCGGCTGGAAGGAGTTCGAGCTCGAGGTGATGCGTGATCTGGCCGACAACGCCATCATCGTTTGCTCGATCGAGAACTTCGATCCGATGGGCGTGCACACGGGCGATTCGATCACTGTGGCGCCGGCCCAGACGCTTACCGACCGCGAATACCAGATGATGCGCGACGCCGCACTGGCCTGTTTGCGTGAGATCGGCGTCGACACCGGCGGATCCAACGTCCAGTTCGCCATCCACCCGAAGACGGGCCGTATGGTGATCATCGAGATGAACCCGCGCGTCTCCCGGAGCTCGGCCCTGGCTTCGAAAGCCACCGGATTCCCGATCGCCAAGATCGCCGCCAAGCTGGCCGTGGGCTATCGCCTGGATGAGATCCCCAACGACATCACGCGGATGACGCCCGCCTGCTTCGAGCCGACGCTCGACTACGTCGTGGTGAAGATCCCGCGCTGGCAGTTCGAGAAGTTTCCGGGCGCCGAGCCGGTCCTGGGCACGCAGATGAAGTCGGTGGGCGAGGTGATGGCCATCGGCCGCACCTTCAAGCAGGCGCTCGCCAAGGGGATGCGAAGTCTCGAGACGGGCCGCTCGTCCTCGGCCGAGGTCCTCGATGAGAAGCTGATCCCGCAAAAGCTCATCACGCCGAACCCGGACCGTTTGCGTTACATCCGCTTCGCCTTCGAGCGGGGCCGTTCGGTCGAGGAGGTCCACGAGATGACCTCGATCGACCCCTGGTTTCTCACCCAGGTGCGCGATGCGGTGCTCCAGGAGGCGGAGCTGGCCGGCCGTTCGCTCGACACCGTCGACCGGGAAACCCTGCGCGAGGCCAAACGCGCCGGGCTTTCCGACCGGACGCTGGCGCGGCTCTGGGGAACGGACGCCGCCGCGGTCCGGGCGCGGCGCCTGGCGCTCGGCGTCTGCGCGGTCTTCAACCGCGTCGACACCTGCGCCGCCGAGTTCGAGAGCTTCACGCCGTACCTTTATTCGAGCTATGAGACCGAGTGCGAGGCCGATCCCGACGAGCGGCCCAAGGTGATGATCCTCGGTAGCGGGCCCAATCGTATCGGCCAGGGCATCGAGTTCGATTACGCCTGCTGCCACGCCTCCTATGCCCTCCAGGAGTTCGGCTATGAGTCGATCATGGTCAACTGCAACCCGGAGACGGTCTCCACCGACTACGACACCAGCGACCGGCTCTACTTCGAGCCTCTGACGCTCGAGGAGGTGTTGAACATCTACGAGACCGAGAGGCCGCACGGCGTCATCGTCCAGTTCGGCGGCCAGACGCCGCTCACGCTCGCCCTGCCGCTCAAGCAGGCCGGCGTGCGCATCATCGGCACGGATCCGGAGAGCATCGAGCTGGCCGAAAATCGCGAGCTGTTCGGGCAGCTTTTGGACCGGCTGGAGATCCCCAAGCCGCCCTACGGTTCGGCCGCCTCGATCGAAAAGGCTTGTGAGGAGGCGCGGCGCATCGGCTTTCCGGTGCTCGTGCGGCCCAGCTTCGTGCTCGGGGGCCGGGCCATGGTGATTGCCTACGACGAGGAGACCGTGCGCCGCTACATGCACGAGGCGGTGAGCTTCTCGCAGGATCGCCCGGTGCTGATCGACCGCTTCCTCGAGGACGCCATCGAGGTGGACGTGGACGCGCTCGCCGACGGCCGCGATGTGCTCATTGGCGGCATCATGGAGCACATCGAGGAGGCGGGCATCCACTCGGGCGACTCCTCCTGCGTGCTGCCGGCCATCTCGATCTCCGAACGGCACCTCAGGGTCATCGAAGAGTACACGGCGCGGCTGGCGCGTGAGCTCAATGTCGTCGGCCTGATGAACGTGCAGTACGCGATCAAGAACGGCGAAGTCTACGTGCTCGAGGTCAATCCGCGCGCCTCGCGCACGGTGCCCTATGTCAGCAAGGCCACCGGCGTGCCGCTGGCGAAGATCGCCGTCGGGCTGATGCTGGGCAAGACGCTCCGGGAGCTGGCGCCGCTGGCCGGCGGCATGAGCTCGGGCGTGCTGCCCGTGCCGCAGTACTTCGTCAAGAGCCCGGTCTTCCCCTTCAACAAGTTTCCCGGCGTGGACCCGGCGCTCGGCCCCGAGATGCGCTCCACCGGCGAGGTGATGGGCGTCGGGGAGAACTTCGGCGAGGCCTTCGCCAAGGCGCAGCTCAGCGCGGGCACGCCGCTGCCCGAGTCGGGCCGCGTCTTCCTGAGCGTCAATGACCGCCACAAACCGGCCGCCGTCGAGATCGCGCGCCGTCTGGTCGAGCTCGGCTTCGAGCTGGTGGCCACGCGCGGTACGGCGGCGGCGCTCGAAGCGGCTCGGCTGCCGCACAAGCGGGTCTTCAAGGTGAACGAGGGCCGGCCCAACGTCGTGGACCTGATCAAGACGCGCGACGTGCAACTGATCATTTACACCCCGGCCGGGGCCCTCTCCTTCACCGATGAACGCATCATCCGGCGCACGGCGTTGCTCTACCGGGTACCGTGCATCACCACGATCAGCGCGGCGCGGGCTGCCGCCGAAGCCGTCGCCAGCCGCCGGCGCGACCCGATCCGCGTCTGGAGCCTCCAGCAACTTCACCAGGGCCAGAAGATGACCGCCTGAGCTGCACCCCATGGTCGAACCGAGATCGCCCCGCATCGAGATCGAGTACTGCACCCAGTGCCGCTGGCTGCTGCGGGCGGCCTGGATGGCGCAGGAACTGTTGACAACCTTCCCTCTTGAGATCGGCGAGCTGGTGCTGGTTCCCGGCATCGGCGGCGTCTTCGAGGTCCGGCTCGACGGCGCCGTGCTGTGGTCCCGCCAGCGTCAGGGGCGCTTCCCGGAGATCAAGGAGCTCAAGCAACTCGTGCGTGACCGCATCGCGCCTGACCGCCGCCTGGGCCATTCCGATTCGTCCGGGCCGGCGCCGGGGAGTCCCCGGGTATGACTCCGATTCTGCATTCGGTCAGTTACGCCGGCCTCTGGCCCGGCCAGGCTGCGCTCGATCTGGAGGCCTTTCTCGACAAGGCCGCCGAGCTCGGTTTCGCCGGGGTGATGCTCATGGCCAAGCGGCCGCACCTTTCGCTGCTCGAGTATTCCACCGACGCCTGCCTCCGCCTGCGGGAGGGGCTCGAGCGGCGCGGGCTGAGCTGCCCGGTGCTGGCCGGCTATAACAACTTCAGCGCCGACCTCGAACACGGCGAGGTGCCCCAGCGCGAGATTCAGATTCACTATGTAGCCGGGCTGGCCCGCATGGCCCGTGACCTCGGCGCGCGCGTGGTGCGGATCTTCACCGCCTACGAGCATCCGGCCGCCGGCTACAGCCAGTTGTGGCGAATGACCGTCGAGGCGCTCCGTGAATGCGCGCGGCGCGCGGCCGATCTTGGCGTCACGATCGGCGTGCAGAACCATCACGATCTGGCGGTCGACTACCGGAGCCTACGCGATCTGCTTGAAGAGGTCGATCATCCCAACTGCCGCGCCTGTTTCGACGCCTGGGCGCCGGCGTTGCACGGCACCGATATCGTCGAGGCGGCGCGCGTGATGGCCCCGTGGGTCTGCCACACCACAGTCGCCGACTACCAGTTACGGCCGCGCTTTCGCTATCAGCCGGCACTCGTTAACTACGCGCCGGAGCCCGCCTGGGTGCAGGCCGTGCCGATGGGCGAAGGCTTCATCGACTACCGTGGCTTTTTCGCCGCCTTGCGCGCGGGTGGTTACGACGGAACGGTCGGCTATGAGATGTGCTCCCCGCTCAAAGGCGGGGGATCGATCGAGAACCTGGACGGTTACGCTCAGCGCTTTCTGGCCTACATGCGGAAGGCCGATGGCGGACCGGCCCAGCGCTGAAATTGGGGATTGAGTATACTGTCCCCGATTATGTACGAGAATCTGTTCTCTTTGGACGGCCGGGTGGCCGCTGTGGTCGGCGGCGGCGGCGTGCTCGCCGGCGAGATGGCCATGGGCCTGGCCAGCGCCGGCGCCGATATCTGCATCATCGACCTGAACGCGCAGGCGGCGGAAAACCGCGCCGCCCAAGTCCGCCAGCTCGGCCGGCGGGCGATCGCCGTCGACGGCGACGCCGCTCAGCGCGCCTGCCACGAGCGGGCGCTTCAGGCGATCCTGGACGAATTCGGCCGCATCGACATTCTCGTCAATGCCGCCGGCATCAACTCCGGCACCCCCTTCTTCGAGATCACCGAGGAGGAGTGGTACAAGATTCTGGATGTCAATCTGAAGAGCGTCTTTGTCGCCTGCCAGGTCTTCGGCAAGGCGATGATCGAGGCCGGCCGCGGCGGCTCGATCATCAATATCTCCTCGGTCTCTTCCGGGCCGCCCCTCTCCCGGGTGTTTACTTACAGCATCACCAAGGCCGGCGTGAACCAGATCACCCAGTTCCTGGCACGCGAGTGGGCGCCCCACAAGATCCGGGTCAACGCCATTGTGCCGGGCTTCTTTCCCGCCGAGCAGAACCGCCGGCTGCTGACCCCGGAACGGACGGAGCAGATCCTGCGCCATACGCCCATGGGCCGCTTCGGTGAGCCGAGCGAGCTGGTGGGCATGACCATTTACCTCGCCTCCGAGCAGGCCTCCTCGTTCGTCACCGGCGCGATTCTGCGTG
Organism: uncultured Bryobacteraceae bacterium; assembly: GCA_938003835.1. Classification (GTDB taxonomy): domain Bacteria; phylum Acidobacteriota; class Terriglobia; order Bryobacterales; family Bryobacteraceae; genus CALKXJ01. Next base: position 9,872 of record CALKXJ010000024.1, on the reverse strand, counting down.
TGGACGGGGGCTTCCTGGCCGTGACCATCTGAGCGGTGCGGCCAGGCGCCGCGAGTGGGGACAGATCCGCGTCGCGCACGCTCGCGCTGTGCAATTTCCCCCACCGCCGGATGTCCGACCGCGATGGAAACGGAGAGTTTTCCTAATGGTCGCGCTTGGCATGCGGATTGCTAATACGCTAGTTAACCAATCGAGAATGCGTAGCTGAGCCCCGGTTCCCCCGAACCGTTGACCGGGGCGTTCAGGAGCAGGGATGCTGCTCGGGTGGCATCACTCCTCCGTGCCACCGGCGAGCCCATCGCCCGGCGTCCCTGCTCATTTTTGCCTTCCGCCAGGCGGGGAGCCGGGTGGTCTACCGAAGGAGGGCCGGCCGGATCAGGCCTTCCAGGAAGCGGGCCGGGCAAAGGGGCGTTGCGCCTCTTCGATCTCCTTGCCGCGCACCCAGATGGAATCCGTGTCCCAGATGCCGAAGCCGCCGAGCTCCGCCATGTCCAGGAACTTGAGCTTGGCGGGATCGAAGCCCATCACCGAGGCTGCCACCGCGTCCACGGCGACCGCGTTCGAGCCCCCGATGAGAATGTTGTAGCGGGCGCTCTTGCCGCCCGGCGCCTTTGGACCGTCGCCTTCGACGCCCCATGAGCCCCCGAGGAGGCAGAAGTCGGCTGGGTGGTAACTGAACAGATCGGCGGCCAGCTCCTCGGCAGCGCCGAGCGCATACAGCCTGGGTTTGCCCGGCATGCCGTAGACGGCGCCGGGGGCGATGCCCAGGTAGTTGCCGATGGCGAGCGAAACGCCCATGGCGGCGTGGGTCCTGAGCGGGGCCACACTGATCAGCTTGTCGCACTGCTGGATCGTCTGTGGAATCTGGTAGCCGCCCTCCTTGTTCCTGGAGGCGGAGACCCCGGCCGGCGCCGGCGTCGGGTTCGCGCGATCCGAGTTGAGGTCGATGATCTCGAATTTGGCGTGGGGGAACCGGCCGCTGAGCTCCTTGACGAGGCCCTCGTAGCTCAGTCCCCCGAAGGCCCCGCCCCAGTCGGTGTTCCACCCGTCGGTCTTCGAAGGTGAGGCGGCGCGCGGTGTCCACTCCTCGGGGCCCTCGGCGATGGTGAAGCGCAGCCCGAGCCGGGCCTCGCCCAGGTAGGTGAGGAGGCTTCGGACCACGCGCAGATCCGTGGCCGCTCCCGGCAGGTAGGAGGCAAGACCGTGGTAGGTGGGCATGGCGACCTTGATGACCACCCAGTCTTCAGGATCGATGATGTTTTTCAAGCCGCCGCCCTCGCGGTCGCCGGCGAGCTCGATCACCTTGCGAAGCATGGCGTCGAAGTGCGCCTGCTCGAGCTCGGCGTCGGTCGGGCGAGGATCGGCCAGCCCGGCGATCTTGGTGCCGTCGTGATCCTCCGAGCCGTCGAAGCTCGAGGGGACGATCGCCACACGGGGAGTGGCGTCGGCGGTGGCCGAGGCGGTGACGGACTCTTCGACCTGCTGTTGTTGCTGGGCGGCTCGCGCCAGGGCGGCGAAGGTCCCGAGCGAAAGGAATTGTCGGCGTTTCATAGGAGCTTGTTCAGATCGAGGTTCGATACGTACACGCGTGATGCTCGCCGGCTCGCGACTCCGAGCCCGCTACTCGCCCCGAAAACGGTCCCGGCAGCTCTCCGAGCAGAAATAATACTCCTTGCCGCCGACCGTCTTGCGCACCTTGGTCTCGGCGGAGACGTAGATGCCGCAGACCGGGTCTCGCTTGAGCTCTACGCTTCGCGTCCGGCGATTCTCCGATTCCGGCTCGAACAGTTGAGCCAAAGCCCGACCGATCAGCCCGACCGCCGCCCGCAGGAAGACGATCAGGAAGAGACCGACGAGGATGTAAAGAAGGCTGCGCACCATGCCGGGCGGTCCACTCGCCGGCCGCCCGCCGCTTTCAAATTAAGCGCCGGACTACCGCTTCTTGGTCTTCTTCTCCGCTTCCGGACTGACGTACTGCGTCTGCACCGTGCTCTGGAGCGTCTGGAGCATGCCCTTGGCGGATTCGGCGAAAGGTCCGTTGGGCTCGAGCTGCAAGTACTTCTGGAAGGCCTCGATGGTTCCCGGAGGCGGCACCACCTGCCCGTCCGGCGTGGTAGTTGCCTTCGAGACCAGGTAGATGCCGTACTGGTACTGCGCCGGGGCGTAGTTCGGGTCGGCCTCGATCGCCTTCTTGAAAGCTTGGCCGGCTTCCTCCAACTGGCCGGTGTTGACGAGCACCGCGCCGAGGTTGTAGTAGTAGCGGCCCGCGCCCGGCGGGTCGATCGCCGCCGCCTTCTCGAGCGCCGCCGTAGCCTGGTCGAATTTCTTGGCCTTGGCCAGCGCCAGCCCGTAGTTGTTGTGATAAGCCGCCTCGTTCGGCATCATGCTCACCACCTTCTCCCAAGCCTCGAGGCTCTTGGCCATCGCGGCCTCCTGCTCGGGTCCGCGCTTGGTGTCGGCCAGGCTCATGTAGCTCTCCGCTAGGTTGGCCCAGACGACGTGCTGCTGCGGGTCGATCTCGGCGGCTTTCTGGAAGTTCTCGACGGCCACCTCCCACTGGCCGGCCTGCTTGGCGGCCATGCCGGCGTTGAAGGCGTCGTTCAATGCCTTATTTCGCCGCATCGCCTCGGAGCGCTCGCGCATCTGTCGCTCTAGAGCTTCGCGTTGTTCCTTGCTCAGACCGCGCATCTGCTCTTCCGAGAGCGTGCCGGCCTGCGCGGCAGCCTGAAGTGCCTCCTGTCGCTTGCGGACTTCCGCCAGATTGAAGTTCACCGGCACCGGATCACCGAGGCCGACACGCACGCCCTTGACGGCGTCGCGGATCTGCCCGTCGATTTCGACGTGGACGTTGTAGGTCCCCAGGGGCAGGCCGGCGTGGAAATAGTGGCCTTTCTTATTGGTCTTGACCCGATAATTGCCTTTGATGTCGACGCGCTCGATGCGGATCAGCGCGCCCTGAAGCGGCTGGCCGTCCTCGCCGATGACGTCGCCTTCGATGGCCCCGGTTTGGGCCGAGCAGAGGGCGGCGAACAGGGCGCCGCAACCAAGAACGAGTGCCAGCCGGCGCATGGTAGCCAACATAAAAGTCAATGACCTCCAATCGTGCGATCCAATGGTCACCTTCAGCATACTATAAACGCCGCGGAAGGGGGCTCCATCCGCCGGGGCGGTCGAGCCGGGGGCGGCGCCGGTTTGCTATCGTGTTAGCCTTGGCGTCAAGCGGCTGCCGGTTTGGCATATGCGATATGAAATCCGTCCCATGAAGGAGTTCCTGGTTCGGCCCGCCCTGCCGCCCGAGCTGGAGCGGATGAGCGAGCTGGCCTACAACCTTCTCTGGACCTGGGATCCTACCATCCGCTCGCTGTTCCGGCGCCTGGATGCGGCCCTCTGGGAGGCCACCGATCAGAATCCGGTCCGGCTGCTCGGCGAAGTCTCCCAGGACCGGCTCAACGCGGCGGCGGCCGATCCGCGCTATCGGGCGCTCTACCGCCGAGCCTGCGAGCGCTACGACGCCTACATGCAGCGGCCGGAGGCCTACGAGGACCTGCTGATCGCCTACTTCTCGATGGAGTACGGCCTGGTGCGCTGCCTGCCCATCTATTCGGGCGGCCTCGGCCTGCTGGCCGGCGATCACCTCAAAGCCGCCAGCGACGCCGGCGTGCCGCTGGTGGCGGTCGGCCTGCTGTACCAGAAGGGCTATTTCCAGCAGTCGCTCAATCCCGACGGCTGGCAGATCGAGCGCTACCCGGTCAACGACTTCTACACGCTTCCGGTTTCTCCGGTCCGGGATGCGGCGGGCAACGAGCTGCGCGTCAGCGTCAAGCTGCCCACCGGCACCGTCTGGATCAAGGTCTGGCAGCAGAACGTGGGCAAGGTCAAGCTCTATCTGCTGGACACCAACATCCCGGAGAACACCGAGCACCACCACCGCGAGATCACCGACCGGCTCTATCCGGCCGAGAACGACTGGCGGATCCGCCAGGAGATCGTGCTGGGCATCGGCGGGCTGCGGGCGCTGCGCGCGCTGGGACTGCGACCGACCGTCTATCACATGAACGAAGGCCACTCGGCCTTCCTGGCGATCGAGCGCATCCGCATCCTCATGGAGGAATACCAACTGAGCTTCGAAGAGGCGCTCGAGGCGGCGCGCGCCAACAACGTCTTCACCACGCACACCTCGGTGCCGGCCGGCATCGACCTGTTCCACCCGCACCTGATCTCCGAGCATTTCCACGCGTACTGCCAGGAGGCCGGAATTCCGTTCGAGAGGCTGCTGGCGCTCGGCCGCCGCGACGTCAACAACCCGCACGAGCACTTCTCGATGGCCATCGCCGCCATCAAAACCTCCTCCTATCGCAACGCGGTGAGCCGCCTGCACCGCGAGGTTTCCCAGGAGCTCTGGCACGACCTGTGGCCGCAGTTGCCCGTCTGGGAAGTGCCGATCTCCTCCATCACCAACGGCGTGCATCTTCTCACCTGGCTCAACTCGGATCTGGCGGGGCTTTATGACCAGTACCTGCAACCCGACTGGCGGGACCGCTATCTCGATCCGGCCACCTGGGAACTGATCGACGACATCCCCGATTCCGAGCTCTGGGAGGTCCACCGGCGGCGCAAGCGGAAACTCGTGAACTTCGTCCGCGAGCGGGTCCGGCGCGCCGCCGAGGAACGGCGCGCCTCGATGAGCGAGATCCGGCGCCTCTCGGAAGTGCTCGATCCGGAGGTCTTCACGATCGGTTTCGCGCGCCGCTTTGCCACCTACAAGCGCGCCACGCTCATCAAGCGGGACATCGAGCGGCTCCGGCGCATCCTGACGCATCCGACGCGCCCGGTCCAGATCGTGATCGCCGGCAAGGCCCATCCCAACGACATCGAGGGTAAGAACTTCATTCGTGAGATCGTGCAACTGGCGCGCGACCCGGAGCTCTCCAAGCGGCTGGTGTTCGTCGAGAACTACGGCATCGAGGTGGGCAAGCGCCTGGTGCAAGGCGTCGATCTCTGGCTGAACAACCCGCGCCGGGGCGAGGAAGCCTGCGGCACCAGCGGCATGAAGGCGGGCATCAACGGGGTGCTCAACCTGAGCGTGCTGGACGGCTGGTACGACGAAGCCTATGAGATCTCCGGTGGCTGGGCCATCGGGCACCGGGAACCCTACCGCCCCGAGCAGGACGAGGATCATGCCAGCGCCATCTATTCGCTGCTCGAAAACGAAATCGTCCCGCTGTTCTATGAAGACCGCGAGGAGGGCGTCCCGGAGGAGTGGTTGCGGCGGATGAAGGCCTCCATCAAGAACCTCTCGCCGCGGTTCAACGCCACGCGGATGCTGCTTGAATACGCCAGCCAGTTCTATGAGCCCGCTCACCGCGCCTACCGGCAGATCCGCCGCGACCAGTTCCACGGTATCCGCCAGCGGACCCAGTGGACCGCGGAGGTCACGCGGGCCTGGGGCAACGTCCGGTTCGTCGAGGTCGGCCCGCCGCTCACCGATCCGGTCCTGAGCGGGCAGGCGATTCCGCTGCGCGTGGTGATCGACTTGGCGGGCCTGAAGGCCGAGGACGTGCGCGTCGAGGCGGTGGTGGGGCGGATCGCTCCGGAGGGGCACCTGCGCGAGACGGAGGTGCTGACGCTACCGGCGCGGGAACAGAACGGGACTCTGGCGGTCTACTCCAAGGAGTTCGTTCCGCAGTTGACCGGGCGGCTGGGTTTCTCGGTGCGGATCAGCCCCAACCACTACGACGACCCGCTGACGCGGCCCTGCCACAGCCTCATTAAGTGGGGCTGAGGCCGCGAGGAGACCGGATTAGCGCCGCCCGCGGCGCGCGCCCCCGCCGTGGCTGATGGTGGCGTCCCAGGAGGCGTCGCCTTGCGGCCCGTAGTTCTTCGGCAACTTGTCCCAATCCTCGCGGGTGATGCCGTTGAGGTCCCAGTGGACCCGGCCGTCCTTGATCGTCAACTCGGCTGCGAGATTCTTGGAGCCGCGCAGCCGCGCCCCGTTGACATCGACGAAGCCGAACTGGCCTTCCATCAGGCGCAAGACGGCGACATCGGCGACGGCGCCAACCGTCAGATGTCCGAGCTCCTCGCGCTTGATCCAGCGGGCCGGGTTCCAGGTGGACAGCCGGATCACCTCCTCCATGGACAAGCCCATATTCAGGAACTTCGCCATGACGTTGAGCATGCCCTTCATGCCGGCATTCATGCTCCGGATATGCAAATCGGTCGAGATCGAGTCCGGCAGGAAGCCCTGGCGGATGGCGGGGACCGCCTGGCGGAACAGGAAGCTGCCCGCGCCGTGGCCGACGTCGAAAATGACGCCCCGCTTCCTGGCTTCGAACAGATAGGGCCGCACTTTGCCGGCCTCGTCGAGCAGCGGAACTGCTCCCAGGTAGGCATGCGTATAGATGTCGCCGGGGCGCAGGTGCTCGAGCACCAGTTGCTCGAAGGGCCGCTCGGGCCGGAACTGGCCAAAGTCGACCATCACGGGCATGCCGGCGATCTTGCCCGCTTCGACGGCGCGATCGACGGCCGTCCAGTCCGGCCCCGCGTAGTGAGCGGTCTTAATACCCACAATGTACTGCTTGTTCGCTAGGGCCGTCTCGGCCGTGCGCTTCGGATCCATATCCGCGGTGTCCTGCTCGACGGCGCCGCCCATGCCCCGGCCGACGATGTTCAGGAAGGCGAGCACGCGCGTGTGCGAGCGATCGATGGTGCGCCGCTTGAAGTCGGCGAAGTTCCGCCAGCCTGAACTCCCCGCGTCGACCACGGTGGTGACGCCGTTCCGGAAGCTGTGATCGTCGGGAAAGACGCTGTTTTCGCCGGTATACTCCGAGCCTTCCCCGGCGAAGACGTGAACATGGATGTCGAGCAATCCGGGCACGACATAAAGCGAAGAGACGTCGACCACCTTCCGGGCTTGCGAAGCGGGAATGTTCTCCGCCACGGCGGCGATCTTTCCGCCGGCGATCGCCACATCGCGGCGGCTGTTGATTCCGTTCTTCGGATCGATGACGTGCCCGCCCTTGAGCAGCAGATCGTGAACCGGCTGCGCCAGCGCCGCCGTTGCTGCCAGCATCACAAACGCAAGTTTCATCCGTTGCCTCCTCGAAAGTTCTCGCGAGTCTTTTCGAAATCCCAGGCCGTGCGGACCATTTCGCGGAGCGAGCGGTAGCGGGGCTGCCAGCCGAACAGGCGGCCGAGGCGCTCCGGATCGGCCACCAGCACCGGCGCGTCGCCCGGCCGGCGCGGCCCGATCCGATAGGGCACCTTTGTCCCGGTCACCTCCTCGACGGCGGCGATGACTTCGCGCACCGAGTGACCGGCGCCGGTGCCGACATTCAGCGTCTCGGTCGCCCCGCCTCCAAGCAGCCACTCCAGCGCGGCGATATGAGCCGCCGCCAGGTCGCTCACGTGGATGTAGTCACGAATGCAGGTGCCGTCCGGGGTCGGATAGTCGTCGCCGAAGATGGTCGCCGGCCGGCCCGTCTTCACCGCTCGCAGCAACAAGGGGATCAGGTGCGTTTCGGGCTCGTGCGCCTCGCCGAGACCCGAGCCCGGCTCGGCGCCGCAGGCGTTAAAGTACCGGAGCGAGACGCTGCGCAAACCTTTGGTCAGATCGAGCCACCGGAGCATGCGCTCCACCGTTAGTTTCGACTCCCCGTAGGGGCTCACCGGCGCGCAGGGGGAGTCCTCGCGGATCGGATTCCCGCGCGGCTCGCCGTAGACCGCCGCGGAGGAGGAAAAGACGAGGCGGCGGAGCCCGGCCGCGTCCATGGCCTCAAAGAGCGAAATCGTCGCGCTTACGTTGTTGCGGAAGTAAAGTTCCGGCAGGCGCATCGATTCGCCCACGGCGATGAAGCCGGCAAAGTGAATCACCGCGTCGAACCTCTCGCTCCGGCACAGCGAAGCCAAGCGCTCGGTGTCGAGCAGGTTGAACTGCTGAAGGCGCGAAGGTTCAACCGATTCGAGGCGCCCGCGCGACAGATCGTCGACAACGAAGACATCGTGGCCGGCGCGCAAGAGATGATAAACGGTGTGCGAGCCGATGTAGCCGGCTCCCCCGGTCACCAACACCTTGGCCATGCCCGCTGCACGCTCCGCTCGTTTCAGGATGCCACACCCGCGCCGGCGCGCGTCCTAGCGGTATGCGGCGATTCCGGTCACCTTCTCGCCGATGATCAGCGCGTGAATATGGTCGGTTCCCTCGTAGGTGATCACCGTCTCCATGTTGGCCAAGTGGCGCATGAGAGGGTACTCGTCGGTGATGCCGTTGGCGCCGAGCAGATCGCGCCCCAGCCGGGCGCACTGCTGGGCGATGGCCACATTGTTGCGTTTGAGCATGGAGATGTGAGCCGGCTCGGCCTTGCCCTGATCCTTGAGCCGGCCGACGTGTACGGCCAGCAACTGCGCCTTGGTGATCTCGGTGATCATCCAGGCCAGTTTCTCCTGCACAAGCTGATGGGCGGCGATGGGCTTGTCGCCGAACTGCTTGCGCGTGAGCGCGTACTGGCGCGCGGTCTCGTAGCAATCCATCGCCGCGCCGATGGCGCCCCAGCCGATGCCATAGCGCGCCTGCGTCAGGCAGCTCAGCGCGGTGCGGAGGCCCACGGCGCCGGGCAGGGCATTGTCGGCCGGAATGCGGCAGTCGGTGAGGACCAGGCTCGAGGTTACCGAGGCGCGCATGGAAAGCTTGCCGTGGATGTCCGACGTCGTGTAGCCGGGCGTGCCTTTCTCGACGAGAAAGCCCCGGATGCCCTCCTCGGCCCGCGCCCAGACAACCGCCACATCGGCGATCGAGCCGTTGGTGATCCAGGTCTTCTCCCCGTTAAGCACCCAATGGTCGCCCTCCCGGCGCGCCGTGGCGCGCATGCCGCCGGGATTGGAGCCGAAGTCCGGCTCGGTGAGGCCGAAGCAGCCGATCGCTTCGCCGGACTGGAGTCGTGGCAGCCAGCGCTGCTTCTGCTGCTCGGAGCCATAGTGGAGGATGGGGTACATCACCAGGGCGCCCTGCACGGAAACGAAGCTGCGCAGGCCCGAGTCGCCCCGCTCGAGCTCCTGCATGATGAGCCCGTAGGCCACGTTGCCCAGCCCGGCGCAACCGTAACCCTCGAGGTTGGCGCCGAAGAAGCCGAGCTCGCCCATCTTCGGAACCAGTTCCATCGGAAAGCGCCCCTCCCGGTAGCAGTCGCGGATCAGGCCGAGCACCTGCTCGTCGACGAAGCGGCGCGCCGTCTGGCGCACGAGCAGCTCCTCCTCGGTGAACAGCGAATCGATGTGCATGTAGTCGACGCCGCGAAAGGAAGCCATGATTACTCTCAGTCTACCGGCGCGCGGCGGCTAGGGCGCGATCGCCGTCACCCGGACGTCGTCGTACTGGGCGCCGATGTTGCACCAACTGTAGAGGGCGATCTTGCCGGAAGTATGGGTCGAGTCGGTCACCTGGAACAGCAGCGCGCCGTCGATGCGGATCTCGATTGTGCCGTTCACCAAGCGCGCCTCGAGCGCATACCAGCGCCCCTGCTGGTAGGCCACCTTGTCCTCAGCCAAAAGCGTCGCCACCCCGTTCACCATCTTGATCAGCCGGCGGTAGCTGCGCTGCTGGTCCATCCAGAAGCGGTAGTAGTTCTTCGAGTCCTTGTAGCCGAACATGACGCCGATGCCGTCGTTGTCGGTCGACAGCACGCGGACCGAGACGCTGTAGTTGGACCAGGAGGCCTGCCCGGTGAGTGCGTAGGTGCCGGGGGCGGACAGGCCGGTGCCGTCGCCGGCGTAGATGTTGCTCTTCTGGTAGAGCACGCCGCCTGAGATCTGCCAGTTCGAGGGCTTGTCGATGGTGCCCTCGTCCACGATCGTCCAGTTGGCCAGCGAGCCGCTCG
>CALKXJ010000023.1 GCA_938003835.1 uncultured Bryobacteraceae bacterium | reverse complement strand
CCGGCGGGCACATAAAGCGTATCGTTGGGCATGAGGCGGAAGTCGCTGTCCTTGCCCTGAAGAATGCGCTCGAGATCGAGCGGAATCTCGGCGCGGCGTGAGGTGTCCAACACCGGCCGCAGCACCCGGGCATTTTTGGGCTTGGCGTTCTCAGCCAGACCGCCCGCCATCGCCAGAACTTGGAGCACCGTGAGGTATTCCCGTTCGGCCGGCTCAAAACCGCCCGCCGAGCGGACGGCGCCGGCGACGTAAATCATCTCGGCGCGCTCGGCCGTGAGCACGTCGAACGGCTGTAGCGCAATGTCCTCGCTCGGGCTGACGCTTCCCCGCAGGCTGCCGATATTGATCTCCGCGGTCGAAAACTCCCCGTCCGGCGAGACCTGCGCGCCGGGCAGCGGTATCTTGCCGAACTCTTTTCGCCGGGTGATCTTGATCCGGCGGCTGGCGTAGGGCTGCAACCCTCCCACAACAGAGAGCATCTCCACCAGCGTGCGCGCGCCCTCGAGCGGGTAAATGCCCGGGGCCCGGAACGCGCCGACGAAGAAAACAGGCTCGCTCCGGTACTGCACGACCGTGATGGTCACCTGCGGCGAGCGCACATACTGGCGCAAACGATCCAGCATGTCCGCCTCCAACTGTTCGATCCGCCGGCCGCCCGCCGGTATTTTCCCCAACACAGGCACGTTGATGTTGCCGTCGCCGTCGATCCGATACACCCGGTCGCTTATCTCCGGCATTTCAAAGGCCCGGATGAGCAATTGGTCGCCGGGCCCAAGGATGTAACTCGGACGAAACCGCTCGGTGAGCGTGGGCGAAGGCAGTTGGGGAGCGCCCGTGCCCGGCTGCTGAGTGAAAACGCCTTGCGCCGGCAGCGGAGATCGTACCAGGGCTCCGGCCAAGCCAACGGCCCACAATTGCCGCGCGAGATTCCTCATCATGAACGCTCCTCCGCGGCTGCCGTTCGCGGGCGGGGCTCGGCAGTGAACCGGGCCTTCTCCGATAATTCATGGACACGCCCATTCAGCTCGGAGACCGCCTGTTCGATTCGGTCCAGCTTTTGCGTCACAACAGCCGCCAGGCCAGAATTGCCATTTTCGAGATAATGCTCCATGGCCGCGCGCACCAGATCCGATACGCTCCGCGCGCCCGCCAGTTGACAGCATTGCCGATAACGTTCGTACTCCTGTTCGGAAACTCGGAAGTAGACCACCCGATCGCGGCGCTGCAATACGGTCACCTCTTATTGACTCCTAAAGTCTGTTTCGGCCTCTCTTCGGAGAACGCGACAGGCTACCGCCTCTTCGGTCCCACCTGGAACCTCCTCCGCTTCGCCTCTGCGCCTCTCACTGGCTAGTCTGGGTTCTCGTAGGACAATTGTCAAGGTCCCGAAAAGCGCGTTCGTACTAGTACAGGCCGGTCCACTCTCCGCTCTCAACGGCGCGGAGCAGCTCGCCGGCGGCGCATCGCATCGACCACCTGAGCGAGTTCCGGGCCCGTCAGCAACGACGGATCACAGTGCCCAAAAAAACCTTGTAGGCAGCGCTCCAGGTTGCGCCGCCGATGGCGCGCCGACACCTGTGTCGCCTCCGACGGCGTAAGCCCGGTGGGATCACAACTTGCCCGTCCCTCCAAACAACTTTCGAGGTTGGCCCGCCGTCTCAACTCGGCCACTTTGGCTGCCTGCTCGGAGGTGAGCTGTATGGGATCGCAAGTTGCCGAGCCGCTCATACAGCGCTCCAGGTTGCGGCTCCGGGAGGCTGCCACGACCACCTCGGCCTCGGCGGGCGTGAGCAGCGTGGGGTCACACGTAGCCGACCCCCGGCGACAGTTATCGAAGTTCCGTTGCCTGCGGGCGCCGGCAACCGCCTCGGCTTGCGGACCGGTCAGCAGGGTCGGATCGCACCGGGGCGAAGCCTCCATGCAGAGGGCGAAATTCCGGCGGCGCCGCTCCGCCAGAACCCGCTCCCGTTCGGCGGCATCGAGCAGCAGCATGTCGCAGGTAGCCGCCGCGTTCAGGCATCGTTGAAGATTCCGGCGTTTACGGGCGGAGAGTACTCCCTCGAGCTCCTGTGCGCTCAGCAAGGTCGGGTCACAGGCGGGTGCTCCCTCCAGACATTTCTCGAGATTTCGTTTCCTGAAAGCGTCGGCGACCAGGCGGATCTGCTCCGGGCTCAGCAGCGACAGATCGCAGCTGGGCAGTCCGCCGAGGCAATTCTGGAAGTTGGCTTCAACGGGTGAAGGCGGCCCCTGGCTCCGCGCCAGCAACGGGATCAGAACCATGGCGACGACTATTGCGTGGCTGCGAACTTCCAAGGTCGTTGATCGCTTCCCGTTCCAGACTAGCGCAACAAGCCGCGTTTCCCCACTTCCCCCGCCCTCAGTCTCGAGCCTGAAGATGTCGGCTGCTCGATCCCGTCGCGGCACGTAGCGGGGACTGCCGGGAGTCCGCTAACCCGGTCCCGCCCCAGGTCTCCGCCAAGAGGCGCGAAAACTCGCGGCCGATTGCCTTCACCCACTGGATGAATGCCGCCTGGGCGGGCGGCACGAAGCGCCGCGGCAAGCGGACGTAGCCGACCCGTCGCCACGCCCGGCCGCTGATGCGCCGCAGCAGACATCCCTCGGCCGCTTCAGCGGCCATCGCCGGGAGCACGCTCACGCCGAAGCCGGAAGCCACCAGCGCGGTGATGCTTGCCAGTTGATCCGTCTCGAGAACATCCTGGGGGCGCGAGGCCGATCGGCGGCACAGCGTCAGCACCTGCGAGCGCAAGCAGTGCCCGTCTCGCAGAACCAGTAGCCGCTCGCCCTCGAGATCCCGCGGATCGAGCTCCGGCTGCGCCCCGAGCCGGTGGCCCGGCGGCAGGGCGGCCAGCAAAGGCTCGCGCAGAATCTCCGAGCAGAGCAGATGCGGACGGCGCACGGGGAGGCGCACGATTGCCAGGTCCAGATCGCCTGAGGTGAGCTTCTCGAGCAGCCGGTCGGTCACTTCCTCGACGACGTGGACCTCGACGGCGGGGTGCCTTCGCAAGAACTGCTCGAGCCGGCCCGCCAGGAAGTAGGGCAGGATCGTTGGGATGACCCCGACGGTGAGGCTGCCGGCGACCTGATCGCGCAAGGCCTCGAGCGCCTGGCGGGCCTCATTCATCTGACGCAGCACTGCCTGCGCATGGCTGAGCAGTCGCTGGCCGGCCGGCGTCAGCCGTACCCCGCGCCCCAGGCGCTCAAACAGTGGGAGGCCGAGCGCCGTTTCGAGTTTCCGGATCTGCTGCGACAGCGTTGGTTGCGCCACCCCTTCTCGTTCGGCGGCTCGCGTGAAGCTGCCTGTGCGGGCGACAGCGAGAAAATAGCGGAGCTGGTGCAGTTCCATCCTACTCATAGTCTATGTCTATGTCTGATATCGCTTCGATTGTCTTCCTCAATGGAGCTCCGAGCGCGTAGCGTGGAAATGATGCGTCCCCAATCACGGGACCGCAATCAGCGAAATCCGCGAAAGGAGGGTAGGGAAATGTTCCTTCGTATCGACAAGCTTCAGATCGAGCTGCCGCAGGCCCCCGAGGCCGATCCCCGCGCGGCGGCCAACGTCCAGGAGTTGCTCGGCGGGCGTTTCGGCGAAATGTCCACCCTGATGAACTACATGTATCAGTCGTTCAACTTCCGCTACCGCGATAAGGTGCGGCCGTTCTATGAGCTGATCGCCAACATCGCCACCGAGGAGCTCGGCCACATCGAGCTGGTCTCGGCCACCGTGAACATGCTGCTCAACGGCCCGCGCAAGGATTTCGACGGCTCGGAGGATCCGGCCGCCTCGCCGTGGAAGAACCTGCCGGCCGGCGCCAACCCCCACCACTTCATTGCCACGGGCCAGGCCACTCTGGTGGGCAATTCGCTCGGCCAGCCCTGGCGCGGCGATTACGTCTTCTCCTCCGGCAACCTGATTCTGGACCTGCTGCACAACTTCTTCCTGGAGGTCGGCGCGCGGACGCAGAAGCTTCGGGTCTACGAGATGACCGACAACCCGGCCGCCCGCGAGATGCTCGGCTATCTGTTCGTCCGCGGCGGCGTGCACGCGCTGGCCTACGCCAAGGCGCTCGAGGAGCTTACTGGCGTCGACATGAAGAAGATGCTCCCCATCCCCAGGATCCCCAACTCGCACTTCCCCGAGGCGAAGAAGTATGAGGATCGGGGCGTGCACCGTTACCTCTACCGGTTCAGCCCGGAGGACTACAAGCAGATGGCGGGCATCTGGAGCGGGTTGCACCCGGACGACCAGAAACCGCTCGAAGTGGTCGACGGCCCTCCGACAGGCGGCAACCTGGCCGATCTGGCGGGCATTGCCAGCTCCTTCTCGCCCGAGTACGCGCCCGAGGAGATTGTCGAAATCGCGACCAAGCTCTACCAGAAGGCGAAGAGCTAACCTCTGTGCGATCGCCGGCCGGAGCGACCGCTCCGGCCGGTCCTTCCATCAGAGCGGCCTGCCGGCCGAGTGAACCCCTCCCTGCGCCGCTTTCGCCTGGAGCTCGCGCCATTCCCTGCTGCCGTTGTCGGGGATGCGCTCCAGGTACACGCCTTTCGGGAACAGCGGCAGCCGGCCGGCGAGGAAATCGTCCCAGTACTGTTGTGCGTGGGCGTAGTAGCTCGTGGCGCCGGACGGCCACCGGATCGCGAGCAGTAGGTTTGGCGCCGGGTAGGGGCGCTGCTTGAGCGGCTCGATCCGGAAGCGCGCCACCGCGTCCTCGTCCAGTTCCACGCCGAGCCCGGGTGCCTCGGGCACGGGCGCCGTGCCGTTGTCCACCTTGAGCGCCGGCTTGATCATCTGGTGCGTGTAGAGCTGGTGGCAGTTGACCGACGGCCAGCGGGCGTGGCTGAGCACGGCGCCGAAGTGCAAGGCGAACGTCGCCGTGATGCCGGTGCCGACCAGTTGCAGCCAGAAGGGCTTGTCGGCCGCCGCGGCCACGGTGCCCTGCTCCATGACGCGGGTGGCGCCGCCGCCGATCACGAAGACGTCGCAGACCTCCTCGCGCAGGGCGGTCATCACGGGAGGCGAGCCGTAATGCATGGCTATGGGCACGCGCGTCTGCGTCCGCAGGTACTTGTTGCCGGCGACGTCGCTTTGCGGAATGGGCGATTCGAAGGCCGCCACCTGCTCGAAGTCGTCGATGCGTTCCAGGTATCGGGCAGCGCGCGAGGCGTCAAGCAGCATCGCGTTGAAGTCGAAGTCAATCTTGAAGTGTGCCGGCAGGCTCTTGGTGAGTACCTGACACTGGTGTTCGAGGTCGAACCACGGCCGAGCCTTGGCCTTGACGTCCGTGTAGCCCTGGGCGACAGCCTCTTTGCATTCGAGCACCCAGTCCTCGGCCGGCATGTCAATCACCCACCAGCCCACGAAGGGTCTGTCCCGTCGCTTGGACCCGAGGAGGCGGTAGACGGGGACGCCGTTTGCCTTGGCCACGGCGTCAAACAGCGCCATCTGCAAGCCGCAGCCGAGCGAATCATCCCAAAGGAGTTCGGCGGCGTTCCGGCCGGTGGCGCGCGCCACCGCGGCATCGGAGACGGTGCCCCAGGTGTAGTACACCATCGTTTCGCCGAAACCGGTCACGCCGCAGGCCAGGGTGACCTTGCAGATCTCGAAATAGGTCCAGTGCGGCAGCTCGCGGATCATGTTGCGAGCCGGAACCTCCCGGAAGGGAACATTGATCCAGGTGCGCTCGATGCGCTTCACGGTCATGTCAAGTGCGCCTGCCAGATAGGGGGCGGCGGCGCGCGCCGGTGCGGTCGAGGTGAGCGCCGCGGCGCCGGCGGCCGGGGCCAGTTGAAGGAAATCACGACGCGAGCCAGTCATACCAGCTCAGGTTAACACCGGCGGGGGTTCTGGCCGCCGACTGCATCAGCTCCGGCCGAACAGATGAATTCCGAAGACGAGCTCGAGCATCGCGATCACGGTGAGCGCGCTGAAAACCACCAGGCTGGTCAAGCTGACCCCAATGGCGACGGGAGAGGGGAAGAAGCCGGTGGCCTCGCGCGGAATGATGCGGAGGCAGTAATAGATGTTCAGGAAGTAGATCACCGGGGCAATGAAGAAAGCGAGCGCCGATGCGACCAGCACCAGGAAAACCGGCCGGGGCAGGCCCGCGATGATGCTCACGGCGGCCACCAGCGAGTACAGCATGGTGATCCGGTAGAGGTTGTACTCGGAATACCAGCGGCGGCGGTGCTCGCCGGTGAGGCGCTCCCGCGCCAGTCCCTCGAGGGCGGCGGTGCGGCGGAACAGGTTCCGGCAGCAGGCGCCGACCACCCGCGGCCAGCCATCGAAGTAATTGAAGGCGGTCGAGTACAGCGCGGCGAAGGCGCCGGCGAAGAAGACGACGGCCGACCACGGGCCGATGCTTCGAATGAAGATCTCTGCGATCTTGCCCATGACTTCGGGGCCTTCCAGGTCGCTGGGATAAAGCCAGACCACCGCCAGCAACAGAAACAGGCAGACGGTCACCAATGACACAAAGTGCCCCAGGCGAAAGTCCCAGAGGGCGATGCGGAACCAGCGGCCGCAGTAGAGGTGAACGTGGTCGGGGAGGCGCGAAATTTGCACCGTGAGGTCTTCCTGACGCGGTGCGAACGGGTCGAAGCGCGCCGCCAGTCCGGCTGCTTCGAGCCGCTCGCGCACGCGCGCCATTCCTGCCCTGCGGGCCCGGCCCCATTCCGAGGCCTGGAGCGAAACGTCGATGCCGGTGGGCAGCAGTCCCAGGAAGCCGGCAATGATCAGCCAGGAGCCCTCAGGCGCACTGAAGACGAAAAAGTGGCGCAGCGCCGACAGCGGAGCGGGCTGAAGAAGATAGACCGCCACGGAGGAGGCCACGAGGATGCCGGCAAAGAACTTTGCGCCTTTCTCGAGCGCCGGGTAATTGCCCTTCCAGAGAATCGCCACGGCGATGACGGCCAGCGCGAGAGCGTAGGCGCTGACCGGGAGTTCCATGCGGAAGAAGTCGAAAACGAGATAGTAGGGTACCGCAGCGGCGGCGATCAGCCGTCCGGCCTGCCCGATGGCGCACTGCACCAGCGTCACGACCAGCAGGTACCAGAGCGGCCACTTTCCCGGCGCCGTGGCATAGGCGTCGATGAGGCTCTTTCCCGTGGCGTGCGTGAAACGAAACGCCATTTCGAAGCCGTAGTACTTGAAAACATAGGCCACGGGAATGCACCATAACAGCGCATAAGCGAAGCGGGCGCCGGCGGTGGGTGCGGTGATGACGTGGCTGGTCCCGATCCCCGTCATCATCAGCACCAGCCCCGGACCGAAGCTGCGGAACATGCTCAGTGGGTCGGTTCGGGGAATTTTCAGATCGTCCCACTCCCCAACCTGGGTGCCCGCGCCTGGGGATATAGTCCGGCTCATGGAACAGAGGAGATCCTCCGTGAAGATGCGAACCTATAATCCTAGCAAGAAGGAGGCGAGCTGACGCTCCTGCGGCGGCAGAGCGGTATCACCCGCGAAGGCGATTCCGGCAGTCGATGGAGCTCGAAGGGGGCCGCCATCGCGCGGCGACCCCCACAAGGATCCCCGTCTTACTTCTTGTTGATTTCCCCGGTGGCCACGCCGTGGAGTTTCACCTCGACCTTCTCCTCGAGGCTGTCGTAATACTCCTTCAGCACGGCGATCACCTCCGGCTTGGAGAACTCCTTGGGCACCGGCTTGCCTTCGCTCATGAGCTTGCGCAGCATGGTCCCGGAAAGCAGCAGCCGCGCGCCCCCCTTGTAGTTGCCGTTCTCGTCAATGACGGCCTTCGATTCGTGCGGGCAGGTCTTCATCGAGGCCATTGAGCCGCACTCGTAGCAGTAGAAGGTCCAGTCCATGTTGAGCGGGCGCAGCACGAGGGCGTCCTGCGGAATCTCATTGAAGATCTTCTGCGCGTCGAACGGGCCGTAGTAATCGCCGACGCCGGCGTGGTCCCGGCCCACGATCAGGTGCGAGCAGCCGTAGTTCTGGCGGAAGACGGCGTGCAACAGGGCCTCGCGTGGGCCGGCGTAGCGCATCTCCATCGGATAGCCACCCTGGACGACGCGCTCCTTGCGGAAGTACTTGTTCACCAGCGCGTCGATCGCCTTCACCCGGACCTCGGCGGGGATGTCACCCGGCTTGAGCTTGCCAATGAGCTGGTGAATATAGACGCCGTCGCAGACCTCGATGGCGATCCAGGCAAGGTAGGCGTGCGAGTTGTGCATCGGATTGCGCAACTGGAGGGCGGCCACCGTGCTCCAGCCGCGTTCCTCGAAGATCTTGCGGGCCTCGGCCGGCCGCTGGTAGATGGTGGGGAACATCTCGGGATAGTAGGATTCCGAGAGCACCTTCACCGGCCCGGCCAGATTCACCGGCCCCTGGGCCATCACCTTCTGCACGCCGGGGTGCTGCGTGTCCGTGGTTCGGAACACCTGCTTGCACTCGTACTCCTTGTCGATCGTGTACTTCTCGGCGACCTTCATCGTGCCCATGATCGACTCGGTTTCGAGGTCCCACAAGGCGACCTCCTCGCCGATGGCGATCGAATCGGCCAAGTCCTGCTCGGCCGAGAGAGTGATCGGAATCGGCCAGAAGAGGCCGTTCTTGCTTGGCATGCGGTACTCGGCGCAGATGGCCTGCCAGTCATCGTGGCCCATGAAGCCGTCGAGTGGCGTGAAGGCCCCGATCCCCATCATGATCAGGTCGCTCGTTTCGCGAGTGGTCATCGGGACTTTCTTGAGGGTCTGTGCTTTCTTGAGCTCCTCGTCGCGCTCCTCTCCAGTGAGAAGCAGCGGCTTGAGCTCGGGGCTGCCGTGAGGCGGGACTAGTTTGCTCATCAAGCGTTCCTCCTGTGCTCAGGACTGTAACGTCATACGTTACCCGAAGCTTGTCGGCGGCGGCGCGCCGGCCAAATCGGATTAAAGAAGCTGAAACTATACAACTAGGATTATACCCGCTCTCGCCCTCTTCCGCCCTGGCCATCTCACCTCAGACCGCCGGCGTAGCGCCGCGCCGCGGCCACCAGACCGTCGGCCCACTCCGGCGTCGCCAGCGCGTGCAGGTGGGTGTAGGAGGCCCAGACGTTGCCCGCCACTACCGCGTCCCGGCCGGGGAAACAACCCGTGCCGCGTTCAACCGCGCAGGCGGTCGGCGGAGGTTCGCCCCAGAGCACGACCTGCGAATAGTGAAACTCGTGGCCGCGCAAACGGGTTCCTTGGGAGAAGAACGGGTTCGGCCCATCGACCGTCAGGAGCGCGTAGCCGTGACCTTGCGGCCTGGGCATGACCTCGACCTCAAACGGCAACACCCCTGCCATCGGATACCGCCGGCCTTCGTATCGGATCGCTTCGGCCAGCAGCATCAGCCCGCCGCATTCGGCATAGATGGGCAAGCCTTGTGCGGCGCGCTCCTTCAAATCTGCAAGAAGGGTGCGGTTGGCCGACAGCACCGCCCCGTGCGTCTCCGGGAATCCTCCGCCGATGTACAGGCCTGCGAGATTGCGCGGGAGGGGCGAATTCTCGAGTGCCGAGAGCGCCACGAGATCCGCCCCCGCCGCCTCTAGCGCCTCGAGGTTTTCCGGGTAGTAAAAGGTGAATGCACTGTCCGAAAAATGGCCGATCGGCACGCGGGGTCCGGCTGCCGGACGGCGGGGAACTGCCGCCGGCGGCGGCGCGAGCGCCGGGGCGGAGGAAGCAATCCCCAGAATCGCCTCCAGGTCCACCCCGCCGCCGACCAGGCTGAGCAAATTATCGCCTACTTGATCGATAGCCGGGTGCTCGGCCGGCGTTACCAGCCCAAGATGCCTGCCGACCACCAGTTCGTTCGAGGGAGCCCGGGGGAGAACGCCCACCACGGGAATGCCCGTGGCTGCTTCGATGGCCTGGCGAATGACCTGCTCCTGCCGCGCCGAGGAGACGCGATTGAGAATCACGCCGGCGAGGCGCACCTCCGGATCCAGTTTCTGGCAGCCCAGCACCAGAGCGGCGACCGTGCGGGTAGCCTTTGCCGGGCTCACCACGAGAACCACGGGCGCTGCGAGCAGACGGGCCAGCGTGGCGGTGCTGTGTGTCCCCGCGGCGTCCACGCCATCGTAGAGGCCGCGGTTACCTTCGATCAGGTTGAATGCCTCGGGCAGGCCGTAGCGTGCGAAGGAGGCCTGAACCGTCTCAGGCCCCATCAGGAAAGTGTCCAGGTTGTGCGCCGGCCGGCCGGCAGCCCAGCCCAGCCAGGCGGCGTCGATGTAATCCGGTCCCTTCTTGAACGCCGCGACGGAAAGCCCGCGGCGCCGCGCCAGCAGAACCAGGCCCAGCGACACGATGGTCTTGCCGGCGTCCCCGGAAAGGCCGGCTATCACGAGGCGGGGCAAATGCACGGCAGCTAGGACTCCGGTGTTGAGCCTACGGTCACCGACATCTCCGGGCGCCTTTCGAAGCGATAGTTCCCGTCCAGGAACTGCCGAACGAACCACCGCATGACTTCGGTATTGGCCATGTACATGTCAAGCTGGCTGGTACAGGCCGTGAGGCGCCCGAGCAGGTCGAGCGCTTCCTCGGTCCGGGAGGCGGATGCTCTCTTCAGCCAGGCATTGACCAGATCTCCACGGCGGTCCACCTGGAACCCCAGTTGACGCAGGCACTCTTCGACGAAACAGGCGCGCAGGTTCCGCCGGTAGCGCGTCGCGCCGCCGCCGACGAAACGAAACGCGATGTAATTCGAGCTCGGATCCTGGGTCAGACACGCGTCGATCAGGGTGAAGTGGTAGGCCACGCGGGCGTTCAGGTTCATGTATTCCTCGGCCACCAGCAGGTAGCTCTGGAGGCCGAGCGGCCGGGGATACTCCTCCGGCGTCAGCGATTTGGCCATGATCGAGGCCAGGTCCGACAGCCCGGCAGGCATTTCGCGTTTCCAGCTCACTTCCGGGTGATCGGCCCCGCGCCAGAAAGCCCGGAAAGGCGCTGAGACGACTTCCTCGGGCAAGACCTCGCGGGCATCCGGGTCCTGCTGGCGCACCCCGCCGCCGAGATCCAGCACGGTGACGTTCAGCGGCGCCGTCGTCTTCAGCCGGCGGGCCTTGTGCCCGACCTTCTCCAGGGCGATGTCATTCACCGTGAACATCGCCTCGACCGACCGCTCATGACAGTAGCGAAGAACGTCGTGCACGGACTGGCAGCCGGCGGGCCGGAAGTTGTGCGCCGCGGGATCGAGCAGGGTCAGCGTGAGGATGTTGCGGCTGATGGAATCGGCGGGCGCCGGGCGCTGCTCGAATACTGCGTCGGCCTCCGCCTGGCGCCAGGGCCAAATAGCGCCCGGATAGACGGCCGCCTGCACCGAATCCAGGCTGACGGTCTCGCCCGAGCGGATCTTCTCAAAAGCGCCCTCCATCAAGAAGACCGACGGGATCTTGAACTCGCGCAGCAGGGTGGCCGCGTGGCCGGCGACGTTGCCCCACTCGGCCACCAGACCGGAAACACGGGGAAAGACGCGCACGATTTCGGCCGAGGCCCGCTTGAGGAACAGGATGGCGCCCATGGGGGTCTCATCGATCGCTTCGGGGTCGGCAGCCAGGTGCGCCCGGCCGGAAACCCGTCCGGGATACACCGTGCGCCCGCCGCGAAGGATCGGCTCGACTTTCGGCTTGCCCTTGACGGCCGAGCGGCCCGCCTGGATGAAACCGAGCGGGCGCGTTTGCAGGATCCAGATCCGGCCTTCCCTATCCAGGGCCCATTCCACATCCTGTGCCGCTCTGAAGTGTTCCTCCAGACGCAGGCCGTATTCGGCGAGCGTCTTCAGGCTCCGCTCATCGAGACTGGGAGCTTCGGCCTCCGCACCTTCCAGCCGCCGGTGTTCCAGCCCGCCGTCGGGCAGGGGGACGATCTGCTCGGGCTTGCGCACCAGGTGGCTATCCACCAGCCGGCCGCCTTTACGCGAGACCACAAAAAGGTCGGCCGGCGCCTTGCCACTGGCAATGTCCGGGCCCAGCCCGCGCGTCGCGGTGATCCACAGCTCACCACTTTTCGGATTGGATGGATCGCGGGTATACATGACGCCGCTCGAGACTGCGGCAATGGTGGGCAGCACCAGTACGGCCAGCGGCGTGTCGACCTCCAGCAGCCCGGCCGAGAGGCGATAGGCGAGGGCGCGCTCGGAAAACCGTCCGGCGATCACGCGTTTGTAGGCGGCCGTGGCTTCCTCGACCGGCACATTCAGCAAGGTCAAGAACTGGCCGGCATGAGTTCGCGCTCCTCCCTCGGGACCTTCGCCGACCGCGCTCGAGCGCACGGCCAGATGCTGTCCCGGGGACGCGAGCGTGCGCGCCCGGTCCGCCACCGCGACCTCGACGGCGCGGGGCAGGGGAGTCGCCAGCACCAGTTCGCGCAGACGCGCCGAGACCTGACGCACGGCTTCGAGATTGTTGGGGTCGAGATCGCTCAGCAGATCGCGGATCGTCCTCCAGTGAGGTATCCCGCAGAACTGGCGGTACGCCTCGGTGGTCACGACATACCCGTTCGGCACGGGAAGCCCGACCTTGTTCTTCACCTCACCCAGGGCCGCCGCCTTGCCACCCACCTCCGCCGAGTCCCCCATGCCGATCTCGTGCAGCCAGACAGCCAGGCGAGGACTCATCAACTCCTGAAGCGCGGCGATATAGCGCTCGACTTCGTCGCGCTGCCGCTCGAGCGCGCGTCGGAGCTCCTCCTGCTCGAGGCCCGTCAGCCGCTCCAGCGCCCAGACGATGCGCGCGGCCTTGTCGAAGATCGCGCCGACGCGCCCTTCGACGATGTCCCGCCGCGGCGGAACGAATTGCAGATCCTGCTGCAGGTTGACAATGACTTCCAGGCACTCCGTATTCAGCGCGAGCAGCTCGCGGAAACAGAGGTACTTCTCCCGCAGGTGCTCGTCGGTGAGGCCCGGCAGTGGCTCCTCGGACCGGCGCTTCCATAGCCATTGAAACATGATCGGCTTGACCTCACTGTATCATCGGCCCCTCCGGGGAGACCGCTTCCGGAGGGTCTCCCGAAGCTTCGGGCGGCGCCAGGCGGCGCAGCAGAAGCTTCGCCAATGCAATGGTCGGGATGAGGAGGCCGAAGAAGACCCCCGCAAAGACCGCCGTGAACTGCTCCCGGCGGGTGTGCGCCAGGTACATGGCCAGAAACAGCTCGCCGATGACCGCCAGATCGGTGAGCACCACGATCCAGATCCGGAGCGCCTGGCTCTGCGAGCCGCGGCAAGCGATCATCCTCTGCTCCTAGCGCGACGGCCGCGACTTCTCCTGCGGCGTCTCGGGAGCCGACTGGGAATCGGGCGATTCCAGCGCCGGAGCCGCCGGCTCGGTTGCCCGTTGCGCCCGCAATTCGAGCTGGACCCCGCGGACGAACCGCGCAGAGATGATGGAAGCGAGGATGCCCACCAGCCCCAGAATGAGAATGGCGGCTCCGAGATCGAAGAGAAAGCGCAAGGGCAGGAAGGCCGCCGCCGCCAGCTTCATGGCGATCGAGACGGCGCAGCCGACCACGGCGATGCCGAAAAACAACCGGATCCCGTACCCCTGGACGTACTTGGTGGTGATCGAGCCGATCTGCGCGCCGATGGCGGCGCCCACCATCATGATGACGGCGGCCACCAGCTCGGTCCGCCCCTTGTACGTGTACGAAGCGGCGCCGTACAGCGAGGAGATCGCCACCTCGAACAGATCGGTGCCGACGGCCACATGAGTGGGCACGCCGACCAGGTAGATGAGCGCCGGCATCCGGATCAATCCCCCGCCGATGCCCAGGATGCCGGCCAGGAAGCCGGTAAAGTAACTGACCGCGATCGGCAGCCAGACCGAGCAGCGGATGCCCGCCGTCTTGAAGTAAACCACTGGGGGCAGGGGCAGCCGCTGGAAAGTCCGGTGCCACTGGATCCCTCGCGCCTCCGCAGCACCGCCCTCCGCCGTCTTGCGGATCTTCAGATCCTTTTTCATCTGCGAAACGTCGGTGAAAACCAGCCAGGCAATCAGGCTCAGCAGCACGAGGTAGCCGAGGCGCACGAAGAGGTCGACGTGCCCGATCCGCTCGAGCCACATGATGATCTGCGCGCCGGTCTCGAACCCCGCAACGGTGCCGACCACCATGATGACGCCCAGCCGGTAATCGATGTTGCCGAAGCGCGAGTGCCGCATCGAGGAGATGAGCGACATACCACCCATCTGGGTGATGTCGGTGCCGATGGCGAAAGCCATGGGGAAGCCGAGGATGTTCAGGCCGGGCGTGACCATCCAACCGCCTCCCATCCCGAAGAAGCCCCCGATGATGCCGACGCCCAAACCGAGGATCACTAGGCCCGGCCAGAAGATGGGCACCCCGGCGATGGGCATGATAATGTACAACCAGTCCATGAGCGCTCCCTGCGGCGCCCCGGGCCCGAATTGCGGCGGTCCGGAGCACCGATGCACATATTCAGGCTCCCGTATCCCAAATCAGAATACCGACCACCGAATGCGCCTGCAAGCCGGTTGCCGGACAATGTCCGGGCATCAGGTCACCTTCGTCCGCGTGACATTCATCATCCGCAGCGCCTGGCCCGGTTGCTTGAAGTAGTAACGCATCTCGTCTCCCGACCGCCAGGTTTCAGGCGGCAGGGATACATACTCGGGCGGCACCTCGATCGTGAGGATCTCTCGCGTCTTGCTCCAGTACAGCGTCACCGTTCTCCGGGCGGGATCGAGCGCCGGGAGCGTCCCGCGACTGACGCGCGCGTCGTCGGGATAAATATTGCCTGTGCGTTCGACGATCCGGCCGGGGATCGTCATGATCTGCCCCGTCCGGGGATCGAAGATCGTGAGCGAGCCGGCGTCGGGATCCAGCCCGAGTAACCTCCCGGTGACGGGCACGGGTCCCATCTGCCGCGGATCTTCCGGCAGGCGCACCTGCACCGGCGGGAGCACGTCGTACTGCGGGCTGCCGCCCGAGGCGTTCGAATCCAGTATCAGCGTGACCACGCGCGCGGCCGGATCGAAGTCAACCGCGATGCCTTGCTCGACCTGGCCGAACTGGCCGCACGAGCACAGCAAGGCCGCGGCCAACACGGCAACTCCCCACCGCCGAGGAAACCCTATCTTTTTCTGCATGCTTTCGCTTCCCTCCTCTATCGCTGGCTGAGAATCGCCGCCTCCCGCTGCCGTTTCATGCGAAGCTCGTCGCGGGCTCCGCGGACAAACCGCAGGACGATAAAGCCGGACAAGGCCACCACCAGGCCGAGAATCAGGACGGTTGCCGCCGCATCCAGCAGGCCGCGCCAGGTGGAGGAGAACGATCCGATCAGTTTGAGAGCCACCGAAACCCCGCAGCCGACGACCGCCACGCCGAAGAAGAGCCGGATGCCATAGCCGCGAACATACTTGGTGGCCACCGATCCGATCTGCGCGCCGACCGAGGCGCCGACCAGCATGATGATGGCCGCCACCAGCTCCGTCCGCCCTTTGTAGGTGTAGGACGCCGCCCCGTACAGACCGGAGATCGCGACTTCGA
Source organism: uncultured Bryobacteraceae bacterium (assembly GCA_938003835.1). Taxonomy (GTDB): domain Bacteria; phylum Acidobacteriota; class Terriglobia; order Bryobacterales; family Bryobacteraceae; genus CALKXJ01. Next base: position 68,088 of record CALKXJ010000023.1, on the reverse strand, counting down.
ACAAATCGGTTCCCACCGCCACGTGCGTCGGCACGCCGATCAGGTAAATGAGCGAGGGCATGCGGATCAGGCCGCCGCCGATGCCGAGAATCCCGGCCAGCCAGCCCGTAAAAAAGCTGACAATGACCGGCAACCACATCGAGCAGCGAATTCCGGCGGCCTTGAAGTGCACGATCGGCGGGATCCGGAGCTTGTGAAATGTCTTGTGCCACTGGATGCCGCCGGCGGCATCCGGCTGGAGCTTGCCCGTGGCGCGCGCCTCGCGCTCCTTGCGCCGCTTCTGCAACACGTCGGCGAACACCAGCCAGGCGATCAGGCCCAACAGGATCAGGTAGCCCACCCGCACGAACAGATCCACATGCCCGATCCTTTCCAGCCACATGATCATCTGGGCTCCCAGTTCGAAGCCGCCCACGGTGCCGGCGATCATGATCACGCCCAGCCGGTAGTCGACGTTGCCGAATTTCGAGTGGCGCATCGTCGAGATCAGACTCTTGCCGGCCATGTGGGCGATGTCGGTGCCGATGGCAAAGGCCATGGGAAACCCGAGGATATTCAAACCGGGCGTGACCATCCACGCTCCGCCCATTCCAAAGAACCCGCCGATGATGCCGACGCCGAGACCCAGGATCAGCAGTCCCGGCCAGAAGATCTCGACGCCGGCGATCGGCATCGTGACGTAGAGCCAGTCCATGGTTCACCTCCAAGCGGCGACTTGGCCCTAATGCTCGGCCACCGTGCGGGACCTCAGGTTGATGCCGATCCGTGCCATCAGGAAGTCGGTCAGAAGGCCCAGGATCACGCCCACCACCGGGATCGTGACGACGGTCACGACGGTGAACATCAGCAGGCTGTCGTTGTAAAGGTTGGTGAACCAGGCCTGCCAGCCGTGGTAACGGCGCGAGTCCGCCACGAAAACGATCGGTTCGGCTTTGCCTGCGGCGGCCAGAAGCTGGTACGGGAAAGCGGCCAGAGCGAGCGCCGCCCTCCGGATCAAGAAACGATGGGATCCAAGCATGGGTTACTCCGAAGGCGATGTGCGCCTCATTGGGGTGATGATTTCAGAGAAAAGCCTCCCTAATTATACAGAACTGTTCGTGTCGACGCAATCGCTAGACTTGCGGCACCGGAAGCAGCTCATCCAGCATGAGCTGGCGCACGCCCGGCACCGACGAGGCGACCCGTTCGATCTCCGGCAGCAGTTCGAGACTGGTCACCCTGCCGCGGATGGTCACCACGCCGTCGCGCGCCGTGACGTTGAACTCGAGCAGGTGAGTCGAAGGCTCCAGAGCCAGCCTGGCCTTGACCTGGCTGGCGAGCGCCAGATCGTTGAGCGCCGCCTGGCATTCCGGCCCGAACTGGTGACAGGGTTTATGCCGGACCAGCGCCGAAATCGTCGTGCAGGCGTCTTCGATGGTGAGGTACTCCAGATTGATCACCAGGTCGTAGAGGGCCGGATCGGCCCAGTCCACCCCGTAGAGATAATGCGTCCACTTCTTGCGTTCGGCGTCCCGGCGTTCGATGTAATCGATCGCTTCCTCGCGGCTGAGGTGGAGCCGGGCCATAGCCATCTTGATACGGAATTCGAGCGGTGCGATCACCCTGACCCGCAGCACGGGCGGGCCGCCCTGGAGCAGCAGGTGCCCCGCGTTGCCGTGATAGACGGCGCGCCCGGTGCGCACTTCCTCGGTCAGCGCTGCCTGGATCAGCGTCAGGTAGAGGTACTTCTTGTGCGTCAGGCGTTCCAGGAAGGTGGGCGGTTTCAGAATCGCATCGAGCAGCTCCTGCTGTGAAACCCCGGCCGCCGCCGCCTTCTCGACGATGACGTCCCGATCGATGCACCGGTAGCCGAGGTTTCGCGCCAGGCATTCCGCCAGGAGCTTGCCCCCGCTGAAGGATCCCCGCGAGATGGTAATTACGGACATCGGCGTCCTCCTCGGTCCATCATACTGACTTCGGCCGCCGCCCGCGTCCACGCGCGCTTGCCCGGGGCCGCGCCGCCGTGATACACCAAACAATAGACACCGATGCCGGGGCGATGCCGTCAATAGGGGATCGCCCCGCAGGAGCAGACCCGATACAACCCGGCAAAGTCTATCTGGTGGGAGCCGGACCCGGCCACCCGGAGCTGCTGACGCTCAAGGCAGCCGAGCTGCTTCGCCGGGCCGACGTCATCGTCTACGACCGCCTCATCCAGGAGGAGGTCCTCGCGCTGGCCAAGCCCTCCGCCGAGCGGATCTACATGGGAAAGCCGGTGGATCGGCACGAGTCCCGCCAGCAGCAGATCCACGAGCTGCTGGTGCGGAAGGCGCGGGAGGGAAAGCTGGTGGTCCGCCTGAAGGGCGGCGATCCGTTCCTGTTCGGGCGCGGCGGGGAGGAGGCCGAATATCTGGCCGATCACGGTATCCCGTTCGACGTCATCCCGGGCGTCACCTCGGCGCTCTCGGCCCCGCTGGCCGCCGGGATCGCCGTCACCCACCGCAACGCCGCCTCCTCAGTGGCGATCGTCACCGGTCATGAGGCGAAGAAAGACCACGAACGCGTCGACTGGGCCGCCCTCGCCAGACTGGATACGCTCATCTTCCTGATGGGCGTCTCCAACACCGGGCTGATTGCCGGCTCGCTCATCCGCCACGGCATGGCGCCCGATACGCCCGCCGCCATGATTCAGATGGCCTACTGGCCGGACGAGCGTGCCGTCTTCGCCACGCTGGGGACGATCGAGGAGGAAGTGCAACGGGCCGGCATCAAGCCGCCGGCCACTCTGGTGATCGGCCGTGTGGTGGCGATGCGGGAGAAGCTGGCGCGGGCAGCCCGTGAGCTGAGACGGCGCCCCGACGGCACGTCGCGCTTCGAGCCGGCGCCTGTGCCCGACCAGCTCCTACGGCTGGCGACGGCGGGCCTGGGCAGTCAGGTGCTGGGCTTTGCGCTCGAGATCGCCCTCTTCGATCATCTCGAGGACTTCGAGCCCGCAGCCGGGCTGGCGCAAAAGCTCGGCCTGGACGAGGCGGCGCTCGCGGAGTTGCTCGATGCGCTGGTGGCCCTCGGCGTCCTCGAGCGCCAGGCGGAGGGATACCGGAACCTGGAGCTGGCCTCGCGCTATCTCCGGAGCGCCTCTCCACACAGCTTGCGGCGCCTGTTGCTTTACCAGGGGCGCCTCGCCGGCGGTTGGGAGGAGGTGGCCCGCTATGCCCGCGAGGGTTGCCCGGAGTTTCTGCCCGCCTCCGATGAGGCGGATCTCGGGAGCTCCCTGGACGAGCTCGCCCGCTTCGCCGCGCCGGCTGTGGCCGACAAGCTGGACCTGACCGGGCGAGCAGAGTTGCTTCTGGTGGGCTGGGGAGGCGAAGCATTCCGCGAGGCATTCGCCCGGCGATGGTCGCAACTGCGCCTTACCTGCTGGAATCCGTTTCTGGACGGGGAGCGCTCCGAGGCCGGGCTGCCGCCCTGGCCCGGCGAGGCGGCCGGCCTGGATGCAATTCTGCTCTCCGGCCTGTTAGCCTCGTCCAACCGTGGAGAGGTCCAGCGAATGCTTCAGGAGGCCGCTGCAAGGCTGCGCCCGGGCGGTCTTCTGGCAGTGAATGACTCTTTCCTGCCGCTCGGCGTGCTCCCTCCGCCGGAGGTCGTGCTCGGCTCGCTCGGCCGTCGGATGGCCCGCGGGGGCTGCCGGAGCTGGTCCGTGGACCGGTTGCGAGGGGAACTCCAGGGGCTGGGCTTCGAGGCGATTGAAACCTGCCCGCTGGCAGCGGGCATGACGCTGGTGACGGCAACGCGCGCGGCCGCGCCTCTATAGCGAGAGCTTCAGGCCGAACAGCAGGTGGTGCGTGCGGAAGCCTTCGAAGGTGTAAAACGGCTGCGTCAAACCGTACCAACGCCACTCGGCATACGCCGAGACATGCTCGCTGAACGGCACCAGGAAACGCCCGTAAGGCTGGTAGTATCGGGCGGGCCGGCTACCCGAGCTTCTGAGCAGTGTTCCACCCAGACTCAGGCGCGGCACGACCACCTTGTGCCTGCTCGGTAGCGCCAGTTCGAAAATTCCCGTGGCGGTGTGCGCGTTGTCCCGATAGAAGGAGTCGGCCCTCTCCAGGAACGGCAGGGAGCGGAAGAAGATGTCCGAGCGCAGCCGGGAGCGCGTGTAGTCTCCCAGGAAACTCAGGCGCCGGCCGCCTCCGGGCGTCCACCGGAGCGAGAGCCCTCCGGCCAGGTTGCGGAGATCGTAGCCCGCGCCCGGCGTCGGGTTCTCGTTGTCGAGCAGGAGGAAGTTCGCCAGAAGCTGGAGCGAGGTGAGCGCCTGGATGGTGGCGCGGCCGCGAAGCTGATGGTAGTCGTGCAAACTGGTGCGGAAGTAGGACCGCTCGGCGTCGCCGCCTTCGTAATCGACGTTGAAGACGAGCTTCTTGAGTGCCCGGAAATTGACGCCCGCCAGGGCCACATGGCGCTTGAGTTCGCCGGTCTGCGGGTTCGGCACGGGCGCGAGCGACGGCGCGCGCAGTTGCGCGTCTCCCCACTCGTAGCGATGCCCGCCGCGCAGCGTGATCTTCGTGGTTACGTCCACGAAGAGCTCGGCCTGCTGGCGGTTGTAGTTCATCACCAGCCGGTCCGGCGTGAAGATCCGCTCGCTCTCGGCGGGGCTCGCCGCGAAGAAGAGTTGCTGCACCAGCAGCAGCGAGGAGGCATTGTGCAGCCGGTCGGTAAAGACTGACTCGAAGATCCGGATCCGGGGATGCAGGCGGACTTCGGCCGAAAAGGCCGCCGAGGTGTGCGGCTGCTTGGCCTCGCCCGAGGCCAGACTTTCGAGCGCGTTGAAGAAGCGCGTCGCGCCGAGATAGAACAGGCCGCGCCCGCCCTCCGTGTAGCGAATGTCGGTCTTCGGCTGGCTGAACTGAAATTGCGCGTAGAGATTCACGGCGTCGATCGGGGCGGCGGTGAAGATGCCGCGCGAGTAGACGCTCTCGCCCCGAGCCCCGTAGGCCTGAGTCGCCTGCGAAAGGAACAGATTCTGCCCGAGCAGCGGCAGGCGGCGGTTGCCCAGGTTTCGATCGGCCGTGAAGACCAACTGGTCATCCTTGAAGTGCGTGCCGCCCTGTTCGAGCGTCAGGTGCCAGCGGCGGAACTCCAGGTCCACGCCGCCGCGGTAATTGTTCGTCTGATCGCGGAGCGTGGTGCCGACCGGGTATTCGTTGCCGTTCGTCACAAACGGCGTGATGCCGCGCCCGTAACCGGAATCCCGGCTGAAGCCCACATACGGGCTCACGCGCTTGCCGGGTCGCAGGCGAAGTTCGGCATCGAAGAAGCGACGGCGGATGTCGAAGGAGCGCTGATTTACCAGGCTTCCCTGCTCCAGGCCCGGATTGGCGAACGAGGGCAGGAAGTTGTAGTAATCGATGTTGCGGTAGTCGAACCTAAGTCGCCAAGCGCCGCTGCGCTCGGTGTCCAGACGAGCAGTGTTGTAGGGGTCGCCCCAACTATCGGCGAAGAAGGTCAGCCTGTCGTAGAGGCGGCGCGACGAGTCGCTCGAGTGGAAGTCCAGGCCTCGCACGCGGAAACCTTCCTGTAAGTTCACCACGCTGCGGTAGGTGGCGAAGTCGCCCGGCACCGTGCTCGTCCAGCGGTAGCCCAAATCGAGCGTGCCGAAGGTGGCCTTCTCGCGAACGGCGGTGGGAGTCTGTTGCCCGGCTACCGGCAAGACCGCAAGCAAAAGGAGAGCACCGTGTTTCATCGCAGAAAGTCCCTGTTCACCTGCGAGCCGTGGATCTTGACGTGGCAGACCGTGCAGTTGCGGAAGCGCGGGCTACTGAGGTCGTGAAAACCGGCCGGTATGCCCCCCAGAGCGCCCGCGGCGCCCGGAAGGTTGGCGTGGCACTCCAGGCACAGGCGGCTGACCTCATGGCGGATGAGCATACGCGGGTTTGCCGAGCCGTGCGGCTCGTGACAGCTCTGGCAGCCCTCGAGCCGCACGGGCGCGTGCTCGAAGGCGAACGGCCCCCGCTTGTCGCCGTGGCAGCGCAGGCAGCCGGGCTCGTTACTCAGGGCAACGCGCATGTTCCGGATCAAGGCGCCCCCGTGCGGATTGTGGCAGTCGACGCAGCTCATCGCACCCTGCGCCAGCCGGTGAGTGTGAGGCCGCTGGAACGAGGTCCAGACGTCGGCGTGGCAGCCGGCGCACTGGGCGTTGATCCGGCTCGCCGGATGAGGCGACAGCGTGACCTTCTCTGTGCCGTGAATGGGGTGGCACTGAACGCACGCCACCAGGTTTCGCGCGTGGCCGCCGCGGACGCGCCCCACCTGGGTCGCCTGATGCCGGTGGCACTCCAGGCAACTTTTGTCCGCTTCGAGCGGCGCGAGCTTCGCCGGGTTGCGGATGTCGGCTGCCGCTAGCGTCTCGGCATGTTTGGCCCCCGGCCCGTGGCAGGATTCGCAGACCTTACCCGCCCAACCGCGCCCCTTGTCTTTGTCCAGGAACGCGTGGGCGTTCTTTTGGAAAGAGTTGTAAATGTCCTCGTGGCACGGCTGGCAGGACTCCGAGCCGGCATAGGGCTCTGGCGAGCTTTCCTGCGCCGCCGCGCCCGGCTGCCACGCTGCGAGAACCAGAAGTAGGGGCAGGCGCCGGAGCCCGCCCCGCAGGAAGCGGCCAAGCATGGGACTCACCGGGCGTGCGAGCGGTCGACGGAGAATTGCCGGTTCGGTCCATGGCAGGAGGCGCAGCTTTCGCCGAGCGCCGAGGTGTTCGCCAGTGCGTGCGAGGCCGCCTGGACGCTGTCGTGGCAACTGATGCAGGCGATCGTCTCCGGACCCACCGGATTCAAATAGCCGCGCGGGTCGGCGACCTTCAGCAGATCCTGCCGCAGCGGCAACTGGTAACTGCCGGCGACGTGACAGGCCGAGCACCGCTCGAGGAAGCCCGGATAGCGTACTCCGTTATAGTTATAGGCCCTGGTGCGCCCGTAGATGGTGTAGTCCCGGCTCAAACGTGCGCCGGCGTGGATGCGGTGGATCATCGCCCGCATGTCCAGCGACTCGTCCGGTTTCTTGTCGGCTGGCCGGGTCGCGGCGTCTGTGGTCACCGGGTTGTGGCAAATTACGCAGTGCTCGATCTGGTTGCGGTTCAAGCCGTGAATCGTCAGACTGTTGTGGCACTGGTTGCAGTCGGCCAGCTCGGCGACCGTCCGGCGCGGCTCCACCTTCGAGCCGTCCACCGAGAAGTAGACGACGACGTTCTTGCCGGCATCATAAACCGTGCGTTCGCGCTGCGTCCCGGGCAGCAGCGTGATCAAGCGGCGTCCCTCGATCCCCATGGCCCAGGTGCCCTTCGCCTCGGCCGGGATGGGCCGAGCGAAGGTGACGCTCCAGCGGTCCCCTGAACCGGTTGCGGCCAGGGCGCTTTGGACGATGTATGTCGAATAGTCCGAGGTCGGGCCGCCCATCAGCAGCGCCAAGTAGTTGAAGCTCGAAGGCGCCAGCGGGTTGCCCTGCTTGTCTTTTAATGTAAAGGTTACGGTCGGCGCCTTGCCGGCCACGCCGTCGCGGATCTCCAGAATTTCAAAGACCACGCCCGGCAGCTCCTTGGAGAATTCCGGCGTCGTGTGCGCGCCCTTGATCGACAGATCGAACTCCAGCTCGCCCTCCGGGATGTGGCAGTAGGCGCACTGCCTGTCAGATACTTGCGGCAGTCCGGCATGGTTCTCCCCGGTGGCAAAATTCACGTTGTCGTGGCAGGAGCCGCAGGCGGCCCGGTTGGGCTTGGTCAGCCAGTGGTCGGCCTGAGCGGCGCCCCGGTTCGATTCGTGACAAGTCTCGCATTGCTTCGAGGTGTCGGTGTTGAAGGGCGCCGGCGAGAAAGCGACCTTGGAGAAGTCAAATACCGTCTGGGCGAAACCGACGATCTGATACTTGCCGCCGGCCTGCACGCTGGGCAGATAACGGCCGCGGTGAATCTTGTGGATCATCACCGCCATGTCCACGGTGTTGCCGGTGTCTGGATCGATCGTCTGCGGCTGGTGGCAGAGCACGCACCCCTCCATGGTGGTGCGGCCGGTGGTGCCGTGGGCGCTGAGACTGTGGTGGCACTTGTTACAAGTGGCAGTGCGGATCACGTCGCGCACGTCGCGCACCGGCGAGCCGTCGGGCACGAAGTTGTAGGTCACCTCTTTGAGGTTGATGCCCAGATCGAACTCGGTCAGGTTGCGGTTGGCGTACACGCCGATGGTGTGCGTCGCTGAGCGGTCGATATCGCTCGGGGCCCTGGTCCCAAAGGTGTAGACGTACTCGCCGTCGCCGACCTTCTCCCAGCGGCCGCCGGTGTCTGCCGAAGCCTGCACGGCGGACTGCCCGGTGATCGGCGACCGCTGCACCCGGGTGGTATATGCGACATATTGGCGCTGACCACGGGGGATGTAGGCGGCGACGAAGCCGGCGCTGATCGGGCCCGGCGTCAGGATGCCTTCCCGGTCGAGCGGCATACCGCGCGGGTCGGTGAACTTCACCCGGGCACGGATCGTCCCGTCGGCCGCAATCTCCGCCGAGAGGATCTTGATATCCAAACCTGGCCGCACGAAGGCCAGCAGGTTGGGATCGGCGTAGAAGGCCTTGTCCTCGGCCGTCCAAACCGGCCGGGTGGCGCTGACAAGCACAAAGGAACCGGCCAGCAGGCAGCAGACGAACAGGAGTTTGTAGATCGTTTTGGTATGCAATCCGTCGCGCATCGCTCACCGTCCTGGAAGTGGACTTATCCCACGGCGCTTGGTGAGCAAGTCTCGTTCCAGCCTGTGCCGGCCTCCCCGCTCCTGTCGAAATCTCTTGTCCTGCAACGCCGAAATCCCCCTCGGGCCTGCGCGAGAGCCCCACGCTGGGAAACTACACCCACCGTGGTGGATTTTTAAAGCGCGCAAGTACGCAACCCGAGACTGGAAGTGAAATTGCTCCCCTTTCACGAATGGTCGCTACAAAAAGGGTCCTCATCGTCGGCGGAGTGGCCGGAGGCGCCTCCTGTGCCGCCCGCCTCAGGCGTTTGGATGAAGACGCTGAGATCATCGTATTCGACCGCGGGCCTTACGTCTCCTTCGCCAACTGCGGCTTGCCTTACTATGTCGGCAACGTAATCCAGGACGAGTCCCACCTGCTGGTCGCCTCGGCTGAACTCTTCGAGCGCAATTTCCGCATCGAGGTGCGGACCGAGAGTGAGGTTGTCGCCATCGATCGTCTGGCGCGGCGGATCCGCGTCCGGGAGCTTCGGAGCGGGCGCACCTATGAGGAGAGCTACGATGCCCTGGTGCTGGCGCCGGGGGCGCGGCCCGTGCGCCCGAGCCTGCCGGGGGTTGATTTGCCCGGCATTCACGTGCTGCGCACCATCCCTGACAGCCGCCGGATCCGCGAATGGATCGAGGCGGAGAAGCCCCAGCAGGCGGTGATCGTCGGCGGCGGCTTCATCGGACTGGAAATGGCCGAGAATCTCGTGCTGCGCGGGCTGCGCGTGACGGTGCTGGAGCGGCTGGATCAGCTTCTGCCGCCGCTCGATCCGGAGATGGCCGAACCGGTCGCCCGGCACCTGGAGGCCAACCGGGTTGCCGTCGAGTTGGGTTGCGAGGTGACCGGCTTCGAGCCGGCCCCAGGCGGTTTACAGGTGAAGACCGCCTCCGGGCGCTCTTTCCCGGCCGGAATGGTGATCCTCGCCGTGGGAGTGAAGCCCGAGGTGGGCCTGGCCGAGGCTGCCGGGCTCGAGATCGGCAGTCTGGGTGGGATCCGCGTGGATGATTCGATGCGGACCTCCGATCCGCAGATCTGGGCCGTAGGCGATGCGGTGGAGGTTCGCGACGTGGTCACCGGCGAGTGGTGCCTGGCGCCGCTGGCCGGTCCGGCCAATCGCCAGGGCCGCATTGCCGCCGATTCGATCTGCGGCCGCCCCGCGAAGTTCCGCGGCGTCCAGGGCACGGTGATCTGCGGCTGCTTGGGTTTGGTGGCCGCCACGACCGGCGCCAGCGAGAAGCGCCTCCGCCAGGCCGGGTTCGAGAATTTTCAGGCCGTCTATTTGCATCCCGGCCACCACGCCGGCTACTATCCCGGCGCGCGCCGCATCCACATGAAGCTCGTCTTCTCCACGCAGGACGGCCGCCTCCTGGGCGCGCAGGCCGTAGGCGAGGATGGCACCGACAAGCGGATCGACGTCATCTCGATGGCGCTCCAGATGGGCGCCACCGTGTATGATCTGGCCGAGGCCGAGCTCTGCTATGCGCCGCAGTTCGGCGCGGCCAAGGATCCGGTGAATCTGGCCGGAATGGTGGCCGCCAATGTCCTCGCAGGCGATCTGCCGCTAGCCGACTGGCGCCAGGTTCCGACCACAGAGGCGATTCTGCTCGACGTCCGCGATCCGCTCGAGTTCGCTCGCGACCATCTGGAGGGGGCCGTCAACATCCCGCTCAGCCAGTTGCGCGAGCGCTACACGGAGCTCGCGCGCGACCGCGAGATCTGGGTGAGTTGCGCCATCGGCCAGCGCTCTTACTTCGCCACCCGTTTCCTGTTGCTTAAAGGCTACCGCGCCCGAAACCTGCCCGGCGGCCTGCTGACCGGCTGGAGCTTCCTCGGCTGAAGCGGCGCCGCAATTCTCAGCGCTGAATGGCGATTGTGGTGTTCAGCCGTTGTGGGTTATCCGGGTTGCCGCTTCGCCGCGAGTCGCGGTCGTAGAAGGAGATCAGGATCAGATTGTTGCCCGGCGGCACAAAGTCCGGTACCCGGATGTTGATCTGCCACACGCTAATTAACCCGGGCGCCAGTCCGGAGTACAGGATGTCGGCGTCGTCGAGCCAACGAGAGTTCAAAAAAACGCGCGGCTTGATATCGGTCGGCAGCGCCCCGGAGGCCGGTTCGCCTTCGGGCGGCGCTCCCGGTACGCGCCGTCCGAAGCCGGTGGCGAAGATCTCGACGACCTCCCCAACCCGCGCCGGCCGCGCATCCCAGTCTCCGACCCGCGTGGCGGCGCGCCAGTTCAGCGTGCGTTTTCCCTCGGCATCCACATTGAGCGCCGCCACTTGAAAGAAGGTGTTGTTGCCGACGGTGAACCTCTCGGTTACCAGCAGCCCGGGCGAAACCACGTCCATCCGCAAGGAGCCGGCGGCGAGGATCTGGCGCGTGGAGGCCCGCATCACCCAGACCTCGACCGAGCCCTCCTCGGGGGCGTCGCCAGGCATCAGAAAGTTGATCTGCCGCGGCGAAAGGAAGTGAATCGGCACCGGCCGCTGATTCACCAACACTTGAATGTCGGCGAGCGTTTTTGGCATGGGGACGGCGTCGAAGACGGCGGTGGGAACGCCCGGCAGGTCAAACGTCGCGTAGACCGACGTGTACGTGTTGGGAGCGGATTGCTCGAGACCGTTGGCGTTGTTGCTACTCAAGATGCGCGGGAAGTGGATCAGAACCCGGCTCAAGCCGTCGGCCACATAGACGTTGCCCAATCCGTCCTGGGCCAGAGCCAGCGGCGGCGTGCCGTAACCGATTCGTTCGAAGCTAATGCCCTGGGTCTGGAGAATGTCGAAGCGAGGGTAACGCACCAGGCAGGGCCGAGCGGCGCCGCACAGCGTCGTGTTCGTGTTCGGCTCGGCCGCCCAGATCTCGCCCGTTTGCAGGTTGACGGAGATGCCACGCGGGGAAGAGGCGCCGAAATTGCCGAGCGTCAGCACGGCGGGAGCGCCGCTGCGGGTCTCGGCCGAGGTGATCTGCTGCGGGAAGATCTGGATGCGCCGGTTGCCGCCGTCGGCCACATAAAGGCGGTCGTCGCCGTCGATGGCGATATCACGCGGGGCGTTCAGACCGGTGGCGCCGCCTCCGGCGGAGATGCTGATGAAATCGCTCTGACCGAAGACCTTCACCGCCGCCTGCCCGTTGCGGAACTCGGGGCCCTCGAACAGCAGAACACGGTTGAAGGCACGGTCGGAGACCGCCAGCCACCCCTGGCCGGTGAAGGCCAGCCCGTATGGCTCACCCATCGTGGATGGCGACGGGTCGATGTCGCGCCGGCCGAAGTTCGTCTGACCGAGCACGAGGTCGGCGACCATGGCGCCCGCGGGTTGATCGAAGGGCCGGCGGAAGCGGAGCACACGCCCGTTGCCGCGATCGGCCACATAAAGGTTTCCACCCGCGTCCACCGCCAGGCCGGTAGGCCAGAAAAGGCCCACCTCGTTGCGGGCGTCGCTGCGGCCGATCGGCCAGTTCACCATCGAGGAGCGCAAATTCGGCTGGCCGATCACGCGGTCGGCCGGGTCGCCCGGGCGGATCCTTCGCGCATCGGCGAAGCAAAGAATCCGGTTGTTGTAAGTGTCGGCAATGTACAGCCGTGGCGGATCGGAGTTCCTGTCGATGGCGATGCCGCCGATCGCCTCCGAGTAGGCGGAGATAAACTGAAACTCCCTGCCTTCGAGCAGATTGCGCTCGCGCAGATCGTAGCCAACCTGGCCGAGCAGGCGCAGGGCGGCATAGGGGCTGCCGCTCGAGGCAGGCGGCCCGCTGCTGAAGTTCGGAAAGGCCAGCACGCGGTTGTTGCCCGTGTCGGCGACGTAAACCAGGCCTGCCTGTGGAGAATAGACCGCGCCCCGGGGCCAGGCCAGGCTGGCTTCGCTCGGCTGCGGGCGGCCCCGATTGACACGGGGATCGTCGGTTTCGAGAGCATCCTGGCCGATTACCGCCTCGGCGTTCGGCGAAAAGGCGACGCTCTCGGCCGGCCACTCGTCAAAAGGTCGGTACCGAAGGATGCGGTTCGCGTAAGTGTCGACGACGAACGGGATATTGCCGATGGCAAAGACGCCGAAAGGCGGGAACCACTGTGTGCCGGCGATGTTCAAGAGGATGCCGTCCGGCGACAGCAACTGCCCGCCGCGGATCAGGCCGAGCGAGGCGGCGTTGATGGCCGGCCCACCCGCCGCCGGAACACCTAGGATGCGCGAGGCCGGCTTGCCGCTGGTTATCTCGGGCTCCCAGACCACCACTCGGTTTAGCCCGTCGGCGACAAACAGCCGGCCGCGGGAGTCGAAGGCCAGCGCGGAAGGCTCGAGCAGGACCGTCTTGTTTCGCCGGCCGGCGTCGTTGCGCGCCGGGGCGGTCCGCTGATCGTAAGCCGTCTGGCCGAGCAGCACGTCGGCCGGCGGGCCGTTGGAAGCCGTCTCGCCCAGGCTCGAGGCCGGGAAGCGCAACACGCGGTTGTTGCCCGCGTCGGTAAACCAAAGATTGCCCTGCGCGTCGAAGGCGAGGCCTGCCTGCAAAGGCACGTTGTTGGTGCCGGTGGTGCGAATCCTCTCGGCGGCGGTGCCGGCGCCGGAGCCGGAGAGGCTGCTCTGGCCGATCACCAGATCCGCCCGGATGGGATCTTCGGTGGAGTCGAAGGGCCGCTTGAAGCGAAGAATCCGGTTGTTGCCCGAATCGACGACATAGAGGTTTCCGCGAGTGTCGACAGCCAGGCCGGTCGGGCTGTTCAGGCCGGAGGTGAATGGAAGCGTAGCGCCGAAGGGGAGATTGGTGTAGAAGTTCCACTGCCCGATGACAAGGTCGGCTTTGGCCCCGTTGGCGAAACTGCGGCCATCGCGCCAGCCGAGGACGCGGTTGTTGCCGCTGTCGGCCACATAAAGCGCGCCGGTCGTCGCGTCGTAGGCCACTGAGGTGGGCCCGTTCAGCTCGCGTCCTTCGAGCAGGTTCGGGCCGATTGACCGCGTCTCGGCGGGGGAACGATCCGGCGGCTGGCCCAGCGCCAGCGTGGGGGCCGGGTTCAGGGGAATCTGAGCCGGCAGGCTCAGGGGGAAGGCCAGCCAGACGAGCCAGCACAAATGTCTGTTCATTATCCTCTCCACCACGATCCGGAGGGACGCGGCAACCAGCGGGACTCTTCCCAAGGATAGCACGAGACCGGCGCGGGCCTTTCGCCGCGGAAGGGAGGCCCGGCTTTGTCACCAAATTGCCATTTATATGTAACGAAAGAGACATGTTGCCTTTGTTAGCCTGCAAAGTGATGAGTGGCCTGACCCGTTTTTCCTGTTCCCTGTTTTGCTTTCTGCTCGCCGGAGCCGCTCTCGCGCAGGTCGACCGCGCGGTCCTGAGCGGGCTGGTCACGGACGAAACCGGCGCCGCCATCACCTCCGCCCGGGTCCGCGTCGAGTCCTCCACCACCGGCTACCAGCGGGAGCTTCTCACCGGCAATGACGGTTTTTACCGCTTTTCCGCTTTGCCCGTCGGCGTCTATACGGTGACGATTTCCAAAGAGGGCTTTGCGGCCGCGCGAATCGAGGATGTCAAGCTCACCGTGGGGCAGAGCCGCCGCCTGGACGCCGAGTTGAAAGTGGGGGCTCTGGCGACTCAGGTCGAGGTGACCGCCGAGGCGACGCCCATCGACCAGACCACCGCCGACATCGGCGGCGTCGTTTATGCGCGCCAGATCCGCGACATCCCGCTCAACGGGCGCAACTGGTCGTTCCTGATGGCGCTGGCGCCCGGCGCGGTGAACACCGGCGAGGGCAACCAGGGCACCATCCGCTTTTTCGGCCGGCCGCGGGATGAGAACAACTGGACCTACGACGGCATCGACGCCACCGGCGTCAAGGATCCCCGCCAGGAGGGCGCCCTCCGGCTGGTGATCGCCATGGACGCCATCTCGGAATTCCGCGTGGCCTCCTCCACTTACACGGCCGAGAGCGGTGCGGGCGCTGGCGCCCAGATCAATCTCGTATCGCGCTCGGGCACCAACGAATTCCACGGCTCGGTGTTTGAATTCTTCCGCAACGACGTATTTCACGCCCGCCGCCCATTCGACCCGGCGCAGGTTCCCGATTTCCGCCTGAACCAGTTCGGCGCGAGCCTGGGCGGGCCGCTCGTCCGCGACCGCACGTTCTTCTTCGCCAACTACGAGGGCTTGCGCCAGCGGCTGGGGCAATCGGCCGTGAACGGCCTGGTGCCAAGCGCTGCCTTCCGCGCGCAAGTGGCGCAGCGGTGGCCAGCGCTCGGCCCGATTGTCAACGGCTTCCCGGCCGGTGCGGCCCCGACTTCGGATCCGCGCGTCGATCGCTTCACCGGTGTATTCCGCAACCGCTGGCGCGAGGATTCCGGCTCGATCCGCATCGATCACCGGCTCAACACCTCGCATCTGGTGTTCGGGCGTTTCAACACCACCGACGGCGAGTTCAACGAGCGCCGCTCGGCCTTGCTCGAGTACCGCGAATCGTACATGCGGCCCACCAACGCCACCGTGCAGTGGCAGGCTGTGTTCTCACCGGCCGTGGTCAACGAGGCGAAACTCGGCGTGAACCGCTCGGCGCTGACCCGCCCGCAGACGGGGCTTTTCCGGGAGTCGATCGTGGTGGCGGGGCTGACATCGACGATCCCGTTCACCGGCATCGGCGAATATCCGACCTCCTATTCGCTGGTGGACAACCTGAGCGTGATACGCGGAGGCCACACGCTGAAGATGGGCGGCGAGCTGCGGCGGATTCACCTGAACGCCGGTGATCTCGGTTCCGTCACGGTGCGTTACGCCAGCCTCGATGCGCTGCTCGCCAATCAGGTGGACCGGTTCGAAATCGCCGGCGTACTGCCCACCTTCGGCGGCCGGCGCTGGATGATGGGCGCCTACGTTCAGGACGAATGGCGGCTCAGCCGGAGTTTTGTCCTCACGCTTGGCGCGCGGTATGAAAACTACACCGTCATGAAGGAGGTCAACGGCCGGGGCCGCGTCTTCGATCCCTTCGAATGCCGGGGCTTCTGCCCGCCGGGCACGCCGTGGTACTATCCGGACCGCAACAACTGGGCGCCGCGCGCCGGCGTGGCCTGGAGCCTGACCCCGAAAACGGTGGTGCGCGCCGGCTACGGCATCTACTACGGCCCGGGCCAGCAGGACGACGTCACCGCCGCCGTTGACAGCGAACCGGAGCGCTTCCAGTTGACCCGCTCGGACCAGCCGGCCTTGGCCTATCCGATCGCGCCGTTTCTGGCGCAGGCGCGCTCGGCGGGCGTACAGCCTCGGGCGCTCCAGCGCGACCGCGAGGATTTCTACTCCCAGCAGTGGAGCTTCTCGCTCCAGCGGGAGCTGCCGGCGTCTTTCGTCGGCCAGCTCGCCTATGTCGGCAACCGCGGCAGCCACCTCTTCGGCCGGGACCGTTTGAACCTGATCGATCCGGTGACCAAGGTGCGGCCGCTGCCGAATTTCGCCGACGTCGACCGCAAGAACAACTACGGCAACTCGACCTTCCACGGCATGCAGGCCTCCCTGGTGCGCAACTTCGCCCGCGGCTGGCTGGTGCAGACGCAGTACCTGTGGTCGAAGGTGATTGACGACAACGCCGGCTCGGGCGAGGGCGCCGAGATCATGATCTCCTCCTGCCGCCGCTGCGAACGCGCCCCCGCCGATTTCGACATCCGGCACACGCTCACGCTGAACTCCACCTATGAATTCCCGCTCGGTCCGGGGCGGCGGTGGGGGCCGCGTTCGGGTCTGGCGGGCAAGCTCGCCGAGGGTTGGGGGCTTTCGGGCCTGTTCACTGCCCGGACCGGCCGGGCCTTCACGCCGACGGTGGACCGCGCCTCGCGCGACGTGCCGGACGGCAACGCGCGCAACCAGCGGGCCCAACTCACCGGCATCAGCCCGATCCCGGCGGTGCAGACGCCCAGCCGGTGGGTTCTCCGCGAAGCCTTCACCACCCCCGCGGCCGGTACCTGGGGCAACGCGCCGCGCAACATGCTCCGCGGCCCGGGCCTCTGGCAGGCCGACGTGGCCTTGAGCAAACGCACCTCGATGTCGGAGCGCCTGAACCTGGAGTTGCGCGCCGAAGCCTTCAACGTCTTCAACCGCGCCCAGTTCGGCAACCCGGTCTCGAACATCTCCAGCGGCAACTTCGGCATCATTCTCTCGACGGCCAACGACGGCGCCACCGGCTTCGGCACCTCGCGCATGCTCCAGTTCATGCTGCGGATGAACTTCTGATCGTCCCGCGGCGGCGCCGGTTCGGGACGCGTTGCCCCCGGCGAGTCGGCTCGGACCAGGGCCTTGACTGGAGTCTCAAGGCAAGGTATCTTGGTTCGGATCAACTTCTCGGGTGGGAGGGTTGTAACCATGCGTCCGGGCCGTCACCCCGTTCTTCTCTGCGCCGCACTCGGGCTGCTGGCGTCCCTTGTCCTGGGGCAGGGGACGACCTCGCGAGTGCTGGGTGTAGTGACCGATCCGAGCGGCGCCAGCGTCGCCGGCGCCTCCGTGCGCCTCATCAACGAGCGAACCAACGCCACCTTCGAAACCAGGAGCGCCGACAACGGCGCTTACTTTTTCGAGGCCGTACCGAGCGGCATCTACACCGTGACGGTCGAATACCCCGGCTTCCGCCGGTTCACCTCGCGCGGCAACCCGGTCACCATCGGCCAGCCGGCCACCGTCAACGTCACGCTCGAGGTGGGTGCGGTGACCGAGTCGGTCGAGGTCACCGCGACTGCCGAGCTCGTTCAGACCTCCACTTCGGGCAACTTCGGAAACCTCTTCACGGATCGGGTGATCGCCGATCTGCCCATCGTCGGCGTGCGCGGGCGCAATCCTCTGACGCTGATCCTGCGCCAGCCGGGCGTGGTCTCCGGCGCCAACACCGGTGGAGGGGTGCATGTGGCGGGAGCGCGCGACCGGGCCTGGAACTTCACCATCGACGGCATCGACGCCAACGAGACCAGCGCCGGCGGCTCGAACTTCGCACCCATCCGCATGAACCCGGACGTGCTGGCCGAGTTCCGCGTCATCACGGGCAACACCACCGCCGATTTCGGCCGGAACTCCGGCGGCCAGGTGGCGATGGTCACCAAGAGCGGGACCAATGAGGTCCACGGCACGCTCTGGTGGTTCTATCGCACGCCGCGCCTGAGCGCCAACGAGTGGGAGAACAACATCAACAACGTCGGCAAGCGGCAGTACCAGCAGAACATGCCCGGCGCCTCGATCGGCGGGCCGGTCATCAAGAACAGGCTTTTCTATTACGGCAACGTGCAGCTTCTCCGCACCCGGGAATCGGCGGTCATCACCTCCACGGTGTATACGAAGGAGGCGCGCGAGGGCCTCTGGCGCTACGTCCGCGGCGGGCGGAACTTGCCGGCCGGAGTTCCGGGCGCCTCGGTCGACGCGCAAGGCAACGTGCTGCCCAGCGTGGCGATCGGCACCTACAACATCATCGCTTCCGATCCGCAGCGCATCGGCTGGGACGCGCGAACTAAGGCGATCGCCCAGGGCGCGCCGCTGCCGAACAACTTCACGGTCGGCGACGGCCTGAACTTCGCTGGGATCACTTTTACCGCGCTGCAGTACGAAAGACAGCACGACGTGACGCTGCGCGGGGATTATCTCGTCAACGACAACAACAGCGTGTTTGCCCGGATCAGCTTCGGCGAGCAGAACACCAACTGCGACCGGGTCAATGGCGGCAATCCGGTCTACCCGGGCGCCCCGTGCGTGGTCAACACGCTGCGGAACCCGAAAAACTACGCGTTCAACTGGCGGAGCGTGCCGACGGCGACGACCACCAACGAGCTGGTCTTCGGATTGAACCAGTTCGCCTTCAACTTCGTCATTCCGACCGCCGACATCACCAAGATCGATCTGGTTACCCCCGTGGCCAACCCGCTGGTCTACAGCTTCGGCAACCAGCGGCAACTGAAGACCTGGCAGATCGTGGATAACTTCGCCTGGTTCCGCGGCGCGCACAACATCAAGTTCGGAACCAACCTTCGCCTGGGCCGCCACCGCGACCTGCGCGGCTCCATCGGCGGCTACAACGCCACGCAGTCGGCCGACTTCTCGCGCGTGGTCAACACCGTTCCGGCGGCCGCTTTCGGCCTGCCGGCCGATATCAACCAGGCCTTCGACCGGGTGAACCTGGAGACGCACATCAATTTCATGCTCGGCCGCGTCGGCAACACCAATCGCGGCTTTCCCTCGACCCGAGACAGCTATGTCACCGGCCGGTACGATTTCCTTGCCAAGTTCAACGAGTACGACTTCTATCTCCACGACACCTGGAAGCTGCGCCGCAATCTGACGTTCGATTTGGGTGTGAGGCTGGAAATCAAGGAGGCGCCGCGCAACCCCGAGGGGCGCATCCGCGCGCCGGATCAGCCGGTCACAGCCGGCGCCGCGGCGACGAACACGCTCAAGTGGGTGCCCAAGAGCCTCTACCGGGACGCGGTGAACAACTGGGGACCGTCCGTCGGCTTCGCCTGGGATCCCTTCGGGACCGGCAAGACGTCGGTACGCGCCAACTACCGCATCGCCTACGACCGCATCAACACGTTCGTTCTGAGCTCTTCGGTGTTTCAGAACCTGCCGGGCATCGTCATCGGAGTGGCCGACGTCACCTACGGCCAGGCCGGCGGGCGCCTGGCGAACCTGCCGGAGCTCAAGCCGCCGGCCGTCTCGCCGGAATCGCTCGCGCAGCCGGCGGCATTCTCCAATCGCGTCATCACCGTGGTGGACCCGGACTTCCAGATGCCGACCACCCACCAGTGGAGCTTCGCCATCCAGCGCGAGGTTTTGCGCAACAGCGTGCTCGAGATCAACTACATGGGCCGCCGCGCCTACAACCTCTTCGGCGCTTATGACGCCAATCAGGCCGAAATTCGCCGGAACGGCTTTCTCGAGGCCGTCCGCACGGTGGCGGCCGGCGGTGAAAGCCCGCTGATCAATCAGTTGATGTCGGTGGACGCGCGGCGGCTCGCCGCCGAGAGCGGCTCGGCCGCCCTGCGGCGCATCTATTCGACCGATTTGCGCAACAACAACGTGGCCTTCATCGCGCAGGACCTTTCGCGCCGCGTCGTCGGCGGCCGCGGCCAGCCGGAAGCGGCCGGTCTCGGCCCGTACTTTTTCCTGCCGTTCCCGCAATTCGCCAACGGCATGAATGTGATCGACTCGAACGACTTCTCGACCTACCACGCCGCGCAGGTCCAGTTTCTACGGCGCATGACCGACGGGCTGGAGTTCCAGATCAGCTACACGCTGTCGAAATCGCTCGATACGCGTTCCTACGATCCGGCCTTCACCGTGGTCTCGCGCGGCGGGGTCCAGTCGGCCACCGGAACGCCATTCGACATTTACAACCGCAAGTTGAATTACGCGCGGAGCGACTTCGACCGCACGCACGTCGTGCAGAGCTACTGGATCTGGGAGCTGCCGTTCGGCCGGGGCCGGAAGTTTCTCTCCGGCGCCGGCGGGTTGGCGGACCGCCTCGCCGGCGGCTGGCAGGTGGCCGGCATGGGAACCTTCCAGAGCGGACGGCCGCTGTCGATCTTCTCCGGCTTTTTCACCTTCAACAGCGTGGTGCAGAGCTTCGCCAACTGCTCGGGCTGCGACCCGCTGATGGGCAAGGCGCAGGATCTGGACGGCCTGAAGTGGTTCCTGACGCCGGAGCAGCGTGCCCGGTTCGCCTACCCGCAAATGGGCGAGTTCGGAAACACCGGCCGGAACTTCCTCCGCGGTCCGGGCGGCTGGGGCGTGGACCTGTCGCTGCTGAAGCGAACCCGCCTGAACGAACGTCTTACGCTCGAGCTGCGGGCCGACATGACCAACGCTTTCAACCACCCGATCTTCGGCTTCCCGACGGCCGCCCTCAGCTCGGCCGTCTTCGGCCGGATCCGCGACACGGTCGCCAGCGAATCGCGCAAGATCCAGGTGGGAGCGAAGCTCCGTTTCTGAAGCTCCCCGGCCCGGTCTCGTGATTCCGGGTCGCGCGGCCGGCCTCCGGCATTCGCTAAGATCAAATGTGCTGATTCCATCCTGCAATCAAAGGAGAAATTCATAAATGCCACTGGTGACAATGCGGCAACTGCTCGATGAAGCGGCCAAGGGCGGCTACGGCGTGGGCGCCTTCAACGTCAACAACATGGAGCAGATCCAGGCCATCATGGAGGCCGCGCGCGAAACCAGGAGCCCGGTGATTATCCAGGTGAGCCGCGGCGCCCGGAAGTATTCAAACGACCGTTTCCTGTTCCACCTCATGCTCGCCGCTGTCGAGCTCTATCCGGAGATCCCGGTGGCGTTGCATCAGGATCACGGCAACAGCCCGGAGACCTGCCGGTCGGCCATCGAGATGGGCTTCACCAGCGTGATGATGGACGGCTCGCTGATGGAGGATGGCAAGACGCCCGCCAGCTACGAGTACAACGTGCGCGTCACGCGCGAGGTGGTCGAGATGGCCCACGCGCGCGGCGTCTCGGTCGAGGGCGAGCTGGGCGTGCTCGGCGGCATCGAGGACGGCCACGGCGCGGGCGTCGATGCCATGGCTCACCTCACCGATCCGGATCAGGCGGTCGATTTCGTCAAGCAGACCGGCGTGGATGCGCTGGCGGTGGCGATCGGCACCAGCCACGGCGCTTACAAGTTCAGCCGCAAGCCCGACGGCGCCATCCTGGCCATGGAGCGGATCATCGAGATTCACAAGCGCCTGCCCAAGACCCACCTGGTCATGCACGGCTCCTCGAGCGTTCCCAAAGAGCTTCAGGACATCATCAACCAGTACGGCGGCAAGATCAAGCCCACCTGGGGCGTGCCGATCGAGGAGATCCAGCTCGGCATCAAGAACGGCGTCCGCAAGATCAACGTGGACACCGACAACCGGCTGGCGATGACCGGCGCCATCCGCAAGGTGTTCTTTGAGAAGCCCGAGGAGTTCGACCCGCGGACCTACCTCGGGGCGGCGCGCGCGGCGATGAAGGAGGTGGTCAAGGCGCGCATGATCGCCTTCGGCCAGGCCGGCCACGCCGGAGACTACGAACCGATCCCGCTCGAGGAGATGGCGCGCCGCTATCAGGCCGGCGTCTACAGCGCCTGAAGGCTGGCCCGCGCGGGCTTCCCTCCCCGGAGGCATTCGAAGCGCCGGTGCCAGCTTGCGGCGCGAGCCGCGTCCTGGAGGATCTGGCGCCGCAGGGAGGCCGCGTCGGGAAATTTCATCTCGGGCCGCAGGCGGTGCAGGAACTCGACGGCGATCCGCCGCGGCGGGTCGCCCACGAGCGGCACAAGCAGGTGGCTTTCGACCGTGAGGCGGTCGCCGCCGAAGGTGGGCCGCACACCGACGTTGGTTACTGACGGCCAGCTCCGGCCCCCTTCAAGATCCGACGTGCGGCTTACATACACGCCGTTGGCCGGCACGAGCTGCTCGCCCGGGAGCAGGTTGAGCGTCGGCACCGTCAGCCGCGAGCCGGTGCCGGTGCCGCGCACGACCTCACCCGCAACGCCGTAAGGTCGCCCGAGCAGCCTCCAGGCCAGCGTCACCTCGCCGGCGCCCAGCAGGCGTCTCACCTCGCTGCTCGAGACGGGATGGCCACGGAACCGGATACCGGAGACGATCTCGGTTTCAAAGCCCAGGCGCGCTCCAAGCTCCCGCAGCCGCTCCGCGTCGCCGCCCTTGCCCCGGCCGAACCGGAAGTTCTCGCCCACCAGCACGGCCCGCGCGCCGAGTCTCTCCACGAGCACGCGGGCGGCGAACTCCTCGGGCGTCGTGAACGAGAACTCCGGGGTGAACGGGATGATCAGCACCTGCTCGATGCCCGCCTCGGCCATCCAGCGGCAGCGCTGCTGCGGAGTGCTCAGCAGTCGCGGGGCGCGTTCCGGGGCCACCACCCGCGCCGGGTGCGGGTCGAAGGTCATCGCCGAGGGCTTCCAGCCGTGCTCGCGCGCGCGCCGGACCACGCGCCGGAAAATCTCCTGATGGCCGATGTGCACGCCGTCGAAGTTGCCGATGGTGATGGCGCACGGGCCGAAGTTTCGGTCGACCTCCTCGAGTCCTCTCCAGATGCGCAGCGCCATTCAGCCGGTCAGCTCCACCGTGATCACCAGGCCGTCGTAGGCCAGGCGGACATGCTCGGGCAGGCGGCTCTCCTCCTTCTCGTGCGCCAGCTCGTGGCAGATGTGCGTGAAATAGGCGCGCCTGGGCCGCAGCCGCTCCACGTAGGCCAGCGAACGCTCGACGGTGGAGTGCGTCGGGTGAGGCCGGTGCCGCAGGGCATCGAGAAAGAGCACCTCGACACCCTCGAGTTTTTCGAGCGACGCCTCCGGAATCTCGCTGTGGTCGGTGAGATAGGCGACAGGGCCGAAGCGGAAGCCGAGGACCTTGCCGCTGCCGTGCCAGACCGGAATCGGCACCACCTCAAGCCCGAACAGCTCGAACGGCTCCTCCGAGATGGCCACGAGCGTCAGCCGCGGGCGCGAGGACTGCGTCTCGGCGCCGTCGAAGACGTAGCGGAAGACGCGCTGGATGACCTCGAGCGTCTCCGGAAGGCCGTAGATGGGGATCGCCCCCCGCTGGTGGAAATTGAACGGGCGGACATCATCGAGGCCAAGGATGTGATCGGCGTGGGCATGCGTGAACAGGATGGCGTCGATGCGTTCGATGCCCGCCCGCAGCGCCTGCTGGCGGAAGTCCGGCGTCGTGTCCACCAGCACCGACCGGCCGCCGTACTCCACCAGCACCGAGGGCCGCAGCCGCTGGTCGCGCGGATCTTCCGAGCGGCAAACCGGGCAGTGGCAGCCGATCGTCGGAATCCCGACGCTGGTACCCGAGCCCAGGACGGTGATTTTCAGGCGGCCGGCAGGCGCCATCTAGCTCTTCGCGGCCTCCGAGGCCTGCACATAGCGGAAACGGAGCTCGGTCAGCGAGTTCTCGAGCAGCCGCTGTTCCTCGAGCGTGAGGTTCCCCCTGGTCTTCTCGAGCAGCATCGCCATCAGGTCGATGGTATGCCGCGCCAGCCTGAGCTTGGGCTTCGGCCGATCTTTTTCTTCGCCGAAGTGGTAAAGACCGAGGTGAACCTCCGCCTGGGAGCGCAGGCTCAGCACCAGAAACTCGAAACTGGGAGGAGGCAGCGGAAGATCGGCGGGCTCCTCCTGGGCCGCCGCCTCCGCCCGGCCTTGAGCGTCGGAGACCTCGGCTGGGGCTTCCTCCGACTGCGTTCCGCCAGCATGTGCCTTCTCCGTGTCCTCCATGCTATCGATTGTAGCGCGGCCACTTAGCCGGACCGTGCCGATGCTAGAGTGGAGATTTGGATGGACGGAGTCATCGTGGTCGATAAGCCTGCCGGCTGGACCTCGCACGATGCGGTCAACAAGCTCCGGCGGCTGGCCAAGACGAAGAGGGTGGGGCACCTGGGAACCCTGGATCCGGCTGCCACCGGAGTGCTGCCGCTCATCATCGGCCGCGCCACGCGCCTGGCGCAGTTCTATGCCGCTTCCGACAAGGTTTACGACGCCGTGGTCCACTTCGGCTGGTCCACCGACACCTACGACCGCGACGGCCAGATCGTGGGCTCCCAAACGGTCGTCGAGCTCGATCCGGCGAGGGTCGAAGGGCTGCTCGGGCGTTTTCGGGGCAAGATCCGCCAGATGCCGCCGCCGATTTCGGCCAAGAAGATCGGGGGAACGCCGGCCTACAAGCTGGCCCGGCGTAACCTGCCGGTCGAGCTCAAACCGGTGGAGGTGACAATCTACTCGATCGAACTGATCTCGTGCGCGGGCGCCGAGGCGCGCATCCAGGTGCACTGCTCGGCGGGCACCTACCTGCGCTCGATCGCGCACGATCTGGGGCAGGCCTACGGTTGTGGAGCCTACCTGAAATCGCTGGTGCGCACCCGCGCGGCCCACTTTACGCTGGAGCAGGCCCGCTCCATCGAGGAGCTCGAGCGGCTGGCGGGCGAGGGGCGACTCGAGGAGGCTCTGATTCCGGCCGCGCAGCTTCTACCGGAGCTGCCCTCGGAGATCGTCGACGCGCTCACGGCGGGCCAGATCCGCCAAGGCCGCGACTTCCGCGCCTCGCCCTTCCGCGCCCGGAAGGACACGCCCTATATCAAGGCCCTCAGCGAAGACGGGGAGCTGATCGCCATCGGCCGCGCCCTGCTGCCCAACCTCTACCACCCGGTGATCGTGTTGTAGCGGGACCGATCCCGCTGCCTGGAGGAGCCCTTCGCGGTGAGGAACTCCTCGAAAAAATTTCCTCACGAACCGCGAGCGTTCCCTTGCCGGGCCTCCAGAACCGTCCTCGGCCTGTTAGCCCTTCCGTTAGGCGCCGGCAGCAGCGTCCTGCGGCGGGGCTCACCCGGTGAGGCGAATCAGCGCCCGCCGGCCCAAAGGATCGCGTTGCGCACTAGCTTCTGGTAGTCCGGGTGGAGATGGGCCTCGCGCCCGTGACCCAACTGAATCACCACCACGCGGCTCTTCTCGTAGGGGCCGATCCAGGCCACCGGGCCGTCGCTCGAGGCCTCATCGGTGCGCAGCAGCACCCGGATGCGCGGCGACAGCCACAGGCCCTTGTAGGTCTCGTCGAGAATGTCCATCCGCTCGATGCCGCGCGTCACCGGATGATCGAGTACGCGGTAGACCTTCTGCACCACGTCGTGCTTCCAGGTGGTCTTCGCCTGCGTCGCCGTCGGCTTCCAGAGCCAGCGCGCGCCCACCACCTCCTCGCACCACCAGGACCAGTCGGCGTAGTTCACCAGGGCGTGGTGCAGCACCACCAGCCCCTTGCCGCTCTCGAGGAAATCCTCGAGGTTCTGGCGCTCCGCCTCGGAGATCTCCTGCACGGAGTCGTAGAGCACCAGCACGTCGTAGCGCTTGCGCAGGTCTCCGCGGCGGTAGGGCATCGGATGCGGGTCGACCCTGGCGGCGATGTCCGCGTGGCCCTCGAACAGCGTGTAAAAGGAGGGCGCGTAGTCGTGGCCGCCGGTGACCACCAGCACGCGGACGGGAGCGGCGGCAAGCGCCGCCGCGGCGGCAAACAGCCCCATCAGGCACACAGCTTTCAGACGTCCCATTCCTTCCTCCAGGCGACGCGCCGGTTCTCCTTGTAGGCGATGTTGGCGATGTGGCAGGCCATGGCCGAGTAGTGGCCCTCGATCTCGTTGCAGTTCGGCTTGCGGCGCGTGCGAACGCAGTCGAGCCAGTGCGCCACGTGCAGGTCCGGCGAGGGCCCGGAGCGGATCGCCTCGCCCGTCTTGTCGTGCCCGGCGGGCAGGAACTCGTAGCCGTAGCGGAAGATCCGAAGCCGGCCGCCCTCGCCCATGAAGACAATGTCGGCGGACTCCTTCTGGATCATGTCGGTGACGTTGGCCTCGAAGGTGACGTTGATCTTGCCCGGATACTCGAGGATGGCGTTGAAATTGTCGGCCGTGTCGCGGTCCTCGGGCTCGAGATAGATGCCGCCGATGGCCACGCAGGCGAGCGGCGCGTGCAGGTTCAGGTACCAGTGGACCACGTCGACCAGATGCACGAACAGCCCGCCGACCTGGGCGTTGGTCGAATAGTCCCAGTAGACGTAGTGGTTGAAATAGCGCTTGGGATTCCAGGGAAGCTTGGGCAGGTCGCCCTGGCAGATCTCCCAGTCGAGTCCCGGCGGCTTCGTCTCCATGCCTGGCGGCGGCGCCTGATTCCGGTAGGCCCGGTTGCCGTTCCAGATGGTGCGGACCATCGTCACGCGGCCGATGCGGCCGCTGTCGAAGAACCGCTCCTTGGCCTCGGCAAAGTGCGGCATGCTGCGCTGCTGCGTGCCCACCTGGATGACGCGTTTGTAGTCGCGCGCGGCGCGCACGATCTCGTGGCCCTCCATCGGGTGCAGCGTCATCGGCTTCTCGACGAAGACGTCCTTGGCGGCACGGCAGCAGTCGACGGTGATCTTGGTGTGGACGTGATCCCAGGTGGCGACGATCACCGCGTCGATGTCCTTGCGGTCGACGATGTAACGATAGTCGGCGTACTTGTCGAGCGTCCTGCCGGTAAGCGCCTCGGCCTTGCGCGCCTGCTCGTCCCAGGCGTCGCAGAGAGCGACCCACTCGATGCCCCCGGCGTCGTTGGCCCGTTGCATCAGGTACCGGCCGCGGTTACCCGTGCCGATCGCGCCGAGGCGGATCCGGTCGTTGGCGCCGAGCACGCGCGCGGCCGAGGCGGCGCTCCATCCGGCGCCGAGGAAGCTGCGGCGGGAAACTCCGGACATTGTTCTCTCCTTATGCCCGCCGATTATAACAAGGCCGCCCGAGGGCGCCGCCGGGAGTTGATATGCTAGTCGGCGGATCGAGCGTCCATGGGTTCACTGACCAGAAGAGCTTTCAGCGCCGCGGCGGCCGGCGCCGGGCTGGCCCGGGCCGGCTCGCCGCTTCAGGCGGCCGACCGGCTGCGGGCGGGCCTGATCGGCTGCGGCATCCGCGGCTCGCGCGCCTTTCTGCCTACGCTCGCCAAGATGCGCGAGACCGACAACGTCGCCGTCACCGCCGTCTGCGACGTCTTCACCAAACGCGCCGAAGAGGCGGCGCGCCAGACCGGGGCGCGCGCTTATCAGGACTACCGCCGCCTGCTCGAAGACCGGGATGTGGACTTCGTCATCATCGCCACGCCGGACCACTGGCACGCGCGCATGACCATCGACGCCGCCCGCGCCGGCAAGCACGTCTATTGCGAGAAGCCGATGACGCACACCGTCGAGGAGGCCAAGGAGGTGGTGCGCACCATCCAGGAGACGGGCGTCAAGCTCCAGGTGGGCGTGCAGGGCATGTCGGACGACTCCTACGAGGCCGCCCACCGCTATTTCGAGCAGGGCCTGCTGGGCAAGGTGGTGCTGGCGCAGATCGACTACTCGCGCAACTACAAGGACGATTTCTGGCTCAAACCGGTCGATCCCGACGTGCGGCCGGGCGAGAACTTCAACTGGGAGCTCTTCCTGGGACCCGCGCCGCGGCGGCCCTGGGACCCGGACCGTTACTTCAACTGGATCCGCTACTGGGATTACTCGGGCGGCGTGCCTGCCGGCCTGTTCGTGCACCGGGTGACGCGCATCATCCGCTCGCTCGGCCTCAAGTTTCCAGAGTACGGCTCGGCCCACGGCGGCACGTTCCAGTTCACCGAAAGCCGCGCCGAGGTGCCGGAGACGATCAACATCATGCTGGATTATCCGGGTGGGCCGACGGTGCTGCTCATCTCCTCGCTCGCCAACGACACCCCAGTGCCGCACCTGTTGCGCGGCCACAAGGCCACGCTCGAGTTCACGCCGCAGGGCTTCGTCATTCGCCCGCAGAAGCTCTACGCCGGCGAGCTCGGCGAGATCGTCCACCGCAAGACGGGCGGCGAGGACACCGAGCTCCATCTGAGGAACTTTTTCCGCGCCATCCGCTACAACGAGCCGCTCAAGTGCGACTGCTGGCTCGGCTACTACGGCGTGGTGGCCTGCCAGTTCGGCATCCTCTCCTGGCGCCAGCGAAAGTACATGAAATGGGATGCGCAGGCGGAAAGGATCGTGCCCGCATGAGGAGTCTGGTTTTGCTCGCGCTCGCCGCCGGCCTGGCCGCGGCCGGCGAGCCGTTCCGGTTCGTCGAGATCACGCCCGCCTCGCTGGAACTCCGGGAAGGCGACCGGCCCGTGATGGTGTACAACCACGGGATGATTCTCAAAGAGGGCGTCAAGGAATCCTATCGCCGCTCGAGCTATGTGCATCCGCTCTATGCTCCCGACGGGACCGTCCTCACGGATGACTTCCCCGCCGATCATCCGCATCACCGGGGCCTCTGCTGGACCTGGCCCGTGGTGCGCTTCGAGGGTAACACCTATGACGTCTGGGCCGTCATCGGCATGCACCAGCGATTCCTTCGCTGGCTGGCTCGGGAGGCCGGCCCGGACCGCGCGCGCCTGGCGGTGGAGAACGGCTGGTTCGCCGGGGAGCGACAGGCGGTGAGGGAAGTCGTCGAGTTCGTCGTGCATCCGGCCGAGGCGGGCCGGCGCGCCATTGATTTCACGCTGGCGATCGAGGCCGTCGGACCGCCGGTCGAGATCGCCGGGCGCGAAAAGAAAGGTTACGGCGGGCTGGGCATCCGCTTCGCGCCTCGCCAAGAGACCGAGATCCGCACCGAGCAGGGCGTCGAAGCCGCCGACAGCAATCAGGTTCCGCATCCCTGGGCGGAACTCTCCGCACGCTTCGAAGGCCGCCGGGCCGGCGCGCGCATCGAGATCGATCCGCGGAATCCCGGCGCGCCCAACGGCTGGTGCCTGCGGCACTACGGCTACGTCGCGGTGAACTGGCCGGGAACCGAGACCTACCGGCTGGAGCGGGGCAAACCCGTCACCTTGCGCTACCGCATCGTGACGTTCAACCGGTAACGGCTTGAAATGGGTTTGGGGTGGCTAGTGGGATTCGAACCCACGGCCACTGGAACCACAATCCAGCGCTCTACCACCTGAGCTATAGCCACCGTGGATCGCCCTTTTATTCTAACACGCCGGCTGTGTCGCGGCCGGCCCGCCCGCTGCTCAGGTGAGCGGCAAACCGCGGTAGAAGCGCGCCAGAGCGGCGATGTTCCGGTCGTTGGCGGTGTGGACGTCGGCGCCTTCGAATGAGCTGATCGGCCGGTGGAGGTAAACCTCCGCCGGCAGCGGCAGCGAGTTGTCGCGGGGCTCCGCGAAGCCGTACAGATCGAGATTCTGGTTTTTCGGATCGGCCAGAAACTCCTGGGCGTTGTGCTTCGGTCCCCAGCCCACCAGGCACTGGATCATGCGCGTGTGCCGCCCCGCCATCCGGCGCCCCGCCTCGAAGTAGTCCGGGTTGGGAGCTTCGTTGAGGATCCAGTCGAGCTCGCGGAGCATCCGGGAATTTGCGATCCGACGGTCGGTTAGGTTGCTGCATGCCAGCCAGATGACGGCCTGCCGGTTGACGCCCTTCGCCGCCTTGCGGATGCGCGTCCAGCACCGCTCGATCGAGGCCCGCTCGTAGGCGAGCATGAGCTCGGCATCCGGCTCGCCGTTTGCGGGAAACCGCTTGCGAGTGAGCTTCTCGAGCAGCCTGCGCTCGGCCTCGAGCCAGCCGGACTCGCGGACACGGGGCGCCGGCGTCCAGACCCAGTCGATCATGAAACCGTCCATGCCGGTGCGCCGCAGCGCGTCCTCGATCGAGTGGCTCAGATAGTCAAGGTACTCGTCGGTGAAGGGAATGTGCTGGGCCGACGGGGCGCCGTAGCTGAGCTCCTTGTTTTCGAGGCCCCATTTCGTATTGGCCGCGGCGCAGAAGTAGCCCACGACCATCATGCCGGCGCTGTGGCCGCGCTCGACCACTTCGGGCAGAAAGTCGTACTTGAGTCCGGGCTGCGGAGGGACAAAGCCGCCCTTGTACCAGGCGTAGCCGTTGCAGGAGACGGCGAACGTCTGGATGACGTTGGCGCCCATCTCCTGATACCAGGCCACGTGCTCGGCCGGCGAGGCGTCGGCCCAGTGGCCGGGCGGCGCAAAGTCGTTGATCCAGCCCGCCACGCGGGGCCGGCGCCAGTTGAAGTCGATGCAGAAGGATTTGATCTGCTTCGGGACAACAGGCCCGCGCGAGGCGGCCGCGAGCAGCGCCGGCGCTGAGACACTGCCAAGAAATGTGCGGCGACTGATCATGGAGCGCTCCTGTGCCGGGAAGAGAACCGGCGGAGTTCAGTCTATCGAATCCGTGAACCCGGGCGAACCTGTGGCCGGCTCAGGCGGTAAAGCCGATGGTCTTGTGACTGCCGTCGCAGAACGGCTTGTTGTTGGAAGCGCCGCAGCGGCACAAGCTCGCTTTCTCCAAGCGCACGACGGCGTCGCCCGTTGCGGCACGCAGCTCGAGCGGGCCCGAGACGCCGAGCGAGGCATTGGGCCGCAGCGTGATTCGCACCGGCCCGCTCGTCAGGTGCTCGACGGCGGCCGCGAAACGGCCCAGCGCGCCGGGATCCTGGAAGCAGGCCCGCTCATGACTGCCGTCGCAGTAAGGCTTGGTGGCGGACTGGCCGCAGCGACACAGGGCGGTCTCGGTGTGCCGCGCCAGCAGCGTCCCGTCGGCGCTCAGGATCTCGATCTCGCCGGTGAGCACCAGCGGGCCGCCGGCCTCTGGGACCGCCACGTTCACGCGAGGAGTCTCCCCGGCCGGCATGCCTGCTTCACAACAGCGCCTTGGCGGCCGCCACGGCTGC
Source organism: uncultured Bryobacteraceae bacterium (assembly GCA_938003835.1). Lineage (GTDB taxonomy): Bacteria > Acidobacteriota > Terriglobia > Bryobacterales > Bryobacteraceae > CALKXJ01. The sequence continues at coordinate 37,161 of CALKXJ010000023.1, read as the reverse complement.
TTCGTAGTTCGGGTGATCGGTCACTTCCTTGACGTACTCGACGTGGCGGATGACGTTGTCTTTGTCCACCACGAAGATGGCCCGGCACTCGATGCGCAGCTCCTTGATCAGCGTGCCGTAGGCCTGGCCGAAAGAGGCCGTGCGGTGGTCGGAGAGCATCTTCACGTTCTCGACGCCGAAGGCGGTGCACCAGCGCTTCTGGGCAAACGGCAGATCCATGCTGATGGTGTAGACCTCGACGCCCGGAAGGTTGTTGAGCTCGTTGGAGAAGCGCTTGGTCTGCATGTCGCAGACGGGCGTGTCGAGCGAGGGCACCACGCTGAAGATTCGCACGCTGTTGCCCGTCGACGCCAGCGTCACCGTCTGAAGCGCATTGTCCACGCACTCGAAATCCGGGGCTTTATCCCCCGGTTTCAGCTCCGGCCCGACGAGTGTCAGCGGATTCCCCTTCAAAGTGGCGGCGCCCGGCCGTTCCATGAATCGATCCTCCAAGCTGGATTTGACTGCGGAAATCGTTATTGTAGCAACTCCGCCAGTGGGGACACTTCGGTCACGGGAAGCCGGCAGGTGGAATTTTCGCAGACATAGGCCGCGGCTTTGCCATCGATGGGCGTCGCCTGCGCAGCCACCGGCAAACGCCCGGCGAGCGCTTCGCGCGCTGCTTGATCCACCAGCATCAGCACGCGCCGCGGCAGGAAACGCCGCCAGACCTCGCGGGCCAGCTCGAGCGTCGCGGGATCGTCTTTGGCGCCGGCCAGCAGAATCTGCTTGGGCCCGGAGCGGAGAAAGTCCACCGCCACGAGCATCAACGGCAATGAGACTGCAAGCGAAGCAAGGCGCGAGGCGAAAGCCTCGACGGCACGCTCGGCCGAACGGCGAAACTCCTCGCGGCCGGTCATCTGGGCCAGGCGCGCCAGCGCCAGCACGGCTGCTGAGCTACCCGACGGCTCCGCCCCGTCGTAATCGTCCTTGAGCCGGAGCACCAGGCTCGCGTCGCCCTCGGCGGTGGCATAGAAGCCGCCCTGCTCGGCGTCCTCGAACAGCTCGATCATGCGCTCGGCCAGGCGCTCGGCCGTCTTCAGGAATTCGAGCTCGAAGCAGGCCTCGTAGAGGTCCAGCAGGCCGGCGATCAGGAAGGCGTAGTCGTCCAGGAAGCCCGCAATCGCCGCCTCGCCCTCGCGGTAGCGCCGCAGAAGTGTGCCGCCAGCCGGATTCCAGAGCTTGCCGAGGATGAAGCGCGCCGCGCGCCGGGCGGCCTCGAGATAGCGCTCGTCGCCCAGGGCCTGCGCCGCCAGAGCGAAGGCGGAGATCATCAGGCCGTTCCAGGAGGTGAGAATCTTGTCGTCCAGATGGGGCCGTGGACGCCGGGCGCGGGCTTCGAGCAATTTTCGCCGCGCCTCGGCCACCGCGGCCTCCACCAGGTCCCGATCCGCCCCGAAGCGCGCGGCGGCTTCCTCGATCGTGTGCGCCCGGTGAAGAATGTTTTTGCCCGCAAATTCGCCGTGTGGATCGTAGCGGACGTTGCCCTCCGGCTCGACGCCGTAAACGAAGGCAAACCAGTCGGCCACCGGGGAACCGAGCAGCGCGTCGATCTCGGCGCGGCTCCAGAGGTAGAACGCCCCCTCGCCTTTTTCCTCCGGACGAGCGGCGTCGATCGCGCTATCGGCATCCTCGGCCGAGTAGAACGCCCCGTCCGGGCTGGTCAGGTCGCGGAGGACGTATTCGAGGACATCCCGCGCCACGTCCGCGTAGAACTTCTCGCCGGTGATCAGGAACGCCTCGAGGTAGGAGACCGCCAGTTGCGCCTGATCGTAGAGCATCTTCTCGAAGTGCGGCAAAAACCACCGCTCATCGACCGAATAGCGGTGGAAGCCGCCGCCGAGCTGGTCGGCGATGCCGCCGGTTGCCATCCGGCGCAAGGTATGGAGAACCATCTCGAGTGCCTCGCGATTGGCTGTGCGCGCCCAGTAGCGCACCAGGAACTGGTGCACCACGGGCCGGGGAAACTTGGGCGCCCCGCCGAAGCCGCCGAGCTGGGGATCGAAGCTGCGCCGGAGCTGATTGAACGCCGCATCGAAGACAGCCTCGTCGAGGTCCCCGGCAACCCCGTCGGCCCGCAAGTGCCGTTCGAGCTCCGCAACGAGGCGGCGACCGGATTCGGCAATGCGTTCATGGTCGCGCTGCCAGAGCTCGGCAATGCGTTTCAACACGCTGAGGAAGCCGGGCCGGCCGTAGGTGTCTTCCGGCGGAAAGTAGGTGCCGCCGTAGAACGGCTTCAGATCAGGTGTCAGCCAGACCGACATCGGCCAGCCGCCCCCGCCTGTGGTGGCCTGGACGAAGGTCATGTAAATGCGGTCGACATCCGGCCGCTCCTCGCGGTCCACTTTCACCGGCACGAACCAGCGGTTCAGGAATTCGGCGACCTCGGGCGATTCGAACGACTCCCGTTCCATCACGTGGCACCAGTGGCAGGTCGAGTAACCGACGGAAAGGAAGATCGGCTTGTTCTCGCGCCGGGCCTTTTCGAAGGCTTCCTCGCCCCAGGGGTACCAGTCCACCGGGTTGTGCGCGTGCTGGAGAAGGTAAGGACTCTTCTCCCGGATCAAACGGTTCGTGGGCATCCCTTGTTTCCCCTCTTCAGAAAGGATGAGCGAGGTGGCCTGCGGGTCGCTCCGCCTTTAGTGTAGCGTAAGGAACATGGCGGACCGACGCGAGCAGATTCTCGACGGCCTGAAAGCCTTCCTGCGCATCCCGAGCATCAGCACGCTCTCCGAACACGGCGCGGACGTGCGCCGGGCGGCCGAATTCGTTCGCGACGCGCTGGCGGAAGCGCGCCTCCGGCACGTCGACCTGATCGAAGGCGGCGGCAATCCGCTGGTGTACGGCGAGTGGCTGGAGGCGCCCGGCCGGCCCACCTTGCTGCTCTACGGCCACTACGACGTGCAGCCGCCCGATCCGCTCGAGGAATGGCACTCGCCGCCGTTCGAGCCCACCGTGCGCAACGACTCGCTCTATGCCCGCGGCGCCTCTGACGACAAGGGCCAGACCTGGATTCTGATTCAGGCTGTTGCCGGGCTGCTCGCGCGGGATGGCCGCCTGCCCGTCAATGTTCGCTTCCTCATCGAAGGCGAGGAAGAGGTGGGCGGCAAGCACATCGCCGCCTATGTCAGCACGTACCCGGAGCGGCTGCGCGCCGACGCCGCGGTGATCTGCGACACCGAGATGTTCGCCCCGGAGCTGCCGACGATCTGCACGGGCCTGCGCGGCATCGTCTACGGCGAACTTTTTGTGACCGGGGCGCGGCAGGACTTGCATTCCGGCGTCTACGGCGGCGTGGCGCCGAATCCCATCCAGGCGATCGCCGAAATCCTCTGTGCGCTCAAGGACCGTGACGGACGCATTCACATTCCCGGCTTCCATGAGAAGATCCGCCCGCCGAGCGCCAAGGAGCTCGAAGCCTGGAGGCGCCTGCCGTTCGACGAGGCCGAGTATCTCGAGAAAGAGATCGGCTCGCGCGAGCTGGTCGGCGAGCCCGGCTATTCGGTCTTCGAGCGGCTGTGGGCGCGCCCGACCCTTGAGGTCCACGGCATTCGCGGCGGTTTCACCGGCGAGGGCGCCAAGACGGTGATCCCGGCGCGCGCCGTGGCGAAGGTCAGCCTGCGGCTGGTGGCCGACCAATCGCCGGAGGAGGCCTCGCGGCAGATCGCGGAGGCCGTCCGGGAGGCGTGCCCGCGGGGCGTGGTGGCCGAGTGGCGCACCATCCACTCCGGGGCGCCTTCGCTCATCGACCCCGACAACCCCTTCGTCCAGGCTGCCGCCCGCGCCATGGAGGAGGTCTTCGGCCGTCCCACGGTCTACATCCGCTCCGGGGGGTCGATTCCGATCGTCGGCGTCTTCGCCGAACGTCTCGGCATTCCGAGCGTGCTCATGGGCTTCGGCTTGCCGGACGATCAGATTCACGCGCCGAACGAGAAGTTCTATCTGCCCAACCTTTACCGGGGAATCGAAGCGGTCGAGCGTTTTCTTTCGACGCTTTGAAAGGGCCGTGAATCCCCCGCCGGTCATCGAGATCCTCGCGGAACTGGTCCGCATCAACAGCGTCAATCCGGCCTATGCGGGCGGCGCGGGCGAGGCTGCCATCTCGAGATGGATCGGCGAGTTCCTGAGCGCCTGGGGCATCGAGAACTTTGAGCAGGAGGTGTTGCCGCGAAGGCCCAACCGCATCGCGCGCCTGCCCGGCCGGGAGCCGGGCCGGCGGCTCGTCTTCGAGGCGCACACGGACACGGCCTCGGCGGAAGGGATGGCGATTCCGCCCTTTGTGCCCGCGATCCGCGAGGGCCGCCTCTACGGCCGCGGAGCTTGCGACACGAAGGCGGGCCTGGCCGCGATGCTGCACGCGGCAGTGACGCTGGCATCGCGCGGCGAGCAGCCGCGAGCCGAGGTCTGGATCGCGGCCACCGCCGACGAGGAGCACGCCTACCGCGGTGTTTTGAAACTCTGCGAGGGACTCGAGGCCGAGGGCGCCGTCGTCTCCGAGCCGACATGGCTGCGTCTGGTGATTGCCACGAAGGGGTGCCTGCGTTTCCGTGCGCACACGCGCGGGCGCGCCGCCCACAGCTCGAAGCCCGAGCTCGGCGTCAACGCCATCGTGCGCATGGTGGCTGTCATCCAGGCGCTCGAGCAGGATGCGGCCGGGCTTCGGCTGCGCCGGCACCCGCTGCTCGGTGCGCCTACGCTCAACATCGGCCTCATTCGCGGCGGCACGCAGGTGAACATGGTTCCCGAGACGTGCTGGATCGAAGTCGACCGGCGCCTGATTCCCGGCGAAAGCGCCGAAAGCGTCCTGCGCCACTACAAGCAACTTGTCGCGAGCACCGAGGCCGGCGCCTGGATCGAGACCACGCTCACGGACGAGCCGCTCGAGACGCCGGCCGAAGCGCGAGTGGCGAGGGTTGCGGCGCGCGTTCTGGCCGGAATGGGTCTCGAGGCCGAGCCGGCGGGCGTGCCTTACGGCTCCGACGCCAGCAAGCTAGCGCGCGCCGGCATTCCGAGCATCGTCGTCGGGCCGGGCGGCATCGACCAGGCTCACGCCGCCATCGAGTGGGTGGACTGCGCCGAGGTGGAGCGAGCCGCCGAGTTCTACCGGCGTATGATGCTGGAGTTCTAGGCAAGGCCTGTATGCCGGATAGATCCCGATTCCCGCGCGCCGCCGAAGTGGCGTACCTCGACACGGCGGCGGAGGGTTTGCCGCCCATCGAGGCTGCCGAGGCGCTCGCGGCCTACTACGCCGACAAGGCTGCGGGTACGCCCGGCCGGCGCCGGCTCTTCGAGCGGGAGCAGACGACCCGGTGCGCTCTAGCGAAACTGCTCGGCGCCGCGCCCGAACAGGTCGCGCTGCTTTCGAGCGCCAGCGAGGGTCTGAATCTTCTCGCCAATTCGATCGACTGGCGCGCCGGCGACGAGATTCTGATTCACGACCTGGAGTTTCCCTCGAACGTGCTCGCCTGGCTCAGGCTGCGCTCGCGCGGCGTGCGGGTGCGGCTGATCCGCTCCGAAGCGGGCGTGATTCCTTTCGAGCGCTTCGCCGAGGCGCTCAGTCCGGCCACGCGCTTGGTTTCGGTGAGCGCGGTCAGCTACAAGACCGGCACCTTCCTGCCATACCTGGCCGAGCTGGCGCAGGAGGTCCACCGTTATGGCGGCACCTTCTGCGTCGATGCCACGCAAGCCCTGGGACGGCTGCCGCTTGCGCTGGACGGCGTGGACTATCTGGTAGCCTCGAGCTACAAGTGGTTGCTCGGCCTTCATGGCGCCGGCCTGGTTTACTTGGCTCCGGAGCTTTGCGAGCGGCTCCGGCCGGCCGCCGTCGGCTGGTATTCCGTCCGCGACATCTTCCGCCCCGACCGCTTCGAGCGCTATGAGCTCAAGCCCGGGGCCGCGCGCCTGATGGCGGGCATGCCGAACTTCCCCTCGATCTACGCGCTCGGCTGCGGCGTCCAGGTGCTGCTCGAGGCCGGCGTCGATCGAATCGCCCGCGATCTGGCGCCGGTGGTGGCGAGCCTCCGCGGGCGCCTGGAGGCGCTCGGTGTCGAGTTGCTCACGCCAGCCGATCCGGCCTTTGCCTCGGGTATCGTCTCCTTCGCCCACCCGCAGGCGGAACGGATCGGAGCGGAGCTCGAGCGGCGAGGCGTGATCGTCTGGTCGGGCGACGGCCGCGTGCGCTTTTCCGTTCACCTGTACAACGACCAGGCCGACGTGGATCGAGCGGTTGCGGCGCTCGAAGAGATCCTCGAACGACTGGAGGTAGATCCAGAATGACTCTCTCCCGGCGCTCTCTGCTCGCCGGCGGCGCCGGGCTCGGCATGGCGCCTTTCGTGCGGCCGCAGCCGGCCCGCCGCAGCATCGTGCTCATCGTCACCGACGATCACCGCTATGACTTCATCGGCGCGCTCGGCCACCCCTGGCTGGCCGGGCACACGCCGCATCTGGACCGCCTGGTGCGCCACGGCGTCCACTTCTGCAACGCCTTCGTCACCAGCTCGCTCTGCTCGCCGAGCCGCGCCTCGATCCTCACCAGCCTCTACCTGCACCAGCACCGCGTCGAGGATAACTTCTCGGCGCTCGACCCGAAATTCGATACCTTTCCCAGGCTGCTCCAGCAGAGCGGCTACCGCACCGGCTTCTTCGGCAAGTGGCACATGGGCGGGGCTTCCGACGCGCCGCAGCCGGGCTTCGATCACTGGTTGAGCTTTCGCGGTCAGGGCGACTATCGTGACCCGGAGGTGAACCTGAACGGCGAGCGCCGCCGGCTGAAAGGCGACATGACCGGCCTTCTGACCGAGGCGGCCGTGCGCTTCATCCGCGAAAACGCCACCCGGCCCTTTCTCCTGTATCTGTCCCACAAGGCCGTCCACGCGCCGTTTGAGCCGCTCGAGCGCCACGCGAACCTGTTCGCGGGCCTCACTGTGCCGCGCCCGGCGACGATGGCCTACAAGGAAGAGTTCTACCGGCAGTGGCCGGAATGGGTTCACCGGCGGCGCTTCACGCGCCACGGCGTGGACGGCATGCTGGCGAGCGACGAGCCTTTCGAGGTCCACTACCGGCGTTACTGCCAGTGCCTGCTCGGCATCGACGATAGCGTGGGCGAGCTGCTGGCGGCGCTCGAGGCCGGCCGCCTGCTCGACGACACACTGATTCTCTACCTGGGCGACAACGGCTACATGTGGGGAGAACACGGGCTCATCGACAAGCGCGCCATGTACGAAGGCTCGATCCGCATCCCGCTTCTCGCTCACTGTCCGGCGCTGTTCGGCGCCTCGGGGCGCGCCGTGGAGGAGATGGCGCTCAATCTCGACATCGCGCCCACGATTCTCGACGCGGCGGGCCTCCGAGTGCCCCCGTCGATGCAAGGCCGGTCGCTTGTGCCGCTCGGCGCCGGGCGCCGGCCCGAGGACTGGCGCACGGAGTTCCTCTACGAGTACGCTTGGGAGCAGGATTTTCCGTACACGCCCTCCGTCGTCGGCCTGCGCACGGAAACGCACAGCCTGATGCACTATCCGGGCATCTGGGACATCCCGGAGCTTTACGACCTGAAGGCCGATCCCGATCAGGTGCGGAATCTGCTGGCCGAGGCGCGCATCGGCCCGCGCATGCGCGGCCGCTACGTCAACCACGTTCGCGATCCCGAGACGCGCCGCCTGGTCGAGGGCCTCCAGCAGCGCATGGCGCGGCTGCTGGCGGCCACCGGGGGCGACCCGCGCTTGGCCGGCCAGGTCACCGAGGATCACAGGTACGCGTATTAGCGCAAGGAACCGATCACCAGCCCCGAGGGCAGCTCCTCGCCGAAAATGCGGCTGAGCAGGCCGGTGTCCGGGGTCTGCTCGCCCTCGAAGACGGCGAGCAGGCGGCGAGAATCGCGCTCCTGCTCGAGCCTGCGGCGGACGAGCGCGAGCACAGGGGGCGGAAGGTCGCGGCTTGCGTCGCCGGTCTGGCGGGCCATCAAGGCCAGCACCTCGGCGGCGCGCGGCACCGGGGCAAGCGCGCCCACCCAACCGGAGACGGTAGAGGCCGGCAGCACCTGATTGGCCGGGCCGTAGAACAGCTGGCGTGCGCCAACACGCGCCAGACACCAGAGTTCGCTCTCGGTGTAATCGCCCGCCTTGACGCGCGCCAGGAGCGCCTCGCCCAGGCTGATCTTCACTTGCACCGGCAGCAGTTCGAGACTCGCCGCCATGCGCCACATCTCGCGCAGCAGGCTCGGGTTCAGACGGGCCGGCTTGCCGCGCGGAAGCAGGAAGCTCGAGACGTGCTGGAAGAGATCGATCTGCTGGTTGCGATTCAGGCCGCCGGCCACGCGCCCCCAGAAGATCCACCACTCGATCTGGTTCTGCGCATGGCCGGGAAACTGAAGGCCGGCGGCCCAGATGCGGCGGCTCTGCTCGATGCGCCATTCGTCGGCCGGATGGCCGAAGCCCGGCCGGAGGCAGAAGCCGCAAAGGTTCAGCCATCGGGCCTCCCAGGCGGCATTCCTGCTGCGGCCCTCGGCGTGCTCCAGCATGACATCGGCAAGGCGGCGGATCGCCTGGAGCGGCCAAGAGAGCCGCCCGAGCCCCATAAGCTGCTCGAGCCGCGAAGGCAGCTCCTCGGAGGCGAGCGGCGGCTCGCCCTTCGGATCGAACGAAGAGCGCAAGAGCTCGGTAGCGGCTTCGAGCGCCGCTTCGCTCACCACGGTCGAGGGGATCCGCGCGGGCCGGGTCTCCTCCTTGGCCGTCCGCAGCTCAAACTGAAGCCGCCAGCGGTGCTCGCTGATCCTGGACTCGCACCATATCTCGAGCGTGCCGACCTCGGTGAGCCGCGCCACCAGTTTCACCGGCACCAGCCGGTCGCCCGGCTCCTTGCCGAGGCGTATCACCGCATGAAGCGGGGCGTGCCGGTGAATTTCGGAAGCCAGCTCCTCCGGCGTGAACTCGACCACCTGGCCAAGGCTTTCGCCCTGGCGCGTGAGCGAGCTATAAAGGCGGAAGGCCACCGGGCGGTTGGTGACGAGCTGCAAATCGTCTCGCTCGAGCGCGAGCTCGAGGCCGTTTTCCGTACCGCGCGGCACCAGGCAGACAGCTCGCACGCGCTCGCCCGTCGCCTCTGGGCCGCCCGCGCCGATGTAATAGGTCCGCGGAAGTCCGCCGCGCACGAGCAGGCCTGCGCCGGAGAGGCGCACGTAGCCGTAGTAGGCCGCTCCCACGGCCACGGCCAGATCCAGGTTCTCTGACTCGAGCACCAGAGGGCGCCGCCCGTACCAGCTCGCCACCACGTCGGTGAGGCGTTGCCGGCAGATTGCAGGGTTGAAGAAGCCACCGTTGAAGAGAATGGCGTCGGGGCCATGGCCGGCCCCGCAGCCGGCCGCGGTGAGGAAGGCCGCCAGGTGGCGCGTGATGGCCGGATCGGAGACGTAGGGAAGCCCCAGCTCGCGGAAGGGGCTCTTTTCTTCTTCCTGCGGCTTGTCCTCCAGCCGGCAGGCGGGAAGGAACCCCTCGTAAGTGAGCTCGATCGCCTCCTCGCGCATGATCTCGGTCTTGAGCGTGCCCCCGATCAGAGAGCTTCCAGCGCCAAGAACGGTGATCTCGGCCCGCTCGGCGGCCGGGTCGGTGAGCAGCCGCTCCTTGGCCGCGGCGCACTGGCGGCGCAGCGCGGCGCGCTGCCGCAGCGACAGCGCCTTGCCCAGTTTGCTCTCCACCAGCCAGGCGAGCGTCAGATCCAGATTGTCCCCGCCGAGCAGCAGGTGCTTGCCGACGGCCGTCCGGGTAAAGTCGAGCTCGTCGCCCGAGCGCGCCACGCGGATCAGCGTGAAGTCCGTGGTGCCGCCGCCGACGTCGCAGACGAGCACGAGCTGGCCGTCTGAAAGCAGCCGGCGGGCGTCCGCCGGATGGCGTGCCACCCAGGCATAAAAGGCCGCCGAGGGCTCCTCGAGCAAGAGGATCTCGCCGAGGCCGGCCTGCTCGGCGGCAGCGACGGTGAGCTCGCGCGCCTCCTCGTCGAAGGAGGCCGGAACGGTGAGCACCACGCGCTGCTCGCCGGTAGGGCCGCGTCCTGAATCCTCCCAGGCGCGCTTGAGGTGCGCCAGGTATTCCGCCGAGGCTTCGACCGGCGAGACGCTGCGTTCTTCCGGCCGCGCCTCCCAGGGGAGGATGCGCGCCGTGCGCTCCACTTCAGGGTTCGACAGCCAGGACTTGGCCGAGCTCACCACCCGCGCCGGCGTCAGGGCGCCCTGTTCTCGCGCCCACACGCCGACAAGGCGCGGCGGGCCAAGATACAGGAACGACGGCAGAACGCGCCGCCCCTCGATGACGCCCTCGGCCACCTGCTGAGGAATTTCAAGAACCTGGATCGGAGGGAAATCGGCGTTTCCGGCCCGGCCCGCTTCGACATAGGCCAGCGCCGAATTGGTGGTTCCGAGATCGATCCCGATGACGTACTGCGGTGTCAATGCCGGTTATTCGACCTCGATCTCCGCAGGAGCGATCACGGCCGGATCCTGTCCCGCTCCGGGCCGGGGAAGCTCGACGCGACGCGCCCGCCAGCCGCGATGCCGCAACAGGCCCCCTTCCGGCGTGCCCTGGGCTGCGACCTTGCCCAGAAACCGGACCGCCGAGGGATCGGCGGCGCCCGGTTCGACCCGGACCCAGGAGCCCTCGATGCCGTCGATGACGGGCTCGAGCGGAATGTGCCGCATGAGCGCCTGGCGGCTTCCCTCGTGCACGGCGCGAACCGCAGCGCCGACCTGAGCGTCGGAATAAGCGCCCAGATCCTCCATCAGGAAGTCGACCAGGCGGGCTTCCCGTTGCAGGATGGCGAGCAACTGAAGGGCGCCTGTTTCGGGCGCAAGCTCGGGTCCGGACGGAGTCGGGGGCGGTGTTGGCGCCGGCGCGGGCGTCGGGGCGGGGCGCGCCGGTTCGCCGCCCGCCAGAGTCGAGAAGAAAGCGCGAAATGCCTCGATCAAACGCCGCAACAGTGGCTGCTCCCTTTTCCTACCTCAGCATAGCAAGCGGTCAGGATCGGCTAGACTGAAGATTCGTTTCTGCCGACATGAAGAAGCTTGCAGTCGTTGCGTTTCTCCTCGCCGGCTGGGTCACCGCGCAGGAGCGCCCCATGCTGTTCATCGGGGCGAGGATCATTCCGATCACCAGCACCGAAATCGAAGACGGCGCCCTGCTGATCCGGCAGGGCAAGATTGTGGCCGTCGGGCCGCGCCAGAAGCTCTCGCCCCCAGGTGACGCCGAGGTCATCGACGTGCGAGGCAAGGTGATCCTGCCCGGACTCGTGGACACCCACAGCCACATCGGCAGCGTCGAGGGCGGTGACTCGAGCGCGCCGATTCAGCCCGACGCCCGTGCGCTCGATTCCATCGACGTGCGCGACAGCCGGCTCCAGAAGGCCCAGGCGGGCGGCATCACCACGGTGAACATCATGCCCGGTTCCGGCCACCTGCTGAGCGGTCAGACCATTTACTTGAAGTTGCGCGATGGGCGCACCATCGACGAGTTAGCCCTCCGCAATGCCGACGGCTCGATCGCCGGCGGCATGAAGATGGCCAACGGAACCAACTCGCGCCGCGCGCCCCCTTTCCCCGGCACCCGGGCCAAGTCTGCGGCCCTGTTGCGCGAGCAACTCATCAAGGCCGTCGAATACCGGGACAAGATCCGGAAGGCCGCCGGGGACCCCGAGAAGCTGCCGGAACGGGATCTGCGCCTCGAGGCGCTGGTTGAGGTGCTCGACGGCAAGCGGATGGTTCATTTCCACACGCACCGGCACGACGATATCCTCACCGTGCTGCGGCTGCAAAAAGAGTTCGGCTTTCGCGCCGTGCTGCACCACGTGAGCGACGCTTGGATGGTGGCGGACGAGATCGCCAAGGCAGGCGTACCCTGCTCGCTGATCCTGATCGACAGCCCCGGGGGCAAGATCGAGGCCAAGGACAACCGCTTCATCAGCGGCGCCGCGCTGGAGCGGGCCGGCGTGCTCACCGCCTTTCACACCGACGACGGCGTCACCGATTCGCGCTTGTTCCTGCGCATGGCGGCGTTGGCGGTCCGGGCGGGCATGTCACGGCAAAAGGCGCTCGAAGCGCTGACGATCGCCGGCGCCCGGATGCTCGATCTCGAAAGCCGCATCGGCTCGCTCGAGCCCGGCAAAGACGCCGACTTCGTCATCCTCTCGGGCGATCCCTTTAGCGTGTACACCAAGGTGCTCGAAACCTGGGTCGAGGGCGTCAAGGTCTTCGACAGGACGGTGGCTCAGGATCGGCTCTATGCGGTGGGCGGCTACGGCGCCAGCCGGCCCGGCGATTTCTACGTCGACGAGGAGTGGCTGCAATGAGGTTCCGGTGGCTCGTGGCGCTGCTGGCGCTGCCCGTTACACTCCCGGCGCAGCTCGCCGTCGTGGGCGAAACCGTGTACACCATGGCCGGTCCGGCCATTCGTGACGGCGTGGTGTTGATCCGGGACGGCAAGATTGAGCGCGTCGGTCCGAGCTCCGAGCTGCGCGTGCCGGCCGGCTACCGCAAGCTGACCGCCAAGGTCGTCACTCCGGGTCTGATCGACGCCTACACGGTGGTGGGCCTGAGCGGCTACCTCAACCAGGCGCACGATCAGGAGCAGGTGGAGCGCTCCAAGCCCATTCAACCGGAGTTGCGCGCCGTCGACGCCTACGATCCGCGCGAGCCGCTGATCGAATATTTGCGCGGGTACGGCATCACGACGCTGCATACCGGACATGGCCCCGGCATCCTGGTCTCCGGCCAGACGATGATCGTCAAGACGGCCGGGCCGACGGTCGAGCAGGCGCTGGTGAAGCCGGATGTGATGGTGGCCTCCACGCTTGGCGGCGGCGCGCGGGAGAGAGAGGCGGGCAAGAGTCCGGGCACGCGCGCCAAGGCGATTGCGATGCTGCGCGCCGAACTGGTCAAGGCTCAGGAGGCGATACGCCGGCGCGAGAAGAAACCCGAGGAGGCTACGCGCGATCTCGCCACGGAGGTGTGGATCCAGGTGTTGCGCGGGGAAAAACCCCTGCTGGTGACGGTGGACCGGGCGCACGACATTCTCTCGGCCATTCGCCTCGGCAAGGAGTTCGGCCTGCGCCTGGTGCTGTCGAACGTGGCCGAGGCGTATCTGGTGCTCGAGGAGATCCGGGCCTCGGGCTATCCGGTGATCATTCATCCGGCCATGCAGCGGGCTGGCGGGGAGACGGAAAACATCAGCTTCGAGACGGCGGCCAAGCTCAAGGCAGCGGGCATCCCCTTTGCGATGCAGAGCGGTTATGAGAGCTACGTGCCGAAGACCCGCGTGGTGCTGTTCGAGGCGGCCGTGGCGGCCTCCTATGGCCTGGGCTTTGAGTCGGCCTTGGCGGCGTTGACCATCGACGCGGCGCGGTTGTTGGGCATTTCAGACCGGCTGGGGAGTCTCGAGCCGGGCAAGGACGCCGATCTGGCGCTCTTTGACGGCGACCCGTTCGAATACACCAGCCACACCACCGGCGTGATCATCAACGGCGTGCTCGTGAGCGACCGCCCGCAGTAAGAAAATTGGGGACAGTATACTCAATCCCCATTTGGCAAGCGGGAATCCGCGCGGGAAGCTGCCCGATCATCCGCCTCAGCTCTTCGGACTCGGGCACGTGCCCATCTTTCGATCCGGCCGCATGCGGGACCGTCGCCAGCCGCAGCAAGTCGAGTTGGAAGCCCAGCACTTGAAGGAGATCTTCGTTGTGTTGCATAGCTACGCATCTCATCGGCGGCTCAGGCTTCCGGCTTGAGAGCTCAGGTGTTCGGCTCGGTCGGCCTCAGGGGCTTCAAAGCCGGTTGATCAGGCTGGCGACGTAGCCGGCGCCGAAGCCGTTGTCGATGTTGACCACGGCCACGTTACTCGCGCAACTATTCAGCATACTGAGCAGCGCGGCCAAGCCGTGGAAGCTGGCTCCGTAGCCCACGCTGGTGGGTACGGCGATCACCGGGCAGGAGACCAGGCCTCCGACGGCGCTCGGCAAGGCGCCTTCCATACCCGCGCAGACGATGATGACCCGGGCCTGGGCTAGCCGCGCGCGGTGGTTGAGCAGGCGATGGATGCCCGCCACGCCGATGTCGTGGATGACATCGATAACGTTGCCCATCACTTCAGCGGTCACCTGGGCCTCCTCGGCGACCGGAATGTCGCTGGTTCCGGCACAGACAACGGCAATGGTGCCCTTGCCCTGGATCCTGCGATCCCGCCAAAGGCGCAAGGCGCCCGACCGCGGGAAGTACTCGGCATCCGGAAACTCGCGGCAGAAGATGTCCGCCGCCTCGCGCGGCACGCGGGTGGCCAGCAGATTCTCGTTGCGCTCGGCCAGCCTCCGGCCGATTTCGACGATCTCCTCCGCCGTCTTGCCCTTGCCGAAGACGACTTCGGGCATGCCATGCCGCAAAGCGCGGTGATGGTCGATCTTGGCAAAGCCCAGATCTTCAAAAGGCATATGCCCGAGCCGGGCGAGCGCCTGGTCGACGCTGGTCGCACCGCTGCGCACCTCTTCGAGAAGCTGCCGCAGTCTGTCCGGATCCATAGTCCTCCCCTCAAAATTCCAGCTGGCTGCCGAGGCGCAAGCCGTGTCTGTCGATGCTGCCGGCGGCGAGTTCGAGCACGTAAAGCGCTTTCGCGTTGCCGCCGTAGTGCGGGCATTTGCTGGCGCGGGTGGTGCACGGAGGCGTGTGAGGCGACATTTCGACGATGCGCTTGTCGGCGTCGAGCCAGATAATGTCCAGCGGTATCTTCACCTGGTACATCCAATAGGTGTATTGCCCCGGTTCCCCGTGAATGAACAACATGCCGCGGTCGGGCGCGAGCGAATCACGGTACATCATGCCGCGGATCATGTCTTCCGGATGCACCATCACCTCGGCGCGAATCACCGCGCCGCTAGGCAGCCGGACGGGCCGCGTGTTCATATCTTCGAGCTTGAGCGCGTCGTTGCGGCACGCCAGGAAGGCGACCGCCGTCAAGACGAGGAAATGCAGCCGTCCGGCGCCCATCAAATACAATGGTATCGATAGCTTCAGATCGCGCGCAGGGGATGGGCCGCGGCTTTCTCACCAAGATCCGGCTGACGCTCGAGATGATCCGGTTCGAGCATTCCCTCTTCGCCCTGCCGTTCGCTCTAATCGGAGCGTTGCTCGCCATTCGCGAGGACGGGTTTGCGACGCCCCATCTCGCCTCGAAGCTCGGCTGGATCATCGTCGCGATGGTGGCGGCGCGCTCGGCGGCGATGACTTTCAACCGGATCCTCGATGCCGAGATCGATGCCCGCAATCCGCGCACCCGTTCGCGTCACCTGCCGGCGGGGCTGCTCAGCCGCCGCTTTGCCTGGGGCTTTCTCGCCGCCGCCATCGCCGTGTTCGTGCTCGCCGCGGCGGCGCTCAATCCGCTCTGCCTGAAGCTGGCTCCGGCGGCGCTCGCCGTCGCGCTCGGCTACTCTTACACGAAGCGCTTCACGTCGCTTTCGCATCTGGTGCTGGGGCTGGCGCTCGGCATCGCCCCGGCGGCCGCCTGGATCGCCATCCGCGGCTCGCTCGACCCCAGAATCGTGCTGCTCACCGCCGCCGTGGCGCTCTGGACGGCCGGCTTCGACATCATCTACGCCTGTCAGGATTACGAGTTCGACCGCCGCGAGGGACTTTCGAGCATTCCGCGCCGCTTCGGCATCCCGAGAGCGTTGCAGATCGCCCGCGGGCTGCACCTGGGAATGCTGGCGGCGCTGGCGGCGCTGGCGTATGCTTTCGAACTCGGCCCGGTTAGCGTGGCAAGCCTCGGTCTGGTCGCTGCGCTGCTCGCCTACGAGCACAGCCTGGTGAAGCCTTCGGATCTCTCGCGCGTCAACGCCGCCTTCTTCACCGTGAACGGCTGGATTGGGGTGCTATTCTTCTGTTTTTGGGCGGCGGACATCCTCTTTCTCACGCGAGGGGCATGAAGCGATGAAACTGGAGCCGTATTTCGAGGACCGCAGGCTGGAGCCGATTCGCGACAAGGTCGTGCGGGGCGTGCGGCTCGATTTCGATGACGGCGTAATGCTCTACCGGACGCACGATCTGCTGGGTCTCGGCTACCTGGCGAACTTGGTCCGGGAGAGGCTGCACGGCTCGGTAACGTATTTCAACGTCAACCGGCACATCAACCCGACCGACGTTTGCGTGGCCAGTTGCCGGCTGTGCGCCTTCGGCAAGCGCATCCGGGATCCCCGCGCCTACACCATGTCGCTCGAGCAGGTCTGGGAAGCCGCGGGTCGCGGCTACGAAGAGGCGGCGACGGAATTCCATATCGTCGGCGGCCTGCATCCGGAGCTGACACTCGACTGGTATTGCGAGATGCTGCGGGGCCTGAAGGCGCGCTTTCCCGAGGTGCATCTCAAAGCCTTCACGATGGTCGAGGTGGCCTATCTGGCCCGGCGCGAGAAGATTCCGGTCCGTGAGGTGCTGCTCCGGCTACGGGAGGCCGGCATGGACTCGATGCCGGGCGGGGGCGCGGAGATCTTCAGCGAGCGGGTGCGGCGCATCATCTGCGATCACAAGATCGACGGCGAGGAGTGGCTCGAGGTGGCCCGGACGGCCCACCAGCTCGGCATCCGCTCCAACTGCACCATGCTTTACGGCCACATCGAGACGGAAGAGGACCGCGTCGATCACCTGCTCCGGCTGCGGGCGCTCCAGGATGAGACCGGCGGCTTTGTCACCTTCATCCCGCTGGCCTTCCATCCGGACAACACCGCGCTGCGGCATCTGCCGAAGACGACCGGCTTTGCGGATCTCAAAAACGTCGCCGTCTCGCGCCTTTTGCTCGACAACATCCCGCACATCAAGGCCTACTGGGTGATGATGACGCCGCGCATCGCCCAGGTTGCGCAGCGCTTCGGCGCAGACGATATCGACGGCACCATCGTCGAAGAGCGCATCTACCACGACGCCGGCGCCACGACGCGGCAGGCCTTGCGGCGCAGCGAGCTGCTCGAGCTGATCCGCAAGGCCGGCCGGCAGCCGGTAGAGCGCGATACGCTTTATCGTCCTGTCGCGCGCACCGAGACCACATTTACGGTGCTGATTTGAAACCCATGAACGCGCTTCCCTATCCGCTCGACTTCGTCCACAAGTACAACCTGTTTAAGTGGCTCGGCTTTCTGATTGAAGAGGACGATCTGGCCTCGATCGCGCGCATCTACGGCGTTTCCCTGGACGAACTGGAGTCGATCGAGCGGCGTTTCCAGGAGACGGTGAGGGGCCTGGCGGAACGTCTCGCGCGCGAGCTGCCGCTCCGGCCCGCCGCTTCACCGGTGACGCTTCTGGCGCTTGGCGACTCGCTCACCAGCGACCGCCAGAGCTGGGTGAAGATCCTGCGCCGGTATTGGGCCGCCGATCCGAACCGGCGGATCATCGACTCGGCGGTCTCCGGCGACACGGCCGCCGGCGTCCTGAACCGGCTGCACCGCACGGTCCTGCGCCACCGCTTCGAGTGCGCCGTCATTCTTCTGGGCACCAACGACTGCCGGCGCATGGACGAGCCCGACGGCCTGACGAACCTCAGCCTCGAGGAGTACCAGCGTGATCTGCGCTACCTGACCGACCGGCTGATGCGTCACGGTGCGGCAGTGGTGCTGGTGACGCTGCCACCGGTGGACAACGTGCGCCTCAAGCGGTTCTTTCCGGAGACGAACTCCACCTACGATGCCGGCCGCCTCGAGGCCACCAACGAATTCCTGCGCGCGCTGGCGGCCGAGCGCGGCGCACCACTGGCCGATTTGGCCGCCGCGATCGAGAGCGCGGGCGAGGACGTGCTCGAGGAGGACGGCATCCACCTCAACGCGACGGGCCAGTATCTGCTGGCCAAGCTGGTGGCGGAGCTGTTGCGTTGAGCTCGCGACGGCTGAATTCGCCGCGGGCCAGCCGGCGGATGAAATCGGCATCCCCGTCCAGGAAATCGTACTGACCCAAGCGGCAGGGCGGCTCCCAGACGATCTGCTCGAAGACGCGGTTGTCAGGCGTGCCCTGATAGGAGACTACGCGATAGAAAATCAGAAGGATGGGCCGGCTGCGCGGGTAGCGATATTCGTAACGGACAATCTCCTCTCCAAGCGTCACCTCCAGGCCCAGCTCCTCCCGGAGTTCGCGCACCAGCGCCTCGCGCGGCGTCTCGCCCGGCTCCACCTTGCCCCCGGGGAACTCCCACTTGAGACCGTGGCGGCCCTTCTTGCGCCTCTGGCAGATCAGCACCTGCCCGTCGCGCTCGATCAGGCCGGCCACCACCATCACTTGACGATGATCCATGCCTGCTCTTAGATTATCTACTGTCGTGTACAGCCAGCGGCTGCTCGATCATTTCCGCAATCCGCGAAACGCCGGAGAGCTCGAACCGCCGGCGGTGACGGTCGAGGTGATGAACCCTGCCTGCGGCGACATCCTGCGGCTGTCGGCCCGCTTCGAGGAGGGCCGCGTCGCTCAGGCCCGCTACCGCACACGGGGATGCACGGCGGCCATCGCCGCCGGAAGCGCCCTCACCGAATGGATGATCGGCAAAACCCGCGCGGAGCTGGCGGCTGTGGACACCGGCGTCCTCGAGGAGCTTCTCGAGGGGTTGCCGCGCGAGTCCCGGCACGCAGCGGCCCTGTGCGTGGACGGCGTCAGGGCGTTGCTCGCCTCACAGCAGTCCCCAGCTCTCTAAGCGTCCCGCGTCCGAGAGAATCTCCTTGGTCGGACCGGTGGCGACGATACAGCCGTCGACCAGCACCAGCAGACGCGTGGCGAAACGGTCGAGGAACGTCAAGTCATGGCTGGTGGCGAGCGTGGTGGCGCCGAGCTCGACGAGCGTGGCGGCCAGCACCCGCGCCGCGCGGCCGTCCAGCTCGGCTGTAGGTTCGTCCAGCAGCAGCAACTCCGGGGAAGTGACCAGTGCGGCGGCGATCGCCGCCCGCTTCCGCTGGCCGAGGCTCAAGCTGGAGGCGGGCCGGTCTTCAAGGCTGCTCAAACCGACGCGCGCCAGCGCCTCGCGCGCCCGCTCGTCCGCCTCTTGCCTGTCGATACCGCGGTTAACGAGAGGCAGCGCCAGATCGGCTTTGAGCGACGGCAGGAACAGCATATCCTCCGGATTCTGAAAGACCACGCCAACGCGGGCGAGCAACTGGCGACGGAAGGGTTCGCCGAACAGCCGTACCTCGCCGCGCGCCTTGTACAGGCCGAGCAGGCACCAAACCAGCGTGCTCTTGCCGGCGCCATTCGGCCCCACGATGCCGACGCGCTCGCCGCGTTCGACGGAGAAGCTAAGGTCGCGCAGGACGGGCTCGCCGCCGTCAAAGGCGAACCAGAGCCCGCGCGCCTCCACCACCGGCCTCATCAGCCGAGCCCCCGGACGAGCTGGGCGGCATAGAAGCGCTCGGCCCGCGCGAGCGCCCGGCGGAACAGCGCCACCAGCGCCCACACCAGCGAACTCCACCAGCCGGCCCGCCACCGTCGCGGCGCCGCCAGACGCTGCGCCGCCAGCAGCCGCCATGCCTCCTCGGCGAGCACCCGAACAAAGTGCTGCGTGATGAGGAGAAACAGGATCGCATCGAACACAGGCGAGCCGGGCCGGCCGCGTGCAGGGAGGTCTTCCCAGGGCGCCAGGTGAGCTGCCGGAACCACCAGCAGGAAGACGGCGACCGTCCGGAGCGCCAGCCGCGGCTCCAGGGTCCCGCCCAGCCACTGGAATCCGGCGAGTATGCCGGCGAAGATCAGAATCGGCGCCAGCCGCCGCAAGCCTGAACCGAAGCTACGGGCCATCGCGAAGTGTGCCACGAGGCCCGCCGCCACCAGAGCGAGCAACACCGCAGGATCGCGCGCCAGCACCGCGACAACGGCCCCGGTCAGGAGCAAGGCCGCGGCCGCAAGGCGTCTCATCGCGTGCCTTTGGCCGCGCGGACGAAATAGCCGCCGGTGGAGTCCTCCGCCTCGACGGCCACCGCGCCGAGCTCGAGCAACAGGCCTGCCACCTCCGCCGCCTCAGGCAGCAAGTCCTCTCCGATGGGGCCTCCAAAGCTTCTGTGCCTGGCGTTGAGCTCGCGACTGCCCATCAGATGGCCGACCGCCAGCACGCCACTAGGCGCCACAGCGCCCCAGAGAAGGGAGAGGGCCTGCGGCGCGGGCCCCAGATGCGGCAGAATCCCGAAGCACAGTACCGCGTCGAAGAGCCCCGGCGGAAACGGCATCGCCAGCGCGTCGGCGCAGACCGCGAGCAGGCGGGCATCCGTTGTCTTCGAGGCTGCGTGGCGGAGCATCGCCGGGGCAAAATCGAGCTCGACCAGACGCGCCTCGGGACCGAGGCGCTCCAGCAGCGGAGCAACGAGTACCCCGGTGCCGCTGCCGACGTCGAGCACCCAGCGAGCCTCGCTGGGACATGCCCGGCGGCAGAAGGCCGCCACGCGCTCCGAAGCGCCGGGAGGTTGCGGCATCTCGTCCCACCGCAGGGCGAGCTCGTTGAAGTAGGTCCGCTTGGCTGATGTGCTCACGGCTCCGTCCGCTCGAGCAGGATGCTCCGGCGCGCGGCAAGCGCGCGCAACACCAACGGGACGACGGCAAGCTGGAGCGCCACGCCGGGAAGCCCCTCGAGCAGTCTGGCCACCGAGGTGAGGGCCGCCGGCAAGCCGAACAGACGCGCCAGCAAGAAGGTCGCGCCGAACGAGGTGAGGCGCCCGGCCAGGATCGCCGGAATCAAAGCGGCCCAGACGCCGCGCCCGCCCCGCTGATAGATCAGCGCCGCGACCGCCGCCATCACTGCGCACTCCGCCGACATCACAGCGGCCACGGGCGGGTAAAGCGGCGGCATGCCTGTGGCGAGCGCCGAAATCCAGGGCACGATCGCCCCTGTTTGGACAGCCCAGCGCCACGGAACCAGGAAGGCGTTCAAAAGCAGCGGCAGCAGCATGGGTAAAAACTTGCTGCCGAGGCCAACGGCATGGAAGGCCACGGGCAGCACAAGGGCGAGCGCCGCCAGGACGGCGCTCGTCACCATGGGGCGCAGGCTCTCGGCGAGTCGGACCACCACTAGAATCGTAGCGTGAAGCCGCCGCTCGCGTTGATGCCGGGCATCGGATAGCCCGTGACGACCTCGTAACGCTGATTGGCGAAGTTGTCCACCACGCCGAACAGCACCCAGCGCGAGCCGACCGGCACCATGAGCTTGAGGCCGGGCACCGTATAACCGTCCAGCTCGCGCGTCTTTTGCGCATCCGCCCAACGCCGGCCTGCGGACACGCTATTGACCGAGAGCCAGGCGCGGCCGAGGTCCAGTTCGCACCCAAAAGTGGCTTTGTGGCGGGGCAGGTAGGGCGCCAGATTGGTAGAGTGGAGCCCGCCATAGCCACCGTAAAGCGAGACCCGGCGCGCCATCCGCCAGCGCAGCGACGCCTCCAGGCCCCGGTTGAGCGCGGCGCCCGAGTTCAGCAGGGTGACATTGGGGAAACGGCCTGTCAGCACGATCAGGTTGCTCAAGTCTGCGTAATAGCCGGTGAGCGAGGCGGCCACCGCCGCTGCCGGCTGCATCTGAAGGGACGCCTGGTACATCCAGGCGTGTTCCGGACG
This sequence comes from uncultured Bryobacteraceae bacterium, assembly GCA_938003835.1. Lineage (GTDB taxonomy): Bacteria > Acidobacteriota > Terriglobia > Bryobacterales > Bryobacteraceae > CALKXJ01. The sequence continues at coordinate 15,548 of CALKXJ010000023.1, read as the reverse complement.
CAGGTTGGGATTAGGGGCGGGAAACAGATAGAGCTCTCGAATCGTCGGATTGCGGAAGCCGCGCGCAGCACTCAGATGGAGCGAGTAGCCGGGCTTCAGCCGCAAACCGGCGCCGAACTCCGGCGCGACGATCCCACCAAAGATCGTGCTGTGCTCGTAACGCAGGCCGGCGTGGAGCCGCAGCCTACCCGAGCCGTTCCAGTGCAGGCGGCCGAAGCCCGCCGCGGAGGTCTCCCCATGCGCGCCGTAGTCGATGCGGGTGAGCAGGTTGCGCGCACGGCCGCCATAGTGGAGAGCGTCGGCGCCGGCGTCAGCCACAAGCGACGGCGACACGAGGAAGTGCTGGTGAATCCGGACGCCCGTGGTCCGATCGTTCGAGCGGAATCCGTCGGAGATGTGATGGTGGCCCCAGCTCGAGTAAAGGCGCGTGTAGCCCCAAGTCCGCCCCGCGGCGTTGTCGGCATTCCAACTGAATCCGCCCCGTCCCACGCTCGCCCAGATGCCGGACCGCCCGGTCACCGGCCCGGGATCCTCGACGACGAAATGGCCGTAGCGGCCGCGAAGCGAGGTCTTCCACGCCGGAGTGAGATTGGCGCCCAGGGCCAACGTGCCGTCCTGGTTGCGGAAATGAGACCGGGGCCGGTGACCGTTCGTGTGATCCACTCCCGCAGTGAGGTTGTAGAACCAGCGGTCGAAACCCGCGCCGTGCCGCAGCCGGTACTGGCCCGTGTGGTAGGCGCCGAGACTGCCGCTGAGCTCAGTATGGATCCCCTCGACGGGTTCGGCCGGTTTGATCTCGACGGCCCCGCCCATGGCGTTCGAACCGTACAGGACCGAGGCGGGGCCTTGAGTCACCGAGACCACGGCGGCGTCCGGGAGACTGTAGAAGTCTGGCAGCGGATGTCCCATGAGGCCCATGAAGTCCGGGCGCCCATCGATGACGATCAGCACGCCGGTATTCGGGCTGTTGCCGACGCCGCGGATGGAAACCATTCCCGTCCCTCCGGCGGCGATGCCGTAGCCCATGACGCCGCGCCGGGTGACGTAAACGCCGGGGAGCAGGCGGTCGATGGCGTCGAAGACGGTGCGTGCGCCGAGCCGTTCGATCTCGATGGCGCTCGCGGTGACCGGGCCGGGAGCCACTTCCTCGCCGCGCACGACGACATCGACCCGCGAATAGACGGCTGCCGGATAGAGTGCGATCTCGACGGGGGTCTCCGGGATATTGTCCAGGCGGCGGGCGACCGGCTCGAAGCCGGGGGCCGAAGCCAGCACACTGACCGGCGGTACCGCGTCGACTTCGACGAGTCCGCTCGAATCGGCCGTGAAGGTCTTGCCGCTGACGGCGACGGAGGCGCCGGGGATGGCCGCGCGCTGGGCGTCGACGATGCGCAGGCGCAGCGTCGCCGCGGGCAGGGAGAAGGCGGCCAGAACGAGGGGCAGGCACAGGCGAACGGAAAGCTGCACAGGGCCATCGTAGCACAGTTTAAACAATCGTGCTACGAGCGCCCCGCCACCACCGAAAACTGTAAACTCCGCTCTCGCGCATCCACGCGGTCCAGCCGCACCCGGATCCGGTCGCCGATCCCGTACCGCTTCCTCGTCCGCGCCCCGACGATCGCGCGGCTGGTCTCGTGATAGCCGAACCGGTCACCCGCCAGCGTCTCGAGCGGCACGAACCCTTCCACAAATAGCTCCTCGAGCTCGACGAAGAAGCCGAACTTCGTCGTGTGGATGATGAGCGCCGGAAACTCGTCGCCCAGGCGCTCGGCCATGAAGTTGAGCTTTTTCCACTCCACCAGCTCCCGCTCCGCCTCGGCCGCGCGGCGCTCGGTCTCCGAGCAGGCACGGGCGATCTTCGCCAGCCGCTCGGCGTCCAGCTCGGGCGGGGATTCGTCGAGCAGCCCGCCGAGAATCCGGTGCACCACCAGATCCGGGTAGCGGCGGATCGGCGAGGTGAAGTGCGTGTAAACCGGCGCCGCCAGAGCGAAGTGCCCCAGGTTCTCTTCGCTGTAGCGGGCTTGTTTGAGCGAGCGCAGCATCAGGTAGTGCAGGATGCGCTCCTCCGGCTTGCCCTCGATGCGCCGGATGAGCTTCTGGTAGTCCCGTGAGGAGACCCGCAGGCCCTCGCCTTCGAGGATGATGTCCTTGCGAATTTTGCGGCCGTCGCTGGTGCGCACCAGGTTGGGAAACCGCCGCGCGCGAACCGGCTGCAAGCCGAGCGAGACGCCGAACTGGGCTGCCATCTCCTCGAACTCGAGCACCTTGTTGGGATCGGGCGCCTCGTGGACGCGGTAGAGCGAGGCGACGGCGGCGCCCAGCAGGTGGGCGGCGACGGCTTCGTTGGCCACCAGCATGAACTCTTCGATGATCCGGTGCGCGATGTTGCGGGGGCTGCGCCGGATGCCCACCATCTCGCCGAACTCGTCGAATTCGATCAGGGGCTCGGGCAGGTCGAAATCGATCGAGCCGCGCTGCATTCGCTTGCGGTTGAGGATCATCGCCAGCTCGCGCATCAGCTCGAACCGCTCCACGAGAGGCGCGTAACGCTCGCGCAGGCCGGCGTCGCCTTCGAGGATGAGGTGCACGTTCGTATATGTCATCCGCTCGGCGCTGCGGATGACGCCCCGGACAAACTCGGTCGATACGACGTCGCCGTGCGGGTCGATCTCGAGCAGAACGCTCATGACCAGCCGGTCGACGTGCGGGGCGAGCGAACAGATGTCGGTCGACAGCTCAAGCGGCAGCATCGGCACGGCCCGGTCAGGGAAGTACACGCTGGTGCCCCGGAGCGCCGCCTCGCAATCGATGGGTGTGCCGGGCCGGACGTAGTGGCTGACGTCGGCAATGTGCACGTGAAGCAGAAAATTGCCGTTTTCGATGCGGTCGACCCAGACGGCGTCGTCGAAGTCGCGCGCCGTCTCGCCGTCGATGGTCACCACGTCAAGGCTGCGGAAATCGCGCCTTGCCGCAAGCTCCGCGCGGGAGATTACGTTCGGAATCCCCTGGGCCTGCTCGAGCACTTCGGGCGGGAAGCGGTGCGGGATATGGTGCTTGCGGATGACGATCTCGACGTCGACGCCGAAATCCTCCCTGCGGCCCAGCACCTCGATGACACGGCCCACCGGTGGCTCGTCGCGCCTGGGGAACTCCAGGATCTCGGCGTTGACGATCATGCCCTCGAGATCCTCGGCCGAGTGCACTTCGGGAGGCGCGGCGCCGATGCGGTCCGTCGCGGAGGCCGGTGGCGGCAGTTCGTAGCCGCGCGGGATCTCCACCCAATGGCCCAGCCGCTCGTCGTGCGGCTCCACCCAGTAGCGCCTGCGCCGTATGCGGAAGGTGCCCACTACGGTGGGGTGCGCGCGCTCGAGGATGCTCAGGATCTCCCCTTCGGCGCGGGCGGACCGGTCCACCCGGCGGATGCGCGCCAACACCTGGTCGCCGTGCATGGCGTTGCGCACCGCATCGGGCGGGATGAAGATGTCGCCCTCGATGCCCTCGATGGGCCGTTCCGGCACCACGAAGGCATACCCATCCCGGTGCATGGCGACCCTGCCGGTCACCCGAGCCGGTTGCCGTTCGGGCATGGAATGCGCGTGATCGAGATCGTCAGGCGAGCAGCTTTTCTACGACGTGGCCCGCCACGTCGGTGAGCCGGAAGTGCCGGCCCTGGAACTTGTATGTCAGCCGCTTGTGGTCGACCCCGAGACAGTGCAAGATCGTCGCCTGCACGTCATGCACATGGACCGGATCTTCGACCACGTTGTAGCCGTAATCGTCCGTCTTGCCGAGCGTGATGCCCGGCTTGATGCCCCCGCCCGCCATCCAGATGGCGAAACAGCGGGGATGGTGATCCCGGCCGTAATTGGTCTCCGTCAGCGTACCCTGGCAGTACACGGTGCGGCCGAATTCGCCGCCCCAGATCACCAGGGTATCTTCGAGCAGCCCGCGCTGCTTGAGATCCAGGATGAGCGCGGCCGAGGGCTGATCGACGGCCCGGCACTGGAGGGCGAGGTCGCGCGGCAGGTCGTTGTGCTGGTCCCAGCCCCGCTTGTAAAGCTGAATGAAACGCACGCCGCGCTCGGCCAGGCGCCGCGCCAGCAGGCAATGGAAAGCATAGGTGCCCGGCTTGCGCGAATCCGGACCGTACATCTCGAAGATGTGGTCGGGCTCGTTGGAGAGATCCATCAGCTCCGGAACGGAGGTCTGCATCCGAAAGGCCATCTCGTACTGCGCGATGCGCGTTTCGATCTCCGGGTCGCCGAACTCCTGCGCGCTCATCTGGTTTAGTTGAGCCAGCGTGTCGAGCATGCGCCGCCGGGTCGAACGCGAAATGCCGGGCGGGTCCGACAGGTACAGCACCGGGTCCCCCGAGGAACGGAACTGGACGCCCTGATAGCGCGAAGGGAGAAAGCCGGCCGACCAGAGGCGCGAAAACAGCGGCTGGTCGATGTTGAGCGCGCTCGACTGTGAGACGAAGACGACAAAGGCCGGCAGGTCCTGGTTTTCGCTTCCCAGCCCGTAGGCCACCCAAGCCCCGAGGCTCGGCCGGCCGGGCTGCTGACTGCCGGTGTGCATGAAGGTGATCGCCGGATCGTGATTGATCGCCTCGGTGTGCACGGTCTTGACGATCGCGATATCGTCGACGATCTTCGCCGTGTGAGGCAGCAGCTCGCTTAGCCACGCGCCGCTCTGGCCGTGCTGGGAGAATTTGAAGATCGACCGGGCCACCGGCAGCGTCCCCTGTCCCGAGGTCATACCTGTGATGCGCTGCCCCATGCGGACCGAGTCGGGCAGTTCGGTGCCGTGAAACTTCTCGAGCGTCGGCTTGTAGTCGAACAGGTCGAGCTGCGACGGCGCGCCGGACTGGTGCAGGAAGATCACCCGTTTGGCCTTTGGCGCAAAGTGCGGCAGGCCGGGCAAGCCGCCGGTCCTCGAAGCGTCGGTGGCGCCAAAGACCTTCGGATCGAGCAGCCAGGCCAGTGCGGCCACGCCGATGCCGGTGCTTGCGCGGCCAAACAGATGCCGCCGGGTCATGCGCAACTGCACTTCTCGCTCTGGATTCATTCGCCAGCCCCTCGCTGGGTCTCTGAGCAAAATTTTAACCCGAACGGAGCGCCCGCTGCTAGCCCTTGAAGGGCGTGCGCTCGATCAAGTCGCAACAGGCCGGCGAGGTCTCCATGCGCTGGGGAAGGCGCCTCAGCGGGGCTGAGCTCGCCATCGCCACGCCGCCGCTTGAGAGAAGCGATCGAACTGAGCGTCACCCGGCCCGCCGGCACCCGCGGCCAAACCGGGATTCGCGCTCGCGCCGCTTGGCGAAGGCGACTAGGGAGGAGTCGACTTCGTCTTGATGACCAGGTTCGCTGTGGGAGGGGCCATTTGGGCGAGTTCGCGCCGTGCGGCTTCGGTGAGCTTGGATACCGATTGCCAGTCATCCGCCACCAGGATGACCAGACTTCGCCGATCCGCTCTTCGGAACAATTCAGGAATCGGGTCAGGTAACGGTGTTTTCCAGACGCAGAGCGTGCACATGCAAAAATCGGGCTCCCCTTTCTGTTTGAGCAGCCCGCAATAGCACGTGATCGCGCGTTTATCGCACCCACAATCCGCTGGAGGACATGGCCCGCCCCCGCCGATCTGCTTGAGAACAACCCCGGCCACCTCGCCTTGACTGGCAAAGATTCTCCCGAGCGTCTCGGCTTCGGGGGTGCTCCGAGAGCCTTCCGTGAGGGGGGCGCTCGGGGCCGGCTCCGCGGCCCGGATGGCGTCCTCCCTAGGGACCCGCGAGCCGTACAGCATCGCCTCCAGCAGAGCGCCGGTGCGCACGCTGTGCCAGTCGCTGCCCCGGGCGGTCGTCTCCACCTTCATGAACGCGTGCAGGTTCTGCTCCCACGCCCGCGCCTGCGCTTCCGGGAAAATCCCTTCCGGATACGTGATCAGAATGGTCAAAGCGGAGCTCGAGCCGGCCTTCCCCGGTTCCCGCGAGGCACGGCTTGCCGCCCGCCTGCCGGCTGCTGCCCCCAGAGCGTTGCGGCCACAGCGAGGCCCGCAATCGATGAACTGAATCTCTTCACTGGTCGGTGCTCCCTCCTTTCGAGAATCTTTTCGGTACGAATCCGGACGATTCTGTGAACAATAGTGGCCGCAATCGACGGAAATCTCGCGGCGGCAAAATCAGCTACACAGGCAATGCCGGCTGGAAGGACGCCCCGCTCCCAGGACATGAAACCGGCTGATTCATACCGAGACCCGGACGAGCCGGTAGCCCGCCTCCCCGGCCAACAGCCCCATAGGCCATATTCCATGCGCGCCGCGGCCGGCGCCTGGCCCCGCGCGGGATCTCGCGCGGCGTTGTCCCGGCCGGCACGCCCTCCTCATCCCTGTTCCAGGCTCCGGGCATCCGCATTTGAGCAGGAATGGGAGACAAGCGCCAAGGGCTGACTTCGCGCGCGAGCTGGTGGACTTGCCCTGGGTGGGTCTGACTGTGCTGGTCGCCGAGGTGCCCGCGACGCCTGTTCAAAGCTGCCCGGAAGCTTTCAGCTCCGAGGTGCTAAGACCTCCTGGCCGTTGACTGTCCGCAGGCGCTCGTACACCCAGACGACCTCGCGATCGAGCGTGGCGCTGAAGCCGCTTCTTTGCCGGAGAGCTTCCCACTCTGCTTCCGTGTAGACCAGCAGGTCGGCTGGAACCGGCGGCGACCCGTGTCGAAGGCCGCGGCCCGGCGCGGGAATGGTTCGTCGGCCCGCTCGACGATCAGCACCAGGTCGAGATCGCTGCCCAAGCCGGCATTACCCCGCGCGTGGGAGCCGAAAGAACCGGCGCGGACAAGTCCGGGGCGCCGTGCCGCGATCTCCCGGGCCCACCGGCTCGCCGCCGAAGTGACCGGGGCCGCGTCAGGCCATTTGAGCACGGGCGAACTCACCAATCTGACGGGCATAATCCTCGGCCTGCCGGCTCTGCAACTCCCCGTAGTGCTCGAATGGCGCGCCCTTCGGATGGCCGTTCGGATAGCGCGCCGGAATGTAGTGCCCATCCAGAACATGAGCCATTTCGATTCGCTCTGGCCTGACCTGCACCGTGGAGGGTAACTCCTGAAGCAGGCGCGCGACCGAATGCCCCCACGCCTCCTGAAGCCGGGACAGACGGAGAGCCTTGACCGCCTTGTGGGCAACCTGGTGTGCGGCAAAGCAGGCCCATTGATGCCCGCCGGAGCGCAGTGATTCTTCGGCGTAGTCCAGGTCTCTTTCACGCTGGCGCAACCAGTCTCGCGAGCGGTCCGGCATCTGCCCTCCCCACGACAGCACGCTTGCCCGCTGCCTCAATACGGGCTCAGCGTGGCGGCCGTTTCCCGCCGTCCTAGCAGCTTCTCCACCTCCCGCCGCAGCGGCTCGGTGCAGCGTGCGTAGATCATCTTGTAGGCCTCGCAGAAGTAATCGAGGTCCTCGAACCGCCGGTGGGGGCCGTGGCGAAACTTGGGACACCCTTGCCGGCAGATCGAGCGCCACTCGCAGTTTGCGCACTCGGCGCGAGGAATCATCTTGACGCGCGCGAACTCGTAACGGCGCCTGCGCCGGGCGATTTCGCTGAAGGAGTCGACCATGATGTTGCCCAGCCGCCAGCTCGACTCGACGAAGAAGTCGCACGGATAGACGTCGCCGTTGTACTCGATGACCACGTAGCTGTCGCAGGTCTCGTGCAGGGTGCAGCTTCCCGGCTTGAGCCCGGCCAGCGCCTCGGCCGCGTTGTCGAAGAAGCGGATGCGGAACTTGCGCCGGTCCGGCCACCAAAGCTCGAAGGTTTCGCACAGGAAACGGCCGTACTGCGCCGGTGTGATGGTGAAGGGCATGGGGCTTCCGTCGGGCTGAAATTCGGCCAAGGGGATGTACTGCACGTTGTCGATGCCGAGGCCACGGAAGAACCGGTAGAGCTCCCTGGGCTGCTCGACGTTGGCCTGGCTGAGCACGCACAGGATGTTGAACTCGACACGCTGTTTTTGCAAGATTTCGACGCCTTTTATGACCTGGCGCCAGGTGCCGCGGCCGCTTTTGTTGACCCGGTAGAGATCGTGGACGTCTTCCGGCCCGTCGAGCGAGACGCCGAGCAGCCAGTTGTAGCTGCGAAACAGGTCACACCAGGATTCGTCAATCAGAATGGCGTTGGTTTGCAGCGAATTGCCGATGTTCTGGCCGGGACGGCCGCGGTCCATTTGAAGCCGGACCAGCTTTTCGAAGAAAGCGAGGCCGGCCAGCGTGGGCTCGCCGCCCTGGAAGGCGAAAACCGAATCTGGATACGAGTAAAAGAGGTAGGCGTCGACGAGCCGCTCGAGCGTCTCGAGCGTCATGCGGCGGCCCGGCAGCTCCTTGTACGGATCGGCTTCGCGATCGAGATAAAAACAGTAAGCACAATCGAGATTGCAGACCGCCGAGACCGGCTTGATCAGCACGGAGGTGATCCGCGGAGGAGGGCCCCCGTCCCAGCCCCCCGGCGACTGCTGCCCCAGAATCGGAATGAGCGGCCCGTCCATGTTCTCACGGTAGCGCAGGCGGATGGGGCCAAGAGTGGATTTCTTCGCCCGAAATCGCCGCCATTGTCTCAACCGGTACGGCCATTCGCGACATCCGTAAACTAAAGCTGAGATGTCCGCTTCGGATCCCGATCCCGCTTGCGTGGCGGTAACCGGCGCCACCGGTTACATCGGCGGCCGCCTGGTGCCCCGGCTGCTCGAGGCCGGCTACCGGGTGCGGTGTCTGGTGCGTTTCCCGCAAAAGCTCCAGGACCGAGCCTGGGCGGCGGATCCCCGTGTGGAGATCGTCAAGGCCGACTTGAGTGATCCGGTGAGCCTCTCGGAAAAGCTGGCCGGCTGCTCGGCCGCCTATTACCTGGTTCACTCCATGCTTTCGGCCGGCAAGGATTATGCCGCCCGGGACCGCCAGTTAGCGTCCGCCTTCAGCTCGGCGGCGCGATCGTCCGGCGTCTCGCGCATCGTCTATCTGGGCGGGCTGGGCGAGATGGGGCCAGATCTCAGCGAGCACCTAAGTTCGCGGCGCGAGGTGGAGGAAGCCCTGCGCTCGAGCGGCGTGCCGGTGACTGTGCTGCGCGCGGCCATGATCATCGGTTCCGGCTCCGCCTCATTTGAGATTCTGCGCTACCTGGTGGAGCGGCTGCCCGTCATGATCACCCCGAAGTGGGTGATGACGCCCTGCCAGCCGATCGCCGTTCGTAACGTCGTCAACTACCTGGTCGGTTGCCTCTCCGCCCCGGAGACGACCGGCGGCACTTTCGACGTCGGCGGCCCGGATGTGCTTTGCTACCGCGACCTCATGCAGATCATGGCTGAGGAACTGGGTCTTCGGAGGCGTCTGATCATTCCCGTTCCGGTGCTGACGCCCCGGCTCAGCTCCTACTGGATCCACCTGGTGACGCCGCTGAGCCACCAGATCGCCCGGCCCTTGGCGGAGGGCCTGCGGAATCCCGTCGTCTGCCGGGATCACCGGATTCGCGAATTGATTCCTCAGGAGCTGCTCGGCGTCCGCGAGGCGATCCGCGCTGCGCTCACCAGCATCGCCACCCGTCATGTCGAGACCAGTTGGTCGATGGCCGGGCCGGTTCCCGGCGATCCGGACTGGGCCGGCGGAAAGGTGTTCCGAGACAGCCGCGAGATGGAAATCCGCGCGCCGGCCTGGGCGGCCTTTCGGGCCGTTTGCCGTGTGGGCGGAGGACGCGGCCGTTATCCCGCCGACTGGTTGTGGCGCATTCGGGGGTTCATCGACCGGCTCGCCGGCGGGCCGGGACTTCGTCGCGGCCGGCGTGATCCGGACGAGGTGAGCTACGGCGAGGCGCTGGACTTCTGGCGCGTGGTGGGCCTCGAGCGGAACCGGCGGCTGGCGCTGCGAGCGGAGATGAAACTGCCGGGCGAGGCACTGCTCGAATTCCGTATCGAGCCGCGCGGCGAGGCCCACTCGCTGCTCCGCCAGACCGCGCTGTTCCAACCGCGCGGCCTTCTCGGGCTCCTGTACTGGTACGCCGTGCTACCTTTTCATCAGATCGTGTTCCGGGGCATGCTCCACAGGATCCGCCGCGAAGCCATCGAGCTGGCGGCCCGCGAGTATGGCCCCGCGACTGCCCTGCCGCGCCCTTGAAGGCAAAGGCGCACCGGCATCAGGATGCAGCAGCGGCAACCGGCGCCGGACGCCCGGCTCCCTTGCAAGTTCCTCCCGGCTAGAAGCTGAGCCGCAAGCCGATCTGCGCCCGGCGGGCATTGGTTCCGTCGGGAAAGCCGGCCGACTGCGTTCCCTCGCCCAGCCGCGGCGTCGGTCGCAGAGTGCCGCCCGAGGCCTGGTAAGCCTGCGTTCGCACTGCCGTGTCGTACTGGGAATTGGTTACGTTGAAGGCTTCAAACAGCATCATCAGCCGCCACCGCTCGGCGGCGACGACACTCTTCGAGAGCCTCAGATCGAGCCGGCTGATCGTGCCGACGTCCAGATAACTCCGCGGCAGGAAGGGAACCCGGGTGGAGCCGCCGAGGCCGTTCAGGGTGGAGTTGAAAGCGGCTCCGGGGAACGGGGTGCCCGAGACGAAAATGTTCGGCGTGGCGTGCGGGCCGGTGGCGTAGGTGTAGATGCCCGAAAGCCGCCAGCGATCAAGTAGCGCCCGCGCCCAGCTCTGGCGCAGGCCGAATTCGAGATCGCCCACAAAGCTGAGGCTCAGCCGGTGCCGTTGATCGGTCTCGCTGGTGCCTTTTTCGCCGCGGAAGTCTCCGTTGAAGAGCGTGCGCGGCGTGCTGCCGAAAAAGAGGTTGTCGCCCGTGACGCCGAGGTTGTAATCGATGGCGTGGCCCCAGGTATAAGAGAGTTGCCCGTCGAGCCACTTCGATTGCCGATGGCGGAGCTGGACGGCGAGGGCGTTGTAGTAAGTATTGCCGTTGGATTCGAGTACGCCGATGCGCTGATAGCGCGCGTCGACTCGGTTGCTTCTGAGGTAGGTCGGCGTGGTGTAGCTGCCGGCGTCGTTGCCGGCGGCGTCCAGGATGCGGTAGGTGACGGCCGGGCCGAGCGCGCCGACGTTGGCGTCACGGACGGTGGTAAAGGCGAGGCCGCGACTCCAGAGATAGCTCACCGTGAAACGGGTGTCCCGCGCAAACTGGTGCTCGATGGCGAGATCCCCCTGCTGCGTGTAGGGCGTACGCCAGTGGTCGGCGGCCAGCGTGACCGAGGTGCTTCCCGGCGCCGGGCGGCGTCCTGTATCCGGGATGCGGTTCGGAAAGACGGGCCCGATGGCTCGGTCTTCGGCCACGTTACCCTGCAACAGAACGGTGAACTGGAAGGCGGAGTTGTCCCGGTGCAGCCAGTTGATCGTGCCGCCGGGAATCCGCGCGTAAAACAGCCCGTAGCCGGCGCGGATGACGGTGCGCGGGCCGATCGGCGACCAGGCCAGGCCCACGCGCGGCGCTGCATTCAGGCTCGGCTCGGGAATCCGGCGCGTCTGCGGGTAGTCCGGATTGAAGATCCTGGGTTGAGCAAACCGCTGCGATTCGCCGCGGAATCCCAGATTCAGGCTCAAGCCCCGATGCAGCTGCCACTGGTCTTGAGCGAACCAGGCGTAATCCCGAATCCAGGTCTCGGTCAAGGATGGGCCGAAACCTTGCGAATAACTCTGCCAGCGTTTGCCGCCGGCGGGATTGCCGGTGAGATCGAGGGCAAAGTCGGTAAAGGTTGCGTAGCTGTAGCTGCCGTTGCCATTGAAGACCTGGTCCTGCACGTCGCGGACGTGCGAGAAATCGAAGCCGAGTTTCACCAGGTGCCGGCCCTGAGTCCACGAGAGAATGTTGCTTGCCTGGAACCGATCCTCGGTCGGGAAGACGCGCGGCAGATAGTTGGCGGCGCCCAGGTTCGCCACACCCTGCACGCTGATGGTCGCGATACCGGTCGGCGGCAGTAACTCTTCGTTCAGGCTGTCGAAGAGGCGATCCTTCATCCAGCCGAAACGCGCTTCATTGACGAGATTCGGCCGGGCGATCGCCGTCCAGGAGGCGCGCCCGAAGCGCGTCTTCACCTCCGAGTTGCCGTTGCTGCCGAGCGCGGCCCCGTTGGTGAGCACCGCGCCCGTCTGGATGCCGTTGGGCGAGTTCCAGTTGAGCAGGTTGAAGGAAAACGTGAACGTGTTGCGGTCCGAGGCGCGGTAATCGAGTTTGGCGAAGCCCAGGTTGTTCGATGCCTGGCGCGGCACCGTGCGGCGGAAGCGCGAGACAAAGGCGATAGCCGCCTCGCACTGCGCCGGCGTCGCCGGCGGACCGCAGGCGCCGACGAACCGGCCCTGGCCGTCGAACAGCGGCGGTGTTGTCATGCCGGAGACGATGGGGAAGTGACGCCGCGTGAACTCAGCGTTGCCGAAATAGAACAACCGGTCGCGCACGATCGGACCCCCGAGCGTACCCCCGAACTGGTTCCGCCGTTCCGCGGGATTCGGCTGGCCGAGCGCCTTCGCGTAGCGGTCCAGCGCGTTGAAGTCCTGATTGCGGAAGAACCAAAAGCCGGTTCCGTGCACGTCGTTGCCCCCGGAGCGCGTCACCGTATTGATGACGCCCCCGATGGCGCGGCCGAACTCGGCCGAGTAGCCGCTGGTGAGCACCTGGAACTCCTGCACGGCATCCTGCGAAATGTTCGAAGCGATGCGCGTCCGTCCGGCGTTCTCGTTCCAGAGCTGGTTCGTCGTGTCGTTGCCGTCGGTCAGGAACGCGTTGCCGCCCGGGATGCCGCGGAAAGACAGCAGCCCAAAGTTGCCCTCGGGTACGACGCCGGGCGTCAGCAGCACGAAGGAGTCGACCCGGCGGCCATTGATCGGCAGGTTGAGAATCTGTTGGGAGGTGACCACCTCAGCCACGCCGGTCTTGGCGCGGTCGACACCGAGCGGCTCGGCGACCACCTCGATCGTCTGCTGCGTGCCGGCAAGGCTGAGCTCGACGTCGACCGTGACGATCTGGCCGACCTGGACCTGTATCCCGCTGATCTCGTAGGGCGCGAAGCCGTCCTTGGTTACCGAAACGCGGTAACCTCCGCCAGGCGTGAGCGAGGGAATCTGAAAGAGGCCCGCCGACGTCGTCGCCGTCTGGCGGCGCAATCCGAGCGCTTCATTGGTGAGCTGCACCCGTGCGCCCGCAACCACTGCGCCGCTTGGATCCCGAACGGTGCCGGCGACGGCGCCCAGGCCGGAAACCGACTGGGCGGGCGCGGGCGCCGCCGCCCAAACTGAAAGCCAGATCAGCGTGAGGAAACTTCGAGCAGGACAACGAGAGGGCATAGACCAAACCTCGCGATGAATGATTCCAGATTCTAGTCAAGCGCACTCCTGCTACAAAGCCGCTACAGTTACTTCACAAGAAAGTGACGCCGGTCAGTCCTGGGCCGGAAGTTTCACCGAATCAGGGTGATTCGCGGCTCGGCCGGCCCGTCTCGAGCTGCCCACCCGGACCGCCGAACCGACAAGCCCCCTGCTTTCTCCGGCTTGCGCGCAGGTTGCTGTCCCGGGATGTGAGTTGACCGTGCGAAACGGCCTTGACGCCGTCATCCCTGCTCCAAACCCTTTAACCTTCACCGGCTGGCGCGCGTCCCCCGTGCGAAATGGCGACGCCTGTCCGCGCACCAGAAACAAGCACGGGCACCCAGGACGACCGGAAGCTCGAAAAACCGGCCTTGTGCCGAGACTTTTGACGCGAGGATGCGACTCCGGAGCGAGGCGCGACTCCACCATTTCGAAGGCCTTGGGGCGGTCAACCCCGATGAGGATGCTTTTTCCGAATTGATGTTGACGCAAAAAAATTCGGTGTAAGCTATGGGTGACCGCATGGGAAACTGGGTCACCTCGGGAGCACGAATGAGCTATGTCCAGCGCTCAAGTCTTACGCTCGATCGTGTTTCTTCTCGCGACATTTTGTTGGATTCCCACCGCAACCGGCCAGTGCGACGACACGACATACTACTTTGGAATTATTCGCTGCCGCACAGGAAACCCGTGCCCGAGCCGGCTCTGCGGGCCGTGTCCCGGTTGCAGAACCACATGCTACTGTGATTACAACTCGATTTGCCCCTGCTTTCCCGGCTATGTTGGCACCTGCAACTGCTGGTCGCGGTCGTGCGATTCCGGCGGCCCCGCGCGGCAGGAATCGGGTGGTCGATCCGAGATTTCGAAAGATGTCCGCTCCGGGCCCCCGGCCTGCCGGCACTGTGGTCTTGGTGTTCTAAGCTGCACTCTTAAAGGGTCGGACCAGGGGCAAATCCCGTGCAAACGCACAGGCAATGCCGAACCTGACGAGCATCGCGCCGCGGTTTCGAGGTTGCGATGAGGCTTGTCGTCTTGAGTCTCCCGTTGCTTCCGGTACTTGGTTTGGGGCCTGTCTGGGCCGCCGGCGCTCGCTACCACCTGGGGGTGACCGAGCGTATCATCTCGATGGAGGCGCCCACCGGGCAGGGCCTGCATCGCGTCGCCTGCTGCCCGGATGGCGCCTGGGTCGCCCTTCACTCGAGCAACTGGGTGCGGGTGATCGGCCGCGAGGGCAAAACGCGCTTCAGTCAGGCGCACGCGCCGGAGTTCGTACATACGACGGCGTGCACCTGCGCTGGCGACGGGCAGCTTTGGGTCGGCGCCGCCGGCGAGGTCAAGCGATTCGAGTTGACCGAGAGCGGTGAGCCGCGACTGGTCCAAATTTTCCGGGTCGACGGTGGCATCAGCGACCTGCTGGTGCTGGGCGACCAGTTCTACGTGCTGGGATTGATGTTCCTCGAAAATCGCCATGTCCTTCTCCGACGTTTTCGCAAGGCCGATGGCGCGTTCCTGGGCGCGATCCCGGCGGAGGCCGGCTCGCGGCCCTGGCGAAAGGCTGACGAACTCGGCCGGGGCGTAGATGCGCTTCTGTACGGTGGCAAGCTTCTGCCGGCGGCCAGAGGCTGGAGTCACCTGCCCGTCAATCCGCTCGAGTTTCGCCTCTACAGCTCCGACGGCCGACCGCTCGGCATTTTCCGGCCGGCGGTGAAGCTCCCACCTGTCTCGTCGTTTTCGATGAGAAGCTGGAGCCGCTCGCCGAGGAGGTGCCGATCGATCCGGCCTCAACCATCGGCGTGCTAGTGGGTGGCGACAGGGAAGGCCAGCTCTGTTTCGCGGATTTCCTCGTCGGCGGCCCGGCCACCTTGGTCAAGGCAAGGCTCGAAGCAGGCGATCTTGCAGGATTGGCCGGCCGCTGATGTGAGATTCGCGGCCCGCGCCGGGGCACCGGAGAGTTGGTAGCGCTAACGGGATTCGAACCCGTATTTGAGCCTTGAGAGGGCTCCGTCCTAACCCTTAGACGATAGCGCCACTCGTGACCAGTATAGCAAGCGCAACAGGCTCGCTTCACCGCGATCGTCAGCACGGCCCGAGCGTCGCTCGAGCCCCTCACCAGGCCCGCATCGCCTCTTCGAAGATCTGCGCCAGCTCTTCGGGGCCCGCGGGACGAGGCGAGATGCTCAACACGCGGCGCTGCGGCAGAGTGCCCTCGACCAGCGCGGGAATATCCTGCC
>CALKXJ010000022.1 GCA_938003835.1 uncultured Bryobacteraceae bacterium | reverse complement strand
AGGCAGTCCCCGCGCGAGGGGGGTGTGCGGGGTGGTTGGGCGCGGGGACAGCCAGACCCTTCCGCGGGGGTGGAACGGCGTGGGGGAGTTTTCGTTTGGCGGAAGGGCAGGCAGTCCCCGCGCGTGGGGGGGCAGACCCTTCCGCGGGGGCGGAACGGTGGAGTGGGGGATGCGTTTGGCGGAAGGGCAGGCAGTCCCCGCTTAGCCAAGGGAGGCGGCGAGCACGGCTTCAAAGGCCGGATCGGGCGCCATCAGCGAGAGCTCTTCGGCGAGTAGATATTCAAGCCGGGAAGTGCCCGGGAAGTGAGACAGGAGTTCGGTCCCGCACTCGAACGCAAGCCCACTGCCGGGTGCGTACAGGCGCACCGCGCAAAGACCCTCGCCGGACGGGACCGGCGCAAACGTCACGGCCGGGGCGCCGGGCAATCGCAGCCGGAGCCAGGCAGCCAGATAGATTGCGGTCAAGGGCGGCGCCGGCGGGGCATGTTGCAGTTCGATGCGTTCGATGGCGCCGGCCTTCGCTGCCCGGTCCGGATCGTCGAATACTTCGGCGAGCGCCAGACGCCAGGGTGTCAGGCGTGTCCAGGCGAGGTCGGCCAATGCGGCGTCTTGTCGAAGCAGAGCGCGGGCGCTTCGCAGCATTACCTGCCAGTTACCTTCTGCCGTCGAGTCCAGGATGAGCTTATCGGCAAAGCTCACCAGCTCCCCGCACGGCTGCTCGAGAGCGCCCGCGTCGCGAAGCCAGGCAACCACCGGCAAGTCGGCGACCGTCAGGCCGCGCACGATTGGCGCCAGATCTGACAGCGCCAACGCAGTGGCTCCGATCTCGATCTGTTCGCAGCAGATCCGGGTGCGGCGGCCATGGGCCAGCGAACAGCGTGCCGTGACCTCAGCCTCGAGCCGGCGACCCCCGTCCTGGATGCGCCCAATGACGATGGCACGAAACGGGTGGGCAAGCATCAGTTCCGCGAGGGAGCCGGCCAGCGCGGCATCGTTCGGCGGCCCCTCGGCGAACACCAGCAGCGTCATGGCGCAGGCGCGCAGAAGCTCGGTTTCCTCGGCAGCGGCAAGCGTTCGCCAGAGCTCATCGAGCCGTTTGAGAATGCTGTCAGCGTCGATGGCTGCCCGCGTCACGGATTCCTCCAGCGGTGGCCGCGCCGGGCGAGCAGGGCGTCGGCTTCGGGCGGTCCCCAGGTCCCAGCGGCGTAGTTGGGAAAGTCAAACCGCGTGGCAGACCAGACGTCGAGCACCGGCTGCACCACCGCCCAGCTCGCCTCGACCATGTCCTGGCGTGTGAACAGGGTCGCATCGCCGGCCATGGCATCCACGAGCAGGGTCTGATAGGCTGTCGGCGCCCGCAAGCCGAAGCTTGCGCCATAGTCGAAGTCCATCAGGACGGGCCGAAGCCTCATTCCACTGCCCGGCAGCTTCGCCAGAAAGCGAAGCGAGATGCCCTCTTCAGGCTGGATGCGAATGATGAGCAAATTGGGGCGCATCGCCGGCGCGAGGCTGGTCTCGGGGAAGAGCGCGTGCGGGGCTGCATGAAACTGGATAGCGATGTCGGTCACGCGGCGCGGAAGCCGTTTGCCGGTTCTCAGGTAAAACGGCACGCCGGCCCAGCGCCAGTTCTCGACGAAGAGCGCCAGAGCGGCGTAAGTCTCCGTCTGCGATTCTGGGTCCACGCCGCGCTCCTGGCGAAAGCCTGGAACGTCCTCGCCGCCGATCCGTGCCGGGCCGTACTGGCCGGCAACAGCGATCGAGGGCACCTCACGCTCCTCGGGGATTCGGATCGAACGCAAGAGCTTGGCGCGCTCGTCGCGCACGGCCTCGGGCTCGAAGGCCGCCGGCGGCTCCATGGCCACCGTCGCCATGACCTGAAGAAGGTGGTTCTGGATCATGTCGCGCAGCGCGCCCACCTCCTGATAGAAGGCTCCGCGGCCTTCGACCCCGATCGACTCGGCGGCGGTGATCTGGACATGATCGACGTACCGGCGGTTCCATAGCGGCTCGAAGATGCCGTTGGCGAAGCGGAAGGCCAGGATGTTCTGGACGGTCTCCTTGCCGAGGTAGTGGTCGATGCGGAAGATCGCCTCCTCGGGAAAAGCCCGGTGGAGGAGGCGGGCGAGTTCGCGGGCTTCGGCCAGGTCGCGTCCGAAAGGCTTTTCGATGACCGCGCGCCGCCAGCCACGACCCGCGTTCAGGCCGCTCGCCGCCAGCCGGCTGACCACTTCCGCGTACAGGCTGGGCGCGGTCGCAAGATAAAAAAGCACGTTCCTCGCCGTGCGGAACGTCCGGTCGATCTCTTCCAGCCGGGCGGCCAGCCGGCCGTAAAGCGAGACATCGGCCAGGTCGCCCGGTTCATAGAAAAGCGACCGGGCAAATTCCTGCCAAAGGGTGGGATCGAAATCGGCGTCTTCCAGATACCGCGCAACGGAGTCGCGCATGCGCTCGCGGAACTCGTCATCGCTCATCGGGGTGCGCGAATTGCCGAGAACGGCGAAACCGGAAGCAAGGCGCCGCTCGGCGGCGAGACGGTAGAGGGCCGGCAGGAGCTTGCGCCGGGTGAGATCACCATTGGCGCCGAAGATAAGGAGCGTGCACGGCGGCGTGCGCCGCTGCAGCCGCAGGCGGTCGTCCAGCGGATTGGCTCGCACTTCCCAGAAATACCATGCCCTCCAGTTGCGCCCGGAGGCGAAAAACCGTTAAGATCGGAAGTGCCTACCGGGCGCCTAGACGGTTCTCCGAAGCTGGTGCCAAAGCTCGAATAGCCTTTGCGGAAAACGGCTGAATACCACCCTGGAAGCGGTATGCAGAAGAACAGCAAAAAGAAGATCGTGGCGGCAGTGAGCGACCTGCTGTTCACCGTGAAAATCAACGATGCCGCGCGGAAGGCGGGCCTCGCCGTGGACTTCGTCAAGTCCGAAAAGGATCTTCTCGAAAAAGCCGCCGAGAATCCGGTGGCCATCATTCTGGACCTGAACTACGAGGCGGTCCACCCGCTGAAGCTGATCACCAAGCTCAAGGGGAATGCGCAGTTCAAGAAGATCAGCCTGATCGGCTATCTCGCGCACGTGCAGGGCGAGCTGAAGCGACAGGCGCATGAGGCCGGCTGCGATATCGTCATGACGCGCTCGGCCTTTTCCCAGAACCTGCCCCAGATTCTCAAGCGCCACGCCGACATGCTTTAGGGCTGAGGCGGAGGCGCGAACGCTTTGAGGCTCTCCAGTCTCGCCAGCGCCGCACCGGAGTCGATTGAGCGGGCCGCCAGCGCCATCGCCGAGCGAAAGTCTTCGGCGGCCCCGGCGGCGATGAGCGCCGCGGCCGCATTCACCAGAACGACGTCACGACGGGGCCCTTTCTCCCCCTCGAGGATCGCGCGGGCGATCCGGGCATTCTCCGAGGGATCGCCGCCCGAGAGCTGGCCGAGCGAGGCGCGCCTGACGCCGAACTGCTCCGGAGTGAGGGTGCGGAAGACCACCTCGCCGCGGTGAATCTCCCAGGTAAGCGTCTCCGTGGTGGTCGAGATTTCGTCCAATCCGTCGGCGCCATGGACGACAAAGCCGCGCTCGCAGCCGAGGGCGGCGAGTGTCCGGGCGATCAACTCGGCGGCGCGAGGCGAGTGAGCCCCGACGAGCTGGCGGGTGGCGCCTGCCGGGTTGGTGAGCGGCCCCAGTAGATTGAAGACGGTGCGCAGCTTCAACTCGCGCCGCACCGGCTGGGCGTGGCGCATTGCCGGATGCAGGGCGGGCGCGAACAGGAAGCCGACTCCCACGCGCTCGATGCTCTCGGCCATTTCCCGGGCGGTCTCGGCCAGTCCGACCCCGAGAGCCTCGAGCAGGTCGGCGCTGCCGCAGCGGCTCGAAATCGAGCGGTTGCCGTGCTTGGCCACCCGGACGCCGGCGCCGGCGGCGACGAAGGCGGCGATGGTGGAGATGTTGAACGTGGCTAGGCCGTCTCCGCCGGTGCCGCAGGTGTCCAGCAACGGCCCGGGGCCCGGCACGGGCACCGGCACGGCATGAGCGCGCATAGCGCGGGCGAACCCCAGCAGCTCTCCGGCCGTTTCCCCCTTCATCCGTAGCGCTACCAAGAAGCCGGCGATCTGCGCCTGGCTGGCGGCGCCTTCCAGGATGGCGGTCATGGCCTGCTCGGCTTCATCGGCCGACAGATCCTGCCGCTCGACGAGCCGATGCAGGAAGCCGGTGAGCGACATGGTGTATATTAAGGAGTTTCCGAACGCTTTTTATTTCAGCATCCTAGCACAGAGGCAATCCTAGTGAAAATTCACGAGTATCAGGCCAAAGCGATCCTGGCGCGCTATGGCGTTCCGGTGCCGCGCGGCGAGGTGGTCTTTACGGCCGAGGAGGCCGAGGCTGCGGCCCGGCGCATCGGTTCAAGCGTCGTCGTCAAGGCCCAGATTCACGCCGGCGGGCGCGGCAAGGGCGGCGGCGTCAAGGTGGCCCGAACGCCGGAGGAGGCGGGCGAGATCGCCCGAGGGATGCTCGGCATGCGGCTGGTGACCCACCAGACGGGGCCCGAAGGCAGAATCGTGCAGCGCCTGCTGGTGGAGGAAACCCTGCCCATCGAGCGCGAACTGTATCTCGGCATCACGCTCGATCGTGCACAGGCCAAAAACGTCTTCATGGCTTCCTCGGCGGGCGGGGTCGAGATCGAAGAGGTGGCCCGCAGCTCTCCTGAGCTGCTGCTCAGGGAACCGATCGAACCCGGCCTGGGCCTCACGGCCTTCCAGGCGCGGAAGCTGGCCTATGGCATGGGGCTGGCCGCGGAGGCCGCCCGGGGAGCGGCGGCCGCGATGATCGCGCTAGCGCAAGCTTATGAGGCTGCCGACGCATCGCTCGCCGAGATCAATCCGTTCGTGCTCACCACCGACGGCAAAGTTTATGCGCTCGACGCCAAGATCAACCTGGACGACAATGCGCTGTGGCGCCACAAGGACCTCCTCGAGCTGCGGGATCTCAACGAGGAGGATCCGCTCGAGGTCGAGGCCTCCAAATACAACCTCAACTACATCAAGCTGGACGGCAACGTCGGCTGTATGGTGAACGGGGCCGGGCTGGCCATGGCCACCATGGACATCATCAAGTATGCCGGGGGCAACCCGGCGAACTTTCTCGACGTCGGCGGCGGCGCCAGCGCCGAGCAGATCCGGAACGCCTTCCGGATCCTGATTTCCGACCCGAACGTCAAGGCCGTGCTGATCAACATCTTTGGCGGCATCCTGCGCTGCGACACGCTGGCGACGGGCGTTGTGGCGGCGGCGCGGGAGCTCGAGATCCGGATCCCCATCGTGGTGCGCATGGAAGGAACCAACGTCGAGCGGGGGCGCGAAATCCTGCGCGAGTCGGGCCTGAACTTCACCGTGGCCCAAACCATGCGGGACGCCGCGGAAAAGGTGGTGAGGTTGGCGCAATGAGTATCCTGATCGACGAAACCACGCGCGTGCTCGTGCAGGGGTTCACGGGCAAGGAAGCGACCTTTCACGCCGAGCAGTCGATCGCCTATGGAACCGAGATCGTCGGCGGCGTGGTGCCCGGCAAGGGGGGACAGAAGCATCTGGACCGGCCGGTCTTCGACACGGTGCACCAGGCGGTGCGCCAGACCGGCGCGAATGCCTCGGTCATCTTCGTTCCGCCGGCCTTTGCCGCCGACGCCATCATGGAGGCGGCTGATGCGGGCCTCGATGTGGTGGTCTGCATCACCGAAGGGATCCCCACCTCGGACATGGTCAAAGTCTGGCATTTCCTCAAGGGGCGCCGGACGCGGCTGATCGGACCGAACTGCCCGGGGATCATCTCTCCGGGGAAATCGAAGATCGGGATCATGCCTGGCCACATTCACAAGCCGGGCCACGTTGGCGTGGTCTCGCGCTCCGGCACGCTGACCTATGAAGCGGTCTGGCAGCTCACGCTGCTCGGCATCGGCCAGTCTACCTGCGTCGGCATCGGCGGCGATCCGATCATCGGGACCAACTTCATTGACGCCATCGAGCTGTTCAACGACGATCCCGACACGCACGCCATCGTGCTGATCGGCGAGATCGGCGGCAACGCCGAGGAGATGGCGGCCGCTTATGTGAAGGAGCACGTCAGGAAGCCAGTGATCGGTTTCGTGGCCGGGCAGACGGCTCCGCCGGGCCGGCGGATGGGCCACGCTGGCGCGATCATCTCAGGCGGCTCCGGCCGGGCCGCCGACAAGATCGCCGCCATGCGCGCGGCGGGCATCACCGTTTGCGAGACGCCGGCCGAGATCGGCGAGCGGGTCAAGAGCAGATTATGAACGCTTTGGAACGGACATTTGCCATGATCAAACCTGATGCCGTGGCGGGGGGCCACACGGGCGAGATCCTGGCCATGGCGGAGCAGGCGGGCTTCCGCATCGTGGCGCTGCGCCGAATTCGAATGTCTCGCCTGGAGGCGGAGGCCTTCTACGCCGTGCATCGCGAGCGGCCCTTCTTCCCGAGTCTGGTGAACTTCATCACCGAGGGGCCGTGCGTGGTGGCGGTGCTCGAGGCGGAGAACGCCATCGCGCGCTGGCGCGAGCTGATGGGGCCGACCGACCCGGCCAAGGCGCCCGAGGGCACGATCCGCAAGCGATTCGGAACCAACATCGAGCGCAACGCCGTCCACGGCTCCGACGCGCCGGAGACGGCCGCCGTCGAGGTTCCCTTCTTTTTCAGTTCGGCTGATTTGCTGTAAGAGGGGAGTTTCAGTTGCAGGGGCGCTGAGGCATTGTCCGCGCCGGGCGCTTCCTGCTATGCTCGAACTTGGGTTAAGAAGCCCAACTCCTCCCACCGGTTGCGAGGGTTTCATCATGTCAGGGCATTCGAAATGGGCGACCATTAAACACAAGAAGGCCGCCGCCGACGCCAAACGCGGGCGTCTGTTCACGCGGCTCATCAAAGAGATCACGATTGCGGCGCGCAGCGGGGGCGATCCGAGCTCGAATCCGCGCCTGAGAACGGCGATCGCCGCCGCCAAAGCCGCCAGCATGCCCGCCGACAACATCAAGCGAGCCATTCAGCGAGGCACCGGGGAGCTCGAGGGCGGCCAGCTCGAAGAGGTGATGTTCGAAGGCTACGGGCCGGGCGGCGCGGCCATGCTGGTGCGTGCCGTAACCGACAACCGAAACCGGACCGTGGCCGAGATTCGCCACTTGTTCAGCAAGCATGGCGGCAGCCTGGCCGAACTCGGCGCCGTCGCCTGGATGTTCGAACGCAAGAGCCACATCCTGATCGAACAGGAGAAGGTGAGCGAAGAGGATCTGATGGCGATCGTGCTCGATGCAGGCGTCGATGACATCCGCAACGACGGCACGCACTGGGAGGTGCTGGCGGCGCCGGAGCGGCACGAGGCAATCATGGAAGCGCTCCAGAAGGCGGGTATCGAGCCGGCTTCGGCCGAGATCGGCCTGGTCCCGCAGAGCCTGGTGAAGCTCGAAGGCAAGAACGCGGCGCAGATGCTCAAGCTGGCTGAGGCGCTCGAGGAGCACGACGACGTTCAGAACGTCTATTCGAACTTCGACATCGAGGAGAAAGAACTGGAAAGCTTGACCGTGTAGGGGCCGCGGCGGGCGGAGGCGGATGCGGATCCTGGGGGTTGATTGCGGCACCGAGAAGACCGGCTACGGGGTGATCGATAGCGACGGCCGCTCGCACCGGCTGGTCTGCTGCGGGGTGATTGCAACGCGACCGCGCGAAGCGCTGGGCCTGCGGCTGGCGGCCCTGGCGGAGGGTCTCGAAGAGGTGATTGCGGCTCAGGCGCCGGAGGTGGCGGCGGTGGAAGAGGTCTTCTATGCGGCGAACGTCAAGACGACGCTCAAGCTCGCGCACGCCCGGGGCGCCGTGCTGCTGGTGCTGGCCCGCGCCGGGCTCGCCTGCGCGGAGTACTCGCCCCTGGAGGTGAAAACGAGCGTGGTCGGCTACGGGCGGGCGGAAAAGGCGCAGGTGCAGAAGATGGTGGCCTCGTTGCTCGGCTTGAGCGAGCCGGTGAGCTCCCAGGACGCCGCCGACGCGCTGGCGGTGGCGATCTGCCATGCCACGCACGCGCACTACCGCACGGCCGCGCGGGTTTCTGGGGAGGTGGCGCAGTGAAAGGGCTCGCATTGCTGGCCGCGGCGGCTTCGCTTGCCTGGGCCGATGCCCCGCGGATTTTTTATTCACGGCTCTTGCCCGGTGGCGTGCCCCCGTATGTCGAGATCACCGTGGAGCGCGACGGCCGCGCCGTCTACCGCGAGGCGCCCGATGACCGCGACGACAAGCCGATCGAGTTCCGCCTGCGGCCGCACGAGGTGGAGGAGATCTTCGCGCTGGTGGGAAAGGTGGGCTATTTCCGCAAGCCGCTCGAATCCGGACTGAAGGTGGCCAACACCGGCGAGAAGACCTTCCGGTACATGGATCAGGGCCAGACCTGGGAGGTCAAGTTCAACTACTCGCAGGATCCTAACGCGCGCCTGCTGGCGGACTGGTTTGCGCGAATGATCGAAACCGAGCAGCACTACATCAATCTCGAACGGACGGTGCGCTTCGACAAGCTGGGGGTCAACAAAGTGCTGCTCCAGCTCCAGGCATCGATGGAGCGAAACCGCGTGGTCGCGCCGGACCAGTTCCTTCCGTTCCTCGACCGCATCGCCGCCGGCGAAGCCTACCTGAACATGGCGCGGGAGCGGGCGGCGAATCTGGCGAGCTTCATCCGCGCCGGCAATGGCCAGGGCCCGAAGTAACCACCCGGCGGGTATACTGGGCATCTATGTCGAAACGGGTGAATCCGCGTTCGCGAAGAGGGGCGCTGGGCGCGCTGGCGCTGGGTCTTCTGGGAGCCTCTGAAGCGTCCGCTCAGGAGTGGTCGCCGAAGAAGGCGCGCGCGGGCGGCCCAATCCGTTCGGGCCACCTGCTGTTCCTAAGCGGCATTGGAGGCTGGTATCCGGAGCGCCGCCCCGAGGGCCCCGGCGACATCCGGCAGCAGACCGCCGATGCGTTGACGATCATGAAAGAGGCGCTCGAGAAGGCCGGCAGCTCGATGGACAACGTCCTCAAGGTGACGGTCGCGCTGGTCGATCCCGAAAACAACTGGGAGCCGATGAACGAGGTTTACAACAGCTTCTTTCGCGAGCCCCGTCCGGCGCGGTCTTACTGGGGCGCCACCGGCTTCCGCCGCCGCGGCCAGCTCCTGCAAATCGACTGCATCGCCTACGTCGACTGAGTGGCCGCGTTCCCGGTGAGAGAAGGATCGAGGGATGCGTTTCCGTAACTTTCTCCGCCGCGCGGCCCACGGGCTCCTCTGCCTGGCGCTAGCGCCCGGGGCGCGGGCGGTCACCGACGAAGAGGTGCGCCGCGTCCACGAGAGCGCTCTCCTCATCGATCTTCACAACGATGTGGCCCTGGCCGTGGCGCGGGGCGCCGACATCGGCCGCCGCGGCGCCGCCCGGCACACGGATCTCGCGCGGCTTCGGCAGGGGGGTGTCGGGGCGGTCTTCTTCGCCGCCTATGTGGCGCCGGAGTTCGTCAAGAAAAATCAGGCGGCTCACCGCGCCCTGGAGATCATCGATGTGATCCGCCACGACATAGTCGGCCGCTACCCAAGGGATTTCGAGTTGGCTCTGACGGCGGAGGAGATCGAACGCATTCACCGCGCCGGAAGGATCGCCGCGTTGATCGGCCTTGAGGGCGGTCACGCTCTTGAGGACAGCCCGCGGCTGCTGCGGTCCTTCTACGCGCTCGGCGTGCGTTATGTGACGCTCACCCATATCAACACCAACAACTGGGCAGACTCCTCGATGGACAAGCCGCGGCACAATGGGTTGGCACCTCTGGGGCGCGAGCTCGTGGCCGAGATGAACCGGCTCGGCATGCTGGTGGACGTCTCGCACGTCTCCGACGAAACTTTCTGGCAGGTGCTCGAGGCCAGCCGCGCCCCGGTGATCGCCTCCCACTCTTCTTGCCGGGCGCTTTCGCCCATCGCGCGCAACCTAAGCGACGAGATGATTCAGGCGCTGGCGCGGCGCGGGGGCGTCATTCACATCAATTTCGGCTGCGAGTTTGTCTCGGCGGAATCGGCCGCCGCTTCTCCGTTCTTCACCCCCTCGGTGAAGGAGCGCCGGCCGGTTCCGCGGGCGCGCCTGGAGCACGTGGTGGCGCACATCGATCATGTGGTGCGCCTGGCCGGGGTCGACGCGGTGGGCATCGGTTCGGATTTCGATGGCATCGAGTGCACCCCCGCCGGGCTGGCCGACGTCTCTGAGTTCCCCAATCTGACGCGGGCGTTGCTTGAAAGGCGCTATACTGCCGAAGAGATTCGCAAGATCTATGGCGGCAACCTGCTCCGGGTGATGCGAGAGGCAGAGCGGATTGCCGGTAAGGTCAAAGAACGGAGGTAAGCAGAAAAGAATGTACAGCCGCCGCAGCGTGCTGCTGGCGGGAGTGGCGCCGGCCTTGTGGCCCTCGCGGGCGGTGCGCCGGGGCTATTCCTGGTCGGAAATCGAGCGGATGATCGCTCGCGGCGATGTCAAGGGCAAGCTGACGCGCGACGACCTGCCGACGCCGGCGCTCTTGCTCGATCTGGACGCCTTCGAGCGCAACATCGCGCGGATGGCGGAGCACGCCCGGCGCAGCGGGCGGCGCCTGCGGCCGCACGCCAAGACACACAAATGCCCCGAGATCGCCCGCGCGCTGATCCGCGCCGGCGCGGTCGGCACGTGCACGGCCAAGATCAGTGAAGCCGAGGTCTTCGCCGAGCACGGCATCTCCGGCTTGCTGGTGACTTCGGCGCCGGTGGGGCGGCACCGCATCGAGCGGGCCCTGAGGCTGGCCCGGCGGGCGCCCGACACGGTCTTCTGCGTCGACGACGCCGGTAACGCGCGCGAGCTCAGCGAGGCGGCGCGTGCGAGCCGCATGACGCTGAACCTGGCGATCGAACTGCTCGTCGGGCAGCGCTCCGGCATCGCCTGCGGCCGGCCCGCGCTCGAGCTCGCCCAACTCATCGACAGGCTGCCCAACGTGCGCTTCGCCGGGCTTCAGGCCTACTCGGGCCCCTCGTCACATGTCGTCGGGTTCGAGGCGCGCCGGAAACACTCGATCGAGGCGATGACGCCGGCCGTCGAGACCCGCCGCCTGATCGAGTCGAGCGGCATCGAGTGCGCCTGGCTGAGCGGTGGTTCGACCGGCACGTACAACATCGATTCGGAGATCGACGGCGTCGACGAGCTCCAGCCCGGCAGCTACATCTTCATGGATATCGACTACAACATCATCGGGGGCCGCGGCGGCGAGGTCTATGAGGACTTCGAGAACTCGCTCACCGTGCTTGCCACCGTCTACAGCAAGCCTTCGCGGGATGTGGCGATCGTGGATGCCGGTTTGAAGTCGTTCGCCACCGACCGCAAGGTCGGCCCGGCGCCCAAGGATTTGCCTGGGGTGCCTTACTCCTGGCTGGGAGACGAGCACGGGAAACTGGATCTGGCGCGGGCGCCGCGCGAGGTGAAGCTGGGCGACCGGATCGAATTCCTGGTGCCTCACTGCGACCCGACGGTCAATCTTTACGACCACCTCTACTGCCTCCGCGGCGACAATGTCGAGGCCGTCTGGAGGATCGCCGCGCGCGGCATGAATCAGTGAGCGGGCCTTTTCCAAGGTGATCACGCGGAGACGATTCCTGGCCACGGGGGCAGGCCTGCCTGCGCTGGCCTGCGGCGCCCGGGGGCGAGCCGGCCGTGCGCCCGAGGCGGACAAGAAGGTCATCGTGCTCGGCCTGGACGGCCTGGACCCGCAAATCGTCGCACGCCTGATCGCCGACGGCCGGGCGCCGCATTTCAAGAAACTTGCCGAGCGCGGCGCCTTTGCGCGGCTCCGCACCACTATGCCGGCCCTGAGCCCGGTGGCCTGGAGCAGCTTCATCACCGGGCTGACGCCCGGCGGTCACGGCATCGCAGATTTCATCGTCCGCGACCCGGCCAGCTACATGCCAGTCTTCTCCATCTGGGAGTCGCAGGGCGCGCCGCGCACGCTCACGCTCGGCGACTACCAGCTTCCGCTCGGGCAGGCCAAAGTTTTCTGCCGGCGCCGCGGGCGGCCCTTCTGGGCGTGGCTGACCGAGCGGGGGATTCCAGCCTCCGTGATTCGGATTCCCACCAACTTCCCCGTCGAGGAGACGGCGACGCGCGCCGTGAGCGGCATGGGTACGCCGGACCTGATCGACTCCTTCGGCGTCTTCCATTACTTCACCTCCGACGCCGCCGAGCAATACCCGGACCTGAGCGGAGGTAACGTCGTTCACATCAAGGTGCGCAACCACCGCGCCGATTGCGAGCTTTACGGCCCGCTCAATGCGCTCCGGAAGCCGCGCGATGTGCCAGCCGATCCCTTCATCAACCACACGCGCGTGCCCTTTACCGTATGGCGGGACCCCGATGCCGACGTCGTGCGCATCGATATTCAGGGCGCCCGGCTGGTACTCGCCAGAGGCGAATACAGCGACTGGGTGCGGCTGCGCTTTGAGATGTTGCCATGGCTGAGTTCGGTCGCCGGCATCGTGCGCTTCTATCTGTGCGAAGCGCACCCGCATCTGAAGCTCTACGCCACGCCGATCAACATCGACCCGGCCGAGCAGGCCATGCCGGTGACGCACCCCCGCGAGCTCGGCGCCGAACTCGAGCGCGCCCTCGGCCCCTTTTGGACGAAAGGGCTGCCCTGCGACACCAAAGCTTTCGATCACCACGTTCTCGACGATGCGGGCTACGTCAAACAGGCCGAGCTGCTGCTCAAGGAGCAGCTCGCCATGTTCCGCTACGAGTGGAGCCGGTTCAAAAGCGGCCTGCTGTTCTTCTACGTCTCGAGCACCGACCAGGACGCGCACATGCTCTGGCGGAACATGGACAAGACCCATCCGATGCACCAGGCCGCCGATGCCCGCTATGCGGGCTGGATTCCGTACCTCTACGAAGAGATGGACCGCTTGGTGGGCGAGGTCCTGCCTGCGGCCGACGACCGCACGCTCGTGCTCGTCTGCTCCGATCACGGCTTTGCGCCGTTCGGGCGCCAGTTTCATCTCAACACGTGGCTGCGCGATCAAGGTTATCTCGCGCTGAAGCCTGAAGCCGAGGGGAATCCGAAAACCTCCATCCTGGACATCGACTGGGAGCGCACGGCGGCCTACGCCGTCGGCTTCAACGGACTCTACATCAACCAGGAAGGGCGCGAGGCGCTGGGGTGTGTCGGGCCGGGCAAACGGGAGGATCTGGTAGAGCGCATCAGCAGGGAGCTCGAAGCGATCGTCGATCCGGAGACCGGCCTGAAGCCGGTAGCCAAGGTCTACCGGCGCGAGGAGGTCGCTTCCGGCGAAGGGCTGTCCGAGCTACCGGATCTTCTGGTCGGCTACCGGCCGGGTTATCGCGCTTCCTCGGCGTCGGTGCTCGGCGAGACGGGGCGGGTCACTCTCGACGTGAACCCTTTTCCGTGGAGCGGCGATCATTCGATGGCCTGCGATCTCATCCCGGGCTGCCTTTTCTCGAGCCTGCCCATCGGCCGGCCGGAGCCGCACATCTGGGACCTGCCGGTGACGATACTGGACTTCTTCGGCATTGACAAGCCGGAGCCGATGGTGGGCCGGTCGCTGCTCGGGCGGAACTGAACGCGCAAGGCCGCTTACCGCGCGACGGCGTACTCGACACACATCGGGTCGTGGAAGCGGGCAGAAGCATTGAGGATTTCAATGCCGACGAGGTTGCCGCCCTTGTCGTAGTCCAAAATCAACCCGGGCCTCAATTCGTCGCTCTCCTCAACCGGGGCGTCGCTGAGCAAGATGCTCAGCACATCGACCTCCGGGTCATACCTGACCTTCACTCGGTCCTCCAGTGTTTTTCGACTATCGTGGTGCGATGAACAGTCACGACGAGTCGCGGTTTCTTGTTCGCCGCTATAACCGCCCTCAAGCAGGACAACTTCCCATCTTTCCCCGCAAAGCCGGACTGGAGAAGCTCGGTTCCACCTGAAACAGTGATGCGCTGCTCGGGTTTCGCCGGCAACGCCCCCGGCCACCGGTCCGGAATTTCGCGACGCTTGAGCTGCAATTGAGCGTAGCGGGAGAGTTGGTATTCCAGCGATGGACCCTTTAGAGCTCCAGGTAGACCGTGCGGTAGGTCAGCCCGCCGTCGGCGAGCGTCCAGTGGCGAAAGCTGGTCTGGCGGCCCCAGAAGTTGATGACCGGCCCGGCCAGATAGAAGTCCAGGCCGTTGAACCGCTGGTGTTCGTCGCGGTGGAAGTGTCCGGCGAGCACGGCAAAGACGCCGCCCGCCTTCATCCGCTCGGTCCAGCGCATCATCAGATCGGCCGGCCAGCCGTCGGCGAGCCGGTTCAGGTAGAACGACTCCAGGCCCATGACGTGGCAGCAGAGGATGGTCGGTTTGGCGGGCGTGAGAATCCGGTCGAGTTCTGCGAACGCCCGCTCGCGGTCCTCCTCGCCCGCGCGCGGGTCGAGGGGCTGGCTGTCGAAGAAGGCCAGGCGCAGGCCCGGCACGGGCTCGATCGCGTGGTTGGCCTTGCCGAAGCGCTCCTCGAAAGCGGGCCGGAACTTCCCCGTCTGGCTGTACCCGACGTCGTGATTGCCCGGCACGTAGTAAGCCGGCTTCTTGAAAGCGTGCAACTCGCGCGCCAGGTCGAAGTCGGCGTTGGTCTCCCGCGTGTGCGCCACATCGCCCGTGTGCACGATGAGCTCGTAGCCGAGCGAGCAGCGGTTGATCTCCTCCACCACGGCGCGGCAGCGCCGGATCGACTCTTCGGCCGGCACGTCGAAGCCGCGGCGCACGTCCAGGAGGCGCTCCCGCGAGACGTGTGTGTCAGTAAGCTGAATGAACGAGAAGCGGATCTTGCCGAGCTCGGCCGCCAGCGCCCGCGGGCGCGCGAGCGCCCCGGCGGCGCCCATTCCCAGAAACGCTCGTCGGGTCCAGCCCCGTGTCATATCCGATCTATCCCTCCATCAAGAATCCGTTTGGAAACCGAAACGTTCGAGATTCCTTCCGATAATGACTGCGGCCACGATCTTCGGCACATACTGGCGGGTCTCGAGCGGCAGCGCGCGCACGCGGTACAGATACCAGAAATCGCGCTGCCGGATCGGATCCTCGACTCGGCGCACGGCCTGGCGGACCTTGCCGGGGCCGAGGTTGTAGGCGGCCAGCGCCAGCATCACCGAGCTGCCCGCGCCGAACTCGAGAATGAGCTCGCGCACATACCGGCTGGCGGCGCGCGTCGCCTTCTCCACATCGTGGCGCTCGTCCACCAGGGCGTTAACGCGCATGCCGTAGGCGCGGGCCGTGGCGGGTGTGAATTGCCACAGGCCGGCGGCGCCGCGCGGACTTTCGCTCTGCGTGATGAAGGCGCTCTCCACCATGACCATGTAGGCCAGGTCGGGCGGCAGCTTTTCTTCCTCGAAGACCCGCCGGATCAGGGCCAGCTTCTTCTGCCCCACGCCCAGAAGGCGCTCCACGTGGGCGCGGTCGGTGGTCTGATAGCGCTCGATGAACAGGCGCACCTGCTCGACGAATTCCGGCGGCACGCTGTACTGCTCGGCCCCGAACTCTTTGAGCAAAGCGCGGATCTCGCGTTCGATGAACTCCTCCTCGCTCGCCGCGCCGAGGCGATAAAAGAGGCTCTCCTCGAGCCGCCTGGCCTGCTCCTGGTACGCAGTGAGTTCTTTCAGCAACGCCTCGGCCTCGGCGCTCGAGAGGTCACCGGAAGCCAGCTTCTCTTCGATCTCCTGGATGTGCCGGTCGATAGCCGACTTCTCCTGCTTGAGCCCCTGGATGCGCCAGTAGGAGTACGCCGAGACGGCGACGAGCGCCGCGGCGAGCACGGCGATGGCGACGTGGAACTTGCGTGCCGAGCGGCGCAGCGCCTTGGCCAGCATCTCGCGCATGATCACCGTGGTCTGGCCGTGGCGCCCCGCGCTCCGGGCGCGGCGCGCTCGCTCGACGGCTTCGACAAGCAGGTCGCCTTCCGCCACCGAGGGCGCCTGGGCGACGACCGTCTTCTCGAGCGGGGCCGGCGGAACCTCGCCGATTAGGAATTCGAATTCCGGACCGCCGGCGCCGAGCCGGATCTGCGCCCCGCGCGTGAGCTCCGCCTCGGTGATGCGGCGGCCGTCAAGGAAGGTCCCGTTCGTGCTTCCGCAGTCGCGCAGGCGCCAGGCGCCGCCGCTCGGCTCGATGACCGCATGGCGGCTGGAGACGACGGCCGCTTCCTCTCCGTCGATGACGATATCCCCCGCCGGGTCGCGGCCGATCCGCACCCGCTCCCCTTCCAGGGCATAAGCGCGTCCCGCCGACGCTCCGGACCGCCGGCGCAGCCAAGCGCGGGGTTCGGGAGAATTCCCCATGAATGGATCAGGACGTTCTGTATCTTTCTATAGCATCTTCGTCGAGCGAGACGCCGAGCCCGGCTTTGACCGGAATTTCAAAAAAGCCGTCCTTCATGGTGAAGGGCTCTTTCATCAGGTCGTCGGCGAGCACGT
This sequence comes from uncultured Bryobacteraceae bacterium, assembly GCA_938003835.1. Taxonomy (GTDB): domain Bacteria; phylum Acidobacteriota; class Terriglobia; order Bryobacterales; family Bryobacteraceae; genus CALKXJ01. Next base: position 158,626 of record CALKXJ010000022.1, on the reverse strand, counting down.
GTGTGATGCTGATGGCGTAGTCGATGCCGGGGAAGGCGGCGGCCTGGTGGGCCTGGAAGACCTGGTTGATGCCGTCCTCGATGCTGTGCTCGACCCACAAGGGCATCTGGGTGATCTCGGCCGTCAGCGCGCGCTGGACGAGCGTGCGGCCCATCGGCCCGCCGATGACGAAGGCATCGACCAGGTGTTCGCGAATGAAAGGCATGGGGTCACCCGGCATGTGCTCCGCCACCATCAGCGGTAGCGTCCCCTTGAGCTCCCGGTACCCGTTGAGATGCCGGGCCGGGATGGGCGATTCCACGGCGAAGTAGTTGTGGAACTTCGCCAGCCGCTCGACGAAGAAGCGCGTGCGCCCGACGGAGCCCCACCAAGCATTGGCGTCGGCCCAGACGCGGAAGTCTTTGGCGACGACGTCGCAGATGGCCGCGGCCTGCTCGATCGGATCCTGCCAGGGCCGCGCCTTCACTTTGTGGACCCGGTAGCCGAGATCCTGGCCGCGTTTGGCCTCCGCCGCCATCAGAGCCGGCGGCCACGAGTGGCTCCACCAGGTCTGGACGATGCGTGGTTTCGGATTCGCGGCGAGCAGCCGCGCCACCGGCAGCCCCGTCGCCTTGCCCGCCAGGTCGTACATCGGCACGATCAGCCCGCCAAGGCCGTCATCGAACAGGAGCTCGAATGGCGACCGCCCGAGGAGGCCCGTGAGGATCGCCTCGGCGCGCGGCTTGGGCATGCCGGCGTTGCCGATGCCGACCAGCCCGGCGTCGGTGTAGACCTTGACCATCGTGGGCCGGTAGAAGAAGTCCGGCCGCTGCTGCTGGATGTAGCCGGCCTGCCAGGCCTCGCGTACCGGTTCGTACATGGGCACTCGGGTGGCCGCCACTTCGAACCGGCTGATGCGCATCTGAAGCGCGCTCGCCGGAGCCGCCGCAAGCGCCGCGCGCAAGGGAGCCAGCGCCGCGCCGGCGCCCAGAGCGCCAAAGGAGCGGATCAGTTCTCGCCGCGTCATGCTGGCCTCCGAAAACCAGCAACCATTATCAGCGAAGTCGACTTCCAGGTGTACTGCGCGTTCGACTCACGGCCGTCTGCCGGCTCTGGGGTCGCTGTCAGGCGGAAGGGATTTCGGATATGGGAATCAACTCACGGAGTGTTCGGGAGTCAACCTCACCCAAAGCGGCGGCAAGCTTTTCTTGAGCCGCCTGGTGCACTGCCTTGAGCAAGGAGCTCGGACCGCTCGAGCGGCTGGTCAGCGTCAACTCTTGCTCGGCGAGCGGAACCCCGTCGGGACTGCGGTCAAACACGCCAGAACCAATGAACGTCAACAAAGCAAGCTTGACCGATTCCGAGTTGACTTCCCCGGCCAGGTCTGTCGCGGCACGCTCGAGCATGCTGCCTAGATCGATACTGCTCGGCGACTCCCTCGCGAGCCATTCCGCGACGGCGGCTAGCGTTCCTGCGTCCGGAAGCCGCAAGACGGGATAGCCTGTGCTGAGGATCGAGCGGTACACCTCAGGGGAGTGCACCGAGCGGGCTTCGAGATCCGGCAGGCGTTCCACGCCGGAAGGCGCCCTGTTCCGGAACATCAACACCGGCTGGGCGTCGGCTCTCCTCACCACACAGAGATGCGTGCCCTTGCAGGCGAATTGCAGGTACTCGACCAGCTTCGGGTAACCCAGCCGGATGGGATTGAACTCCTCGATGACGGCGGCCAGACTTTCCCTCACCACGCTGAGGAGAAGCCCTTGTGTCTTGAGATCGTTCGCGCACTCCGGATCCGCGGCGTACCAGTTAAGAACCTCTCGCGTTTTCCCCACGATCTCCTGCGGATCCGCCGATTGAATCCTGCGCACCTTGCCGACCAATCGAATGTTCCGCGGATCGCTCACCGCAAGCGCGGACTCGGCAGCCGGCGGCCGCATCTCGGCTTCGGCCTCCGGATCGGCGATCCAGACGAAATGATCGCAGACCGCCTGGAAGATCCGGTTCGCCGCGCTTCGGTACGCGCATCCGATCACGGTCTTCCCATACTCGTGTAATTTCTTGGCCAATGCGGCAAACGCGCCATCGCCCGAGACAATGACAAAGATCTCCAGCGCTGGCCTGCTGTGCGCCAGGTCGATCGCATCGATGGCGAGCTGGATGTCCGCTGCGTTTTTCCCCGGATTGCGTCCGAATCCGAAGACCTGGATGGGATCGATGCCAAGCTCATTGATCTCCCCTCGCATGATGGCAAGCCGGGGATCGCTCCAGTTGGCGTATGCCCGCTGAAGAGCCACTTGGCCGACCTTTTCGGTGGCCCGGATGGCCTCCACAATCTCGGATAAGGAGAGATTGGACGCAATTTCCTGCGTGAAGTTATACCCCTTGAGGAGATTCTCGATATCGTAGAAGATCGCCGTATTGAAAGCCATTTCAATCTATATGTGCGTTCTCGCTTTAATATGTGCGTTCTCGCTCTGGATACCCCGTGGAGCGGCTCAGCCGGACCCAGAGTAGCTCCCAGGGTGATGCCTTGCGTCCTGGGTTTGCTTGTGGATCACTGTCCAGCTTCGGGCAGAGCCGTGTGGGGTTCCCATGCCTGCGCGACAGCTCCTCTCCTTCGAGCCTCTCCAGACCGCTTCCAGCTTCTCCGGACGGTCGCAGTGACTCCCGGTTTCTGGGAACTGCCTGAATCCGTCGTTCGGGGCGGGCGAGAAGGCATCGCCCACGGCAGGGCACTCTTCTCACAGGCGTCGCACGCGTTCAGTGAAAAGCTCTGACGGGTTGCTGCGGGCCGCCGCCTCAAACCGCCGGCAGCGGATACTCCTTGCGATAGCGCTTCGCCAGCAGGGCATTGGCTGCTTCGTCGCCCGGGAAGGTCTCCGTTTCAGGGTCGAAGACGACTTCGCGCCGCAGATGGTGCGAAATGTTGCCCAGGTGGCACAGCGTCGTGCTCAGTCGCCCGATCTCGATCGAGGCGTTCGGCGCCTTGCGGCTCTTGACGCACTGAAGGAAGTTTTCCACGTGCCGCAGCGGCGCGGCGTCCATCGAGGGCCCCGGGGAGCCGTCCTTGGCGAAGACCTTCCAGCCCCGGCCGTCCACCACTAGCGTCGCCTCGGTGCCGTGGAACGAGGTGCCCGCCGCCGTGCCCTCGATCGGGCGATGCGCCGCGAAACTGCGCAGCTCCCAGACCATCAGCAGGTCCCCGTAATCGTACGTGGTCACCTGCGTGTCGGGCACCTCCTTGGCGTCGTTGAGCCAGTAGATGCCGCCGCTCGAGGCGATCCGCCGCGGCAGGCAGTTCCTGAGGCCCCGCATCATCTGCACGGCCCAGACCGCCACATCGAGCATGTGCACACCCTGATTGCCGAGCTCGCTGTTGCCGTAGTCCCAGAAGAAACGCCAGTTGTAGTGAAACCGGTTGGGGTTGAACCGCCGGAGCGGCGCCGGGCCCAGCCAGGCGTTGTAGTCGACCCCCGCCGGCGGGTCCTGATCAGGAGGGTTGCCAATCGATTCCCGCACCTGGCACATCCAGGCCTTGATCAGGCAGACCTTGCCGAGCTTGCCCGAAGCCACGTACTCCGCCGCGGCGCGGAAGTGCTCGCCGCTGCGGCGCTGCGTGCCCACCTGCGCTATGCGCCCGGACTTCTCCACCGCCTGGCGAATCAGGCGGCCTTCCTGGATGGTCTGCGACAGGGGCTTTTCGACGTAGATGTCCTTGCCGGCCTGGCAGGCGGCGATCGCCATGTGCGTGTGCCAGTGGTCCGGCGTCGCGATGATGACGGCGTCGAGATCCTTATCTTCGAGCAGGCGCCGGTAGTCTCGTTCGAGCCCGGGCGCCCGGCCCTGGACTTTCTCGAGCTCCGGGATGAGGCGGGCGCTGATATTGTCGTCGATGTCGCAGTAGGTCTTCACGAAGGCGCCATGCTGGATGGCGCGCCGGGCCACGTGCCGCCCCTGGTTTCTGCCGCCGATGAGGGCAAGGGTCACGCGTTCGTTGGCGCCCCAGGCGAAAGGATTCAGGTTGAGGAAGCCGGCGCTGGCGGCGGCGCCGGCGGTCTGGGCAAATCTCCTGCGGCTCTCCATACCGCCCACTACTATAGCCGAGCCACCGCTGGCTTTCGCGGCCGGTCCGCGAATGAGTACAATAGAAGACGACGCGCCCGTAGCTCAGCCCGGATAGAGCGCTTGCCTCCGGAGCAAGAGGCCGCTGGTTCGAATCCAGCCGGGCGTACCACCCCGGCGGTTCCAACCCCCGCCGATGCCTACTTCGCCTTCTTCTCCTTCTTGGGCGCCGTTTTCGCTGCTTTCTTCGGAGTCTTGCAGGCCATAGTCTAAAACCTCAGCAGAAATGTATCACAGGTTGCCGCGTCGCGGAGCATTCGGCGATATTTTTGTGGAGTGCCATGATCAAACGTCCGCCTGCCTCTGTGAGCCGACGGCGGTTCCTCGCCGGAGCAGCCGCCACTGGCGCTGGAGGCCTTCTGCCAGCAGGCCAGGCCCAGCTCGCCGAGGCCATGAAGGCGCTCCAGGCCGCGATCGACCGCGCCGGGCAGGATCCGGAGCGGCCCGTCTATCACTTCCGCCCGCCGGCCCAATGGATGAACGACCCCAACGGCACCATCTACTACCGGGGCTGGCACCACCTCTTTTATCAGCTCAACCCGTTCGGCGCCGAGTGGAACCACATGCACTGGGGGCATGCCCGGAGCCGGGACCTGGTGAACTGGGAGCACCTGCCCATCGCGCTCGGGCCCTCAAAAGAAAAGGGCGAAGAGCATGTCTTCTCCGGCGGCGCCGTGCCCGGTCCCGACGGGCGGCCGAGGCTTTTCTACACGAGCATCGGGCGCCGCGACCCGGAGCAGTGGATGGCGATTCCCGAAGACGAGGAGCTTGTGCGCTGGCGCAAGTACGAGCACAACCCTGTCCTGACGCTGGCTGCCCATGGAGGCGTCCGCGTCGCGGAGTGGCGCGACCCGTTCCTGTTCGCCGCGGGCGGAACCACCTACATGGTTTGCGGCGGCAACCTGCGTGAGCGGGGCGGGGCCGCGGCCGTGCAGCTCTACGAAGCCGCCGACGCCGAGCTCACCCGGTGGCGCTACCGGGGCGTGGTGTTCGAATACCGCAACCAGGACGTTTACAACTTCGAGTGCCCGAACCTGTTCCCCCTCGACGGCAAGTGGGTGCTGCTTGTGTCGCCCCACCGGCCCTGCGAATACTTCATCGGAAGCCTCGACCTCGAGCGTGCCCGCTTCGAGCCTGCCGCACAAGGCACCCTCGACGCCGGCGACGCCTACGCGAGCAACATCTCCCGCGACGCAAACGGCCGCGTGATCCTTTGGCTCTGGGGCCGCACGCGAACCGACCCCGGGAAGGGCTGGAATGGCGTGATGGTGCTCCCGCGGATTCTACGAATCGGCGAGGACGGCTATCTGCGCCAGATGCCGGCGCCGGAATTCACGCAGTTGCGCGGGCCGGAGGTCCACTTCAGCGCCGCGACTCTCGGCGCCGCGCCGCTCGTCTTGAGTCCGAAGCTCGCGGGCGACACCCTGGACATCGAAGCCCGCTTCGATCTTGGCTCGGCCCGGCGGGTGGGCCTGCGGTTGCGCTGCCCCTCGGGCAAGGGGAGCGGGGCCGCCGGAGTTGCCGTGACGTACGATACCGGAGGCTATCTCTCGGCGGGCGCGGCTCGCGTCTTTCTCGGCCGCGGCGCCCAGGTGACGCTGCGCGTCCTGCTCGACAAGCGCGTCCTCGAAGTCTACGCCAACGACGGCGAGCGTGCCCTCTTTACCGCCCTGGAGGCCCGTCCCGACAACAGGGGCGTCGAGGCGTTCGCCGAGGGCGGCCAGGCGCGGCTGATTGACCTCACCGGCTGGCCGATGCGGCCGGCCCGGTTCAGCCTCGAGCGATTTCGGCCGTAGGTGGGCCCCGTGACTGGCGTCGGCTTCGGGGCGATCGCCGACGATCTGACGGGCGCTTGCGACGCGGGCGTGCAGTGCGCCTCGCGCGGCATCCCCACGCTGGTGTGGCTCCTGCCGGAGGCGCCGGAAATTCCAGACTTGGTGGTGCTGGTCAGCCGGGGCCGCTCGCTGGCCGCCGAGGAGGCGCGCCGGGCTCCGGCCGCCCGATGCGCGGAACTGGTTCGAGCCCAGCGGTCGCTCGTTTTCGAGAAGATTGACTCCACCTTCCGGGACAACCCGGATGTCGAGCTCGCTGCGGCGATGGAGGTGTGCGGCTACCGGCTGGCGGTACTCGGCCCCGCCTTCCCCGCCATGGGACGCACGGTGGAAGGCGGCTGGTTGCGCCTCCGCGGCCAGCAGGATGCGATCCATCTGCCGACCCGGCTGCGCCGGGAGGGACTCCTCGATGTGCTCGAAATCCCGCGGGAGCGATTCGAGACGTTGCTCGAGCTGCGGCCCCGGCTTCCGGCGGTGGCGGTCGCCGATGCCGCCGCAGTGGTGCTCAGCGCGCTCTCGGTGCAGGGAGTGCGGCTGGGATCCGAGATCCGGACCGGGATTCCCTGGGGACGGCTGGCAGGCGGTCCGCTCGACGGCTCGCCGGTGGCGACCAAAGCCGGCGGCTCCGGAGAGCCCGATGCGCTGCTTGCGGCCGGGCCGCCCTCTCCTATGTGCGGAAGGCCGTCGCGATGTGCCTTTCCGGTGAAGCTCAGGCGATGGTTACCGCGCCGGTGAACAAGCACGCGGCGGCGCTGAGCGGCGAAAAATTCTCCGGGCACACCGAGTACATCGCGGCGCTCTCCGGCGCCGCCGAATCCCGGATGCTGCTTGCCGGCGAGCGCTTGCGCGTCGTCCACGTCTCCACTCACGTCTCCCCGCGGCGGGCCTGCGAGCTTGATCCTGCGCGCGTGCCGCGCACCATCGAACTGGGGCACGAAGCCCTGGTGCGCCTGGGCATCAGCCGCCCCCGAATCGCCGTCTGCGGGCTCAACCCGCATGCGGGTGAAGGCGGGCTTTTCGGAGATGAGGACCGGCTCGCGATCGCTCCCGCGGTGGCGCAGGCCTGTGCCGAGGGGCTGGTCGCGGAGGGACCCCTGCCCGCGGACACGGCCTTTCTTCGCGCCCTGCGGGGCGAGTTCGATCTCCTAGGTAGCCATGTATCACGACCAGGGGCACATTCCCATCAAGCTCGTCGACTTCGAAGGCACGGTGAACGTCTCGCTCGGGCTGCCGATCGTGCCCACCTCGGTCGATCACGGAACGCCTTTCGACATCGCCGGGAAGAACTGCGCCAACCGCTCGAGCATGAAGGCCGCCATGCGGCTGGCGGCGCGCCTGGCCTGGGCTTGAGAGACCGCCGGGGTTGTCAGCGCCCGGCCGGGACCTCGAAGGTCAGGCTGGCCCAGAAGCTCTCCCAGTCGGCTTTCTCCGGCCGGCCGCAGCGCTCCATGACGATGGCATGCAGCCGGTGCGGCCCGGCGGCGTGCAGGGGGACGCGGAGGCGCCCCTCGGCATCGGTTCGGCCCACTACGGCGATCCGTCCGGCGCCGTGATCGAGCCAGGCTAACTGCACGGCCACATCTGCCGCCGGAGCGCCGCGAAACAGCAGCCGCACGGGCAGCTCATCGCCGGGCCGCAGGGCGAACGGATCGGCGTCGGGGATGAATTCGACGATGAATCCCACGGTGCGCTTCCAAGTTTCGTCCGGCCGGCCTCCGTGGATTAACGCCTTGACGTACTTGCTGTAGAGCTCGCGCCCGGGTTTTCCGGCCTCGCCGGCGCGCTCGCGCCAGGCCAGAACCGCCGTCAGGTGCTCGTGTTCGAGGTATGCCCGGAACTTTTCGGGAGCGAGCTCGATGAAGTGCGGCAGGGTCTCGGCCGTCACAATCGCCGTTCCGGCGCCCGGCAGGCGGACCCGGGCGGTCGTGCGCTCGTTGCCGGCGACGACATTCTCCAGGGGCACTTCTCCGGAGGCCGAAATCAGGCGCAGGTTGCGGAGCCGCTCCACACGCACCGGGGTGCTGCCTTCGGGGAAATCGTCGCCGTTTTCGAAGCGGATTTCAACGACGGCGCCCGGCGCGGCGACGAAACGCTCCGGCATCAGATAGAGCACGTGGGCCACGGCGGCCGCCGGCCCAAGACAAGCCAAGAGCCACAAGGAGCGAGAGGCCATCGGAGATTCTCCTGATCGTCAGAAGTGAAGCTTCAGGGACAACTGAATGGAACGCGGTCCGCCCAACTGAAACAGCGGATTCAGGCCGCCGACGCTCGCCGTGGCGAAGACGCGAGTCGCTAGGCCGAAGTTCGTGTTAGTAAGCACGGCGACGGGGGCGGCAAAGTTTGGCGTGTTGAAGACGTTGAAGGCGTCGGCGCGCAGATCGAGCCCGAGGGCCTCCGTGAGGCGGAAGCGCCGTCGCAGGCTCAAATCCGTCTGGCTGAGCCCGAAGCCCCGCAGGGCACCCCGCCCGAGCGTCCCCTGACGCATCTGGGCTAGCGGCGCCGCGCCATCGAAGGCAGCCGGGTTGATCCGCCTGCCGCCGGGATAGCCTGGTCCGTAGAGATACAACGGCTGGCCTGGGACGAGGTCCGGCCGGGCGACATTGGTGAGCCCGAGGCCCAGCGGGTCGCGACCGGTAATCACCGTGACCGGGGGCGCCGTGCGCCAGCGCACGACGGCGTCGACGGCGAATCCGCCAAAGACGGCGCCCAGCGCGCGGCGCTCGCGAAGCGCCGGGAGTTCATAGCTGGCCGCGCCCGCGAAGCTGTGGCGCACGTCGAAGGCCGAGGGGCCCCGGTCCGAGGAGGGATCGAGCAGGCGCGCCGGCGCCGCCAGATTCGAGATCGATTCGTCGGAAGCGGTATCGAGCGATTTCGCCCAGGTATAGGAAAGAAGCGCTTCGACGCTTCGGGCCATCCGCCGCCGGAACTGGGCCTGAAGCGAGTGGTAATCGGAATAACCGAAGTTGTTCACCACATCGACCCGAGTGAAGTTCGGATTCTTGAGCGTCTGCGGGCGCAAGCTCTCGACGCGCGCCAGCCGCCGGCCCGCTGAGCCGACGTAGCCGAGCGAGAGCGTGTTCTCGCGCGCCACGGTGTGCTCGATGGTGAAGTTGTACTGCCAGGAATAGGGCAGTTTGTAATCGTCATAGAAATCGAACAGCCGCGGGTATGGTGGGTCGTAGCTCTGTGGCCCGACTTCTGAATAGAAGACCGGATCGTCGATCGGGCGGTTGGAGACGCTGCGGATCCGCGAGAACGGATAGTTGGTGGGCGTGAACGCCGTTCCGGTGAACGAGTATCCGAGGTCATAGAAGATGCCCACCCCGGTCCGGACGACGGTCGCCCGCGAGCGGAAAGGCTGCCAGGCTACGCCAAGGCGCGGCGCCAGGTTCCGGTAGCTTGTCGGGTAGAGTTTCGTTCCCCGGGGGGCGAGCCTCGCCGTGGGCGGGTCCTCGATGCCGGTGAGCGTCAGCGGGAGATTGCCGTTGGACTCCGACGGCGCCGGATTGAGCTCCCAGCGGAGCCCGTAAGTGAGCGCCAGCCGCCCCCGGATGCGCCAGGTGTCCTGCACGAACGCCGAGAAGTTCAGATAGCGAGGCTCGAGGTAGTTGTCCACCTGGCGGATCTCCCCCGTGGGCACGATGCCCGTCGCCAGCGCCGTGATCGAGGGGAATACGAGCGTCTTGCTGTAGAGGCGGCCTCCGATCGAGGGAGCCAGGCGCCGCAGATCCGCTCCGAATTTGAGCGCGTGCGTGCCCCGCGTCCAGCTCGTCGCCTGCACCAGGTTGAACTGCCGCTGTGTGTTCCGGCTGAAAGTGCCCGGGCTGATCGTGTTCTCGTCGTTGGCGCCGATGGTGAGATAGAACAGCGACGTCTCGGGCCGGGCAAAGCGCGGGAAGATCAGCTCCGGCGCGAGAATCCTGGCGCCCCCGAACGTGTCCTGTTCGTAGATCTGCGAGGCGCGCGAGCGGCTCCAGTTCAGGCGGAAGTCGCTGGTGAGCGCCGGTGAGGCGATGAGCGTGGCGCCCCCGGTCACGGTCTGGGTCAGCGCCGGGAGCACCGCGATGAAACTCGGCGTGGCGTACCGGCCCCGCTCCCGGTTCTCCGACGGGGCGTGATTGACGCGAAGGAACGCGGTCAGCCGCTGGCTGACGAGGTGATCGAAGCGAACCGAGGTGGCGTTGAGTGTGGAGGGGTTTGAGAAGCCTGCGACGTAAGGGGTCTCGAGGGGCGCTTCAGCTAGCGGCGGCGCCACCGGCTGCGGATAGGCCTCGAGGATGGCTTTCAGCAGTCCGCTGGCTCGCTGGCGCGCCTCGAGCGACGGCACGCGCGAGGGCACCGAGATCACCGGCTGCACCAGCCGCAAACCTTCGTAGGAGACGAAGAAGAAGGTGCGATTGCGGCCATCGTAGAGCGAGGGCAGTTTCACGGGGCCCCCCAACGTGAAGCCGAAGTCGTTCTGCCGCAGCGCCGGCCGCGGCAGCCGGTGATAGTTGCCGAACCAACTGTTGGCGTCGAGCTTGTCGTTGCGCAGATAGTTGAACAGGCTCCCGTGGAAGCGGTTGGTGCCCGAACGAGTGACGATGGCCACCTGAGCGCCCGGCTGTCGCCCGTATTCGGGCGCATAGGTCGAGGTCTGGATCGTGAACTCCTCGACGGCGTCCACCGAGGCCAGCGCGGCGGTGGAGCCCTGCGAGGAAAGCGAGGGCACGCCGCCGCCGGCGCCCTCATAGGGCGTGGTGGCGAAGGGCAGACCGAAGTTGGCCGCCACGCCGTCGACGGTGAAGTAGTTGGTTCCGGTGCGCTGGCCGTTGACGGAGAACTGGCCCTGGCTCGGCAGGCTGGCGGGCATGAGCACGACGCCCGGCGCGAGCGTGATCAGCGCCTGAAAGCTCCGTCCGTTGAGCGGCTGGTTGGCGACGAAACTGCGGTCGACCGTGGTGGCCACGGAGGCGCCTTCTGCCAGCAGAGGGACGGCGGCCGTGACGACGACCGTCTCCTGCTGGGGCGCGACTTCCAGGCGAAGACGCACGGTGCGCTGGTCGCCGGCGTGGAGCACGAGGTTGCTCAGGCGGATCGGGGCGAAGCCGCTGCGCTCGGCGGTGAGTTCGTAGCGGCCCGGAGCCAGTTGCGAGAACCGGAAGCCGCCGCTCGCGTCGCTGTCGGTTTGCCGGAGGGAGCCCCGGGCGAGGTCGCGGAGTAGTAGCCGGGCGCCGCTGACGAGCCGTTCCTGTTCATCCTCGACGATTCCGGCCAGCGAGGCGGTCGTCGTCTGCGAGGAGGCAGGGAGGGGCGCGAGCATCGAGCAGGCGCCGAGAAGGGCGAGGGCGAGAAGAGTCGAGCGGAGCATGGCCTGGTATTACGAAAACAAAAATCGTAACACCAGCCCGGGCTCCTCGTCAAACCGTCTCCGATCGCCCCCCTCAGCCTCCTCGCCCGTTCGCCTCCAGCCACCGGCGGATCCGCTCGACCGCCTCCATCAGGTTCTCGTAGGAGTTGGCGTAGCTCAGCCGCAGAAACCCCTCCCCGTAGGCGCCGAAGGCGGTCCCGCTCAAGGCCGCCACGCCCGCCTCTTCGAGCAGGCGGTCGGCCAGCTCGCGCGAGCTGTAGCCGGTGCCGGAGATGTTCGGAAACGCATAGAAGGCCCCGCTCGGCCGCGCGCAGCGAAAGCCGGGCAGGCCGTTGAGCCCCTCGCAGAAGGCGTCCCGCCGCCGGCGGAACTCCGCCACCATGCGGTCGACCTCGTCCTGCGGCCCGGTCAGGGCGGCCAGCGCCGCCCGCTGCGTGAAGCTCGCCGTGCAGGAGTTGGAGTTCACCATCAGCTTGTTGACCGCCGCCACCAGCCACGCCGGCATTACCCCGTAGCCGATCCGCCAGCCCGTCATTGCATAGGTTTTCGAGAAGCCGTCGAGAATGATCGTCTTCTCAAGCATTCCCGGGAGGCTCGCGATCGAGCAGGGCGGCGTCTCGTAGTAGATGCGCGAGTAGATCTCATCGGAGAGGATCATGACATCGCGGTCGCGCACCATGCCGGCGATCGCGCGGATGTCTTCGGCGCTGATGACGCCGCCGGTCGGATTCTGCGGCGAGTTGAGAATGATCAGCCGGGTCTTCTCGCTCAGGGCGTCGCGAAAGGCGTCCAGATCGAAAGCAAAGCCACGCTCCTCGATCAACGGGACCGGCCTGGGAACGCCCCCGAGGAACGAGATCATCGATTCGTAAATCGGGAAGCCCGGATTGGGATAGATGACCTCATCGCCGGGCTCGATGAGCGCCAGCATGGAGAAGAAGATGATCGGCTTGCCGCCGGGAACCACCGCGACGTGCTCGGCTCCGACCTGGATGCAGCGGGTGCGTGAGATGTAAGCGGCGATGGCTTCGCGCAGGTCGGGATACCCTTGCGTCGGCCCATAGTGCGTCCAGTGTTCGTCCAGAGCGCGCTTGGCGGCCTCGACGATGTGGCGGGGGGTGTCGAAGTCCGGCTCGCCGAGCTCCAGATGGATGACCGACTGGCCCTGCGCCTCGAGCGCCCGGGCCTTCACCAGAACGTCGAAAGCGGTCTCGGTGCCGATCTTGTCCATTCGCTGTGCAAGTCTCATGATGTTTTCCTGTAGAAGGGGATCCCCTCTCGCAGTTCGGCGAACTCCACCCGGTCGCCAATGCGCACGCGCTCGGATTCGGTGCGGGCGAGAATGCGCACGGTGCGCCGGCCGCCGCCCTCGAGCTCCACGATAGCGAGCTGGTAGGGGGCCTCCGAGAGAAACGCCTCCGGCGCAGCGTGCACGACGGTCTCCGTGTAGACGACGCCGGGGCCGAGCTTTTCGTTCGCCTCTTCCATGTCGGACCTCAAGCCCCCAGGATACTGACGACGGCCGTGGCGCCGGAGCCGCCCAGATTCTGCGCCAGCCCGAGCGAGTGGCGCCGGAGCTGCCGCTCGCCCGCCGCACCGCGAAGCTGTTCGACGAGATCGCAAATCTGCGCCACCCCTGTCGCCCCCACCGGGTGACCCTTGGACTTCAGGCCGCCGCTGGCGTTCACCGGAAGCCGCCCCTCGAGCGCCGTGGCGCCCGAGGCGGTGAAAGGCCCGCCCTCTCCTTTGGCGACGAAGCCTAGATCTTCGATCGCCATGATTTCGGCAATGGTGAAGCAGTCGTGCACCTCGGCGAACTCGATGTCGGAGGGGCCCACGCCGGCCATCCGGTAGGCCTTCTCCGCCGCCCGCCTCACCGCCTGGAAGCTGGTGATGTCCGCCTTGTCCTCGAGCGCCAGCCGATCCGAAGCCTGCGCGACGCCCAGCACGCGAGCCGGACGCCCGGTGAACTCGAAGGCCCGCTCAAGCGGCGCGAGCAGAACCGCGGCCGCCCCGTCGCTGATGAGCGAGCAGTCATAGACGGTAAGCGGCTCGGCCACCGGCTTGGCCCCCAGCACGGCTTCGAGCGTGACGAGCTTGCGCATGTGCGCGAAAGGGTTTTTTGAGCCGTTGGCGTGGTTCTTCACCGCCACCTGAGCCAAATGCTCGCGCCGGGTGCCGTACTGGTACATGTGCCGGCGAGCAATCATGGCGAACAGGGCGGGGAAGGTGGCTCCGACGCGAATCTCACCGGCCAAATCGCCGGCCGAGGCCAGGATCTGGGCCACGCGCGCGGAAGTCTCCGAGGTCATCTTCTCCACGCCGGCCACCAGGACGACGTCGTAGATGCCTGCGGCGACCGCCAGCACGCCATGGTAAAAGGCGGCACCGCTTGAAGCGCAAGCGTCCTCGAAGCGCGTCGCTGGAATCCCGGTCAGACCGCATGCCTCGGCCACGTAGGGGGCCAGATGACTTTGACCGACGAAGGAGGGCCCGGCGAAGTTACCCAAAAACAGGGCCTCAACCTGCTCGGGGCGGGCGTGGGCGTCCTCGAGGCAGCAGGCGACAGCCTCCCGGGCCAACGAACGCAGATCGCGGTCGGCAAATGCGCCGAACCGCGTCTTGCCGATGCCGACAACCGCTACCGGTCGCATCAACTAGTAGGTTCTAGCACGGCGACCGGCCAAAAATCACCTTGGCCACCGCGCGACGCCTCCCTCCGCCGGAGGGCCGCGAGGGCGGCCGGAAGCCTTCGCCCGGAAGCGCAAGCCCTTGCTGTCATCTGACCGATCCGTCGATCCGGCGCCCCGGTCCTTCTCTTCCCGTCACGATGGATTTCGGCGGTAACAACGACAGACGGGCTCTCCACAAGGGCGTGGCGAACACGAGCAAGGTCAGACTGCCCCGCGCTCGCCCAAAAGGCGGCCGGCGACGCCGAGCGCGGAAAGGGGCTATTCGCAGTTGCAGAGAAGAGGGGCCGGGGCCATAATAAGGAGAATCCCTGAACTGGGCTCCGATGCTTCCTCTAGTCCTTCTCCCTCTGGTCCTAGCCTGGCGCCTGCCGCTCGGGGCGGCCCACGCCCCCGAGCCCGAGCCGCAGGCTCACCCTCAGTGCAGTTTCTTCGGTCCGGAGCGGGCCCGTTTTTTGGAGGCGTCTCCCTTCGTTGCGAGTCGGCCCGCTCGTTGGAGCTCCGCCACCGAGTGGGTGTCGTCCCGGCGACCGAAGGGCCCCGTAGCGGCTCGCCAGGCGCTGCCCCGACGCGGCCATGAGCTGGGGCTGATCGACCGCCACCTCTTCGAGGCGATGGAACGGGCCGGCGTGCGCCCCGCCCAGCGCACCAACGACTTCGAATTCATCCGGCGCGTCACGCTGGATCTGACCGGCCGCGTCCCCACTGCGGAGCGCCTGCTGGCCTTTATCGAAGATTCCGCCCCGGACAAGCGCGCCCGCCTCGTCGAGGAGCTGTTGAACTCGCCGGCCTGGGTCGACAAATGGACGATGTTTTTCGGCGATCTGCTCAGAAACACGGCTCGCAGCGCTCAGGTCACGCGGTATCCGGAGGGACGCAACGCCTTCTACGCCTGGATCCGCTCCTCGCTGGCGGCCAACAAACCCTACGATCAGATGGTGCGCGAACTCATCACCACCACGGGCACCAACAGTTTTGAACAGGGCGAGGTGAACTGGCTTGTCGGCGGCATCGTCATGGGCAGTCCGCGCACCGGGCAGGACATCTTCGACCAGCAGGCGGTGAATCTGGCGGAGATGTTCTTGGGCATTTCCCATATGGACTGCCTGCTGTGCCACGACGGCCGCCGGCATCTGGACTCGCTCAGCCTCTGGGCTAGCAGCTTCACGCGCCGCCAGGCTTGGGAACTGGCGTCTTTCTTTTCGCGAACATCGTTGCGGGCGGTGGCCTCGCCGATCGCCGGCCGCCAGTATTATACGGTCGAAGACAACGTTCGCTTCCGCGTCGATTACCCGCTGAACACCCAGACCGGCAATCGCCCGCCGCGGGAGCCGCTCGGCGCGCTGGCCAACATCGCCCCGAAGTATCCGTTCAGCGGTCGCGGGCCCCAACCGGGCGAGAACTACCGGGTTGCCCTGGCGCGGGAGCTCACCGCCGACCCGCAGTTCGCTCGTGCGATCGTCAATTACATCTGGAAAGAATTTTTCGTGGTCGCGCTGGTCGAACCGCCCGACCAGTTCGATCCGGCCCGGCTCGACCCGAGCAATCCCCCGCCTGAGCCGTGGCCGCTCCAGCCCTCGCATCCGGAGCTTCTCCATGAACTGGCGGCCGAATTCGCCGCCGGCGGATTTGATCTGAAGGCGCTCATGCGCGCGATCGTCAACTCGGAGGCCTATCAGCTCTCGTCCCGTTACGACGGGGAGTGGAACGCGCAGTGGGACCGCCTCTACGCCCGCAAACTCGTGCGGCGGCTTTGGGCCGAAGAGATCCACGACGCCGTGGCGCAGACGAGCGGCCTGATCCCGGTCTATCGCTTCTCGGACATGGACGCGGTGAACTGGGCGATGCAGTTCCCGGAGCCGGCAGGCTTCCCGGCGGCGCGGGGAGCAGTGACCCTGTTTCTGGACAGCTTTCTCCGAGGCAACCGCGACGGCCAGCCTCGCCGCAGCGACGGCTCGGTGACGCAGGCGCTCCAGTTGATGAATAACAGCTTTGTCGTTAGCCGGGCGCGGGTCTCCGGTTCGGCGCAGAGCGGGTCCCTTGCCGCCCGAGTGCTTGGCTACGGCGATCCGCAGCTCGTCGATGCGCTCTTTCTGAGCGTCCTTTCGCGCTATCCGACCGAAGAGGAGAAGCGCGTGGCCTTGGAGGCGCTCGCCAGCGGCGACCGACGCGCGCGGGTAGAGGACCTGCAATGGGCCCTCTACAATAAGGTGGATTTCATCTTCAACTATTGAGGCCTATCGAGGCTCCCATGAGCGGACGCGACGAGTTTGAGCGTTACCTACGGCGCTGGCCACATCCCCATCGGCCCTTTTATTGGCGGCCCACATTTAGCCGCCGGGCGCTGCTTCGCCTGATGAGCGGCGGCGTCAGCGCCTCGTTACTGTTTCCCCGCCTCGAGGCCGGCGAAGTGGTTCCCTGGGCGGAAGTGGAGACGAAGAACACGGCGCGCAACGTGATCTTCATTTTGCTGGCCGGAGCCATCAGCCAGATCGACACCTTCGACTTCAAGCTGGTCGAGGGGGTGACACCTCGGGAGTTCCAGCCGGAGCCGGTGCGGAACCTTGTCTGGCCCGCCGGCCTGCTGCCGAAGATCGGCGAGCGGCTCGACCGGATCGCCATCGTGCGGTCGATGCTCGCCTGGGCGTTGCAGCACAGCGGGATGCAGACCTGGGTGCAGATCGGGCGCAACCCTTCGGCCGCCCTAGGCGACATCGCGCCGAACATCGGCTCGATCGTCGCTATCGAAAAAGAGCCCGAGCGCCAGCCGCACCAGGTCTTCCCCGGCTTTCTGGCGCTCAATGCGCAATCGGCGGTCGGTCCTGGGTATCTGCCGCCCGCCTACGGTCCGTTTCAGGTTGAGCCGAGCGCAAGCGGTCTTGCCAGCACCACACACCCGGTCGCAGAAGGGGCGGCCCGCTTCGAGGCGCGCTACCGACTGCTCCAGGCGCTGGAGGCGCCGCTCCGACAGGAGGCGCCTTTCGGCCGCGCCCCCGCGGAGTTCGAAAGCTACTATGAGGCGGCGCGCCGGCTGATGTACCACCCGGCGGTCGAGGCTGCCTTTTCCTTTACCGCGGCCGAAAGCGAGCGCTTCGGAAACTCGGCCTTTGGCAATGCTTGCCTGGTGGCGGCGAAGGTTCTCCGCGCCAATCAAGGAACCCGCTACATTCAGATCGTCTTCAGCGGCTGGGATCACCACCAGGACATCTACAGCACGGCGAACGCCGGACGGCTGCCGCGCATGGCACGCCAGCTCGATGACGGCTTCGCCGCGCTGCTCGATGAGCTTGCCTCGAGCGGCCTGCTTGAGGAGACGCTCATTGTCATGACGGGGGAGTTCGGCCGGACGGTCGGGCCGCTGTCGGCCCAGAACGGTCGCGACCATTTCCTCCAGCACTTCGTGGTGTTCGCCGGCGGTGGAGTCAAGGGCGGCAAGATCATCGGCGCCACGGATCCGACCGGCGCCATCACCGTCGAGCCCGGCTGGAGCCGCCGCCGCGACGTCCGGATCGAGGATGTCGAAGCGACCATTTACTCGGCGCTAGGCATCAATTGGACCAATGTCCGCTATGACGACCCTTACGGGCGCGGTTTCGAATATGTGCCGAAATCCAAGGATGACGTCTACGGTCCGGTGCACGAACTCTGGAGCTGACGGCAAGCCGGGCGCGCTCGGCCGCTCTGAGGGGATTTGATAGCCTGAGAAGGTGGTCTGGAGTCCCGCCCGCTGGCGCGAGCTCGAGGAGCGTGTCCGAGGAGCCGCCGCTTCGGCCGCTTCGGAGGAGGTGATCTGGCGGCTGATTGTCTCCTCCTCGCGGACAATCCTGCGCAAGTATAGCAGCAGTTTCTTTCTCGTCACGCGGTTTCTTCCCCCGCGCGAGCGCGCCGCCGTCGAGGTGATCTACGCCGCCGTCCGCTACCCCGATGAAATCGTCGATACCTTCAGTTACCCGGCCGGCGAAAAGATTGCGCTTCTTGATGCGTGGCAGCAATCTTACTTGGAGGGAATGCGCGAGCCGCACCTCAAAGCCCGGCTGGACGCCGGCATACCGTGGATCCTTTGCGGCTTCACCGAGGTGGTGTGCCGGCACGAGATCCCCGTCGAGCATTACCTGGCGTTCCTAGCCGCCATGCGCCGCGACGTTCGCCCCGCGCCGTTCGCCTCCATGCGGAGTCTGATCGACGATTACGTTTACGGCAGTGCGATTGTCGTCGGATACTTTCTCACTCACGTCTATCGGGCCGCCGCGGGCAGGTCGCTCGAGGAGGCGCTCCGCTGCGCCCGCGAGCTCGGTATCGCGCTTCAGTTGACCAACTTTGTCCGCGACGTCCACGAGGATCGCCTGCGCGGGCGGCTCTATTTGCCGCTCGAGCTGCTGGCCTCGGAAGGCTTGACCGCCGAGGACTGGTTTCTCCCGGAGGCGGCGCCCGCCCTGCGCCGGGTGATCCGGCAGGTGGCCTGTTACGCCGGGCAGGGCTATGCCTTCGCGCGGCGGCACCTCGACGCATTCTCGCCCGGTTGCCGGCCCGCCATTGCCGCCTGCATCGATGTCTACGAGGCGCTCAACCGCCGCATCCTCACCGAACAGGCGCCCATCAGCCGCCGTCTTTCGGTGAGCCCGATCGAGAAGTTCCGCGTCCTGCCGCCGGACAAGTATTGGCGCGTGCCTCTGGCCTATGCCGGCCTGCTCTGACCCTCACGCGCCGTCGCCGGGAGGTGCGCGGTGGACGAAGTGACGGTGATCGGCGCCGGGCTGGGCGGCTTGAGCGCGGCCATTCATCTTCGTTTGCGCGGGCACCGGGTGACGGTCTTCGAGGCCGGCCCGGGCGTGGGAGGCCGTGCCAACCGGCTCGAGCTCGGCGGCCTGCGTTTCGACACCGGACCGACGCTCCTCAATTATCCCTGGGTCTTCGAAGAGCTGTTTTCCGCCGCCGGACGAGATCTTCATGGCGCCGTCGCGCTGCGCCGCATCGAGCCGACCCTCAGCTACCGCTGGCCGGACGGCACGCGCCTGACGCTTTCAAGCGACCTGGAGCGGCTCCGGGAAGAGTTCGAGCAGATCGAAGCCGGCGCCGCCCGGCGGCTGGACGCGTTCCTGGTCGACGCCGGCGAGAAGTTCCGCATCGCTTTCGAAAAGCTGGTGCCGCGCAACGAAGACCACCCGCTGCGCTATTTCGCCCCGCTCAGGGCGCGCGAGCTGGTGCGATGCGCCCTGTGGCGGTCGATGTACGCCGAACTCCGGCGCTTCTTTCGTTCCCGGTATCTCGTGGAGGCGCTCGGCTCCTATGCCATGTATCTCGGTGGTTCCCCGTTCGAGCTTCCCGGACTTTTTTCCATACTCCCCTACGGCGAGCTGGCGCACGGGCTGTGGCTGCCCCGCGGCGGCATCTATGCGCTCATCGAGGCGATCCAAACGCTGGCGCGCGAGCTGGGCGTGACCATCGAGACCCGTTGCCGCGTCGAGCGCATCCTCATCGAAGACGGCAGGGTTACGGGGGTCCGCCTGGCGGACGGGCGGCGCCAGGCGAGCCCGATCGTGGTTTCGAACCTCGATCTGCCGGCGACGCTCGCCGAGCTTGTCGGACAACCTCCGCCGCCTCTCAAGATGTCTCCCTCGGTGCTCACTTTCTACTGGGCGGTGGCGAACCGGCCCGAGGGCCTGGGCCATCACACGATCTTCCTGCCGCGCGACTATCGCGCCGCCTTCGATCAGCTCAACCGCGGCGCCCGGATCCCCGCCGAGCCGGCCTTTTACGTCGCCGCTGCCGCCGCGAGCGACCCCGAGGTCTCCGCGCCGGGCGCCTGGCCAGTGTTTGTCCTCGTGCCATTGCCGCTCCTCAGCCGCCTGGGCCCCATCGACTGGGCCGAGGCGAGCGGGCGCCTGCGAGAGTTCGTCCTGCGCCGCCTGCGAGACTCCGGCGTGGAGCTCGATCCCACGAAGATTCTGGCTGAACGGGTGCTCACTCCCAAAGACTGGAGCGAGCGCTTCGGTCTGTTCGACGGCTCGGCCTTCGGCGCCGCGCACACGCTCGGGCAGATGGGGCCATTCCGGCCGCGCAACTACAGCCGGCGCGTGCGCGGCCTGTATTTCAGCGGCGCCAGCACCACCCCGGGCACGGGGCTGCCGATGGTGGCCCTCAGCGGAAAGCTAGTGGCCCAGAGGATTGCCGCCCATGCACGTTGAACGGCACGGGGCCGGGCCGCGGGTCTTTCTTGGCCTACACGGCTGGAGCGGCGACCACCGCACCTTCGACCCGCTGGTGCCCCACCTGCCCGCAGGCGCCACGCTCTTGGCTCCGGACCTGCCCGGCTGCGGCGCCACACCCCCGCCGAAGTCCTGGCGCCTGGATACGGTTGCTGGAGAGCTGGCCGAACTGGTGAGCGAGCTGGCGCGGCCGTCGCTCGTGCTCATTGGCAATTGCAGCGGCGCGCTGCTGGGCCTCGCGACCGCGATGCGGCTGCTCGCATCCGGAGAGATCTCGCGCCTGGAACGCCTGGTGCTCATCGATCCGTTCGCCTACTGGCCCTGGTACTTCCGTGTCTTTGTTTCCGAGTCGATCGGTCACTACGCCTTCGCCGTGGCCTTTGGCAACCCGGTAGGTCGTTGGGTGGTGAACGCGGCGCTGGCCGCCAACCGGCGGCCCGAAACCAACCTCACCGAGGGTTTTACCGCGCGCTCGGCCGGGATTGCGCGGGCCTATCTGCGCTTGTTGCGCCAAATCGAGGGTCCGGAGCAGTTCGCGCCCCTGGCGTTGCCCATCGACATCCTCCACGGGGAGCGAACCTTCGGGGCCGTGCGCCGGTCCGCGCAGATCTTCGCGGGCATCTGGCCACAGGCACGCGTGCGGGTCATTTCCGGCGCGGGGCACCTGCCGATTCTCGAGGCGCCCGAGACCGTGGCCCGTTACGCCTTCGGCACGAACGTGCCGGTTCGAACCGGCGCCGTCAGTCCCGGGCAAGGAGGCGCCGGTTGACGTTGCTCGTGATCATCGTCGCCGCGTCGGTCGCGGCGCTGGTGGCGTTCAATGTCCTCTTCTGGCCGCGCTTGCGGCCTGAAACGCCGCGGCGCCTGGAGCCGGTTTCTGTGCTCATCCCGGCGCGCAACGAGGAAAAGAACCTGCCGGATTGTCTCGAGGCCGTGCTGGCGCAACCGGCAGTGGCCGAGGTGCTCGTCTACGACGATCACTCCGAGGACGCCACCGCCGCCGTCGTCGCCCGCTACGCCGGGCGTGATGCGCGGGTCCGCTATCTCGCCCCGCAGCCTCTGCCTCCGGGTTGGCGCGGCAAGACCTTCGCCTGCCACACGCTCGCCCAGGCGGCTGCCTCGCCGTGGCTGCTGTTCCTCGACGCCGACGCCAGGCTGGCGCCGGAAGCCGTGGGGGGCTTGCTAGCTGAAGCCGAGCGACGCGGAGTGACGCTGTTGGCCGGCTGGCCCGGCCTCGACATGCGCGGCTTCGCCGAGAAGCTGCTGATGCCGATGCTCAACTTCGTGGTCCTCACGCTGTATCCGGCTCCGCTCGCGATCCGGCGGCCGCTCGATGCCTCGCTCGGGCTGGCGCATGGAGCGCTGATGCTGGCGCGCAGGGACGCTTACGAGCGCGTCGGAGGGCATGCCGCGGTGCGGGCGGAGCTGTTCGAAGATACCTTGCTCGCCCGCCAGTGGCGGCGCTGCGGAGAGCGCTCTCTGTGCCTGGACGGGCAAGACGTCGTCCGCACGCGCATGTACGAATCTTTCGGCGCGATCCGGCGCGGCTTCGAGAAGAATTTCTATCCCGCGTTTCGCTCGGAGGCCTCCTTCTGGATCTTCCTGGCCTTTCACGCGCTCTTCCTCCTCGGGCCGTTTCTCGCCGGCGTCTGGCCGGCGGCCGGCGCCGTGCTCGCCGCGCGCTTCATGCTCGCCTTGCGCTTCCGGCATCCTATCTGGAGCGTCCTGCTCCATCCCGCGTCTGAGCTGGTGCTCCTCTTCGTCGGGCTTTCGAGCTGGTGGCATTTCCGCCACGGGGCGGGCGTCGAATGGAAGGGGCGGAGGTACCGGCCCGCATGAGGGTGCTGGTCATCGGCGGCGGCCTCGGCGGCCTGGCAGTGGCCTTGCGGCTCCGCGCCGCCGGCTGCGACGTCACGCTCTGCGACAACGGAGCGGGCTTCGGCGGCAAGATGAACCGTTGGGAGGCGGCCGGCTACCGTTTCGACACGGGACCCACGCTGCTGACCATGCCGGACCTGCTGCGGCGGTTGTTTAACGACCTCGGCGAGCGCCTCGAAGAACACCTCGAGCTCATCCCGCTCGATCCCCACGCCGAATACGTCTATCCGGACGGCTTCCGGCTGACCGTTCCGGCGCGCTGGGAAGCGTGGCGGGAGGCGGTGCGCCGCCTCTTCCCCGAGGACGCCACCGGAGTCGAGACTCTCCACCGCCTGGGCGAGCGGATCTTCCGCCTCTCCGAGCTGACCTTTTTCCGCAGCCACCCGCTGGTCCCGCCGCGTCTGCCTCCGCTCGGGGCCCTGCGCCACTTGCCGCTCCGGCACGCCTGGGGAAACTATGCGCGCACCGTAGAGCGGTTCATCCGGAGCGATTATCTGCGCCGCATCTTCCTTCGCTACCCGACCTACGTCGGTTCCTCGCCCTATCTCTGCCCGGCGACGCTGCTTGTCATTCCCTACCTGGAGCACGCTTTCGGCGCCTGGTACGTCAAGGGCGGGATGTACCGCATTGTCGAAAGTCTGGTGGCGCTGGCCGAAGCGCGGGGCGTCGAGCTCTTGCCCGGCGTGGAGGTGGTTCGGATCGAGCTTGAGGGCCGGCGCGCCCGCGGCGCGAGGTTTCGCGACGGAGGGCGACTCGAGGCGGACGTGGTCATCTTCAACGGGGACTCGGCGGCTCTGCCCGGGCTGCTCGGCTTGCCAACCAGGCCGCCGGCCGCAGGCCGATCCCTTTCCGGAGTGGTCCTGCTGGCCGGTCTGCGCCAGAGGCCCGCCGGCCTCGAGCATCACACCGTCGTCTTCTCGGCGGATTACCGGGCGGAGTTCGGAGCGCTGTTCGGCGAGCGGCGCTTTCCGGACGATCCCACCGTCTATGTCAACGCTCCCCGCGACGCCTCGCTCGCACCGCCGGGAGGCCAAGCGCTCTTCATCATGGCCAATGCGCCGGCAGACGGCGTTGCGTCCTGGAATGAGACAGCCGTCGGGGAGGCGCGCCGCCGCATCTTCGCGCGCTTGCGAACCGCGGGCTTGCCCGATCTCGAGCGCGCCGCCGAGGTGTGCCAGATCTGGCATCCCGGCCGGTTCGCCGAGCGCTACCTGGCGCCTGGCGGGGCCATCTATGGGGACAACTCGCACGGCTGGCGACGAGCATTCCTGCGGCCGCCGAACCGATCGCCCCGGTTCGCGGGTCTGTACTGCGCCGGCGGGAGCTTCCATCCCGGCGGCGGGGTCCCGATGGTTTTGCTATCGGCCCAGATGACGGCGGCGCTGGTGATGGCGGACGCCCGGAGGAGCTGAGTGGGAACCCGAAGGTGGATTGCGATCTTGACCGCCATCTATGCCGTGCTGTGGTTGGGAGGCGTGGTTTCGCACTGGCTCTGGCGCCAGACGCCCGAGGGATCGGGCTGGAGCGCGCCGGCGTTCCTGGCCTGCGCGGCAGCCCTGGTGCTGCTGGCCGAGCCGGGCGCGAGGCGCTGGCTGGCCGGCGTCGGCCTGGCCGGGTTTCTCGTCGAACTGCTGGGCTCGAGAACCGGAATCCCCTTCGGGTCGTATTCCTACACACCGGTATTGCAGCCGCAACTGGCCGGGGTCCCCGTAGCGATGTTCTGCGCCTGGGTGATCCTGATCGCTTACGTGAAAGCGCTGCTCGCCCGGATCGGCTGGACGGGCGTCGGCGCCATCGCAGCCGGCGCCGCCTGGATGACGGCGATCGACCTGGCGATCGACCCGGTGGCGACCGCCGCGTTGGACTTCTGGCGATGGAGCAGCTCCGGGCCCTACTATCAAATCCCGCTGTCGAACTTCGCAGGCTGGTTCCTGGTGAGCGCGGTTTTGCTGGCTTCCGGAGGGCGAGCGAATGTCGCCGGGCCCACCACGGTGCGCGTGGGACGGAGCGTGGTGCTGTTTTTCGGCTTTCTGGCTGGGGCGCACGGCCTCTGGCTGGCGAGCGGGGTTGCTTTCGCGCTGGTGGCTCTGGAGGCGGCTTTGAGACGGGGACCCCGCCCGCAGTGGGGGCCGGCTAGCGGGGGCGAATCCGGCTCGCCAGCCAGTTCACGAGCTCATTGAGACCGGAAGCGGCCTCCCCGTACGGCGCCAGCCAACGCCGGGCCGCCTCCAGGCGCCGGTGCGCCGGCGCCGGATCGGCGAGTTCGCCGTCCCGATAGTCGTCAACTAACTGAAAGGCCACGCCGAATTCGGCGCCGAAGGATACCAGGTCGGTTTCCGCCGCCTGGTCCGGTGCGGCTCCGACGAGACCTGCCCGGGCCGCCAGGGCGAACAACGGCGCCGTCTTCAGGGCGGCCAAGGTTTCCGCGGACGGTCGCGTCGCGCCTGAATCTAGCTCGAGGTCGAGCGCCTGACCGGCGATCAGCTCGGAGCAATCCAGGGTGCCGAGAAGCCGCTGAGCAAAGTCGATGAGGCGGGGACGGGCCGAGGCCGGCGCCTCCTCAACGAGCGGCAGGCGTGCGGCCAGCGCCACCAGGGCGATGGCGGCCAGCACGGCCGTAGCCTCCCCGAAGGTCCGATGGACGGTGGGAAGCTCACGGCGGGTCTCGGCATCGTCCATGCACGGCAAGTCATCGATGACAAGCGAGGCAGCGTGCAGGAGCTCGACGGAGATGCCCGCCCGGAGCGCCAAGTCCAGGGCTCCGCCGACAGCGCGCGCGACTCGCAGGGAGAGCACCGGACGGATGCGCTGGCCGTGTCCGAGTACGGCGTAGCGCATCGCCTGGTGGACGACTCCTGAACCGGGAGCGTGCCGGTCGAGCAGCCGCTCCAGGGCGCCCGTGACCAGCGCCTGGTCGGCACTCAGAGCCGTCCATATGTGGGGAGGCGCCGTAATCATATTTTTATAGATGGCGCACGCTCTGCCCGGTTCTAATTCCTGCGGCCTGCCTCATTGTAGAATAGGGGTGTTAGTGGAGGTGAGTCTTCTCCAGTAGACGCACCGCAACACCGGTTGAGCCGCCCGGCTGGGTGGCGCTTCGTGCGGCAGGGCGGTCCCTCTTTACGCTGCTTTTTCCCGATGACTGCCGCGTCTGCGGCAAACCCCTCGACCAGGTTTCGCGCGTTCCGGTTTGCCCGAGCTGCCTGGCCGCTCCGGAACCTTTGAACGCCGAGTATTTCTGCGCCTGCTGCCGTGCTCCCTTCGTCAATCCTCATCCGCTCGATGAGCAAGGCCGCTGCGCGCTCTGCCGGCGCGGTCTCACCGGCTTCGACGCGGCATACGCCTACGGAGCGTACGAGGGAACGCTTCGGCAACTAATCCACTTATTCAAGTACGACGGCATCCGGACGCTCGCGGGGCCGCTGGCGGAGTTGCTGCTCGCGGCGCTGCCGCGCCAGGAGCGCTTCGACGGCATTGTGCCGATGCCGCTTCACTGGCGCAAACGGTGGCAGCGAGGCTTCAACCAGGCGAAGCTGCTCGCCGAGGCGCTGAGCCGCCGTACCGGAATCCCCGTGCTCGAGGCGGTGCGGCGCCGGCGCGCGACGCCGCCGCAGGCCGGATTGAGCAATGCCGAACGCCGACGGAACGTTGCCGGCGCCTTCGAGGTGCGCCGGCGGATCCCGCTGGAAGGCCGGCGCCTCCTGCTCGTCGATGACGTCTTTACCACCGGCGCCACCGCCGGTGCCTGCGCCGCGGCCTTGAAACGCGCCGGTGCCGAGCGGGTGTCCGTGCTCGCGCTGGCTCGGACCGATCGTCGCCTGATGTGGCTAGCGCCGGCGCAGCCCCGGCCTCAGTCGATGGCCATAGGAGCTTCCTGATGTCGGGCCTCAACGGATTGCAGCAACCGGTTCTGGTCCTGAACGCCAGCTACGAGCCGATCAACGTTTGCGCCGCCCGCCGGGCCCTGGTGCTGGTGCTGAAAGGCGTCGCGGCTACGCTCGAGTGCTCGCGGCACGTCGCCGCATCCGAACGGCTCCGCGTCCCGCTGCCCTCGGTGATCCGCCTGCTCGAATACCGTCGCATTCCCCACCAAAGCCGGGCGCTAACGCGCAAGAACATTCTTCTGCGCGATCGCTACACCTGCCAGTACTGCCTCAAGACGTTGCCGGCAAGCGAGCTCACCATGGATCACGTGGTCCCGCGCTCACGCGGCGGCGCCTCGACCTGGGAGAACCTGGTGGCCTGCTGCATCCCGTGCAACAACAGGAAGGGCAACCGCACGCCTGAGGAGGCGGGCATGAAGCTCCATCGGACGCCGCGGCCCTTCACCTTGCACACCAGCCGGCACCTGATGCGCCTGCTCGGTCATGCTGACGACCGCTGGCGCAAATATCTGTTTTACTGATTTACTGAGTCCGTGAACCTTCCCCCGGAGGGACTCATGAGCCGGACAGCTTTGATTCTCGTCTTTTTCGCTCTGATCCCCGCCGCGGCCGCCCAGGAGTCCGCCGAGGCCATTTCCCAGCGCAACGACCGGTACGCCGCTCAACTGGAGGACCACTTCCGGCAGGTGCTCGTCGAGCAGTACCCGGAGCGTGCCGGGCGCGCCTGGCGGCGCGACTACTCCTCAATCGACGCCTTCCTCCGCAGCGTCGAGCCCAACCGCATTCGCTATCGCGCCTTCGTTTCCCCGCCGGACCTCCGCGCGAGCGGTGCGCCGGAGAGAGAGCCTCACCCGTTGCCGGGGAGCCCGAATGCCGAGTGGCTCTCGCTGCCCTTGGGCACATTGCGCGCCGAGGCGCTGCTGGTGATCCCGGCCTATTCCGACCGTCCGGTCCCGCTCGTCATCGCGCAGCACGGCATCTCCAGCTTCCCGGAGCGGGTCTTCGGCGTCGACGATCCCCGGAATCTGTATCACGACTACGGCGGCGAACTCGTGCGGGCAGGGTTCGCCGTGCTGGCGCCCTTCAATCTGGCGACCATCGAGAAGCGGAACCGCATCGAGCGCCTGGCGCGGCTCGGCGACACCACCCTGGCCGGGATCGAGCTGGCGCGCCTTCAGGCGCTGCTCGACGTTGTCCTTCAGGACCCGCGCATCGACCGCGAGCGCGTCGGCATGTGGGGCATCAGCCTGGGCGGTATGGCGGCGATGTTCTGGATGCCGCTCGAGTCCCGCATTCGTTGCGGCATCGTCACGGCCTGGTTCAACCACCGCCGCAACAAGATGGTGATCCCGGATGCCCGCTATAGCTGTTTCCTCGAAACCAAAGAGGAGCATGCCTTCTATCGCGGCTGGCTCACTGAATTTACCGACGCCGACGTGGTGAGCCTGATCGCGCCCCGGCCGCTGTTAATCCAGACGGGAAAGAAGGACGGCATCGCCTGGTGGCCCCAGGTGCTGGAGGAGTACGAGGCGGCGCGCGAGCACTACCGCAGGCTGGGCATCGAGGATCGCATCGAAATGGATTTGCACGACGGCGGTCACGAAATCCGCCTGGAGTCCGGTCTTGCGTTTCTCAAGAAGTGGCTGGCGCGCTAGAGCCCGCTCAGCGCACCCGCTTGAGATACCCGTTCGGGTTGAACGTCAAGCCGAATTTTTCCCGCTCGCGGTCCGCCTCGAAGGCGTCGGTTCGACGCAAGAATTCCTGAACTGCCTCCATGGGACCGGGCCCGTGACGCGGCAGGATGGGGTGTCCGTTGAAGTGCGTATCCTCGACGACGAGATAGTTGCCCGGCGTCACCAGGTCGCTATACAGGCGCAGCTCTTCGAGGACGTGGTCCCGGCTGTGGTCGGAATCGAGCACCACCATCACGCGCTCGCCCGGGCGCAGCCGCTCGCGCACCTGGCGGGCAATCTCGGGCGAGATCGAGGAGCCGAGCAGGTACTCGATGCGCGCGTGCTGCGGCTTGCCGGGCTGATCCGCGATGTCCACCGTGATCACCCGGCCGCGACCCAGCAGGTCGAACATCGAAGCGAAGAAGAGCGCGCTGCCGCCCTTGTAGGTGCCCATCTCGACCACGACGTCCGGCCGCGTCTCGAAGAGAATCTCCTGGAAGACCCACAGATCGAGAGGGCACTTCTGCACCGGCACGCCCAACCAGTAGGTGTTGTTGTAGGTCCGGGCGCCGTTGGCGTGATAGAGACGGTGGAAGGCGTCGGTGACCTCCCTGGGCCGGGAAAGCCACAACGCGGTGAAGGCTCCTCCGGCGGTGAAGCCGCCCGCGGCGAGCAGGATGGCGAGGATCCACCAGAAGGGCTTGGATTGGGCCGGTCTCTGCATATACTCCAACTTTAGCGCCCGGCACGGCGCCGGTATGCTAGATTCGGTGACGAATGCGGATTCTGGTCGCCGGCGGCGGCGAGGTGGCCACGCACCTGGCCCGCCGCCTGATCCGGGAAGGCAATGAAATCGTCATCGTCGAGGAGGACGCGGATCGCTGCGCCCGTCTCGAGGAGACGCTCGACGCCAAGATCGTCCAGGGCAGCGCGGCCAGCATCAAGACGCTTCACCGCGCCGGGCTGCGCGAAGCCGAGATGCTGATCGCCGCGACCAGCGCGGACGAGGTGAATCTGCTGGCCTGCCTGATCGCGCAGGCGGATTCGAACGTAAAGGTGAAGGTGGCCCGCGTGCGGACGCACGAGGTCCACCACTGGAGGCGCATCGCCGAGCAGGCCGGGCTCAAGATCGATCTGATCATCCACCCGGAATCGGAGGCCGTGGCGCGCATCCTGCCCGTGCTGCCCTTGCCGGGCGTCTCCGACATCTTCGACTTTGCCGAGGGCAAGGTGAAGCTGTTCGGGATGCTGGTGGAGCCGCACCACTGGTTCGCCGGCAAGACGCTGATCGAGGTGGGCCGCTCCGGTGCTCCCCCGCATTCGCTCGTTGCGCTGATCTTCCGCGGGCCGGAGGTCATCATCCCCCACGGCGAAGAGCGGGTCCTGCCGGGCGACCACGTCTACGTGATAACCCGCCAGACCGATCTCGAGGAGGTGATGACCTTCCTCGGCCTCAAGCGCCCTGAACGGCTCGAGCGGGTCTTCGTGCTCGGCGGCAAGCAGATCGGCATCCTGGCGGCCGAGGAGCTCGAAAAGCGCGGCGTCGCCGTCAAGCTCTTCGAGCGGAATCTGGAGCGCTGCCGGAAGATCGCCGAGATCCTCCACCAGACGATCGTCGTGCACGGCGACGGCACCGACGCCGGCACGCTGATGCAGGAGAATATCCATGGCGTCAGCGCCTACCTGGCGCTCTCCGACGACGACGAGGACAACCTGATCGCTTCGCTGCTGGCGCGCCGGCTCGGCGCCCGCAAGGTGGTGGCTTTGATCAACCGGCTGAACTATTTGCCCATGGCGCAGTTGCTCGGCATCAACACCTCGGTGAGCCCGCGCCTGGCCACGGTAGACCGCATTCTCCAGTTCGTCCGCAAGGGCCAGGTGGTGTCGGTGACCACGTTCCGCGAGGAGGAGGCCGAGGCCATCGAGCTGGTGGCTTCCGCCGGATCCCGCTACGTCGGCCGGAAGCTCCGCGAGCTGCGCTTTCCGGCAGGCGCCATCGTGGGCGCCATCGCCCGGCCGGGGGGTGAGGTGATCGTTCCCCGCGGCGAGGCTTCGATCGAACCCGGCGACCGGGTGATCTTCTTCACGCTGGAGAAGGCGGTGAAACAGCTCGAGGCGGCTTTCCTGGCGGAGCGGCAGAGGGAGCGGCGGTGATTCGCCCGGCTGCCGTTCTGCACGTCGTGGGCCTGTTTCTGCTCCTGCTGGCGGCCGCGATGCTGTTTCCGCTGGTTTACGCGCTGGTCGCCGACACGGCTTCCGTGCGCCCGCTGGCGGCGGCGACGGCCGTCTGCGCCACCTCGGGGTTCCTGATGTTCGGGACCCTTCGCCGCCTGGAGTCCGACTTGACCGTGCGCGAGGGCTTGCTGCTGGTGGCGGCAGTCTGGGCGGCCGTCTGCCTGTTTGGAGCGCTGCCGTTTCACTTTTCCCCGCACTTCGCCTCCTTCACCGATGCCGTCTTCGAGGCCACCAGCGGTTTCACCACCACGGGCGCCACCGTGCTCGAACGCGTGGAGGTGCTTCCCAACGGCCTCCAGCTCTGGCGCTGCTTCACTCACTGGGTCGGCGGCATGGGGATCGTGCTGCTCGGCATCGCTATCCTGCCGCTGCTCGGCACTGGTGGGATGCATCTCTATCGCGCCGAATTCTCCGGCGCCCGGAGCGAAAAACTCACGCCGCGCATCACCGAGACCGCGGGCTCGCTGTGGCGCATCTATGTCGCGCTCACCCTGGCCGAGTACGTGGCGCTCCGCCTGGCGGGCATGAACGCCTTCGAAGCCGCCTGCCACAGCTTCTCGACGCTCGGCACCGGCGGGTTCTCCACGCGCACGGCGAGTGTCGGCGGCTTTGAAAGCCCGCTCATTGAATTCATCGTCATCGTCTTCATGATCCTGGCCGGAATCAACTTCACGCGCCACTACCGCTTGTGGCGCGAGGGGCAGGCGAGGGCCTTCTTCGGCGATGTCGAGATCCGCGCCTACCTGCTGATTCTCGCCGCCGCCGCCGGCGTGGTGATGCTGGCGCTTGTCACCGGCGGGCGTCTCGGGCCGGTTGAGGCTCTCCGCAGAGCGCTCTTTCAAGTCACTTCCATCCTCACGACCACCGGCTTCGTCACCGCCGATTTCGAGAAGTGGCGGCCCCTGGCCCAGCTCTTGTTGCTGGTTCTCATGTTCGTCGGCGGGTGCACGGGCTCGACCGCCGGCGGGCTGAAAGTGGCCCGGATCCTGCTGTTGCAGCGGGTCGTGCGGCGACAGTTCCGCCGCATCGTGGAGCCGCGCGGCGTCTTCGCCATTCGCCTGGGCGGCCAGGTGATCCCCGAAGAGACGGTGCAGAGCCTGCTCAACATGGTCTACCTGGCCCTGATCGTCTTCGGCGCAGCGGCCCTGGTGCTGGCAGCCATGGGCGCCGATGTGCTGACGAGCATCGCCGCCGTGGCCGCCTCCATGTTCAACATCGGACCCGGCCTCGGCCAGGTCGGTCCGGCGGAGCATTACGGGCACCTGCCCCCACTGTCGAAATGGGTGCTGGCGATCGTCATGGTCTGCGGCCGCCTGGAGTTCTACACCGCGATCGTCATTTTCACGCCGATGTTCTGGCGCAAGTAGGCCGGCTTCAGCCCTCCCAGGCCATCCGCCAGAAGTCCCGTTCGGCTTCGAGCACGCCGTTGAAGGCCGCCTGCGCCCGCTCGTGCGGATAGCCTTCCGCAAGCCGCCGCAGGGAATCGACGTAGTCGGCGAAGGCCGGATTCGACCAGCGTTCGATGAACTCCTGGTATGGCCCCTTGGCCTCGAGCGCGCTCCAGGCGGCCAGATAGGACACCTCGACGCCGTAGAGCATGGCGAGCAGCACGCCGAGCGGCTCGTTATAGGCGCTGCGCATCAGCAGATCGCAGTAGGCCCGGCAGACCGGATGGGGCCGAACGTCGAGATCCACGCCCAGGCGTTCGGCGTGTCGCTCGAACCAGCCGAGTTCGCTATCGAGCGCCACCAGGCCGGCGATCAGCGGCCCGTGGCAGTCGCGCCGCGACTTGGCCAGCACGATGGCCTGGAAGGCCACGAGGGTCTTGGCGAACAGATAGTCCTGCGCGAGCCAGCGAGCGAAGGCTTCCTGGGGCAAGGCGCCCGCCTCGATCGCTGCGAGAAATTCCGCGTGGGTGGCCTCGATCCACAGTGGACCGGCCTGGCGGATCAGATCGGAATCGAATGGCGCACTCATATGTCGTTGCGGCCGGATCAGCCGCTCAAGGAATCCGCGATTCGATGCGCGTCAGCCGCGTGTCGAGCTCCGCGAACTTCGTGAGCAGAGAACTTTCCACTCGCGCCAAGTCGGCCTCGAAGCGCGTGCCCTGCGCCTTGATCAGGTCTTTGAGGTCCGTAATGCGGCTGTCGACCGTCTTGGAGAGCTCGCTGATGCGGTTATCCAGGCCGGCGATCCAGGCGTCGACGCTCTTGCTCAACTCGGTAATGCGGGCCTGAACGCTCTTGCTGAGCTCGGTGATCCGCGCATCCACGCCCCGACCGAACTCGCTCAGCCGCCGGTCGACGCTGGTGCTGAGCTCCGTGAAGCGGCTGTTGTGATAGAGGAAACCGACCAGCACCACCGCGAACGTGGCGATGGGCGTCAGCAACGAGATATAGACGGGAAGCCACTGCTCCGCCATCGGTTTTAGTGTACACGAGCCGCCTTGCGCACGGCCTATAATCGGACCAGCCGCGGACTCGCAGCCACAGATTTCGGGCCATCGGAGGTGTGTCTCCGAGCGGGCCGCTGCCGAAACCAAGGAGCTTAC
Source organism: uncultured Bryobacteraceae bacterium (assembly GCA_938003835.1). Classification (GTDB taxonomy): domain Bacteria; phylum Acidobacteriota; class Terriglobia; order Bryobacterales; family Bryobacteraceae; genus CALKXJ01. The sequence continues at coordinate 126,226 of CALKXJ010000022.1, read as the reverse complement.
CCTATGAGAAGCGTCCTGTTTGCGTTGCTTGCGGCAACGCTCGCCGCCGCCGAGCCTGCCCCGGGACCGCTGCGGCGGCACCCGGAAAATCCTCGCTATTTCGCCGACCCGAGCGGGCGCGCGGTCTACCTCACCGGCGCCCACACCTGGACCACGATCGTCGACATGGGGCCCGAGGATCCTCCGCCGCAGTTCGACTTCGAGAAGTTTCTCCGCTGGGTGGAGGCTTACGGCCACAACTTCATCCGGCTTTGGACCTGGGATCTGACGAACTGGGAGCCTCGCGGATACCGTCAGGTGAGGCACCACGTCCGCCCGCTCCCGTATGCCCGAACCGGTCCGGGCACGGCGCTCGACGGCAAGCCGAAGTTCGATCTCGCGCGCTACGACAAGGAGTACTTCCGCCGCCTGGAGCAGCGCGTGCGCGCGGCCCAGCGGCGCGGCTTCTATGTCTCGGTGATGCTGTTTGAAGGCTGGGGACTCCAGTTCTCACCCGGCGGTTGGGAGGCCCACCCCTACCACCCGGATAACAACATCAACGGCATCGACGGCAAGGGGCTGGCCGTTTACACGCTGGCCGATCCCACGGTGACTGCGCTTCAGGAGGCCTACGTGCGCAAGGTCGTGGACACGGTGAACCGCTTTGACAACGTGCTCTACGAGATCTCCAACGAAAACCATCCCGGCTCGACCGACTGGCAGTACCACATGATCCGCTTCATCCAGGCCTACGAGAAAACCAGGCCGAAACAGCACCCTGTCGGGATGACCTTTCAATACAAGGGCGGCACGAACCAAGCGCTGTTCGATAGCCCCGCCGAGTGGATCTCGCCCAATCCCGAGGGCGGCTTCCGCGACGAGCCGCCTCCGAACGACGGCGCCAAGGTCATTCTCAACGACACCGATCACCTGTGGGGCATTGGCGGCAATGCCGACTGGGTCTGGAAGACGTTCCTCCGCGGCATGTACCCGCTCTTCATGGACCCCTACGACGCGCGCGTGCTGGGCAAGCCTTTCGAGGCCGAGTTCGAGCCGGTGCGGCGCAACCTGGGCTACACACGCCAGTACGCCCGGCGGGTAAACCTGGCGCGAATGAAGCCCGCCGGCGAGCTGGCCTCTTCGCGCTATTGCCTGGCCGATCCCGGCCGGGACTATCTCGTCTTCGTGCCCGGCGGCGGTACGGTCACCGTGGACCTGACCGCCGCCAGCGGCCAACTCCGCCTCGAGTGGTTCGATCCGGTAAACGGCCTCAGGCATCCGGCGGGTTTCGTGGCGGGCGGCGCCTGGCGCGAGCTCTCGCCCCCCATGCCGGGAAGCGCGGTCCTCTACCTGTCAGTAAAATAAACGAGATCATGTCTTCGAAGCTCGCCGGCCTCGCGGCCCGCATGGACAGGCTCTACGAGTTCGACCGCGAACCCGTCTCCCCGGACAAGCTCCAGTCCGGCCGGCGCTTCGCGGGCCTGTTTGCCGGCGAGCATGTCGCCGCCACCGAATTTGTCATCGGTGCGTTCTTCGTCCTGCACGGCGTGACGGCGCGGGACCTGCTGCTCGGCCTTGCCCTGGGGAACCTTCTGGCCGTGCTCTCCTGGACGTTCATCTGCGCGCCGATCGCCGTCCGCACCCGCCTGACGCTCTACTGGTACCTGCGCCAGATTGCGGGGCCCGGCCTGACGCTGGCCTACAACATCGCCAACGCCTTCTTGTACTGCATCCTGGCGGGCGCCATGATCTCGGTCTCGGCCACCGCGATCGGCCTGGGCTTCAGGATCCCCACGCCGCAGCTCACCGACATCCTGCCCACCAGCGCCGCCTGGGTCGCCGTCACGCTTTCGCTCGGCGTCGCCTTCACCATCCTGGCCATTCTGGGCTTCGAAAAACTCAGTCGCTTCGCGCAGGTCTGCTCTCCGTGGATCTTCGTCGTCTTCCTGGCCGGGGCTGTCGCCATGCTGCCGCGCCTCGGCGTGGCGCCGGACCTCTCGAATTTCTGGGAGATCGCCGCGACGCGCGTCTGGAACGGTGTGCCCACCGAAGGGCAGGAGAGGTTCCACATCGGCCACATCGTCTTCTTCGCCTGGTTTGCCAATCTCGCCATGCACGTCGGCCTCTCCGACATGGCGCTGTTCCGCTACGCCCGAAGCTGGACCTACGGCCTGTACTCCGCCTTCGGCATGTACCCCGGCCATATGCTCGCCTGGATCTGCTCCGGCATCATGGTGGCGGCGGTGAACCGCGAGATGAATCCCGGCCTGATGGCCTACGAAGCGGTGGGCATCGCCGGCGTCTTCGGCGTCATGGTGGCGGGCTGGACCACGGCCAACCCGACGCTCTACCGCGCGGGTCTGGCCCTTCAGGCCGTCACCAACTGGCCGCGCTGGAAGATCACGCTGGTGGCGGGGCTCGCCACGGCCGTGCTGGCCTGCTTTCCGGTCTTTTTCGTCCGGCTTCTCGACTATGTCGCCATTTACGGCCTGGTGCTCATGCCCGTCGGGGCGATCGTCTTTGCCGAGCACTGGATCTTCCCGCTCGTGGGCATCGAGCAGCACCGCGCCGCGCGCTACGGCTGGTTGATGAACTGGCGCGCGCTCGCGGTCTGGGTGGGCACGCTGGCGGTGTGTTTCCTCCTGCCCGTGCACCTGTTCTTCCGCTGGCTGCCGGGTTACTTTCTCGCGATTGCGGCCTACACGCTGTTGAATTTGCCTGCGCGAAAGGAGGCATCCCGTGCCTAAACCGCTCGTCGGCCTGCTGGCTGCCCTCAGCCTGCTCGCCTGCCTCGTGACGCCCGTGGCCTACTGGCAGGGTGGGCTAGCCGAGGGCGCATTTCGAACCTGGTTCGCTGCTGCCTCTCTCGCCTGGTTCGTCTTTGCGACTTGGTTTGCCGCCGGCCGCAAGTCGTGATGGAAGCCGCACGGGTCTTCTCCCAGCGCTCGCTCGTCGTCCTGATCGCCCTGTTGCTCGGCCAGACGACGATCAACTGGATCGACCGGCAGGTGCTGAGCGTGCTCGCTCCGACCATCCGGGATGAGTTCGGCCTGACGAACGCCCAATATGCGGCGATCATCAACGCCTTCCTGATCACATACATGGTTTCCTACTCGCTGGCCGGCTGGGTGATCGACCGCCTGGGCGTGGGCCGGGGCCTGACGCTCGCCGTCACGTGGTGGTCCGCCGCAGGCATGCTCACCGCGCTGGCGCGCGGGCCGCGGAGCCTGGCTTTCTTTCGCGCTTTGCTCGCCGTGGGCGAAGGCGGCGCCTGGCCCGGTTTCATCAAGGCGGTGGCGCTCTGGGTGCCGGTTCAGGCCCGCAGCCTCGCTGTCGGCATCTGCAACAGCGGCTCCAGCCTCGGCGCGATGATTGCCCCGCCGCTCGTCGTCTTTCTGACTTACCGCTACGGCTGGCGGGGCGCATTTCTGGTGACCGGCGCGCTCGGCTTCCTCTGGGTGGCCGCGTTTCAGCTCTTCCGCTATCTCCATCCCCAGATGCGCGCCACCGACCGGGGCCAGGCCACCGCCGATTCCTCCGTGCCGAAGCTTCCCTGGATATCGCTGCTCGGCTATCGACAAACCTGGGCCGTCTTCTTCTGCCGTTTCTTTGCCGACCCGCTGTGGTATTTCTACGCTTTCTGGATTCCGGAGTTTCTCGCCCGCGAACGCGGCCTGAGCCTGGCGGGCATCGGCGCCGTGGCCTGGATCCCCTTCCTGGTGGCCGACGTGGGCAACTTCACCGCCGGTTATGTCGCGCTCCGGCTCCAGCGGCGTGGCTGGAGCGTGCACCGCACGCGCAAGACGCTGATGCTGGTGGCGACGCTCGGCTCGCCCATCGGCATTGCCGCGGTCTTCGCACAGTCCTTGTTCTGGACCATGGCCTTGATCTCGACGGCGATCTTTTTCTACATCATCTGGTCGGTGACGGTGCACACGCTGCCCGCAGACTTTTTCCCGCCGCGCGCCGTCGCCTCCGTTCATGGTTTCGGCGGCACCGGCTCCACGATGGGTTCGGTGATCAGCACCTGGGTGGTAGGCCAGGTGCTCGACCTCACCCACAGCTATGTGCCGGTCTTCATCGGCATTGGCCTGGCGATGCCGGTAGCGTTTCTGGTCGGCTCGACGCTCGCCGGCAGAGTCGAGCCGGTGCGCTTGAAGACCACCGGCTGAGGCGTGCGCCTGCCGGTATGCTGGAGTTATGACGCGACGACTGTTGGGACTGGGATGCCTGGGAGCGGTGTTTGGGCTCTGGGCGCAATCGGCGGGAGGGATTCGCTGGGCGCCGCCCGCCGGCTGGCAGGCGCAACCGGAGCGGCCGATGCGCGCCGCCACCTACCGGGTACCGAGGGCAGCCGGGGATGCCGAAGACGGCGAGTGCGCGGTCTTCTTCTTCGGCGCCGGTCAGGGTGGCGACGTGGACTCCAACATCAAGCGCTGGATCGCGCAGTTCGAACTCGAAGGCGGCAAGCCGGCGGACAAGGCGGCCAAGATCGGCAAGGAGACTGTCAACGGCCTTCCCGTGACGCGCATCGACGTCTCCGGTACCTACCTGGCCTCGGCCGGCCCCATGGCGCCGCGCGGCGCGGTGAGGAAACCCGGCTTCAGGCTGCTCGGGGCGATCGTCGAAGCGCCGGGCGGAAACGTTTTCTTCAAGTTCACCGGGCCGGCCAGGACCGTCGCCCAAGCGCAGCCGCAGTTTGAAGCTCTGGTCCGGAGCGTGAAGCGATAAGCCGCGCCGCTACTCAAGCGCGTAACGTCTCGAGGCGCTCTTCGAAGCGGGGGTGCGTGGAGAGGTACTGGAGCAGCTCGGGCGTCTCACCTGAGAGGCGGTGAAGCTTGGCCAGGATCCGGCGCGCGCCCTCCTCGGCGAATCCAGCCTCGCGCATCAGCTCGATGGCTTTCCGGTCCGCCTCGAGCTCCTGTTCCCGCGAGTAGCCCTTGCCGACAAGCTCCGCCAGGAGCTGCCCGGCTTTGACGGCCCCGAGCAGCGTCTCCATCACTCTGTTTTCGACGAAATGGCGTGAAATGACGTGCGCCATCTCGTGAGCGAGGAGAAAGGCGGTCTCGGAGGAGTCTTCGCACATCTCGGCCAGGCGGCGCGTGACGAAGACGTATCCGCCGGGCAGAGCGAAGGCGTTGGCGACGGGCGCCTCGACGACGTGAAAACGAAACGTGCGCCGGCTGGCCGGGGCGGTGCGCGCCAGTTTTTCTCCGACCGAGCGCACCTGGCGGATGAGCTCCGAGTCGGTTACGGGCGGCATGTATTCCAGGAAGCGGGACGCTTGCTCCTTGCCGACCGCCTCCTCGGCGCGGATCTCTTCCTCTTCGGTTCCCGCCATCGAACGCCAGACCCAGCGCCACTGGTTCACCCAGGCGCCGAGCCGGCGTCCCAAGCCCGCGAAGAAGGCGGGCAGGCGCGCGCCCCCGAACAGCAGCACCAGTAGTCCCAAAATGATGAGAACTTCCGGTAGCCCGAGGCTGCGCATGGCTGCTTTCAGGCTAAACGGGGGCTGCTTCCGCGCGCAAGGCGGCGGAAGCGGCGCGCTTGATGGAGGCCGGACCTTTTACCAGCGCGGCTCGCGCCGCCGGCGCGGAGGGCCGCCTCCCTGTCGGCGGAAACCACCCCCGCCGGAAGGGCGGCCGCTGTCGGCGCGGGGACGCGCCTCGTTGACGTTGATCGCCCGGTTCCCCAGGATGGTTCCGTTCAGGCCGGCGATGGCACGATCCGCCTCGGCCGCATCGGACATCTCGACGAAGGCGAATCCCCGCGGCGCGCCGGTGTCACGATCGCGAATCAGGCTGACGCGCTCGACGGCGCCGTACTGCTCGAACAGGTCTCGGATGGCGTCCTCGGTGGCGCCGTAATCCAGATTCCCTACAAAAATATTCTTCACTACTCTTTCTCCTTACGTTGACAACGCCCCCCGAGGCTCACTACTAGGTCGGCCAAGTTCGGCTGGTCAAACTGTAACTGCTTCCCTCAGTCTAGCAGGAAGAGGGTTGAAATGGGCAAAAATCGTCCGGCGAGGCTTCGAAAATCTTCTCCGGGAACTCACGGTAGCGAGCTCTCGCCCATGAGCCAGCGGTCGATGGCCCGGGCGGCCCGCCGGCCCTCGGCGATGGCGTGCACCACAAGCGACTGGCCACGGCGCATGTCGCCGGCGGCGAAGATGCCGGCAATCGAGCTCATATAGTCGCGCGTGGCGACGTTGCCTCGCTCGTCGAGCGCGACGCCGAGCTCGTCGAGGAGGCCGCCGCGCACCGGCCCGGTGAAGCCCATCGCCAGCAGGACCAGGTCGACCTCCATCTCGAACTCGGTTCCGGAGATCGGCTCGAAGTGGGGCGGCGGCCCCACCCTTACCGCGTGCAGCTTGCGCAGCCGGCCGTACTCGTCGCCCGAGAAGCGCGTAGTGGCCACGCTCCAGTCGCGGATGCCGCCCTCTTCGTGAGAGGACTCCTGGCGCAACTGGAGCGGCCAGAGCGGCCACGGCGTGGCGGGCGATCGTTCCTCGGGCGGCCTGGGCAGAATCTCGAACTGCCAGACCGCCGACGCCTTTTGCCGGTGGCAGGTGCCCAGGCAGTCCGCTCCCGTGTCGCCGCCGCCGATGATCACCACGCGCTTGCCGGTAGCCAAGATCGGCTCCGCGCTGCGTGTCGGGTCGGCCGCGAGGTCGGTGTCGCCGGCCACGCGCTTGTTCTGCTGAGCCAGGAAGTCCATAGCGAAGTGGATTCCCTGGAGCTCGCGTCCGGGGACGCGCAAATCCCGTGGCTGCTCGGCTCCGCCGGCCAATAGCAGCGCGTCGAAATCCCGCCGGAGATCCTCCACCGGAACGTTGCGACCGACGAAAGCCCGGGTCAGGAAGGTCACCCCTTCGGCCATCATCTGTTCGAGGCGGCGGTCGATCAGGTGCTTCTCCATCTTGAAGTCCGGGATGCCGTAGCGGAGCAACCCGCCGATCCGGTCCGCCTTCTCGAACACCGTCACATCATGGCCGGCCCGGGCCAGTTGCTGGGCCGCGGCCAGCCCCGCCGGTCCCGAGCCGATGATCGCCACCCGCTTGCCCGTCTTGCGCGGCGCCGGCTGCGGCCGGATCCAGCCCTGCTCGAAGGCATGGTCGATGATGGCCCGTTCGATCTGTTTGATCGTGACCGGCGGCTCGTTGATGCCTAGCACGCAGGAGGTCTCGCAGGGCGCCGGGCACACCCGGCCGGTAAACTCGGGAAAGTTGTTGGTGGCGTGAAGCGCGCGGATGGCCTCGCGCCAGCGACCGCGGTAGACCAGGTCGTTCCAGTCCGGAATGAGGTTGTTGAGGGGGCAGCCGGAGTGGCAGAACGGCACCCCGCAATCCATGCAGCGCGCCCCCTGCCGGGCGACCTTCTCCGGCGGAAGCGGCACGTAGATTTCAAAGAAATCGTTGACGCGTTCGGCCACCGGTCGCCGGCCGGCCGTCTCGCGCTCGTATTCGAGGAAACCGGTCGGCTTACCCATGGATCACCTCCGCCACTTCGGCTGGGGCCGGCGGAGGAAGGGACGCGGCGGATGCCGCTGTTTCCTGGCTTCTCGAAAGCCCCAGCACCCGCTTGTAATCCTGCGGGAAGACCTTGATGAACTTTGCCGCCATGGCGCCCCAGTTGGCGAGAATCGACTGCGCGCGGAGGCTGCCGGTCAACTCCCGGTGGCGTTCGATCAGCGCGCGAAGGCGGGCCACCTCGCCCGGATCGGCCACCGGCTCGAGATCGACGCTCGCGCGGTTGCAGTTGACGGTTTGAAACTCGCCCGTGATGTCGAGCACATAGGCGATGCCGCCGGACATGCCCGCCGCAAAGTTGCGGCCCGTCCGGCCCAGCACCACCACCAGCCCTTTGGTCATGTACTCGCAGCCGTGGTCGCCCACGCCCTCGACGACGGCCACGGCGCCGGAGTTGCGCACGGCGAAGCGCTCGCCGGCCATCCCGCGGAAGAAGGCCTCCCCGCTGGTGGCGCCGTAGAGGACGACATTGCCGACGATGATGTTCTCCTCGGCGGCGAAGCGCGACCCTGCGGGCGGGTAAACGATGAGGCGCCCGCCGGACAGACCCTTGCCGGTGTAGTCGTTGGCGTCTCCCTCGAGCGTCAGCGTCACGCCCTTGGCCAGGAACGCGCCGAAGCTCTGGCCGGCCGAGCCCCGGAAGCGGAGGCGGATCGTGTCGTCGGGCAGGCCGGCCGTGCCGTAGCGGCGCGCGATCTCGCCGCTCAACATCGTGCCCACGCTGCGATGCACGTTGCGGATCTCGAGCTCGGCCTCCACCGGCTCCCGCCGCTCGAGCGCCGGCCGGGCCAGCTCGATCAAACGGTGATCGAGCGCCTTGTCAAGACCATGATCCTGCTCGATCCGCTTCCGCCGGCCCACCCGCGCCGGAACGTCCGGCGCGTGGAGAACGGCCGAGAAGTCCAGCCCGCGCGCCTTCCAGTGCCGCGCATGGCGCGCCTCGAGAAGATCCACGCGGCCGATCATGTCGTCCATGCGCCGGAAGCCCATCTGCGCCATGTATTCGCGGACCTCTTCGGCCAGGAAGAAAAAGTAGTTGATGACGTGTTCGGGCGCGCCGGCGAACTTCTTTCTGAGGCGCGGATCCTGCGTGGCGATGCCCACCGGGCAGGTGTTCAGATGGCACTTGCGCATCATGATGCAGCCCAGGGCCACCAGCGGAACCGTCGAAAAGCCGAACTCCTCAGCCCCCAGCAGTGCCGCCACGATGACGTCGCGGCCCGTCATGAGCTTGCCGTCGGTCTGGAGAATCACGCGGCTGCGCAGATCGTTGCGCACCAGCACCTGCTGGGTCTCAGCCAGGCCCAGCTCCCACGGGATGCCGGCGTGCCGGATGGAGGTGATCGGCGAGGCGCCCGTGCCGCCGCTGTCGCCGCTGATCAGGATCACGTCGGCGTGCGCCTTGGCGACGCCTGCGGCGACAATGCCCACCCCCACCTCGGCCACCAGCTTCACCGAGATGCGCGCCCGCGGGTTGGCGTTTTTGAGGTCATAGATGAGCTGCGCCAGATCTTCAATCGAGTAGATGTCATGATGCGGCGGCGGCGAGATCAGCCCCACGCCGGGAATCGAGTGGCGGACCCGCGCGATGACTTCATCCACCTTGTGCCCGGGGAGCTGGCCGCCTTCGCCGGGCTTGGCTCCCTGGGCGATCTTGATCTGGAGCTCATCGGCGTTGACCAGGTAGTGAATGGTGACCCCGAAGCGCCCGCTCGCCACCTGCTTGACGGCGCTGCGCCTGGAATCGCCGTTTGGCAGAGGAACGTAACGCTCCTCATCTTCGCCGCCTTCGCCCGTGTTCGACCTGCCGCCGATGCGGTTCATGGCGATGGCCAGCGTCTCGTGCGCCTCCTTGCTGATCGCGCCGAACGACATGGCGCCGGTGGCGAAACGGCGCACGATCTCCCGGGCCGGCTCGACCTCCTCGAGCGGCACCGGCGGGCCCGCGCTGCGAAACTCGAAGAGCCCGCGCAGGGTGCACAGTTGCCGGCTCTGGTCGTCGACGGCGCGGGTGAACTGCTTGAAGGTTTCGTAGCTCGACTGTCGCACCGAGTGCTGGAGGGCGCTGATGGTCGTCGGGTTCAGCAGATGGTGCTCGCCGCCGGCCCGCCAGGCCAGATACCCGCCTACAGGCAGCTCGGTTTCGGCCTCGCTCACCGGTCGGAAGGCCAACCGGTGCTTCATGTTGGCCTCGCGCGCCAGCACGTCCAGGCCGACGCCGTCGATGCGCGACGGCGTGCCGGTGAAGTAGGTCTCCACCAGATCCCGGCTCAGGCCGATCGCCTCGAATAGCTGCGCCCCCTGGTAGCTTTGAAGCGTCGAGATGCCCATCTTGGAGAAGACCTTGAGCAGGTTCTTGGCGATGGCTTTCTTGTAGTTGGCCAGCGCCTTCTCAAAGGGAAAGCCGTCGCCTAACAGACCCCGCCGGCACATGTCCTCGAGCGTCTCGATCGCCAGATAGGGGTTCACCGCGCTGGCCCCGTAGCCGAGCAGGAGACAGAAATGGTGGACCTCGCGCGGCTCGCCCGACTCGACAATCAGGGCCACCTGGGTGCGCGTCCGCTCCCGAACCAGATGGTTGTGCACGGCCGACAGCGCCAGCAGGCTCGGGATCGGCGCGAAGTTCTCGTCCATGGCCCGGTCAGAGAGGATCAGCAGCGTGTAGCCGGAACGGATCGCCCAGGAAGCGCGGCGGCAGAGCGCTTCGAGCGCTTGCCGGAGCTCCGCCTCGCCGCCCCCGGCGGGAAACAGCATCATCAACGTCGTCGCCAGGAAGTCGCCCTGGGAGACGCGGCGCAGCTTCTCAAGGTCGTAGTTGGTCAGGATCGGGTGCCGCAGCTTGAGCGTATGGCAGTGCTGCGGCGTCTCGTCCAGGATGTTGCGCTCGACGCCGATGTAGCTGGCCAGGCTCATCACCATCTCTTCCCGGATCGGATCGATGGGCGGATTGGTGACCTGGGCGAAAAGCTGCTTGAAGTAGTTGAACAGCAGTTGCGGCTTGTCCGACAGGCAGGCCAGGGGCGTGTCCACCCCCATCGAGCCGACCGGATCGTCGCCCTCGAGCGCCATCGGCGCCAGGATCGAGCGCAGCTCCTCGTCCGTGTAGCCGAAGGCTCGCTGGCGGTCGAGCAGGCTCGCAAAATCGGTCGGATGCCAGCGTGGCGGCGCGGGTAGATCCTCGAGGCGCACCTGGTTCTCCTTGAGCCACTGCCCGTAAGGCCGCCGGCGCGCCAGCCGCGTCTTGATCTCTTCGTCCGGCACGATGCGGCCCTCCCGCAGGTCGGCCAGCAGCATCTTGCCGGGCTGGAGCCGTCCCTTCTCCTTGACGTTCTCCGGTTCGACGGGCAACACGCCCGTCTCGGAGGCCATGATCAGCAGCCCGTCATGCGTGACCAGGTAGCGCGCCGGGCGCAGGCCGTTGCGATCAAGCGTGGCGCCGATCACCTCGCCGTCCGTGAAGGCGATCGCCGCCGGCCCGTCCCAGGGCTCCATCAGCGACGCGTGGTACTCGTAGAAAGCGCGCTCCTCCTCCGGCATCGTGGGATCATGCTCCCAGGCCTCCGGAATGAGCATCGCCATGACGTGCGGCAGGCTCCGGCCCGCTAGGTACAGGAGCTGGACGGCATTGTCCAGGCTGGCCGAATCGCTCAGGCCCGGCGTGACGACGGGGAAGACCTTCCGGAGATCTTCGCCGAAAGCCGCCGACTTGAGCACCGACTCCCGCGCGCTCATCCAGTTGACATTGCCGCGCAGCGTGTTGATCTCGCCGTTGTGCGCGATGTAGCGGTAGGGGTGCGCCAGCGGCCAGGTGGGAATCGTGTTGGTCGAAAAACGCTGATGGACGAGCGCCAGCGCGCTGGCGACGCCCGGCGCGGCCAGATCCAGGTAGAACTGCTCGATCTGGGGCGCAAGCAACAGGCCCTTGTAGACGAGCGTCCGCGAAGACATCGAAGGGATGTAGAAATCCTCTTTCTCGGGGATCTCCGAGGCCCGGATGTCGTTCTCCGCGCGGCGCATCACCACATAGAGCTTGCGCTCGAGCTCCTCCTGTCTCATCCCCTCGGGCCCGCCCAGGAACACCTGTTCGATGAACGGCTGCGAGGAGCGCGCCAGCCAGCCGAGCGCGGCGGAGTTGACCGGGACCTCGCGCCATCCCAAAACGGTGAGCCCTTCTTCCCGGGCGATCCGCTCGAGATGGCCTTCGACGGCCAGGCGGGAGTCCTTGCGGCGCGGCAAGAATAGCATTCCGACCCCGTAGGCGCCCGGCTGGGGCAGGTCGAATCCCAGGCGCGCGCACTCCTCGGCGAGGTAGGCGTGCGGGATCTGGATCATGATCCCGGCGCCGTCGCCCGTTTCCGGATCGCAACCGCAGGCGCCCCGGTGGGCGAGGTTGATCAGGATCTGGAGCCCCTGGCGGATGATCTCGTGCGAAGCCACACCGCGAACGTTGGCCACAAAGCCCACTCCGCAGGCGTCGCGCTCGAGCGCCGGATCATAGAGGCCTTGCGATGCAGCAAGGGCCGTATCGGTCGGTCGTCTCATCAGGGCATCCGAGAGCCAGGCCGGAGGCGGGAGTCCGCTGGCGCGGCTCGATATACTCGATATAGAATCGACAGTATACCACGACCCCTGTATAAGTCAACAAGAATTTTCAATTCGCCTTTATCGCTTTTTCTTATGTTAAAATAAGCCTGTGGATTTCGTCGATCTCGAGATTTTTCGCGATCTTGCGCGCACCAGGAGCATCAGTCGGGCAGCTAAAATGAACGGCGTGAGCCAGTCGGCGGTCAGCCAGCGGCTGGCGGAACTTGAGCGCCGCCTCTCCCTCAGCCTAGTGGACCGCTCCCGCCGCCCGCTGCGGCTCACCGAGGCCGGCTCACTCTTTGCCGGCTTCTGCCGCGACGCGCTGCGCCGGCGCGAGGAACTCGAGGCGGCGCTCGAGCGCCTGCGCAATCGCATCGAGGGAACCGTCCGGGTCGCCTCCATCTACTCGGTCGGCCTCTCGCAGATGGCGCGGCTTGAAGAGGAATTCCGCCGGCGCTACCCGCATGCGGAACTCGTGGTGGAATACCTGCGTCCGGAGAGGGTCTACGAACAAATCCGCGCCGACCGGGCCGATTTCGGCCTCATCAGCTACCCGGAGTCGGGCCGCGAAGTCGCCGTGATCCCCTGGCGCGACGAAGAGATGGTAGTGGCCGCCGCGCCCTCGCACCCGCTGGCCGGCCGCACCGTGGTCTCTTTCAAAGAGCTCGACGGGCAGGAGTTCGTCGGCTTTGACGAGGATCTGCCCATCGCGCGCGAACTGGACCGGCTTTTTCGCGACCACGGCATCACGGTCAGGCTGGTGATGCACTTCGACAACGTGCTCGCCATCAAGGAGGCGGTCGCCCTGGGCTCCGGGATCAGCATCCTGCCGGCGCCGGCTCTTCAGGAGGAGGTCCGTCTCGGACGGCTGGTCACGATCCCGCTGGAGGAGCCAGGTCTGAGGCGGCCCCTGGGAATCATCTACCGCCGGAGGAAGCCGTTCACGCTGCCGATGCGGGCCTTCCTCGATCTGGTCCAGGCGCCCGCGCCCGCGGCCCAGGGCTGAGGCGGCGGGCAGCGACCTTCAGGGCGCGACCTCGGGCGGCTCGGCCGGAAGCGTCACCTTGCCCGTCGCCGCCCACTCGGCGCCCCGCGCGAAAGTGATGCGGAAGCCGGGCGCCTGCATCGCCTTCAGATCATGGCCCAGCGTGGTGTGGAAGACCCGGCCCTTGCCGAAGCGCACCGTCCAGAGCACGGGCTCGAACTGGCCCGTGCCGCCGATCTCAGGCGCGTCGAAGGCGCGCGCCAGCACGTGAACGTTGGGCTCAAAGACCAGGCGGTGGTAGAGCTCGTCGTCGATCTCGAAGGAGGGCTCGAGGCCCCGCGTCACCGGATGACTCCGGTCGACGATCTCCACCCGAAACCGGTGCCGCTTGCCGTGGCCCGAGCGCGGCGGGCCGTTCGTCCACCTGACGCCGGTCATCCGGGCGTAGTCCGGCCACGGCGGCTCGAACTTTCCCGTGCGCTGGTGATTGTCGGTGAGGATCTCCATCTCGCCGAAGGCGTAACTGGCGCCGTGGACGACAACCAGGCCCTTGCCGCGGCGCACAAAGCCGGCCACGGCCTCCTCGGCCGCCGCCCCCCAGCGCGGACCGTTGTAATCGAGCACGAGCACGTCCACCGCCTTGAGGTCCGGCGCGGTGAGTCGCGACGGATCGAGCTCGACGGCGACTTCAAAGCGGCCGGTCGCTTCGAGAATTTTTTGGAGGAAGGGCGTCGTCGTGCGCCAGTCGTGGTTGTTGCGCCCGCTCAGGATCAGCGCCCGGAGCCGGGTGCGGGCCCAGGCGGGGCGGCCTCTGGCGAAGGCGCAGGCAAGGAGGGCTCGCCGGCTGAAGGCCGTCAGATCGCTCATGGGTTCATCCTACCAGTCCCGCCTGGCTCGTTCGTCGGCGGTTGCCGGCGCCGGCCGACCGGCAGATATGGTATGCTACGACTGAAGAAGAATCGAATTGAGATAAGGTAAGACGAGGAGTTTCGATACCCGAATGCCTCTGGCGGCGGAAGAGAAGGCCAAGCTGATATCCGCATACAAGTTGCACAAGAACGACAGCGGGTCCCCGGAAGTGCAGGTCGCCATCCTGAGCCACAGGATCCGGCTGCTCACCGAGCACTTCAAGACGCACCGCAAGGATCACCACTCCCGCAGGGGCTTGTTGATGATGGTGGCCAAGCGGCGGCGCCTGCTGGACTACCTCAAGCGAAAGGACCCAGCGCGGTATCAGACCCTCATTCAGCGCTTGGGCATTCGCCGGTAACGCGAGCTCTTGCGGCACAGGCGGGTGAGCTCTCCACTGTGGTCCGTCGTCCTACCGGCGCCTGAGAATTGGACGTCAGGAAGTTGCGAGACCCGCTTGGCAGCAACCGCCCGGAAGGGCGGACTCACCCCCGTTTGTCCGCTTCGCCCTCCTCGATCGGCCCGGCTTCTCAAGAGACTCTCCTGAATCACTACCGTCGGTCAACTGGGACTAAAATCCCGGGGGCGGCTTCGAGTCGCGCCCGGGGAGGGGAACCAGGGCCAAGACAAGGGGATTTCCATGTTGCACAAAGTTGAGATTGAACTCCAGGGACAGAAGATCACCCTGGAGACCGGCAAGATGGCCAAACAGGCCAATGGCGCCGTGGTCGTTCGTTCCGGCGACAATGTCGTGTTCGTTTCCGCATGCGCCAACCCGGAGCCGAAACCGGGTGCTTCGTTTTTTCCGCTCACGGTCGACTACCGCGAGTACACCTACGCCGCAGGCCGGTTCCCCGGCGGCTTCATCAAGCGTGAGGGCCGCCCGTCGGAGCGCGAGATCCTGACCTGCCGGCTGATCGACCGGCCTCTGCGGCCGCTCTTCCCCGAAGGCTTCCTTTGCGAGACGCAGATCATCGGCCTGGTGCTGTCGGCCGATCCGCTGCGGGACCCGGCGCCGCTGGCCGTCGTCGGGGCCGCGGCGGCGCTGGCCGTCTCCGATATTCCCTTCCACCA
Source organism: uncultured Bryobacteraceae bacterium (assembly GCA_938003835.1). Lineage (GTDB taxonomy): Bacteria > Acidobacteriota > Terriglobia > Bryobacterales > Bryobacteraceae > CALKXJ01. Next base: position 111,164 of record CALKXJ010000022.1, on the reverse strand, counting down.
TCTCGTCGGCGCGGTGGCAGTGGCCCTGGTCGACGGGCATCTGATCGTCAACCCGACCTACGAAGAGGCCAAGACAGCGAAACTGCACATTGTCGTGGCGGGCACGCGGGAGGGCATCGTCATGGTGGAGGCCGGCGGCACCGGCGCCACCGAGGCCGAGGTGGTCGAGGCGATCGAGTTCGGCCACCAGCACGCCCTGAAGATCATCGACGGCATCGCGGAGCTGGCAGCCCAGGCCGGCAAGCCCAAGTGGGAGTTCACGCCGCCGGCGGTCAATGAGGCGCTCTATGAGGAGATCGCCGCCAAGGTCCGCACCGAGCTCAGCGACGCGCTCAACACGGAGAAGTACTCCAAACTGGAAAGCTACGGCCGCGTGGAGGAGCTGCGCAAACAGGTGGTGGCCGGCTATCCGGAGGAACAGCAGGCCGAAGCGGGCGCCCTGTTCGACCGGCTCAAGGAGCGGATCTTTCGCGACGAGCTGCTGTTGAACCACCGCCGGCCCGATGGCCGGGCCTTCGACCAGATCCGGCCCATCGAGATCGAGGTCGGCCTGCTACCGCGCACGCACGGCTCGGCCCTGTTCACCCGCGGCGAGACGCAGGCCCTGGTCACCTCGACGCTCGGGACCAAGGAGGACGAGCAGCGCATCGAGCTGCTCGATCCGAGCGAGGTCTCCAAGCGCTTCATGCTCCACTACAACTTCCCGCCCTTCAGCGTGGGCGAGGTGGCGTTCATGCGCGGCGCCGGAAGGCGCGAGATCGGTCACGGCGCGCTGGCCGAGCGGGCTCTGCTGCCCGTCATCCCGGACGAGAAGGTCTTCCCCTACACGCTTCGCGTCGTCAGCGACATCATGGAGTCCAACGGCTCGAGCTCGATGGCCACCGTCTGCGGCGCCAGCCTCGCCCTGATGGACGCCGGCGTGCCAATCTCGCAACCGGTGGCCGGCATCGCCATGGGCCTGGTGAAGGAGGGGGACCGCTACGCCATCCTCACCGACATCGCCGGCGCCGAGGACCATTACGGCGACATGGACTTCAAGGTCGCCGGCACGCGCGAGGGCATCACCGCGCTTCAGATGGACATCAAGATCACCAACGTCAGCCCGGCGCTCATGCGCGAGGCTCTCGAGCAGGCGCGCAAGGCCCGCCTGGAGATCCTCGAGAAGATGCGCCAGGTCATCGCCGAGCCGCGCAAGGATCTGTCGCCCTACGCGCCGCGGATCTTCACGCTGACCATTCCGACCGAGAAGATCCGCGACCTGATCGGGCCGGGCGGCAAGGTCATTCGCGGCATCACCGATTCGACCGGCGTCAAGATCGATGTCCATGACGACGGCACGGTGAACATCTTCGCCGTGGACCGCAAGTCCGCCGAGCGCGCCATCCAGATGGTGAACGAGGTGGCGGCGGTGGCCGAGGTGGGCAAGATCTATCTGGGCAAGGTGGTACGCATCGTCGACTTCGGCGCCTTCGTCGAGATCCTGCCCGGCACCGACGGGCTGCTCCACATCAGCGAAATCTCGGAAAACCGCATCCGCAACGTCAAGGACGAGCTGAAGGAGGGCGACCAGATCCTGGTGAAGGTGTTGGCGCTCGAAGGCAACAAGATCAAGCTCAGCCGCAAGGCCGTGCTGCGGGAGCAGCGGATGAAGCTGAAGTCCGGCCGCTGAGGCGCGCCGGGGAAGCAGGCCGGAGATGGTATCCGCCAAATTCGTTCAGTTGATTGAGTCTCATGCCGAGGAGATTGCCGGCCAGGTGCTCGGCGAGCTGCGGCGCGACGAGCGCCGCCGCCACATCGCCGCGCTGCCGGAGGCGGAGCTGCGCGAGATCTGCCACCGGATCCTGCGGAATCTCGGCCATTGGCTGACGGCCGCCTCCGAGAAGGAGATCGAACGCTATTATGAGGAGCGCGGCCGGATCCGCGCCGCCGAGGGCGTTCCTCTCCACGAAGTCGTCTATCTCTTTTTGCTTCTCAAGAGCCGGATGCTCGATTTCGTCCGCAACCAGGGCTTTCCCCACACCACGGTGGAGGTCTACGCGGCGGAAGAGCTCGAACATGCGGTGGGGCGCTTCTTCGACAGCGCCATCTATCACCTGGTGCGGGGCTACGAAGCGGCGCTGCGGGCGGGTGAGACCCCCGCAGCCTCTCCGGGCGCCCCCTCCGCCTAGAATTCGTACCGCAGGGCGAACTGCATCACCCGCGCCTCATTGAGCGTGGTGCTGTACTTGCCGAACGTGCCCGCGGCATTGATGTTGAGCGAGGCATCGTAGACATCGAACTTCGCCGTATTGGTCAGATTGAAGGCGTCCCAGACAAAGCGCAGCGAGTGGCCCTCGCGAATCGCGAAGCGCTTGGAGACGCTGGAGTCGATGTTGAAGACGCCGTCGCCGCGGATTGGATTGCGCGTGCCGATGCCGCCGGGATACTCCGGATCGAAAGCGGCCAGCGCCTCCTGGGGATCGGGGAACAGGTTGGGCCCGCTGCGGCCGGCGATGGCCGGGGCGTTTTTGGTGGTGGCGGTGCGGAAGGCCTTGCCGTTCCACAGCGCCCAGTTGTTGTTGTTCCAGTTGGTGGGCCAGACGCCGGTGCTGAAGACGCTGATCGGGAAGCCGCTCGACCAGCGCCAAATTCCGGAGATCTCCCAGCCGCCGATGAGCGCGTTCAGCAGACCACTGGCGCCGGAGCCGAAGCGCTTGCCCTTGCCGAAGGGCAGCGCGTAAAGCCCGTACATGTTGAACAGGTGCGTGGTGTCGTAGTCGGAGACCCCCTTGTGCAGCCACGGTTGCCACGGGTTCCAGATGACGCCGGTGGAGTAGCCCTCCCGCTCCACGTTCGAGCGCAGGTCGATCGACTTCGAGAAGGTGTAGTTGGCTTCCATCTGGCCGTTGTTGCCGAAACGCTTGCGCACGGTGAGCTGACCGCCGTGGTAGTTGCCGCCGCCAATCGAGCTGAAGACCGACAGGTAAGAGTACTGCGGGTGGAAGAAGGTCCAGGGGCCGAGATCGCTGCACCGGTTCCTTCCATCACAGTTGCCCTGCCCGCGCGGCGTGTCGAGCTGATACAGCGCATAGGTCCAGTCCCAGAGATTTGCCAGGAACCGCTGGTAGACGACCTGGGTGGCGGTGAGCGTCGGCGTGGCCGCCTTGCTGTAGAAGTTCTCCCAGAAAGGCACCTTCTCGACGTTGGCCACCGGCGTCTCGGCCACGGCCAGCCGGGCCAGGATCGTTGCCGCCTGGAAGTAGGTCATCCCGGACTTCGGGTCCTTGAGATCGGTCGGCATGGCCGCGTCGCGGCGCGTCAGGGACCGGCGCGAGAAGCGGCCCAGATAGGAGGCCTGCACGAAGAACCCGCCGCCGAACTCCCGCGCCACGGTAAAGTTCGCGCTCATGTTGTAGGGCGGCCGGATGGTGTCGTCCAGTCCGTTGGTGATGGCGAAGGCGTCCGGGTAGGTGGCCGGGAACTTCGCCGGCGGCGCCGGCAACAGCAGCGTGCGCGGAAGCTGGTCGAAGCCGGCATAAGCCGGTGCGTCGCCGATGTCGAGCTGCGCGGCCGGATTGACCAGCGAGTTCGACAGCCCGAAGGCGGTCGAGTCATAGGAGCGCATCAGGCCGCTGCCGAACAGGTCGTAGTACATGCCCCAGCCGACACGGATGGCCGTCTTGCCCGGGCCGCCGAAGAAGACGCGGCTGAGGCCGCTGTCGCCCTGAGGCGAGTAGACCAGAGCCAGCCGCGGGGCGAAGTTTTTCTTATGGAAGGGATAAAGCGGGCGGCCGCCTTGGTCGCGCGGTACGAACGAGATACGCCCGGCCTCCATCTGGGAGCGGCCCTGCTGGGCCAGACCGCCGCGCAGATCGAACCACTGGCCGATCGGGATGTTGGGGGAGACCTGCTGGCCGTTCTTTTCGTAGAGTGGCGGCAGCAGCGACCAGCGCACACCCGCCGATAGCGTCAGCGCGCGCGTGACGCGCCAGGTGTCCTGGAGGTACAGCTCGTACTCTTCGGCCGCGAAGTTGCGCAGCACCGGCTCGCCCTCTTTGAGCACGGTGCCGTCCACCAGGTAGTTGTAGCGTGCAGTACCTTGCGTGACCAGGCCCATGACGTCGGCGGCGGTGTAGCGGAAATAAAGGATCGAGGCCGCTGCCATGTCCGGGAACGGACGGTTCAGCCCCGCGCCGGAGTTGACCAGCCAAGAGGCGTTGGCCACGGCGGTGGACCAGGAGTTCTGGTCGGTGAGCCGCTCGTTGCGGATGATGCGGACGACGCCTCCGAACTGGATCGTGTGGGAGCCCCTGATCCAACTGACGTCTTCGGCGAGGGTGTGCACCGGGATCTTGGCGGCGAAGCCCCGCGTGAAGCCCACCGGATCGTCCAGGCCGCGCAGGCTTACCGAGGAGAACTTGGCGAGGCCCGTGTTCTCGAAGCCTTGTCGCGTCAGGCCGTAGCGAAAGGTGCTGATGAGGTTAGGCCGAAAGACGCTGGTAAGGCCCGTGGCGATGCCCTTGTTGTTGCGCAGGAAGACGCTGTTCGGCGGCATGCCGGGGAACTGCGGTAGCCGCTCTTCCCGATCGTTCATCAGGTTGCCCCGCAGGAAGACACTGTGCTTGTTCGCCGAGTCGACCAGCCAGTCCAGCTTCGCCACGTAGGTGTTCCACTTGAGCGGGGTTGGAGCTTTGAACCGAAAGCCCTTGACATTGAGGTTGTCGCCCTGCGTTTCGTCGTTGGGCTGCGGGTAGCCCTGCATGACGCGCAACGCAGCCTGGTTGACGCCCCGGGCGTGAATGCGCGAAGCGATTTCGGCCGGGCCCACGCGCACGATGGCGCCGTCGTTGCGCTGATACTGGAGGATCCCCTGGCGCAGCTCCATCGAGGGGACGGCCCGCACCGCCGTCTCATCCTTGGCATCGCGACGGCCCTCGAAGTTGCCGAACAGAAACAGCCGGTTCTTCTTGAGCGGACCGCCGGCCGAGGCGCCGAAGATGTTGCGGATCAGCTTTGGCCGCTCGATGGCCGGCACGGCGGCGTTGTTGAAGAAGTTGTTGGCCGTGGTGGCCGTATTGCGGTGGTAGTGGTAGAGCGAACCATGCAATTCATTGGTGCCGCTCTTGGTCACCAACGCCACCTGGGCGCCCGAGCTGCGCCCCTGATCGGAGGTGGCATTGAGCGTGGTGACGCGAAACTCCTGCACCGAGTCCGGCGTCATGCGCAGCACGCTGGTGAAGGCGTTGCGATCCATCTGATCGTTGACGTCGACGCCGTCCAACGTCACGTTGGCCTGATCGCTTTTGCCGCCGTTGACCGCGCCGTTTCGGTAGTTGGTCGAATCCTCGCGCGTGAAGACAACACCCGGCTGAAGCGCCAGCAGGCTGACGATGTTGCGGGCATTCAGCGGCATCTGGAGAATCGGCCGCGTCGAGATGGCGTTACCGATTGAGGCGTCGGTGGTGTTGAGCTGGACCGCCTCGGCGGTGACGGCTACGGTTTCGGTCACCGCGCCGACCTCCAGTTGCACGTTCACCGTCGCGGGGTTGTTGACGAGCAGCCGCAGATTCTGCACCACCCGGGTGGAAAAGCCCTCAGCCTTCACCGTGAGCGTGTACTCGCCGGGCAGCACCTGCGTGAAGACGTAGGCTCCCAACGAGTCGGTTTGCGCGGTGCGTTTCAAGCCGGTGGCCGTATTCTCCAGCTCGACGACCGCATTGGGGATCGAGGCGCCCGTGGGATCGGTGACCAACCCGCTGACGCTGGTAAGGTTCTGGCCCGCTGCCGGCAGCCCGCAGCCCAGGACGAAGGCGATGAGCCAAACAAAAAATGAGCAGCGTAACGTTCGCATCGACAACCTCCACCTACCGGGAGGGCCCGGTTTCGAAACAATAATCGTTTAACAGATCCGGCGAGACGTGTCAATCTCCGGCAGGTAAATTTTCAAGCCGTGCTCGGGCGGCAGGGGTGGCGTCCCCAGGGGGATTCGAACCCCCGTTGCCGCCGTGAAAGGGCGGTGTCCTAGGCCTGGCTAGACGATGGGGACGTCGGCTGAAGAACGTCTTATTCCACTGTAGCCGCCGGGGCGCTCGCAGTCAACTCACAGCGTCTTCAGGTAGGCGAGAAGGTGCTCCAGCTCCTCCTGGCTCAAGATTTCGGCGTAGGCCGGCATGCCGTTGCCGCCTTCCCGGATGACCTTGGTGACGTTCTCCACCGTGGGCTTCTTGCCGTTGGTCATCTTCTCGCGCTTAAAAAGACCTTTGAGCCCAGGCCCCATTTTTTTCTCCGTGCTGGCGGTTTCGTGGCAGACGCTGCACTGCTCATCGAACAGCTCCTTGCCCTTGGCCGCATCGGCGGCGTGCGCGGAGGGCAGAGCACCTAAGAGCGCCGCCCCAAGCGCGAATCGTATCAGGCGTGAGCGGATCAAGAACGGGCAACCTCCTCTGTGGAATTAAACTACTAGTCTACAAAAAGCCGGTTTCGCGGCACCAATCGACAGTTAGAGAGATGTTCATGGCGACGGCGAAGTTTCAACGGCCTGGCGCGGCCGGCCAGCGGCGCCGTACCGGTAGAATGGAAGAGATGAGGGTTCTCCTGTTTAGCGGCAAAGGCGGCGTCGGCAAGACGAGCGTCGCTGCGGCGACGGGAGTCCGCTTGGCCGAGATGGGCCGGCGCGTGCTGGTCATGAGCGTCGATCCGGCGCACAGCCTCAGCGATTCCTTCGACCTCGGCCCAGATCTGTTCCAGGGACAGACGGCCGACCCCTACCCGGTCGCCGAAAGGCTCTGGATCCAAGAGGTCAACATCCAGAAAGAGATTCGCCGCCACTGGCAGGCGATCTCCTCCTATGTGGTCTCCGTACTCCGCACGACGGGCCTGAGCGACGTCGAGGCCGAAGAGCTGGCCATCCTGCCAGGCATGGAAGAGCTGAGCGCGATGATGTACGTGAACCAGTACCGCCGCGAAGAGCGCTTCGATGTCGTCATCCTCGACTGCGCGCCCACGGCCGAGTCGATGCGGTTCGTCTCCATGCCGACGACGCTGGACTGGTACATGAAGCACGTCTTCCCGTTCCAGCGCACGCTCATTAAAGCGGTCCGCCCGATCGCCAACCGCGTCTCGCCGGTCGAGCTGCCCACCGACAGCTACTTTGCCAACGTCAAGGACCTGTTCGACCGGCTGGAGGGCGTTGGCGAGCTGCTCGAGAATCCTCGGGCGACCAGCGTCCGGCTGGTGACCAACCCGGAGAAGATGGTGCTGCGCGAGACGCAGCGGGCTTTCGTCTATTTTTCGCTACACGGGCTCACGGTCGACTGGGTCATCGCCAACCGGGTATTGCCCGAGGAGGTCAATGACGCTTACTTCACCCAATGGCGGCGTAGCCAGCGGGAGGCCCTCGAGGAGATGGAGTCCTACTTTGCGCCCGTCAAGGTGAAGCGCGTGCGGCTGTTCGACCAGGAGGTGCTGGGACGGCGCCGGCTCCAGGCGCTGGCCGAGGCGCTCTACGCCCCGGGCGAGGATCCCGCCGAACCGGCCAGCCTCGAGCGCCCTTACTCGTTCCAGAAAGTGGACGGCCGTTACGAGGTCCGCCTCCGGTTGCCGTTTGCCTCGAAAGGCGAAATCGGGCTCTTTAAGAAAGGGGATGAACTGGTGGTCGAGATCGGCGCCCTGAGGCGTCATATCGGGCTGCCGACCTCGATGGCCGCGCTGACGCCGACGCGGGCGCGGCTGGAGAATAGTCTGTTGACGGTCGAAATGAGGGAGGTCGTCTGAGTATGTCCGAGAACGCCGGCCAGAGCGGCGCGGGCGGCGGCGAGCCGAAGGTGCGGTGCTTCTGCCTCGGCGCCGGGCCCGAGCTGTTCGCCCTTTTCAAAAAATTCGGCCCCGAGTCGGCGATGCGCCACTTCCGCAATGCGCGCATCGAGTTGCTCAAGGGCTTTCGCGAGCTCATCGACCAGAGGATCCAGGAGCTCTCCTCGTTCGAGGAGAAAAAAGGAACCAAGGTGGCCGTCGAGTAATCTGACGGAAGTGGGACCGCGTTAGGCGCGTCGGCGAGGAGTGTAGCTTGACCGCAAAAAAGACTTCTGCGCTTCAGCCGGGCGATCCGGCGCCCGATTTCGAACTGCTTACCGATAGCGGCGAGCCGCTGCGGCTGTCCAGCCTGGCGGGCAAGAAGGTGGTGCTGTACTTCTACCCCCGCGCCGACACGCCCGGGTGCACGCGTGAAGCCTGCGAGTTCCGCGACCAGTTCCCGCGAATCGACAAGAAGGGAACCGTCGTGCTGGGCGTCTCACCGGACAAGCCCGCCGCCCAAGCCAAATTCAAGCAGAAGTACCAGCTTCCGTTCACCCTTCTGAGCGACACCGAGCACAAGGTGGCCGAAGCCTATGGGGTCTGGAAAGAGAAGAACATGTACGGCAAGAAGACCATGGGCATCGAGCGCACCACCTTCATCATCGACGAGCAGGGCAGGATTGCGCGCATCTTCCCGAAGGTGAAGGTGGACGGCCACGCCGCCGAGGTACTTGCGGCGCTCGGATAGCCGGCTCGGTTCCATTCTGCCCGCCTGAAGCGCTCCTCCCTGGCGCGGGTCGACCGTTCTAAAGCTCTGATCACGGGACTCCGATAGTTGCCGTAGGGATGAGGCAACTCGTCGGAGCAGTTCTCCCTCTTGCTTTGTGGGCCGGCCTGCCCGCCGCTCCCGAGCAGCGGCGCCCTGTCTACGTTGCAACGGCTGTCGCTTTCGAGCTACCACCCGGCCACGCCTGGAACGCGGTTGAGCTGGAATGGGACCGTGACGCGCCGCGCACGACGGTGGAACTCGTTTGGAACGGCGCGCTGGCCGGCGTGCGCGTCCTCGGGGGCGGCATCGGCAGAGCGACGATTTCGCTCGCATCAGCGCCGGTGCGGCGTTGGAACCGGCTCGAGCTGTTCAGCCCGGCAGGCGCGCCCATCCGGGTGCAACTGCTGTCGGCGCCGCTGAAGGAGCGCCCGGCTACGCTGGCGCTGGCCGCCACGGCCTGGGGCGCGGCCCCGCAGCTTTTCCTCGACGAAGATCTGGCGTCCTCGAAGAACGACTGGGCAGGCTGGCTTCGGCGCGCGCTGAGCCCGGCGGTGGCAGCCCCGCTCGAAGTCGTCGCCTACGATCCGGACGGCTCCGTGCGGCCGGCAAGGCCGTTTCTGGTTGTCGGTCGCCGCCCGGCAAGGCTTCGATCCCCCGTCACGGCCCGGCGTGACCGGCTCATCCTGTGGATGCCGGACGGCATGCACGCGCCGCCGCCGGACGCCGTGGTGGCGCAGGTGGCTTGGTGGGACGGGCAGCCGGGCATTTGGCTTGACTGGAGTCCCGGCCAGCCGTGGCCTCAGCCGGAGACGCTGACGCTGAGCTCCGCCGGGTGCGCCGTCGTGCGCGGGGGCGAGATTTTGTTCGCCGCGACGCGCTCGCAGCAGGCTTCGGCGAGGGCCGGCGCCGCGCCGCCGGAGTGGTGGGAGGGCGTCGTCGCCTGGCGGTGGCTCTGGCTTGGCCTGCTGTGGCTCGGAATCTCCCTCGCCGCCTGGCGAGCCTGGCGCGCCGCGCCCAACCTGGTTTGGCTGATTGCGCTGGTTGCTCCGTGGCCGCTTGCGGCCGGCGCCTGGACGCAACCGGGCGGCCAGGGCCTTCTGATCTGGCAAATCTACACTTACGAAACCGAGCAGGCCTGGGATGCCGGCGGGCGCCTGGCGCCCCTGGCCGGCGACGGGCGCTTCGACAAGGCCGAGCTTCAACTCTGGGCCGAGACCGGTTTGACGGATCGTCTCACCTGGATTGCCGTGGCCTCCTTTCCGCGAGCCCGCTACCAGGATTGGGCGAGCAGGCAAAGCAGCTTCGGCGCCGGCGACATGAGCACGGGTTTGCGCTGGCGCCTCAGCGGCGGCGAGAGCGCCTGGGTGGTTTCGCTCCAGACACTGGCGAAGTTTCCCGCCTACAACGCGGCGAGGCGGCCCAGGCCGGGCAACGGTCAGGCCGACGCCGAGTGGCTGTTGCTTCTGGGGCGGAGCTTTCCGCTCGGGAGCCGCTACGCTTACGTATCCCTGGGCGGCGGCTACCGCAGGCGCTGGGGCGCGCCGGCCGATCAGCTTCGCGCGGAAGCCACCTTCGGTTGGCACGCCGGCACGCGCTGGACGCTGATGGCGCAAGGCTACGGGATTCGCGGTGTAGGAGCGGCGGGCGGCTCCGGCGATCTTTTCAATCCGACGGTCGAGCCCCGTTTCGACCTCTACAAGTTGCAGCTTTCGGCGGTCTACCGGCTGACGCGGAGCCTGCGGGTACAGGCCGGCTGGGCGCCGGACCTGGCAGGGCGCAACATCGCCCGCGGCCAGGGCTGGCTGATCGCGTTATGGCAGAGTTTCTAGAGGACGACTCTAGCAGGCTGCGCCTCGGGGAGCGGTCTCGCGCGGCGCTTGCCGCACCGCTCGGCCGGCAGCTTCTCGAGCGGGGTTTGCTGACCGAGGAGCAGCTCGAGGCCGCGCTCGCCGAGCAGCGTTCCGGAGGCGGCCGCCTCGGCGAGATCGTGCTGGCGCATGGCTGGGTGCGCCCGCTCGATCTGTACCCGCTGCTGGCCGAACAACTCGGCCTCCCATTTGTCAACCTGCTGGTAGAACCCCCGGATCCCGAGCTGTTCGACGCGACACGCCGGCAGGAGTATGTGGAATGGCAGTATCTGCCCTGGAGGTTTCGCCGGGGCCGGCTGTGGCTGGCGACTTCGGATCCCTGCGAGGAGACCTTCGCCCGGCTGACCGCCGACTACGGCGAGGGGATCGAGCTCGTGGTGACCTCGCGGTTCGACCTGCTGTGGTCGCTGGACCGGCTGGCGCGCGCGCCGCTTCTAGCCGACTCGATCCTGGCGCTGTGGGAGCGCTCGCCGGAGTCCTCCGCCCGGGCGGTCGTCACCAGGCGCCAAGTGGCGGCTCTCTACGCGGCGGTTACGCTGACGCTGCTCGGGCTTGCTCTCTGGCCGCGCGCCACCCTCGTGGCCTTGAACGGCGCGGCGGCCGTCTTCCTCACCGCCTCTTTCGCGCTGCGATGGCTGATGCTGTGGAAGGGAAGCGCGGCCCGGCTCCAGCAGAAGGTCACGGCCGAAGAGGTCGCGGCGCTCGATGAGTGTTCCTTGCCCGTCTACACGCTGCTGGTGCCGCTCTATCGCGAGCCGCGGGTCGTGCCGGCGCTGGCGGCCGCGCTCCGGCGTCTGGACTACCCGCGCCAGAAGCTCGACATCAAGCTGATTCTCGAAGAAGACGACGAGGAGACGATTGCCGCGGCCAAGGCCGCGGGACTCGAGGCCAACGTGGAGCTGATCCGCGTGCCGGCTTCACTGCCGCGCACCAAACCGAAGGCGTGCAACTACGCGCTGAACTTCGCCCGGGGCGAGCTGGTGACGATTTACGACGCCGAGGATCTACCGGAACCCGACCAGCTCAAAAAGGCAGTGATCGCCTTCCGCAAGGCGCCGGCGTCGACGGCCTGCATCCAGGCGCGCCTGAACTACTTCAATTTTGGCGAGAACTGGCTGACGCGCCTGTTTACGCTGGAGTACTCGCTCTGGTTTGACTGGTATCTGCCCGGGCTGGAGGCGCTGGGCATCCCGATCCCCCTCGGCGGCACCTCCAATCACTTCCCCACCCGGCTGCTTCGAGAGGTGCGCGCCTGGGATCCGTTCAACGTAACCGAAGACGCCGATCTTGGCGTGCGCTTCTCGCAGCGGGGGCTGCGCGTCGGCGTCCTCAACTCGACCACCTTCGAGGAGGCGAACACGCGCGTCTGGAACTGGATCCGGCAGCGGTCTCGCTGGATCAAGGGCTACATGCAGACCTATCTGGTGCACATGCGCCATCCGATCGCCTTCTACCGGAGGATCGGCCCGGCCGGTTTCTGGGGATTTCAGTTTTTCATCGGCGGCTCGTTTCTAAGCCCGCTGCTGGTGCCGATTCTGGCGGCCATCTACGCGATCTGGCTCATCAGCGGAACGCACCTGTTCGACCCGCTGTTTCCTCCTCTGGTGCTTTATCTGAGCCTGGTGAGCCTGCTGCTCGGCAACGGCTACCTGATGCATTTCCACATGCTGGCCGGCTTGGACCGCGCGCGGGGATCGCTGGCTCTCTGGGCCCTGACCCTTCCGGCCTACTATGCGCTCATGTCGGCGGCGGCCTGGAAAGCGCTATTTGATTTGATCCGGCGACCCCATCACTGGGAGAAGACCGAGCACGGCCTGAGCAGTTTTCAGTGCGATGTGGCGCGACTGGGGAAATCGCTTCGCTGAGCTGGGGCGGCGGGCCTGGCCGGCGCTGATGCTCGCCGCCCCTGTGGCGTTCTACGTCGCGGCCGGACTTTGGCTGGCGATGCGGGGCTTCACCGACCCGGAGGCGGAATATCGCTGGCTGCGGACGCGCGTCGCCGCGGCAGAATGGCGCCTTGAGTATCTCGGCTGGCTCTACCCGCACGGCAGCTATCTGGTCTTGTTGCCGTTCACGGTCGCTTCGTTTGCTCGTTGGCCCCTCGGCCCGGCGACGCTGGTGAGCGCGGCGATCCTTGCGGCGGTCTTTGCCTGGCTGTACCGGCGCCTGCCTGAGGATTGGCGCCGCTGGGAGCGGCTGGCCGTCTGGGGCGGCCTGGCGCTGTCGCCCGGCTCGCTCTGGATGGCGACCAGCGGCGGCCGCGACGGGCTGCTGTTCGCCGTGCTGGTCGTGGTTTTCCTGAGCGCGTGCAAAATGTTCGAGGCCCGGAACCTGCGCGCCGTCTTCGCCTTCTCGATCGCCGCCGCGCTGAGCTGGTTCGTCGACGAGCGCGCCCTTTGGGTGGCGGGCTTCCTCCTGATTTCGCTCATCGCGGCGGCGCGGTGGAGCCCGTATCGGGGGGAGGCTTGGGCGCTCGTCGGGGTGGCGATGATGCCCACCGTCATTCACCTAGCGGCGTGGGCCTACCTGAACTGGCTCTACGCCGGGGACCCCTGGTACTTTTTCCGGCATCCCCTCTCGGCCTTTCGCGGGGCGCTGGCGGGCTCGCCGCTTCAATCCTGGGCCGTGCAATACGGCGGGCCAGGCGCGGGCAACGCGTTGCTGGTTCTGGTCGCTCTTTTGCTGGTGGCGCCGGCGGCGCTCCTGATTTTCCGCCTTCGCCCCCGCCCGGCGGCCCTCACTCTGGCGCTCGCGGCGGCGACGGCCGCGACGGCGGCGAACGCCACATTCTTTGTAAGCCATCCCCTCGAGTGGATCGGCCTGCCGGCGGCGCTTGCCGTGGTCGCCTTGAGCCAGGCGAGGCCGAATGCTTCGCCGCGGGCGGCGGGAGCGCTGGTCATGCTCGGCTGGGCCGGGGCCCTCGCCATGATGTCGTTTCATCCCTCCCCGGGGCCGGCGCGCTGGCAAGCGGCGCTCCGCTGGGGGCATCGCCCGGCGGAGCTCGAGGTCGCGGCGGAAGTGGCGCGGTGGTTGGAATCCTCCGGTCGACCCACCTGGACCGACGAAGGCGAGTCGGGGCCGGTGCTCGCCCGCATGCGTCGCCTCGATCGTCTGGTGCTCACACACGAGCCGGAGTTTCAGTTCGCGCTGTTGACCCGCCGGCTCCAGGCGCCGCAATTGCTCGTAAGGCGAGCCGGCGCCGGGAGCGGCGCTCGCGCTGCCGACCCGCGCTTCGAGGAGTTGGTGCACTCTCTCGGCGATTGTCTCCAGGTGGTGTTTGCGCGCGGCGAATGGGCAGTCCTGCGCCCCGCCGGCTGCCCGGAAAGCGGCTCAGCGCTCGGGCAGGGCGAAGGCGACGTAGGAGCCGCCCGAGGGCGCGCCGCTTTTGCCGCCCCCCGCGCCGATGACGACAAACTGGCGGCCGCCCACCTCGTAGACGGCGGGCGTGGCGTTGCCCGCAGCCGGTAGCGTCGTCTCCCAGAGCAGCTCGCCGGTGAGCTTGTCGAAGGCGCGGAATTTCTTGTCGTGGTTGGTGGCGCCGATGAAGACGAGTCCACCGGCCGTCACGACTGGGCCGCCATAATTCTCCGTGCCTGTGTCTCGGAGCCCCTGCGCTGCCAGTTCCGGGAATTCGCCCAGGGGTACTCGCCAGACATACTCGCCGGTGTCCAGGTTGATCGCATTGAGCGTGCCCCAGGGAGGCTCCACCGCCGGATAGCCGTCCGGGTCGAGGAATTTGTTATAGCCGTCGTGGGTGTACCGGAGTTCGCGGGCCGTAGCGGTGGCGCCCCGTGCGGCGGCCGCGTCCCTTCCGGTCAACAGGTATTCGACGACGACCTTGATGGTGGGCTCGCCGAGGTGAGCGAAGCCCGGCATGCGGCCTTTGCCGTTGCGCACCAGGCGAGCCAGTTCGGCTGCCGAGTAGCGCCGGTCCAGACGGGTAAGCGCCGGAAATTCCGGCGGGCTGCCGCTCAGGTCCTCCTTGTGACAGCTCGCGCAATAGCGAACGTACTGCCGCACCGCGGTGGGCCCCGCGGCAGGCCGCTCGATCAGGCGCAGGATCCAAGGCATCTCGTTCGAGTTGACGTAGTAGATGCCCGTCTCCGGATCGAAGGCCTGGCCGCCCCACTCGGCGCCGCCGTCGAAGCCGGGGAAGATCACGGTGCCTTCGCGGCTGGGCGGAGTGAACTGCGGTCCGCTGCGCAGCAGGCGGAAGCGTTCGAGCACGACGCGATGGGCCTCCGGCGTGCGCCGGGTGAGCATCTCCTCGGTCAACTGCTGGCGCGCAAAGGGCGCGGGTTTGACCGGCAGCGGCTGGCTCTCGGCGAGCGCTTCGCCTTCGATGTCGGAGGCAGGCGTGCGGACGTACTCGATCGGGAACAGGGGCCGCCCGGTGGCGCGCTCGAAGACGAACAGGTGACCGGACTTGGTGGCCTGAACAACGGCGTCCACCCATCGGCCCCCGCTGCGGATCGTCACCAGGCTCGGCGGGGCGGGGAAGTCGCGGTCCCAGACGTCGTGCCGGACGGCCTGGAAGTGCCAGACGCGCTCGCCCGTATCGGCCCGGAGCGCCAGGAGCGTATTGGCGAAGAGATTATCACCGGCGCGATTGGCGCCGTAGAAATCGAAGGCCGCCGAGCCGGTGGGCGCGAACACGAGGCCGCGCTTCTCATCCAGAGCCATCCCCGCCCAACTGTTGGCGCCGCCGATATAGGTCCAGGCGTCCCTTGGCCAAGTGTCGTAGCCGAACTCCCCCGGATGCGGAATCGTGTGGAAGCTCCAGCGGAGTTTGCCCGTGCGCGCGTCGAAGGCTCGAATGTCGCCAGGTGCCGCGGGCAGGTCTTCGCTGGTGATCGAGCCCAGTATCAGCAGATCCTTGTAGACGACGCCCGGTGTCGTCACGGAGATGGGGGCGCCGCTCAAGTCGCGGTGGAAGCCCCCTCGCAAGTCGATCTTGCCGCCGTCGCCGAAGCCCGCCACCGGGCGGCCCGTGTGGGCGTCGAGCGCGTAGAACAGATGGTCGGCGGCGAAGTAGACGCGGCGGTCGTCGCCATCCCGCCAGTACATCAGGCCCCGGTTGCGCCGCTTGCCCGGGGCGGGCTTGCCGTAGTAAGGATCGAAGCTCCAGCGCAGCTCCCCCGTGGCGGCATCGAGGGCGATGACGCGCAGCCGGGGCGTGGTGGCGTAGAGCAGCCCGTCAACAACGATCGGGTTGCACTGCATCTCCGAGCCGGCGAAAGCGTCACCCGTGTCGTAGCTCCAGGCCACCTGGAGCCGGTGAACATTGCTGCGGTTGATCTGGGCCAGCGCCGAGTAGCGGATCTGGTCGTGGCCGCCCCCGTAGATGGTCCAGCCGCGATAGCCCTGCGGCGGGACGGCTCGCGGCGAAGAGCCCGAGCAACCGGCGAGCAGCCAGAGCCCGATCACTGTGCCGAGGCGGGAGCGCATTCCAGTCAAGGAGTTTATTCTGACACGAAAGGGTACGAGGCCCGGTCAGTGCGCGGTGGGCCGCAAGCCGCGGCGCGAGGAGTGATGATTGGCCGCACCGCAGAACTCCAGCAGGCGAATCTCCGTCGCCCGCAGGCGAGTGGCGACCACCTCGGCCAGGCGGCGATAGATTTCGGCTCCCAGCCGGGGGTCTTGCCGGCAGGCTTCGAGCAGGCGCTCACCATCTAGACAGAGCACGAGAGACTTCTCCCGGGCCCGCACCTGGAAGTGCGTGGAGTCTCTTAACAGGGCTGACCAGCCGAAGGCATCGCCGGCCGTAAGAGTCTGGATGTTGATCGCATAAACGGGCGTGCTCAGTTCGACGCTGAGGCTGCCGGAGACCACCAGATAGAAATCCCTGGATTCCTCGCCGGCACGGAAGACGATGGCGTCGGGCTCGAGCGAGACCTCCCGGGCGAGTTCGAGCAACTTCTTGACCAGCCCCGGCGGCATGCCTTGGGTGAAAGCGTGCGCGGCTAGGATATTCGATAGCGCCATTTGGCCCGCACCTTGGGGTATATCCCCCCTCACGGCGGAGCAACTGCTACGCGAAGCTCTTCGCCACTGAAACGTATAGCAACCGGGTTGCCAATCCTTTCGATCGTGCTATAGTGATGCGCTTATGGACGGCAAACGCCTTGGCGAAGCCCTGCGCGCGGGGCGGCGCGTTTATGGCACCTGTGTGGTCTCCACCTCTCCCCACTGGCCGGAGACGGTTCGCGCCTGCGGGCTTGACTTTGTCTTTCTCGACACCGAGCATATCGCGCTGAGCCGGGCCGATCTAGCCTGGATGTGCCGCGCCTACAAGGCATTGGACCTCGCTCCGGTGGTCCGCATTCCGGCGCCCGATCCCTACCAGGCCACCATGGTGCTCGATGGTGGCGCCGCCGGTGTCCTGGCGCCCTACATCGAAAGTCCGGATCAGGTCCGGCGGCTCAAGGGCGCCGCCAGGTTCCGTCCTCTCAAGGGAGAGCGGCTCGAAGCGGCCCTGGCCGGACAGGCCGGGCTCGAGGCGGAACTCGAGGCGTACTTGGCGGAGCGCAATGCCTCGACCGTGCTGATGATCAACATCGAGAGCGTTCCGGCCATCGAGCGCCTGGAGGAAATTCTGGCGGTGGGCGGCGTGGACGCCGTCGTCGTCGGACCGCATGATCTCACGTGCAGCCTCGGGATCCCGGAACAGTACCATCACCCGCGCTTCGAGGAGGCGATCCGCACGATTATCGAAACGTCGCGGGGGCACGGCGTGGGCGTGGGGGTTCACGCCTTCTGGGACAGCATCGAGCAACAGATCGCGTGGGCGAGGCTCGGCGCCAACCTCGTGCTTCATTCGGCGGACCTGCATCTGTTTCGCAAGACGCTGCTCGCCGAATTGCGCGAGATCCGCGAGGCGCTCGGCGACGCGGCGGAGGCCGGCGGCCCCTGGCAGGCGGTCTAACGGCGTCAGGCCTCAGCCAGTGCCGCCATCAGGGCGCCCCTGGCGGTCGAATAAAGCGGCTGGGTTGCCAGCCGGACCTCGGAAATCGGTATCGGAAGCGAAGCGGCTGAGAGCGCCTGTTCGAAGCGGGCGGCGAAACCCTCCGGCAGCGCGGTGCCGCCGCTCAGGACGACGGGCACAGGTCTGCGGAACTTGCCGAGCTGGCGACTGCTGCCGAAGCATTCTTGCATCGCCTCCACCAGTGACTGGATCATGTTGTCGTAGTAGACCCCGATCGCCTGGTGGATCTTGGTCGAAAAGGCGCCATTGAAGCGGAAGCCGTTCTCCTTCTCCAGGCGCACGAGCGTGATACGCTCGCCGGTGACCGCAGCCGCGCTGGCGTCGATGTAGTCGCCTGCCTTTGGGATGCTGAAGCTCGCCACGGGGTGGGCCAGATGGGCCAGGCAGACGTTGCACAGCCCGCCGCCAAAGCTGATGCCGATGCCGCTGTAGTTGGTGCTCTCGAGTTCGGCATAGACGACGGCGAGACCTTCGTTGAGCGTATCGACCTGATAGCCGCGCTGGGCCAGCAGATCGCGTAAAGTGGCCGCGTGATAGGTGAGGTTGGCCGCGTCTTCGAGCGGCGGGGCGGGCACGCTGAAGACCAGGCGCGTTCCTTTGCCCGCCGGCTCGCCGAGCAGTGAATCGACGATGCGCAGGATGACCTCAGTGCCGTCGGCCTCCGCCGGATTGAGCATGCCGGCGGTCATCGGGCGGCGGATCTCGACGCCAAGCAGGTCCGCGAAACGTTCGGACTCATCGCCGTGAACGACAATCACGGACTCTTTTCGGGCGTAGGGGATCCCCTCGCGCGCCAGCGCCTTTTCGGTCATGGCCGAGTAGGGGATGGAGACGAAGGCGTTCAGCTGGCTCCGGAACTCGGGCTCCTGGCCGTTGGGCCGGGCCAGCACGATGCGACTGGTGCCGATATCGAGTCCGATGGCCGGACTCCGGGTTGCTTGAGTTGCACTCATGATGAATGGTCCTCCTTGGTGCCGGCCTCGCGGCGCAGCGCCTGGATCATCTCGCGGTAGCGCCGCTCGACGGCGGCGCGGTGCTGGGACTCGCTCCGTCCCAGCGCCTGGGCGCGACGGCGGAAGAGCTCTTCCCCCAGGGCCAAGCCCCGGCCCAGCGCCGAGTGCGTCGCCCTCTGAAACTCCCGGTCAAACCGGAAGCCGAAGAGGGCGACGGCGGCGATCGGAGCGGCGTAATTGTCGGCCAGCCCGAGCGCCTCGAACGGGAAGTTCGCCGACCAGTCCAGGTGGTTGCCCACCACCATCACCGAGGGAGCCACCGACACCTGGGCGTGCGTGACGCAGTTGGCCTCGGCGATCCGGTAACGGGCGCGCAGCATCTCGGTCAAGACCCGCCCGGCGAGCATCTGCGCAGGGGTCAGCTCAGCGCCGCGGGCCGGCTCGCGCGTTTCGGTCTCGAAGGCGACCCCGAGGAAGCTCGAGTTGAGATTGACAAACAGCTCTCCTCCGCTCGCCCAGATGGAAGCTCCGGCGTGAGCCGCGCCGTGGGCCTCGATCACGATCCGGTGGACGCGCCCGAAGCGATCGACGACGAAATGGTAGGAGCGGTTCCGGCGCACGTAATCGAGCATCCACTGCCCGGCGCGCATCAGCCGCCCGTTCTGCTCCGGCCGGAACGGGGCGATGTGGCTCTCCGTGGTGTGGTAGACGATGCCGGCCGGGACGGTACGCCACTCGCGGAGTTCCAGGGTTTCGGCGTCATAGACTGGGTAGCGCCGCGGGATGCCCTCGACGGCGCTGCGGTTGTCTATCCGGAGGCCGTTGCTGAAGTATTCCACGCCGTCCCTCTCTTCGACCAGCCAGACGTCGGCTGGCGGTTGCCCGGCTGGCTGCGGCGTCTCGGCGGGCGGAGCCGGCCATGCGTCGGAGTCCGTGGGCACGGCAGCGATGAGCAGCATCGCGGCCGCCACCAGCGCTGCCTTCCAGAGAGGCCAGGGTGCGCCCGAGCGGCCGCTCGAGGAATGGGCCGCACGGAGGTAGCGAAGCTTCGCCACCGGGTCTTTCAAGCGCGCTGCACGGAGCTCGAGCCGGCCTGCCCGGAGCTTTTCCCGCGCCCTGCCAATCGCCCCCATCGACCGCCGTCCTTAGATCTCAGTGGGTTGAGCAGGCCGGAACTCTCCGCGAGAGCCGGGCGGCCCGCCAGGCGCCGGACGAGGGGCAGTCATGCGCCCGAAGGTTCCAACCTCGGCGAATTCGCGGTGTTTCGTCGGCGGCCGATGTGCGAAACGATGTAGAATAGAAGCGCCTGCCATCACCTGGCGTTATCATCACGCCAAGGGCAGGTGTTCCAACGCGTGGAGGAAGGGCACGATCCTCGGGGCCGAAAGGGTCGCCGGGAGCCGGCCAGGAAAGGGTGAACTAGACGCGTTAAAGCCGTTCCCCATATGCTCATGATGATTTCGCGCGCCATGGGTACGTCCGATTTCCCGCTGGCTTTCCTGTCGAGTGGAACCTTGTTCGAGCGCATGGGGCGCTCCTTTGCCGACAACCCCTTCGCCGGGATCCACCAGCTCGAGTGGTTCGACCTGGCCCTGTTGATTCCCTACTTCACGCTCGTGGCGCTGCTCGGATTGTTCGGGCTACACCGCTACGTCACCCTGTGGCGGTACTGGCGCTACGGCAGGAAGCTGAAGCCGGCGCCGTTGCGGGAGTTCGAAGAGCTGCCGCGGGTCACCATCCAACTGCCCCTGTACAACGAGCACTTCGTCGTCGAGCGGCTGCTCGAGGCGGTGAGCGCGATCGACTACCCGCGCGACCGGCTCCAGATCCAGGTTCTCGATGATTCGACCGACGAAACGCATGCGCTGGCCGAACGGCTGGTGGGCGAATACCGCGCCCGCGGCGTGCCGATCGAGTACCACCACCGGACGCATCGCACGGGCTTCAAGGCCGGGGCTTTGGATGCCGGCCTGAAAAGCGCCACGGGCGAGCTCATCGCGATCTTCGACGCCGACTTCGTGCCTCCGAAGGACTTCCTGCGCCGCACGGTGCACTACTTTACCGATCCCCAGGTCGGCCTGGTCCAGACCCGCTGGACGTATCTCAACCGGCATTACAACGTGCTCACGGAGGTGCAGGCGATCCTGCTCGACGGTCACTTCGTGCTCGAGCACCCGGCGCGGGCCGCCACCGGGCTGTTCTTCAACTTCAACGGCACGGGCGGCATCATGCGGCGCGCCATGATCGAAGAGGCCGGCGGCTGGCAGCATGACACGCTCACCGAAGATTCAGACTTGAGCTACCGGGCGCAGCTCAAAGGGTGGAAGTTCATCTATCTGCCCGATGTCGAGTGCCCGTCGGAGCTGCCGGTGGAAACCTACGCCTTCCAGGTGCAACAGTCGCGTTGGGCCAAAGGGCTGACCCAGGTGGCGCTCAAGCTGCTGCCCTCGATCCTGCGCGCCCCTATCCCGCTGCGCGAGAAGACCGAGGCCGTCTTCCACTTGGCGCCGAACCTTTCCTACCCGGCGATGATCCTGGTTTCCGTGCTGATGCTGCCGGTGATGATTGTGCGCTTCTACATGGGCTGGTTCCAGTTGCTGGTGATCGATTTTCCGATCATCTGGGCCACCTTCGTTTCGATTCTGGCCTTCTACCTCATCGCCCAGCGCGAGCTCGATCCCCGCGGCTGGAAGCGCACCATCGCCTTGATGCCGGCCCTGATCGGCGCAGGCATCTCGCTGACGCTGATCAACTCGCGGGCGGTGCTGGAGGCCCTGCTCAAGATTCCCTCGAGCTTCGTGCGCACGGCGAAGTACGCGATCGCCGGCAGCAGGGCTCCGGCCGTCGAGCGGGCCAAGTACCGGCGCCGGAGCGGCTGGCTGCCGTATCTGGAGCTCGCTGCCGGAACTTACTTCGTGACGATGGTCGGATTCTGCATCAGCACCCAGAATTTCTTTGCGATTCCCTTCCTTCTGCTGTTTGTCGGCGGTTACTACTGGGCGGGCCTGACTACGCTTTACGAGGAACATCAGGGACGCCTGCGGTGGCAGCGGGAGCACGCCGTCGGCATCCAGCCCGCCGATTGAGGTCGGCTTCGCCGCCTTTCCATCCGGGGCAGGCGGAGTCGAGTCCCGGAAGCAGCGACCCTTGGACCTTGAAGCCGCCCCGCTGTGACTAAGGTCATTTCTCGCCCCACCGCCCGCGCCGCACACTGGACCGTAAAGCTCTGGCGGCGGAAGGAGAATTTCTCACATGAGGAAGCTGTGGATTGCCGCGGCAGTCATTGTCGTCGTTTCCTTTGCCATCCTCGGCTGGATCGGGACGCGCATCTATCAGGAAATGCCGCCGATTCCCGACCGGGTGACGGTCACCGACGGCCGCCTCCTCATCGGTCCCGGCGAGATCACGCGGGGGCAGAACGTCTGGCAAACCATGGGTGGCATGGAAGTCGGCTCCATCTGGGGGCACGGCAGCTACGTGGCGCCGGACTGGACCGCCGACTGGCTGCACCGCGAAGCTGTGGCGGTGCTCGAGTTCTGGGCGCGCGAGGAGCACGAGAAATCGTTTGACGACCTCACCACCGAGCAGCAGGCCGGCCTGCGCGGTCGCCTCGTGCGGATGTATCGCACCAACACCTATGACCCCTCGAGCAGGGAGCTGCGCATCGATCCAGTGCGCGCACGGGCCTTCGAAGTCTGTCTCGAACACTACTCCGATGTGTTCATGCACGGCAACGAGAGATACTCGATCCCGCCGGGGGCCATCCGTGACGCGCAGCGGATGAGGGAGCTGGCGGCGTTCATCTTCTGGACCGCCTGGGCGGCGGCGGCGAACCGCCCCGGTCAGACGATCTCCTACACACACAATTGGCCCCATGACGAGCTTGTCGGCAACCGGCCCACCGGCGAAAGCGTGATGTGGACCGGCGTGAGCATCCTCATGCTGCTGGCGGGCATCTGCGCCATGGTCTGGTGGTACGCCTCGCGGGTGGAAAAAGAGGAACTGCCCGCGCTGCCTGCGTCGGACCCGCTGAAGAACTGGCGGGCTACGCCCTCGCAGGCGGCCACGCTGGCCTATTTCTATGTCGTCGCAGCGCTCATCCTAGTGCAGATTTTGGCCGGCGTCATCACCGCGCACTACGGCGTGGAAGGGCACGGATTCTATGGAATTCCCCTCGCCCAATGGCTGCCCTACAGCGTCACACGGACCTGGCACATCCAGACCGGGCTGTTCTGGATCGCCACCTCCTGGCTGGGCGCTGGACTCTTTATCGCGCCGCTGATCAGCGGCACGGAACCCAGGGGACAGAGGCTGGGGGTGATCGCGCTGCTGGCGGCGCTGTTGGTCGTCGTTGCGGGATCGCTCGCTGGCCAGTGGCTGAGCGTTCAAAACAAGCTCTCCGACCGGACCGCTTTCCTTTGGGGCCACCAGGGCTACGAGTACATCGATCTCGGCCGCGTCTGGCAGATCCTGCTCTTTGCCGGGCTGCTCATCTGGTACTTCCTGGTGTTCCGAGCTGTGAGGCCGGCCCTGAAAGGCCACCCGGAGCACCGTTCTTTGATCTGGCTGTTTCTGATTTCCGCCGGCGCCATCGGCCTTCTGTATGGTGCGGGGCTGAACTGGGGCCAGCACACGCATCTTTCGATGGTCGAATACTGGCGCTGGTGGGTGGTGCACCTGTGGGTGGAAGGCTTCTTCGAGGTCTTCGCCACCACCGTGATCGCCTTCTTCTTCGCCCGCCTCGGCCTGATCCGCCCGCAACTGGCGGCGAAGGCGGCGCTGCTTTCAGCGGCCATTTATCTTGCCGGCGGGATCATCGGCACCTGTCACCATCTCTATTTCTCCGGCACGCCGACGGCGGCGCTGGCTTGGGGCGCCGTCTTCAGCGCGCTCGAGGTCGTACCGCTCACCATGGTGGCCTTCTCGGCGCTCGATGACCTGCGCCGCGGCAAACTCACGGCTTGGGCGCAGCGTTATAAGTGGCCCATTTACTTCTTCGTCGCCGTGGCGTTCTGGAACATGGTGGGCGCGGGGCTGTTCGGCTTCATGATCAATCCGCCGATCGCGCTCTACTTCATGCAAGGGCTGAACACGACGCCGGTGCACGGCCACGCCGCCCTGTTCGGCGTCTACGGCATGCTCGGCATCGGCCTGATGTTGGTGTGCCTGCGCGCGCTCGAACCGGAAAGCGAATGGCGGGAGGGGCGGCTGAAGTTCGCCTTCTGGGCGATGAACATCGGGCTGTTCGGCATGTGCATGCTCAGCCTGCTGCCCGTCGGGTTGCTCCAGACCTGGGCCTCGGTGGACAAAGGCTACTGGTATGCGCGCAGCGCCGAGTTTCTCGGTACGCCGTTGATCGAGACGCTCCGGTGGATGCGGGTTCCGGGCGATACCGTCTTCGCGCTGGGCGCGCTCGTGCTGGTGTGGTTCGTCTTCACGAGCCACCGGCGCCGCCAGGCCGGCGCCTGATATTCTCAGCCGCAGGGCCGATGAAGATGGGTCCTGCACTCTGGATTCTGGCGGTGACAATCGGCGCTGCGGGTACAGCCGGCGCCGGGGGGCTCCCCACCGCCGAGGGCTACAACGGGATCTGGTATTCGAACCAGCCCACCGGCGACGAGTTCGCCTACAAGTACAGCGGCGGCATGGCCACCTACCCGCAACAGCAGTCGCCGGTCGCCGTCTATGCCAAGGCCGTCCACCGCACCTTCTTCTGCTACGGCGGCGCGCCGACGGGCAAGCAGGATCTCCTCTACATGGTTTCTTATTACGACCACGCCACGCGCACCGTTCCCCGGCCGCGCATCCTGATGCGGAAAGGCACCGACGATGCGCACGACAATCCCGTCATGGCGATCGACGGGCGCGGGCACATCTGGATCTTCGGCAATTCGCACGGCACGCCGCGCCCCTCGCCCATCTTCCGCAGCCGCGAGCCGTACTCGATCGACGAATTCGAGAAGGTCTGGGAGGGGAACTTTTCTTACGGCCACGCACGCTGGCTGTCTGAGGGAGGCTTTTTCTTCCTGCACACGCGCTACGAGAACAAGGGACGGAGCCTGTACTGGATGACGAGTCCGGACGGCGCCCGCTGGGGCGAGCCGCGTCTTCTGGCACGCGTGGAGCTGGGACATTATCAGATCACCGCACAGCACGGCTCGCGCGTCGCCACCGCGTTCAACTACCACCCCGATCCCGCAGGGCTGAACTACCGCGCGAATCTCTACTATCTGGAGACGGCTGACCTGGGACGGAGCTGGACGACGGCGGCCGGGCAGGCCTTCGATGTTCCTGTCACTTCGGCAGACAACCCGGCGCTGGTCTACAACTCGCGCGCCGACGGGCTGCTGGTGTTTCTCAAGAATATAGACTTCGACGCCCAGGGGCGCCCGGTCATTCTCTACCTGACGACCAAGGGCTGGGAGCCCGGCCCGCGGCATGGGCCGAGACAATGGTGGACCGCGCGCTGGGACGGCTCCCGATGGGAGATTCGGCCGTTCACCACCTCGGACCACAATTACGACTTCGGGACGCTGTCGATCGAGCCCGGCGGCGAGTGGCGCATCGTCGCGCCCACCGATCCCGGGCCTCAGCCCTACAGCACCGGCGGGGACATGGTCCTGTGGTCGAGCCGGGATCAAGGCCGAAGTTGGTCGCGTCTGCGGAGGCTGACGCGGGCGGCCCGGTACAACCACACTTACGCCCGCAAGCCCGTGGGGGCGCAGCCGGATTTCTACTGGCTATGGGCCGATGGGGACACCCTCAAACCCTCGGACTCCCGTCTGTACTTCGCCACCCGCGACGGCGATGTGTTCCGGTTGCCGCCGGTGATGAAGGCGGAGGCCGTCCGTCCGGAGCGCGTGCGCTGAAGGCGCGGGCGGCGATCGGCCGGACAGGCCGGCTCAGGCTGCGGGGCCCGTAACGGGCGCTTCCTGGGTTCTGCTCAGCAGCCACTTGAGCACCGGCGGCGTCACCAGCGTGGTGACCATCACCATGAAGATCATGGCGGAAACCAGATCGGCCGAAAAGACGGCGCGGCCCGCCACAGCGAGGCTGGCGCCGATGCTGGTGAAGATCAGGCCCACTTCGCCCCGGGGAATCATGCCGACGCCCACCACCAGCCGGCTGGCGCCGCGCTCGAGCACGCCGAGCGAGCAGGCCTGCTTGCCGACAATCGCCGCGATGCTTACGACGACGGCAAAGGCGAGCACGCTCGTAGAGAAGAAGGAGCGGAGGTCGGCCTTGAGGCCCATCACGACGAAGAAGACGGGGGTGAGGAACGTCGTGAGCGGCCGGATCAGCAGCTCGATCGGCTGCTCGCCCTTCTCCTGATAGACGCGGTAGTCGCTCGGTTCCAGAACCAGGCCCGCGGCGAAGGCGCCGACGATCGGCGCCAGGCCGAGCAGGCCCGCCAGGGCAGACAGCGTGAAACAGAAGCTCAAGGCGATCACCAGCGGGACACCCGAGACGCGGAACCGCGTGCCGAAGCGGACGGCGTTGAAATGGATGAAGCGGCCGGCGAAGATCGCCGCCACGAGAAACAGCACCGCCTTGAGGATGATGCCCAGCACCACCGCGGCGCCCACGCCGTCGCCGCTGCCGCGCGCCACCGAGGTGACCAGCCCCGAGATCACCGCCAGCACGATGAGCCCGAGCACATCGTCGACCACCGCTGCCCCGAGGATGATGCGCGCCTCCTTGGTGTCCAGCTTCTTCAAGTCGCGCAGGACCCGGGCGGTGATGCCGACGCTCGTGGCCGTAAGCGTGCCGCCGACGAACAGGGCGACGTACCAGGGCTCGTTCGGGAAGAACAGGACTGTGACGCCGTAGCCCAAGGCCATCGGCGTCACGACGCCGAGAGTGGCGGCCAGTAGGGCGGACCAGCCGACTTCGAGCAGCTCCTCGAGGTGGGATTCGAGGCCCACCTCGAACAACAGGAGCATCACCCCGATCTCCGCGGCCATATGGAGAACCTCGGCGCTCCGCCAGCCCGCGATGGAGGGGATGCCGGCGAGCGCCAGCGCGCTCAGCGCCATGCCGATCACCAGTTCGCCCAGCACGCCCGGCTGGCGCATGCGCTCGAACACCTCGGCGCCCAGCTTCGCCAGAACGATCACGGCGGCGAGCTCCAGGATCTCGTAAAGAAAGATCCGCTCGGCAGCCTCTTCTGCCATAGGTTCGGTGGCCGCGGCGACGGCGGCGCCGACAAGGAGAAGCGCAGGCAGCCACAGCAATCGAGGCAACAGTGTCCGATTACGATGCCAGATCATGGATGAAGAGACCATTATCAGTGACGCCCGTGCAAGAGTCTAGAATGGCGACTGTGGTGCACCCTTTGCGACCCGGTCAGGAGGCCGGGCGTCAGATGCGCTCGGCCATGAGCCTGTCGCTCGCCGTGGGTCTGCTGATGCTGGCCGGCAAGACCTCCGCCTGGTGGCTCACCGGCTCGGCGGCCATCCTCTCCGACGCGGCCGAGTCGGTCGTCCACATGGCCGGCGTCGGCTTTGCGGCCTTCAGCCTCTGGTTGAGCGGCCGCCCCGCCAATGACAAGTTTCCTTTCGGATACGAGCGCGTGGCCTTCTTCTCGGCGGGCTTTGAAGGAGCGCTGATCATGATGGCGGCCGTCGCCATCATCTGGGCGGCGGCGCGCAAATGGCTGGCGGGTCTCACGCTCGAGAATCTCGGCGCGGGCACCTTGCTGGTGGCGGGCGCCGCGCTCGTCAATCTGGCGCTGGGACTTCATCTGATCCGCATCGGACGGCGCACCCATTCCTTGATCCTCGAGGCCAACGGCAAACATGTGCTCACCGATTGCTGGACCAGCCTGGGCGTGGTGGGCGGCCTGGCCCTCGTGATGCTCACCGGTTGGAAGCCGTTCGATCCGCTGTGCGCCTTCGGCGTGGCGCTGAACATCCTCTGGACCGGGGGCCGGCTCGCCTGGCGCTCAGTCAGCGGCCTAATGGACTACTCCGACCCCGGCGTGCTGCGCGAAGTGGAGGCGCAGTTAGAACGCATCGCGCGCCCGCTCGAGGTCCGCTACCACGGCGTGCGGATCCGCCACACCGGCTACCGGCTGATCGTGCATGTTCACCTGCTGTTTCCCTACCAGACTCCGCTCGGAGAAGCGCACCGGCTGGCGACCGAGATCGAGCAGACACTGCGGGAGCTGCTGGGCGCTCCCGTCGAGGTCGTCACCCATCTGGAGGCGGTCGAAGACCACGCCGAGGTACATCGCGAGAAACATTTTCCGGGCGAGCCTTGAGGCGATATAATCGGGCGGGACGTCGCTCCGATGTGCGAGACGCTCGCCTCGACCGCCGGCGCCGCTCGCGGCCCGATGGAGTACGATGCGAGCACTGTCGTCGGGCATCTCGTCCACGAGCTGCGCCAGCCCCTGAGCACCATCGAATCGCTCGCCTATTACCTCCAACTGGTGCTCGGCCGTCCCGACTCCAAGCTCGGCCATCACCTGGAGAAGCTGCGCGAGAGCGTCCTCGAGACCAACTGGATTCTCTCCGACGCCGTGCACTTTCTCCAGATTGCGGCGCCGTGCCCGCAACTGGTGGACCTCAACGAACTCGTCTCGGTCCAGGTGGCCGAGCTCGGCGCCGGGCGCACGGACTGGATCGAGCTGCGGCTGGCGCCCGAGGCGGCGATCGTGCGCCTGGACATCGAGCAGGCTCGTCACCTGGTGCGCAACCTGCTCGTCGTGTTCCGGCGCCTTTCGGAGCCGCAGCCGTCTGTGGGCCTCGAAACGCGAGTGGCCGCGGCCGAGGTGCACCTGGAGGTTCGCGCCCGCCGGGAGCGCCCGAGCGTGGAGAATCTCGAGGCGATGTTCGAGCCGTTCAGCGCGCACGCCCCGGCCGGCTCCGGCCTGTCGCTGGCGAGCGCGCGGCGTATCGCGGAAGCTCACGGCGGCCGGCTCGGATTCAGGGCCTCCGAGGAGTTTCCACTCTCGCTTGTGGCGTCGTTCCCCCGCGCCGCCTGAGCGGCCAGCCGGGAGGAGACGAAGCTGATCAGCTCCTCGGAGACGAACTCCGGAGGCTGAACGCAGAACCGCGGCCGGTCTCCAGGCAAAGGGCGCGAGAGCGCATCCGGCCCTCGACCGACGACAACGAAGGCGTCGGCGAGCCCCAGCGAGACATCGGCGGAAGGCTTCCATTCGGGAGTTGCCGGGTCGATCACGAGCAGAAACAGATCGGGTTTGATCCACGCGGTCAGGCTGGTCGACTCCACGATCGCGTTCCCTGCGCCCGCCAGCAAACGCCGCAGCTCGTCGGCGAGGCTCCCTATCGCGTCGCCTCCCGCCGCGACCCAGTAGGAGCGAACAGCCCCGGCGGCAAGATAGCGGCCGCTGTCGGTGGCGTCGATGCGCGCCTGCTCGAAGATTCCGTAGCCGCCCCTCCCATGGTGGCCGTGGCGGCTCACTTTGACGGCCGTCCAGCCTGCCTCGGGCAGCGCCCGGATCAGGCCGCACACCAGCGAGGTCTTACCGGTCTTGCGGCCGTGTCCCCCCACAAAGAGGATCATTTCGCGGCTTCGAGCGCCTCCAGGCGCCGCCTGAGCTCGGCCACCTGCTCGCGCAGCTCGGGCAGGCGGCCGAGATGGGCCAGCATTTCCAGATACTCCTTGAGGGGCCGAGCCGGCGTGCCCCAGACCACTTGCCCGGAGCGGATCACCTTCGAGGTGAGCACGCCGCAACCGGAGCCGAGCACCGCGCCCGATTCGATCTTCGCCTTGTCGCCGATGCCCACCTGCCCGCCGATGACGGCGTAGTCTCCGACGACGACGCCGCCGGAGAAGCCAGTCTGCGCGGCGACCACCACATGCCGGCCGATGCGGCAGTTGTGCGCCACATGGACCAGATTGTCGAGCTTGGTGCCTTCGCCGATCGACGTGACGCCCAGAGCGGCGCGGTCGATCGTGCAGTTGGCGCCGATCTCGACGTCGTCGCCGATCTCGACCCGGCCAATCTGCGGGAACTTCTCGTAACGGCCCTCCTGAAGCACGAACCCGAAGCCGTCGGCGCCGAGGACCGCACCGGAGTGGATCGTCACGCGGTTACCGATCCGAACCTCGTGATAAATGGTGACGTTGGGGTGAAGCGTGCAGCCTTCGCCGATCGAACTCCGGGCGCCCACAAAGCAGCCGGCGCCGAGCCGGGTGCCGCTTCCGATCGACACCCCTTCGGAAATCACCACCCGCGGGCCGATGCTCGTCCGCTCGCCGAGCCGGGCGTCCGGAGCGATGGTCGCCGACGGATGGATGCCGGGCTCCACCTCCGGCTCCGGGTGGAACCAGCGGACCGCGCGGGCGAACGCTGCCCGGGGGTCGGCGACGCGGATGATGCAGCGGCTTGCCGGGCCGGGGACGCCGGGCGCCAGCAGCAGGCAGCCGGCTCGCGAGCCCCGTGCCAGCTCCGCCGCCTTGCGTCCCGCGGCGAAGGCCAGCTCCTGGGGGCCGGCCGCCTCGATCGGCGCCACGCCCTCGAGCTCGACCTCCGGATCACCTTCGAGAGTCGCCTGAAGCCGCTCCGCCAGTTCTCGCGCCCGCAATGGCCTCTCCTTGCGCTGCTTGTATCATACAAAGTTATGCCGGCCGACCCTTCGGCCATGATCGCTCCGACGGCGCGCGTCCACCCGGACGCCCGGATCGGTCCGCGGACGCGGATTGGGGAATTCTGTGTGATCGAGAGCGACGTCACGATCGGCGCTGACTGCCTGCTCGAGCCCTACGTCTATGTAAAGCGGTGGACAAGCCTCGGCGACCGGAACGAAATTTCGGCCGGCACGGTGCTCGGCACCGACCCGTTGGATAAGGCCTTCACCGGTGAGCGCAGCTACCTGCGGATCGGCAACGGCAACAAGATCCGGGAGCACTACACGATCTCGCGGGGCACGGAGCCGGAATCGGAGACCGTCATCGGCGACAACAACTACATCATGACGAGCGGCCACATCGCCCATAACTGCCGCGTGGGCAACGACAACGTCATCGCCAGTTGCGCCCTGGTCGCCGGCTACGTCGAGATCGAGGACCGCGCCTTCATCTCCGGCGGCGTGGTTATCCACCAGTTTTCCAAGATCGGCCGCCTGGCGATGATCGGCGGCAACACCCGCGTCAACGCCGATGTGCCGCCGTATTTTCTCTACTCGGAGTTTCATATCGAGCCGGTAGGGCTGAATCTGGTGGGGCTCAAGCGCGCCGGCTTCACCGAGGCGGAAATCGCTCCGCTCAAGACCGCTTTTCGGCTGCTCTATAAATCGGGACTCAAGCTCGAGGAGGCGCTGCGGCGCATCGAGACGGAGCTCCCCACCGAGCACACCCTCCACCTGGTGCGGTTCATCCGTTCCAGCCGGCGCGGGATTGCGCGCCCCTCGCCCGGGCGCCGCGGCTGAGTCCCCTTTCAATGGCGGGTCGTCGGCTCCGGCCGCCGCATGGTGTGCAGGTGCAGGATCTTGCCGGCGCGTGAGACGGCCGGCGAGCGGCGCTGGAGGCGCACCACCTGGGCGTCGCGCCAGCGTTGGGCCATCATGCCGGCATGGGGCGCCAGTCGCGCCAGCTCGCCGAGGAAAAACTCGATCACTTGCTGTTCTTCGAGCGGCCCCACCTCCGGGTGAACCACCAGCCAAAGGAGGGGCTCTCCGGCGGGGCCTTCCTCTTCGATCAACTGATAGTCGGTGGGCGCGCCGCCAAAGCGCGCCGGTAGCGTCTCTTCGAGGATGCGCACCACGTCGGTGCCGAGAAAGGTGACCCCCGCGCCGGTGAGCTTTTCAAAGCTGCGGATCTCGGCGAGCGTGGTGTCGAGCCCCAGTCGTGACCACGGGCAGCCGCAGTCCCGGCGCCGCAGTCGCGCCTGGTCACCCATGGAGACGTTGAGCATCAGGAACGGCGATTGCGGGTGGAGGTTCGTGATGAGCAGCGCCTCGGGAGGAAGACCGGCATCATTGTCCCCTGCCGCAACGATCGCGTGCATGTTCTTGAGCAGGTGAACCTCATCCGGGGCATCCCCGTGGGGGCAGCCGTAACCGATGGCGCCGCATTCGACGGTGCCGAAACGCGGGATGATGGCGCCGCCCTGCCGCTCAATGGTGGCCCGGCGGGCGGCCGTGATCGGTTCACCGGCGAGCAGGAAGCGTGCTCCGGCGATGTCCACGCCGCGTTCGGCCGCGGCGAGAGACAGCCGCACCACCAGACCGGGAAAGCCGAATACCATTGGCGTGCCGCCACGGCGGAGCTGCTCGGCGAGCAAACGGGCCACGGGCAGCGGGTCCGAGGCGGGTGCGAAGTGGGGAGGGGGCAAGGGCCGCCCGCTCAGACCTCCGGCAGCCCGAAGCACGTCGGTGCTCCAGCGCACGATCGGCGGCAGGGAAGGGTCGTCGGGATTGACCGGCGAAAACCACGCCACGGGTATCCGGCCCGCGCAGGCGAACTTCAGCAGGCGGAAACGCGCCCCGGCGCCTGGCGTTTCCCAGTCGACGACCTGCCAGCCCAAGCCTCCCCAGACGTCCATGCACACCAGCCAGTTGGCGGCACAGGCCCGGACGAAGGCCAGGTCGATCAGCACCGGCGTTCCGGCGCTGCGGCTGCCGCCGCTCGAGGCCGGCAGATGGTAGGCCGCACGGGGCGAGCGCAGGTCCTCGGGCTTGACCTCCAGGCATAGCGAGCCCCGGCGAATCGGAACCCGGCCTTTGAACTCATCCACGCTCAGGAAGACGCCGGCTTGGAGAAGCTTCCGCAGCGCATCCTCCGGACCGTCAACTCCGATCAGGCGCTCTATGTCGCCAAGTTCAACGCCCGCATGGCGGAACAGCCGGTGATAGACGCTTCCCGGCCGCTCGAAGACATCGCGCCGGACGCGGTCCAGCAGCCGGTCGGCGCGGCGCGCCAGCCCCTGGCGCAGCGTGGTGTGGGCTTCGGAAAGCGGGACCGGCCGGCGAAGGAAGAATGGCACCCGAAGGAAGAAGCGGACTCCCGCCAGGGCTTGTCCGGCTGTGGATCGAGTGAATAAGTCTTGCTTGTTCATGCTGGAAGGCAACCACAGGGACCATTGCCTGTCCGCTTCAGCGGGCCGGACCGGCGACGGACAGGTGTCTGGAATCGGTATTTGGAACCCGTTTTTCTCCGAATCTCCCTAGTGAGTGTAATTCGACCGGGCCTGTCGCGCAAGTGGCTGCCGGGTTTCCGCAGCTCGATCCGCCTGGCGGCGGGAGATGGGAGAAAACATGGGGCGGCCCGCGCTCTGGCGGCCTGGGGCGCATCCTGGTCTGGCGCCGTGGCTTCCTTCGACTACGACGGCGACGGGCTTATCGACATCTTCGTCGCCGACGGCGCACGGATCGCCACGCTCGAGAAGGACTCACCGGGCCATTTCAACCGCTCCTTCCGAAATCTGGGCGGGCTCCGGCTCCGGGACGTAACCGGGGAGGCAGGCCTGGCCTGCGAAGGATATTTGGTTGGCGCCGCGGCGGCCGATTACGACAACGACGGCCGGCACGATCGGGCTTGGACTGGCGCTGTCGGCGGTGTTGACCATCTCGAGCTGGCCTGGCTTGGAAGCCTTTTCGAACCCGCGGTGGCCGGCGCACAGTTTGCGCGAGATGGCCACCTGTCCGCTCACTGGCGTTCCGGCCGCCCTCGCCGCCGTCGCGCTGCTGGAGCTGGCTATGCTTGGGGATGCGGATCCTCTGGCTCCGGCTCAGCGGCCCGGGTCCGCACCCGAAGGCTTGACGATCGCTTGTCTGCTCGCCTTCCCTGTCTTCGAGCACTTTCTCGACTTCGTCTGCTTTGCCGTCCTCTTGGCCGGCCTCTACGCCCTGCTGCGCTCAAGGATCGCGCGGAAATGCTAGCGTTTGAGATGCAGTTTCCGGCGGGAGCGGAGAGGGTCGAATGAGCACAGTGCGATTGCTTGTGGGAACGCGCAAGGGCGCGTTCATGCTGACGGCGGATGGCGGGCGCAGGCACTGGGAGATCCAGGGCCCGCTGTGCGGCGGCTGGGAGATCTTTCATTTCAGGGGATCACCGGCGGATCCCAACCGCCTCTACGCCCCGCAGTCGAGCGCCTGGTTCGGCCAGCTCATTGAGCGCTCCGACGACGGCGGGCGGAGCTGGCGGGCGGTGGGCAACGAGTTTTGCTACGAGGGCGAGGCGGGGACCCACCAGTGGTACGACGGCACGGCGCACCCGTTCGAGTGCAAGCGCCTCTGGCACCTGGCGCCCTCTCCGTCCGATCCGGACGTGCTTTATGCCGGCATCGAGGATGCGGCCCTGTTCCAGTCGACCGACGGGGGCTCACTTGGCGCGAGCTCGCCGGCCTGCGCCGCAACGGCACGAGTTCCCGATGGCAACCCGGGGCGGGAGGTCTCTGTTTGCACGCTGTCCTGCTCGACCCGCCGCGCGGGGGCGCATCTGGGCCGCCGTCTCCGCCGCCGGTGTGTTCCGCAGCGACGACTCGGGAGCCACCTGGCGCCCCATCAATCGCGGGCTTTGCTTCGACTTCCTGCCCGATCCCGAGGCCGAGATCGGCCACTGCGTCCACCGCATCGCGCGCCGCCCGGCGCGCCCGGCGCAGCCGGACCGGAGGCCCCGACTGGGAGCCGCTCACAAGCGGCCTCCCTCAGCGCGATTGCTACGTGAACGTGCTGCGCGAGGCGATGGCGCTCGACTCGCTCGAGCCCTGGGCGTCTATTTCGGCACCACGGGCGGCCAAATCTACGCCTCAGCCGATGCAGGCGATCACTGGAGGGCAATCGTCCGGGAGCTTCCGCCCGTGCTCTCCGTCGAGGCGCAGACCCTGCCGTGATCCGCGTCGTTCTGCCATACCAGCCGCGTGTGCTGGCGCGAGTGGACGGCGAGATTGAGATCGAGGGGAGGGGCCGGCGACGCTGGCCTCCCTGCTCGATGCGCTGGAGCAGCGCCACCCGGCCCTGCGGGGCACCTTCCGCGACCCCGGCGACCGGACGGCGCCGGCCCCCCTGCGCTTCTTTGCCTGCCGGGAAGACCTATCGCCCCAGCGGCTCGAGGGGCCCTTGCCGGAGGCGGTGGTTGCGGGGGCCGAGCCGCGGGTGATCGTCGGCACTATTGCGGGCGGCTGAGAGGCCTCCGGTTCAGGGCGGCGTGAGCTGGTGGCCCCGGCCGCTCTGGCCGGGAGTGGACGATCTCCTGCGCCGCCGGTGTGGTAGAATCGGAACCGCTTAGGGGTGGATAGAAATGATAAAAGGCGTTTCAATCCTGATTATCCGTTTATCCGCTTCCCTTGTTTTATCGGCTTCCCTCGTCGCGCAGGACGCACGCACGGCCGCGCTCACAGGCATCGTCACTGACCCGGCGGGGGCGCTTATCACCGGCGCCAAGGTCACGGCGACGAACACCGCCACGAGATTCACCTCAGAAGGCATCACCAACGAGACCGGGCGATATTTCATCCCCTATCTGGCGCCCGGCGTCTACGAGCTTCGCGTCGAAGCGCCGGGCTTCGCCAGCCATGTGCGGACCGACATCCAGCTTCGGGCGGGCGATTTCCCGCGCATCGACATCCAGCTCGAGCTCGGAGCGGTCACCGAGTCGGTTACGGTCTCCAGCGCCGTCCCCCTGCTTCAGACCGAGACGGTGACGACCATGGCCACCTTGCAGAACCAGGTCTTCATGCGCATCCCGGTGATGCAGGTGCGGACCTACAACATTCTGACCTACCTGCCTGGAGTGAACGCCACAGGTTTCAATTCCTACAACGCCATAGGGCAGCGGAACCGCTCCATGGGCTATTCCGTCGACGGCGTCAGCGCCAAGGAGCCGGTGCGCGGCGCCGCCACCCACCACACGGAGACGATACAGACCACCATGGATGCCCTCGAGGAGGTCCGCGTGCTGACCACCGGGCTTCCGGCGGAATTCGGACGCATCGGCAGCGGCGCCATCGTCGCGGTCATGAAGAGCGGCACCAACGAATTGCACGGCTCGGCCGAGGATCGGTACATTAACCGCCACCTGCTGCATCGCAGGTACTTTGATCGGCTGCCGCAGTCGCCGATGGGTTACCACGAGCTGGCGGCGACCTTGAGCGGTCCGGTCGTGCTGCCTCGGCTCTATAACGGTCGCGACCGGAGCTTCTTCCTGGTCGGCTGGCAGCGGCACCACGAGAAAGCCTCCGAGACCGAAATCACGGCCGTGCCCTCGGAGGCGATGCTGAACGGGGATTTCAGCTTCGGCGGCCTCGGCTATCCCATCTTCGATCCCTTCAGCACGCGCCAGGTCAACGGGGCGTGGGTGCGCGATCCTTTCCCGAACAACCGTGTGCCGGTCGCGATGTTCGATCCGGTGGCGCGGAACTTCCTGGCCCAGAATCCCTGGCACCGGCCCAACCAGGAGGGTTACCTGGAGGCCGGCGGCCCGCGCGAGAACTTCGTCGCCGTGACGCGCTACCGCTCTTACCGGAGCCGCCTCGACACCAAGTTCGACCAGCAGTTGAGTCCCGCGCACAAGTTCTTCGTGCGCTACTCCCACAACTGGCACTGGGTCTGGTCGAACCGCGGCAACATCGCTTACGCCTGGGAATTGCTGAACCCGGCAGCAGTGCCGACGCCCACCGACATGGGGAACCTGGCGTTCTCCGACACGTGGACGTTCACGCCGACGACGATCAACGAGTTCCGCCTCGGCGCCACGCGGCGCATCTACACCCGCCGCCCCGACAGCTACGGTGAGAATTGGGCGCAAAGACTCGGCATTCCCAACACCGCCCCGGAGACCTTTCCCCAGTTCAACAACCTCGGCTTTGCCGTGAACCCGGGTGGGCTGGCGAAGTCCGTGGCCGAGGAGATTTCGATTGCCGACAACTTCACGCGCGTCATCGGCCGCCACACTCTGAAGACGGGCTTCGAGATCGTTCGCTCGCGCTTCAACAATGTCGAGGAGGACCGCCCATCGGGTGTCTATAACATGGGGGGCACGGACTTTCCTTTCCGCCCGAATACCGGAAACGGGTTCGCGGCTTTCCTGCTAGGCGCCGTCCAGAGCGCGCAATTCACGCGGAACCTGGCCACCTGGCTGCCGCGGTGGTGGACCCACGGCTACTACATTCAGGATGAGTTCCGGCCCCGGCCCGGCCTGACGCTGAATCTGGGCCTGCGCTGGTCCTACGAGAGTCCGTACAAGACGAAGTACGGTCAGCAGTCGCAATTCGACCCGCGGGCGATCGACCCGATCACGGGCCGCCAGGGCGCCATCCTCCACCCGAAGGAGTTCCTGGCGCGCCGGGATCTGAACAACTTCCAACCGCGCCTGGGGCTGGCCTGGAACTTCCGGCCGTCGATGGTCTTTCGCGGCAGCTTCGGGATCATGACCATCGACCTGCTGAGTCCTGCCACCAACATCTGCTTCGAGGAGTATTTCGCCTCGGCGAACGTGGAGCAGGCGCCGGGCGATCCGCGCATAGCCTTCCGGCTCTCGCAGGGTCCTCCGCGCATCGCCTTTACGGTGAATCCGGACGGAACGGTTCCCTTCGTCGGCGTCAACTACGCCGCCCGGCGGGCGAGCTGGTTCGATCCCGAGATGCGCATGCCGTACATCGCGAGCTGGTCCGGCGGCTTGCAGTGGGAGTTTGCTTCCAACTGGCTGCTCGAGGCGGTCTACCAGGGTAGCTCCGGCGTCGGCCTGCTGAACTACTGGAACTACAATTCGGTTCCGCTGGACATCTCTCGTGACCCGGCCGTACTGGACGCCATCTCCCGCGCCGTCCAGCTCTACCGGCCCTATCCGCAGTTCGGCGAAATCCGTCACTACAGCAACTACGGCCATAGCAGTTATCACGGGGGAACGATCCGCCTGGAGAAGCGCTACAGCCACGGCATGACGCTCAACACCTTCTACACCTACTCGAAGGCGCTCAACGACACCGACACCGAGGCCGGCGTCACCGGCATCACGTTCTACAACCGGCGGCTGGAGAAAGGCGTCGCAGGCTTCGATCTGACGCACCGCTGGGTGACGACCTTCACCTACGATCTGCCCTTCGGGGCGGGCCGCCGCTTCATGAATGCGAGAGGGTGGCGCGACCGGTTGTTCGGCGGCTGGGAGCTCACCTGGACGCAGACGGCGCAAAGCGGTTTGCCCTTCACGGTGACCTTTGCCGGCAGCCCGTACCGCTACCTGCCCGGCGCCTCCCGGCCTAACATCCTGGTGCCTTTCGATCAGGCAGTGGTGCCCAACTGGACCATCGGCCCGCACCGGTTTCCGACGAGTGCCCAGAACCCTTACCTGAAAGCGGAGGCCTTTGCCTATCCGCCGGCCTTCACGGCCGGCAACCTGGGACGCAACACGTTCCGCGGGCCATGGCTGTACTGGCCGCAGGCCTCGCTCGCCAAGCAGTGGCGCGTTTGGGAGCGCGTGCGGTTCACGCTGCGCGCCGACGTCAGCAACGTCTTCAAGCGGCCGCAGTTTGCGCGCCCGGGCTCGGTTTACGACACGCGGAATCTCGGCGCGTTCGGCCGTTTCACGGGTGAGTTGGGCAACTTCGCCGAAATCGGCAGCCGCTTCCACTGGATCCTCGTCTTCCGGCTCCAGTGGTGAGCCTGGGAAGCGGCGCTTGCGGGCGTTGAGCCGGTTCTAAACGCGGGCGGCGAAGGCGGCCGTTCAGGGCGCCGGAGGCCTGATCTGGTACCTCTCCTCGCGCTCGCGCGCCCGCTGCTCGGCAGCCTCTCGGAGCTCGCGCCGGCGCTCGAGTGCCGTGTCGGCCTTCTCACGCTCGCCCGTCCGCAGCCAGGCCTGGGCGAGCAGGTAGTGAAGATTGCCGTCCTCGTCGGTTTTGGAGGCGGCTTCGAGATGCGGGATCGCATCCTTCGGCCGGTCGATTTGAAGATAGGCGCGACCGAGCGCCGCGCGTGCGGCGAGCGAGCGCGGATCCCGGCGCAGCGCCTCCTCGAGTGATGCGACGGCTTTGGCCGGCTCCTGGAGGCTGAGCCACGCCTCGCCGCGCAGCCGGTGGACCTCCGCCCAGCCCGGTTTCACCCGCACGAGCTCGTCGAGGACCTCGAGGGCCGCCTGGTGCTCTTGATTGGCCATCAGCGATCGGGCCAGTTCGAGCTGAATTGAGGCGTCGGCGGGCGCAAGCCGCAAGGCCTCGCGCCATTCCCGGATCGCATCAGCATGGCGTTCCTGGAGCGCGAAGGCCTCCGCCGCCAGGCGGTGCCGGAAGGCGGAAGGGCCAAGCTCCTCCAGGCGCGCAAACGCGTTCAGCGCCAGCGCCGAGGCGGCGCGCGAACGCCAGTAGAGCGCCTCGGGATCCTCACGCCGGCTCGCCAGGTTCAAGACGGCGCGGAAATCGCCCGCGGCGAACTCGCACTCGAAGATCTCGGC
Organism: uncultured Bryobacteraceae bacterium; assembly: GCA_938003835.1. Taxonomy (GTDB): domain Bacteria; phylum Acidobacteriota; class Terriglobia; order Bryobacterales; family Bryobacteraceae; genus CALKXJ01. The sequence goes on along the minus strand of CALKXJ010000022.1, from coordinate 72,464 downwards.
CGAGCAGTCCGGCGCGCCGAGCGCCTTCTCCCGCTCGAGCTCGACGGCCGCCCAGTCCTCCCGGCCTGTCTGCCGGTAGATCTCCGCCAGCGCTGTGTGGAGGCCGCGAAAATCGGGCCGGAGCGCAAGCGCCTGCCGATAGAAGTAGAACGCGGAGCGAAACTGTTGCTGCTCGGCGCGCGATCGCGCCAGGAGGGCATACCAGAAGGCCGACTCCGGCGCCGTAGCCTCCAGGCGTTCGAAGGCGGCCCGGGAGAGCGCCAGATAGGCCGCGCCGAGCCCGTACCAGGCGCGCGCATCGCGTGGGGTGAGTTCGGTGAGCCGCTCGAAGTGGCGCGCGGCCTCCATCGGGCGGTCGAGCTTGAGGAGTGCGTCGCCGAGCTCGAGGCGGGCGATGGGATTGGCGGGCTCGAGCGCCACGGCCCGCTCGAGGGGGACCACGGCCCCGGCGGGGTCTTCGAGCTTCAGCCGGCTCATGCCGAGCAACAGCCAGGCGGGGCCGAGTTTCGGATCGAGCTTGACCGCCGTAGCGAAATCCCCGGCGGCCTCCCGGTGCCGTCCGGCCGAGTAGCGGGCCAGACCCAGGTTGAAGACCATGCCGGCATTGCCGGGCAGTGCGCGCACCAGCTCCTGATAAAGGGCCTCGGCTTCTTCGAAACGCCCGGCAGCCATGGCCTGCTTGGCGCGCTGGGACTTAACAACCAGCTCGTCGCTTTGTGGGGATGGGCCGGCGAGCGCCGCCGCTGCAAGCACGAGCCAGGGCAAAGCAGGCGACATCAGTCCGGCGCCACCTCGAGAATCAGGCACTTGAGATAGTTCGTCGCCGGAGCGCTGAGCAGGACCGGGTGATCCGGCGGCTGCCCGCGTCGCTCGATGAGGCGCAGGTTCCGGCCGAGCTCGGCGGCGGCGGCTTTCACGACATCCACGAGGGCCTCTTCGGTGACGTGGTAGGAGCAGGAACAGGTTACCAGCACCCCGCCGGGTTCGAGCAACTGAAGGGCACGGTAGTTGAGCTGCCGGTAGGCCTCGAGCGCCGGGCGCAAGGCGGCTTTGGTTTTCGCGAGCGCGGGCGGATCGAGGACCACCGTGTCGAAACGCCTTGCCGTGGCGGCGTAGCCGCCTAGCAGGTCGAAGACATCGGCCTGGCGGAAGCTCACATTGGCGAGGCCGTTGCGCGCGCGATTCCGCTCGGCAATCTCGAGCGCCGCCTGGGAACTATCGACGCCTTCCACCGCCTCGCACCGCGGGGCCAGATGCAGGGCGAAGCCTCCTGTCGAGGTGAAGCAGTCCAGGGCGCGCCCGTGCGCCCAGCGGGCCGCGGCCAGATAGTTTTCCCGCTGGTCGAGGAAGGCCCCAGTTTTCTGGCCGTGCAATAGGTCGGCCTCAAGGTGCAGGCCGTTCATGCGAAAGCAGACGCGCTCGGGGACTTCGCCGAAAATCACCCCGGCGGTGAGCGGCAGCTCCTCTTTCTCGCGCCGTTTGATGTCGTTGCGCTCGACGATGCCGCGCGGCGCGACGAGCTCCGCCAGGGCCGCGATGATGTCGGCCTTGGCTCGTTCCATGCCCTGGGTGAGCGTCTGGATGGAGAGATAGTTCCCGTAGCGGTCGACGATCAGCCCCGGCAGGCGGTCGCCTTCGGCGTGCACCAGCCGGTAAGCCTCCGAGCCCGAGACCACGCGATTGCGCCAGGCGATCGCCCCGGCGATCCGCCGGCGGAAAAAGTCCCGGTCGATGGGCTCCGCGGCGCGGCTGAGAAGCCGAAGGGTGATCTCTGACGTCGAGCTGTAGTGGGCCGTGCCGAGCAAAGCGCCGTCGGGACCGAAGACTTGGACGGCGTCGCCGGGCTGCGCCTCGCCGCGGTCGACGACGTCGCTCGAGTAGACCCAGGGATAATTGGCGCGCAGGTTGCTGGCCGCGCGGCGGGAGACTCGCACGGCGGCCATCTCGCTACGTTTCAGAGTCTCAGAGGGCGAAGCGGAGCTGCTCGAGCCGCGCAATCCGCTCGGCCGTGGGCGGGTGCGTCGAGAACAGCTTCATCAGACCCTCGCCGCTGAACGGCTTGACGATGAACATGTGTTCGTGCGCGGGCATGGCGTTCATGGGAACGCGCTTGGACCAGGCCTCGAGCTTGCGCAGAGCCGAGATCAGGCCGTAGGGCGTGCCCGTATACTTGGCCGCGGCGGCGTCGGCGCCGAACTCGCGCGTGCGCGAGATCGCCATCTGGATGAGCAGGGCGGCGATCGGCGCCAGGAACAGCATCAGCAGACCGGCCCAAGGGCTGCGGCCCTCCTCGTCGCGGCCGCCCGGAAAGAAGATCGCCATCCGCGCCACAAAGGTGATCGCCGTGGCGATGGTGGCGGCGATCGAGCTCACTAGAATATCCCGATTGCGGATATGGCCGAGCTCGTGCGCGATGACGCCCTCGAGCTCCTGGTCGTTGAGGATCTCCAGCAATCCCGCGGTGACGGCCACAGAGCCGTTTTTCGGGTTGCGCCCGGTGGCGAAGGCGTTCGGCGATGCGTCCGGAATCAGCCACAACTTGGGCATGGGGAGGTCCATGCGCCGGCACAGATTCTCCGTCATGGGGCCGATGCGCCGCCAGACTTCGCGGTTCTCGTTCGGCGTGACGGGTTGGGCGTGGTAGATCTTCAGCGCCAGCTTGTCGGAGAAGAAATAGCTCACGGCGTTCATGGCCACGGCCAGGATCAAGCCGAGCACCAGGCCGTCTTGCCCTCCCAGAGCTTGTCCGCCGGCCAGCAGAAGGCCGCTCAAGAGTCCCAGAAGCAGAACGGTCTTGATGGTGTTCATGGGTCGTGGTCCTAATTACAATTCTCGCACAGGGGTTCAAACAAAAATGACGCATCCGGAGCCGCTCCGGATGCGCCAATCGAAAGCCTTAGCTCGAGATCTTCACCTTGCGGCTCTTGGCGGCCTCCGTCTTGGGCAGGGTGACGGTGAGCACGCCATCCTTGTAGTGCGCCTCGACCTTGTCGGCATCGACGGCGGCGGGCAAGGCGAAGGAGCGCACGAAGGAGCCGTAGGCGCGCTCGATGCGGTGATAGCCCTTCTGCTTGTCCTCCTTCTCGAACTTGCGCTCGCCCTTGATCGTCAGGGTGTTGTTCTCCAGGCGCACGTCGAGATCCTTCTCGCTGACGCCGGGAACGTCGGCCTTGACGACGATCTCGTTGTCGCGCTCTTCGATGTCGACGCTCGGGGTCCAGGGGCGCACGGCGATGGGCTCCTCGAAGACCCGGCTGAACAGGTCAGGCAACAGGCTCCAGGAGCGAGCGAACTCCTCCATTTCGCGGAAGGGGTTGTAACGGATGAGCGACATGGTGTTGGGTACCTCCTTTTCTCGCTGAACTCTATCTACACCTCTATCATAAAACTTTAGCATATTATTGTCAAGTCCTCTGTGAAAAAATTTTTCCCTTTCTTTCATATACTTATGGAATTCCGCTCGGCCCGGTGACCATCGAACCCCGAGATGCTCCCCATCTCGCCCCGCCATTGGACATGCTCGGCGGCCGGAGCTATGCTGACCTGTTGGCGCCGGGAAGCGCCAGCCATGCGAATCACCCAAGTCACCACCCGGGTCGTCAATCTCGGCTTCCGCAACGCCGTCCTCGTCCGCATCGACACCGACACCGGCCTCGCCGGCATCGCCGAAACCGTCATGAAACGCTGGACGCTCGCCATCGAGCAGGCCATCCGGCGTCTGGGGAGCACGCTCATCGGCCGCGACCCGACGGAGATCGAGGACATCTGGGAGAAAATCTACCGGGACTCCTTCTGGGTAGGCGGCGCCGTCCACGCCACCGCCTTGAGCGCCATCGACTGCGCGCTCTGGGACATCCTGGCGCGGGCCTGCCAGGTCCCGGTCTACAAGCTTCACGGTGGCCCGACGCGCCAGCGGGTGCCGGTCTACTGCCACTGCCGCGCTGGAAGCTCGCCCGAGGAGTTTGCCTCCCGGGTCGTCGACTGCGTCCGGCAGGGTTACCGCGCGATCAAGACCACCCTGCCGCTCTTCTATGGCGTCTCCGACGGCGGCCCGGCCAGCTACTCGGGAACCGACGGCTCACTGCCCCGCACTTTGAAAGAGACCGAGTATCTGGAGCCGGACGTCATCGACCGGATCGCCGAGTTTTTGGAGGCCGCGCGCCAGGCCGCCGGAGCCAAGGTCGGCATCGCGGTCGACTGTCACGGGCGGCTCAATCTCAAGGCCGCCTTACGGCTCGCGCGCCGGGTCGAGAGGCTGAACCTGATGTTTCTTGAGGAGCCCGTGCCGCCGGAAAACGCAGAGGTTCTAGCGATCCTGCGGCGCGAGTCCCCGGTGCCGATCGCGGCCGGCGAGCGGTGGGCGACGATCCACGGCGTCCGCGAGTTCCTCGAAAAGCAGGCGGTGGACGTACTTCAGTGCGACCTGGTCAACTGCGGCGGCTTCACCGCGCTCAAGAAGATCGCCGCCCTAGCCGAGGCGCACTATGTCAGCCTGGCGCCGCACAACCCGAACGGGCCGCTGGCGACGGTGATGAATCTGCACTTTGCCGCCAGCATCCCCAACTTTTTGATCCTGGAGACCGTGGGCACCGATTCCGATCGCGAGCTGTGGCGGGAGCTGCTCGGCGAGGATCTGCGGCTCGAAGACGGATGTTTGAGTGTGCCCTGCGGTCCCGGTTACGGCGTCGCGCTCCGGGAGGCGGCGCTCGAGGGCCGGCCTTATGAGCCTCGTCCCGGCTGGCGGTGAACTACCAGTGAACGAGCCGGCGGCACCCGAGACGGCCACCGAAGCCCGGCGCACCCTGCCCCGCGCCTGGCGCGTCGCGATTGTGCTGTTTCTGGCTACCGTGCTCAACTACGTCGACCGGCAGGTGCTGTCGCTCAATGCCGAACACGTCATGAGCGAATTCGGCCTGAACCGCGAGCAGCTCGGCTGGATTTTGGCGGCCTTCCGTTACTCCTATGCCGGTTTCCAGATCGCCGGAGGCTGGCTGGTCGATCTGGCCGGACCCTGGATCATCTACCCGGCGGCCGTGGGACTTTGGTCGCTGGCGGGTCTGCTGACGGCGCTCGCGCGCTCGAGCTTTCAGCTCGCCGCCTGGCGTTTCCTGCTCGGTGTGGGCGAAGCTTTCAACTGGCCCTGCGCGCTCCAGGTGACGCGCCGGCTGCTCGAGCCGCGCGACCGCGCGCTGGCCAACGGGATCTTCAACAGCGGTTCCGCCTTCGGCGCCTTGATCTCTCCCGTGCTGGTCACCTTCCTGACGCTGCGCCATGGCTGGCGCGCTTCGTTTCTGGTGACGGGAGCGCTCGGCGCCTTCTGGGTGCTGTTGTGGCGCCGGGTGGCGGGGCCGAGCCGCAGCTTGCTGGCCGCTCCGGCGCCGCGGCGGCCGCTGCTGGGGATCCTCGCCGGCATACTGAAGCGGCCGAACTTCTGGCTGCTGAGCGTCTCGGCGGTGATCGTCAACAGCGCCAGCTACCTGCTGGCCGACTGGATCCCGCTGTACCTCAAAACGGAGCGCCGCTTCAGCTTCGCCGTCGGCAATCTGCTTTCCGTAGTGGTTTTCGCCGGCTTGGACGTGGGCAACCTCGCAGTCGGCTTCTTCACGCGGAAGCTGGCGCGCGCCGGAATGCCCGTGCCGGTGGCGCGCCGCCGGGCGGTGCTCGTCTCCTGCGTGCTGATGACGGCGGCGGCCGGGGCGGGTTATGTCGCTTCGGGCGCCTTGGCGGTGGCGCTGCTGGCGATGACGGCCGTCGGCGTGGCAGGGTTTCTTGTCATCTATCTGACGCTTGTGCAGGATGTCGATCCCGAGAACACCGGGGCCGTGGCCGGCCTGCTCGGCGGAATCGGCAATCTCTCCTATGGCCTGGCGAGTCCATACATCGGCCGCCTGGCCGATCTCGGGCGCAGCCGCTCGGTGTTCGTACTGGCCGGGCTGCTGCCCTGGCTGGCTTATGCAGCACTGCGGCGCGTGCTCCGCGCCCGGCCGGAACGCTAGCCGCGCGGATGGAGGTGTTGTCGTGCCCTACGACTTGAAACCGTTTTGCGGCATCTTCCCTGCCGCGCTGACCATGTTCGACGCCGAAGGCCGCCTGGACGAGGAGGCCACCGCCCGGCACTGGGACTGGCTGATCCGCCAGGGTGTGGACGGCCTGGTGATCGCGGGCACGAGCGGCGAGTTCATCGCGCTCGAGCGCGAGGAGCGCATCCGGCTGTTCCGGCTGGCGCGCCAGGTGGCGGCCGGCCGGGTGCCGCTGGTCTTCGGCAGCGGCCACTACGCCACGCGGCTCACCATCGAGCTTTCCGAGATCGCCGCTCAGGAGGGCGCCTCGGCGCTCATTGTCATTCTTCCCTACTACCAGCGCCCGCCCAAGCCCGCCGTCATCGCCCATTACCGCGAGGTGCGCGCGCACGTCGATCTGCCGCTCATGCTCTACAACAATCCCGGCAACACGGCTTGCGTGGATCTCAACCCCCGCGAGGTGGCGCAACTGGTGGAGGAAGACGTCCTCCACATGGTGAAGTCCACCTACGAGAGCGTCATTCCGGTGCACGACCTGAGCCTGCTCGCCGGCGATAAGATGCGGATCTTTTATGGTTCGTTCCTGGCCGCGTTCGAGGCGCTGTGCGCCGGCGCTCACGGCTGGATCAGCGGCATCCTGAACGTCATTCCCAAGGCCGCGCGGAGGCTTTATGAGGTCTGTGTGATGGAAGGAAGCTGCCACAAGGGGCTGGCGATCTGGAAGCGCATCCTCCCGCTGGTGCACCTGTACACGTACCAGTCGCTCGGACCGGCCACGGATCTGGCGATCTATCGCGCCATGCTGGACATTTGGGGCCTCGGCGGCGGCTACTCCCGGAGGCCGTTTCCGCCGCTGAAGGCCGAGCAGACCGAAGCGCTGCGGCGCATCATGGAGCAGACCGGCTGGATCGAGCCGGACCGGGTCCTGGAGGACGTGGGCTAGATGCCGATCGAGATCGGCCTGGCGGGCTACGGCGCGGTGGCGGAGGTCCACGCGCGGCGGCTCAGGCGGAATTCTGCTGCCCGCTTGGCCGCGGTTTACGGCCCGAATCGGGAGAAAGCCGAGGACTTTGCCCGCCGCCTGGAAATCCCTCGCGCCACCGACGGTCTCGAAGAGCTCCTGGAGGTCTCCGAGGCGGTCATCATCGCCTCGCCCACAGCCTGCCATTTCGAGCAGGCGCATGCAGCGCTCGCTCGTGGCCGGGCGGTGCTCGTCGAGCTGCCGCCCTGCCTGTCGGCGGCGGAAGCCGAGAGGCTGGCTGAAGAGGCCGCCCGGCGCGGCTCGGTGCTCCAGTGCGCGCACACCAGCCGATACCTGGCGCCATACCGGCGCGTCCGCGAGGAGATCGCCTCCGGCCGCCTGGGGACGATCTTCGCTCTCCAGTACACCCGCTGCCTCCGGCTGCGCGCGCGGAGCTGGCAGGACGATGCCCTGCTGCACCACACGGCGCACCCGGCCGACCTGTTCCTCGACTGGTTCGGCGAGTTCGAGCCTGTGGCGGCCCTCACGCGCCCGGAGGAACCACCCCGGCAAGAGGTCCTGTTCCTCGCGCGCGGCGGCGGATCAGGCCAGGTCGCGCTCTCGGTCTTTGTCAGTTATTCCTCCCGCCGGCCGCGATCGCAAGTGTTCATCGAAGGCGAGGCGGCGACGCTCGAGACCGACGGCTTCAGCTACCTGCGCCGCAATGAAGCCGAGATCCTGCTCGAGCTCGATGCGAAAGAAACCTATGAGGCAGCCATCGAGCGGCAGGACGAGGCTTTCCTTGCCGCCTGTGAGGGCAAGCCGGCGGGCGTGAGCTGGGAGGAAACCGTCCGGCTGATGCGCCGGCTCGACCGGCTGGCCGAGCTGGCGCACCAGCGACCCTGATGCCTCAGAAGTAGTACTGCAACGCGATCTGCACCTGCCGCGGAGCCCGCGTCGAGAGGATCCTTCCGCTGTTGATATTGCCCGATTGCAGCGTGGCGTTGACGGCCTGCCCCCACTGCGTGTGGTTGAGGAAATTGAAGAACTCGAAGCGCAGCTCGAGGCGGCCCTGCTCGCCCGGCCCCACCCGGGTGGATTTCTCCACGCCGAAGTTCCAGTTGGCGATGCCGGGGTCTTCATAGACGCCCAGGTGCGAGTTGCCGAAGGTCCCGAACGGCGGGTTCTCGAAGCAACCGGTGTTGAACCACTGGAGGCGGTTGCGCCCGCCCGGCACCGTGCGCGCGTCGCAAATGCGGTTGGGCATGGCGATTGCCAGCGCCACGCCGCTCGTGTCGTTGGTGGTCACCCAGTTGGGCACGCCGGTGGTGAAGTCCAGGTTGCCCGAGAGCGACCAGCCGGAGATCAGCTTGTCGGCGAAGCCCGTTACGCCGCCGCCGAGCGCCTTGCCTGCGCCGAAGGGCAGTTCGTAGTGGTAGGCGTTGACGAAGCGCAGCCGGGGCGTCATCTGGGCCGGGCCACGCCAGATGTCGAAGTACTTGTAATGCGTGTTGCCGATGTCGCTGACGCCGGCGAGGCTGGTGACCAGGTTCTTGGCCCAGGTGAAGCTGGTGAGCGTGGTGAGCCCGCGCCAGCGCGTGTTCTTGAGCGATACGGAGCCGGCGTTATACTTGCCGCTGCCGAGCGGCGCCCAGCTCTGCACCGTGCCCCACTGCGGATGGCGGCGCCGCTGCTGGAGCGTCAGGTTGGCGAACGGCCCCACCGGCAGCTCCGGTGCGTTGAAGTCCATGAACTGCATCTGGTGGGTGAGGTGGCTGCCGGTGTAGGCGATCTCGGCCGCCCACTCCGGGGAGAGCTGATGCTGGATGCTGGCAGACCACTGCTGCACCATGCTGACGCGCTGCTTCGAGCGCACGTAGCGAAACGCAAACGGTGGGTTGGCGTTGGGGAAGGGGATCGTCGTCGGCCCGGCGAACGGATACTGGCCGCTCACCCGGATCGGCGGCAGTTGCTCGTTGCCCGCGATCAGCTCTTCGTGCCGCAGGAAGAAGGGCGCGATGCCCGTCTGGATGTTCGAGAACTGGTTGGCGTTCACGTTGCCGTCGTAGAAGATGCCGTAGGAGCTGCGGAAGACCGTGCGCGAGGCCAACGTCACCGCCATGCCGACGCGCGGCGCGAAGTTCCGCTTGCTGAGCGAGTAACCGGCGCGCGGAATGCGCCCGCTCAGCGGGGCCTTACGGCCGTAGCCTTTGGCCGGATCGAGATAGTCGAGCGGATTCTGAAGCGCGTAGAGGATCTCGCCCGTGGTCTCGTCCCAGCTCACCGTGATATTGCGGGGAACCAGCCACGGCGACCAGTACTCGTAGCGCAGCCCGTAGTTGAATGTCAGGCGCGGGTGGAGCCGCCAGGAGTCCTGCGCGTAGCCGCCGAAGTAATTGCGGTGGGCGACGTACACCGTCGCCAGCTCGAGCAGCGTGCGGTCGGGCGCGCCAAGCAGGAAGTCGGCAAAAGCGTTTCCGCCCATCTGTCCGGCGCCCAGCGCCGTCTCGCAGGCCGCGTTGCCCCGCGGGCAAGCGCGCGTGAAGTTCGGACCGAAGCTGAAGAAGCCTTTGTCGTTTGAGTACCGGTCGTAGTAAAAGCGCCGGCCGAGCCACTGCCCGCCAAACTTCATGGTGTGACGGCCGCGGATGTAGGAGAGGTCGTTGCCGATCTGAAAAACGTTCTCGATGCCGTTGAGGATGAAGGCATTGGAGTTGTTGAGATTGAAGCCGGTGCCGGCGAAGTTCGGCCCGCCGGGGGCAGGCGAGGTGTTTTTGAGGCCGATCAGGGCGGAAACGTTCGGCACATCGATGCGCTTGCCGTAGAGCCAGCGGGGCCGCGAGTAACCTAGGAACAGATCGTTCACCGCTGCCGGCGACAAGATCTGGGTCCAGTGCAGGACGGCATTCTGCGAGCGGCCATCGTTGGAGATGCCCTGAAGCGACTGCAAGTTGGTGTTCACCGAGGGCGTGTCGGCAAGCGAATAGCGGCCGTAGAGACGCGAGTTGGCGTTCCGCTCCCAGTCGATGCGGCCGGTGTACTGGTCGTGATCCACCCGAGCGGGGAAGGTCCCGGCGAGCCGCGGAATGCCGTCAATGACGGTATTCGGCAAGGCGACCCAGTCCTGGAGAAACTTCCCGGTCACCGGGTCAAAGCGGCTCTGCGGTATCCGGTTGCCGGGAAAAGGGACGCGCAAACCGTTGGCTGGATTGTAGGCAGAGGGATCGTAGATCACCGGCGTCGGCCCAAAAGTGCCGCCGGCGGCCGGCGGCCGGTAGGTGGAGAAATCTCCGTTGCGCAGCTCCGGCGGCGGCACGGTCTGAAAATCGAAGGCGGATCGCCGCACGCGCAGCCCCTCGTAGCCGCCGAAGAAGAACAGTTTGTTCGAGACGATCGGCCCGCCGACGGCGCCGCCGAACTGGTTCTGGCGGTAAGGCGGCAGCTCGCGCCCGTTGAGGTTGTTGAAGAAGTAGTTGGCATCGAGCGCCGAGTTCCGGAAGAAGTGGTAGAGCTCGCCGTGAAACTCGTTCGAGCCGCCCTTGGTGATCACGTTCACCGCGGCCACGCCGTTGCCGAACTCGGCGTTGGTGTTCGACACGTGGACCTTGACCTCGCGGATCCAGGAAGGCGGCTGCTGCGGCGGGGCCTGCCCGTAAACGGAGATCTGCACGTTGACGCCGTCGATGCTCACGTTGGTGGCCGAATCGCGGTTGCCGGAGGCGATGACGCCGGAGGAGCGGAACAACTGGCTGGCTGCGGTCGTTCCCAGCACCGCGTTCATGGAGAAGGAGGCGAAGGTGACCTGATTGCCCAGGTGCTGCGGCGAGACGCCGGGCGCCAGCGCGGCCAGGTCGAAGAAGTTGCGCCCCATGAGCGGCAGGTTGGCCACCAGCTCTTCGCGGATGGTGCCGGCGACCTCGGCGGTCGTGGTCGAGATCAGCTCGGCGCCCGCAGCGGAAACCGTCACCGCTTCGGTCACCTGACCCACTTCGAGCACGACGTCGACCTGCGCAGGCGCCGTCACCTGCGCCACGCGGTTCTTGACTTCAGCCCGCTTGAACCCCTCCATGGTGACGGTGATGTCGTAGGTGCCGGGCGCCACGGAGGGGAAGACATAGAAGCCGGCAGAGTTGGTTTTGGTGGTCCGCTCGGCGCCGGTCGCCTGATTCTTGATCGTGACGGTGGCGCCGGGCACCAGCGCGCCGGAGGAGTCGCGCACCAGCCCGCTGATGCTGGTCGAGGTCTCCACCTGCGCCAGAGCGATGCCCGCCAGGGCGAGCAGGCAGATTGCGATGCGAGAAAGCTGTCGAAGCATTGGCCGTTCACCTCACACGGGGCTGTCCTCAGTGTTTTAAACCCCAGTTACACCCCAATCATGGTCGGGCGGCGTCGCCTAGTCAAATACAAGGATTCGATATCGCCGATCGAACCCCGAGATGGTCCGCTCGAATCTCAGCTCCCGCTATGGTGGCGCCGGAACAGCCGGATCAGCACGGCGAGCACCTTCGGGAGGTGATCCGCTCTGAGATAGACCAGGCCGATATCGCGCGTGAGCTTACGGTCCTCGATCGTCAGCGCGTGAAGCTCTCCGCGCTTCACTTCGGCTTCAACGGCACGTGCCGGCAGCAGCGTCACGCCAAGGTTGATCGCTACCAGCGGCTTGATCACCGCCACGTTCTCCGCCTCCATGGCGATGCGGGGCGTAATCCCGGCTTGCCGGAAGAAGGCATCCGTCAGCCGCCGCGTCGTTGCCGTCCGACCGAAAAGGATCAGCGGATAGTGAGCGATCTCGGCGGCAGGCAGGCTTTTGCGGCGGCTGAGCTGCGGGTGGCGCGGGCTGGAGACCACGACGAACTCTTCCCGGCACAGCGGCGTCACTTCGATGCCCGGGTATTCGACCGGCAGCGTGAACACGCCGAGGTCGAGCAGGTTGTCGCGGATCTGCGGCAGCAACGTCTCCGTAGGCCCGGTGACGACCTGTAGCTCGACGTTGGGGTAGAACTCGCGGAAGCGTTCGAGCACCGGAGGCAGCAGGTACATACAGGCTGTCAAGCCGCTGCCGATGCGGACGACGCCGCGGCTCAACTGGGTGGTCTCGGAGATCTCGAGCTCGGCGTTGCGCAGCTCGACGAAGACGCGCCGCGCGTGCCTCAGCAGCGTTTCCCCGGCGGGTGTCAGATAGACCCTGCGGCTGACCCGCCGGAAGAGCTTTTCGCCGAGCTCCCGCTCGAGCAGCGCCACCTGGCGGCTGATCGCCGACTGCGCCACATGGAGTCTGCGGCTGGCCTCGGTGAAACTGAGATTCTCGGCCACCGAGATGAACATCTCCAGTTGCCTGAGATCCACGGGAGCCTCTCAAGCCGCCGGGAGCTCGCCCGAGGCGCGAAGCAGCGCCTCCTGGAGCAGCAGTTCGTGATCGTAGGAGTAGCGCAACGGCCGGCTGCTCAGGATCGCGTCGGCCAATTCCCGGAAGTCGGCAATGTAACGCGGCTGAGGCGCCAGCCGCAGCTCCTGCCAGCCCGCACGGTACGGCCCCCGGGCCGACCGCAGGAAAATGCGAAGCGTGGGAGCCGGCTCCATCGGCTGGATCAGGAAGGTGCCGTCGGCGCCGATCACCTCGAAGGACCGGTGCTCGAGCGCTCCGCCCATCATCGCCGCGCTCGAGACCACGGCCAGGGCGCGATCGTACTCGAAGACGGCAAGGGTGTTGTCCCGGAGCGTGTCGGAGAAGCGCGAGTCATGCCGGAGCCAGCTCGTCACGCGCGCCGGGCGGCCGAGCAGAGCGATGACGCGGTCGATGGCATGACCGGCCAGCTCGAACATCGTGCCTCCCGGATAGCGCGCCTCCACGGCGCGCTGGGCCTCGTCGCGATCGGAGTTGATCGTGGCGCGAATCAGAAAGACGTCGCCCAGCCAGCCGGCTCGCGCGGCCTCGAGGGCGCGCTCGAGGCCTTCATGGAAGCGCCAGATGTAGCCGAGCTGCACCAGCCGCCCGCCGCGGCGCGCCGCCTCAAGCAGGTCGCGGAATGGCTCCAGGCGGTTGCCGGGCGGTTTTTCAAGGTGCAGGTGTTTGCCCGCTTCGACGACGCGCCGGCCCAAGGGGACGGCGTCGTGGACTTCCCCTTCAAAGACGACAAGGTCGATTGCCGGGTCGCCGAGCAGCTCGTCCAGCTCGACCCAACGAAGGCCTTGCAGAACGCCGAGGCTCCCGCGCCGGCTCCGCACGGCGGCATCGGGCTCGCACACCGCGACCAGCTCGTAATTCGGATTCGAGCGGATCGCTTCAGCCTTTCCGACGAGGTGGGAGTGCTGGATGCCGAGGATCGCCGTCCGAATGCGCTTGGGCGCGGCGAAGGCCGCCGCGCCCGCGGTCAGGAAAGTTCTGCGCTTCATCGCCGCCCCTACGAGAATGCCACAAGCCGGCGGCGATGAAGCGCGTTCCGCCTTACCAGAGCAACTTGAGTCCGAACTGGATGTTGCGCATCGGCGAGATCAGGCTGGTAATGGCGCCCGGACCGCCGGTGATGCCGGCCTGCGAGGGCCAGCGCAGCGTGCCATCGGCGCCGCGGACCGGCTGGAAACCGGCCACGGTGTTCAGGCCGCGGACCGGGACGCCGAACTGCGGCGTGTTGAACAGGTTGAAGAACTCGGCCCGGAACTGGAGCTTGGCCCGCTCGCGCAGGTTGAAGTTTTTGAACAGCGAGAAGTCGATGTTCTTGAAGCCGGGCCCCTCGAGAATCCCCATGCCCGAGTTGCCGTACTTGCAGGTTTCAGGAATGGCGGCGTTGACGCAGCTCACGATGCGGAAGGCGTCCGGGTCGAACCACTTCTGAAGCGTTCGGTCTTCGAGGCGGCCGTCGGCGACCCGATCCGGCCGAACCGGGCTGTTCGCGGTGTTAATGATGTTGCCCTGGGTCACCGTGAAGGGGAAGCCCGAGCGGAGCGTGACGATGCCGTTGGCCTGCCAGCCGCCGAAGAAGACGCCGGGAAGGCCGCGTGTGAGGGGCTGCGGCGCCGGCAGGTCGTAGATGAAGCTCATCACCGCCACGTGCTGCGCATCCCAACCCACGCGCCCCTTCTCGGCAGCGCGGTTGCGCGGGTTCTGGTAGGTGTTCGGGTTGATGCCGTCGCCCTCGTTGCGGCCGTAGCCCTCCATCAGCGACTTCGAGAATGTGTAGGCCAGCGTGAAGACCAGCCCGTGCGAGTACTCCTTGCGCAGGCTCACTTGCAGGCCGTTGTACCAGGCGTTGGCGCCGCTGTCGAGGAAGCGCATCCGCGTGAGCGGCCGCAGGATGCCGTTGTCGTTGATGAACTGGATGGGCCGGCGCGCCTGGACGGTGTCGCCCGGACCGGTGGGGATGAACGGATCAGGGTTGTTCTTTTCCACCGTGTTATCCAGGTGTGTGGTCTTGTTGCCGACGTAGGCGACGGTCAGGGTCGAGCGGAGGGGCAGGCGCCTTTGGATGTCGAAGCTCCACTGCGTGACGTAGGGCTGGAAGTTGTCCCGGTTGAGAACCACGGCGACGGTCGGCGAGGCCGGGTTCACCGCGCCGAACGGGTTGGTGAAGCTGTAGACCGCCGTGCCGGGCACCAGGACGCCGTTGCGCGCCGTATTGGCGAACGACGAGCTTCCCGACAGCGGCGGGTTCAGGTTCAGAATCGTGTAATTGTTGAGCTGGTGCACGTTGTAAAAGATGCCGAAGCCGCTGCGCACCACCCAGTCGTCGGTGAGGCGCCAGGCGAGGCCGACCCGCGGCATGAACTGCCTCTTGCTCGGATCGTAGAAGCGATAAACGGTGCGGATCTGTGCGGGTACGAACTCGGGCGGGTTATTGAGACCCTGCCGCCACTCGGCGCTCCGCCAGAGCCCGCGGATGTCGGTCGCCGGCGAATTATACTCCCAGCGAATGCCCAGATTCACCGTGAGGCGGCGCAGCGGTTTCCAGTCGTCCTGCAAGTAAAGCGCGACCCGATTCTGCCGGACGTCGGTGAGCGGCAGTCCCTCGGGCGATTCCGTAGACGACGGGATGCCGAGCAGGAATGCGGCAAAGGAGTTACCGGCCAAGTTCCCGGTGAAGTTGAAGGCGCCGCGGGGGACGTTCGCCGCGCCCCGGAACAGGGCCACGCGCCGAAAATCGACTCCGGTCTTGAGCGTGTGCGCCCCGGTGACAATCGAAAGGTTGTCGTTGATCTGGTAAAGATCGTTTTGGTCAAAGCCGTTGCCGCCGTCGCGCTCGGCCAGGCCAAGGAAGCCGGCCACGTTCATCGACGGGATGCCGGCCTCGCGCGGCGTGAGCGGGCGGTTGTTGTCGGTGAGAACGTTAAAGCCCCGAATGCCGATCCGCTCCAGGCTGAAGTCGGTATTGGCGCGCGGGTTGAAGCTGTCGTCGTCAGAGCGCGTGTAGCCGAAACGGGCTTCGTTAATGACGGTGGGGGTGAAGACGTGCAGCCACTGGGTGGCCAGATTGTCGTTGCGGCCCACCACCAGGTAGCTGAAGTTCGGATTGTTGGTGACGCTGAACCAGCTCGGGCGGTTCGTCGCGTAACGGGCAAAGACCCGGTCGCGTGTCGAAAAGACGTGGTCGAGCCGCAGGAAGTACTGATCGTCGTCGATCGAGTTGCGGCCCGGGTTGCGCAGGTTGATGCCCGAGATCGGGTCCGGCAGCGGGTTCTGCGCCCGTGGCCAGAACTCAAGCAGCGCGCGGGCTGCCGGAGCGATTCGCGCCGCGGGAATGAGGTTGCCCGGGAACGGCGTCGGGTTCGTCGGATCCGACAGCGGGTCGACGATCGTGATGGCCGGGAGCGGCTGGCCCGCGGCGTTGCGGCGGTTCAGCAAGCCGCTGAAGTTCCCGGCCCGCAGGTTGTCGTCGGGAACCAGGGCCGTATAAATGGTGCCGGGCTCGCGGCGGCGCCGGCCCTCGTAGTTGAACATGAAGAAGGAGCGGTTGCGCCCGTCATAGATTCGCGGGATGTAGATGGGGCCGCCTGCTACGAAGCCGAACTGGTTCTGCCGCAGGGCGGTCTTGGGTACCCGGGGCGAGCCCGGCGGAGTAAAGAAGTTCTGGAAAAATCCTTCGGCGTCTAACTTCTCGTTTCGCAGGAACTCGTAAGCCGAGCCGTGAAACTCGTTAGTTCCGGCGCGCATTACCATGACAAGCTGCGCCCCGGAGTTATAGCCGTACTCGGCCGAGTAACTTCCGGTGAGGACCTTGACCTCCTCCATCGCCTCGGGCGAGGGGGAGAAGGGAACGGTGTTGACGCGCGACTCGGTGGCGACGACGCCGTCGAGCGTGGCGTGCTGGTTGGTCTCCCGCTGGCCGTTGGCCACGATGGCGATCGTCTGGCCCGGGATGGGCACGCCGCCGCCGGCGCCGGACAGGCCGTCGTAGCCGTGCCGGGAGCCGAACATGACGCCCGGGTTGAGAATCGCGAAGTTGCCCACGTTGCGGCCGTTCATCGGAAGCTCCACCAGGCGGCGCTGCTCCACCGTGCCTCCCACGGTGACCTCATCCGTGCGCAGCGCCGGGGCCTCCGAGGTCACGGTGATGCGTTCGGTGACCGCGCCCACCTGAAGCTCAAAGTCGACGCGAACCTTTTCGTTCACCTGGAGGCGAATCCCGGCGCGCGTCTCCGGCTTGAAGCCGTCGGCCTCCACCGTCACCGTGTATTCGCCCACATCGAGCAGCGGGATGGCGAAGTCCCCGGTGGCGGTGGTCACCGTCTCCGTGACCACGCCGGTGCGAACATTCTGGGCCGTGACCTTGGCGCCCGCCACCGCGGCGCCCGACGGATCCGTGACGGTTCCGACGATGGACGTGGAGGTGGTTTGCGCCGCCAGCGTAACCGCAAACAGCAACAGGCCGAAAAGACTACGCATCTTCATACCTCACCCTGATTAGTTTGCAGACAGGAGTGGCGGATCCCCGAATTTTCAAGCAAGGCCCCTCACTCCCCTCGTGTCTGGTGAACCCTGGACTAACAGCTCCCGAAGGAGCTCACTCCAATTAGGTTACAAAATGATGGCCGCGGCGTCAAGTCCGGCCGCTTGCGCTACCAGGCCAGGGCGTAGTTGTCGCCGCGCGGGTCGGCTCCGGCGCTCAGGACGCCGCCCGCCGGATCGATCAGGATCGCTGAGGTGGCGCTCATGGTCCAGGGGCCCGCCACCCGGACGCGGTGCCCGCGCTTGCGGAGTTCTTCGACGACCGACGCCGGGATGCGGCTCTCCACTGCCATCTGGCCGGGGTTCATCCGGTGCGGGAAGACGGAGGAGGGAAAGCTGGTCGTCGACCACCGGGGCGCCTCGATCGCCTCCTGGATGTTCATGCCGAACTCGACCACGTTGAGGAAGGTCTGGAGGATCCTCAGGCACTGGTCGTCGCCGCCAGGGCTGCCCACCACCAGGAAGGGCCTGCCCTCCTTCATCACTAAAGTGGGCGTGAGCGTGCTGCGCGGCCGCTTGCCGGGCGCCAGCGCGTTCGGATGCTCGGGATCGAGCCAGAAGTAATCCCCCCGGCAGTTGAAGATGAACCCGAGGTCGGCCATCACCACGCCCGTGCCCCAGCCCGAGTGCAGGCTGGGCGTCCAGGAGACCGCGTTCCGCTCCCGGTCGACCGTGGCCACGTAGCTCGTGTCGCCCTCGTGATCCTCGCCGGGGATGGGTATGCGGAAACTCCAGCCGTCCACCTCGCCGCCCGCGGGCCGGCCGGGTCGAAATTCGCGTGAGGCGCGCACTTTGTCGATCAGAGCGGCACGCGCGGCGCCGTACTCGGCGGCGAGCAGGCCGGCGAACGGAATCTTCACGAAGTCCATGTCGGCCAGGTAGAGCTCGCGATCGGCGAAGGCCAGTTTGACGGCCTCTACTCCAGTGTGGATGTAGTCGGCCGAGTTATGCCCCATCGCCTTCAGATCGAAGTTGCGCAGGATGTTCAGCGTGAACAGCTCAGCCGGCCCCTGGGTGGCCGAGGGATTCTTATAGACCTCGTAGCCGCGGTAGTCGAGCGAGACCGGCTCCTCGATCTTGACGGAGTACTCGGCGAAGTCCTCGTAGCGGAACAGCCCGCCGTTGGCCTCCGAGAAGGCGGCCATGGTGCGCGCGATGTCGCCCTTGTAGAACCGGTCGCGAGCAGCCCGGAGCCCCGCTGCGCGTCCCTTCGAGGCCGCTTGCGCCTCGGCCTCGACCAGCTTCTTCAGTGTCCGCGCCAGGTCCGGATTGCGGAAGATCTCGCCGGCGCGCGGCGGCACACCGTTGGGGAAGTACAGCCGAGCCGAGGTTGGATACTTGGCCAGCTTGCGATTGCCCCCCGGAGGCGCGGTGCCCGTCTCGACCGACGTTCCGCGGACTTCGAAGTATCTCTCGCCGCGGGAGCCGGCGATCGCCGCCGCCAGCCGCTCGCCGATCGGAAAGCCGCGCTCAGCGAGCTCGATCGCCGGGGCGAGCACCTCGCCAAGTGACTTGGTGCCCCAGCGCTCGAGCACGACGCACCAGGCGTCGACCGTGCCGGGTACGGTGGCCGAAAGCAGCCCGTCGGAGTCCGGAATCGTGCCGCCGTGGTTGCGCATGTACCAGTCGATGGTGGCGAGTTTCGGCGCCGTGCCGGTCGCGTTGACCGAATGGACGCGCCGCGTCCTGGCGTCATAGACCAGGATCATCGCGTCTCCGCCGACGCCGTTCGAGGCCGGATCGGTGACTGACAACGCCGCCTGAGCGGCGACGGCAGCGTCGAAGGCGTTGCCTCCGGCGCGGAAGATCCGCTCGGCCGCCTGGGCCGCCTGCGGCGTGCGGGCCGAGACGGCATAGTCGGCGCCGCGGATCACCGGACGCATGGTCTGGGCGGCGCCTCCGCAGGCCAGCGCGGAGGCCATCGCCGCGACACGGAGGAGCGGTTTCATGGGACAGTTTGGATCCTTCAGAGGAATTATAGTGCCCGTTGTTGCCCTATCGGCCCGGCCCGGCCGGCGCGGGCGGAAGCGGAAAGCAGCCGGAGCCGGAATAACTTCGCGTGGTCCAGGCCCGGCGCTCCTCGGGCGGCTTCAGTCCGCGGCGCTTCAACTCCGCCCTGACATAGCCGACGCACTCGGCCTGTAAGACGGGATCGCGCATGCCGATGCGGCCGTACAGATCGCTCGGCTTCAACTGTCCTTTGCTTTCGATGTACTTCTTGTGACGCCACTCGTCAATGACGCTGTACAGCTCGGCCGTATCGACGATCTCCTCGACGGTGTGCGGCGGAAGAAACGTCACGCCCTCGCTGTCGCCCACGACGACGTCTCCGGGCATCACCGTGACTTCGCCGACGCGAATCGGCACGTTGATGCCGGTCAGCATCAGATCGCCGAAGACTCCCGGCCAGACGCCGCGGGCGTAGACGGGGAATCCATACGGTTCGATCCCCTCCTGATCGCGAATCGCCCCGTTGACGATAAAACCGTTGCCCGTGCGCGTCCAGATCGCCACCGCCAGGTTGTCTCCGACGAAGACGCCGTCGCGGATGCGCCCGCCTGCCATATCGGCCACGATGACGTCACCCGGCTGAAGCAGGTCCATGACGCGGACGTTGTGCTGCGAGAGGCCCTTGGCGCGCGCCTCGTCTTCGATGACCTTGGTCACCTCCGGACGCCCGGGCATGTACTGGCAGGTGAAGGCCCGGCCGATCAGGCGCTGGTTCCGATTCAGGATCAGCCAGTTGCCCTCCCACTGGTGTTGGTAACCGAAATGGATTCGGAGAGGCCCCCAGGCCGCCTCCTCCGAGGTGATGCGAGCCTTTTTCAGCCGTTCGATGAGCTCGTCTGGCACCTTGGGCCGGCCGTCGGGGAAACGCTCCCCCGTCCAGTTCGGCGTATACTTGATGAGCTGCTCGGGTCCGAAGCCGTCAAGCTGCGCCGAGACAGGCGCCAGCAATTGAAAAGCGGTCCCGAAAGCCAACATCCGAAATGCGGACATCAGGACACCTCCTACGCTGCGGGTCGAAGGGATGATCGGGAGACAGCCTCCCGCCCCCCGGGCCGCATTTTACACCCGCGCGAGATCGGGATCGATCGCGAAACACGGGTTTTCAACAAGAACCGCTCTGGGCTTCAGCGGCGCACCGCGCAGATGCCAGCGGGCGCCTTGGAGCACGCCGGCGCGGCCGCGCCGGGTCCGAGCCTCACGGGTAGAACAGATACAGCTTGGAGATGCGCTCCGCCTGGCCGATGTAGACCGTGCCGTCGTCGCCGATCGCCATGGCGTCCACGCGGTAGGCGTGCCAGGAATAGTAGGGGCGGCGATTGACGTCTAGGAACCCCAGCAGCTCGTAGGCGCCAGTCACCGGGTCGTAACTGAAGAGGCGCACCATCTCGTCGTCGTCGCCTCCGGCGCCGTATAACTTCCCGTTGAAGCCGTAAACCAGGCCGCGGATGCGGTACTGATTGAGCGGCTTGCCGAGATTGCGAAGCTCCAGCCGTTTCGGGTCGAACCGGAACAGATAACCGTCGGAGGTGCCGCCGTAGAAGAGGCCGCGGCCGTCGCCCGTCCAGGCATCGACGCGGTTGTACGGTTCGCGCCCGGGGACGGTGGGCGCCGTCAGCGGCAGGCCCTCCAGTCGCTGCGTCTGGCGGTGGAAACGGAACAGGCGTCCTCCCTCGCCCGAGCCGTAAACGTCACCTGCCTCATCGACGGCGAGAGCGCGCGAAACATTCTTGTCCTTTTCGAACTTCTCGCCGGGAATCGGCCGCTCGGCGACCGCGCCGTGGTCGGTGAAACGCGCCGCCGCGATGTCGTAACTGAAGAAGTGAGCATTCGGGTAGGTGAGTCCGTAAATGACGTCGCGCTCCCGGTCGATGGCGAGCGTGTAGATGCCCTCTTTGGGCACCGGGATGCCGAGCGGAGTCACCGGGCAGGCGACATCGACGCGGAGCGGCTTGTGCTCATCCCGATCCGGCCTGTAGCGCAGCAGTTGCCCGCCGGGGTAGTTTTCATAACCCTCGCCGTTGTTGTCCACGCCCGCGCTGGCGCCGATGTAGACGTCGCCCGATTTCGAAATCACGAGCGCACGATGGACCGTGGTGACGCCCTCGAGGTAGCCGAGCGGCTGCACGTAGCCGTGCACCGGAAAGAGCACGAACAGGTGGCTGCGGCGGCCGCTGGTGGCTCCGTAGAGGGCGCCGTTGGGCGCCACTGCCAGCGCGCGGATCTCGGACTCCTCTGCCGGAATGACGTCCACCGGAGGGTAGCCGAGATCGCGCAGATCAACACGAACCTGCCGCACCACCGAGTAGTCGTATTCAATGGGGCGTTGCGCCGGGGCTCTCCCGTGCGTGGCGACCAGGAGCACAACCAAATACAGTGCAGGACGCATGCGCATCGACAGGCTCCTCAGCGCGGCCGATAAATCAGCAGCGCCAGCCGGTACGGGACGCCGCTGATGGTGCCGGCGGCCTCGAGCGGAGCGCCTTGCATCGGCCTCACTTCGATGGCGCCCAACATGTAGATCGCGCCGTCAGGGCCGGTATCGGCGGCGTTGGTGCCGAGCACGCGGCGGCCGTCCTCAAGCAGCATCTCGCCCAGATCTTCGGTCCGGCCGGTTTCAAGGTCGTAGCGGATCAGATGCGACGAGGCCACGCCGGCCGAGCCCGAATAGTCGAACTCGCGGCCGGAGGCCCCATAGTAGAGCTTGCGATCGTGGCCGAGCGCCAGGCTGAGCGTCGCGTACGGCACCTCACGGCTGTCGGCCAGCGCTGGAATGGCGAGTTGGCCCAGCCGCCGGATCTCGCCACCGCCGGGAGCCTTGGGGTCGAAAGAAAA
This sequence comes from uncultured Bryobacteraceae bacterium, assembly GCA_938003835.1. Classification (GTDB taxonomy): domain Bacteria; phylum Acidobacteriota; class Terriglobia; order Bryobacterales; family Bryobacteraceae; genus CALKXJ01. The sequence goes on along the minus strand of CALKXJ010000022.1, from coordinate 50,701 downwards.
CAGGATGGTCGCGCTCTCCTCCACCCCGTAAAATTTTCGGGCCTTCTGGTCCCACACCACGGTCCGCCAGGCGGTCTCCGACTTGTGGTAGTCGCGGCCGAGCGAGATGCCTTTCTCCCGGATCGGGATCCGCACGTCGAGCTCGGTGATCCTGTCCGTGCGCGGGTCGTACTTGAAGACGCGCCCCAGCCCGAAGCTGCCGTAGACGTTGCCCTCGTCGTCGATCGCGAGCGTGCGGCAGATCGATTCGAAATTGTTCATTCGGCCTTTGTCGACGCTGCGGCCTGTGGCGACGTCGTAGTAGACGAAGTGGGCGCGAGGGTGCGTGAGGCCGTAGATACGGTTGAAGACCGGGTCGTAGGCGCCGGTGTTGATGCCCTCGTTCGGCACACCGAGGCCGAAATCGATCGTGCGATTTGCTTTCGGGTCGTAGGCCATCCAGTGAGCGCCCGGGTAGCCCTCCTTGGTGGCAAAGCGCGCGTAGTTCCACCACCAGCCCGCGTGCGTGCCGAAATAGATGCGGCCGTCGCGGCCCTCGCCGAATTTCGCGTGGACCTTCGACTGCGGGCCGCGGCGCAGCATCGCCTCGCCGGTGAGCCGCCCAAGATCGCCCAGATCGTGCATGGTGTCGGTCTTCGAGTCGTAGTAAACGACATGGCCTACGCTGCCGTGATGCGCCAGCCCGGCATAGACCTTGCCGTCGCTGGCGGCAAACAGCGCCGCCCAGGCGCCGTCCATTTCATGCAGGCCGGGAAAGACGCGATGGTCGATGCGCAAGGAGCGGGCCGGCGGGCTCGCGGCGAAAGCGCAGCCCGCAAGCAGCGCAAAGCAAGCGAGGATTCTCATTGGGCTTGGCTCCCCCGCGGTCAGTCCAGCGCCAGAAACTTGATGCAGACCGGAGCGACGACGCGTGCCGAGGCGCCGTTCGGCTCCAGCCGCCCTGTCTTCGGATCGATCCGGAACACGACAACGTTATCGCTGTTCTGGTTGGCGGCGAGCAGCCAGTTGCCCTTGGGATCGAGATTGAAGTTTCGGGGCACCTTGCCCTGCGTCGGGACCTGACCGGCCGCCCTCAGCGTCCCGTTGCCGGCCACCTGGAAGACCGCGATGCTGTCATGACCTCGATTAGAGCCGTAGAGGAACTTTCCCGAAGGGTGCACCAGCACCTCCGCCGTGTGGTTGGTTTCCGTGAAGCCCTCGGGCAGCGTGGTGATGGTCTGAATCTCCTTGAGCACGCCCCGCCTGGCATCGTAGGCGAAGGCCGTCACGGTGCTGGCCAGCTCATTGATGGCGTAGGCGTAGCGGCCGTTCGGATGAAAGCTGAAGTGGCGCGGGCCGCTTCCGGGCTTCAGGCGCGTGAAAGGCGGCTCGTTGGGTTCAATCGTCCCCTTCACTGCATCGAAGCGAAACACCAAAACCTGGTCCAGTCCGAGGTCGGCCACCATGAGAAAGCGGTTGTCCGGCGAAAAGTTCACCGAGTGGGCGTGCGGCCCCTGTTGGCGCTTGGGATCGACGCTTGAACCCGAGTGCTGGGAGAAGCCCGTGGCTTCGCCGAGTGTGCCGTCGTCGCCGATCGGCAGCACCGCCGTGCTGCCCGTGCCGTAATTCGCCACGGCGATGAATTTCCCTGTCTTGTCGATCGCCAGATGGCAAGGCCCGCCCCCTCGGGAAGAGACCTTGTTGAGGAAAGTCAGTTTGCCGCTGGTCGGGTCGATCGAGAAGGCGCTGACGGCGCCGCCCTTCGGACCGCCGGATTCATAAAGTTCGCTTACGGCAAACAGAAAGCGCTTGTTGGGATGGATGGCGAGGAAGGAGGGATTCGGCGTCTCCGCGGCGAGTTCGACGGGACCGAACCGCCCGCTTGCCGCGTCAAAGCGGGAGACGTAGATGCCTTTGCTCTCTCCCCGCGTGTAGGTGCCGAAGTAGACGAAATAGTCCGCCGCAAGTGTCGCGGGAGCGCTCAGGACGGCGGCGCTCACAAATGCGAAGATCCGCAATCTCTGCATGCTCTCATGAAACCGCAGGCGAGGCGAGGATGCAAGCGGCTGCGGTATAAGGGAAAATGCGCCCGGGTTGTGGAGACGCCCTCCCTGTGGGCGCGGGACTCTGAATGAACACCAAACACATCACCGATCGACGGGAACGGAAACGCCTGAAGCGCGAAGCGCGCAAGCGGCGGCCGCCGAAGGCCAAGCGGCCCGCCGGCGTCGCCCGCGGCTCGCACAAGAAAAAGGTGCCCAAGATGGCCAAGGGCCAGCGCAAGCGCTAAAGCCCGGCCCCGGGCAATGTCTGCGCTGTTTCGCACCAAGAGCATCGAGGCGCTGATCGAAGCGGCCGAGCGCGGCGACCGGCGCCTCAAACGCACGCTGGGGCCGTGGAGCCTCACCGCGCTCGGCCTCGGCGCAGTGATCGGCTCGGGCATCTTCGTGCTTACCGGCACCGCGGCCGCCGGCGAAACGCTGAGCTTCCACTCGGTGCTCCACGCGCCGGTGCTTGACCTGATCCGTCACGGCGCGGACGCGGCCTCGACCATTGGCCGGCCGGGCGCCGGGCCCGCGGTCGCCGTCTCGTTCCTCTTGGTGGCGATCGCCTGTAGCTTTGCCGCGCTGTGCTTTGCCGAGCTGGCCTCGACGATCCCGGTCGCCGGCTCAAGCTACACCTACGCCTACGCGACGCTTGGCGAGCTGGTGGCCTGGATCATTGGCTGGGTCCTAATCCTCGAGTATGCGGTCTCCAACATGGCCGTCTCGGTGGGCTTTTCGGCCTACTTGAACGACATCCTGGAGAACGCCTTCGGCGTCCGCATCCCAGCCGTGCTCTCCGAGCCGATGATCTCGGGCGGCGAGTTCACCGGCGCCTGGTTCAACCTGCCGACGCTTGCCGTGCTGCTCGTGCTCACGTGGATCCTGGTGCGCGGCGTCAAGGAGAGCGCCGGGGCCAACAACGCCATGGTGCTCGTCAAGGTGGGCGCCATCCTGTTGTTCGTGATCGCGGCCGGCCGGGCCGTCGACCCCGCACACTGGCGGCCGTTCGCTCCAAATGGATTCCAGGGGATCCTCACCGGCGGCGCCATCGTCTTCTTCACGTACATCGGTTTCGACTCGGTCTCGACGGCCGCTGAAGAGTGCCGGCGGCCGCAGCGCGACCTGCCGATCGGCATCCTCGCGACGCTGGTGATCTGCGCGCTGCTTTATACCTCGGTGGCACTCGTTTTGACCGGGATCGCCGACTGGCGCACGCTGAACAATCCCGCGCCCGTGGCCGGCGCGCTGAAAGCGCTCGGGCTTGATACGGTGCGGCAGTGGGTGAGCATCGGGGCGATTGTCGGCATGTTGTCCTCGCTGCTGGTCTACCAGTACGGCCAGGCGCGCATCTGGTTTGCCATGTCGCGCGACGGCCTGCTGCCCAAGGCTTTCTCGCGCGTCCACCCGGTGCACCGCACCCCCCACATCAGCACCTGGGTGGCGGGCCTGGCTGTGGGGATCCCCGCCGGCGTCTGGGACATCGGCACCTTCGCCGAGCTGTCGAACATCGGCACGCTGTTCGCCTTCATCGTCGTCTCGGCGGGGGTGATCGTCCTGCGAAAGCGCCGGCCCGAGCTGCGCCGCGGTTTTCGCGTTCCCTGGGTGCCCTGGCTGCCGCTGTTTTCGATCGGCTGCTGCCTGGTGTTGATGCTCAGCCTGCCGCTGCGCACCTGGATCTCGTTTCTGATCTGGATGACGATCGGCATGGCCGTTTACTTCGGCTTCAGCCGCAAGCGGAGCCGCCTGGCATCTTCATGATCACGCTCAAGCCGATCGGCCGCGTTCGCTCGCCGGTGCGAGACCGCAGACAGATGCCGCGCCTCGGCGCACCGGCGGCCGTCGAGCTGTTCGATGAGTTCCGGCCCGGACTGCTGCGCCTGGAGAAACACTCGCATCTTTGGGTGCTCGCCTGGATGAATGAGGCCGAGCGCGACCTGCTCCAGGTGATCCCGCGCGGCATCGAAGATGAAAGCCCGGAGAATCTCCACGGCGTCTTTGCGGTGCGCTCTCCGGCTCGCCCCAATCCCATCGGGCTGACCCTGGCGCGGATCGTCGGCGTCAACGGCGCGCGCATCGAACTCGACCGGCTGGACTTCGTCGACGGGACACCCGTGGTGGATCTCAAGCCCTACTTCGTGGCGCGCGACATGATCTACTCGGCGAGCAACATCCAGATCGGCCGGCCCGCGAATCGCGAGGCCGCACGCGAGGCGCTGGCGGCGCAGGCGGTGAATTTCCACGGTGAGTTCTGCGCCGAGCTGGAGCTGGGTGTCGATCTTTACACCGACTTTCGCGCGGAGGTGCTCGATTTCGAGGAGCCCGCCTCGCTGCGTGTCACGGCGCCGGCCGACCGGCCGCATCTGCTCGATGCCCTGATGGGAATGACGCGCGCCAGCTTCGGGCGCGGCACGCTGGCGCTGGGTGAGCCAGGCACGGTCCGCTTCGAACACGACGGGCGCCTGACCTGCTACGCGCTCTCGGAAAACGCCTACCGCCGCGTCTGAAGCGGGGGTCGCCCGCCACAGGCGCTGATATTATGTTTCTTTCGCCAGGAGGCGGCATGAGCGAACCCAAGTATCAGCCCTACGTTCCCGTCGATGTCCAGATGAAGGAGTTCACGCTCCGGGCCGTTCTCATCGGCCTGGTGATGACGGTGGTGCTCGGCGCGGCGAACGCCTACCTGGGCCTGCGCGCGGGCATGACCATCGCGGCCACTTATCCGGCCGCTGTCATCGGCATGGCGGCGCTGCGGCTTCGCGGCGGCACCATTCTCGAGGAGAATGTCGCCCGCACGGCGGGGACCATCGGCGAGTCGGTGGCCGCGGGCGCCATCTTCACCCTGCCGGCCTTCGTCATCGCCCGCGCCTGGCCGTCGTTTGCACCCGAATACGCCTACTGGAAGTCGACCGCGCTCATGCTGGTCGGCTCGATTCTGGGCGTGCTCTTCATCTCGCTCATCCGCCGGGGCATGGTCGAGGATCGCGAGCTGCCTTTTCCGGAGAGCGTCGCCGCGGCGGAGATCCACAAGGCCGGCCAGCGGGGCGCCGAGGCGGCGCGGCATCTGTTCCGGAACATGTTCGTGGGCGGCGCCGTCTACCTGGCCGGCGTGTTCAAACTCTTCGCCGCCGAGCGCGATTTTCTGGTGCGCATCGGCGAGCTCGGGCGCACGACGCTGCGGCTCGGCGGGCCCCAGAGCAATCAGGTGCTCACCACGGGCGGCGTGACCATGGTTTCGGCGCCGGCGATCAGCCCGGCCTACCTGGGCGTCGGCTACATCATCGGACCGACGCTGGCGGCGCTGAACTTCTCAGGCGGCGTGCTGGCCTGGGGGCTCCTGGTCCCGCTGCTGATCTTTTTCCTCGGGCCGGAGCTGGCCAGGCTGCTGCCGGCGGGCGCGGGCGAGGCTTCCTGGGAGGCCATGGCGAGCGCCGTCTGGCTGAGGGTCGTCCGCCCGATCGCCGTCGGCGGCATGCTCGTGGGCGCCGCCTATACGCTGTTCCGCATGCGCAAGAGCCTGGCGAGCGGCCTGGCGCGCGCCTTCTCCGATCTCAAGCAGTCGCAGACAGTCGTCGGAGCCGTGGCCCGCACCGAGCAGCAGCTTTCCTCGCGAACGGTTCTATCGATGATGGCGGTGGCCTTTGTGGCCATGATCGTCCTCTACCTCTATCTCTCGGGCAACGTCACAGCCGCGCTGGTGGCTTCGGTGGTGATGCTGGTGGTCGGCTTCTTCTTCGCGGCTGTCTCGGGGAGCCTGGTGGGCCTGATCGGCTCCTCGAACAACCCGATCTCGGGGCTGACGCTTTCCACGCTGATCATCGCCGCCGTGCTGATGGTGGCGCTCGGCGTGAGCGGCACGGCCGGCGTGGCCACTGTGCTGGGCGTCGCCGCGGTAGTATGCGTCTCCTCGGCGGTGGCTGGCGAGCTGCTCCAGGACTTCAAGGTGGGTTACATTCTCGGCGGCTCGCCGCGCGCGATGCAGCTTTGCGATCTCATTGCCGTCGTCGCCGCCAGCTTCGTGCTCTACATCCCGCTGCTGGTGCTCCACGAGGGCAACATCCGCGCCGGCGGCATCGGATTCGGCGACCGGCAGTTGCCCGCGCCGCAGGCGGGCCTGATGGCCTCGCTCGCCGAGGGCATCGTCGGGGGCGAGATGGCCTGGCCGCTGGTGATCGTCGGCATCATGATGGGCATCGCCATGATCATGCTCCGCGTGCGCAGCCCGATGCTGGTGGCGGTGGGCATGTACCTGCCGCTTTCGACCACGTTTGCCATCTTTGTCGGGGGCATCATCCGCTGGCTGGCCGACTCGGCCGGGGCGCGGCGGAAATTCAATGAGGCGCAGCGCATCCGGGCGGAGAATGTCGGAATTCTTGTCGCCTCCGGCCTGATCGCCGGCGAGGCCCTGATGGGCCTGGTGGTGGCCACCTTCCGGTTCTTCGAGTGGCCGCTGCCGGAGCTCGTGGCGCAACCTTCATTCCTGGTCGGCCTCGCGGTGCTGGCGCTGCTGGCCTTTCAGTTGATCCGGACGCCGCTGGCCAATGCCGGGCGCCCGGAGGAGCCGGCCCCGCCGGCAGCGATGATGTAGGGAAGGAGCGCATCCTGATGTCGTTGATGGAACAGATTCGCCAGTTCCGCGTGCCCGATGGCGCAGTCGCCATCTGGTGGCTGGGCCAGAGCGGCTACATCTTCAAGTCCCCGGCGGGCACGCTCGCCGGCGTCGATCTCTATCTGAGCAACAGTTGCGAGGCGGCCTACCCGGAGTTCGACCTCAAGCGGCGGTTTCCGGTCTTGATCGAGCCGGAAGAGCTCGACCTGGATCTGTTTCTCTGCACGCACAACCACCTCGATCACACCGACCCGGAGACGATCCGGCGCCTGCGGCGCAAGGACACGATGCGCTTCATCGGGCCGCCGCCGAGCTGCGAGGTCTTCCGCGCCGAGGGAGTCGACGAAAGCCGCATCACGCCCGCCTGGCCGGACTGCCGGCTCGAGTTCGCCGACATCGAGATTCACGGGACGTTCGCCCTGCCCACGGACACCTCGGACCTCAACCACATGGGTTACGTCTTTCGCTTCGGCGCCGGCCCGAAGGTGTACCTTACCGGCGACACCGACTACACGGAGCTGCTTGAAGCGGCGGCCCGGCACCAGCCCGACCTGATGATCACGGTGATCAACGGCGGCTTCAACAATCTCTCGCCGTGGGAAGCGGCCGTACTGGCGCGCCTCATCCGGCCGCGGGCGGCCATCCCTTCGCACTACGATCTGTTCGCCGATAACGCGCTTGACCCCAGGTTGTTTGCCGCCGCGCTGAAAGCCACCGCGCCCGAGGTGCGCTATATCGAGCTCGAGCACGGCGTGCCGCTGGTGTTCGAATAGGTCGATCGTTGCCGCCGCCCGCACCGGCGGAGCAGGTCTCTGCGCCGGTGGCGTAGGATGTTAACTTGCCGGGTGCTCCTGTGCCGCCTGCCCGCCCGCCGTGGAACTGGCCGCTTGTCTACCTGGGCGTCGCGCTGACGGCGCTCGCCACCTCGGTGCTCGAGCTGGCGCTCGCACGCCTCTTCTCCGTACTCTTTCCGCCCTACTTCGCCTTTGCGGCTGTCTCGATGGCGCTGCTCGGCCTGGCCGCCGGAGGGTTGTTCTCCTACCTGTTTCCCGGCGGCTCCTCGCGCCTGTCTCACCGGCTGGGCCTGACGGCGCTCGCCGGTAGCGCGGTGGTGGTTGCGGCGGCCGTCCTGCTGCTTGGCGAGGGCTTCGCCGGCGCCGGCCCGAACGCAGTGTTAGCGGCGATGGCGCCCTTCTTTCTGGGAGGGATCGTTTTCGCGACGGCGGCAGCCGAAGGTCTCTCGCGTGTGAACTGCATCTTGTCTGCCGCATTTGCCGGCGCCGCCGTTGGATGCCTGCTCTGGGTCCCGCTGGTGGCCTCTCTGGGTGGACCAAATACCTTGATCGGTGCCGCCGTGCTTTTTGCGGCCTGCTCGGCCGTCTGGTTCACCGCCGCGGGATCCCTGCGCGGGCGCGTCGTCGCCGTCGCGGTGGCGCTCGCCTGGGTGACCCTCATCGCCTGGAATGTCCGCCACCATACCATCGAGGTGAAGTGGGCTAAGGGCGGGCGGCTCGAGGCGCCGCTCGTGGTCCGGTGGAACAGCTACTCGCGGGTCGCCGTGGTCGCTGGGCCGGCCGGAGCCCGGACGCTCGAGGTCGACGCCGAACAGGAGGGGCGGATTGCCGAGGAGGATCCCGAGCGGGTCCCACCCGCCGAGCGCCAGGCGCTGCTTCATGCTGGGGCGGGAATCCCCTACCTGCTCCGGCCGAATGCGCGGGCGCTGATCGTAAATCCGGGCGGCGGCGAAGAGGTGCTGCGAGCGGTCCTGGGCGGCGCCGGGAGCATCACCGCGGTCGAGACCAACCCGCTCATCGCCCACGCCATCGACCGCCAGGGAGCGGCTCGAGTGCTTTTCGCGCGTCCCGAAGTGCGCTGGCTGGTGGCCGACGGCCGCAGTTTCCTGCGCCGGGAGCAAGAGCGATACGACATCGTGCGGATCCTGCCCGCTTCCGTCCGCGCAGCTTTCCCCGGTGGGGTTGCGTCCGTGCTGGGCGACGGCCGCCTGTTCACGGTGGAAGCTTTCAGCGAGTATCTCGAGCGGCTGCGCGGCGCCGGCCTGCTGGTGGTGAGCGCGAGCGGCTCGGATCCTTCGCAGCGGACCAGCCTTCTGGTTGGGGCTCTGCTGGCGGCCCTGCGCCGCGCGGGAGAGCGCGAGCCGGAGCATCATCTGATGCTGTTCCGCGAGCCCATCGCCGGCGCGCGCGGCTTCGTGGAGACGTTGGTGGCATCACGCCGCCCCTGGGCGGAGGCCGACCTTCAAAGGGCCCGCAGCCTGGCGGCCGCGGGTAACGTCGAATTGCTTCCTCCCGATCGCCTCGACGGAAACCTCTCTGGTCAGAGAGGCGGACTCGGGTCGCCTTCCGATAACCGGCCGTTCCTCGATGGTGACCCGGCCTGGTCGCAGGGGCCGGATCCGCCCGCCGGCCGGATGAACTCATCCGCCCGCCTGTTCGGTTTGGCGGGTTTCAGTACGGCGGTGGTCGCGGGAATCCTGGCGCTTCCTCCGCTGTGGATGCGCCGCCGGATGCTCCGCGGGCAAAGCCTGTTCGGCTTCGCGCCGTATTTTGTCTTGACGGGAGCAGGTTCGGTTCTCGTTCAGGCAGGATTGATTCAAGGGCTGTTGCCCTGGCTTGGAAGCCCCAGCCTGGCCCTGGCAGTGGGAATGCCGGCGGTGTTCGGGGCCGCCGGCGCGGGCAGCTACTGTAGCGTCCGGGTGGCGGGCGGCTCAGACCGCAGTCTCGTGGGGGTGCTGGCGCTTTCGGCGTTGGCGTTTGCCACGCTTGCCGTCGTCATCGCGCCCGTGGCGCGGTTTGAGGGAAGCTTGCCCCGGGCGGCGGGCATTGCTCTCACCTTGCTGCTGGTAATGCCGGCGGGCTTCCTGATGGGAATTCCCATTGCCGCGGGCCTGGCGCGGCTGGCCAGTCAGGCTGCACCGGCGGCGCGGTGGGCCTGGTCGCTGCACGCCGCCGCCGGCGTGCTGGGCTCGGTGACGGCGGTGCTGCTGGCCGTGCATGCCGGACTGCGCGAAGCGATGCTGTTCGGCGGGCTGATGTATCTGGGCGCGTTGCCGGCGGTGCGGTTTGCTCCTCGCCGGTCGGCGGCCGGCTGGGCTGCGCCCGTCTGAGGGGGCGCCTATGCGCGAGTTTCTGGGTCATCTGGCGCCCGGCGCCCGCGTGCTCGATCTCGGCTGCGGACGCGGCAGTTTCCCGGCGGCGGCCTATCCGCTAAGGATCGTCCGCATGGACGTCGTGCGGCCACCAGCCGACCCTGCCGCGTTCGCCGTCCAGGCTGACGCGGCCCGACTGCCCTTCCGCGACGCCTGCTTCGAGGCCATCGTAGCCAACCACAGTCTCGAGCACTTCGTCGACCTTGCCGCCGTGCTCGCCGAGATCCGCCGGGTGCTCAAACCCGGCGGCTCGCTTTTCGTCTCGGTGCCGGATGCGACCACCTGGAGCGACCGGCTCTATCGTTTCCTAGCGCGCCGCGGCGGTCATGTGAATCGCTTCCGGAGCGCGGCCGAGGTGGAGCGGCTCGTCAGCGAGAGCACGGGATTACCCTGCCGGGGCCGGCGCGTGTTGTTCACCTCGCTCGCTTTCCTGCATCCGGAGAACCGGCAGGGGCGCCGGGCGGGCCGCCTGCTGCTGGTAGCGGGCGTGGGCGAGCGGACGCTCAAGTGGACCACCTGGCTTGCCCGGAAGCTGGATCGCCGCCTCGGGACGCGCCTGAGCATTTACGGCTGGGTCTTTTACTTCGGCGCTGTGCCCGAAAGGGTGGACGCGACACCCTGGACCAACGTCTGCGTCCGCTGCGGGGCGGCCCACCCGTTCTCGCGCCTGGCGGCCGAGGGCGCCATCAACCTCGAGGCCTGGATTGCCGAGTTCCGCTGTCCCGATTGCGGAACCTGGGGCCTGTACACGAACGACGCCGACTACCGCGACGCGACCTGAGTGCACGGGGGCCCCAGGCCGCGGCGATATACTAAAATCGTGGCGCCGAACGAGTTGCCGATCCTGCGGCGGCTGGTCATGGGCGGATGGCTCGCGGCGCTGGCGGTTCTGGCGGCCGCGCAGGAGAAGCCCGCCTATCAGGAGCCTCCCGAAGAAGACAAGGGCTCAGCCCGCGAAACCGAGTACGCCTTCAATCCCCTCCAGGCAGACAAGGAATTTCGCGTCGGGCTGTTCTACTGGAAAAAGGGGAGCTACAGGGCCGCCGCAGGCCGCTTCGAAGAGGCTCTCAAGTGGAACCCCGGGTTTGCCGAGGCGTGGTTTCGCCTGGGGGAGGCGCGCGAGCGGCTGGCTCATGCGGAGACGCGCGCCACCGAGCGGGATGCCTTGCTTGATGCTGCGGTCGAGGCCTTTCAAAAGTATCTGGAACTCGAGCCCGAGGGCGAGCGGGCCAAGACCGCGCGGCGGAAGCTGGAACGCTTGGGGCGAAGGCCCACTTAAGCGGCGGGGCGTCGCGCCTGCCGGGCAGCCTTCCTCATGACCGCGACCACGCGCTCCAGGCCGCGGTCCCAATCCGGAAACAGATCCACGTAGTGGTACTGGCGGGCGATCGGCGCCGGCAAGCGACAATCGTCCAGGCGCACGGGGATGAAGTAGATCTCGCCCAGGGGCATGCGCGCGGCGCAATCGAGCGCGTAGCGCAGCTCCGCCTGAAAATGGCCGCGCTTGCAGACCGCCCGGCGCGAGAAGCAGGCCAGAAAAAAGTCCGATATCTCGATGACGCGCTCGATCGACCGGGGCCAGTTCTGGCCGGGCAGCAGCTTCCTGCGGTCGAGCCAGGGGTCAAAGCCGCAGGCTTCGAGCGCCGCGTACAGCTTTTCGGCCGCCGCCAGGTCCTCTTCGACGTAGGCGATGAAGGCCTTCGGGCGCAGTTCAGCGAGAAACTCGATGCCGCCGCGGCCGTCGGGCCGAAACGTTCCCAGGCCTTCGATCTCGATGGTGAAACCTTCCTCGAGGCACTTCCGGACGACCTGGGCCACGAGCTGGAGCTGCCCGGCCTCGGTCATACTAGGACCTCTCTTGCCGCGCGGAGTCGCCGCGTCCTGACTTGGCGGGGCCGGTGTCGACTTCGGGCTGGAAGCCCGGCGCATTACCGGGCTGGAAGGTGCCCAGGCCGGGTAAGTGGGCGGGCCGGCCCCGGCGGAGGTTGCGCACGATGTTGTGGACGACGCTGTCGAGCTGGTCGGCCGCCTCGGCCTTGGTGATGCGGCCGGCCCGGGCCAGACGCCGAGCCAGATCGGTCTTCCTCATGGCAACACCATCGTAGCGGGCACGAGAAGCGGACCGGCGGCACGGCAACCGGTGCGGCAAGGCAGGCGGAGCGGCTAAGCTGCCTGCCTTCAGCGAGTTGCGGTGGTGTTCGCAGCATGTGCGGCAGCCCGCCGATCCGCTGTGAACGCGGGATTGACAGGCGCGCCGCCTCCGTAGCAAAATGAAAATGTAGCTCCCGAGCGGGAGTAACTCAGTTGGTAGAGTGCAACCTTGCCAAGGTTGATGTCGCGGGTTCGAGTCCCGTCTCCCGCTCCAGATTCTGAAGCTCTTCCTTCTCAGCTCGTCCGCCCGACCGCCCACCCCTCCTGAAAGCGGCCCAGTTTTGGGCTAGTGCGCTGCGCTTCTGGCGCGGACGTGTCGTTTACCCCGCCAGGATGGCGCGCAGGCGCTCGCCGACGATCTCGGCCTCGCCCGGCTTCATGGTCCAGGAGGCGATTTCGACGCCCACCTTCGGCCCGGGCACCAGCTCGATCGACGGCTCGCCCTCCCGCAGCCGCTGCATGACCTCCTCGGGGCTTAGGCGGATCTTCTCCCGGTCCCAGTCCACGCGGAGATGGGGCACCTGGTTGGCAATCTGCGGGACGAAGCGTTCGGCCTTGACCCCCGGCACCGCCGAGACGATCTTTTCGATGGTGGCGATCCTTTGCTCCCATTCGCGCCAGTTGGCTTCCTGATCCTCCTTGAGGAAGCTCTCGAGCGCCACCATCATGGCCACGATCTCCTCCTTGTTCACCTTGCAACTGCGGCCGATGGTGTCGCTGTGAGGCGCCGTGTTCAGCATGGCCGCTTCGATCAGATCTTTGCGACCGACCAGCAGCCCGGCGCTCTGCGGGCCGCGGATGCCTTTGCCGCCGGAGATGGTCACCAGATCGAAACCGAGGCGGATCGGTTTGAGCAGATGCTCGATCGGCGGCACGTCGGCAGCGGCGTCGTTGAAGGTCGGGATGCCGTACTTCTTGCCGATGGCGACGAACTCCTCCATCTTCACCTGGCCGTCGGGCTCGGCCTTGTTGAGGAAGAGCATCATGGCCGTGGACGGCCGGATGGCCCGCTCGAGCTCCTCCCGGGTTTCCACCTCGATGAGGCGCACCCCGCAGTTACGAACCATGTGGTCGTACGGAAAGCGGTGGCTCTTCTGGATGATCACCTCGTTCTTCATCCCGGTGAGGTCGGGGATGCGCTGGATGAAATCCGGGTTCTTGCCGGTGATGCAGGCAGCGGTGCCGAGCGTCAGGGCCGCGGCCGCCCCCGAAGTGACCATCGCCGCTTCGGCGCCTAGCATCGAGGCGATGCGCCGGCCCACCGCCTGCTGCACGTCCACCAGGCGGACGTAGTCGCCCGCGGTCGCCATGATGGCTTCGAGGACCTCAGGCCGCATCAGCGACCCCGTGAACATGGTGTAGGAGCCGGCGGCGTTGATGATCGGCCGTACGCCGAGCTCCTTCCAGAAATCGCGCGTCGCCCTCCGGCGGACGCCGCAGCCGAGCCAGCCGGCGAGCGGTGCGCCGCCGAGCCATTCAAAAAAACGCCTGCGATGAATCATTGCGCTTGACTCCTTCTTTCAGCCTTACAGCCGGAACTCGATTCGCTCTCCCGGCCGCTTGCGAGCCTCGGCAAGCAGCCGCATCAATTTGACGCCCGCGGCCGACTCCTCGGGCGGACAGCGCTCGGGTTGCCGGCCCTGGGCGGCGCACTCCAGGAAATACTCGATCTCGGCCTGGTAGCCGTCCTGAGTCGCGAGCGGCAACTCCTGGGCCTCTCCCGAGGCGGTGTACAGCTTCGGCGGCCGGCCTTCGGAGCTGTAGTCGACGGTGCCGCCGTCGAAGCTCACTGTGTACTCCATGGAGAAGGGATAGGCGGCCGGATGGTGCCAGCCGCCGGTGAGGACGACGGTGCCGTCGTTGTAATGGCACTCGGCGGCAATCAGGTCGATGCCGCGCCCGAGGTCCTCGTAGCCGGCGGCGCTCACCGCCTGCGGCGCGCCGAATAGGTGAAGGCAGAAGTCCACATCGTGGATCAGCAGATCGAAGACGCCTCCGCCGCTCTTGGCCGGATCGCTGAGCCAGGCGCCCCAGGTCGGCGCGGCACAGCGCCGGCGGAAGACCGCCATGCGGAGCGCGCCGAGCCGGCCGGAGCGCGCCAGATCGGCGAGCGGCAAATAGGGCGGGAAGAAACGCAGCACGTGGGCGGTCATTAGCACGCGCCCGGCGCGGCGGGCCGCCTCGATCATGCGGTCGGCCTGCTCGCCGTCGAGCGCCATCGGTTTCTCGACCAGCACGTGCTTGCCTGCTTCGAGCGCCGCCAGCGCGGCCGGCGCGTGCAGATGCGTGGGCAGGCAGAGATCCACCGCCTCGATCTCGGGATCGCGGACGGCCTCCGCCCAGTCACTGTAGCGGCGCATGCCGGAAAAGTCGAATCGCTCTCCCGAGGTGCCGAGGTTGCCGGCGGCGCCGGTGAGGTCGCCGCTCAAGGCGACGGGGTCGTCGCTGGCGACCACGACGACCTCCGCTTGCGGAATGTTGCGCAGGGCCTGCAAATGGGTGCGGCCCATGAATCCCAATCCGATGACTCCGAGTTTCATCCTCGAAGTATCGTATCAGGACGCGCCGCGCGGTTTACCAGGTGACAGGTTTGCCGATCTCGAGCGGCCAGACCTCCACGCCCAGATCCCGGACGAGCTCGGCCAGTTGCTCGGGGCGGCCGGTGAGCGGCGGGAACGTGCCGTAGTGCATCGGGATGACCTTCTTCGGCTGGAGTAGGCGGCAGGCCAGCGCCGCCTCGCGCGGGCTCATGGTGTACAGGTCTCCGATCGGCAGAAAGGCCAGCTCAGGCCGGTGAATCTCCCCGATCAGCTCCATCTCGGAGAAGACGTCGGTATCGCCGGCAAAGTAGATCTTGCGGCCGTCAGGCAGCTCGACGACGTAGCCGGCGGCCTCTCCGCCGTAAATCACCTTCCCGTCATCCAGGATGCCCGAGCTGTGAAAGGCGTGCGTCATCGTCACCGTGATGGGCCCCACCTTCTGCGAGCCGCCTTTGTTCATCCCGCTGGCGGTTTCGACGCCTTTCGAGCTCAACCAGAGGCTGATCTCGAAGTTGGCCACCACCGGCGCACGGAACTTCTTGGCCAGCTCGACCGCGTCGGGACAGTGGTCGAAGTGGCCGTGCGTGATCAGGATGGCGTCGATGCGCTCAAAGACGTGCCCGGCGGGATAGCTAGGACCGCTGAGCCACGGATCGAGAACGATCACTTCGCCGCCGGCGAGCTTCCACTGAAACGAGCCGTGTCCGAGCCAGAGGATTTCGACCATCGATGAGACCTCCTGCAAACGATGATAAGCTGAGGCGCCGGCGCGCTGGCCGAAGCCTCACGCTCAGGAGCCGGCCTTGCGCCGCAGCTTCGCCGCCGGGGCCTGAGGCACGGGAGGCTTCTTCCGCGGCGCCTGACGGAGGAGGCGCTTGACGGCCCGCACCATCAGCGACACCTCGTTGGCCGATTTCTGGATCACCACATCGGCGCCGGTGTTTCGCTCATCGAGCCCCAGCGTCTCGGCGTATCCGGTGAGGAGAATGACGGGAGTATGCTGGCTTCGGAGCCGAAATTCTTGAATGAATTCGGCGCCGTTCATGCGGGGCATCTTGTAGTCGGTGACCACCAACTCGAAGCTTTTCTCGGCGCAGCGCTCGAGGGCTTCCTGCCCGTTGGTCGCGGTGACGACATCGTAGCCAAGCTCTTCGAGCACGGCCTTGCGGGCCGCCAGTCCGAGCTTGTTGTCGTCGATCAGGAGAATCCGTACCGGTGAGGGAGAGTTCGAGGAAGCAGCCGACTTCATGGGACTTTTGGAAGCTAACAAAGCGCAGCCGGAGCTGTCAAGAAATTCCTAACAATTTCAAGACAGGGAAGATTTTTTGCTTGACTTTTCGCCGCGTCAGTGCTTCAGCTGGCGGGCGCGCCTCCTTCGGCGGCGTTCACTCGACTTCGCGCGGCGCCGTGTAGCCCGCCTTGGCCAGAATCCGGTACTTGATCGGCTTGCCCTTCTGATCGACGATGCGCAACTTCTCGCCGGTCTTCGGATCCACCAGCGCGACTTCGATCTTGCGGAACTTGCCGTCCTTGGCCTGGTTGGTCGGCTGATAGGTCAGCGAGTACTGGTTGCGCAGCGCCTGGGAAATGCTGGCGAAGATGGCGGGGAACTCGCCGTAGAAGCGCGGAAAGAAGGCCATGCCGCCCGTCTCGGTGGCAAAGGTGCGCATCTGGTTGTCGGCCTGAAGGAAATCCAGGCGCGAGATCGAGTCCAGATATCCGCGCGCATCGGCCCACTCCCTCAGCGCCTGCATCAGCCCGATGGCGTAGATCGGCACGCCGGCCATCTGCAACCGGCGCCGCGCCTCGCCGAAGTTGAGCTTGCTGAAGGTGTCCACGCCGGAGGAGATGAGCACGATCGCCTTGCGCCCTTCGATATCGGCCATGCGCTCGGCGGTGTCAACCAGCGCGTCGTAAAGGTTCGACTCCGAGTAGGCGGCGATGCGCAGCCGCTGCATGGCTTCGTAGGCTTTGCGTTTGTCGGTGGCGAAATCCGAAAGGATCTCCGGCCTCAGGTCGTAGGCGACCACGGCCACATAGTCCTCCGGTTTCAGCGTCTCCAGGAAGCCGTAAGCGGCGGTGAGCGTCTGATACCAGGTCTCGGACCAGTAGGACTGCCACAGCCCGCTCCACTCGATCACCATGCAGACCGTCATGGGCGCCTCGCCCATGCTGAAGCCGGTGATCTTCTGCGGGACCTTGTCCTCGAGGATCAGAAAATTGCCGCCCGGGATGCCGGGGATGAAATTGCCCCGGTTGTCCAGCACCGCCACGTCGACGGTCACCGTGGTGACGTCGGCGCGAAACGTGGGCAGCCCCTCGGGCAACGGGGGCTGCTCCTTGCGGCCGTACTTGGAAGGGATCGGCGGCGCCTCGGCCTCGGCCGGCTGGCCTTTGGTTCGCGGGCGGGCCACCGGTTCGGAGGTCCGGCCGCCGGGCCCCTGTTGCGCTGCGGCGAACTCGAGCGCCACCAGAGCGCCGATCACCGCGAGCAGAGCGATTCGTTTGTTGACACCCATAGCACTCCCTCTGCCACTATCCTTTGAGACGCCCGCAGAGGCGGGGGCGTTTCCCGCCTCGGGGAAAGCTCAGTGCACCCAGCGATCACCGTCATCCCCTCTCTTGCGCAGGTAGACCTCGAATCGCCGCCGCGCGCGTTGAAGCTTGTACTCCTCCCACTGGCGCCGCAACGCGGCGATCGGGTCGAAGCCGCCGGCGCGCCCCCGCAAGAAGCGGCTCTTCAGGTAGAAATAGCCGAAGACCATGCCGCCTAGGTGCGCCACGTGGCTGACGCCGCCTCCGCCGGCGCCGAGCGAACTCAGGAAGGCGATGGCCCCGATGATCATGACGAAATATTTCGCCTTGATCGGAAACAAGAAGCTGAACAGGACTACGGTGTCGGGAAATAGCAGCCCAAAGGCGAGCAAGACCCCGTAGATCGCTCCCGAGGAGCCGATGGTGCGCGTGTCGGGCGTGCCGTAGAGGAGGTTGCCGGCGACGACGCAGAGCCCCGCCCCGATGCCGCACAGGAAATAGTACCGGAGGAAGCGGCGCGTCCCCCAGGTGCGCTCCAGGTCGGCGCCGAACATCCACAGCGCGAACATGTTGAAGAGAATGTGCCCGAAGCCCCAGGGGCTGTGCAGAAACATGTAGGTGACAAGCTGATAGGCGCCCCAAAGCTGGAGAACCTCGCGCGGAACCAGCCCGAGAGCCGCAAACGGCCCGCCCCAGCCCGCCCGCACCGCCAGGAAATAGATCACGAATAAGGCGATATTGCTGATCAGCAGCCACTTGACGCCGGGCGGAAAATGGCCGGAGAGGGAAACCGGCAAAGTCCGGTAGTTGCCACCGTAGCGCATAGGGAGGGAAAACCCCTCTTCGTTCAGAATATCATCAGAGTAAGGCGGTCGTCGGCGATGCGCGGGCGATGGAGAAAGCGAGGGGCCAAGGCTCTTGCGCATCCGCCGGGCCTCATTCGCCGGCTGCTCGAGCGGCTTCGCGGCCGCGAGCAGCTTCTGATCCGACCGCCCGCGGGCCTGCCGCTGCTGCTGGTGACCTATCCCCGGGGCCGGCAGGACGTGGCGCGCCTGCTCGAGATCGCTTACACGCACACCCTACCCAGCCTCGCCCCACGGATCCTCGAGCCCTATGCACCCGCGCTGGCGATGCTGCCGCCCATCGTCGTCGTGCTGCTTCGGCCGGAGAACCCCTGCGGGTGTCTGGGGCACTGGCACCCGCCCGGCACCGAGTCGCGGGTGGCGCGGCGCCTGGCGGCCGATCTGGCGAGCCCGGTGGCCGAAATTGACCTGGCCTACGAGGCGATCCGCCGGTGGGAACCGCAGCCGCTGGCTTCGCTGGCTGCCGGCGAGGAGGCTGGCGCCATCGCGGACATTCACTACGAAGCCGCGCTGCTGGCCGTGCTGGTGCACGAACTCGATCATCTGGCGCGGCCGCAGGCCCGGGAGCGGGAGATCCGCTCGGCCAGCAACGAGTTCTACGCGGCCATCATGCGGGAGCTCGTGCTCGGCGCCACCGGTCGTGACTACGGCATGATTGCCGAGCCGCGCCGCGCCGGGCGGTGAGTGTCGCCCTCCCGCTCCTCACCCGGCGCCGGATCCCGGCGAATCGGATCCTCGGCGGCCAGATCGATGATGGGTGGCGCGAGCGGGCGCCAGGAGCGGCTGTAGCGAACCAGGGCGTAGGCGGCCAGCCGGAGCAGCAACGCGCCGGCGAGCCAGAGTCGCCAGTCCGCCCACGGGCCCGAGGAAAAGGCGAAACCGCCGCTCCAGCCCTGTTCGGCCGCCAGCGCCCAGCCCGCCAGCACCGCCGTCATGACCGCCGCCGGGCTCAGCAAGCTGGCGGCCGCCAGCGCCGCGCGCCGGCTCAGATCCCGCCCGCGCGGAACCAGCGGGCCCGTCTCGAGCCGGATCCTGACGCGCATCGCTCTCCTCTGGCCACTCGCCGCCCCCAGAGTGTGGACAACCTCCAGTTTAACAGCAGTTTAACAGGCGATCCGGCGCGCGACGGCGGGCCGGTCGCCGATTGCGATAGAGTTTGTAAGAGGTATCTAGCCTCCAGGAGACCAAGGACACCTATGCGCAAGATCAAAGCAGCAGTGATCGGCGCCGGATTCATGGGCAAAGTTCACACCGAGGGCATCCGGCGCTTGGGCAACGTGGAAGTGGTCGCCGCCGCCGCCGTCTCCAAGGAAGAGGCGCAGCGCTTCGGCGAACTGATGAGCATCGAACGCGTCACCGACGACTATCGCGAACTCATCGCCGACCCCGAGATCGAGGCCGTGCACGTGTGCACGCCGAATGCGCTTCATGCGCCGGTTTCGATCGCCGCTATGGAGGCGGGCAAGCACGTGCTTTGCGAGAAGCCGCTGGCGATGTCCGCCGCCGAGGCCGAGCAGATGCTCGATGTGGCGCGCCGCACCGGCGTGGTCCACTGCGTCAATCATAACCTGCGCTACTACCCTGTGTTGCAGCACGTCCGGCAGATGATCGCCCGGGGCGATCTGGGTGAGATCCTCATCGTCCAGGGCACCTACGTGCAGGACTGGCTGCTCTACGACACCGATTACAACTGGCGCCTGGACGTCAAGGACAGCGGGCCGATGCGCGTCGTCGCCGACATCGGTTCGCACTGGATGGACCTGATCCAGCACCTGACGGGGTTGCGCATCACCGCGCTGTGCGCGGACATGGAAACCTTCCACAAGAAACGGAAGCGCCCCAAGGTCGCCATCGAGACCTTCGCCGGCAAGACGCTCCGCCCGGAGGAGTACGACGAGGTCGAGATCCCGACCGAGGATTACGGCGCTGTGCTGCTGCACCTGGGCGAGCGGGCCCGCGGCGCCTACACCGTCAGCCAGATGGCCGTCGGCAACAAGAACCGCTTCCACATCGAGATCTACGGCACCAAGGCCGGCGTGATGTGGAACCAGGAGATGCCCGATCAGCTCTGGATCGGCCACCGCAATGACCCCAACCAGCTCATCGTCAAGGATCCGTCGCTGTTGGCCGGGCCCGCCGCCGGCTTCGCCGACCTGCCGGGCGGCCACAGTGAAGGCTACGACGACACGCACAAGCAGGTTTACAAGCGCTTCTACCGGCGCATCGCCGATCCCTCGGCGCCGATCGATTTTCCGACCTTCGAGGACGGTGTCTGGGGCATGCAACTGCTTGAGAAGATCATGGAGAGCCACAGGAGCCGCGCCTGGGTGACTACGGCATAGGAGCGACCGGTGATGCTTGCCCGTAGAAGCTTCCTTCTGATGGTGCTGGCGGCGGCGCCCCTGGCCGCCGCCGGCCGGCCCAAACTGGTGGTTGTCCTCACCGTTGACCAGGTCCGCTACGACTATCTGGAGCGATTCGCGAAAGAGTACCGCGGCGGCATCGCCCGCCTGCTCAAGGAGGGCGCCGTCTTCACGAACGCGCACTTCGAGCATGCGCCGACAGCCACGGCCGTCGGCCACGCGGTGATTTTCACCGGCGCGTTTCCTGCTTCGAGCGGCATCGTGGGCAACGAGTGGTACGACCGGGCCTCGAAGCGACAGGTGACCAGCGTCTCCGACGACAGCGTGACTCTGCTCGGGGCGCCTGGCACAAGTGCCGCTTCTCCGCACCGGCTGCTGGCGCCCACAGTGGGCGACGTGCTCAAGCGGGCGGGAAAGTCGCGCGTGATCTCCATCTCGCTCAAGGACCGCGCGGCGATCCTGCCGGGCGGTCGCTCGGCCGACGCCGCCTACTGGTACGACGCCAAGACGGGGAATGTGGTCTCGAGCAGCTATTACATGAGGAGCCTGCCGGCCTGGGTCGAGGAGTTCAACGCCCGCCGGCTGGTGGATCGGTTTGCCGGTCGCGACTGGACGCCGCTCAGCGACGGCGCCCCGCTTGTGCGCCTGCCACCAGGCGGCCCGGAATACTTTGACCGGCTGACGGCCAGCCCGTTCGGCAACGAGCTGCTCGCCGAGCTGGCTCAGGCCGCCGTTCGCGCCGAGAAGCTCGGCCGGGGCCCGGCCACCGACCTGCTCTCGGTGAGCTTCTCCTCGAACGATTACGTCGGGCACCGCTGGGGACCGGATTCGCCTCATGTCCGCGATATGATGCTGCGGACGGATCTGCTGCTTGGAGAGTTTCTCCAGTTCCTGGAGTCCGAGATCGGCCGCGAAAATCTGCTGGTTGTCTTCACTTCCGACCACGGCGTCTCTCCAATTCCGGAGGAGCTTCCCGCAGGACAAGGGGGGCGAATTCTCGGCAAAGCGCTTCTTGAGGCGATCGAGAAGCGGCTGGCGGAGCGCTTCGGCGCGGGACCCTGGGTGGTTGGCCACGCCGGGCCGGCGCCGTACTTGGATCACGAGCGCGCGGCGCAACGCAAGATTCCCCTGGTCGAGCTGAGGCGCGAGGCGGCCGAAGCTTTGCGGCAGGTGCGCGGCGTCGCACGCGTGTACACGGTCGAGGATCTGGCATCCGGGCGAGGCGGCGATGAGATTGACCGCCGCGTCCGCAACGGTTATCACGCCGAGCGCAGTCCCGACCTTTTCCCGGTCGCCGAACGCTTCTGGGTTTTCGGCTCGGAGCGGGCCTCGCATGGCAGCCCGTACGTCTATGACGCTCACGTGCCGGTGATCTTCCTCGGGCCAGGCATCCGCGCAGGCCGCTACGACCGCCGCGTCGCGGTGAACGACGTCGCGCCGACGCTCGCCGCCCTGCTCGGCCTTCGCGCGCCGGAAGCGAGCGCGGGCGAGCCGCTCCGGGAGGTAGTTCGCTGAGGGTCGCGGCCGGGCGGCTGTGTTACATTGTCGATTGAAGAAAGTCGAAGGAGAATGCCTTTCATGCGGAGATTCGATTGCCGCGCCGGCCTTCCGGCTGCGCTCATCCTGACGCTCGCCTTTCCGGTTTTCGCCCAACTCAAGGTCGGCGTGATCGACTCGCAGAGGGCCATTCTCGAGACCGCTGAGATCAAGAAGGCGCAGGCCGAACTGGAAGCTCAGTTCAAGCCCCGGCAGGAGCAGATCGAGAAGCTTCAGAGGGAGTTGCAGGAGATCAACGACAAGCTCCAGAAGGGGCAGGGGCAGCTGACGCCCGAGGCCGAACGCGACCTTCAGATTCAGGGCCAGCGCAAGCAGCGCGATTTGCAGCGCGCCACCGAGGACCTGCAAAGCGAGGTGGACGCGCGCCGCAACGATATCCTCAATCGCGTCCAGCGCCAGATGGTGGAGATTGTGCGGAAGCTGGCCGAGGAAAAAGGACTCGACGTCGTGCTGGACGCGGGCGACATGATCTACTTCAAGCCCGCGCTGGATCTGACGGCGGAGGCGACGGCCGCTTACGACAAGGCGCATCCGGTCAAGTAGTCCAGATCAAGCCATGGCGTCCTATCTCGAGGAGTACGGCGAGAGAGAGGCGCGGCGGGAGCGGCTCACCCGCTCGATCATGCGCATCACGGGCGCCGTGCTCGTTCTGATGATCGTCTTCGGTCTGCTGTACTGGTTCTATCTCCGTGACTACCGCGAGAAGCGCCAGCTCGAGACCTTCTACGAACTGCTGCGCAAGCAGGATTACGCCGCCGCCTACCAGTTGTGGGGCTGTTCGGTCGAGAGGCCCTGCCCGCAATACAGCTACGAGAAGTTTCTCGAGGACTGGGGCCCGCAATCGCCGCACCGCGATATCGCCGCGGCCCGCGTCACCGACACGCGCTCCTGCGACGACGGCCTCATCCAGACGCTGCGTTTCGGCCCGAAGGATGAGGTCTGGCTCTGGGTGGACCGCTCCACTCGCACCATCGGCTATGCTCCCTGGCCCGTGTGCCGGCCCCGGGTACCCATCTCGCGTACGAGCCCCTGAGCCTCCCGGCTCCGCCGAGCGGAAACAAAAATTTCCTTGACAGACCCGGCTTGATGCCAGATAATCGCACGGAGAGGTTAGGCATGCCCCTCCGTCTGCTTCTCCTTGTGTCTTTTCTCGTCTCGTTCGCACTGGCCCAGACGGTTTCCACCGAGGTGCTGGGCACGGTGACGGACGCTTCCGGCGCTGTGATCCCGGGAGTCAAGGTCACGCTGCTGCGCGTCGCCACGGGCGAAAAACGCGAGACCACCACCGACGCAGCCGGCAACTATTCGTTTCCGTTCATCGAGATCGGAGAATACGCGGTCACCGCGGAGGCCCCGGGTTTTAAAGCGCAAACCAAGACCGGTATCAATGTCGCCTATCAGCAAAAGGCGCGCGTGAACTTCCAGCTCGAGGTCGGCCAGATCACCGAGCGCATCGAAGTCGTCGCCACGGGCGTCGAGCTCAAGACCGACGATGCCGTCATCGGTTCGACCGTGGAGCGCCGCCGGGTGCTCGAGCTGCCTACGCTAAACCGGAGCTTTGCCTCGCTGCTGGTGCTCACGCCCGGCGTGCAGTACGGCAACCGCATGGGCGGCAACGTGCAAGCCACGGGCGCCTTCCCCTTTCCGGGCGCGGCCACGACGGTCAGCGCCAACGGCCAGCGGGACGCCAACCAGCGCATCACCATGGACGGCGTCGTGGCCACCGAGCCGCTCGTCAATCAGTTGATGTTCAATCCCTCGATCGACGCGATCGAGGAGGTGAAAGTGGCCACCGGGTCCTATTCGGCCGAGTACGGCATGAATAACGGGGCCAACGTGCAGATCGCGCTCAAGAGCGGCACCAACGACTTTCACGGCAGCTTCTTCGAGTTTCTGCGCAACGACAAGATGGACGCCAAGGATTACTTCCTCAACTTTCAGGTGCCGCCGGGGACGCCGCTCCGGCAGAAAAATCGGCTGCGGCGCAACCAGTTCGGCACCTGGCTGGCCGGGCCGGTACTGCTGCCGGGCTACCGCGGCCGGGACCGCACCTTCTGGAGCTTCAACTTCGAGGGCACGCGCGAGACGGTCGAGTCGGTCGAGCAGGCCTTCTGGTTTCCGAAGGAGTTCCGCGAGGGGAACTTTTCGGCGTTACTGACCCCGCTGATTCGAGACGGAAAGCCGATCCGGGCGCCCATTATCATCTATGACCCGGTCACCGGCGAGCCGTTCCGCGACTCCTCCGGCCGCATCACCAACATCATTCCGCCCAGCCGGATCAACAAAAACGCGCAAAACTTCATCAACAAGTATCTGCCGCTGCCGCAGTTTACCCCGCAGGACATCCTCGACGTCAACGTCATCGGCACCGTGCCCCGGACGCTGCGCCAAGAGCAGTATTTCGGGCGCGTCGATCACAACTTGGGCGCCAACGACCGGGTGTTCGCCCGCTACGCTGATCAGGTGAGCGAGTATACCTCCAATGACCTGAACCCGAACTTCCCCACGATCTACCACGTGCGAGCTCACAACCTGGCCTTCCAGTATCTGCGCGTCTTTGATCCGCGCATCATCAACGAGTTCCGCTTCGGATGGAACGCGGTCAATCACGACCAGGTGAATCCGCGCAGCTTCACGAACTTCGATCCCGACACGCTCGGCCTGGGCCAGTTCCGCGTGGCCGTGGACAACAACCGCAAGTTCACCCCGCTTGAGACCGGCATCCCGCCGATGGGCATCATCCGGGGCGACAGCGGCGCGCGCGTGGACTGGAACGGCATCTACCAGTTCTCGAACAATCTGTCGATCATGAAGGCTTCGCACGGCCTGAAGATGGGCATGGAGTACCTCCGCTATGGGCTGGACCGTGCGGCGGCGAATGTGCCGCTGGGAAGCTTAGGCTGCTGCGAAGGCGGCTACAATTTAGCCGGCTGGCTGATGGGGTATCCCAGCGCCGCCACCACCGCCGAGGGCCTCACCCTGCAATCGCCGCGGCAGAACCGCTGGGGCGCCTACTTCCAGGACGAGTGGAAGATGACCCGGAGAATGACCGTCAACATGGGCATCCGCTGGGACTTTTTCCAGGTCCCGCACGACGCCCTGCGGACCTGGCGCTCGCTGCGCCTGGACATTCTGACGCAGGCTGCCGACGGCCGCATGCTGCCCACCTTGGTTCCCGCGCCGAGGGAGAACTTCGACTTTTACCGGACGGACAACCGTTACTTCATGCCGCGGGTGGGCATCGCCTATCGCGTCTCCGAGAAATGGGTGATCCGAACCGGGGCGGGCTGGTACGTCAACGTGCAGCAGATGAACAACATGTCGATTCTCAATCTCCAGCCGCCGTTTTCGGGGACTTTCGGATACAACCAGGTGACCGACACCGCCCAAGTGATCCGCTACGAATACGCCGGGCAGACCTACAACATTCAGACGCGGCGCTTCCGGCCGGGCAGCCAGGTGCTGACGCTCGACAATCCGTTCCCCGGGCAGGGGACGGCGGCGGCGCGGGTCAACGTTCTCGCGTTCACGCCGGACAATCGCGCCAGCAACGTCTGGCAGTGGAGTTTCGACATCCAGCGCGAGCTGCCCTGGAACACCTTCGTGACCATCGCCTACGTCGGCAGCAAGACCAGCCACATCGACAATACCGTTTCCAATTTCAACGCGCCGGACCCGGCGCCCGATACCGACATCAACCGCCGCCGGCCCTGGCAGGCGTTCGTCAGTCAGGGTGAGGGCAACCAGGCGCGGCTGCTCGGCAACATCCGGTATCTCGACAGCTTTGCCAACGGCAAGTACCACGGGCTGCAACTGAGCGTGGAGAAGCGCTACAGCTACGGCCTGACGTTGGGCCTGGCCTACACCTACAGCAAGGCGCTCGGCGAGGGCTACGGACGGAACGATCCGGCAGGCGACGTCAACGCGCTTTACCAGAACCCGCGCTGCCGCCGCTGCGACCGCATGCGCTACGGCTTCGACGTCACGCACAACGCCGTGCTGAACTTTGTCTACGAGCTGCCGATGTTCCGCAACGCGCGCGGGCTCACCTACGGGGTGCTGGGCGGCTGGCAGGCTTCGGGCATCATTACGCTCCGCACCGGCTTCCCATTCACCGTCAACGGCGGCACGCTGAACACGGGCTTTGCGAGCTACCCGGACCGCGTGGCCGACGGCCGGCTGTTCGACAAGGCGACGCGCCAGCTCTGGTACGACCCTTCGGCTTTCCGCCGCACCGACTGTAACATTCCGGGCCGGCCCGACCTGTGCCATTACGGCAACGCGGCGCCGGATGCCTTGGTCTCGCCCGGAGCCAAGGTCTTTGACCTGTCGCTCGGTAAGAACTGGCGGATTCCCCAGCTCGGCGAGCAGGGCCGGCTTCAATTCCGCGCCGAAGCCTTCAACGCCTTCAACACGCCACAGTTCGGCCGGCCGAACAATCTGGGCTGGGCTTCGCTCGATTCCATCATTCCCGATGCGCCGCGCGTGGGTGAGATTCGCACGCTGCGGCTGCCGATGCGGATCTTCCAGCTTGGCCTGAAGCTGTACTTCTAGCCAAGGGGGTTGTCTTCAGGGTCGCGGGCCGGGCCGCGCGTCCTCGAGCCCGAGGATGGCGGCAAAGCGGCCCGCGACCTCGAGCATGTCGATTTCACCGCCGCGGCCCCGCTCGACACCCGCGCCCCACACAGCGAAGGCGGCCCGGTATCGAGTCGGCCAATGGCCGTGGCGGCCCGCCGGCGCCGGCTTGAGGAACAGCTCAGTGCTGGCAGCTTTTGAGACGAAGAAGCAACCCGGCGCCGGCTCCCAGACCGCCACGGCCGGATCGAGCTCGGGCAGGAACCGCCGCACCTCCTCGGCCGGAACGCGCCGGCCGACACAGCTCCCCGGTTCTTTCGATGCAGCCTCGAGGGCGGCGATCAGCTGGGGATCGCGCGTCTCCAGCCAGCCGCCGCGCACGTCCACTTCCACCGTGATCCCGCGCGCCTTCAACCAGGCCGCCACGTTAATCTCGCGCTCCACGCGTTCGAAGCCGTGATCACCAAGGAGCGCGACCACGGTGTCTGGCGGCAGCGCTTCGAGCACCAGGCCGATGAGCTCGTCCGTGTATTCGAGCCGCGCCTTTGCCTCGCGGGTGAACGGGCCATAGGCATGGGCGTCCGAGTCGTGATCGACAAAGTGAACCAGCAGGAGATCCGGCCGGCGGTGGCGCAGCAACCACGCAGCCGCCAGCGCCCGCGTGCGGTCGTCCATCCAGTAAGTGGGAAAACTTGGATATGCGGCGGAGATGGCTTCACCGAGCCCCGGCGTGGCTTTCTCCAGAATGCTCTTCAGGTCCATCGCGCCGCCGTTGCGTTCCCGGAAGTACTCCGGCAGATTCCAGGTGATGGCGGCGTCCACGGTGACCGGCCAGGTGATGGCGGCCGAGGTCCGGCCCCGCTCGGCTAGAAGATGCCAGAGCGTCTTCGCCTTGAGCAGCGTGGCGCTCCAGTAATAATCGCCGCCTTCTGCCGGCGGCCGGCGGTTCGAGAGGATGCCGTGCTCGACGGGCCGCACGCCCGTGATCAGGGTGGTGTGCGAAGGCCAGGTCACCGTAGGGACCACACCGACCATGCCGCCCTCGGCCCACCAGCCTTCTTCGACCAGGCGGCGCATGTTGTCGATCCGCAGGCCGAGCTCGGCGCGCTGAGCCAGGTATCGGTGGTCAAGACCATCCACCGAGAGAACGACGAGCTTGCGCGGCTCCGCAGCTGCGGCGGCGGCCAGCGCCGCCAGAAGCACCAGAATTCGATTTCGCATTTTCAGAAAGTGTACTTGAGCGCCACCTGCATCTCGCGCATGTTGCGTGCCGAGAGCACCCGCCCGAAGCTGGCGGGATTGCGCACGTCGGCCGACGGCACATTCCAGTTCGCCGTGTTGGTGGCGTTGAAGACCTCCCAGCGGAGCTGTAGCCTGTGGCCTTCCAAGGGCAGGGGGAAGTTCTTGGCGAGCGAGGCGTCCCACTGGAAGTAGCCCGGCCCGAGCAGCACGTTGCGCCCCACGTTGCCGAAGCGCCACCTCAGTTCGGGATTCGAGGCGTCGAAAGCAGCGATGTTCCAGAACCTGTCCGCCCATCCGGCATCTTTGAACGGGCTGATGCCGGTGGCGTCCGGATAATTGCCCTCGCCGCCGATGGCGTTGGTGTCGCCGATGGTGCCGACGCGGACCGGGTTGCCGGTCGAGCGCGTCAGGATGCCGCCGAGTTGCCAGCCGCCGAGCGCGCCGCGCACGAAGCCCGGCGCCTTCGCAAACGCCGGCAGATCGTAGATCCAGCTCGCGACGAAGCGATGGGCGGTGTGGAACTGGCTCAGGCCGCGTTCGTCGCGCAGGTTCCAATCGTACTTGGCGATGGACTGGTCTCCGGCCGAGACGCGAATGCCGCTGGCGTCATCGATGGCCTTCGACCAGGTGTAGGCGGCGAGCAGCGTCAAGCCCCGCGAGAAGCGCTGCTGTAACTTGGCGTTGAAGGCGTTGTAGTTGCTCTTGACCACCCCGTCCACCTGCTGGATGATGCCGTAGACGGGGAATGGCCGCCGGCTCTGCACGCTCGAGGTATCCTCCGGCCCGGTCCTCAGGCGCGGCTCGTTGGTCGAGCGCAACCGTTCGAGCTTGCGGCCGATGTTGCCCATGTAACCGAGCTCGAGCACCAGATCCGACGTGAGCTGCCGCTGGAGGTTGAACAGCCACTGGACGACGTAGGGCGTCCGCCGGATGTGGACATTGCCGAGCACGAAGGGCTGGCCCACGCACTGGCCTGCCCAGCCGGTGCAAGTGAAGGTCTGCCGCTCGTTCCGCCAGGGGTCGTCGAGCGTCGAGTTCGGGCGCTGGTCGCTTGCGGTGAAGTCGCCGCGACCGGCGATGTTGCGCACCATATCGAAGCGCGGGTTGCCCTGATCCTGGGTGTAGAAGAAGCCGGCGCCGGTGCGGACGCTCCATTTTGAGCTCGGCGCCCAGGCGATGGAGAGCCGCGGGGCGAAGTCGTTGCGGTCCGGCCGGATCGTGGTGCGGCCCATCTTGTCATCGCCCGTCTGAATCGGGATCACGTCGGCGAAGCGGAACAGGAACCCGTCATAGAAGTCGCCCGAGCCGGGCCGCGTCATGATCGGCGTGCGCGCCCCGGGTTCCCAGCCGAACATCTGGATGTTGATGATCTTGCGGTTGGGTTCGTACCACGGCGGGGTGTACTCGTAGCGGAGGCCCGCCGTGACGGTCAAGGTCGGCCGCAGCCGCCAGGCATCCTCGAAATAGCCGTACCACGAGGTGGCGCGCAGGTCGCCGGTGGCGACGCCCAGCGCCCGCTCGCTGCGTCGTGGCAGACCGAGCATGAGATCGGCGAACAGATTCGGCGCCGCCGCCCGGGCCGAACCCGGAGCCGGGTTGATGGTGAGCAGGCCGTTGAAGTAGAAGCGGCCGCGCGCCACCGTGTTGCCCTCGCCGTTGTAGCGGTCTCGCCGCATCTCGCCGCCGAATCGCAGCGAGTGGCTGCCGCGCACGAGGCTCGTGTTGTTGAGCACCTGCAAGGTCCGGTTGCGGTAAATCCACGGCCCGTTGCCGCTTTCGCCGAACGATGTCAGGCCGCTGCCGAGCTGGATCGAAGGCGTTCCCCAGGCGTTTTTCGGCGGCGAGACCAGCCCGGTGATGCCCAGCTCCTGCGTCACATCGCGCCGGTTGGCAAAGTGCAGCAGAAGGTCGCTGTTGAAGCGGTTGTAGCCGATGCGCGTCTCGTTGAAGGCGGTGGGCGACAGGGTGCGCGTGTTGGCGAGCATCACCTGGGTGACCTTGACGTCGACGCCGCCTTCCTGCTGCGGGAAGCTCTCCAGGCGCCGTTCGAACTCATCGCTCCAGCTGAAGCGCCCGAACCAGCTGGAGCGGTTGGACTCGTTCCAGTCCACCCGCTGGGTGTACTGGTCGGCCGGCATCTCGCGCTTGCGCTGGCGGATGTAGTTGGCCACGATATTCTCGCCGGGCACGGTCGGCTCAGGGTAGAATTCCAGCAGCTTGACCGCGATCGGGTGCAGGCGCGAGGCGGGGATGCGGTTGCCCGGAAACGGCAGTGCTCCCGTGGCCCGCTCGGCGCCGCCGGCGCCGGTGGTGTAGGTTCGCGTTTGTGGGTCGAAGATCGCGACCGCTTGGCCGGAGAAATCGCCCCGGCGCCAGGCCGCAGGCGCTACGTTGGCAATTCCTTGGAGCGTCCGCACATCGCGCGTGCCCTCGTAGTTGGCCAGAAAGAACAGACGGTCGCGCACCAGCGGGCCGGAGAAGACGAAGCCAAACTGGTTGCGCCGGAACGGATTCTTGTCGCCGCGCACCTGCCATTCCTTGGCGTCGAGCTTGTCGTTGCGCAGGAAGTGAAACAGCGCCCCGTGAAAGTCGTTGCCGCCGCTCTTGGTGGTGGCGTTGATCTGCGCGGTGGCGCGGCCGAACTCGGCCGAGTAGATCCCCGTCTGGATCTTGAATTCCTGCAATGCGTCGATCGAGGGCCGGATCACGTAGGTGTTGTAGTTGACGTCGGTGTTATCGACCCCGTCGAGCGTGAAGCGGTTGAAGAACTGGCGCTGGCCGGCCACCGAGATCGGCTGCCGGCCGCGCTCGCCGCCCTGACGGGAATCGACATGGCCGCCGGCGCGCATCTCGGCCGAGACGTTTGGCGCCAGGGCGACCATCTGAAGCCAGTTGCGCCCGTTGAGCGGCAGCTCGACAATCCGTCGGTTCTCGATCACCGTCCCGACATTGGCGTTCTCGCTGTTGATCAGCGGCACCGTTTCCACCACTTCGATGGTTTCGGCCTGCGCGCCCACCTCGAGCGTAAAGTCCACGCGGACGGGGCTGTCCACCTGCACCTCGACGCGTCCGACGCGCGCCGTCCGGAAGCCCGCCGCGGAGGCCTCCACCGAGTAGGCGCCCGGCGGCAGAAAAGGCACACGATAGACGCCCGACTCCGAGGCGGCGGCGCGGTAGTCGCGCCCGGTGGCGAGATGGCTCACCGTGACTTGTGCGGCAGGAATCACCGCTCCGGAGGCGTCGCGAACCGCGCCCGATATCTCACCGTAGGCTTGAGCAAACAGAGCAGTAGGCAGCAGAAAACAGAGACCGACGAGTTCGAACCTCATAGGAATCGAGGGTACCCGGCGCCGGTTAACGAAGCGTTAAGCGGCCGTCAAAACTGGGTAAGAAGAGAGTCAGGAGGTGCGGAGGCCGAGTCGGCGCAGCAGGCTGTTGGCAGCCTGGTAGGCCTCCTCCACCCAGGCGACGATCTTCTCCGGCTCCGGCGAGTATTCGAGCTCGATGCTGACGGCGCCGTCGAAGCCCGCCTCTCGCAACGCCTCGAGATAGGGAGGAAAGTCGACCACGCCCCGGCCGGGCGGCAGGTCGCCGTGGACCTTGCCGTCGCAGTCGGACAGGTGCACATGGCCGATGCGGCCGGCGAGCGTCCGGATCGCTTCCGGCGGTTCCCCCACCAGCGCCAGATGAGAGATGTCGATGTTGGCGCGCACCGCCGGGTGATCGACCTCGTCGAGAAAGCGCCGCATGGTCTCGACGCTGTTGATGAGCGAGAGCCGGAACGGCTCGAGCTCCATGACGATCTCGAGATTCAGTCGCGCGGCGTAATCCCCCAGCCGCCGCACGCCTTCCACCGCCCAGCGCCACTGATCCCCGGGGCGGATCACCTCCTGCTGCCAGAGATACTCGCCGAGCACGAGCAGCAGGTTCCGGCCTTCGAGCTCGTAGACCAGGTCGAGGTGCCGGCGGCAGCGGAACAGATGGAAGTTGCGCACCGAGGCGTTGAAATCGATCAGACCCAGCGCCACACAGCAGACGGAGACGACCGGCAGGCCGGCCTCGCGCGCGCCAAGCCGGATCAGGCGCCGCTCGCGAACATCGATTTCGAGCGGATCGGCGAGGATATCGATCGTGTCGAATCCGATCTCTTTGGTCTTGCGAATCCCCTCGGCCGTGCCGACGGGCGAGCCCAGCCAGGCGGAATTAATCAGTCCCAGTTTCATTGCTCCCCTGCGAGAGAATCTCATCCAGCCGCACCGGCCGGTGCTCATCGAGCGATCGATAGCAGGCTTCCACCAGCGCCATCGTGCGCAGGTTGTCGCGCCCGCTGATGGCGGGCTCGGCCCCTGTGGCCAGCGCCTCGAACAGCATCCCCATCGTGCCCCGGAAAGCATCTGGGAACCAGACCTCGCTCCAGGTGGGCCGAAACCAGACGCCGGGCTGTCGCGCCGTGGTGAAGCGGATCGTGCTCGGGGCGCGGTTGGGATACTCGGGCCAGCCGATCGTGCCCTGTGCCAGGCCCTGGGTGCCTTCGATGCGCCACCTGATGTAGAGATGCGGAGCGCCGCCCTCGCGGGCCGGACCCGCCCAGACGTCATCCCAGGCGGCGGCTCGCAGCTCGCCGGCGTACTCCAGAATGTACAGCACGATGCCGTCGCGATGCGGGAATTTCGTGCGCGGGTCGGTCCGCGCGCTCACATAGATACTCTCGGGATCGCCGAACCAGTAGCGGAACGTGTCCAGGTGATGGATGCTCATGATGAGCAGCGTGAGGCGCCCGTAGCGCTCCGCCCAGCTCATCCAGTGCGGGATGGCGCGCATCTCGATGGTGGCCAGCACCGGCTCGCCCAGATCGCCGCGCGCCAGCAGCTTCCAGGCCGCCCGCACGGACTGGTCGTAGCGCATGTTCTGGTTGACGGCCAGCGTGATGCCGGCCTGCTCGCACAACTGAACGAGCTCGCGCGCCTCTGCGTACGTCGTCGCGAGTGGCTTTTGCGCCAGGATGCCCCGGATGTGCCCGGCGTGCGCGACGGCCGCGCGGACGATCTCCGGCTGCACGTCCGGCGGCACGGCGATGTCGATCACCTCGACTTCGCGATCGGCCAGCAGCTCTTCGTAACGCTCGTAGACTTTCGGGATTCCGAAACGCTCGGCAGCGGCCCGCGCCCTCTCTGGGTTGCGCGAGGCGATGGCGGCCACCGGGTAGCCGGCGTCGCGGTAGGCCACAAGGTGCACGTCGCGCATGATGAAGCCTGCCCCGATCGCGCCGATTTGGAAGTCGCGTCGCGGGGGCGGGGCGGGCATGTGCCCCAGATCCAGGTCGACCGTCATCGCGCGCGCTTGCCCAACCGGTCGATTTCGCTTCCGGCCATCAGATAGGCCCCCGTGCCCCAGGTGAAGGTGCCGAGCGGGCGCGTGCGGTAATGCTCGCTGCCCAGGGGGTCCGTTCCGGCGGAGACGCCGGTGACGACGCCGTCACGCACATGACGTTCGTTGACTGCGGCCCAGGCCTTGTGCGCCATCGCCGCGTAGCGCTCAGGCAGCGCGCCGAGCCGGATCAGCTTCAATGTGCCATAGACGACCATCGCCGTCGCCGAAGCTTCGGGGTGACTCTGGGCGTCGTCCAGAATCGTGTGCCAAAGCCCGTCCGCATTCTGCGTGGCCGCGAGTCCCTTCGCCATCCGGGCGGCGATCTCGCGGAGCGGCCGCCAGTGGCGGTGCCGGCGGTCCATCACTTCGAGCGTGTCGGCGAGCGACATGATCACCCAGCCGTTGCCGCGCGCCCAGGGATCGGTGGTCCGTTGGCCCGTCTCCCAGTCCCACATGTGGTAGAACAGGCCGGTCTTCTCATCCTGGAGCCGGCGGGCGTAGAGGACGATCTGGTTGGCGGCGTCGTCGATCCAGGCGGGCTTGCCCTCGAGGCGGCCGAGGCCGGCCAGCAACGGGCAGGCCATGTAGAGCGTGTCGACCCAGAGCTGGTGGCTGCCCGTCCAGTGGCCGAGCGCGCCTTCCGGACTCCGTTCCGCCCGCTCGAGCACGAAGCGGTTCACGCGCGCGGCGATATCGAGATACTCGGGCTTCTTGCGCGCCTGGTAGAGGTAGAGGATCGCCGTGGCGGGGCTCCAGTGGCCGCAGTAGCCCGGCTTGGTGCCGATCTTCGCGTCACCCTTCTCGAGCAGCTCCTCGAGATTCATGCCGAGGAAGCCGCGCGCCCAGCGCTCCATGTAATCGAGATAGCGCTGGTCATCCGTCCGCTCGGCGACCTTCATGAGCCCGATCATCTGCACGCCCTCGCCCCAGTTGAACGGGTAGCTTTCCGGAGGCGTCTCGATGAGGCGGTCGGCCACGCTCCGCCAGCGGTCGAGATAGTGCGGCTCGGCGGAGAGCAGGGGCACGAGCGCAACGAAGGCGATGGAGCGTCGAAGTCTCATGTCGAAGAGAATCCCTCCCGGATGTGCCTGAAACTTTTCCTCAGAGTATACCGCGTCGGAGCGGCGCTTTCCGGGCTGCGCTGTACCATGAAAAAGCCGTTCCAACGGCACCACGGAAGCGAATCTGAGGAGGATGAATGAAGAGGAATCGCCGCACGATGCTCAAGGTGGCCGCCGGTGCGCTGGCCGGCGCCGGAGCGAGCCAGGCCCAGGCCAAGCCCGTCAAGAAGGTGCACTACCGGGGCGAGAAGCCCAAGCAGACGCCGCTGTTCTCTAGCGCCGTCAGTTACGGCAATCTGCTGTTCATCGCAGGCAAAGGCGCGCACTTCGAGGGCGATATCAAAGCCCACACCAAGCACGTGCTCGACGAGATCGAAAAGGAGTTGATCAACGCCGGCTCCTCGATGGAGAAGGTGCTCAAGTGTAACGTCTATCTGAACAGCCTGGCCGACTACCAGGCCATGAACGAGGTCTTCCGCGGCCGCTTCGGGCCCGAGCCGCCGGTGCGCACCACGGTCGCATGCGCGGGGGGCATCCCCGGCAATTCGCTGGTGGAGATTGACGTCATCGCCTACATCTGAAAGCTAGCGGTAAAGGCCGCGGGTCCGGATGTAGTCGAGCACTTTGGGCGGCAGTTCCGCCGGCTCCAGACCGGCCGCCAGTTTCTCGCGGATCTCGGAAGAGGAGATCGGCAGGGCGAGGGTCTCCAGGCGATGGACCCTCGCCCCAGGCGGGATCTGGTAGTCATGGCCGGGGCGCGTGACGACGATGAAATCCACCGCGCGAATGAGGTCTTGCCAGCGGTGCCAGGTGGTGATCTCGGCGAAGGCGTCTGCCCCGATGAGGAAAAAGATCTCGTCTTCCGGCGCCAGCTGCGCGCGGAGCCGTTCCACCGTCTCGATCGAGTAGCTCTTGCCCGTGCCCGCCTCGAGCCGCGAGGGCACCAGGCGCTGCTCGCCTTCGCAGGCCAGCTCGACCATCCGGTAGCGGTCCTCGTAAGGCGCCTCGGTCGCGCCCGTTTTGTGCGGAGGGTTGGCGGCCGGTACCAGCAGCACCTGATCGAGGTCGAGGGCGCGGGCCGCCTCACGGGCGACGGTCAGATGGGCCTGGTGGATGGGATCGAAGGTGCCGCCGAAAATCGCCACTCGCAAAGCTGGCCGGGCCTCATGCCGAATCCGCTTCCGGAGTCGGACTTCTGTTACGGAAGGGTTTATTATAGCGGCCCGGCAAGCAGGACCTCGGGTCCCGCCATCGCCTCAGCCCGTGCGGAGCCGCAAGCCGCTCGGCAGCACGCGATCCCCGAGGCGCCGCATGCGGTCCCGCAGGATGGCGGTCATCTCGTCGCGCCGGCGCGCCTGCGCTGGCTCGAAAGCCAGGTTCCGCCGCTCGTAGGGATCCTGGCCGAGATTGAAGAGGTGCGTGACACGGAGCTCGCGATCCACGACAACTTTATCCAGACCGCGCACCAGCAAGCGCCACTCCGCGGGCGTTCCCAGGCGCCCGTGGGCGTAGACGGCTTCGGCACGCGGGCCCTCGCCCGAGAGCAGATAGGCCGATAGGTCGCGTCCCTGCATGCCCTCCCCCGGTTCCAGGCCTGCCAGGGCCAGCAGGGTGGGAGCCAGGTCGACGCCGGTTGCGAACGAGTCGACGCGGCGGCCTCCGCGTGCGGCCCTCGGGTAGCGGATCACCAGCGGCACGCGGACCGCCTCTTCGAACGGCGCCTCGGCCAGATCCAGGCCGTGGGAGCCGAGCATCTCCCCGTGGTCCGACGTGAAAACGACGACGGTGTCCTCCGCCGCGCCTGTCGCCTCGAGCACTTCGAGGATCTGGCCCAGGCAGGCGTCCAGCGCCGAACAGAGCCCGTAATAGCCGGCCAGCGCCTGGCGTGCCTCGGCGGCGGCGCCGCCTGGAACGTTCGCCCGCAGGCGCAGCCGCGCCGGATCATAGAGCTGGGCAAAGGGCGGCGGCGGCGTGCGGGGAGGGTGCGGGGGGCCCCACGATACGACGAGGAAGAAGGGCCGGGAAGCATGCTCGCGGATGAAGTCGCAGGCCAGACGCGTCTGATAGTCGGGCTCAAAGCCTGGCGCGCGTTTGGGCTCCGGGCTGTCGCGAAAGTAAACCGAATCGAAGTACCGGTGCCCGCGGTTGAAAGCCGCCCAGAAGGCGAAGCCGCGCCGGCGCGGCCCCGGAGGAACGAAGCCGGGCTCCTCGGCGCCGTCCAGGGCCCATTTGCCGATGTAACCGGTCATGTAACCGGCCTCGGCGAACAGCTCACCCAGGGTCCGCTCGTCGGCAGGCAAGGGCTGGCCGTCGGCGAGAACACGGCAGGCGTGGGGATATCGCCCGGTGAGGAGCGCCGCGCGCGCCGGCGCGCAGGCCGGATTCGCGGTGTAGCTGCGACTGAAGAAGACGCCGGTTCGGAGGAGCCCTTCGAGATTCGGCGCCTTCAGGTTCGCATCGCCGGCTGCTTCGAGCGCCTGAGCCCGCCATCCATCGGCCAGCACCACGAGGATTGAGGGCGGACGGGCCTGGCGCCGGCCGGCCGCGCGGCGCACCCAGCCGAGGGCACTTACCCGGCCCAGAAAGCTCCGGCGGTTCATTCAGCGCAGCATCGCCTCCCGCCGGGCGCGGAA
Organism: uncultured Bryobacteraceae bacterium; assembly: GCA_938003835.1. Classification (GTDB taxonomy): domain Bacteria; phylum Acidobacteriota; class Terriglobia; order Bryobacterales; family Bryobacteraceae; genus CALKXJ01. The sequence continues at coordinate 14,015 of CALKXJ010000022.1, read as the reverse complement.
CTCCGTGCCCGGCTTCCACTCCGGCCATTTCTCGGCTTGCGCCACGCGGTAACCGAGCAGCAGGAGCAGGCGGGCATCCTCGACGGCCCCCGCCAGATCCCAATCGGGCTTGATCTCATCGCTCGGCTTGTGATAGTCGCGCTCGGTGAACTCCTTCCGCCTGGCCTCGCCATAGCCGGGCGGCTTGCCGAGAAAGTCGGTCCCGGCGTGACTGTAAAAAGCGGGCACGCCCTTCTTGGCGAATTCGAAATGGTCGGCCCGATAGAAGAAGCCTTTCTCGGGTTCTGCATCCGGTTTGACCACCCGCCCCTGGCGGCGGGCGAGCTCTTCGGCCAGCTCGTCGAGCGTCGTGTTGCCCAAGCCCACCACCACGAAGTCGCGCGTGCGGCCCCACGGGTTCATGCCGTCGATATTGATATTGGCGAGCGTCTTCTCGAGCGGGCAGACCGGGTGTTGGGCCAGGTACTTGGCCCCCAGCAGGCCTTGCTCCTCTGCCGTGACAGCGGCGAAAAGCACGGTGCGCGCAGGCTTGGGCTCCAGACGCGTGAAGGCGCGGGCGATCTCGAGCAGAATCGCCACGCCGGAGGCGTTGTCCACGGCGCCGTTGAAGATCTGGTCGCCCTCGAGCGAAGCATCACGACCGAGATGATCCCAGTGAGAGGTGTAGAGGACGCACTCTTCGGGCCTCTGCGCGCCTTTGAGCCGCGCAATCACGTTGCGCGAGGCGACCTCACGCAGCCTGTTCTTGATGCGAAACGTCGCGCGCGCCGGAAGCGCCACGGGGCGAAAGTCGCGCCGGATGGCTGCTTGTTTGAGGGCGTCGAAATCGAGGCCGGAGGCGGCCATGAGCTCCCGGGTCTTCTCCCGGGTGATCCAGCCTTGGAGGGCCACCTGCGGCCCAGCCGCGCCGGCGATGGCGAAATTCTCCCCGCCCCAGCTGTTGCGGACCACTTCCCAGGGGTAGCCGGCCGGGCCGGTCTCATGAACGATGATCGCGGCCGCGGCCCCTTTTTCCGCCGCGATCTCATACTTGTACGTCCAGCGGCCGTAGTAGGTCATCGCGCGGCCCTTGAAGAGGCGCTCGTCGAGCCGGGCGGGGTCGGCCGGATCCGGCACGGCCGGGTCGTTGATCAGCATGAGTATGGTCTTGCCGCGGACATCGACGTCCTTGAAATCGTCCCAATCGTATTCCGGAGCGACCACGCCATAGCCCACAAAGACCACCGGAGAATTCTCGATGACCGCGAGGGGTTCCAGGCGCGGGGCGACGGCGACGTAGTCGTCCAGATACTTCAAAGCGATTTTGCGACCGCCCGCCACCAGCTCCGCGCGCGGCTCGCCCCGGTAGCCCACGAGCGGCACCGCTTGCGTCCAGGAGCCTTCGGGGCCGCCGGGCTCGAGGCCCATCTCCTCGAACTGTTTCGTCAGGTAGGCGACGGTCAACTCCTCGCCCTTTGTCCCCGGGAGGCGCCCTTCGAACTCGTCGGAGGCGAGCACTCGGATGTGATCGAGAATCGCTTCGGCGTTGATGGATGCCGCAGCCGCCTCGGCATCTCGCGAAGGCTTTCTCGTACAGCCCAGCAGCAACAGGCCGGATAACAGTACCGTCACAATCGGTTTCATCACCACGAGTATCGTATAAAGCGCCGGCCTCCTATAATGGAGACTTCGTTCAAAGGAGCCGACGTTGAGCTGGAACTTCGAGTTGCTGGTCGAGCCCTACGGGGGCGTCTCCGAGGGGCCGGCCTGGGACGGTACAGGCCTGCTGTTCACGCAGATCCACGCCTGCCGGATCCTGCGATGGGACCCGGCCGCCCGGCGGGCCGAGGTCTGGCGCGAGAACACCAACTACACCAACGGCCTGATGTTCGACCGCGACGGAACCCTCTACGGTTGCCAGGGAGGCGGCCGGGCGGTGGTGCGCTTCGAGGCGGACGGGGGCGTTACGGTGCTGGCGGACCGCTATCAAGGCAAGCGCCTGAACCTGCCCAACGACCTGGCGATCGATCTCGAGGGCCGCATCTGGTTCACGGATCCCTGGTACGAAGGGGCTGCCGGGCCGTGGAGCCGCGACCGGTCGCTGATGGAGCTCGATCACGAGTCGGTCTACCGGCTGGACCCGCAGCCTGACGGCTCCTGGACGATCCACCGGGTCACCTTCGACACGACGCGTCCCAACGGGATCCTTTTCTCGCTCGATTACAAGACGCTCTTCGTGGCGCAGAGCGGGCGCCTGCCGGAAGAGAAGCGCCAGTTGCGCGCCTACCCGGTGCGCGAAGATTCAACGCTCGGCGAGCCGGAGATCTTGCATGATTTCGGCGCCTGGCGCGGTATCGACGGCATGTGCCTGGACACGGAGGGCAACATCATCGCCACCGCCGGTACCGACGAGGGCGGGCCCGGACCCATGATCTATGTCTTCGCGCCCGACGGCCGCATCCTCGAGCAGCACCCGGTGCCCTGTTCGAAGCCCACCAACTGCACCTTCGGGGACGCCGATCTCCGAACGCTCTACGTCACCTCGATCGAGGGCCATCTCTTCCGGGCCCGGACCGAGCGGCAGGGGCGCCTGCTTTATCCGCCGCCAGTTTAAGCGACGCCGCAGCGGTTCCCCCTAAAGCCGCGCCGCCACTGATCCGAACAATGGCTCAGGAGGCGACTGCGGAACGTGTCTCGACGGGCCTTAGGCTGGAGCTTGATCGTTTGGGTACTTTCGAGCGGGGCGGCAGCCCGGAGCGCGCCTCCGGCGATTTTCGCACCCGTTCCGGACGGCTCGGGGGCTTTTTTCACGGTCTCGCCAGCGATTCGCGCCCGGTTTCATCGGGACGGGGTCGAACTGCTCAGGCAAAGCGAGCTGGTGCGGCTCGATTTTCTGGGCGCAAGGCCGGCCGCCCTGGTCGGAGAGCAGGAGATGGCCGGCAGGGTGAATTTTCTCCTGGGGGAGGATCCACGCGCCTGGCGCACGGGACTGCCGACGTTCGCCGCCATTCGTTACCGGGAGCTTTATCCGGGAATCGATCTGATCTACGCGTCGGAGGGCGGCTCTCTCAAATCGGAGTTCATCGTCAGCCCGGGGGCGGACCCCTCGGCCATACGCTTTCGCTGGGCCGGTGCACGCTCGCTGCGGATTGAGGAGGGGGCGCTGGTGGTCGCCACCGAGGCCGGCGAGTTTCGGGAACGCGCTCCGGTGCTCTACCAGGAACAGGTGAACGGCGCGCGACGCGAGGTGGCCGGCGGGTTCCGGCTGTTCGAAGACGGCACGGTGGGCTTCTTTGTCGAGGCGTATGACCGGAGGCTGGCGCTTCATATCGATCCGGAACTCGACTTCTCGACTCTCCTCGGCGGCGCCTCGATCGATTACGCGACGGCCCTGGCGGTGGACTCCTCCGGCCGGGTGCTGGTGGCCGGCTGGACCGACTCGACCAACTTCCCCCTCGTGAACGCGTTCCGGAGCCGCTCCGGCGGGGTGGAAGCCTTCCTGGTGCGCTACAACGCGTCGGGCACGGCCATCGAATTCGCCACGTATCTGGGCGGCTCGGGCGACGATCGCGCCTTCGCCGTGGCGGTCGACGCCCTCGGCCAGCCTGTGCTCACCGGCTCCACCTCCTCGACGAACTTCCCGGTTCAAGCCGCCGCTCAGGGGACCCTGGCGGGCGGACGGGACGCCTTCGTCGCCAGGCTGAACTCTTCCGGGACTGGCTTCGTCTTCAGCACGTACCTGGGCGGCAGCGGCCAGGACGAGGGCCGGGCGGTGGCGGTCGACGCCTCCGGCAACGTCTATGTCGGCGGTGCAACCTACTCTTCGAACTTTCCCACGCTAAGCGCGTTCCAGACGATGAATGCGGGGGGTCAGGACGGGTTTCTGGCAAAGTTCAGCGCCGGGGGCAGCCGCCTCTACAGTACGCTTCTGGGCGGTCAGAGCGACGATCGAGTGAACGCTGTGGCCGTGGACGCCTCCGGACAGCTCTACGCGGCGGGGGCCACCGCCTCGGCCAACTTTCCGGTGGTCACGGGCGCATTCCAGCCGGTCTCCGGCGGGGGGCAGGACGCTTTCGTTGCGAAACTCTCCGCCGCGGGCAATCAGCTCGTTTACTCCACCTACCTGGGCGGCAGCGGCAGCGTGCCGGAGGAGGCGCTGGCGATCGCCGTCGATTCGACGGGAACTGCCTATGTGGCGGGCGTCACCAGCTCGACGAATTTCCCCACCGCCAACGCTTTCCAGAGCGCGAACCGCGGCGGTGCCGACGCTTTCATCGCCAGGCTGAACGCGGCGGGCAACGGCCTGCTCTTCAGCACCTATTACGGCGGCAGCGGAGCCGACTACGCCCACGGCATCGCGCTCGATCAAGCCGGCATCATCCACGTGGCCGGTCAGACCTCGTCGATCAACCTCTCCCTGATCGATCCGCTCCAGAGCACCAATGCGGGTGTGCAGGATGCTTTCATCGCGCAGCTCAATCCTTCGGGCCGGAGCCTGATCTGGGCCAGCTACCTGGGCGGCAGCGCGGCCGACGGGGCCACCGCCGTCGCCGTCGATTCATCCGGGATGATTCACCTGGTCGGTGTCACCCAGTCTTCCAACTTCCCGCGCCAGCGCGCCATCCAGACCAGTCACGGCGGCTTGGTCGACTCTTTCGTGGTTCGGCTCCGCGGCTATGTTGCCGCCGCGCCCCAGGCCATCTCGGTGAGCCCGTCCTCGGGTACCGGGGTGACGCAGACGTTCCGCCTCACCTACTCGGATGCCAATCAGTATCAGGACCTGCAACTGGCTCACGCATTGTGGAACGAGCTGCCGGTCGGTGCCAACTCATGCTGGGTCCGCTACCGGAGCTCGGACAACACCCTGTGGCTGCGCAACGATGCGGATACAGGGTGGCTGGGACCGGCCACGCCGGGTCTTTCCTCGACGTTAGAAAATAGCCAGTGCGCACTGGCGGCAGCTTCTTCAACCGCCTCGGGCTCGGGCACGACCCTGACGCTCGACCTGGCGATGACGTTCAAGAGCACCTTTGGGGGAACGAAAAATATCTACATGAACGCCGAAGACGCCATGGGCCTGAACTCGGGCTGGGCACTCCGGGGCACGTGGACGGTGGCCGGCTTTGCGCCGGAGGCGCTTTCCGTAAGTCCTTCGAGCGGCTCCGGCACGGCCCAGAGCTTTCAGTTCAGCTTCCGCGACGGGGACGGCTTCGAACAGCTCGGCTGGGTTTACGCGCTGATTCACAGCTCGCTGGTGCAGTCCAACGGCTGTTACCTCCGCTACACGCGCGCGGAGAACACGCTCTGGCTCCGCACCGATGACGGCGCGGGGTGGCTGGGGCCGGTGATGCCGGGCAGCTCCTCGACGCTAGAAAACAGTCAGTGCCGGCTGGTGGCCTCGGCTTCGTCGGTAGCCGGCAGCGGCATCCACCTCACGGTGAACGCGCGCTTCGAATTTAAAGGCCAGTTTGCGGGCGCCAAGAGCGTCTGGCTCAACGCCATCGACGCCACGAATCGCACCTCGAACTGGCAGTTGCGCGGCGCCTGGACGGTGGGCGGCTTCTTGCCGGAAGCCCTCTCCGTGACGCCGTCGTCCGGCTCGGCCAACTCCCAAACGTTTCGTTTCCAGTTTCGCGATTATGACGGCGCGAGTAACCTGCAATGGGTTTACGCCCTGTTCGACACGGCGATTTCCGGCGCTAACGCCTGCTATCTGCGCTATCGGCGAAGCGAGAACACGCTGTGGCTGCGCAACGACGCCAACAATAACTGGCTGGGGCCGGTGACGGCAGGCTCTTCGGGCACCGTGGAGAACACGCAGTGCACGCTGCTCGCCTCGGGCTCCTCAGCCCTTGCCTCCGGAGCCACGCTGGAGCTCAATGTGGCTCTCGCCTTCAAGAGTGCCTTTATCGGCAACAAGAACGTCTATCTGTATGCGATCGATGGCTCCGGTCAGGTTTCCGGCTGGCAGCAGCGGGGCACGTGGACGATTCCCGGGACGCCGCCCGAGGCGATCTCGGTGACGCCCTCGAGCGGTTCCGGCGGCTCGCAAACGTTCCGCTTCACTTTCCGCGATCTGGACGGCTTCGGGCAGCTCAGGTGGGTATACGGGCTGTTTCAGACTTCGCTCACCGGCGCCAACGCCTGCTACTGGCGCTACAGCCGTTCGGAGAACACACTCTGGTTGAGAAACGACGCCGGCACGGCCTGGCTCGGCCCCCTGACGCCGGGAACGTCGGGAAGCCTCGAGAACAACCAGTGCCGGCTGGTGGGATCGACCTCGGCGGCCGCCGGTTCCGGCGCCACGCTGAATGTCGATGTGTCGATTCAGTTCAAGACGGCGTTTGCGGGCTCGAAAAACGTCTACCTGTATGCCATCGACGCCATGGATCTGACTTCGGACTGGCAGTTGCGCGGCAGCTGGACGGTACCGTAGCGCCGACCGGTATCCTCAGGGCCGGCCGCCGTAGAGAGGTGCGCCGCCGGCGTAGGCGTCGATGACCTCCTCGGCCGGGCCGTACTGCACGATGCGCCCACTCTCCAGCCAGATCGCCTCCTCGCACAGTTCTTTGAGGATCTCCGGCACGTGGGAGACGCACAGCAGGATGCGGCCCTGTTGCTTCATCTGGCGGATGCGGCGGAAGCTCTTGCGCTGAAAGTCCATGTCGCCGACGGCGATCATTTCATCGAGCAGCAGGATGTCGGCACCGGCGTGGATGGCCACCGAGAAAGCCAGTCGCAGGATCATCCCCTGGGAGTAAGTGCGCAGCGGCTCGTCGATGAAATCGGCCAGTTCGGCGAACTCGACGATCTCATCGAACCGTTGCCGCAGCTGGCGGCGGGTGAGGCCGCACAAGGCGGCGTTGACGCGCAGGTTCTCGGCGCCGGTGAGATCCGGGTGAAAGCCGGAGCCGAGCTCGAGCAAAGCCAGCACCCGGCCGTCCACCTCGATGGCGCCGCTGTCCGGCGCCGTCAGCCCCGCGACCAGGCTGAGCAGGGTGCTCTTGCCCGCACCGTTACGGCCGATGATCGCCAACGCCCGCCCCGCGCCGATTTCGAAGGAGACCTCCCGCAGCGCGTAGATCGGCTCGGAGCGCCTTCCCCCGAGCGTCTCCACCAGAAAGCGCCAGAAGAACTGCCGGGACTGCCTCCGGTAGATCTTTGTGACCCGTTCGAAGCGGACCCTCGGCATGGCTTCAGAGGTAGTCGGCGAAGTTCCTCCGGAGGCGCCGGAACAGCAGGTAGCCGAAGACGAGGAACGACAGGGAGACGACAGGGAGTTTCCAAAGCAGGGAAGTGGGCGGGACCCGGTTCTCCAGGATGATCGCCCGGCAAGCGAGAACGACGGCAGCCACCGGATTGTACTGGTACAGATCGCGGTACTCGGGGGGAATCATGGCGAAGGAATAGAAGATCGGCACCAGCCAGAACAGCACGGTGGTCGAGGATTCGACGACGTAGCGCACATCCCGAAAATAGACATCGAGGGCGGAGCTGATCAGCGCCAGCCCGCAGACGAAGATAACTTCGAGCCCGAAGATCAGCGGAAGCAGCAACCAGAGGCTCGTTGCGCGATAGCCGGCCAGCAGCGCCAGGGCGAGCAGCAGCCCGATCTGGATGAGGAAGTGCAAGCCGTTTGCGAGAACGGTGGATATGGGCAGCAGTTCGCGCGGCATGGGAACGCGCTTGATGAGCGCCGCGTTGCCGTAAATCGACATCGTCCCCGACTGCCAGGCCAGCGAGAAGAAGCTGAAGACGATGAGGCCGGATAGGACCACGACATGGAAATTCTCGACGCCAGCGGGCCGAAAGATCTTGGTGAAGACGAAGGTCAACACGCCCATCAGAACCAGGGGGTTCAACAGCGACCAGAAGACGCCCAGGGACATGTTGCGGTAGCGGATCTTGAAATCCCGCGCCACCAGGCACGCCAGCAGGAAGCCGTAATTGCGCGGCCGCATCGAAGGGATAACCGAATGATTATACCTTCCTGATGGGGGATAAGCTGTCGCCCCCTCCCCGCGGGGGCGCCACCGCGTTCCGCCCGCGGGCGGTCCCTGAGCCATGTTGAAAAACCGTTGCACGGCAACCCGCTTTCGGCTACCCTAAGGTCAATAGCCTGCTAGCCGGCGATTTGGCCGTTTCGTGCCGAGCAATGGCTGGGGGGTAGGTAACTTAAATCCCAGACACCGAACAGGGGAGGTTTCGACGTGATCGCACGGCTGCTTCTTTCCGGCCTTACTTTCTTCAGCCTGACGGCGAGTCTTGCCGCTCAGGCGGTAACGGGTGAGATTCTGGGGACTGTCCGCGACCCGAGCGGCGCGGCCATCGCCGAGGCGCGGGTCATGGTCAAAAGTCTCGACACCAACCAGATCCGCGAAGCCCTGACCGGGCCCGACGGGCGCTTCCGCGTGCCGCTGTTGCCCACCGGCAGCTACGAGGTTACGGTCACCAAGAGCGGCTTCGCCCAGTATGTCCAGGGGCCGATCGTGCTGCGGCTCAATCAGGCCGCCGATCTGGACGTCAAGCTCGAACTCTCGGGCGTGGTCGAAACCATCACGGTCTCGGCCGACGCCTTGTTGATCAACACGACCAACGCCGAGATCGGCGCGAACTTCGACAGCAGGCGGATCTCCGAGATTCCGCTTCCGCCGTCGCGCAACATCTTGAATTTGGCGCTCAACGTGGCCGGCGTGTCGCAGCTCTCGAGCGGCCAGCAGGGCTTCGCCGCCAGCGGCAACAACGGGCTGGACGGCGGGGTCAATCTTTCGGTGAACGGCATGCGCGTCCGCTCGAACAACTTTATGATCGACGGGCAGGATTCGAACGACCCGAGCGTGACCGGAATGATCCAGTCGGTGAACAACCCGGACCTGATCGCCGAATTCCGCCTGATCACGAATCAGTTCCTGGCGGAGTTCGGCCGCTCGGCCGGCTCAGTGGTCAACATCATCACTAAGAGCGGCACCAATGAGCTGCACGGCACGCTCTACTGGTTCCACAACAGCAACCGGCTGAATTCGCGCAGCAACCTCGACGAGGCGATCTTCCCCCGGGCGCCGTTCCGGATCAACAACCAGGTGGGGGGCACGCTCGGCGGACCGGTCTACCTTCCCGGCGTTTACAACGGCAAGGACCGGACCTTCTTCTTCGGCTCCCTGCTGCGTTGGACGGACCGGGCGCTGGGCAGCGGCAATGTGATCAGCGGTGCGCCCACGGAGGCGGGCCGGCAGGTCCTCCAGCCGTTCTCCAACCGTCCGACGGTGAAGGCGCTTCTCGACTTCCTGCCCGCGGCGCAGGTCCCGACCGGCCAGATTGCCCGGTTTACGGCGGATGGGCGGACCTACGAGGTGCCGCTCGGCCGGCTCTCCGGGGCGACGTCGCAGCGCTTCGACGACTGGCAATGGAGTGGCCGCATCGACCACGCCTTTAACAATGCGCACCGGCTCAGCGGCCGCTACATGTATGACGACTCGATGGGATCGGGCTTTGGGCAAGCCACTCCCCCGGGCCTCAGCACCGTGAACCCCGTCCGGCGGCAGGCGGCCACCAGCGCGCTCACCTCCACCTTCTCGCCGACGCTGTTCAACGAGTTCCGCGTCTCTTATCAGCGGCTGGCCACGAATACCACGGCTGACGATCCCCGTTCGGAGTCGATTCCGTCGATCGAGGTGAACGAGCTCGGCCTCACCGGTTTTAATGCGGCCGCCTCCCGCACGGCGATCGGGCTGGCAGTGAACCTGCCCCAGTTCCGTTACAACAACACGTACCAGATCCAGCAGACCCTGGGCGTGATTCGCGGCGGACACACCATGAAGTTCGGCATCGACTTCCGCCGGCAGGACATCGTCAGCTTCTTCCTGCCCACGCTGCGCGGGCGTCTGGTGTACAACAATCTCCAGGATCTGGTCGATGACGTGGCGCAGACCGCCACCATCAACAGCCCGCTACGCGGCGGCCGGACAAATCAGTACTACAAGTTTTATGACTACTTCTTCTTTTTACAGGACGAGTGGCGCGTGCGGCCGAACTTTACCCTTACTTACGGCCTGCGGTACGAATCGCCGGGCAACCCCATGAAGAACCTGGCGGACGCCAACGCGCTCATTGTGGCGGCCAACAATAACGACCCGCGTTACCGGCTCTCGCCGGTGCCGCCGCGCGACACCAACAACTGGGCGCCGCGCTTCGGCTTCAACTACCGCTTCGGCAGGGGGCCGGGGCCGCTCGGGGTGCTGACGGGTGACGGCCGGCTGGTGATGCGCGGCGGCTACTCGCGCACCTACGACGTCGCGTTTATCAACATCGCGCTCAACGTCGCCACAGCCTTTCCGTTCCTAAATGCCTCGACACTGGCTCCGCGCACGCCGAACTCCTTCACCGCACTGCGGGCGGCGGCGCTGGCCCCCATCACCGGGGATCCGCTGCTGATCACGCAGACCCAGGTGACGCCCGACTTTCGCTCGCCGCTTGCCGAACAGTTCTCCTTCCAATTGCAGCGAGCCCTGGGCACCGACTGGGCGTTCACCATCGGCTGGGTGGGAACGAAGGGCACGGCCCTGTTCCAAACTCTGGACGGCAATCCCAACATCTCCGGTACCAGCACGATCCGGCGCCTCGATCCCACGCAGGGTGTGCGGCGCATCCGCGGCAACGCCGCCAACTCGATTTACCACTCTCTTCAGACCAGTCTCGAGAAGCGCTTCTCGAACGGGTTCTCGATGGGCGCGCACTACACCTGGAGCGCCTTCATCGACCTGGCCTCGGAGATTTTCAACCCGGCGGTGAACGGCGATGTCGCCGTGGCGCAGAATTCCTTTGACCGGCGGGCAGACCGCGGGCGCTCCAGCTACGACCGGCCGCACCGATTCACCAGCACGTTCGTCTATGAGCTGCCCTGGCTGCGCGAGCAGCGCGGGGTGCTCGGCCGCCTCGCCGGCGGATGGCAGATGAGCGGCTTCCTCACGTTTCAATCCGGCGCCCCGTTCACACCGTTGGCCGGCATCGATCCGGGCTTCCGGTTGAGTGGCATCGACGCGCTGGTGGGCAACGCCATCCGCGCCAACGTCGCCACCGATCGGGCGATCTCGAGAATGACCGTGGCCGAAATTCGTGGGTTCACTTTGCCCGCCGCGGTGAACAACTCCCGAAACAGCCTCTTTACCAACGTGACGGCGGCCAGCCCGTTCGGCAACGCCGGCCGGAATATCCTGCGAGCCGACGGGATCGGCAATTTCGATTTCGGCGCGATCAAGAATACGCGGCTGGCCGAGCGTCACACGCTCCAGTTCCGGGCCGAGTTCATGAACCTGACCAATACGCGGAACTTCGGGATCCCCGAGTCGCGGATCAACTCGGCCAACTTCGCCAACGAGTGGGGCACCAGCGGCGGTAACCGCCGCATCACTTTCGGCTTGCGCTACATCTTCTGATTCTCAGGCGGGGCGGTCAACGGAGGCCCGGGCTGCGGGGTTTTCTACCGGGCCTCCGGAGCCGCAGCGTTGCCCCGCCTCGTTAGAAAGTGCGGAAGCCAAGCTCGCCCGCTTGGTTTGCTTCCTCCGGCCGCGCAAACGCGTAGAGGTGGACCGTCCGGCCGAAGGCCTTGAGGGCGCCACCTACAACCTCGGACGAGTCGAATCGAACATCCGCGCCGACGCCAACAGCTTTCCTCTCGAAACGCTCAGCCGTTTCCACGGTGGAGAGGAACTGGCGAGCCGCTTCGAGTGAGGGAGCTTCACCGCGGATCTGCTCCAGCGGATCGATGGCGTCGAGAGCATAGCCGCGCAAGAGCTTGGGCCAGCTCCTCTGGAACGTATCCGGATGGTCGAACAACTCCAGGCCGCGGATCTTGCCCCCGATTGCAAAGATCAAGCCTACCTGGCCTTCGACGACAGAGAAGACCTTCATGTATGTTTCCAGCCGGTGGGAGTGCGTCTCGTAGATGGCCGCCATGGCGCCGGTTAAAGAGAAGCTGGCCAGACGCTTGGCTTTTTCGGCGATGTCGTCCCAGATGGCGGCCTGGTCGGACATCGCCGAACGGCGCATCCGCAGGGAGCGGCTGACTTGAGCGGACTTGGCCGCCCGGGCGGAGGGATACTGAACCCGGGCGGAAGGCCGGAAATGGCGTGAGCGGAAGCGCCAGCGCCCCGCCTCGACGCAGGAGACCCCAATGACGGTCGTCGATCGGGCGGGTACCAGAACGGTGAGATTCAGAACGCGGTTCTGCTTGGCGCCCACGAGCTCCTCCCCGTCCAGGATCAGGACCGGGAGGTCGCCCGAGTTGGTCACTTTGAGCTGGGACACGGAGCCCCCTTCGGAGATCTCCTCGATGGCAAGCTGTCCGGACTCGATCGCTTCCTCCAGCATCAGATAGTCGCGTTCAGAGTGGATATCCTCGCTGATGAGGGGAAAGACGGCTAAGTTTTCGAAAACAGTCGGGTTCTCTACTTGCAGATGATTCAAGGAATTCGCCTCACTGGAAAGGGCCGGACACCGCCGCCTTCCTCCGGCAGTGGTCCGGCTTGGCCTGCTTTTTACAGACCGCGCCCTCTGGGCCGGGAATCACTCAGGGGGAGAGGTTGAGGAATCCTCGATCGGAGGTTGAACGATCTGCCACCCGCGGAATCACCGCTCCGACTTGGCTTGAATTCGGGCCGTGACCGCATCTGCTAAAGACGAATTTCGGCGCTAAATCGTTACGTGGTGGCAGATTTTTTCCGGAAATTACTCGGGAATTTTCCGCTTCAGGCTTGCACTTCTCCGGCCGGCGCCGGTCAGCCGGGCGGGCTCCGCCTTCGCCGTTTCCGGATCTCCTCGAGCCGCTCGGCGATGCGTTTTTCGACGCCGCGGTCCGTCGGCTGATAGAAGGTGCGGCCGGCCAGCCGGCCCGGCAGGCACTCCATGTCGGTGATGGCGTCCTGGAAGTCGTGGGCGTGCCGGTAGCCCTTGCCGTAGCCCCACTCGCGCATCGCGCGGGTTACCGGGTTGCGCAGGTGCGGCGGGACCGGCTCGGCCAGTCCCGTCCGGGCCTCCTCGAGCGCCGCATTGAGCGCCCGGTAGGCGGCGTCCGATTTCGGCGCCACGGCCAGGTAGATGGCAGCCTGCGCCAGCGCCTGGTCCCCTTCGGGAATTCCCAGCAAGTGCACCGCCTGCATCGCCGCCACCGCCTGCTCGAGGGCGTGCGGGTCGGCCAGGCCGATGTCTTCGATCGCCATGCGCACCAGCCGCCGGGCGATGTAAAGGCGGTCCTCGCCCGCCTCGAGCATCCGCGCCAGCCAGTACAGCGCCGCATCCGGGTCGGATGAGCGCACGGATTTGTGCAGGGCCGAGATGAGGTTATAGTGCTCCTCGCCCGCTTTGTCGTACAGCAGCACCTTGCGCTCGATGGCCGCCTCCACCGCCTCGCGGGAGAGTACCTTGCCTTCGGTAGCCGCCGCGGCGAGCTCGAGGATGTTGTAGGCGGCGCGGGCATCGCCGTTGGCATAGATGGCGATCTGATCGAGCAGCTCCGGCGGGGCCTCAATCTCACGGTCGCCCAGGCCGCGCTGCCGGTCGCCAAGCGCCCGCTCGAGCAGGGTGCGGATCTCCTCGGGCGTGAGCGGCCGCAGGGCGTACACCTTGGCTCGCGATAGGAGCGCTGAGATCACCTCGAAGGAGGGGTTCTCCGTCGTCGCCCCAATGAGGACGATGTCGCCGCGCTCCACGTAGGGCAGAAAGGCGTCCTGCTGCGCCTTGTTGAAGCGGTGGATCTCGTCGATGAAGACCACGGTGCGGCGGCCGTAGCGGCGGTTCCGCTCGGCGGCCGCCATGACCTCCTTGATCTCCTTGATGCCGCTGAGCACGGCGCTGAAGGGCACGAAGTCGGCCTTGGTCATGCGCGCGACGAGGCGCGCCAGCGTGGTCTTACCCGTGCCAGGCGGGCCCCAGAGAATCAGGGAGCTGAGCTCGTCCCGCTCGATTTGAACCCGCAGGGGCTTGCCCGGTCCGAGGATGTGCTCCTGGCCGACGAACTCCTCCAGGCGCTCCGGGCGCATCCG
>CALKXJ010000021.1 GCA_938003835.1 uncultured Bryobacteraceae bacterium | reverse complement strand
TCGATCGCCTCCGGCTGCCGCGCGAAGAACACGCCCGCTGCGATCAGCCCCGCCAGCGCGCCGATCTTCGCAATCGTGAAAATGTTCTGCACGCGCGCCCCGGCTTCGATGCCCCGCGTGTTGTGCCACGTCAGCGCCAGGATCAGCCCGATCGCCACCAGCATCTGCGTGTTGATCCCCGCCGGTCCGATCTTCACCAGCCACGCATCCGCCGACACCGCCGGCGCGAAGACGCCCAGAAACTTCGCAAACGCCACCGCCACCGCCGCCAGCGTGCCGCACTGAATCACCGCGAACAGCGTCCAGCCGTACAGAAACCCCCACAACGGTCCGAACGCCTCCCGCAGGTACACATACTGCCCGCCCGCGCGCGGCATCATTGCCGCCAGCTCCCCGTAGCTCAGCGCCGCGATCATCGTCAGCACCGCAGTCGCCGCCCATGTCGACATCAGCAGCACGGGCGAACCAACCTGCCTCGCGATGTCCGCCGAAACGATGAACACGCCGCTGCCGATCATCGAGCCCATGACGATCGTCGTGGCGTCGAGCAGGCCGAGGCCTTTGATCAGGCCCGTCGATGTGTCTTCACGAGTCGCTGCCATTCTTCCATCCGTTTGCGGAGGCTCTCCGGGTCGCACGGATCGGGCACCAGATCGCGGATCACGGCCACCGAGTTGGCGCCGGCCTCGAGCACCGCGGCCACATTCGCACGCGTGATCCCGCCAATGGCGACCAGCGGCCGGTCTGTCAGGCCGCGCCAGGCGCGCAGCCGTTCCAGGCCCACCACCGGGTCGGGTTTCTCCTTCGAGCTTGTCTCGAAGACCGGTCCGAGAGCGAGGTAGTCGATCGGCTCATCGGCGGCGGCCCGCAACTGCCCTTCGTTGTGCGTCGAGAAGCCGATGATCGTCTCGGGGCCGACCAGGCGCCGCGCCAGGCGCGGCGGCAGGTCTTGCTGGCCGAGATGGACACCGGCGCCGAGCAGGCGCGCGATATCCGCTCGGTCGTCGATGACGAACAGCGCCTGGTAGCGCGCACAGAGCGTTGCGATGCGCTCGGCCTGCTCGAACAGACGCCGGGAGAAGTGCCCCTTGTGCCGGAGCTGCAAGATCCCGGCTCCGCCCCGGAGCATTGCTTCGGCCGCCATTTCCAGCGGACACCGGAGGCGGTCCAGCAGTTGCGTGTCGAGGATCGGATAAAGCGGCGGCAGAGTCATTTGAGATACCGGTCGAACCACTCGACAGTGCGGCGGCAGGCGTCCACCCAGGTCTCGTCCCGCACGAAGCCATGATCCTCCTGCGGGTAGAAGATGTGCCCGAAGGGCTTGCCTTCCTGGATGAGCTTCTCGGTGAGCTGCACCGCATCCTGGAACAGGACGTTGCTGTCCACCATGCCGTGAACTACGAGCAGGTGATTGGTGAGCCGGCCGGCGTAGGTGATGGGCGAGCTGCGGCGGTAGGCTTCCGGGTTGTCGCGCGGCCGGTTCAGCCGCTGGTGAGTGTAGGGGGCGCTGTAGTTCTCCCAGTCGTTCACCGAGGCCCAGGAGGAGCCCGCGCGGAAGATGTCCGGCGCCAGGAACATCGCCATGTTGGTGAGAAATCCGCCGTAGCTCACACCCCAGACGCCGAGGCGCGCCGTGTCGATGTTGCCGAGCGTGCGCAGGAAGTCGACGGCGCTCAGCAGGTCTTCGAGGTCCAAACCTCCCAGGTGCAGGTAGACCTCCGAGCGCCAGTCGCGCCCGTAGCCCGTGCTGCCCCGATAATCCACGTCGACGATGACGTAGCCGCGGTTGGCCAGATAGCAGTTGAAAACATGACGCAGCTCCTGGTAGCTGCCCCATTGCTTCAAGACGCTGGTGGCGTATCCGGCGCCGTGGATGAAGAAGACGGCCGGCCACTTCTTGCCGGAGCGGTCCACCGGATCGTATCCCGGCGGCAGCAGGAGTTTCGCTGCCACCGGCTTGCCGTCGGCGCGCGAAGGGAAACTCACGAAGCGGGTCCTGGGCCAGGGATACCGATCGAACTCAGGACGCGTGCGCCGGGTGACGCGCACGCCGTCGACATAGAGGTCGGCGGGCTCCTCCAGGCTGGCGAACTGCCAGGCGATATGCCTGCCGTCTTCGGAAACGACCGCGTTGTGGACGCCCTCGCGCCGCGTAAGTTTCTCCTTGCCCGAGCCGTCCGGCCGGATGCGGTAGATGTGCCGTTCCGCCATCCCGTCCTCGGTCGAGGAGTAGTAGAGGTAATCGCCGGCCCACTGCGGATCATAGCCGTCGTCGAAGCTGAAGCGCTCCGGGCGGCATTCAAAGCGCCCGCGGGTGATCTGGAACGGTTCGCCGCCGGAGGCCGGCACCCGATATAGGTGCGCCCAGCCGTCCCGCTCGCTCACGAAAAAGATTTCGCGCGAGTCCGGTGACCAGCCGAATTCGGAAACATAGATCCACCGGGGGTCCGATTCCTCGTAGACGGTTTGCGAGGCGCCCGAGACGGCGTCGGCCACGAGGATTCGCATCCGTTTCATGCTCGGATGGATCAGGCGGAGGGCGAGCCGGCGCGAGTCCTTCGACCAGACGGGCTCCGCCAGGTACACCTTTCCGCCCCAATCGCCGAGGTCTACCTCGACGGGCTTGCCGCCACGGGCCGATACGACCAGCACGGCCGTCTCCGGCGGTTCGTCTCCGGCCACCGAACGCGGAAAGGGCTCGGCGGTGACGAAGCGTCCCGAGTAGTTGGGTAGGGGCATCTGGCGAACTTTTCCCTTGCGGACGACCACCGCAAAGCGCGCGCCATCGCGCGACCACTGGTAGGTCGTGATGGAGCCGAACGACTCTTCGACGTCGGTCACCTGCCAGAGCCGGCCGTTCTCCAGGTGCTGGGTGACGATCTGCCCGCCCCGCAGCGCGGCCACCTCCTTGCCGTCAGGGCCGAATTGCGGCATCGATTCCGTCGCGCGGGTGCGCGTGAGGCGGAACGGCGCCGAGCCGCCGGTGGTTGCCACGGTGAACAGATCGCCGCGATACGCAAAGACGACACGCTGGCCGTCTCGCGACAGACGGAACTCCCGGATGCCTTCGCGCGGCTCCAGATACTGCCGGCGGCGTTCGTCTTTCTCTGCGGGCGACTTCACCAGCTCGTCCTCGAACGGCTCGAGAGCGGTCAGGCGCACCAGCCGCCGCGTGCCGGCGTGATAGGCGTACAAGTCGAGGAAACGGCCGCCCTCGGCGTTCCAGAGAAAGGCCAGCGTGTGCCCGTGCTCGCTCCAGGCGAGCGACTGCGGCGGGGTGCCCCAAATGTACGGCCGGGCGTAGAGTCGCTCCAGGCTCCAGTCCTCGGCCAGGCAAAGTCCCACCAGCCCCGTCGCCAGCATCAGGAGACGCATTCCGATGAAGCACATCTTACCCGATGCGCCCCCCGCGTGGTCCGAACGCGGCGGGGCCGGCTTTCACGGACGGCTCGCTGATGCGCCGGCGGCGCGCTTACGGCATCAGCGAGGTGAAGATCCAGTGTTTAAGCAGTTCCTTGCCGGTGCGTTCCAGTGTGGCCTCGATCTGCCGGGCGTAGTCATACCGAATGAAGTTGTCGGCGCTTGCCAGGCTCGAGCGGATCAGGCCTATCAGGTCCGCGGCCTCCGGGCTGCCGAGTCCGGGCACGGCCTGGACGGCGAGCTGGGCGATCAGACCGGCCACAAGGTCCGCCCGATTCGCCTGCGAGAGCGCCGCGCCGTAGGTGGCCACGTACTGGCGGTTCTGCGCTTCGGCCGCCACCAGGATGGCCGCGGCCTGCGCCTCGCTGATCGAGGCCTTCACAGCCAGATCTTTCGCGAAGGCCGACACCACAAGCGACGGCACATAAGCGCCTCGAAGCGCCGAGGCGAGCATCATCTCGAGGCCCACCTCCGGGAACTGGTTCCGGCTGATGCGCAGGTCGACGGCCGCCTCGAGCGCGGTGTCGGCCAGCGTGGTGCTCAACTGGGCCGCCAGTTGGGGATCATCGATCCCGCGGTTTGTGAGCAGAGCCGAGACGCCCGGCAGAAGCGCCGCCGCGAGCGGAGGAATCTTCTGGACGATGTAGCCCCCAGTGCCGCCGAGCGTCAGGATATGCGCCGAATAATCGGCGCCCCAGGTCTCGTTGTGACTGGCGAAGCCGTAGGCGGTCGCTCTCGGGTAGCCGAGCGGCGCCTGCTGAACCATTTGCATGAAGTCGTAGTGGGTCTTCCGATACAGGAACTCCTGATAGGGTGAGCCGAACATCAGCATGGGGAAATCGGGCAACGTGGCGCCATACATCTCCTGGAGGTTGGCGTTACCGAGCTGATGCCCCAATCTCTTGGCGAGATAGACGTGCGTGGCGGTGCCCCAGGCCGGCGCGGCTTGGGGCAAAAGGAGCAGGGCCAGGGCGCCAGTGACGGCGGGGCCCAGGTGGAAAACCGCTCGAAACTTCATCGTGAGCTCCTCCCACGTCGAACTAGGGGGTTGTTGGCCCTCCGAGTTGCCGTGCGCGTCAAGTATAGCGCCGCGAGCGCACCGGGTGAGCTCAATCGATCCTGTACAGGCGCTTGCCTCCGAGCTCGCCGAGGAGGGTTAAGCCCCAGTCCTCGCGGCGGTCGGCGTAATCGTCGCGGCCAAACTCGTTCTCGTGAATCAACAGATATCGGACGCCGGCGTACTTGATCTCCTGCGCGGCCAGACGCCGGAGGCCGGCGGGTGCGCTGACGCGCTCCTCGGCCGGCGCCTCCGCCAGCGTCTGCCAGGTTCCTGTCTCCGTCATCGCTTTCAGGCGCAGGCGGATGTTCCACTGGTCGGCCGCACTCTCGAGCACGACGCGATCCACCGCCGTCGGCTCGCCCAAGTCGACCTCGATGTACATGCCGTGGAAGAGATCCTGCCAGCTTCGCCAGCGCGTCGCCGGGCTGGCGTCGAAAGCGCGCTGGACGTCCCATGGGTTCGGGTGTGCGCGCAGGCGCCATGCGGGCGTGCGGGCGAGCTCGGCGCCTTCGTGGAAAAGGCGAAACTCGGCGACGCTCCAGTGCTCGCGCGCGCCGGAGGCGGTCTGTACGACGCGCAGCCGGCGGGCGACCGTCGCCGGGAAGCGGAACTCGAATCGCCGTGTCGGCTGCGCCTCCGGGATGAGCGGCGTCCAGAGCAGGTCGCCCAGATTCTCGTTGAAGGCACCCTGGTAGACGACGAGGATCTCGCGGCTGGTATAGGCCTCCGGAATCTGCGTAAAAGTGAGCACTTTCTCACCCGGCGGCACCAGCTCCTCCACCATGCGGGCCACGGCGTAACCGGGGAAGTTTGCGCGCAGAAACTCGTCTTCGCTCTTGATCCGGAGCGCTTCGCGCCACAGGACCTTCTCCAGGCGCCAGGCATGAGGGTGACTGTAGAGTCGCAGTACGTCCGGCCAGGCGCTAATGGCATGAATCAACACCAGGCCGGCGGCCAAGGACCGGCGCCGCGAGACCACCAGCGCCAGCGCCAGCGAAAGGAAGGGCAACGCCGGAAGCAGGAACCGCGTGCCGATGTTGGCGGCGTAGGTCGAGCCGAACACCAGCGCGGCTGCCAGCAACCGCCGGCCCTTCGGGTGGCTCAGCGCTCCAAGCGCGACGGGCGCCAGCAGAAACAGCGGTCCGGTCAAGCCGCACAGCACCGCGCCACGCACGGTCACTTCGAGCGGAATCTGCCAGTGGCTCGCCAGCCCTTCGTAGTTGCGCATGTGCTCGGCGTAAGCGCGCTCGAAGGAAACGTGGATGTAGGGATTGGGGAAGAAGCGGTTGAAGAACGGCGAGAAAGGGTTATCGAACCAGATCCAGTTCCTGATGATCCACGGCGCCATCATCAGCAGGGCGAGCCCCGAGACCGTCGCGAGCGGCCTGAGCCACGGCTGCCCGGCGCGCCAAAGCTTCCAGCCGACGAACAGGATCGCGTAAGGGACCGCTAGAAACGCGGTGTATTTCGAGGCGTAGCAGAAGCCCGCAACGAGCCCGATGGGCACCAGCAGGGCCGGCCGCCGCGTCTCGTCCCAGATCTCGACCAGGTAAAAGAGGCAGAAGATCAGGCAGGCCACGGCGACGTCGTTGTAGGCGGTGGAGCCGTCCTTGCCCGCCACGGGGCTCAGGAAGAGGAACAGCGCCCCGGCCACCCCGGCTTTCTCCAACCCGAAGCGCCGGGCGTAGCTGAGCATCGCCAGCGGCAGGGCGGCGAGGAAGGCGAAATGAACCAGCGCGGCCGCCGAATGCCGGCCGAAGGCGAAGGCATGGAGGAACAGCAGCTCGATGCCCTGCGACAGGTTGGCGTACATGTGCGTGGTGATCCGCTCGAAGCCGTGGGCGCGCAGGTAGCGGGCGACCAGGCCCAGATGATAGGTGCTGCCGTCCGGACTCATCTCGGGCGCCATGGCGTTGGAGAAGTACAGCAGGCCGAACAGCGCCGCGAGCGGCAAACCCAGCAGGCGCCAGAAGCGGGGCAGGGCAGGGAAGCTCTCGGCCGGCGGACGCCACAGGCGCCGCCG
Organism: uncultured Bryobacteraceae bacterium; assembly: GCA_938003835.1. Taxonomy (GTDB): domain Bacteria; phylum Acidobacteriota; class Terriglobia; order Bryobacterales; family Bryobacteraceae; genus CALKXJ01. The sequence continues at coordinate 118,480 of CALKXJ010000021.1, read as the reverse complement.
CGCGGCCCAGGCGAGGATCGCAATGCCGAGGCCCAGGAGCACGCCCGGATAGGCGAGCCGCAGCGCGCACAGCGCGAAAATCATCAGGCTCACGAGCGATGCGCCGGTAACGAAGGCCAGCGGCAGCTCCTCCTGCCGGTAGAGCACGAGACCGAGGCGGCGGAACAGGAGCCGCCCGCAGGCCAGAGCGACCGTCACGGTGAAAGCAGCGCCGAAGAGGATCGAGACCGCCTGCGGCATTAGTCGACGAACCCCGCACGAACAAGGATGATGCCGAGCCTGGTGCCGTCCGGGCTGACCCAGACCGGCTCGATCACGGCGGTGACGATGGTGTCTTCGCCCGCTTTGAGCCAGGCGGGTTCGACAGGCTTTTCAAAGCGCTGTTCGCCGTGCTGGGAGTAGCGGGCGCGCCCGAGAAGCCTACCATTGACGAACACCGAGACAGTCTGCGGGCCGGTCTGCTCGAGTACGGCGCCGGCGATCGAGAAATCCATCGTGAAGCGTAGACCCTCGAGCCGGCGCAGAACGAAGCGGAACGTGGGCCGCTCGCCCGACCAGCGCCACAGGCCGTTCTCGAGCGCCGGGCTGACGTCGCGCAGGCAATAGCGCATCGCGTCCGGATCGTTCATCGAGATGAAGTGCCTGTAAGGCCGCGTCGCCACGGAGAGCTCGCCGCGCTGCATCGGCGGCGGGTAGGCCTCCGGTTCGACGCGGCAGGCGGCGGCGACAAGCAGGACCGCGGCAGCCAGGCGCGGCCTCATACGGTCTTGTCAGGCGCGTAACAGAGCGGCTCGAGCTGGCAGTCGGCGCACAGCGGCTTGCGGGCTTTGCACAGCCGCCGGCCGTGGTGGATGAGCTGGTGGGAAAACAGAATCCAGCGATCCTGGGGAATGATCTTCATGAGCTCCTGCTCGATCTTGTTCGGATCGTTCTGGCGCGCCAGATCCAGCCGCCGCGCGATGCGCTGGACATGAGTGTCGACCACGATGCCCGTAGGAATGCCGTAGGCCGTCCCGAGCACGACGTTCGCCGTTTTCCGCGCCACGCCCGGAATCGTAAGCATCTCCTCCATGGTCCTGGGGACCTTTCCCCCGAACTTCTCGAGGATCGTCCGGGCCGCGCCAATCAGCGATTTCGCCTTGTTGTTGAAGAAGCCTGTCGAGCGGATATCCTGCGCCAGCTCAGCCTGCGAGGCGCCCGCGAAATCCCGAATGGTGGGGTACTTGGCGAACAGGCCCGGCGTGACCATGTTGACGCGTTCGTCGGTGCATTGCGCCGAGAGGATCGTCGCCACCAGCAGCTCCCAACTGTTGCGGTGATGAAGCGCGCAGGCGGCGTTGGGATACATCCGGTCGAGCGCCTCCAGGATCTTCGCCACGCGCTCGCGGCGCTCCGCGGCGGTTCTGGGGCGCTTCACCTTGGTCTTCGGCGGCATGCTCGAGGAGCGGGTGTGAAAAAATGAAGTCATCATCATAGCATCCCCGAACAGCCGTTTCCTAAATTTCGTGCCGGCGGTCGCGGCTGTGCTTGCTTTCGGCCGGAGCCTGACGGCAAGTTTCCATTTCGACGACTACGCGCTGTTGGCCGATGCGACGATCACGGCTCCCGAAGGCTGGCTGCGCGCCTGGCGCCTCGAGCAGACGCGGCCTCTCACTTACTTCACCTTTTGGATGAACCACGCCCTCGGGGGCGCCAACCCCGCGGGCTACCACGCGGTCAACCTGGGAGTCCATCTGGGCGCGGCCGTGTTGCTCACGGCGATCCTGCGCCGGCTGCTCGAGCCGCGCGCTGCACTCGTGGCCGGGGTGCTGTTCGCAGTTCACCCGATACAAACTGAGCCGGTGGTTTACATCTACCAGCGGGGGACGCTTCTGGCGGCGCTGCTGTGCCTGGCGGCGTGGCGCTCCTGGCTGGCGGAGCGTCCCTGGACCGCGGTGGCCTGGTTCGGCGCGGCGCTGCTTGCCAAAGAGGAGTGCGCGGCCTTTCCGCTGTTTCTCGCCTGGTTCGAGCTCTCCTCGGCCGGGCAGATCCGGCGCGTGAAGCCGCTGGCGGCGATGGTGATGCTCGCCCTGGCGGCGGGCGTTCGGGTCGTGGCGCTGGCAGCCGTGCTGCCCGGCTCGGGTGCGGGCGCCGGCGCGGAGGTGACCTGGCGCGAGTACCTGGCGGCGCAGGGTGTCGTCATCTGGCGGTACTTGCGGTTGCTGGTGATCCCGTACGGCTTCACGGTGGACCCGGAAATCCGGATTCCCTCGCTAGCCCCGGCAGCGCTGGCCTGGGGCGCGATCCTCGCGGCGGCGGCGCTGGCGGCCCGTCGCTTTCGCGAGCTCCGGTGCGGTTTCTGGTTCCTCGGCGCCCTGATCCTGCTCCTTCCAAGCTCGAGCATCTTTCCGGCCTCGGATCTGGCGGCGGACCGCCGCATGTATCTGCCGCTCGTCAGCCTGGCGCCCGCTGTCGCCCTGACACTGCGGAAGCTGGACACGCGCCTGCTTGCGCTGGGCGGCGCCGCATTGCTGATCCTGACCCTCTTACGAGTCGAAGTTTGGCAGACCGAGGAGCGCCTGTGGAGGGAGGCGGTCGCACGGTCCCCGGGGAAGGTCCGGCCGCTGCTGCAATTGGCGCGCGCCTCGGCGGAGGAGGAAGCGCTCGAGCTGCTCGACCGCGCAAAAGCTCTGGCGCCGGACGACCCTCGAGTGGCATCCGAAAAAGGGAGGCGCCTGCTGGCTGCGGGGCGGCCCGCAGAGGCGCTAACAGAATTCGGCCGGGCGCTGGCGCTCGATCCGCGCAGTGCACTCGCTTACAACAACCGCGGCGCGGCGCTGCTGGCCCTGGGCCAGCGGGAGGCGGCCCGCGCCGATTTCGAGCGCGCCCTCTCGGTGGACCCGTGCCTGTATGACGCCTACTGGAATCTGGCGCGCCTCGGGGAACGCCGACGGCCCCCGCAGGAGTGCGGCTTTGCATGGAAGCAACTGAGAGAGCTTGAACATGAATGAGAACGGAACCTACGAGCTCCGCTCCGAGCTGGTTGTGCCGGCAGGGATCGATGAGACGTTTGCGTTCTTCGAGGACCCGAGAAACTTGAGCCGGATCACGCCGCCGTGGCTCAACTTCCGCATCCGGACGCCCGAGCCGCTCATCATGCGGCTCGGGGCGGAATTCGATTACACGATCCGCTGGCTGGGCCTGCCGCTTCCCTGGAAGACTTTAATCACCGCGTACGAACCTCCGCAGCGCTTCGTAGACGAGCAGGTGCGCGGCCCGTATCGCCTGTGGCGACATACCCATACGTTCGAAGAGACGCCCGAGGGCACGAAGGTCCTCGATCACGTCGCCTACGCGCTGCCGTTGGGGCCGCTGGGGAAGCTGGCTCACTGGTTGGTCGTCCGGCGACAACTAGAAGAGATCTTTGCCTATCGCCGCAGGGTACTCCGCCAGATCTTTCGCGCCGCCTCAGAGATTCGACGGTGAGGTGATCTGGACTTCGCCTCTGAGGAACTGCCAGTCGGGAATCTCGTAAGCCCTGAGCGTCGTCGAGACCACGACGGTGAACTCGATCGATTCGTACGGCCCGAGCCGCGTGGTCTTGAAGTCGAAGTCCGCGATCGACTTGCCTTCGGTTGTCTTGAGAAAGACCTTGCCCGCCAGATCGCCGATGTCAGCCGGCGAGTGGTTCACAAGGAGGAAGCGCACGTTCAGTCGCTTCCTTTCATCCTCGGTGACGCGGAAGCCCGTCGCCTCGATGTACTTGCTCAAGCGGTTGCCGGAAGTTGTCACAGCGGTCGTCTCGGGAGTTGCTTCGGGCGCGCCGGCCTGGCTGGCGGAACGCTTGGAGGCGAGCAGCCAGTAGTAGGCGCCCCCGCCGAGAGCGATCAGGCCCACGGCCACCAGCAACGCCACCAGCCAGCCGGGAACTCTTCGAGTGGGAGTGATGACGTAGACGGGCTGCGCGGCGGGTGCGGCCTCGGAGGCGGGAGCGGCGGGCGGAGCTGCGGCTTCCTGCTTCCTTTCCTTTTCCGCGGCGGCCAGCGCGCAGAACGGGCATTCGGTGTCATGCGGGGGCACTTCCCGGCCGCACTGGGGACAGATCCAGACGAACATAGGGTTACCTACAATTTAGCGCAGAAAAGCCGCGGGCTCCTTGCTTCGAATCGGAGTATAGTTGGAGGTGTACCGACCCGAGAGGAGGTCTCACCATGAATCGCAGAAAGTTCATGGCCGCAGCGGCTGCCGGGGCGGCGAGCCTGGAGGCGGCGCCGCGGCTGGCCATCGAGGGAGGCGCCCCCGTGCGCGCGACTCCGCTCCGGGCGCGTCATTGGGGACCGCTCTACTACGACGACAAGGAGCGGGCGGCTCTCAACGAGGTGCTCGACATCGGCGCGCCGTTCCGCTGGTGGGGCCAGCCGGGCGGCAAGCCGCCGACGAAAGTCGCCACCTTCGAAAAGGAGTTCGCCGAACGCATGCAGACGCGCTTTGCCCTGGCGGTCACCTCGGGCACCGCGGCGCTTCAGACCGCGGTGGCCGCTTTCGGCGTCGGCCCGGGCGACGAGGTGATCCTGCCCGCCTGGACCTGGCATTCCACCTGCACGGCAGTGATCATGGCGGGAGCGCTGCCGGTTTTCGCCGAGGTCGACGAGTCGTTCAACCTGGACCCGACCGACCTGGAACGCAAGATCACGCCCCGGACAAAACTTGTTATCGTTGCGCACTTACAGGGCGTGCCCGCCGATATGGATGCGATTCTTGAAATCGCGCGCAGGCACAAGTTGAAGGTGCTCGAGGATTGCGCTCAGGCCGTGGGCGGAAGTTATAAGGGACGGCCGCTCGGCTCGCTCGGCGACATGGGCATTTACAGCCACCAGGTCAACAAGACAATCTCCTCCGGCGAGGGTGGCTCCGTGGTCACGAGCGATCCGCTGCTATTCGAGCGCGCTTCGCGCTTCCACGACGTCGGCTCGCTGCGCGCCCTGCACGAGGAGCGGGTGGGCAAGGCAGCGCTCGAGCCCTTTGCCGGCGTCAACTTCCGGATGAACGAGTTCACCGGCGGGGTGATGCTCGCCCAGTTGCGCAAGCTGGACACCATCATCGGAGCAGCCCGCAACCACGTGCGGCGCATCTATGACAGCTTGACGGGCCTGGACGGCATCCGGTTCCGCAAGCGGCCTGACCCGGACGGCGAAACCGGCGACTCGGTCTACATCGGGTTCGACAGCCAAGAGCGGCGGGACCGCTTCATGGAAGCCATGAAGGCGGAGAACGTGCCGGCGCGGCCGCCCTCGGGCTCCGTGGTGTTGCCGGTCCAGAACTACATCGAGAAGAAGCTGACGGCCTTCCCGAACTGGCCCACGTGGACCATGGGCCGCGGTCCCACGATCCGCTACGGCGCCGAGAGCTGCCCCCGGACGCTGGACATCCTGAACCGCTTCGCGGGCGTCGCTGTCGACCCGAAATTCACCCGCCGGGATGTGGACGACATCATTGCGGCGATCCGCAAGGTCTACCCGGCGGTGATGGCCTCCTGAAACGACGCCGCTTCAGCTCGACAGATCCGGTTCGCACGATGATGGATCGCAGACAATTTCTTTCTCTGGCGGCGCTTCCTGCATGCCCGCAAGCCTCGCCGCGCAAGATCGCCGCCGTGGTTACGGTCTATCGGCCGAACTCCCACGCCGACGTGATCGTGGGCAAGTATCTGGAGGGCTATAACCAGGACGGGCGCCCGCCGCGGCCCGCCTCGCGGATCGCCTCTCTCTATGTCGCCCAGACGACCTCGAACGACCTGAGCCGGGAGGTGGCCCGGAAACACGGGGTTCCCATCTATCGCACCATCTTCGAGGCGCTCACGCTTGGCGGTGACAGCCTCGCCGTGGACGGCGTGCTGCTCATCGGCGAGCACGGGGACTATCCGGTGAACGACAAGGCGCAGACGCTGTATCCCCGCTTCGAGATGTTTCTCGAGATCACGGACGTCTTCCGCCGCAGCGGCCGTGCGGTGCCCGTCTTCAACGACAAGCACCTTTCCTATAGCTGGATCAAGGCGCGCCGGATGGTCGAGATCGCGCGCGAGCTCAAGTTCCCGTTCATGGCAGGCTCGTCGATCCCGGTGACCTACCGGCGGCCGGACTGGGATCTCGATTGGGGCGCAAAGCTGCGCCACGCCGTGGCGGTGAGCTACAGCGGGCTAGACATCTATGGGTTTCACCTGCTCGAGAGCTTGCAGGCCGTCGTCGAGCGCCGGGCCGGCGGGGAGACCGGCATCCGGGCCGTGCGGTGTCTAGAGGGGGGCGCGGTTTGGGATTACGTCGACGGCACACCCTGGGTGCGGCGGCTGCTCGAGGCGGCTCTGGCCCGCAGCCTGACGCTCCAACCGGGGCCGTGGCGCGGACGCGTCAACGAGCCCGCCCTTTTTCTTCTCGAGTACAACGACGGGCTGGAGGCGGCGGCGTTTCTGCTCACCGGCGCGGTGCGCGACTTCACCGTGGCGCTCGAGCGTGAGGGTGCTGCTGAACCCGAGTCCACGCTCATGTGGGCGGAAGGCCGGCGGCCCTACTGGCATTTCGCCTGCCTGATCGGCGCCATCGAGAAGATGTTCGAGTCGGGCGTTGCTACCTACCCGGTCGAGCGGACGCTTCTCACGAGCATGGCGCTCGACTGGTTGCTCGAATCACGCATTCAGGGCTACCGCCGCCTGGAAACACCCATGCTCGAGGTCCGCTACCAGGCGCCGCGCGAATCCACCTATTGCCGCGGCTTGCCGCCCAGGCCGGGTTCCCCGGCATCGGGCTGACCGGCGCTCCGGGGGCGCAGACGGCGGAGCTGTACCATCATGGGACAATGAAAGAGGCTGCCGCGCCGCCGGCCGATCGACACGATGCGCCGAGACGTTCTCCTCCTCACGCTGCTGGCTGCCGCGATGCCGCTGCAAGCGGCTGTTGCGTTGTTAGTCGGCGAGCCTTACGGCAGGTTTGGGTTCTTCAATCCGACCGGACATGCAGCCGTCTATCTCTCGCGCGTCTGCGCCGACCTACCGTTTCGATTGCGGCCGTGCCGCGAGGGCGAGCTCGGAGCGGTGATCAGCCGGTATAACCGGATCGGCGGTTACGACTGGCTGGCCATCCCGTTGGTCCCATACCTTTATGCCGTCGACCGGCTGGAAGACGTGCCGGAAGCGGTGGACAGCGAGACCGTCGCGCAGCTTCGTGACGCCTGGCGCCGGCGGCACCTGCGCGACATCGTCCCGGACGCGCCGGACGGCGGCATGCCGGCGGGCGACTGGGTGCAACTGCTCGGCGCCGCGTATGACCGGACGTTGTATGGTCTGGCGCTCAAGACCACGCCCGAGGACGACGAGCGGCTCATCAAATATCTCAACGAGCAGCCGAACGAGCGACGTTTCAACATCTTCGTTCGCAACTGCGCCGATTTTGCCAAAGATGTGATCCACTTCTACTACCCCGGGGCGATCCGGCGAAACGTGGTGGCCGATCTGGGAATCACGACGCCGAAGCAGGCAGCCCGTTCCCTGGTCCGTTTTGCTCACCGGTCGGGCGGCGGAGCGTCGCACTTCGTCGTGCCGCAGGTGCCGGGAGCGCCTGCCAGCAGGCGCGTGCGCGGCGTGAACGAGTCGTTGGTGCGGTCTAAAAAGTATCTGCTGCCGCTGGTGCTGGTGCAGCCCTGGGTGGCGGCCGGCGCGGCCACGGCTTATTTGACGGCGGGCCGCTTCGATCCGCGCAGCGTGGCGCAATTCGAGTGCCGCCCGGAGCACCTGCCCGGCTGCGTGTTCGCTCTCCGGCGGTCGCACGATGCGGGAGAGGTCACCGCCTCCGCGGGGGACGATCGGCTGGTCTCCGATGGCGGTTGACATGCCCGTACCGGCCGGTGGGGGCGCGTGAGTCGTTAGCGGTCCCCCTTTCCGCGGCAGGGACTCCTCAGAGCCAAACAGCCAGAGCAGCTCAAAGCTCTCGACCGCGAGAGAGGTCAGGCGTGGAGTAACGGTGTTCGGGGGCGCCTGAGGCTAAGTCCGCTTCAACCGCACCGTCGTTTGCAACGGCGGCGAAGACACAAAGGACTGGGCAACGTCACCGAAAAGCCAGGTATCCAGCGCGGCAACGAGCGCCGGCGGGCCGGGCCTGGACACCCGGGGCTGGGGACATCGCACCATCATCCCGGGCTTCGATTCCAGCAGGACCGGCGCGCCACTGATAAGCTGACCCTGAGAGCTGGACTGCGGCGGGAGCGTCGCGGCGCGCGCTGATCGTATCGGCGACGGTGACGGGCCGCGCGAAGTCGGACCGTCTGCCAAGACCTGGCCGGACCGGAGGGCGTTCAAGGAACCCGCTGCCGACACACTTGGCAATTCCGGCGTCGGTGTGGTCCGCAGCTCGGACCCGCGCGCCCCGTCGGAGCCGGAGAAGGGTCACGGCGCAGAATCCCGCTCCCCGCCGGGCGCAAGGGCGCCGTGCTACAACCATGGGTCAGGCGGCTGTTTTCATGAAATTGACCTTTTGGGGAGCGGTTCGCACGGTGACCGGCTCGATGCACGAGCTCGAAGTGGACGGCAGGAAGTATCTGCTCGACTGCGGCCTCTATCAGGGGCGGCGACAGGAGGCCAGGGAGCGCAACCTCAATCTGCCGTTCGCCGCCGCAGAGCTCGAAGCAGTGGTGCTTTCGCATGCCCACATCGACCATAGCGGGAACCTCCCCTCGCTGGTACGCCACGGCTTCGACGGGCCGATCTACACCACGCAGGCCACGGCGGACCTCTGCCAGGCGATGCTGCGCGATTCGGCGCACATCCACGAAAAGGACGCCGAGTACCTCAACAAACGCCACCGCCGCCGGCGCGCGGTCCTGGGCGAGGACGAGACGCCCGAGATCGAGCCCCTGTACACGCTCGAGGAGGTGGAGCGCACGCTCCCCCTGCTTTCCCCGGTCGGCTACCGCGTCCCGTTCGAGCTCGAAGAGGGGCTGGTTTGCGAGGCTTATGACGCCGGGCACCTGCTCGGCTCCACCGCGCTCGTCTTCGACTGGCGTCGCAACGGAAGCCGGTTGCGGCTGGCCTTCTCCGGCGACGTGGGTCGACCCGAGCTACCCATCCTTCGCGACCCGCAGCCTCTGCCGCCGGTGGATTACCTCATTCTCGAGAGCACCTACGGCGACCGGCTGCACAAACAGGAGGAAATGGTCGTCCAGAAGCTGGAACGCATCGTCAACCGCACGGCTCAACGCGGCGGCAAGCTGATCGTGCCCGCCTTCGCCGTGGGCCGGACGCAGCAACTGGTGCTGTTGTTGCACCAGCTTGCCGAGGCACGCCGGATTCCGGATATTCCCATCTTCGTCGACAGCCCTTTGGCCGTCGACGTCACCGAGATCTACCGGCGGCATACCGAATGCTACGACGAGGAGACGAATCGTTACCTCTGGGACGGCGCCGATCCGTTCGGCTTCCGGCGCCTCCGCTACGTGCGGGACGTGGCCGAGTCCAAGGCGCTGAATGACCTGCGGGGACCGTTCGTCGTGATTTCGGCTTCCGGCATGTGCGAGGTGGGGCGCATCCTCCATCACCTGAAGAACAACATCGAGGATCCCCGCAACACGGTGCTGATCACGGGCTTCCAGGCCGAGCATACGCTGGGCCGCAAACTGGTGGACCGGCTCCCGGAAGTGCCGATCTTCGGCGAGCCGATGCGCCTGCGCGCGGAAGTGGAGACCCTGAACGAGCTCAGCGCGCATGCCGACCAGGCGGGCCTGCTGCGCTGGATCAGGCCGCTCACGCCCACCTTGAAACGCATCTTTCTGGTGCATGGGGAAGCGCTCCAGGCGCAAGCGCTCGCCGCGCGCATCGGCGAGGTCTACGGGATCGAAACTCTGATCCCCGAGCGTGGCGCAAGCTTCGAGCTCAAATGAGTTTCGAGCGGCTGCGGGAGAAGCTTTCCGACTGGCGGGTGCGGCTTCGCCGCCTTTCGCCCCTGTTTGGCGCCGATCAGCGCTTCCTCAGCCGGCTCCGCCGTGGTGGCTTCCGTGCACGGGTGATTTACGATGTCGGCGCTTCGACCGGCGTCTGGTCAGAGACCATGCTTGGTATCTTCCCCGGCGCGCGCTGCCATCTGTTCGAGCCGCTCGCCTCTCATCCGGTGTTCGCCGCTGAGCTCGGGGCGCGCCTCGAGCGCGTGCCCCACCTCGTGCTGCATGCGATCGCTCTCGGCGAGGAGGACGGTGAGGAGACGATCGCGGTGGCCGAAGACGGCTTCGGCAGCTCGCTGAACGACCGCGGTGAGCTGCCCCTGATCCGCGAGCGCCGGAGCGTTCCGGTCCGGCGGCTCGATAGTTACGTGCGCGAGCGGAACCTCGAGCCTCCCGACATTGTCAAGATCGACACGCAAGGTTACGAGGCGGCCGTCCTCCGCGGCGGGCAAGAGACCATCCGGCACGCCGGAGCGCTGCTCCTCGAAACCTGGCTCGAGCGGGGCTACGGACCCCGGACGCCGCTTCTGCCTGAAATCATCGCCCTGCTGAAGCCGCTGGGGTTCACGCTCGTCGATTTCGGCGAGCAGTTCCGCGACGAGCACGGCCGTCTGTACTCGGTCGACGCTTTCTTTCTTGCCCGCGAGCTCGCGGCGCGTTTCCGGCTCTGAGGCTTGGCGAACCTTCTCCGGCTCGGTATAATCACTCCCTGAAGCCTTGACCAGCGAACTGATCCAATACATCAGCCTGGCGCTGGCGGTCGCCATCGTGCTGGTGCTGATCCTCCGGCGCCGGCGCCAGTCGAAGTAGCGCACAGAATGGCTCGCCGTCGGTCCTCACAGGCGCGCAGCAGCTCGACGAAATCCCAGGTGAAAGCGCCCGCCGATCGGGCCTCGCCCCGCTACCCGGGACCCAAGCCGAAGATCGACCCCCGCTATTGCTGCTTCCGCCTCCGGATCGGCCGCTCGAAGATCCACCGCTGGGGAGTCTATGCCGACGAGCCCATCCCGGCCGGGCGCAAGGTGATCGAGTATACGGGTGAACGCATCAGCCGGCGTGAAACCAAGCGCCGCGCGGAGGCCCCTTACAACTACCTCTTCACGCTGGACGCCTACTGGACTATCGACGGCGCCGTCGGCGGCAGCGGCGCCGAGTTTATCAACCATAGCTGCGAGCCGAACCTCTACGCCAAGATCGTCAAAGGTCACATCCTCTACATGAGCAAGCGGGACATCGCCCCGGGCGAAGAGCTGACGGTGGACTACCACTTCGACAAGGATGTCGAGCGGGTCCCCTGCCGGTGCGGCTCGCCCAACTGCCGCGGGACGATCAACGTGAAATGAACCGCGCGAAAACGGCCGAACCGGGATAGGACAAGCCGGCGCGCGCTTCGATTTCGAGCAACCGGTTGAACTTCGCCAGCCGCTCGGAACGCGTCACCGAGCCGGGCTTGAACTGCCCGGCGCCGCTCGCCACCGCCAGATCCGCGACGAAGGCATCCTCGGTTTCGCCCGATCGCGTCGAAACCACCGCCAGCATGCCGGCGGCACTGGCGCGGTCGATGACCTCGAAGGTTTCCGTCAACGTACCGATCTGGTTCATCTTCACCAGGACCGCGTTCGCCGCGCCCAGCGCGACGCCGCGCTCGAGCCGCCGCGGGTTCGTCGTGAACAGATCGTCGCCGAGGATCTGAACCTGGTCGCCGAGCCGGCGCGTCAGGCGGCTCCAGGCGCCCCAGTCGTCCTGGTCGAGCCCGTCCTCGATCGAGAGCACCGGGTAGCGCCGGGCCCAGTCTGCAAGCCGCTCGATCATCTGGTCGCTGGCGAGCGTGCGGCCCTCGGTTGCCAGCTCGTAGCCGCCCTCGTGATAGAAGTGCGAAGCGGCGACGTCCAGGGCGAGGGAGACTTGCTCGCCCGGGCTGTAGCCGGCTGCCTCGATGGCCTGCGCCAGGATCTCGAGCGGCCGCTCGTTGGATTCGGCCAGCGGGCCCCAGCCGCCTTCATCGGCCACCCCGGTAAGCCGGTAGCCGCGCTCCTTCAGCAACCGGAACACCGTCCGGTGCACGGCCACGGTGGCTTCGACCGCCGCGCTGAAGCTGGAAAAGCCGTGCGGGATGACGAGAAAGTCCTGAAATTCGATGTTGCGGTCGGCATGCAACCCGCCCGAGAGAATGTTCACCATGGGCACGGGAAGCACCGGCCGGCGCCCCTCGCTGAGATGCTGCCAGAGCGGAATGCCGCGGGCGCGGGCCACCGCCCGCGCCACGGCGCAGGAGACGCCCAGGATGGCGTTGGCCCCGAGCCGCGATTTGTTCTCGGTGCCGTCAAGTTTGATCATCCGCCGGTCGAGGGCGGCCTGATCCTCCACGTCCGAGCCGGCCAGCTCGGGCGAGAGAATCTCCTCGACGTTCGCCACCGCGCGCCGCACGCCCTCCCCGCCATAGCGCTTGGGGTCGCCGTCGCGCAGCTCGAGCGCCTCGTGCCGGCCTGTGGAGGCGCCGGAGGGCACCTGGGCCCAGGCGATGGTTCCGTCGCTCAGCACGGCCTCGACGGCCACCGTGGGGCGGCCGCGTGAATCCAGAATCTCGAGCGCGCGCAGTTGGCGAAGCGTGAGTTTCACGACGGTATGCTAGCGAAAACAGCCGCCGCCGAGTCCGGCGGCTCGAGGATCAACCGGCGCGCGAAGCCCCGAATCCTTGCCTTCAGCGGCTCCTCCTCGATGTACTCCACGGGTGACTTGCCGTCGATGCGCGCCAGTAGCAAGCAGCCCAGATGCCGGACGGTTGTGCTTTCAAACCAGGCGGCCTCCGCCGGGAGGGCTGCCTGCACCTGCTCGAGGAACCGCCGGGCGGCGACGGCGTACTGCGGCGACCGCTGCGGCCGGAAGAACGATTTGAGCAGGAGATGATTCAACAGAAACGCGGCGTCGAAAGAGGGGTCCCCATAATGGATCACTTCGAAGTCGATCGCCATCACCCGGTCGTCCCAAACCAGGAAGTTCTTCGGGCTCCAGTCCCCGTGCACCAGCGCGTAGCGCCGGCGCGCCAGCTCGATCCGCTCCCCGAACTGAGGCGCCAGATCCGGGTGCCGCTCGGCGGTGAAGCGGTAGTAGGGATCGAGTCGCAACTGATCGAAGGCGGTCTGATCGCCGTAAAGTTCCTCCCAGCGGGCCGAGCCCCAACTGGCGCGCAGCATCGCTGCGGTCATGGCCCCCACGGACTCCGCGATCCCGGCCGGCGCCTGTCCTTCCAGTAAGAGGGCTTTCCAGGTCCGGGCGCGGCGCGGCGCGGCCTCCATCGCGAACAGGCAGTTTTCCTCGTCCTCGAAGAGGATCCGGGGAACCGCGCCCGGCTCGAGATGCGGCGCGAGCTCCCGCATGGCCGCGCACTCGCGGTGGATGCGCGTCCGATCGGCGTACCAGTCTTCCTTCACCCGGAGCTTGGCCAGCGCCTGTTTGAGGACGATCCGGGCGGAGCCGGATTCGGCCAGCAGGACGGTGTTGGAGACACCGCCCGCGAGCGGCGTGATCCGCCACTGCTTGCGGGCCGTCTCCGGCCGCCGCGCCAGGTAGTCGTGGGCGTTCTCGACGCTCAGTTCGAACAACTGCCCATTCTAGCGACCGGCGCCTCTAGTGGCTGTTCAGAAGATCAGGCGCAGGCCGAGCTGGGTGATGCGCGGGTCGCGTGCGCTCACCACCTGCCCGAAGGTCCCGGCGCCCACGGTGGTGCCCACCCCTGCAAACTGGGAGTGATTGAACAGGTTGAAGAACTCCGCGCGGAACTGTAGCATCACGTTCTCGGCAAGCGGGGTGCGCTTGGCGAAGGAGACGTCCCAGTTGTTGATTCCCGGGCCACGCACCAGCGAGCGGCCGGCATTGCCGAACGTTCCGAGCGCCGGCACGGCGAAGGCGGTGGTGTCGAACCAGCGCGCCAGCGTCTTCCGCCGGGTGGCGGCGCCCACGACATCGGGCCTCTGACCGCTGGTGCCGACGCCCGCACGGTCGCCCGAAATCACCATCGTCAGGGGGGTGCCCGAGTGGAAGCTGGCGATGCCGGAGACCTGCCAGCCGTGGAACGCGGTGCGGCGCCAGCCCTGAAGCTCGCGCGTGAAGGGAATCTCCCAGACCCAGCTCGCCGTCAGCACATGTGTCCGGTCAAAGGTGGCCGCAGCCCGCTCGGCGCGCGAAGGCGCATAGATGTTCAGAGGGGTGACGGCGTTGTCGATGGTGCGGCTCCAGGTGTAGGCGCCCTGGAAGGTGAGCCCGCCCGCCATGCGGCGGACCAGCGAGGTTTGAAGCGAATGGTACACCGAGTTCCCCGTGGTCTCGTACGTGCTAATCGCGGCAAATCCGGGATACGGGCGCACTGCGTTGGGGCTGATCCGGCCCGCGGCAACATCCACGCTCGGTTGCGGCTGATTGATGTCTTTGGCGAAGCCCAGGTGTACGCCGCGCGAGCCGACATAGCTCACGTCGATCAGCAGCTCCGCCGGAAGCTGCCGCTGAATGCCGAGCGACCATTTCATCATGTAGGGGATCTCCCACGGCGAGTTGAAGCTCGATAGGCTCACCGGAAAGATGCGCCGCGTTCCCAGCGCCGGGTTGCTGAAGTAGGTGTTGAAGATCGACACGCTCTGGTTGAAGGGCCAGTTCTTGCGCATAGTCGAGACCCACTGCGACCAGCGGTCATGGAAGATGCCGAAGCCGCCCCGCAGCACGGTGAGGTTGTCCCGGGTGAGCGCGTAGGAGAAGCCGCCGCGCGGCGCGAAACTATCGTAGGTGGTGTTGAAGGCCGAATAGCCGAACAGTGCGCCCTTGCCCGCCACGATCACGCCGTTGCCGAAGTTTTGCGTGCCGGCGACGATCTGGCCGTTGGGCTGCACCACGGCGGCGCGTCGCGGATCGAAGCGGGGCGGGTGGAAGAAGGAGTAGGTCCCGTTGCGGTCCTGCTCGGGCGGGAAGAACTCCCAGCGCAGTCCGAAGGTCAGCGACAGGCGCGGGTGCGCCCGGAACTGGTCCTGAATGTAGAGGCCGACATTGGTCCACCGCGAGCTGCCCATGACGTGATGCGAGTCCTCGGTGTACTGGAAGGCCCGCCCCACCAGCAGATCCGCCAGCGCGTCGCCGGTGGCTGAGCCGTTGAAGGTGAAGGTACCGTTGTTGTTCGGGTTGCTCTGGTTCTGCGTCTTGTTCTCCTTGTCGATCGAGCCGCCGAACTTGATGATGTGCCGGCCGCGAATGTAAGTGACGTTGTCGATCAGCTCGTAGGTGTAATGGGAGATGTTCTGGGGCCAGAGAATCTGGATTCCGGCATAGCCCTGCGCCATGCTGATGGCCGGGATCAGACCCGCCGAGGCGGTGACCGTGTCGAAGACCCGCGGTACGTTGAAGCCCGCCACGCGCGTGCGCGAGGCGAAGGGGACCGTCGAGATGGCCATCGAGCCGTGATACCACGCCATGGTGAACTGATTGAGCAGCGTCGGCCGCACGGTCCAGTTCACCGACCCATTGGCCGTGTACATGATGTGCGCTTGCTCGGAGGCGGCCACGCCCGGCATGGCGTTGGCGGCGAACAGCCCGAACGGGCTATCCAGACGCGTGCTGTCAATGTTGTAGCGACCGAAGACGGTAAGGGTGGGAGAAACGTTGTAGTCCAGCCGCCCGAGTGCGGAGCGGTACTTGGTCCCGTCCGGCGCCGAGGAGCTGAAGTTCAGCGCCCCCTGCCGGAAGCCGGGCGTCGGCTGCGCATAGTAATTCTTGAGCAGAATCTGCGCGTTCGGATCGAGCAGCGAGGCCGGAATCCGGTTGCCCGGAAAGGGTTCGCGCGTGTCCGGGTGCGAGATCACGCGCCCGCCGGTGAACTCGCCCGCCACCTGCTCCGGCGTGGGCACGATCGCCGTGCGCGTGCCGGTGCTCTGAATGATGCGGCGGTACTCGTTCGACACGAAAAAGAACATCTTGTCGCGCCGGATCGGACCGCCAACCGTGCCGCCGAAATTGTTATATCGGTTCTTGGGCTTCGCAACGGCGAAGAAGTTCTTGGCGTCCAGCTTATCGTTGCGGAAGAACTCGAACAGCGTGCCGTGGACCTCGTTGGTTCCGGACCGCGTGATCACGTTGATCTGCGCACCGGCGTTGCGCCCGAACTCCGCCGAGTAGGCGTTGCGCTCGATGCGCACCTCGGCGATGGCGTCCAGATTGACCATCGTGAGGTTGTTGCCGTTGAAGGTGTCGATGTTGCGCCCGCCGTCGAGCAGCCAGTTGTTGGCGCTGGTGCCGCCGCCGTTGAAGCTGAACGGCACGCTGGTGTTAGAGCCGAAGCCCGGCTGCTGTGCCTGCATGGAGTTCACGCCCGGCTGGAGTCGCACCAACTGCGTAAAGCTCCGCGTATTGAGCGCAAGCTCCTGCACGTGCGAGCCAAAGATGGTCGAACCTACGTTGGCCGTGGCCGTGTCCACCTGGGCGACGCGCGCCTCGACCTGAACGGTCTCGGTGACCGCACCGACCGCTAGGCTCAGATCGACGCGCAGCGTCTGCCCCGCACTCAGCTCCAGCCCGCTTCGCTCAGCGCGCTGAAAGCCGGGCTTCTCCACCACGATCCGGTAGCGGCCCACCGGGATCTCGAGCAGGCGGAAGGCGCCGTCCGGGCCGGTGGTGGCGGCGCGCTCAAAGCTGGTGCCTTCGCGAACGACGCGCACGGTCGCCTCCGGCACGGCGGCGCCGCTGGGGTCGAGCACGGTGCCGAGAAAAACGCCGGTATTCAGGGTTTGCGCCGGCGCCTGGACGGCCACGAAACAGGCGGCCAGTGCTGCCACCCAATGCTTGCGCACACGTACCTCTTTCATGCCTGATGCTCCTTGACGCGGACTAGCCCGTTAGCGGGAACTGAGCTGCCGCGAGAGTGCGTTTTCGATGGCGCACTCCGTGTTTCTTGGGAGCATCATTCCAAATCTGGCGCGGCGTGTCAAGTTTGCGGAGGTCCGCGCGCGGCCGTCGAATCCGAAGGACGCCCTCAGCGCCCCCGGCGCTTCTCCTCTAGCCGTCTCTTCAGGTATTCGTCGAATTCCCGCTGGAGCTCCGGCGCGAGCGGCCCTCCGTATAGTTCACTGGCTTTATATTTCCCGGTGAGAAATTTCTTCACCGTCCATTCGTCCTTGATGCGGGTCTTCTCAGCCTGAACGACTACCGGCTCGACCAGATGCGGCGGGATGAAAACGACGCCGGTACGGTCGCCGAGCACGACGTCGCCTGGCATGACGATGGCGCCGCCGATGCGGATCGGAACATTGATGCCCGCCACGGAAACGCCGGCTACGGCCGCCGGGTGGGGTTTGCGGAAGTAGATCTGGGTGGGCAGCTCGAAGATGCCTTCGAGATCCCGGATCGTGCCGTCGACGACCGCGCCCGTTCGCGTCACTCCGTAGACGGCGGCATGGATGTTCTCGCCGCCGAAGTTGTGCCCCTCTTCGCCGCCCATCAGATCCACCACCGGCACGTCGTTGAGCTGGAGCACGTCGGCGACCCGCTGCGAATTGCCGAGCGGCAGGCCCCGGGCCTTGGCGTCGGCGGCGAGAACTTCGGCTACGTCAGGCCGAAGCGGTAAGTACTGTGCAGTCACGGCACGACCGACTAGCTTGCGGCCCGGGTGCAGGATCTGGAAGTCGCCGGCATACTGGTTGTGGTATCCCTGGCTGCGCAGCACGCCCCAGGCGTCTTCCACCGACAGCTCCTTGACGCGCTCCAGCCATTCGTCCGGCACGCGCGGGCGTCCGTCCGGGAAACGCTCGTAGGGATTGAGCGGCGTAAAGCGGATCAACTCCTCGCGGCTGAGCCGGAGAATCTGCGCCGGAGTTTCCAGGCCGAACAAGAGGAAGGCGAGCGCCAGGGCGGGGAGGCACCTCATGGGGGCTATCCTAGCGCGGGCGGCTGGATGCCGAGATACTGCACCTCCTCCTCGAGCTCGATGCCGAAGCGCGCCCTGACCCGGCGCTTGAGTTCCTCGATGAGAGCGCACAGGTCAGCCGCTGTGCCGGCACCTGCGTTGTAGACGAGATTGGCGTGATAGTCGGCCACGCGGATGTCGCCTCGGCTGAGCCCCTTGGCGCCCACCTGCTCGAGAAACCATGCCGCCGGCACCTTCCCCTCGCGCACGATCTCGGCCGGAACCTGGGCGGCGACCGCAGGGGGCAATCGCTCGAAGAAAAGGTTCTTGAAGATGCTGCCGGCACAGCGCATCTCCGGCGGATACTTGCGGGAGCGGACCGCCAGTATTTCGGAGGCCGTCCGGCGCAACTCGGCCGGCTCGGCGGGCTCGAGTGCGAACTGGGCCTCCAGGATCACCCAGCCCTTCTGCTTCTTGAAGATGCTTCCGCGGTATTCGAATTGGCAGCCGGCATTGTCGAGCGCGCGCACACTGGAGCCGTCGAAGAACCGTACCTCGACGAGCGAGTCGGAGACGGAGCGCCCGTAAGCGCCCGCGTTGCCGTACACGGCTGCGCCGACCGAGCCGGGAATGCCCGCCATGGTCTCCAATCCCCGGAGTCCGGCGTCGATGGCGAAACCGACCAGGGCCTCGAGCTCGGCGCCCGCCTGGGCCGAGACGCACCTGCCGTGACGTCTGATGCGATTTCCGAGATAGCGCAGCACGATTCCGCGGAAGCCCGCGTCAGCCGCAATCAGGTTGGTGCCGGCGCCGATGACGGCCCACTCGAACCCGCTCGAGCGCGCCTCGACGAGCGCGCCCAGGAAGGCCTCCTCCGTGGACGCCTCCACCAGGGCCGCCGCCGGCCCTCCGATCCCGAAGCGGGTGTAGCGGCTCAGCGGCGCCTCGCGCCAGACTGCTAGGTTAGGGATCGAGGCCAGACGCGCCAGCGTCCTGTCGAGGCCCTGCATCTTGTGTCGATTATAGGAGAGCATGTTCCGTGGCAGCCCGCTTTGCCGGATTCCCGCCCGAAGCGCTTCGATTCTTCCGGAGCCTGGAGCGCAACAACCGGCGCGAGTGGTTCCAGGCGCGAAAGCAGATCTTCGAGGAGAAGGTGCGGGCGCCGATGATCGAGCTGGTCGAGGCGGTCAACCAGGAGCTCCTCACCTTCGCCCCGGAGCACGTCACTGAACCGCGCGAGGCCATCTACCGGATCTATCGCGACACCCGCTTCAGCTCCGACAAGACGCCCTACAAGACGCATATTGCCGCCAATTTTCCCCGCCGCGGTTTTCCCAAACACACGGCGGCCGGCTACTACTTCGGGATCTCGCCCAAGGAGGTCGAAATTGCCGCGGGCATCTACATGCCCGGCCCGGACGAATTGCGCCTCGTCCGCGCCTTCCTGGCCGAGCATCATGCCGAAATCCGTCGCATCATCCACGAGCCCAACTTGCGGGTGCTGATGGGCGAACTTCAGGGTGAACAACTCGCCCGGGCGCCCCAGGGGTACCCGGCGGGCCATCCGGCCGAGGACCTGCTCCGGTACAAGCAGTGGTACTTCTACGTGACGCTCGAACCGGAACTGGCCACGACGCCCGAATTGCTGCCCGAAATCGTCCGGCGCTTCCGCTTGATGAAGCCGTTCGTCGAGGCCATGAACCGGCCGCTCGTCGAGCAGCGGCGTGCCGCGGCTCCGCGACCGGCCTTCACCTTGCCAGCGCGCGCCGGCCGGCGGCGAGCACTTTGACGATGGTCTCGACGTCGTAGACGCTGCCGCCCCAGGTGCCGCCGCTCACATCCTGGAGCGCGGCCCAGAGCCGCGTCTCGGCGGGCAGATCCGGGTCGGGCGCCAGATCAGGCCGCGGCGGCCGGCCGGCCAGAACCCGCGCGCCTTCCTCGGGCCCGAAGTAACGGCCGCTCGCGCCGACCAGGTCGACGGAGCCCTCCAGGCGCGCCCGATCGATGACGATCTCGATCAGGTCGCCCTCCTGGAGCTTGCCGATCGGGCCGCCGGCCAGCGCCTCGGGCGTGATGTGGCCGACGCAGGCGCCCGCGGTGACCCCGCTGAATCGCGCGTCAGTCAGCAGCGCGACGTGTTTGCCAAAAGAGAGGTTCCGTAGCGCGCAGGTGACTTCGAAAACCTCTTCCATGCCCGCTCCGAGCGGGCCGCGGCAGATCAACACCATCACGTCGCCGGGCTTGATCCGGTCCTCGCCGGTACTCTTGACGGCCATGATGGCGTCGTGTTCCCTCAGAAAAACACGCGCCGGCCCCCTCATGCGGTAGACGCCGTCGGGGTCAACCACCGAGGGATCGATCGCCGTGCTCTTGACCACCGAGCCCCCGGGCGCCAGATTGCCGCGCGGGAAGCATACCGTGGAGGTCAGCCCCCGGCGGGCGGCGGTCTCCGGATCCATGATCACGTCGTCCGGGTCGACGCCGTCGAGGGAACGAAGCGTTTCGCGAAGGCGGCGGCGGCGCTCGCAGCTCTCCCACCAGTCCAGCAGCCTCCCGAGCGGCTCGCCGGCCGCCGTGAGCGCGTCGGTCTCCAGGAGCCCGGATCTGCGCAGGTGCAGCATCACCTCGGGCACTCCCCCGGCCAGGTAGACCTGCGCCGTGACGAAACTCTTGGGGCCGTTGGGCAGCACGTCCACCAGGCGCGGGATGCGGCGATTGATCTCGATCCAGTCCTCGACGCCTGGACGCCGCAGCCCGGCCGCATGCGCGATCGCCGCGATGTGGAGGATGAGGTTCGTCGATCCGCCGAAGGCCGCATGCGTGACCAGGGCATTGCGGATCGAGCCCTCGCTCAGGATGTCTTTCATCGTGATGCCGCGAGCGAGCAGCCTCAGCACCGCCCGGGCAGAGCGCCGCGCCATGTCGCGCCAGATCGGATAACCGGACGGCGACAGAGCGGCGTGCGGCAGCGTCATGCCCAGCGCTTCGGCCACCACCTGGCTGGTGGCCGCCGTGCCGAGAAACTGGCAGCCGCCGCCCGGCGTCGCGCAGGCGCGGCAGGCCAGGATCGAGGCCTCTTCGAGCGAAACCTCGCCGTGCGCCAGGCGCGCACCTAGGCTTTGCACCCGGCCGGCATCCTCGCCCCCTTCGGCCAGCAGCGTGACACCACCCGGCATCAGCACTGCCGGCAGACGGTGTGCTGCGGCGAGCGCCATCATCATCGCCGGCAGCCCCTTGTCGCAGGTGGCCGCGCCCAGGACAGCCGAGCGCGTGGGCAGGGAGCGGATAAGCCGGCGGAAGACATACGCCGCGTCATTGCGGTAGGCCAGGCTGTCGAACATTCCCGGCGTACCCTGCGTGCGCCCATCGCAGGGGTCGGAACAGAAGCCGGCGAACGGGATAGCGTCGAGCGCCTGGAGCTCCCGCGCCGCTTCCTCGACCAGCAGGCCGACCTCCCAGTGACCAGTGTGGTAGCCGAGGGCGATTGGGGTGCCGTCAGGCGCCCGGATGCCGCCGTGGGTGCTGAGCAGCAGGACCTCGGGACCGCCGAGCCTGTCCGGCCGCCAGCCCATGCCGACGTTCTGGACCCAGCCGAACAGGTCCCCAGAGGGGCGCTCGAGCAGGAACTGCTCGGTCAACGGCAGGGCGCCCGCCGGGCCCGGGGCCCGTGTGCGAATCTCATAAATCGATGGATCTCCCGAATCCAGAACCGATTCGAGTTCGGGTTTACTCATAGATGCTTCTCTGCTAAGACGGGCCTTTCGAACAGATACTCCACCATGGTGCCCGAGGGGTTGATGTTGATCAGGTTCAGCCCCAACTCGCGACGGCAAAACCGCAGGACCTGGGCGATGGTGGCGTCTTCGTAAGGATAGCCCCCCAGCCAGTCCCGCACATCGGTGAGGAAGTCCATGCCGCGGTTGTTTTGATAATTCCGGATGAGACGGAGCGGGTTCCGGCCACGGATGAGGCTCGGAATCACGGTATGGCGCACAATGTAGTGCCACTCCATGCAGCGCTTCCGCCAGGCCGGCGCGCGATTGTAGCGCTTCTTGAGCTCAAGCCAGTAGGGCGAGCGGGGCGTGGTCAGGTAAAGCGCGATGAAGAACAGCCCACCCGGCTTGAGGCATCCCGCGGCATTTCGCACCGCCTCCCACATTCGCCCGGTGTGGTGCAGCACACCCCAGGAGTAAACGACGTCCGCCGGCTCGAGCGTAGAAAGGAATCCGCGATCGAGCACTGAGCCTTCGAGCACGCGCCAGTTCTCCGGCGCGCCTCTCATCTGGCGGACGCGTTCGGTGGTGCGGACCGAATCCGGATCGACGTCGAAGCTCACCACCTGAGCCGCGCCGGCCTCCCAGGCCGCCAGAGACGACAGGCCGGAGCCGCAGCCGATATCGAGGAAGCTTCTGCCGGCCAGGTCGGGCAATTCCAGAAAGGCGAGCAATCGCTCCCGTGCGATCCGGACCCGCTCCTCGCGAAAGTGCCTTTCGATGAAGGCCGCCCAGTTCTTGCCGAAAGAAAAAGCTTCCTGATTGTCCTGGCTCGGAGCCGCCTTGCCTGACACGGAGCGACCTTGTTTCCGCAGACCGGAAACTCTCAGGATAGCCGATCCGCTACTGGATGACGCCTGCCGTGGCGGCGAGAACCGCATTGATGTCTGCGCCGACGTCCTTGCCGTCGGTACCCGCCTTCCGGTACGGGCTCGACGGCGACAGCCGGAAGTCGTCTGCGCTGAGATCGACGAAGCCGACACTGGCGAGGTCTGGCGGGAAATAGTTGTTCGGCGGATACTTTGAGGCCGGCCCGCCCGCCAGGACGTTTCCTGCCAGTACGATGTCCGGGCAGTAGACCGCGAAGGTGGGAAAGCCGGTCGTCGTTCCCGTGCCCAAAAGCCCATAAACGTTGGTCGGAGCGATGTTGTTGGTGAAGATCAGCCGCGGGCTCGGCAAGCCGCCGAAAACCGCCAGGTGCTTGTTCTGCTGGAGCGTGTTGTGGTTGATCACCAGATCCTCGACCCCTTGCAGGATGTGAAAGAGGCGGCCTTCGCCGCCCCACTTCGAGGAGTCGATGTCGTAAATGAGATTGTCTTCGATCCGGATCCGTCGCGTGATTCCCTGATAGTTGCCCAGATCGTCCCGGCCGAGCAGGTTGATCCCTCCTCCCGAGTGGCGGATGATGTTTCGGCGCAAGATGACATCCTCCACTGCTGCCCAGGGCATTTGACCGTAATAGGTGCGCACAGTGAGCAGGACTGCAAAGCCGTTCTGCGCCTGCTGCCAATTGTTCTCCATGATGTTTTCTTCCACCAGCACGCGCCTGGCGTTCTTCAGCTCGAAGAGGTTCTTTACGATCCACGTCGTACCGGCGTAGCTGGGGTGTCGCGGACACCACGACAACGGCTTGTAAAGGTGGTTGCGGCGAACGGTGATGTCCGAGGGGGTGAGCTCGGGAGTCTTCGCCGGCGAGGCGCCGAACATGATGTTCTCGCCGGCAGCCTCCAGGTAATTGTTTTCGATCAGGAACGGTCCGGGACCCGTGGACCCGTTGATGGCTTGAGTCTCCTGGTCGCGGCTCTTGAAGTCCGCGAAATAGCAGTTGCGAACGACCGTATGGGCGCTGTTGAGCACCACGCCGCGGTGACCCCCGGCCGAAGGGTCGCCATGAATGTACATCCGATCCAGCTCGATGTGGGAAGGCACCTCGGCCAGCGAAGACTGCGAGAACGAGCCCAGCTCGATTCGAGCACTGAGATATCGGCCTGGCGGCCCGGCAACCTCCAGACCAACCAGGCGGTAGTGGTGGGCGCCGGGCTCCGTTGTGATGGCCGGCCGGTTGTCCGGCGAAACGATCTTGGGCAGACTCGCAAAGTACGGGGGCGTTATCCGCACGCCCGGCGGGGGTAGAAGGCTCGGATCGGCGGTGGTGATGGTCAGCACGCCCGTGCCATCCTTCTTTCTCAGCTTGAGAAACTCCCGGTACACCGCGCCGGGCTCGAGCAGGATCGTGTCGCCGAGCTGCGCCTGGTCGAGCATCGGCTGGATCTTGCGTCCCGGCGGAATGTACCACAGGGTCACCGCGCCGTCCTTGCCCGCCTGCCAGACGGTAAAGGTTGTCCCGGCAATGGTCATTGTTCCCATGCGCGGAGGCCCGGTGTTGGCCTGCACCGCGTACTGAATCGTCCCGGGACCTGGAAAACTGGAGCCATTGGGGAAACTGATCCAGGAAACCTGGGACTGGGCATTCCAACCGCAGCGCCAGTCACTGGTGTAGACCTTCACGCTGCCCGTCGCTGTCCCGGGTCCATACATGGCCTCGGTCGGCGTCACGCTGTAGGTGCAACCGGAGCCGGCTTGCGTCACCGTGAAGGTGAGCCCGGCAATCGTCACCACGCCCTGCCGCTGCGAGGTGCTTGGGTTGGACGCAACCGAGAAGCTTACCATGCCGCTTCCCGAGCCGCTTGTGCCTGAGGTGATCGAGATCCAGCTCGCGTTGCTCACCGCGCTCCAGTTGCAGCCCGCGCCCGTGGTGACGCTGACGCTGCCCGAGCCCCCGGCGGCACCCACGCTGGCGCCCGTCGGGCTGATTGAGGGGCTGCAACTCGGCGGCGCGAGGGCGCCCGCCTGGGTGACCGTGAAGGTCATCCCGGCGACTGACAGCGTGCCTTGTCGCGAGGCCGAATCGGTGTTCGCCTGCACGTTGTAGGCGACGGTGCCGTTGCCGGTGCCGCTCGAGCCGCCGCTGATCGAAATCCAGCTCGCGTCGCTCTTCGCCGTCCACGCGCAGGTCGAACCTGCGGTGACGTTCACGCTGCCGGAGCCTCCCCCGGCCGCAAAGTCGGCCTGTGTCGGCGAGATGGCATACGTGCAGGAGGGCGCTTGGGCTGATAGGGATTTCACCACGACGTCATCGAATTGCGCCACCGCCTGGCCCCAACAGTACAGCGCGATCCGTCCAGCCGAATGGCTGGTGTCGGCGATCTGGAACAGGCGCTGGCCGTCGAGCCAGACCTCGATGACCCCGCCGGTGAAGCGGATCTCGACCGTGTACCAGCGATTCTGCTCGTAGGGCACCGCATCCTCGGCAAGCCGCGCGACCGTGCCGTTGACGAATTTCACCACGCGGCGGTAGGCCCGCGATTGGTCCATCGAAAAACGGTAGTAATTTTTTGCATCCTGGTAGCCGAACATGACGCCGAAAGCGTCATTGTCGGTGGCGAGCATCCGCAGGCTGACGCTATAGTCGGTCCAGTTGGGATCGCCGGTCAACAGATACGTTCCCAGTTTGGGCAGCCGGTTCCGGTCGTTGGTGTTGTCGTGGATATTGGAACTCTGCTCCAGTACTCCGCCGGTGACCGCCCACTGGGACGGCCGGTAGTGCGTGCCCTCGTCGACCACCGTCCACGCCGACGACAAACCCGCAGCGAAATCGTCGCTGAACAGGATCTCCTCGGCCCAGATTCTCTCTGGCATCATGCCGGCAGCACAACACAAGGCCGCCAGGGCCAAGCGAAAGCCTCGCCGGCCCGTCGTCGGGTCGCTATGGATTGCCACTGTTCTGACTCCAAAGCAAAGGATTGCCGCCCAAAAGAGAGTCGAGCGGCGGCTTGCCTGGCGCCCGCCACGGGCGAACGCCCTGAATTTGTTGCCGATTTCCTCGTATTGCCAGGAAATTTTTACCCTGCTGGGATGTCAAGCTCATGACGAGCTGAGGGGCTGGAGCAGCCGCACGGGCCACTGGGAGCAACTGGAATGCCAACCGCCTCCAGTTGACTTTGCCCTGACCGGCGCGCTATCCGTAGAGGTAGAGGTCATTCGGCGCGGTAGCCAAGTGGTAAGGCAGAGGTCTGCAAAACCTTTATACGCGGGTTCGATTCCCGCCCGCGCCTCCACCGCCCTTCTGTACTTCTCCCAGTGAACTTTCCGACGACCCTCGGCTGAATCCGCCGCCACAGTCATGCCCGTCGCCAAGAAACCGTCATAATGGCCTAGACTACTTGTGGGTCGACCGCGATGAAGTTCTCTGCCAACGTCTTCCGCCTCAGCCCCGCCGGCTGCCTGCTCGCGCTCGCGGCACTGGCCGCGGCGCTGTCCGAGCCGCTGGCGGCGCAGCCGGATCGCCTCCGCGTCGCCGACGGAGGCAGATACCTGGCGTATGCCGATGGGCGCCCCTTCTTCTATCTCGGCGACACCGCCTGGGAGCTGTTTCACCGGTTGAACGCGGAGGAGGCCCAGCTGTACCTGCGCAACCGCGCCGCCAAGGGTTTCACTGTCATCCAGGCGGTCGCGCTCTCGCAGATCGGCGGGCCTGACGGCCCGAACGCCTACGGTGATCCGCCGCTCGTAGGGAGGGACCCCACGCGCCCCAACGAGGCCTACTTCCGCCACGTCGACCGCATCATCGACCAGGCGGCCTCCGTCGGGCTGTTCGTGGGCCTTTTACCCACCTGGGGCTCCTACTGGAAACAGGTCGGACGAAAGCAGCCGCCGTTGTTCAATACCGAAAACGCCCGTGCCTGGGGCCGTTTCCTCGGGCGCCGCTACCGGGAAAAGCCAGTGATCTGGATTCTCGGGGGCGACGAGAACATCGAGAGCGACGGCGAGCGCGCCGTCGTTGAGGCCATGGCCGCAGGTCTCAAGGAAGGCGATGGCGGCGCGCACTTGATGACTTATCACCCGCGCGGCCCCGGTCTTTCTTCGGACTACTTCCACGCCGCCCCCTGGCTGGATTTCAACATGTACCAGTCCTCGCACGGCGGCCACGACCACGACAACGGCCTGTATGCCGAGCACGATTACGCGCTGGCGCCGCCCAAGCCGACGCTCGACGGCGAGCCTCGCTACGAGACGATTCCGGTGGGCTTCTATTTCCGCGACGCCAACCGGCTGGACCGGTTCGACGCCTATGACGTGCGACAGGCGGCCTACTGGTCCCTGCTCGCCGGCGCCTGTGGACACACCTACGGGCACAACAGCGTATGGCAGATGTGGCAGCCCGGGCGCGAGCCGCTCATCGGCGCCAACATCCCCTGGCGGGAGGCGCTCGATCATCCGGGCGCCTTCCAGATGGGGCTGCTCAAGCGGCTGTTTGTGTCGAGGTCCTTCGAGAAGCTCGCGCCGGCGCCGCAGATGATCCTCGACGGGCCCCGCTCCGGTGGGGCCAAGATTCGCGCCGCCTGCGCCCGCGACGGCTCGTTCGCCTTCATCTATTCGCCCCGCGGCGAGCCTTTCACCGTGAACAAAGGCATGATCCGAGCCAAGCGGGTGAAGGAGATCTGGTTCGATCCCCGTTACGGGGCGACCTACGAGGTCCATACCAGCGACAACGCGGGGTTTCAGACCTACACGCCGCCCACGCGCGGGCGCGGCCACGACTGGCTGTTGATTCTCGAGGGCACTGACGCGCGATAGCGCTGCCGCCTTCGTCCGGACGCCCCGACCGCTCGATTGACTCCGGTTACCGCCGGTGATATGCTCGGCCTGTCCCGAGGGATCTTGGAAAGGCTTTTCAATGGCTCTCCCTGGAGAGAAAGGAGGAACGCGCATACGCGCCACCGCGTTGGTTCTGGCTTCGGCGGTTCTTTTTGTTGCGCTCCCGGCGGCCGAAGCTCAGCTACTGTACGGCTCCATCGTCGGCACCGTCGTCGATCAGAGCGACGCCGCCGTGCCCAACGCCACCGTCACCATCACCAGCAAGGAGACCGGCCTCACGCGGGAGACCAAAACGGACGTGGCCGGACGGTACTCCCTGGTCAACGTGTTGCCCGGCACCTATGATCTTCGCGTCGCCGCCAGCGGCTTTCGCACGCTGGTTCGCGAGGACATTGTCGTGCGCATCAATGCCGTCACGCGCGCCGATCTGCAACTCGAAGTCGGCGGCGTTACCGAGCAGATCACCGTCACCGCGGGCGCCTTCGTGCTTCAAACCGACCGTTCCGAGGTGCGCGCCGAGATTACCGCCCGCGAAATCACCAACCTTCCCCTGGCCAACTACCGGAACTTCCAGAGCCTGTTCATGTTCGTACCGGGCGCCACGCCCACGATGTTCCAGAACACCGTGGCCGCCGCGCCGGCTCGCGCCCTGACGACGAACGTCAACGGCACGGCCCGCAACAACAATAATGCCCGGATCGACGGCGCCACCAACGTTTACATCTGGCTGCCGCACCACATGGTGTACGTGCCCCCGGTGGAGTCCATCGACACGGTCTCGATCACCACCGGCTCGTTCGACGCCGAGCAGGGAATGGCCGGTGGCGCCGCCATCACCGTCGCTACCAAGAGCGGCACGAACGAATTTCACGGCGTCGCCTACGAGTACCACGACAACCACCGTCTGGCCACGCGCAACTTTTTCCTGCCCCCGGAGCGCGACAAGGCCAAGAGCATCCGCAACATCTTCGGCGGCACCCTCGGAGGCCCGATCGTCAAGGACCGGTTGTTTTTCTTCGGCAGCTTCGAAGGGATGCTCGAACGAGCCGGCGTCAGTCTCACCACGCTGTCGGTGCCTACCGAAAGGATCCGCTCCGGCGATTTCGGCGGGCTACCCGTGACGATCTACGACCCGCTCACCGGCCGCACGGACGGCACCGGACGGCAGGCCTTTCCCAACAACCAGATCCCTGCGGCTCGGATCCATCCCATCAGTAGCAAGCTCCAGCAGTTGGCGCCGTTGCCCAACATGCCGGGCGCGTCCCTGGGAACCCTGAACAACTACTTCGCCGCGGGCACGGAGATCTTCAACCGCTACAACTATGATCTGAAGGTCAACTGGAACCCGGCCAGCGCCTTGCAGGTCTGGGGCAAATACAGCCGGATGGACTCCTACAATGAGGGCGCCTTCGTTTTCGGCGAGCAGCTCGGCGGGCAGGGCATCAGCCGCACGGGAGTGGCCGACTTCGCTCCCGGCGATGTGAATATTCCCACCTTCGGATTCACGGCCACCTTCTCGCCCAGTTTCATTGTCGACGGCGTCTTTTCCATCGTGCGCTTCGACAACAGCTCCACCTTTCCGGGTTACGGCAAGAATACCGGCTCCGAGGTTTGGGGAATTCCCAATACCAATGACCCGATCGTGACCGGCCCGCAGCCGGAGCGGCTCAAAGCAGCCTGCCCGGAGATCGCCCGCGACGGCTGCTACAGCGGGATGCCGTTGCTCTCGCACGGCTTTTCCCCGTGGGGCCACACCTCGGCCCCCCGGCCCTACTTCTACAACGAACGGACCTTCACCTACACGAACAACGCGACCAAGACTTACAGCGCCCATGAATTGCGCTGGGGCTTCGATTTGGTGCGCTACCACATGGACCAGTGGCAGCCGGAAGTCAGCGGCGGGCCCCGAGGATCAATCAGCTTCAGCGGCGACGCGACCGGTGCGCGCGGCTATACGGCCAACTACCTGAACCAGTACGCCACCTTTCTGCTCGGCCTGCCCACCACCATGAGTAAGGCCCTGCAACTGTTCCAGTACACCAACCGCGAGTGGCAATTCGGTTGGTACGTCCGCGACCGCTGGCAGCTCAGCCGGAAGCTGACGCTTAACCTCGGCCTCCGCTACGAGTATTATCCGCTTCTGACGCGCAAAGACCGCGGCATCGAGCGTTGGGATCCGGAGACCAACCTCGTCTATATGGGCCGCATCGGGGGCAATCCGGATAGCGTCGGCATCCAGGTGAGCAAGCGATTGTTCGCCCCGCGCTTCGGTTTCGCCTATCGGGTGACGGAGAACACAGTAATCCGCAGCGGTTATGGCATCACCATCGACCCGCTGCCCTGGTCGAGGCCGCTTCGAGGGATGTATCCGTCTACCATCGCCTCCTCGTTCGTTTCTTCGACCCCCTACTCCTGGGTCACCACACTCGACAAAGGGATTCCGCCGATCCCAGTGCCGGACACCAGCAAAGGCGTCATCCAACTGCCCCCAACGGTGGACATGGGTCCGCGCAGTCCCTGGGGCGGCCTGATCTACCGGGGCTATATCCAGTCCTGGAATTTCACCGTGGAGCGGCGTTTCGCCGGCGACATCACCGCTTCGGTGGCCTACGTCGGCACGCAGACGGTTCATCAGGCCTCGGATCTGGACATCAACGCGGCGCCTCCGGGCGGTGGGCCGGCCGGGCGGCCTCTTGCCGCCACCCAAAATCGCCGGATCGGGGCGAGCATGTGGGGCGGCTGGTTGAGCGGCAACTACCACGGCCTGCAAGCCTCGCTTAACCGCCGCTTCAGCCGCGGCCTGCTGCTCAAGGGCGCCTACACCTTCTCGAAAGCCATCAACTGGACCGACGAGGACGGTTGGGCCGGTCTGCCGCTGACGAACTGGGGCCCCGCGCTGCGGCGCAACCGGGCCGTCGCCGGCTACAACCGGCCGCAGATGTTCTCCGTAGGCTTCGTCTATGAGCTGCCCTTCGGCCCCGGCAAGAGCTTGGTGCAGAGCGGTCCGGCCAGCCTTCTGCTGCGCGGGTGGCAAACCAACGGCGCTTTCTCGGCCTACTCGGGTACTCCGTTCACGATTTCGGCTTCCGGTGCCGAACTGAACATGCCCGGCACCAGCCAGACCGCCGACCTGGTCAAGCCGGGGAAGGTGCGCATCCTCGGCGAGATCGGGGCCAACAAGATGTGGTTCGACCCGCTCGCGTTCCGCCAGCCGACCGGCGTGCGCTTCGGCACCACGGGCCGCAACACGCTCTATGGCCCGGGCATGTGGAACCTGGACTTCAGCCTTTTCCGCAACTTCCGATTGGGAGAGCGCCTGCGGATGGAGTTCAAGGCGGAGGCCTTCAATCTGACCAATACGCCCAAATTCTCCAATCCCGGCTCCAATGTCGCCAACATGCGGCTGAACGCCGACGGCACGATCCAGACGCTGAACAATTTTTCCTCGATCACCAGCACGCAGTCGGGCTTGTCGACACCCTCGGAACGCCAGCTCCGCTTCGGTTTGCGGTTGAGCTTTTAGGCCGGGGCAAGCCGGCACGGCGGCCTGTGCTACCATCCGGGTGTTGATCGGCAAAGCTGGAACGCCATGCATCGGCGCGTTTTTGCTGGACATGGACGGCGTGCTGGTGCACTCGACGCCTGTCCATAACGAGGCCTGGCGGCAGTACCTGGCGCGTCACGGGCTGCACCTTGACTTGGCTGCCATCGAGCCGGTGATGCTCGGGAAACACAACAGCGATATCGTCCGGGCTTTTTTCGGGGACGATTTGACCGAGACGGAAGTCGCCCGGCACGGCGCCGAAAAGGAAAGACTCTACCGGGAGCTCATGCGGCCGCGGCTGGGCGACTACATCGTCGCCGGCGTCGCGGGCTTCCTCGAGCGTTACCGGCACGTTCCCATGGGCCTGGCCTCCAACGCCGAGCCGGCTAATGTCGATTTCATCCTCGGCGAAACCGGTTTCGGTCGCTATTTCCGTGCGGTGCTAACTGCGGAGGAGGTGAAAAGGCCGAAACCCGATCCGGAGATCTACCTCGAGTTGGCGCGCCGGCTGGCGACCAATCCGCGCTTCTGTCTCGTCTTTGAGGACTCGGCCACCGGCATCGAGGCGGCACGCCGCGCGGGCTGCCGCGTCGTGGGGGTGGCAACCACTACGACCAGCCTTCCGGGAGCCGACCTGGTGATCCGCGACTTCGAAGATCCGGCGCTCGAGCCTTGGCTGGACGGCGTTCTCGACGTCTCTGCGGGGCTCCGGGCGCCCTTGGGAGACTGAACGCGTGGCCGGCTCGGAGCTTCTGCTCGGTGTGGTTGCCGGCGCGGCTATCGCATCGATCTTCTGGGCCTGGCACAGCCGGCGGCTGCGCGAGGAGTTCGACCGCGAGCGGGAGCGCGAGCTCCGCATGGCCCGCCGCAGCCGCCTCGGATCGGGAGGCGTTCGGAAAAGCGACGCTCCCGCCCGCGAGGTCGTGTTGGAGCGGCCGGAGGGTAACTCCCCGGCGGCCGCCTCGCGCCGCCTGACCGTGCTGGTCGTCGAACCCGACGCCGACTCTCGGCGCCAGTTGGTCACGCGCCTGTCCGACCGCGGCCATCGGGTGGTTCCCACCGGCGAGGTCGAGCAGGGGCTCGAAATGGCCCGTCGGCTGCGCTTTGATCTCGTGCTGGCGGCGGCCGGATTTCCCGGCGCCGGCTGGATCGGGATCTGGGAGCGGTTCCAGCGCCTGGCGCCGCATGTGGCCCTGCTGGCCTCCGTGGAGGGTGCGGATCGCATCCCCGCGCCCCCGGAGGTCAACGTGCCGATCCTGCTCAAGCCGGTTGACCCCGGCGAGCTCGATCGACTGCTCAGCCGGGCGGCATCCCGCCAGAACGGAGCCGCTCGCCGGGCGTGAGGCGGCGTCCCGGTAAAATGATGGGTGTGAGGAGGGCGATCCTGAGTTTGGCAGCGTGCGCGGTCCTTTTGGGGGCGCAACAGCAGGAGCCTTACAAAGGTCCCCGCCCGCCCAAACCCGACGTCCCCTACCTGCTCCACGCAGACAATCTCGTGGAGACCGAGGTCGGTGAAGCGCGCATGGAGGAGCGCAAAAACCAGACCGTGCACATCCTCCCCGGCGCCGCCTCGCCCGTCCAGACCCCGCTGGCCGAGCCGATCTTTCTGCTCCAGGCCGACAAGATCAAGCCGGAGAAGCTGTCGCTTTACCGGCTGGAAGTCAACCGGGGCCAGCGCGAGATTGCTTTCCCCAACAACCCTCGGGACATGATCCGGCGCGGGCCCCGCCCTATCCACCTCACCTTCAAGCGCCTGGACGAGAACCTTTACTGGATCGAGGTCAACCAGTATCTGGACAACGGCGAATACTGCCTCTCGCCCAGCGGCTCCCAGGCCGTCTTCTGTTTCCAGATCTACTGAAGAGGCTCGCTGCCCAGGCCGCGGGCGTGATCCTGTTACAATCCTCGATATGTTCCAGGGACTTGAACACACGGCAATCGCCTCGCCGAACCCGCAAAAACTGGCCCAGTGGTACGTGGACGTGCTCGGCTGGACGATCAACTACACCTACGCGGGCAACTATTTCGTCAAGGCTCCCAACGGCTCGATGCTCGAGATCATTCCCTCGGAGGGCGAGCGTGTCGAGCTCACTATGAAGACGCCCGGCATCCGCCATCTGGCGATCATTCCCGAGGACTTCGACGCGGCCTACGAGCGCCTGAAGGCGGCCGGCGTCCACTTCTACACCGAGCCGTTCGAAATCGAAGGCAACCGGCTGGTCTTTTTCGGGGACGGCGACGGCAACTATCTGCACCTGATCGCCCGGCGAACACCCCTTTGCTGACCGGTAGCGCTGTTGCTCTCCCACGTCTTCCGGGCTTTTCGGTACCGCGACTTCCGCATCCTCTGGTTCGGCGCCTGCACTTCGAGTGTCGGCACCTGGATGCAAAAGCTGGCGCAAAGCTGGCTGGTGTTACAGATCTCGAACTCGCCGTTCCTGCTTGGCCTCGACGCCTTCCTGGGCGAGATTCCCATCTTTCTGTTCTCGCTGGTGGGCGGCGCCGTGGCCGACCGGATGGACCGGCGTCACCTGCTCATCGCCAGCCAGGTGACCCAGATGAGCTGTGCCTTCACGCTGGCGCTTCTGTTCGCCTTCGATGTCGTGCGCGTCTGGCATATCCTGTGCCTTTCCTTCGTGGTGGGCCTCGCCCAGGCCTTCGGCGGCCCGGCCTATGCGGCGCTCATTCCTGCCCTGGTAAAGGCCGACGACCTGCCGAACGCCATCGCCTTGAACTCCATCCAGTTCAACCTGGCGCGCGTCATCGGGCCGATGCTCGGCGGCCTGGCTCTCACCAAGCTCGGCGCGGCCTGGTGCTTCGCCTTGAACGGCGTCTCCTACCTGGCGGTAATCGCCTCCCTGCTGGCGCTGCGCGTCCGGTTCCGTCTGGCTCCCGGGGAGGCGTCGATTCTCGCGAGCGTGAAGGCCGGCCTCGACTTCATCCGGCGCCAGGCAGCCATGCTCTCCTTGATCGGGCTGGCCTTCTCCACTGCCGTGCTCGGCGTTCCGGTGGTGGTCTTTCTGCCCGTATTCGCCCGCGACGTTTTCGAGCAGGGCCCGGACATCTACACGCTGCTGCTTTCGCTTTCCGGGGCCGGCTCGATCGCGGGTGCCCTGCTGGTGGCCGGCTTCAGTGAGGACCGCCACAAGGGTTGGGCCGCCCTGGTCGCTCTGGTCACCCTCGGCGCCTCGATCGCCGGCTTTGCGCTCTCGCGAAACCTGGTGGTGAGCTGCGCTTTGCTGTTTGTCGCCGGCGCCTCGCTGATGATGGTCTTCGCCATGGTCACGTCTCTCGTGCAACTGCTCACGCGCGACGAGATGCGGGGGCGGGTCATGAGCGTCTACAACGTGGCCTTCCGCGGCGGCATGCCCATCGGCAGCCTGGTAACCGGAATGCTGGTTCCCGTCTTCGGTGCGCCGGCGGTGCTCGGCGTGGGAGGGGGCCTGCTGGTGCTGCTGGGCGTATACTTCATGCTGGGGCACCGCGAGATGGCGCGCCTGTAAGTGCAAATGCAACTTGCCCGCGCGATGACGAGACACCTGCCGCTGCTGCTGGCGGCAGTCGTATTGACAGCGCTGAGCTACCTGGTTTTTCCCGGCCACACCTACCTCCAGCAAGACAGCCAGATTTACGTCGCCATCCTCGAGCACCTCCACGACCCCTCGGTGCTGGCCGCCGACCCGGTCGCCACCCGGCACCACGTCACCTTCACCATCTATGACGAGCTGGCGCTCGCCCTGCGCCGCCTCACCGGGCTGGACTTCGAGACGCTGCTCGTCGCCGACCAGCTCCTGCACCGGGCCGCGGGCATCCTGGGCATCTATCTGGTGGCGACCGCGCTCGGACTCTCGCGCGGGCCGGCGTTGCTGGTCGCCGCTGCTTATGCGCTGGGCGCCACGGTCGCCGGGCCCGCCGTGCTCACCGTCGAATACGAACCGAAACCCCGCGCCTCCGCCTTGCCGATGTCGCTGCTGGCCGTCGGACTGATCGCCCGGGGCTGGTATGTCGCCGGCGGCCTGGCCGGGTCGCTCGCCTTCCTCTACCACCCGCCTACGGTCTATCCCTTCTGGCTGGTGTACTTTGCCATCGAGCTGTGGCCCTCGCGTCCGGAAGAGATGAAACGGCGCATCGAAGGCATCCTGCCGCTCGTGGCCGCCCTGTTCGTGATGATGATTGCCTCGCGACTTCAGCCCGGTTGGCGGGATCCCGACCCCTTTTTCGGAACGATCGATGTCGAGCTCGAGCCGCTTTTTAAGATGCGGGCCTCCTACGCCTGGGTGTCGCTTTGGGCCGGGCAGCGGATCGGGCACTACCTGATCCTGTGGGGCTTCGCGATGCTGGCTTTCTGGCGCCTGCGGCCCGTGATGCCCCCCGCGCTTCGCTTTTTTGCTGTCGGGCTGCCGCTGGTGGGCATGCTTAGCCTCCCGGTCACTTACTTGCTGCTCGATCGCTGGAAGTGGGCCCTCATCGCCAAGGTGCAGCCCGCCCGCGCCTTGCTGTTCGTAACCCTGATGGCCGTCGTCCTTCCGATGACGGCCGGCCTGGCGGCCGGTGTGGCGCGGCGTTTCGGCGAGGCCGTGGCGTGGTGCTCAGTGGCATTTCTGCCGTCGCTCACCAGTGACGTCGTCGCTTGGTTCGGGCCGGCTCTGATGAACGCGGTCAACCTGCGCCGCCTCGCGCTGGCGCTGGGCCTCGGAGCTCTGGCCGCCGGCGCGGCTCTGCTCGCAGAGCGGAAGGGCCTGCTCAGCCGACTTGTCTGGGCTGCCGCTTTGCTCGCGCCGTTCTTCCTGATCCCGTCCGTCGGGCAGATCGTGAATTACTCCGAGATCGATTCACCGGAGCTGGAGGAGCTGATCGCGTGGGCGCGGGCGAACACCTCCCGGGATGCCGTCTTTGCCTTCCCGGCCGCGGGCCGTAGTCTCCAGCCGGGCCTGTTTCGCGCGCGGGCGCTTCGGGCGGTGTATGTCGACTGGAAGGGCGGCGGTCAGATCAACATGATCAAAGGCTTCGCCGAAGAGTGGCTGAAACGCTGGGAGGAGGTCATGGCCTGGCCCGTCGACGAGGCCCGTCTCAAGATATGGGCCGCGCGGGGCATCGACTACGTTGTCGTTCCCGCCGCGCAACGCCTGGCCGGGCGCAAGGCGGAGTTCGAGAACGCGGCCTTCGTCATTTATCGCCTGGAGAAGCCGGAAGGCTGAGCTACGCGGTCCGTTTCAGGCCCGGGCCGCCAGAAAGGCATTCACCTCGGCCCGCGTGGGGATCGAAGCCTGCGCCCCCAACCGGGTCACCGACAGTGCAGCGGCGGCGTTGGCAAATTCGAGCGCCCTCTCGAGCGCCATGCCCTCGGCGAGCGCCACCGCCAGTGCGCCGTTGAAGGTGTCGCCCGCCGCCGTCGTGTCGCGCGCCTCGACGGCAAAACCCGGCGAGGCCAGCGACCGCTCGGCGTCGGCGAAGTAACAGCCCAGCTCGCCGAGCTTCAGGATCACCGCCCCCGGGCCCATCGCCAGCAGCGCCGCGGCCACCTCCGGCGCCTCTTCGGACGTCAGCCGGCCAGCCGCGCGGCCCAGTAAAAGGCAGGCTTCGCTCTCGTTCGGCGTGAGCAGATCCACCCGCTCGAGCAGTTCGCGCGGCAGCGGACGCGCCGGCGCCGGATCGAGCATCGTCCGCGCGCCTTCCTCCCGCGCCACCGCGAGTGCCGCCTCCACGGTCTTGAGCGGCGTCTCGAGCTGGAACAGGGCCAGAGCCGCGCCCCGAAAGACCGGTCGCAGAGCCTCCACCTCGGAGGCGTGGAAGGCGTGGTTTGCTCCGGAGGCCACCACGATGGCGTTCTGCCCGGACTCCTCCACCCAGATCAGCGCCACGCCGGTCGGCTGGCTCTTAGTGGCGTGCACGGCGCTGACGTCGACGCCCGCCGCAGCCAGGCTCGCTTTCAGGTGATCGGCGAACAGGTCGTAGCCGACTCGCCCGGCCATGCGCGTCAGCACGCTGCCGGCGCCCAGCTTGCCGGCGGCGCAAGCCTGATTGGCGCCCTTGCCTCCCGGGATCATCTGGAAGTCGCGCCCCAGCACGGTTTCGCCCGGCGCGGGGAGACGAGGTACAGTGACCACGAAGTCCATGTTGAGACTGCCCACTACCGCGACGACCTTCGTCATGCAGAAAGGTCGATGCCGAGCTTCTTCATTTCCTCGGCGTAATAACGGCGGTGCAGCAGATCCCACTCCTCGCTGCCTTCGATGATTTCGCGCTTCTGCGACCGGATTTTCTCCCGCGCCGCACGGTCGACGCGCTCTTCGGCCATCAGCAGATCGGTCATCTCCCGCACGATCTCCAGCCGCACGTCGTTGGGCTCGATCTTGAAGCGGAAGATTCTGGACTTCCGCATCGCGTTCACCAGTTTGTGCGACAGATCGTTCACCTTGTCGCGCGAGAGCTTCATCGGATCGCCGGTGTCGCGCCCCGAGGCCCGCACCACTTTGCGCTGGGCGATCAGCGTGTTCTTGATCTTGCGGAACATTTCCTGATAGCTGACGCCCTCGCGGCGCATATAATCGCTGTACTGGCTGAGAATCTCGCGCACCTCTTCATTGAGCCGGTCTTCGATCGCCAAATCCTCCTCGATCACCTGAGCGATCGTGCTGACGGCGGCCTGCGGGTTGTTGGTTTCGATGATTTTAGGGGTGAGCCTTTTGACGATCTCGCGGGCGATATAAGCGATAAATTCCCTAGAAAGCAGCATTCCGGCGTCGAGCGCTCAGCAACATCACTCTAGCGCCAGTTTAGCGGCCGGCGCTCGAACCTGTCAACCGAATCGGCGGGCTCAATCCTTCAGCCGGGAAGCTCTTTCGGCGGCACGATCCGCCCGCCGAGCGCCAGAATCACCTTCAGCGTCTCGGCGGCGTTGTCGCGGTCATAGGCCTTTTCGCTTTCCGGTAACTCATCGTAGGGAACGAGCAGCGGCGTCTCCTTTCTGGCGTCGTCACGGCGCGGGCCCCAGCGCCAGCCCTCGCGCATACGCCGCAGTGCCCACAGCTCGTGGTTATTCCGCGCCAGCAGCTCGACCAGGCGGCTGAGCTCCGGGCCAAGTTCGACTCCGGCGGTGTCGATCGGTCGAGGTTGGTAACTCATGGCCGCGTCTGGCGGCGCTTCAGGGTTCATCGTACGTGCCCAGGCGCCGCACCCAGATGTTGCGGTAGCGGATCGGCACGTCGTGGTTCTGAATCACCAGCGGCGCCTCGGGCGGATGCGGCTCGAGCGGCTTGTGGATCCGGTGCGCCATCTGCCCGATAAAGGCCTGGTGATTGTGCACCACGACGCCGTTGTGAAGCACGGTGACGATGGGCGGCTTCACCACCTGGGCGCCCTCGAATTTCGGCGCTTCGAAGATGATGTCGTAAGTCTGCCAGGCGCCCGGGGGCCGGCAGGCGTTCACCAGGGGTGGGAACTGCCCGTAGAGGGCCGCCGCCTGGCCGTCGGCGTAGGTGAGCGTTTCATAGGAGTCCAGCACCTGCACTTCGTAGCGGCCCATCAGAATGATGCCGCTGTTTCCCCGCCACTGCCCGGTGGCGCGGGGCTCAGGCGGCACCATCCATTCCACGTGAAGCTGGATATCGCCGAAGCTTTCCTTGCTGACGAGGTCCTGGCCCTTGCCGGTGACCTCCAGGTATCCGTTCTCCAGTTTCCAGCCGCGGGCGGGCCATCTCAGCCGGGAGGTGTCCTTGCCGTCAAAGAGAACCACCGCGTCCGAAGGCGGGCGCCCGGGCGCCTGCTGGGTGCTCGGCGTGCCGGGATCGACCACCCGCGGCCGCGGCCGGTCAATGTCGTGCACGCGCCACTTCTGGCCGGGAAGCATCGGCGTGTCGCGATAGCCGAGATCGCCTTGCACTTTGGCTTTCACCGGCGGCTGCTCGCCGGCCGCGACCAGCAACATCACGGCGGCCGCCGCTCCGGCGGCCACGGCTAGCATCTTCGGAGGCAGCTTCGTCATCCTCATGGCGAGATCCTACCGCAAGGGTAGCAGGATTGCGCGGTCATGCGTTCCGCCGCTTGCGGCCGGCAGGTTAATCTGGTACACAGTGATCTCTGTGTTGTGGCGGGCCGGCGGACGAGGACCCGCCGCCGGAGGAAGGTTCCGAAAGCAATGAGCAAAGGAGTCAGCCGACCGAGGAAAACTCCCCCGAAGCCGGCTCCGGAGGCGCGCGCCGCTACGGATGAGAAAACCGTGCCTGAAGAGCCACTGACCAAAGAGAGGCAGGTGGCCTTGTACGAGCGGGCGATGAAGCTGTTCCACGCCGGCGAGCTGGCCCAGGCCATCGACGCCTTCGAGCTGGTCCTGAGCGGCCCGAGCAAGGAGATTGCTCAGGCCGCGCGGCTCCATCAAGCTGCCTGCCGCAAACGCCTCGCTTCGCGGGAGGTTGTGCTGCACTCTCCCGGCGAGCACTACGATTACGGCGTGGCGCTACTCAATCAGCGGGAGCTCGACCGGGCGCTCGAGCATCTCCAGCAGGCGCTGGCCGCCGCCCAGAACGGAGATCATATCCATTACGCCCTGGCGCTGTGCTACGGACTGAAAGGGGATCTCGACCGGGCGTCGGCACATCTGCGGCGCGCCATCGAACTCAACCCGCGCAATCGAGTTACAGCCCGCAATGATCCCGATTTTCAGCCCTTGCTCAACCGGGCGGGCATCCGGGAGCTGCTTGAGGAGGAAAGGAAAGACTCTGGTTAAAGGCGAGCGGGTTACGGCCGAACAGCCGTTGCGCATCGTGGCCATCGGCGGGGGCACGGGCCTGTCGACGCTGCTGCGGGGGCTCAAAGATTACACCCACTACCCCTGGTACGAGTCGGGCAAGCGCCTCACCCCCGCGGTCGAGATCACTGCCGTCGTCACCGTCACCGACGACGGCGGCAGCTCCGGCCGCCTGCGGCGCGAGTTCGACGTTCTGCCTCCAGGTGACATCCGCAACTGCATGGTGGCGCTTTCCGAGGATGAGGCGCTGCTGGCCAAGCTGTTTCAATACCGGTTCCCGGCCGGACGGGGCCTGAAAGGGCACAGCTTCGGAAACCTTTTCCTGACAGCCTTGACCGCCGTGACGGGCGATTTCGCCCACGCTGTGAGAGTCTCCTCCGAAGTGCTGGCCATTGTCGGCCGCATCTATCCCTCGACGGCACGCAATGTGACGCTCGAAGCACGGCTGGTCGACGGCAGCACGGTGAGCGGGGAGACAAAGATCAGCCGCAGCAAGGCTCGCATCGACTACGTCTCGCTGCGGCCCTCTCAACCCGAGCCGCTTGCCGAGACGCTCGAGGCGATTGCCGCCGCCGACCTGATCACTCTGGGGCCGGGTTCCTTGTTCACCAGCGTGATTCCGAATCTGCTGATCCGGGGCATTCCCGAAGCGATCGCGCAGGCCCGGGCGCTCAAGGCATATTTCGTGAATCTGATGTGGCAGCCGGGCGAAACGATGGGCTTCACCGCCTACGATCACATCGAGGCGATTCACCGTCACGCCGGGCGGCGGCTGCTCGACTGCGTAATCGTCAACACCAGGCCGATTTCGGCCGCGCTCCGCCGCCGCTACGCGGCCGAACGGGCGCAGCCGGTGGAGATCGATCTTGACCGGTTGCGGGCTGCCGGCCTCCGGGTGGTCGGAGAGGATCTGTTAGCCGAAGCAGACAAGGTTCGTCACGATCCGGCTCGCGCCGCGGCCGTCGCCGTCGGCCTGGCCGCCGAGAGCCGCGCTGGTGGCACCACGCGCTTGCGTCGCGTCGCCGGCTCGGGGCCGACATTCTGAAAGGGTGGCCTCCGGCCGCCCGAGGCGAGGAGGGATGGAGACTCTCATCAACGTGCTGATCCTGGCCGCGGGTCTCGGGACCCGCATGAAGTCGCGCCGGGCCAAAGTCCTGCACCGGGCCGGGGGCATGCCGCTGATCGAGCACGTCGTCGGGACGGCGCTGGAGCTGGCGCCGCCCGGACAGGTCACCGTTGTGATCGGTCATCAGGCTGAGGAGGTCCGCCAGGCTGTCGCTCGCTACGGGGTGCGCTTTGCTCTCCAGGCCGAACAACGCGGCACCGGCCATGCGGTGATGGCCGCGCGGGAGGCGCTTCGAGGAGCCGGCGGCCTGCTGGTGGTGCTTTATGGAGACTGCCCGCTGCTGCGAGCCGAGACGCTTCGCCGGCTGGTGGAGCTTCATCAGGGCTCCGGGGCCGCGGCCACCGTCATCACCACGGTGCTCGAGGACCCCACCGGCTACGGCCGCATCCTCGCCGATGCGGAAGGAAACCTCGAGGCGATCGTGGAGGAGAAGGCGGCCACGCCCGAGCAGCGCGCCATCCGGGAAATCAATAGCGGAATCTACTGCTTCGAGGCCACGCTGCTGTGGAAGCATCTGGATGAAATCGGCAACGACAATCCGGCGGGCGAGTACTATCTCACCGACATCATCGCGATCTTCCGCCGTCACGGCTACAAGGTCCGCACCTTCCGTCTCGAGGATTCCCTCCAGGTGCTCGGCATCAATAACCGCATCGAACTCGCCGCCGCCGACCGCATCCTGCGCGAGGCGAAGCTTCGTGAGGTCCTGCTCGCCGGCGTCACCGTCGAGCGGCCGGAGACAGTCACCATCGACCGGCCGGTGCGCATCGGCATCGACACCCT
Organism: uncultured Bryobacteraceae bacterium; assembly: GCA_938003835.1. Classification (GTDB taxonomy): domain Bacteria; phylum Acidobacteriota; class Terriglobia; order Bryobacterales; family Bryobacteraceae; genus CALKXJ01. Next base: position 77,014 of record CALKXJ010000021.1, on the reverse strand, counting down.
CGTCGAGCCGTTCGCGCAAATTCTCGGGGAAACCTCTATCGGAGAAAACTGCCGCATCGGCGCCGGCGCCATCGTGCGCGATTCGCGCCTGGGCGACGGCGTCGAGATCGGCCCGTACACCATCGTCAATCGATCAGTGCTCGAAGACGGCGCTCGCGCCGGCCCGTTCGCGCGCCTGCGCCTGGAGAATCATCTCGAGGCCGGCGCGGCCGTAGGCAACTTCGTCGAGCTCAAGAAGGCCCGCCTGGGCCGGCGCTCGAAGGCTCTTCATTTGGCCTATCTGGGCGATGCCTCGATCGAGGAGCAGGTCAACATCGGGGCGGGAACGATCACCTGCAACTACGACGGCGTGGCCAAGCACCCGACGACGATTCGCCGCGGGGCTTTCGTGGGCAGCAATGCCACGCTGGTGGCGCCCCTGGAGATTGGCGAGGGCAGCTACGTGGGCGCCGGAAGCGTAATTACCGAGCCCGTGCCGGCCGAGGCCCTGGCGCTCGGCCGCGCGCGCCAGGTCGTCAAGGAAGGCTGGGCCCGCCGGCGCCGAGAGCGACTCGGGGCGGCTCGCGCCGAAGTCGGCGGTTCTACTGCTGCGGATTCTGCAGCCCGGCCGGCGTCCGCCCCAGAAACGCCTCGATCTGGCTGAGCTGCTGGCGGACCAGGTCGGCGTTCTGCGCCTTGGGCGCCAGCTCGAGGTACCGCTTCAGGTGCTCGGTCGCCTCTTCGAGCTGGTTCTGCTGAGCCAGCGCGATGCCCAAAACGTGCTCGACTTGCGGGAACCGCCGGTGCGCGTCCAGCTTGATGGCCTCGCGCGCGCTCTTTTCCGCGGCGCTCAGGTTGTTCAGGTTCAGGTGCGCCACGGAGTTGAAGAAGTAGGCGTCGGGGAAGTCGTAGGGATTGAGTTTAATCACCCGGTCCGTGGTGTCGGCCACGGCGCGCCAGTCCTGCTTGCGGGCGTCGAGCAGCGCCAGGTTAAGATACGGGCTGACGAACTTGCCGTCTGCTGCGACCGCTTTTTCGTAGGCTCCGCGGGCCTCCTCGGGCTTGCCCATGGCCTCGTAAACCTGCCCGAGAGCGTGCCAGGCGACGGCGTATTCCGGATAGATGTTCACCGCTTTCTCGAACTCGACCTGCGCCTTGTCCCACTTCTTCTTGGCCGCTTCCTTGGTCCCCTTCTCGAAGGCTTTCTTGGCCGGATTCGGCGCGTTCAGCGTGGTCATGGAGATAGTGAAGCCTTCCACATTGGCCAGCTTGCGCAGGATGAGCGTGCCCACGTCCGGGTTGTCGAACATCCGGCGGCCGGTGAGCTCGACCGAGGTGGAACGGTAGCCGGGCAGGGAGGCGCGGAGCTCACAACCCATCAAGTCCCGCTCGGAGATGGTTCGCCCGCCCATGCCGCCGAAGCCCGGCTGATTGCCCATGCCGCCGGAGGTCCCACCCCAGCCCGGCTGCTCTGTGCCGCTGTAGCTGGCGTCGGCCATCATCGCCTGATTCTGACCGACCTGGAAGCTGAATCGCCCCTTGGAATCCGTATAGGCCTCGGGAATCACTCGTCCGCCACAGACCCGCTCGATGACGACCGAGGGCGGCGCCGGCGTGCCGTCTTCCATCATGACCTTGCCTTGGAGGAAGATGGGCCGCTGAAACTCGGGGAATCGCTCTTGCTGTTGTTGGCCAGGGAAGGGTGTCTCCTGCCGCCCGGGAAAAGGACTCGGCTGTTCGCCACGCCCCGGCGTGGGCGTGGGTGAAGGCGAGGGCGTGGGAGCCGGGCTGGGCGCCGGCGTAGGCGCCTGCCCTGGGCCCTGACCGCCGCCGGGCTCTTGCGCCGCCAGCACGAAACAACACAACATCAGCGCCGCGGCCGCCGCCCACCAGCGCCGAAACACGCCCGAGTTTTTCATGGGAATGCCTCCTCGACGAGCTAGGTTCATTATGGCATAGATTGGCCGAGCGGAAGACCGCTCGGTTACAATAGCGACCATTATGGGCGGACGACAGATTTGGTTGATCGCCGCCGCCGCGGCCGTCTTTACTGTCGCGTGCGGACAAGCGCCGCCACCCGCAGCCAAACAGGAGGAGCCGCCTCCGGAGCCGGTGGACGGACAGAAGGCCTTCTTCCAATGCTACGTGGCGGCGCGCGGTTGGTCCGGAGACGTGCAGGGCCTGCGGCTGGAGAGTGTCAACATCCCGGAAGTGAAATCGGTGGGCGGCCGCTACGGCGCCTGGCGCGCCAGCTTCGTCTCTCCGAGCAAAGGGCGAATCGCCATTTATAACTACTCGGTGGCGCAATCCTCCGGAAAGTTCATCAAAGGCGTCTTCCAGGATCACGAGGAGGCTTATAGCGCCGGGCTGGAGAAACCCTGGCTGGTGAGCGCCTTCAAGATCGGCTCCGAAGAGGCTCTCAAGGCCGCCATGGAGCGCCGTGAGGCTCAGGAGTACGTCAAGAAGAATCCGGACAAGCCCATGATCTTCCTTCTGGAGCAGACCCGCCGCCACCCGAACCTGGCCTGGCGCATCGTCTGGGGCGAGAGCGTCTCGCGCAGCGACTTCTCGGTCTTCATCGACGCCAGCACGGGGAAATTTCTGGAGGTAATGCGTTGAGCGCCGCCGGCCGACTCGCGGCTCCTACGACTTGACGAGCGGCGTCACCACGAGCTTGCGGATTTCCACCTTACGGTGATCGCCCTGTATGCTGATTGGCCCGGGCCGGTCCTCGTGCGGATCGTGGCCCATGGCCGTCAGGCCCTCGATCACGGCTTTATCGATCACCTTCGTCCCGTTGAGCACCACCGTCACGTCGCGCCCGATCAGCGTGACCTCGAGCGTCTGCCATTCGCCCGCCGGTTTGCTCGCGTTCACCGCGGGCGCGATGCGGCTGTAAATGGCGCCGTGGGACTGAACCGTGGGCGGCCGGCCAAAGTCGTCGAGCACCTGCACCTCGTAGCGGCCTCGCAGGCCGATGCCGGAGTTGGAGCCGGGCACCAGGCGGTACTCCGCCCGGAGCTTGAAGTTCCAGAAGGTCTGCTCGGAAACCAGATTGTTGGCGTCATCGACGTTGCTGAGGATTCCGTTCGTTACCGACCAGCCGAGCTCCTTGCCGGGAATCATCGCCTTCCAGCCCGTCAGATCCTTGCCGTTGAACAGCTCCACGGGGGTAGCCTCTTTCCAGGTGCCGTCGTCGCGATCCGTGATCACCGGCGCGCGCTCTCCGATCCATTCCAGGCGCGTCTCCGGGTGGCCTTCCACTTCGAAGCTGCCGCGGAGCTTGCCGCCCTCCAGGCGCGCGCGGTAGATGCCGCGGCGCTCCGGCACCTGGTTGTAAGGAAGCTGCTCGCCGGGCAAGGAGTAGCGGCGGGTAAAGACAAACCGAAGTTCACCGTTTCGAATCGAAAGTTCGGGGGTTTCGTACAGGCCCCCGCCCGGCGCGCCCACGAAGCGGCCTTTGAGTTCGCTGGTTCCTGCGCCCTCAATCTCGAGCCACCAGGCCCGGCTGCGCGCCTCGCCCGGAACCTCGATGTTCCACCGGCCGTTGAACTCCGCCTGCGCGGCGGAGGGTCCCTGGCGGCAGGCACTCGATATCGCCACCGCGACGAGCAGTATCCCGATGCGTTCGTTCACGGCGCCAATGTAGCACAACCGGCCGCACGGCCACCGCGCCGGTGGTCGGGGCCGGGCACTGGCGGAGCCGGCGCCCGTCAACTATACTGGCCAGAACCGGGAGGCTTTCTCATGCTCGATCGCGTCCTCAAAGCTGCGCCGGGCGTGGCCGTCCAGGCTCCGGCTGTTCGGTCCGGACCGCGGCCCGACATCATCCGCGAGGTTCGGTGGTACCCGGTTCGCGAACCGGTCTCCGGGCGCCGCTACACAGTTGTCCGGCTCATGACCAGCTCCGGCCTGGTCGGCTACGGGGAATGCGTTTCAACCGATCGATCCGAAATGAGACATGCTGCCGAGGCGGTCATCGAGCAGGATTCGTCGGCCTACGAAGTGATTCGGAGTCGCACGGAGTCCGTTGTCGGGGCGAGGGCGGGCATCGGGATGGCGCTGCTCGACATCCTGGGCCAGCGCGCCCGCGCGCCCGTCTATCAGGTACTCGGAGGCCCCACGCGCAATAAAGTTCGCGCGCTGGCGACGGTCGAAGGCGCAACCGAAGATGAGCTCAAGCGCCGCGCTGAGGAGGCGCTCAAAGCCGGCTACCGGGCTCTCAGCGTGCCGGTACCGGAGGCGCAGGCGCGCCGCTCGGCCCAGGCGTTCGTGTTCGCGGTACGCAAGCGCCTGGAGGAGATCCGCGCCGCCACCGGTCCAGGTGTCGACTTTGTGCTCGACGGGGCGGGGTCTCTCAAGCCGTCCGAGGCTTCCTCGGTAGCTGCGGCGCTCGAGCGCTTTCACCTGTTGTGGCTGGATGAGCCCTGTGCCGCGCTGAACTTCAGCGCCTTGCGCAAGATCTGCGATGAGACCGTCACGCCGGTGGGCTGCGGCCGAACGCTCGAGCGGGCCGCGGAGTTTCAGGACCTGCTGCGCGAGGGGCTCGTCGACGTCCTGCGCCCCAATCTCCATCGCCACACCATCAGCTCGATCCGGCACATGGCCGCCCTGGCGGAGACCTACTACGTGGCTGTCGCCCCCTTCCACCACGGCGGACCCATCGCGACGGCCGCTGCCATCCACCTGGCGGCCAGCCTGCCGAACTTCTTCATTCAGCAGATCCCGCTGTCCGCCGATCCCAAGGACCGCGCGATGCGCGCGGAGCTGACATCAGGCTCGATCGAGTCGCCCCAGAACGGTTTCCTGCCGCTCTTGACGGGCCCGGGACTCGGGCTGCGGGTCGATGAGGAGGCTTTGAAACGCTATGCGGCGTCGTGAATTCTTCTCTGGAATGCTTGGTGCGGCGCCCGCCGCCCGCGCCGCCTCCCCCCTGTGGTGCGGTTGCGCCATGATGCCCGCCCAGGCGCCCGTGGGCGCCGAGGCCTTCGTGGGGCTCGGCTCAAAGGTGCGCGTCACCGGCATGAAGGTTTTCGGCGTAAGCATCGATCCGAAGTCCGACCGGCCCTACGTCTTCGTCAAGCTCGAAACCAACGAAGGGCTGGTGGGCTGGGGCGAGGCGACGCTCGAGGGCAAAGCCGGCGCCGTCATCGCCTGCCTCAACGATTTCCGCGACTTTATCATCGGGGCCGATCCCATCCAGGTCGAGCACCACTGGCAGTCGATGTACGTCCACAGCTTCTACCGGGCCGGGCCGGTCATGGGCTCGGCCATCTCCGGCATCGATCAGGCGCTGTGGGACCTGCGCGGCAAGATCCTCGGCCTACCCGTCTACCGTCTGCTCGGCGGCCCATTCGATCCTCGGGGCGTGCGCGGTTACTATCATGCCCGGGCCCGCAATCTCGAGGAGCTGCGCGAGCTGCGCGGCAAGGCCGTTCAGCTTGGCATCACCTGCTTCAAGAGCGGCATCCCGGGCTACTACGAGTGGATCGAGACGCACGAGAAGATCTCGCGCGCCGTGAAATGGATGGAGACCCTGCGCGAAGGGCTCGGGCCCGACATCGACATCGGCGTCGATTTCCACGCCAAGACCAGCCCGGCCGTGGCCTGCATCCTGGTCAAGGAGGTCGAGCCGCTCAACCTGCTCTTCATTGAGGAGCCGTGCCCGCCGGAGAACGTCAAGGCGATGGCACGGATCGCGCGCCGTTCCACGACGCCCATCGCCACCGGCGAGCGCCTGGTGGCCCACTACGGCTGCCAGCAGCTCATCGAGATGGGCGTGGCGGACATCCTGCAAGTGGACATCAACCACGTGGGCGGCATTACCGCGCTCTCAAAAGTAGCCGCCATGGCGGAGCCTTCAGGTATCGCCATCGCGCCCCACGCCTGCGAGGGCCCCATCGGCGCGATCGCGACGCTCCACGTCGATGCGGCCATTCCGAACTTCCTGGTGCAGGAGATCTGTAGCGGCGCCGAGCCGGGCCCCCAGGAAAAGGTCTGGGAAGAGTGGCTGGGCTTCCCGGCCATGCGGATGGTCGACGGGCGCTTCCCGCTGCCCGAGAAGCCCGGCCTCGGCTTCGATCTTCACGAAGACGCCTTCAAGAAGTACCCGTTCGCCGGCACGCGGCCGATGGCGAGGGTCTTCCATGAAGACGGCTCGGTGGCCGCCTGGTGAGCGCTGCCCGCTCAGCGGTAACGCACCATCTTCGACGAGGAAATCTCGTAGTCGAACAGGGCGTGTTCGACCTGGCCGCCCGCCCGCAGCGGCGCGTTGAACCGTCCGCCTTCGACCGGTCCGCTGTTGGAGAGCGACAGGAAGCCCATTCCCGCGCCGGTCATGATGTCGCCGCTTTCCGGCAACTGGCTGAGGATCGAGGCCGGCACGGTGAAGTTGCCCGCGCCGGCATTAGCGAAGCAGACGAAAGCCGCTCCGTCATAGTCCGGGTCGTCCGGCGTGCCGCCGATGCGCCGGGCCGAGACGCCGGTGATGATCATCACGCCGGCGCCTCCGCTCCAGCTCAGCGCCAGTCCTTGCGAGCGCGTGACGTCATTGATGCCGTCGCGGTTGGTCCACACGAACGGCGCCGGCACGCTCACGCTCGCTTCGAACGGACCGACGTCGTTTCCGCCGGGACCCGTGAGCCGGTAGGTTCCCGCGGCTACGACCGGCGTTCCTCCGCCGCCCGGCAGGTCGGGAAGGCCGGCTTCATAGAGCGACTTGAAGTATGTCCCCGTCTTGGCGTCGCGCTCCACAGCAATGTTGTTCGCATTCGGCCCGTTCAGGCGCAGCGGATTGCCGGCGTCGAGCGCCATCCGGGGCTTGTAGCCGATATCCATCTCCTCGCCGCGAAAACGCGCCACCAAGCACTGGCCGATCTGGGTGCGGTAGTCGCCGCCGTAATCGGCGAACTCCGCCAGGTTGCCTACGCTGTAGCGGTCGAAGCTGCCGCCCACGGTTTCCAAGGTCTGGTCGGTGGTCCCGAAGCCCGGGATGGACATCGATGTCGTGAACTTGCCGATCCAGAAATAGCCCATCACGATGTCGCCGCCCTCGGAGAGCTGCCGCAGCCGCTCCGCCGTCAGGAACGGGTGGCGGCAGACGGTCTCGCCCCGCGGCGCAATGGCCAGGGTCACGACATTGCTGGCGGTGCCTTCCGCGACCACCTGCACCGGGACGTTACAGCCGGTGGGCACGTCGTCGCGGAGAACGAAGTTGAACTGATCGGTGCCGGGGAGCTGGCTGGCGCGGCCGGCGTAAAGCGGCGTGTACTCCTGCCCGCCGATGCGGATGCGGACGCGCGCCGCCGCAGTCTGGTCGCCGCTCACCCCGCCCTGGCGGTCCGAGGCTGTGTCCGGGCCCAGTCCGGTGCCCCAGAGCACGAGCGTCTCGCCCGGACGCGCCACGGCGGTGTTGTATGGACCCAGCCGGCCAAGCGAGAAGCGGTTCAAAGCCCATTCAGTGGCGGAGTAGTAAATTTGAGCCTGCGCCTGCCCGCTGCCCGAGGCGTCCGCCGTAACGATGCCGATGCTGCGGGCAATCACCCGGGCGCGCCCGGGCGCGGAAGTCTGGTTGTTATAGGTGACCGTGACGTTGTAGTCACCCGGAGCTGCGCTGGAGGGCAGCAGACCGGCAATCTGGTTCCGGGTTGTGTAAACCATCAAGGCGTCGATGGCGCTGCCACCGGCCGCCGGCGTGAAGCGAATGGAGACGCCGCCGAGGCTGGTGCCGAGCGGTAAGGACGTCGCCTGCACAATGGCGTCGCCGGCCAGGTTCGTCCCGAAGACGACGAAGATCGAGCCCGGAGCGATGAACGGCGAATAGCTGGCGCCATGGACTACCGGGTTCTCTGCGCGCAGCCTGGGTTGCGCCAATGCCGCAGTCGCGCTCGCCAGGAACGCAATACAGACAAGAGCTCTTCGCAATTGGGAATTCCTCCTCCTTGAGCTTCGCGCCATGCAAGGCACCCCCTCATGGCCCTCTGAAGTATAGCATCAAACGGCCCGCGCCGAAGCCGCCGCCTCCTGCTTCGGCATGACAATCCAGCAAGCCAGATAGGCGATGAAGCCCACGCCGGTGAAGATCGCCGCGCACAGCCAGATGATTCGCATCAGCGTCAGGTCGACTTCGAGGTAATCGGCAAAGCCCGCGCAAACGCCGGCGATCTTTTTCTTGTCCATGGGGCGCACAAGCCGTTTGCGCGGTTCGGCCGGCGTCGCGCCGGCCATCGTGGGGCGGCCGCACTGGGAGCAGAACCGGTCCGTCTCGCCCAAGGGGTGCCCGCAACCGGTGCAAAACATCGCCACTCTCCTTTCTCTGATCCTTACGGCTGCGGAGAATTTCCCGTTCCCCGAACTTACGGCTCGAAAGCGAGCTGGTCGCCGGCGGCGGTCGCTGTGCGCCGCACGGTGCCGGCCGGCAGCTCGAGCACCGAGTGGGCGCGCAGGCACACGGCGATGCGCCAGGGAGGCACTGCCTGGCGGATCTTGACGATGCGTTGCGAGCGGTCGAGAAATACGACGTCGATCGGAAACTTCATGCCGAAGGTGTGAATCGCCTCGCATGGCGCGATCCACAGCGCCTCTCCTTCGGCCAGGCTCTCGTGGTGCAACAGCCCCGTGCGGCGCTCGCGGCTGGTGGTGGCTGCCGTCGCCCGGTCGGCCAGCACGGTCCCACGCCTCAGGTTCTTCACCCGCACGATCTATCCATCGGTTGCGCCCGCCGGCGGCTTCACCAGCGGCGACGGCTCGATGTGGACCAGCACATCGGCGACCCAGGGCAGCACCTCCCGGATGCGGAACCGCACCTCGGTGGCGATCTCGTGCGACTCCCAGACGGTGATCCGGGGATCGACTTCGACGTGGAGGTCGACATGGTACTGCAAGCCGGTGCGGCGGGCGAAACATTTCTCGATGCCGTGGACCCCGGCCACGGAGAGCGCCGCCCGCCGGATCTCGGCCACCAGCGTCGGCGGCGGCATTGTGTCCATCAGGTGCAGCGAGCTGTCGCGCATCACCCGCAGACCGATGAAGATTACCACCAGACCGACGGCGAAACCGCCGAAGTGGTCGGCAGTCAGGAAGCGCACCGGATCGTACAGCGTCAGCCCCAGGGCGACCAGCGCGGCCATCGCCGAGAGAATGTCGACGGCGTCGTTCCAGGCGTCGGCCATCAGCGACTCGCTGCCGATGCGCTTGCCGATGCGGAATTTCAGAGTCGACATGATGCTGCGCAGGAAGATAGCGGCCACGAGCGGCCAGACGGCGTAAGCCTCCGGCGGCGGGTGAACCGCATCCAGCCGCTGGAGCGAGCGATAGCAGATGCCCGCGCCGCCGACCGCCAGCAGCACGCCCACGGCGAGTCCCGCCAGCAGTTCGAAGCGGCCGTGACCATACGGGTGATTGACGTCGGGCGGCTTCGAGGCCACCAGCATGCCGGCGAGGACCACGGCCGAGGCCAGCACGTCGCCCAGAAACTCGGCGCCGACCGCGAAGACCGAGCTCGAGCCCGCGGCGAGGCCCACACCCAGGTTCACTGCGGCGAGTAGGGCGCTCACGCCGACGCCGGCAGCAGCAACGAGACGTCCGCTCCGGTAGTCGGCCGGTTCAATAGCCAAGCAACCGCTCCAAGCCCTCGCGCAACCGCACTTGCGCCGAGTAAACGCTCCTTTCCAGAGTCGCCGCGAAGGGTACGGGAATGTCCTCTCCCGCCACGCGTACCACCGGCGCGTCCAGGTGGGCGAAACATTCCTCGGCCACCGTGGCGGCAATTTCGGCGCCGAAGCCGGCCGTTCGCGGCGCCTCGTGCAGGATTAGCAGGCGGCTGGTCCTTTTCACGGAGTCGAACACGGTGTTCTTGTCCCAGGGTGCGAGCGTCCTCAGGTCGATCACCTCGAGCGAGACGCCGCGCCGCTCCTGATATTCGGCCTCTTCGAGCGCCCACGCGACGCCGATCCCCCAGGTGACGATCGTCGCCTCGCGCCCCGGGCGCGCCAGCCGCGCGGGCCCGATCGGCACACGAAACGGCCCCTCCGGAACCGGCCCCTTCGCGGCGCGGTAGAGGTACTTGTGCTCGAAAAACAGCACCGGGTTCGGTTCCTCGATGGCGGCGAGCAACAGACCCTTGGCGTCCTCCGGCGTGGCGGGCACCACCACCTTCAGGCCCGGCACATGGCAGAACCAGGCCTCGGGCGACTGCGAATGAAACGGACCGGCGCCGACCTGGCCGCCGAACGGCAGCCGGATGGTCACATTCACCGGCGCGCCCCAGCGATAGTGCGTCGTCGCCAGGTTGTTCACCACCTGGTTGAAGCCGCAGGTCACGAAATCGGCATACTGCATCTCGACGACAGGTTTAAAGCCCTCGAGCGCCAAACCCAGGGCCGCACCGATCGCGCCGCTTTCGATGATCGGCGTGTTGCGCACCCGCTCGCGGCCGAACTCGGCCAGAAAACCCTCGGTCACCTTGAAAACGCCGCCATATTCGGCGATGTCCTGCCCGAGCAGGATCACGCGCGCGTCGCGGCGCATCGCCTGGCGGAGGGCATCGCTGATGGCGTCAATGAACCGGCGCTCGGACCTGGGGCCGGCGGGCGGAGCTGGCGACGGCGGGCTTGGCGCGTAGACGTCGGCGCGCTCCCGCTCGGCAGTGCTTGCCGGCAGCGGACTGGCCAGCGCCGACTCCGCCGCCGTCTCGATGGCGGCCTCGAGCTCGCGGCGGACCTCTTCCGCCTCGGTCTCATCCACGATGCCGGCCTCGAGGACGCGCCGTTGGAACCGGTCCACTGGATCGCGCGCCTTCCAGGTCTCGATCAGCTCCGGCGGGACGTACTTGGTGCCCGAGGCCTCCTCATGGCCGCGGACCCGGAACGTCTTCGCCTCGAGCAGCGTGGGACCTTCTCCCCGGCGCGCCCGTTGGGCCGCCCGCCGCACGGCCTCCACCACCGCCAGCACGTCGTTGCCGTCGACAATTTCGCCCGGAAGCCCGTAACCCGCGGCGGCGTCGGCCACGTTTTCAATGGCCATCTGCTCTTCGACGGGCGTCGAGAGCGCGTAGCCGTTGTTTTCCACGAGAAAGATCACGGGCAGCTTCCAGACGGCGGCCAGGTTCACGGCCTCGTGAAAGTCACCTTCCCGGGTCGCTCCTTCGCCGGCAAAAGCCGCCACGACGAAGTCCTCGCCCTTGAGGCGCGCCGCCAGGCCCAGACCGCAGGCTACCGGCAGCATCGCCGCCATGTGGGAGATCATGCCGATGATGCGCTTCCCGGGCAGCCCGAAGTGATACGTCCGGTCCCGCCCGCGCGTGAAGCCGCCCGCCTTGCCCATGAGCTGGCAAAATAGCGGCTCGAGTGCGACGCCGCGCGTCGTCCACACCCCCAGGTTGCGGTGCGCCGGCAGAATGTAGTCGCGCGGCTCCAGCGCCCAGGCGCAGCCCACCGCGATCGCCTCCTGTCCCCAGCCGCTGAACCATTTGGCCAGCCGCCCCTGCCGGAGCAGCCGCAGCATCCTCTCCTCGATCAGGCGAGGCACCAGCAGCGCGCGCCAGAGCGCCTTCAGCTGGGAGGCGGCAATTCCCGTGGTGGCGGCAGGAGGCATCCCGAAATCCGTCATTCCTCATCATACGGATTCGGTTGACTGTATGCTTCAGACTTCATCGCGACGCCATGCAAACGGTTCTCCTGTTGCTGCTGCTAGCCGCCGGGGCGCTCCCGGCCGCCCAGGCGCCGGAGCCCCTGGCCGGCACGGCGCCGCTCGAGTGGCAGGACGAGCTCGACGTGCGCATCATGGACGGCGCCCACGCTTTCGTCGAGCGCCAGATCTCAGCTTCGCGCAGCCGGCGCAGCCGGTACTGGCAGCGCGATTTGAGTTCCCGGGCAGCTTACGAAGCCTCTGTCGAGCCCAACCGGCGTGAGTTTCGCCGCATCATCGGGGTCGTGGAGCCGCGCGCGGCGCCGGCGATGGAACGCTTCGGCGACGACGACAAGCCCGCGCTCGTCGCCGACGGCGGCTCCTGGCGCGCATTGCAGGTCCGCTGGCCGGTGCTTGAAGGCGTCACCGGCGAGGGTCTGCTCGTCGAACCGGCGCGCCCGCCGGCCGCCTTCGGCGTCCTGATCCCGGATGCCGATCAGACGCCGGAGGATCTGCTGGCGCCGGCAGCGCGCCTGGCCGCTTCCGGGCTCGCAGTGATCCTGCCGGTGGTGATCGACCGCACCAGCCGGTTCGCGGGAAATGCGAACATCCGGATGACCGACCAGACCCACCGCGAGTGGATCTACCGCCAGGCCTTCCACATGGGGCAGCACGTCATCGGTTATGAGGTGCAGCGCGTCCTCGCCGCCGTCGACTGGTTTCGCGCGCGCCGGCTCGCTCGTTGGGCGCGGTCTCGCCTCGTTCAGCCTGATCCGCTCGGAAAACCCCCTTTCGGAGGCGGCCCTTCGCGCCTTGCTGAAGTCGCTCGGCGCCGGCGATCTTGCCCCCACCGTCTCGCGCCGGCCGCCGGACAATCGGCGCGCCTTCGACGCCGCCGCACGCCAGCGCCGCCAGGTCAAGGAGCTGGAGGCACACGTACAGACGCTGGTGCGCGCCTCCGAGCGGGTGCGCGAGCGGTTCTTCCTGCATCAGGTGCTGCCCGAGCTGGCCGACAACACCTGGTCGACCAGGCTACGCCACCCGACATTGCCTGCCGGCCGGTTCCTCGAGGCAGCGCGCTGGTACCGCAATTACCTCTGGGAAGAGGTGCTCGGCCGCTTCGACGAGCCGATGCTCGCGCCCAATCCCCGCTCGCGCAAGATCTACGACACACAACGGCGGAGCGGCTATGACGTCGTGCTCGACGTCTGGCCGGAGCTGATCGCCTGGGGCGTGCTGCTCCTTCTGAAGGGTCTTGGCCCAGGGGAGCGGCGGCCCGTGGTCGTCTGCCAGCACGGGCGCCGCGGACTGCCGCGCGACGTCATCGAGGGCGACGATCCGGCCTACAATAACTTCGCCGCGCGCCTGGCCGACCGGGGGTTCATCGTCTTTGCCCCGCACAACCTCTACCGCGGCGAGGACCGCTACCGGTGGCTGGACCGGAAGGCCAACTCGGTCAAGGCCTCGATGTTCTCCTTCCTCATCGCCCAGCACCAGCAGATCCTTCGCTGGTTGAAAGACCTGCCTTTCGTCGACGGCTCGCGAATCGGTTTCTATGGACTGAGCTACGGCGGCGAAACCGCCGTGCGCGTGCCTCCGCTGCTAGAGGACTATGCGCTCTCGATCTGCTCGGGCGACTTCAACAACTGGACGCGCAAAGTGGCTTCCACTGAGGAACCCTTCAGCTTCATGTTCACCATCGAGTGGGAGATGCCTTATTTCGACATGGGGAACACGTTCGACTACGCTGAGCTCGCCTCCCTGATGCTGCCGCGGCCCTTCATGGTCGAGCGCGGCCGGCACGACCGCGTCGGGCGCGACCAGTGGGTCGCCTACGAGTACGCCAGGCTCGCCTGGCTTTACGCCCAGTTGGGTCTGGAAGACCGCATCGAGATCGAGTACTTCAATGGCGGCCATACCATCAATGGCGAAGGGACGTTCCGCTTCCTGCACCGGCATCTGGACTGGCCGGAGACCCGGTGAGGCTATACTGAAGGCGGTGGAGCGCATCTTCGTCTCCTACACCCTGGACGCACGGAAGTGGACCGAGAAGCTCGCCGCCGCCCTGCGCCACCAGAATTTCGAGGTTTGGGCAGACTTCGACAGCCTGGCCGGCGAAGAACCCGCGCCGCAGCAACTCGAAAAGGCGCTTGACGGCGCCCGGGTCTACGTCTTCGTCTTCGGAGCAAAGCGGGAGGTTGGCGCTCTCCAGGACCGCGAGTGGCAGGCCGCCATCCAACGAATCTGGTCCGATCCCAGCCGTCTTGTCATTCCGGTCGTCCTCGGTCCGGGGGAGACCCCGCCGTTTCTGCGCCAGTGGCCCCCGCTGCGGTTCGCTTCGGCCCGCTTCGAGCCTCAGGCCGCTCAGCAAATCGTGGAGGCCATTCGCAGCCGCACTCGCACAAGGCAAAGGCCGCCGGCTGAGCCCGGCAAGGACTGGCTGGAGCGGCTCCGGCTGATCGAGGACACCGCCAAGCGGTGGAAGGCCGAACAGGCCCCGGTCCTCAAGCGCGACGTCTGAAGCCTCTGTGGGCAAGAAACGAGTCGCCGGCTCTGACTCAGCCGAAAAGCGGGCCGTTGCGGCCTCCACTTCTGTGTTCCTCAACTGCCCCTACGACCGGGAGTTTCAGGAACGCTTCGACGCTTTGGTCTTCGCCGCGGTGGCGTGCGGCTTCATCCCCCGCAGCGCGCTTGAATCGGGTACCGTCGCCGAGCCTCGGATGGCCCGCATCGTGCAAGCTCTGTTCGAGTCCAAATATTCGATTCACGACCTTTCGCGCTGCACAGGCGAGGGCGACCGGAACACGGCGCGCTTCAACATGCCGCTCGAGCTCGGCATCGCCATGGCTCGCCGGTACCTGGCGAAGAGGCGGGCCGATCGGCATGACTGGCTCGTGCTGGTCCCTGAGCATCATCCATACCAGACCTTCGTCTCGGACCTGGCGGGCTACGATCCTGTCTGCTACGACGGCTCCTTGCGCGGCCTCGTGCGGGCGGTGCTCGGCTGGCTGGTCACGCGCGAGGATGCCGTCGCCACGCCCGACCCGCAGCAGGTCCTCGAGGCCCTTCCCAGGTTCGCCGCCGCATTGGCGAGGCTCCGGGACCGCTGGGGCCCGTCGCCTCCGTGGTTCGAAATCGTCCTGGCGGCGAGGAAGACGGCTCGCCGCATTGTCAGGGGCTAAGCGCCAAAGCGCCGTTTCGGTTATAATCGGCGCGCATGAGGCTCAGCCGCAGGAAGATGATCATGACCCTCGCCGCGGGTGCGGCGGCGACCCGGGCCCGCGCCGCCACGAAAGCCACCGCCTTTGCCTTGATCGGAGACCGCTACCACAACTCCGACTACATCCGCTCGGCTCTGAAGCGAACGATCGTGCGCGAGATGGGCATCTCGGTCGATTTCACCGACGAGGTCGAGCTGCTCAACGCCCGGACGCTCGACGGCTACAAGCTCCTTATCATCCTCCGGGATGGGATGATCTGGCCGGACGGCTACCCGGATGAGTCGACCAACGCGGGGTGGCTGACGAGCGGGCGTCCGAAGTTGGTCTCCGACCCGCCGCTGCCGGACTCGAAGCCTAAGCCTGCCTTCTGGATGACGCCCGAGCAGGGAAAGGCCGTGCGCCAGTTCGTAGAGGGCGGCGGCGCTGCGCTGCTCTTACACAACGTCACGCATATCGGAACCACCAACCCGGACTTCCGGCACGTGCTCGGGGCGTCGTACCTGGGCCATCCGCCCGTGCGCACATTCAAAGTGCGCGTCAGCAACCCGAAGCATCCGATCGCTCGAGACGTGCGCGACTTCGTCGTGACGGATGAACAGCACTACATGGAATACGATAAGGATCCGAAGTTCATCTTCCTGGAGACGGTGAACGAGGAGGGTCTCGGTTACGAGAAATATGGCCCGAAGGCGCCCGGAGGCTGGGCTTTCGACTATGGCAAGGGACGCGTCTGCTACATGTCGCCCGGACACCTGCTGACCGTGCTCTGGAATCCCGAGTACGTCAAATTGCAGCAGAACGCCGTCCGCTGGCTGTTGCGCGCCGGCTGAGCGGGCTATCCCCGAGCTCCCCGTCTTTCTCGCTGCAGTCTTGCACAACCGCTGCCCGGGCCGAGCAGCACGCTTCTACCCTTCCGGAGGGTTCCTGATTCGTCGACACGGGCTTCGCCGGAGCGGTCTTCGAGCGGGGGCGGCCGGCCTTTGCGTTAAGATCGTCTCCTGATGGGTCCGGAGCGATGAGACTAGCTCTGGCTGCCGCGCTGGTCGCTTCTGCCGCCGGTCAAACCGTTCTGACGCTGCGAGAGGCCGTCACGCGGGCGCTCGAGGAACATCCCTTGGTGGCGGCTGGGCGCGAGCGCGTGGCGGGCGCCGAAGGTTTGCGCCGCCAGTCGGCTCTTCGCCCGAACCCCTCCTTCAACTTCCAGGGCGAGAACATCCGCTTCAGCGGGCCGCCGGCTTTCCCTTACTGGAACGCCACCGATACCTTCGCCTTCGTCTCGCAGACCTTCGAGACGGCCGGCAAGCGCGAGCGGCGCCTGGAGGCGGCTACGGCCGGACTGACGCGGGCCGAGTTGGAGCTCGAGCTCCTGCGGCGGCAGATCGCCGCCCGGGTGAAGCAGGCCTATTGGGCCGCGGCGGGCAGCCGCCGGGCGCTCGAACTGCTCGAAGAAACCGCCAGGAACTTCCAACTGACGGTCCGCTACCACGAAGTTCGCGTTCAGGAAGGGGCCATGGCGGAGGCGGACCTGCTCCGCGTGCGGCTGGAGGGCGAGCGGATCGCGCTCGCCGCGGCTGCGGCGGCCCTCGAAGCCGATCGCGCGCGGATTGGCCTGTTTCGCGAAATGGGTCAGGCGGGGATTCCGGACGGCGTAAGCTACGAGCCGATCGAGCTCGACGAGGCGCCCCCGATGATCGTCGATCCGGAGAGCGCTTTGCGGGACCGCATCGAGGTCAGGCTGGCGCGCGCGGCCGTCGAGCAGGCGCAAGCCACTTACCGGCTCCAGCTTGCCACAGCCCGGCCGGACCTCACTGGCGTACTAGGCTTGAAACGGACGGAGGGACTCAATACGGTGCTCGCGGGCCTTCAGTTCGATATCCCGTTGCGAAACCGCAACCAGGGCAACATTGCGGCTGCGGCCGCCGCCGTCCAGGCCGCGCGCGCCGAGCTTGCGGCGACCGAGAACGTCGTCCGGGCGGAGGTGGCCGCGGCGGCGCGCGACTACGAGATCCGGCGCAGCCAGATCCTGGGTTCGTTGCGGCCGATGATGGCTGAGGCGGCCGAGTCGGCCCAGATCGCTCAAGCCGCCTACCGCGAAGGGGGCTGGGACCTGCTCCGCCTGCTGGACGCGGAGCGGCTGCGGCTGGAGACCGAACTGCTTTACATTCGGGCACTCACCGAATTCCGCCAGAGCGCGGCGGCGCTCGAGGCGGCCTTGGGGCTGGCGCCATGAGATCGTCCCTGCTCATGTGTGTCGCACTGGCGTTCGCTGGTTGCGGCGCGCGCCGAGCCCCGGTCGAGCAGGTGGCTCAGGCCCGCACCGAGGCGCCCGACGCCGCCGAGGTGTCGCTCGATGTCGAGGCGCAGAAGCGGGCCGGGGTCGTCGTCGAGGAAGCGAAACTGCGCGCCCTGCCCGAGGTCTTGCAGGCCACCGGGCGGATCACCATCAATGAAGACCGCACCTGGCGGATCGGCGCGGTCACCGACGGGCGCATCACGCACCTCTATGCCAACGTTGGCGACCGGATCGAGGCCGGGCAGGTGCTGGCGCGGCTGTACTCGCACGACATTCACGAGGCGCGCGCCGAGTACCAGCGGGCTGTCTCCGAGCTTGACCGGCTGAAGGCCGCTCTGGAATTTGCGCGGCGCCAGCGGGACCGCACGCGCCGATTGTTCGAGCTCAAAGCCGCTTCCCAACAGCAGGTCGAGCAGGCGGAAAGCGAATACAAGAACGCCCTGGCCGCCGTTGCCCATGGCGAGGTCGAGCTCGACCGGACGCGGCGCCACCTGACAGACTTCCTGCGGGTGCCCGTCGAAGCGCCGCCCGGCTACCCGGATACGGGGGAGGAGTCCCACGACGGGCTGGTGCCGGTCACTTCGCCCGCCTCCGGGACGCTGCTTCAACGGCGGGTGAGTATCGGCACGGTGGTGGAGCGCTCCGCCGAATTGTTCGTGGTGACCGACCTGTCCACGCTGTGGATGATCGCCGCGGTGAGCGAGGAGTATCTGTCGCGGCTCCGGGCCGGCATGCCGGTGCGCATCCAGGTGCAGGCCTATCCCGACCGGTTCTTCGACGGCCGCATCACCCGGCTCGGCGAAGAGCTCGATCCGACGACCCGGACCATCATGGCGCGAGTTGAGCTGCCGAACCCGCACGGCCTGCTCAAGCCGGAGATGTATGCCGTCGCCGAGCTCGAGCTGGGGCGCTCCGCGCCGGCCATCTTCGTGCCGCAGACGGCCATCCAGGAGGTCAACGGCCGGCCGGCCGTATTCTTGCGTACCGCGCCGGAGCGCTTCGCCGTGCGCCCGGTGGAGGCCGGCCGGCCGATCGGCGCGCTGCGGCTCATCGTTTCCGGCGTCAATCCCGGGGACTGGATCGTGACCCAGGGGAGCTTCGTGTTGAAATCGCTGCTCAGCGAGAGCGCCCAGGGAAGCTCCTAGGCGCGGACCATGCACCGGCTCATCGACTTTCATCTCCGCCATCGCTGGTTCGTGCTCGCCGGGCTCGTCGGCCTGATCGTCTCCGGCCCCGTCGCCATGATGCGCATCCCCGTCGATGCGTTCCCCGATCTCACCAATAACCAAGTGGTGGTGGTGACCGAGTGCCCGGCCATGGCGCCCGAAGAGGTCGAGATGCTGGTGAGCATCCCGATCGAGGCCGCCCTGATGGGACTGCCGCGCACCCAGGGCGTGCGCTCGATCTCGAAACTCGGCCTGTCGATGGTGACGGTGATCTTTGACGACGCCGTCAACATCTACTTCGCCCGCCAGATCGTCAACGAACGCCTCCAGGAGGTGCGCACCCGGCTGCCGGAGGGCCTGGAACCGAGCTTGGGGCCGATCGCGACGGCTTTCGGCGAGGTCTACCAGTACACGCTCGAGGGGGACGCCTACTCGCTGATGGACCGCAAGACCCTGCACGAATGGCAGATCAAGAACCAGCTCCGGACCGTGCACGGCGTCAACGAGGTGAACACCTGGGGCGGCGAGACGCGCCAGTACCAGATCATCGCCGACCCGGTGCGCCTCCAGCGCTACGGGCTCACCTTGCGCGACCTGCACGCGCGCATCCGGGAGAACAACGCGAACTTCGGCGGCGGCTTTCTCGTGCAGGGCTCCGAGCAGTTGACGGTGCGCGGGCTGGGGCGCGTCCGGGAACTGGCTGACCTGGAGCGCATCGTGATCCTGGCGCAGGCCGGCACTCCGGTGCTGCTCCGGGACGTCGCCGACGTCGAAGTCCGCCCCATGCCCCGTCAGGGCGCCGTCACGCGGGACGGCCGCGGCGAGACGGTTTCCGGGATGGCCATCATGCTCAAGGGCGAAAACGGCCTGGAGGTGATCCGCCGGGTCAAGGAGCGGCTGGGGTCGCTCAATCTGCCGCCCGGCCTGCGCATCGAGCCCTTCTATGACCAGTCCACGGTCATCAATGCGACCATCCGCACCGTGGCGCTGAATCTGGCCGAGGGCGCGGCGCTGGTCATCCTCGTGCTGTTGTTGTTCCTCGGCAATATCAAGGCCGCCTTTCTCGTTGCGGCCGTCATTCCGCTGTCGATGCTCGTCGGCTTCCTCGGCATGCGCTACTTCGGTGTCTCGGCCAACCTGATGAGCCTGGGCGCCATCGACTTCGGAATGATCGTCGACGGCGCCCTGGTGATGATGGAAAACGCCGCCGCGCGCCTGGAGGCGCCCTCGCTGGGACCTGTCTCCAACCCGCTGGAGCGCATCCGCCAGGCGGCCTACGAGTCCGCCCGGCCGATCACCTTCGCCGTGGCGATCATCATCGCCGTCTACCTGCCCGTGCTGTTTCTGGAAGGGCTGGAGGGGCGCATGTTTCGCCCCATGGCCATTACGGTCTGCTCGGCTCTGGCCGGCTCGCTTGTTCTGGCGCTGTTCGTCATCCCGACCGCGGCCGCAGTCGCCTTCCCCTCCGGCGTCCGGCATCACCGCAGCCGCTGGTTCGACCGTCTGCGGGAGCGTTACGTCAGCTTTGTGGATCGCCTCCTCGAGCGGCGGCTGCTCGCCGTCGCGCCCGCCTTCTTGCTGGTGGCCATCGCCGCCGGCTCGCTCGCCTATATCGGCACCGAGTTCATGCCGCGCCTGGATGAGGGCTCGATCCTGATCGAGACCCGCAAACTACCCGGTATTTCGCTCGAAGAATCGGTCGCCATCAGCTCGCGGCTCGAACAGGAGATCCTGCGCTTTCCGGAGGTCACCGGCGTGGTCACCAAGATCGGCCGCCCGGATCTGGCCACCGAGGCCATGGGAATCTACCAGGGCGACGTCTACGTGCTGCTGAAGCCCCGCCGGCAGTGGACTCGATTCCGCAGCAAGGAGGAGCTCATCGAGGCGATGGCGAAGGCCGCCGCCAGGATTCCGGGCGTCACCTGCAACTTCACCCAGCCGATGGCGATGCGTTTGGACGAGGTTGTCGCCGGGGTCAAGGCCGACCTGGCGGTGAAGATCTTCGGCGAGGACCCCCGCGTGCTCCAGCAGCAGGCTGAGAGGGCTCTCCGGGTGCTTGCCTCGGTGCCTGGCGCCGCGGACGTGCAGATGGAAATTCTCACTGGCGTGGCGGAGCTTCGCATCGCCGTGGACCGCTCGGCGCTGGCCCGCTACGGCCTCAACGTCGCCGATGTGCGCGAACTCATCGACGCCGTGGTGGGCGGCATTACGGTCTCGCAGGTGATCGAGGGCGTGCGCCGCTTCGACGTCGTCCTCCGGCTGCCGGAGTCCTACCAGCGCGATCTGGAGTCGATCCGCGGGCTCTTCCTTTCCGCGCCGGGCGGCGAGCGGGTCCGGCTCGGTCAGGTGGCTCGCGTGGAAATCGCCCGCGGCCCGGAGGTCATCTCGCGCGAGCACGGCCAGCGCCGCATCGTCGTCCAAGCCAACGTGCGCGGGCGCGACCTGGGCAGCTTTGTCGCCGAAGCGCAGCGCCGTTTCGACGCCGAGGTTCGCCTGCCGCCCGGCTATTCCCTCGACTGGGGCGGCCAGTTCGAAAACCAGCAGCGCGCCACGCGCCGGCTCATGCTTGTCATCCCCGCCTCGGTGCTCATCATTTTCGGCCTGCTGTTTGCCACCTTCGACTCGGTCCCGCTCGCCTTGCTCGTGCTGCTGAACGTGCCTTTCGCCCTCGTCGGCGGCATCGCCTCGCTCTGGCTGCGCGGCCTGAACCTGAGCCTGTCGGCCTCGATCGGCTTCATCGCCCTTTTCGGCGTGGCCGTGCTCACCGGCATCCTGCTGGTCAGCGCCATGGAGCAGTTACGCCGCCAGGGTCGTGATGCGCGCGCGGCGGTGCTCGAAGGCGCCTCGCTGCGCCTCCGGCCGATTCTGATGGCGGCCATCGTTCCGGCGCTCGGCTTCGTGCCCATGGCCTTCAACACGACCACCGGTGCCGAGATCCAGCGGCCGCTCGCCACCGTCGTCATCGGCGGCCTGATAAGCTCCACCGTGTTGACCCTCACCGTACTGCCGGTGATCTACCACTGGCTGGCCGGACGCATGGCGAAGGCGGAGCGGGAGTAAACTGCGGTTTGGCTCCGCCGTTCCCAACGGGCGGAGCGAGGAGAGAAGCATGAATCGCCGTCATTTTCTCACCGCATGCCTGGCGCCCTGTGTGGCGGCCGCCCAGGAAGGCCCGCCGCGCGAGGAGCGTGTCGAATCTCTCACCGCCGGCCCGACGCCGCGCATCGCGCTCAACCACCTCGGCTTTCTTCCCGATGCCGCCAAGCGCATCGTGGTCCGGGCTGCGGGCGCCGGCGCCCCCCGCGAGTTTCTGGTCCGCGACATCGGCTCCAGCCGCTTCGGTTGGGGCGGCGAGCCGCCCGTGCCGCGCGAGCTCACCCGGCCGCTTGCGCCCTTTGCGTGCGACTTCGGACCGGCCCTCGCCGGAGAGTTCACCGAGCTGAAGCGCACGGCCATGTACCAGGCCTCGATTCCCGGCGAGCGCTCGGTGCCTTTCTTCATCCGGCCCGACCTGTGGCTGCGCACGCTTGCCAAGGCCGTCTCCTATATTCACGCGCAGCGCTGCGGCGCCGAGGTGCCGGGCGTCCACCCGGTCTGTCACCTGGACGACGCCAGGCGTCGCGATACGGGTGAACATCGCGATGTGGTCGGCGGCTGGCACGACGCCGGGGACCTGCGCAAGTGGATGAGCGCCACCATGTCCAACGGATTCGCCCTGCTCGAGCTTCTGGACTCGGGCCTCGAGGCGCCGGGCATCGACCCGGCGGGGCTTGCCGACGAGTTCCGCTGGGGCAACCAGTACTTTCTCAAGATGCAGGACGCCGACGGTCTGGTCTTCCACGACACGGCCGGGGGCGTCAACGGCGACAACAGCGACAATCACTGGACCGACAACAAGATTGGTACTGCCGACGACCGGCACATCAACCCGTCGAAGCCGGGCTTCATCCAGGCGCTGTTCATCGCGCTCGAAGCCACGGCGGCCCGGGTGCTTGAGAAGCGCGACAAAGCCTACGCCGCGCGCTGTCTCCAGGCGGCGCGGCGCTGCTGGGCCGCCTCGCGACCCGGCGGCGACACCGGCGATCTGGCCTTCTGGACGCGGGCGGCTCTGGCGCTCTACCGCGCCACGCGCGAGGAGAGCTACGCCCGGGATGCCGCGCGGCTGGCGGGGCAACTCGCCGGCCTCGCCTACTCTGATTTCCCCGGTTCGCAGAAGCTCGTGCGCGGCTTCTGGCGCAGCAGTGCGGCCGATCCGGCCCCGTACGTCAATGCCGTCTACTCGGCCTATCCGGCCATCGCTCTGCTCGAGATGGCGGCGGCCCTGCCGCGCCACGCCGACGCCGCCCGCTGGCGCGATACGGTGCGCCTCTACCTGGACGGCTACGTGCTGCCGATGACCGCTCGCAACGCCTACGCGATCGTCCCCTACGGCCTGTTTTTCGGCTCGCCCACGCCGGAGCACTACCGCCCGCTCGAGGGCGAACTAACCTACCGCTACTTCATGCCGGTGCGCAAGCAGTTCTGGTGGCTGGGCATGACCTCGCACCTGGAAGGCCACGCCGTGCTGCTCGGCCTGGCGGCCCGCCAGTTCTCCGAGGCCCGCTACCGGGAACTTGCCTTCCGCCAGCTCGAATGGGTGATGGGCGCCAATCCATTCGGCGCGTGCCTGATGACGGGCGAAGGGATGCGCAACCCCTATCCACACTCGCGCTACGTCGGGCTGCTCATCGGCGGCATCATGAACGGCATCGCGGGCAACACGCGCGACGAGCCGGTGCTCGACACCGAATACGGCTACGACTGGCGCACCACGGAGTACTGGAGCCCGCACAACGCCCATTACATCTGGGCTGTCACGGTGCTCGAGACCGCCGCGCGCAAGGCCTGACGGCTGCGCTATGCTGGCGCCGACAACCTCCTCGGAGGCGGCCATGACCCGACGCGAACTTCCCCTGCGCCTGGCCGCGACAGCGGCGCTTGCCGCCCGGTGGACGGAGCCGGCGCTGGCGCAGCGCGCCCTGGTGGCGGGAGACGTTCCGGCCGATACCGTCTGGCTGAACGCAAACGAGAATCCCGAAGGACCTTGCCCGGCCGCTCTCGAGGCCATGGCGGCGGTGCTCGGCCGGGTGGGCCGCTATCATTATCAGCACCAGCGCGAATTCCTCTCCGCGGTGGCTCGCAGCGAGGGCCTGGAGCCGGAGCAGGTCCTCATCGGCGCGGGCTCGAGCGAGATCCTGCAAACGGCCGTCTACGCCTTCACGGCGCCGGACCGGCCATTGATCTCTCCGGAGCCGACCTTCGAGCTGCCCGCCGGTATCGCCCGCGCGCTCGGCCACCCCGTGATCGCCGTGCCGCTGACAGAGCGCTACACGGCCGACGTCGAACGTCTCGTGGCTGAGGCCGGAAGGGCGGGCGGCGGACTGATCTATCTTTGCAACCCGAACAACCCCACTTCGACGATCACGGTGAAGTCCGAGCTGGCCTGGCTGGTCGAGAACCTGCCGCCACGCACCGTCCTGCTGGTCGACGAAGCGTACATCCACTTCTCGGACGATCCGGAACTGGAAAGCGCGATCGGCTACGCCTGCCAGGGCAGGGAAGTCATCGTGGCGCGGACGTTCTCGAAGATCTACGGCCTGGCGGGCCTGCGGGTGGGCTTCGGCTGCGCCCGGCCCGATCTGATCGCGCGCCTGGGAGCGCTGCGCAGCAACGTCGTCTCCTGGGTCAGTGCCCGCGCGGTCATGGCTTCGCTGGGGCAACTGCCGGACCTGCTCGTCGAGCGACGGCGGCGCGTGGCCGCCGTGCGGAGCGGGCTCTGCCGATGGCTGGCCGAACGCGGCTTTTCCTATCTTGAGCCTCACGCCAACTTCGTCATGATCGACCTCGGCCGCAATGTTCGCGAAGTGATCCCCGAGCTGGTGCGCCGCGGCGTGGTGCCCGGCCGGCCCTTTCCCCCGCTCCGCACTTTCCTCCGCGTCTCCCTAGGCACTCCGGCTGAGATGGAGACCTTCCGCCGGGTCTTTTCCGAGGTGATGGCGGCCTGAGCATCTGGCGAGGCCATACTGGAAATTCAGGTACAATACTCCCGATCTGGTTCTGACAGATCGGGAGGCACATATGCGGCGTCGTGATCTTGCCTGGCTCATGGGAGCGGGCGCCCTCGCCCCGCGGGTCGCCTTGCCCTCACCGGCGCGAATCGCCGCGCGGCCCGCCGGCGAACCTGTCGGTTATGTGAAGGCGGTCTTCACCTATCCGCCCACGGAGACGCTCCGCCGCGAAGGTTACTTTAGCTGGCCCGGAAGCTCGTTCGAAGCCGAGGCCCGGCACCGGGAATATGCCGCGGGGCTCGAGGCGGCGGCCCGGCGGATGAACCTGCGCCTGGAGATCGAATCCCGCGCGATCGACACCAAGGAGGAGGCCGAGCGCTTCGCCCGGGCCGCGCTCGATGCCCGGCCCGACGGCCTGCTCCTCATCCCGCTCAAGAAAAGTCATGCCGACAACCTCCCGCTGATCCTCGAGACGACGGGCCTGCCGGCGGTGATCTTCACCACGATCGGCGTTCTTCTCAACCCGCAGATCCGCGACTTCCAGAGGCGCGAGAAGGTCCACGTCGTCGTCTCGCTCGACAATGTCGACGCCGCTGCCAGGGGGCTGCGGCTCATCCAGGCGCGGCGCCGGCTGGCCGATAGCACCATCGCCGACCTGGCGGGTGATAGGCGGGAAGAGTTCCGCGTGCCCGCGCTCGGCACCCGCGTCGTTCGCGTGCCGCTCGAGGACTTCTACCACCTGTTCGCCCGGACCAGTGCCGATGCGGAGGTCCGCAACCGGGCGGCGCGCTACCTCCGGGAGGCCGTGCGGCTCGAGGAGCCGAACGAAAACGACGTGCTCGAAGCCGCCAAGTGCTATTCGGTGCTCAAACGGATCGTCGAGCGCGAGCGGGCGGACGCTGTGATGATGACCTGCCTGCCGGGCCTGCGCCACCCGCGCCGTCACGTGCCGCCCTGCATGGGGTTCATGGACCTGCGCGACGAAGGCATCCCGGCCGGCTGCGAATCGGATCTCGATGCCACGCTGACGATGATGCTGCTCGAGTATCTCTTCGACAAGCCGGGCTTCCAGCACAACCCCACCGCCGACACCGAGCGCAAGCTCTACTTCGGCGCGCACTGCACGGCGCCGACGCGCATGCGGGGGCGCAACGGGCCCGCCGAGCGGTACGTGCTGCGCAGCCATGCCGAGGCGGGCTGGGGGTGCGTGCCGCAGGTGCTCTTCCCGGCCGGCCAGAGGGTCACCTTCGCAAAACTGCACAGCAAGCCGACTCCGCCCGATATGGTCATCTACAGCGGCACCATCGCCGGCTGCCCCGCGAACCCTCCGGCCGGCGGCTGCCGGAGCAACGTCGAGATCAAAGTGGACGGCCTGGGAAATCCCGCCGACGTCAAGAGTCACCATCTCTGCCTCTGCTATGGAGATCACGCGGCCGAGCTACGTAGCTTCTGCCGCATGCACGGCATCATCGCTACGGCCTGAGCGCCTCGCGCGGGGGCCGGATACCGCCCGTTACATAAAAGCAACGCTTCGTTAATTGCGGTTTTACCGGCAAGCCTTATCTTCCGGCTATGACATGGAGGAAGGTTTGGTTCGCCTCATGGGCTGTGTTTGCTCCCACGCTGGTTTTGGCCCAGTCCAACGCCACCGATGCGACCCTCGAGGGCTATGTCTCGGATCGCAGTGGCGCCCGGATCATTGGCGCCGCCTGCACCGCGATCCATCAGGGCACGGGGCTTAGGACCGAAGTCACGACCAGCGACGACGGATACTATCGGTTTCCGCTTCTTCCGATCGGCTCCTATACGCTGACCGTGGCCAAGCCGGGCTTTCGGGAGTATCGCCAGAGTGGCATCAGCCTCAGCGTCGGGCGGCAGGTTCGCGTCGACGTGGAGTTAGAGGTGGGCGACGTCATCGAAAGCATTACGGTCGAAGCTGACGCCTCCACCATCGACGTGGCCAGGCCGCCGGCGATGCAGGAGGTGATCGGGGAGCGCGCACTGCGCGCGCTGCCGATCGTCTCGCGGAATCTGTTCAACATGAACCTGCTCGGCCCGGGGGTCAAGGGTGTGCCATCGAGCGGCTTTGGGACCACGCACTTCGCTTTCGGTGGCCTCCAGCGCACCACCTGGGCGGCCGACGGGCTGGATAATACGCAACGCCGCTTCGCGCGGCAGCTTCGTCTGGTCATCTACACGCCGGAGGCGATCGAGGAGGTTCAAGTTGTCGGCGGAACCTATTCGGCGGAATTCGGCCGCGCCGCCGGCGGGCTGATCAACATCATCACCAAGTCTGGCACGAACGACTTCCATGGGCAGGGGCTCTTCCTGTACCGGCCCGACGCCACCAATGCGCGGCCCGGTCTTGCGGCCGCCAAACCGGAACAGAAGTGGAAAACGTTGGCGGGCACCCTCGGCGGCCCGATCCGCAAGGACCGGATCTTTTTCTTCACCCAGTATGAGTGGAATCCGCTGGTGATCCCGCGGCCCGTGACGATCCGCCCGGAAAACGCCCAGGCGTTGAAGTTGCCGCCGGCGGAATTGGCCCCGGCGATGTTCGGCGAGGAGTTCCACACGGCGCTCGGCAAGCTGAATTTCGAACTGAGCCCGAAGAATCGGGGCTTTCTCCGCTACAGCCGCTTCACCAACGATTCCCCGTACAATGGCGGAGGCGGCCTGACGATCGTCAGCCGGAGCCTCGTCTTTACCGACCGCATGAACGGAGGCGCCGGCCAGCTCGCCACCGTCTTCACTCCGACGCTGCTCAACGAGCTGCGCTTCGGCATCAACCGGCGCGAGGAGCTCCGAGAACAGCAGGGTAACCCGTCGCCCCAGGACGCCTTCATCGATATCACCGGCGTCGCCAACATCGGCAACAATCTGGGCAACAACAACACGAGCATCGAGACCAGCACGCAGGTGGTGAACAATCTCACCTGGACCCGGGGACGGCATACGGTGAAAGGGGGCGTCGATTTTCAGACCACCGGCTTCGAACAGCAGCGCCCCATGACCCGGACCTTCGTCTTCGGCGGGCTGCCGGCGGCGGGCGGGCGCCCGGCGGTCAGCCCGCTCCAGCAATATCTGAATACGATCGGCGGGGTGATCGACCCGGCCACAGGGAGGCCCTTCACTTACACCCAGTTGCAGCAGGATATCGGCGATCCCTTGGTGCGGGAGCGGTTCCATTTCCTGAACTTCTTTTTGCAGGACGAATACCGGGTCTCTCCCCGCCTCAGCTTCAATCTCGGCCTGCGCTACGAGCTGATCCTCTACCCGGTGCTCGATTCCGAGGCGCCGCTCCCGCTCTCCCGCTCGGTGAATCGCGACACGAATAACTGGGCGCCGCGAGTGGGATTTTCCTGGTCTCCCAGCGCGTCCAACCGCACGGTGATCCGCGGCGGCTACGGCCTCTACTATGACACACCAAACCTCGGGCTTTTCCTGGATGCCTCCGTGCTAAACGGACGCCGCCTGCTGCGGTACGTGGTGCCGGGGACCGATCCGAACGCGCCGCCCTTCCCGACGCTCCTTACGGCCGGCAGCCCCGGCCTGCGGGCCACGCCTCCGAACGTCAACGCCTTTTCGCCGGACCTGCGCACGATGTATGCGCAGCAGGCCACCTTCCAGCTGGAGAGGGCGCTTACTTCGTCGCTCTCGCTGAATCTCCAATACCAATGGATGGCGACCCGACAGGGGCTTTTCGCCCAGGACGTCAATTTACCGGCGCCGGTCGGCCGGCTGGCCGACGGGCGTCCGCTGTTTGGCGGCAGCGCCGGTCGTCCCAATCCGGCCTTTCGCATCATCAACCTCATCCAGAGCGGAGGCAACACCAACTACAACGCTCTCGACATTACCGTCCGGCAGCGGTTCGCCCATGGGGTGCAGTTCAGCGCCACCTACAGCTATAGCGCCGCGTTTGGCGACAGCCAGCAGGGCGGGGAAAGTCCACAGGATCCGACGAACCGCCGCGGCGACTACGGCCTGATGA
The DNA here is from genome assembly GCA_938003835.1 of uncultured Bryobacteraceae bacterium. Taxonomy (GTDB): domain Bacteria; phylum Acidobacteriota; class Terriglobia; order Bryobacterales; family Bryobacteraceae; genus CALKXJ01. The sequence continues at coordinate 48,692 of CALKXJ010000021.1, read as the reverse complement.
ACGCTCACGTGCGCCACAACCTGGTCCTGCATGGTCTGTGGGCGCCGCTGTTTCGATCCCCGGCATGGAAGTGGTTCAACGGGACCGAGTTTGCAAGCATTGTCTTCGCTAATAGCGGCTATCCGGTCAATGTGAGCGCCGGGGCCGATCTGAACGGGGATCTGGTGTTGAATGATCGGCCCTTGTTCGTGGGGCGCAACGCCGTTGCGGGCCCGTCCTTCTTTCAGTGGGATGCGCGGCTCACCCGGCGCATCGCGCTCAGCGAGCGCTACGAGCTCCAACTGATCGCCGAGACCGAGAACTTCACCAACCGCCTGAACCCGGCTTGCAATCCCGAAGTCGGTTGCAGCAACGCCGTGGTCCGTCTGGGCACAGCGCCGGATTTCGGGCGCCTCACTGGGGCGCGCGCGGCTCGTGTGTTCCAGTTCGGGGCTCGCTTCCGCTTCTAGGCGCTCCGCTGCTCGCATAGGATACGGGCTATGAAGCCCTTTCTGCGCTTGCTGGCGTGCTGCGCGCTGCTCGGCATCGCTGCCGCCGGGCAGCCGCTCGCCCCGGCCCTCGACTATCGCCAGCCGGTCCTCGAGAAAAACTTTCCGCTTCTGGCCGCACTGAGCGCGGATCCGGAGGCGGCCGCAGCGATCCACAGCGATGCCGCCCTCCTCGAGTTGACCCGGCGGCTGGCCGAAAAGCGGCGCCACGCCCTCGAGCACTGCGAGCAGGACATGCGATGCCTGCTGGATGCATTCCGGCTCAGCGAGGAGCAGATCGCCGAGGCGGCCGCTGCTCTGGTCCGGCTGGCGGATCAGCCGAGCCTGCTGCGTCTGGTCACGCACCGGCTGCGCCCGCAGGCTGTGCTGGTTCGACACCACGGCCGGAGCGATGCGCAACTGCTCGAGCTCGGCTGGCGCGAGGCCGCCGCCGGTCTGAATCGGCTGATCGAGGTCTACGGGGAAGGCAAGCCGCCCCGCTATCCGGCCATCGACAGCCCCATGTTCGACACCGCCTCGGAGATGTACCGCCGCCTGGTCTTTAACGTCATCGCCGATCTCGAAGAAGCCCTGCCGGCGGCCGCGCTATTCTTCGAAGGCAGCCTACGCTTCGGCCTGGCGTTGCTGGAGATGAATCTCCGCGACGAAGCCGGCCGCTTCGAGCCGCTCCATCTCGGCGAAAACCGCGCCGCCTGGGCGCAGGTGGCCCGCACGGACTTCAGCCGGTACGCCTACAGCGCCATCCTCGTACCGGGCGCCGGACCAGACCGGCAGGGTGTGGCGCTGTCGCCGGCGGGAAAGCTGCGCGTCAGAATCGCCGCCCGCCGCTATCATGCGGGCAAAGCACCCTTTCTGATCGTCTCCGGCGGCTTCGTGCATCCCAACCAGACCCCGTATTGCGAGGCGATTGAGATGAAGAAGGCGCTCATGAAGGATTTCGGCGTGCCGGAGTCGGCTATCCTCGTCGATCCCCACGCCCGCCACACAACCACGAACCTGCGAAACGCCGCGCGGATTCTTCTCCGATACGGACTGCCCGGAGACCGGCCGGCCCTCGTCACCACCGACGTCTATCAAAGCCGCTACATCGAATCGCCACAGTTTGCCGAGCGCTGCAAGAAAGAGCTCGGTTACGTCCCCTTCGAGTCCCTCGGACGCGTGTCGCTCTTCGACTTGGAATGGAGACCGCGCCCGGAGTCGCTTCATGCCGATCCGCAGGATCCTCTCGATCCCTGAGCCCCGCCCGCGCCGGGCAGGCGGCCAGGCGCGTTAGGATGGACCTCGACGGTTGCGTGCGTTCGCAGGATCTTCCCGCGAGCGCCCCGGCTCGGACACCTTTTCGTCGAGGTCGAAGGCGCATGTTCACCCGTTGCACGTTCTTGCTGGGCGTACTCGCGAGCCTTCTCGCCGCCCAGCCTCTCATCCAGCCCAACGCACCGAAGCCCGAGCACGGCTTGCGGTTTTCGACACCGTCCATGCGCTGGGACGAAGCCATCCCGCTCGGCAACGGAATGCTCGGAGCGCTCCTCTGGGGTGACGGCAAGCCGCTGCGCATCTCGCTCGACCGCGCGGATCTGTGGGACCTCAGAAAGGTTCCGGAGTTTTACTCGCCGGATTACAACTTCCGCACGATGCTGGCCTGGCACCGGGCCGGGCGCCACCAGGACCTGATCCGGCTGTACGAGGAGCCGTACCGGAGGCCCGCGCCGACCAAGATCCCCGCCGGCCGTATCGAGCTGAGCCTCGGAGACGAGTTTCAGCAGACCTCGCTCGATCTCCGGCGCGCCGTCGGAGCCGTCGAATTTCGCGGAACACGCGCCGAGGTCCTCATCCACGCCGTCGAGCCGGTGGGCCTGATCCGGTTCTCGCCCAGCGCGGCGGTAGCGCTGAAGCTGGTGGCCCCGGCTTTTGCCGGGAAGGTGGAGGAGCCCGCCGCGGGTGGCATCGGTGCCGGGGACCTCCGCCAGCTCGGCTACCCCGCTGCGAGAGAAAGCTCCGGAGAGAACTGGCGGGCCTACGCCCAGCAAGGCGCCGAAGGGTTCCACTACGCGGTTCATGTGGCGTGGCGCGAGACTCCCGGCGGCTGGCTGGCGGCCTGGTCGATCGCCTCGAGCTTCGAAGGTTCGAACCCTGCGGCGCTGGCCCGCGGGCGCGTCGAGCGCGCACTCCAGGCCGGCTTTGAGGCCATGCTCACCTCGCACGCCCGCTGGTGGGATGCCTACTGGCACGCCTCTTCGGTGCGCCTGCCGAATCCGATCCTCGAACGGCAGTGGTACCTTGAACAGTACAAATTCGGCTCCGCCGCCCGGCGGGGCGCGCCGCCCATCAGCCTGCAAGCTGTCTGGACCGCCGACGACGGCAAGCTGCCGCCCTGGAAAGGCGACTACCATCACGACCTCAACACGCAGCTCAGCTACTGGCCCTGTTCGAGCGCCAATCATCTCGAGGAGGGCTTGAGCTATCTGGACTGGTTGTGGAAGACCAGACCGGCCGCCTTCGACTGGACAAAACGCTTCTTCGGCCTTCCGGGACTCAACGTTCCGATGACGGCGGATTTGAACGGCGCCCAGATCGGCGGCTGGCGCCAGTACACCCATTCGGCCACCACCGCGGCGTGGCTCGCGCATCACTTCTATCTGCACTGGAAGTACAGCCAGGACCGCCGCTTCCTGCGGGAGCGCGCCTATCCGTACCTGCGCGACGCGGCGATCTTCCTCGAGGCCTTCACCGCCGAACGCGGTCCCGATGGCCGGCGGGCCTTCCCCATCAGCTCCTCGCCCGAGATCAACGACAACCGGCCCGAGGCCTGGTTCGACACCGTGACCAATTACGACCTGGCCCTGACGCGCTGGCTCTTTGCCGCGGCCGCGGAGCTCGCGCTCGAAGCCGGCCGCCCGGCAGAGGCGGCCCGCTGGCGGGCCGTACTGGGCGAACTGCCGGAGTTCGCGCTCTCACAGAAGGGCGAGCTGCTGATCGCCCGCGATTACCCCCTCAAGGCCTCTCACCGGCACTTTTCGCACCTGATGGCCATCCATCCGCTGGGATTGATCGACTGGAGCCAGGGCCCGGAGTCACAGCGGATCATCCGGGCGTCAGTGGAGCAGCTGGAGCGGCTCGGCACCGACTTCTGGACCGGCTACAGCTTCGCCTGGCTGGCCAACCTGGCCGCGCGCGCTCGCGATGGGCAAAAGGCCGAGCGGGCGCTGGAGATCTTCTCGACCGCCTTTACGCTCCGCAACAGCTTTCACGCCAACGGCGACCAGTCTGGCAAAGGCTACTCCAAACTCACCTACCGCCCCTTTACGCTCGAGGGGAACTTCGCCGCCGCCGCCGGCATTCAGGAGATGCTTCTGCAGAGTCACACCGGCGTGATTCGCATCTTTCCGGCGGTGCCCTCCCACTGGTCCGACGTCGCCTTTACGACGCTGCGCGCCGAGGGGGCGTTTCTGGTTTCCGCCCGACGGCTCAACGGCAGGACCGTCGAGCTCGAGATTCTGGCGGAGCAGGGTGGACGTTGCCGTCTGGAGTCGCCCTTTACGGGCCGCATTCTTGAGCTGGCCCTTGCGCCCGGCGAGCGGCGCCTGCTCACACCAGACTCGGCTCCGGACGAGCCCGGCCGGCCGCGAAGGAGCGGTTCGGGTCGAGTGGCGGACCTGCTGAGCAGCCGCTGAGCTTAACTGCACAGCGCCGCCTGCAACATCGCCTTGGTGTAGGCGACGTTGTAAACTTCGCCGGCATAGCCGCCGCCGCCCGGGTAATACGTCCGGAAGCTCGGATGCGCCCGATCGTAATCGAGTCCGCGCGGGTGCTCGGGATACAAGCCGCGCCCATACTTGTGCCGCACCAGCACCCGCATCACCTCGAACATGTTCGCCTGGCCTTCGTCCGGAAAGACCTCCGTGTAGTCCAGATACGGCGTCCGCACCCGGACGTTGCGGTAGTGCGCGTGGTTGATCCGGTCGCGGCTGGCGAAATAACGGCAGACCTCGACCGGATCTTCCCCCAGCTCCCGCGTGACGCCCGGATCGAAGGTGATGCCGTTGGCCGGGCTGTCGATGATGCTGATGAGGCGCTTCCAGTCGGCCACGCGCGACATGATCTGGTCGGAGCCGCGGCTGACGGGCACCGGCGGGTCGTTGGGATGCAAGGCCAGTCTCACCTGCGCCTTCTCCGCCTCGGGCACGATCGCCTTCAGGAAATAGGTAAGGTTCGCCCAGAGCTGGTCGGCTTTGTGGACGCCGATCTCGGGTCGCGGCGGCAGATCCTTGACCTTGTCGTAGGTGAAAGCGGTCATGCCTGCGCCGCCCCGGCCCGGCTCCTCGTAGTAGCCCTCCACCAGCCGGTGCGCGTAGAAGTTGTACTCGACGACCGGCAGCCCCACACGGCCTGCGGCGCGAATGGACTGAATAACCTTTTCGATCTCTTCGTCGCGGCCGGGTCGGCCGTAGATCGTATTGGGAAAGCCGCCGATCATCATGTTGATGATGGTGAGCCCTCCGGCCTTGAACCGCTCCATGCGGGCGCGCAGCTCCTCCTCTTTCCATGGGATCGCCGGGCCGCCCATCAGCACGTAGTCGACGCCGATCTGCTTAATCCGGCGCATGCCCGCTTCGTCGAGGTTCGGCGAAACGCCCAGGCAGATCTTGGGCACATCCGGCCCCTCCACCGGCGGCCAGGATGCGCAGGCCGCTCCCTGGAGCATGGCGGGAGCGGCAGCCGCTGCGCCGGCGCCTTTCAGCACGCTTCGTCGTGATACGGCGATCTTCATGATCAGGCCTCCTTGCACTGTTTGCTTCGAGTCCAGGTTCCAGTAGAGTATGAGGCGCGCGGGCTTGTCAACCGCCTTCCTCTCGTGTGAGCGCGCGGCGCAAGGCGCGCTGCCAGCCCGCGTAAAGCTCCTCGCGCCGGTCGGGCTCGAGCGCTGGCTCGAAAACGCGATCCTGTTGCCAGAACTGCTCCAGCTCCTCGAGACTCTTCCAAAGGCCGGTGGCCAGCCCGGCCAGGTAAGCTGCCCCGAGCGCCGTCGTCTCGATGTCCTTGGGCCGTAACACCGGCACACCCAGGATGTCCGCCTGAAACTGCATGAGGAAGTCGTTGGCGCTGGCGCCGCCGTCGGCGCGCAGCTCCCGGAGTCTCTCGCCGGTGTCGGACTCCATCGCCTCGACCAAGTCGCGAGTCTGATAAGCGATCGCTTCGAGGGCCGCCCGGGCCAGCGTGGCCGGCGTGGTGTTCAGCGATAGTCCGGTGATCAGGCCCCGGGCCTTCGAATCCCAGTGCGGTGCGCCCATGCCGATGAAGGCCGGCACGAGATAGACGCCCTGGTTGCCTTCGAGACTGGCGGCCTGCTCCTCCAGCTCCTTGTAGGAGCCGACCAGACGGAGTCCATGGATGAGCCAATCGAGAGCCGCCCCCGCGGCGAAAACGCTTCCCTCGATCGCAAACTGCGAACCACCGTCGAGCGAAGCCGCCCGGGTGCCCAGGAGCCGGTGGCGCGAGACGGGCAACCGCGGGCCGGTGTGCAGCAGCAGGAAGCAGCCGGTCCCGTAAGTGTTCTTGGCCTGGCCGGCGCGGAAGCAGGCCTGGCCGAACAACGCCGCCTGCTGGTCACCCGCGATGCCCGCAATCGGAATCTCCGCGCCCAGGTGCTCGCCTGCCGCCGTTCCGGCAACGCCGCTCGAGGGCACGATCCGCGGCAGCATCGCCTGCGGGACGTCGAACAGATCGAGCAGATCCCGGTCCCAGTCGCCGGTCTCGAGATTCATGAGCATCGTGCGCGAGGCGTTGCTGACATCCGTGACGTGCTCGGCTCCATGGGTGAGCTTCCAGGTCAGCCAGGTGTCCACCGTACCGAACAGCAGTTCTCCGTCCCGGGCGCGGACGCGGCCCTCAGGCACCCGGTCGAGGATCCACTTCAGCTTGGTCGCCGAAAAGTACGGGTCGACGACCAGACCGGTCTTGCGGGTGATCAGCTCGGCGGCGCCCGATCTCGTCAGCTCGTCACAGAGCGGAGCCGTGCGGCGGCACTGCCAGACGATGGCCGGGTTCACCGGCAGGCCCGTGGCGCGCTCCCAGACGACCGTGGTCTCTCGCTGGTTGGTGATGCCGATGGCGCGGATATCCTCCGGGCGCGCGCCTGATCGCTCGAGCGCCTCGCTCGCGGCCGTCACCTGGGCGCGCCAGATCTCCTCCGCACTCTGCTCCACCCAGCCGGGCGCCGGATACTCGGTCGGCACGCGCCTGGACGCCAGGCTGAGGCGCCGCCCCTCAGGGTCGTAGACCGCGGCGCGGGCGCTCGTCGTTCCTTCGTCCAGAGCGAGGATGTAGTCCACGAGGGAATTATAGTTTGCCGGCGCCCCCCGCTAGAATGGACTTGATGTTCCTGCGCAGGGAAAAGCCGCGGCAAATCACCTTCGCCGAGCGCCTCGAGGGGCTCAAGCAAGCCGGCTGCGCCCACCAGCAGCCGCGGCCGGGCGTACATGTCTTCGTGCGGAACGGCTGCGCCGTGGTGGTCGAGGAGCGGCCGGGGGGCAAGCCTCGCATCACGCGGTCCGGCCGCGTCATCGGCCACGAGATCGGCGAGCTGGTCGATCTCGGTTACCAGAAGAACTGGCGCACGCCCTCGGGCGCGAGCGCGCCGGCGCTGGCAACCGAGCTCAAGGCGCTGCACGAGCTCGTCGAAGACGTCCGCGAAGGGCTCGGCCTGCCGAGCTTCTATAACGAGTCGCTCGGAACGGTCAATGACGCGCATCACTACGACCGCGTCGCCGGCCGCGACGGTGTGCTCCCCTCGCGCAGCGGCGCCCACTGAGCCGGGACCGCCATCTCCGCCAGAAAGGGCAGCCCGGCGAGCGCGGGCAACAAATACCGCAGCGTGCACAGCAGGCCGAGCGCCGCCCCGCCCTCGGGGGCCAGGTAGTCCCGGAACAGGTAGATGAGCGCCGCGTCGCGCGTTCCGATGCCGGCGAGCGTCACGGGAACCAGGCCGGCGAGCAGGGCCAGCGCCGCCAGCGCCAGCGTCGTCAAAAAGGGCGGTACGGCGTTCAGGGCGCGGGCGAACAGCCAGATTTGAGCCAGATGCAGCAGCCAGGCGCCGAGCGAGAGCACGGCGATGCCGGCGGCGAATGCCCGCTCTCCAGCAAGTTTCTGCTGTAGCGAGCGCCAGGCCTCGATCGGGCCCCGCAGGCCCCCCGGCGCCAGCCGCAACGCCGCCCGCGAGAGGCGGCGTGAGACCAGCGTTGCCAGGCCCGCCCCAAGCACGGCCGCCACGGGAGCAATTACCCAAAGTGGTAAGGGGCGCCCTGCGGCCGCGAGTCCAACAAGGCAAAGCGCAAGCAGTGCCATAAGATCGGCCGCCTTTTCGAACAGCACCACGCCCAGCGCCGCACTACCCGCCATGTGGCCGCGTCGGGCCACGAACCACGCCTTCGCGAGATCCCCCATCTTCGAGGGCAAGACCGGGTTCAAGACGCCGGCGGCGAGGGTCAGCTTGAGCGATTCGGTCAGGGTGATCGCACCGGCCGGGACGAGCAGCGTGAACCGCCAGGCGGAGGCGAGCGTCGTCAGCACCACGAGCAGGAGCGCCCCGGCCAACCAGCTCCACCGCGTAGCAGCCGCCACGCGCGCGAAATCCGCCCAGTCGAGCCGCCAGTAAATCGCCGCCATGAGCCCCGCGCTCACCGCCCACGGCAGGAGCCGTCTCACGCTTTCTTCTCCCAGGAAACGTAAAACCGCCCCCGCCCGTCGTTGAGGGGCCGGGAGAGCTCCTCCGGGTGAAACCAGCCGGCGCTGGCGACATGGCGAAGGTTCTGGCGCGGTGCGGGCATCCGCGGCGATTTGGCGCGATAGAAGCAATCGCCGACCTCGAAGCCCGTCCGGCTCCATTGAATCTGCCGCTCGAACAAGGGCCCGCGTGCGCGCCCCGGCCGGATCAAGAGGCGTTTCAGCAACGGCGCCAGGCGCCTGCCGAGGAGCCGCGCGGCGAGGCGCAACCAGATCTGCCGCCACGGTGCGTTACGCCGGAAGCGGCAACCCTGCGTCCGTCCGATCACCCAGAGTCCGTTTTCACCCACGCTGGCACGCCAGTGAGGCGACCACCAGTCGGTGACCCAATAGCCGGACCTCCGCCGGATGCGCCAGCCATGATCGAATCTGGCCGGGGCGCCTTGCGTGTGCAGCCGCAGGCTGCCGCCCTTCTGCGTCGCCACGTAGAGCGCCTGCCGCCCGTTAGGACTGCGGAGAATGAAGTATCCGCATCCGTCCAGCCAAACTCGTTCCGCCGGCTGGGGCGGCTCCGGTTTCGCCATTTGACTCAGATGCGGGAGGCTACGCAACACGCTCGCCAACACGTAATGACACTGATAACGATCGTCGGCCGACCAGATCCAGTGCGAGGGCCTGTCGATGCCGTCAAAGAGGGTCTCCACCAGCCAGGCGGCCGTCGGATTCTTCTGTGCTGCGCGCACCAACCCGTAAGGCAGCACGTAGTTGGTGTTCCGGCTGTTGAGCGTCCAGGGAAGCTCGCCGTCAGGTCCGACCAGTTGGGCGAGGAACCGCACCGCGCGCTCGATGGCTACACCCGCGCGGCAGTCCTCGGTGGCATCCAGGTAATCGGTGAGCGCGTCGATCGTCACCGTGAGATAGCCCGTGTCGGGCCCGCCGTACTCGGGAAACCAGCCTTCAGGATGCTGTAAGGCCAGCAGGCGGGTCGCGTGCGCCTCGACGAACCTTCCGGTCTCCTTGAAAGCCTCGACGCCTGTGGCGAGCGCCAGCGCGGCGAGACCGGCCGCATACTGGTTCGCCGCTTCGGTTTCGGACCTGCGCGCCAGCCGCAACAATGCCCCGCGCAATCTGCTCCATTCGACCTTCTTGAGCAGGTGCGGGCAGTCGGCCCGCCAGCGGCGCAGCAGACGCACGGCGGTCCAGAGCCCGAACGCCGCGGCCGGGTAGCTGTCCTCGTGAGGGTAGTATTCGTCCACGACCCCGGAGCGGCCTGCCTGCCGGCTCAGGGCGTTGACCGCTGCCACCGCCCAGCCCTCCCACGCGTCGCGCTTCGGGACTCCCTCGATTTCGATGACGCCGGCGCGCAGCGCCTCGACGAGCTCCGCGCCCTGCTGTAACACCCCGGAAGCGAAGTCCGTCGTCTTGTAGTGCCAGTAGGCGCGGTCAAAACAGCCGTAGGTCGGAGAGTGCGGGTCCCGGTCCATCTGGGTCAGCACCCGGCGGGCATGCGCCCGAGCGTAAGCACGGAAGGCGGCTTCAAGGTTCCGCTTCATAGACATCCTGAGCGGCGCGCAGAATCTCTTCCCAGCGTTTTGATTCGGGCTCTATCAGAAAGCGCGTGGCCGACAGACCGCGCCGCTTCACCGGCTTGGACACAGCCTTCCAGGCGCGGCGGATCCACGCAAACAGCGGTCCGGCGGCGCCGGGCGGCAGCCATCGCAGCAGACCCCGGTGCCGCCCGATCCAGACGAAGATGCCGACCAGGCGCTCGACAGCGCGCCGGCTGACGGGAATGGCCGCGGGCCGGTAGCCGTAGATGGGCACAGGCCGGCCGTGCCGAGCCTGCCGCTGGAGGCGCAGGAAGGCGCCGCGCTTCTTGAAGTCGATCATGTGCGCGTGCATGGCGATTGCGCGTTCGGCCGAAATCTCCTCCAGGAAGAGCAGACCGGCCTGGCGCATCTCCCCAAGCAGGCGTGCGGCGGCCTCACTACGGGCTATGACGACCGAGTGACCCCCGCCGGCGCGCTCCAGATCCGGCCGCCAGGCATCGCCCACCGAGAGGTCGGCCAACTCGTTGGTGAAGTCGGGCGTCATCAGCGTGTGGCGCGCCAGGTAGAACGGAGTCAAGTAGTTATAGTGAAACTTCGGGGCCTCCAGCGTCCGCCCGTCATCGAGCTCGACGCGTAAGCGTCCCGGCCACTCCCCGGCGCGCCACTCGAGCGAACGAACGCGGACATCGGCTCCGACGCCATGGCCGCGGAGGAAAGCGCGAACGGCGCCGCGGTACATGTTCGTCCCGACATAGGGTCCTGCCACGAAGAAGATCCGGCGGGCGCCTTCGTGACCGGCAGCCTGAAGCATCCGAATGGCGGCGGCCTGCTCCGGTAGCGCGACCACGGCGACCGGGCCATCCAGGCGGGAGAGCTCCTCGAGCCGTTGGAGCGTCGGGACGACCTCGTAAACGCTCTGCGAGGCGGCGATCACCTCTTCCGGACTCCGGGCGAGCACCGCCGCCGCACGTTCGGCTGATTCAAGTCCCACGCGGACCACCAGCGCCGCTTCGGCCCGTCGCGTTTCGAGCAGGTGAACGAGCAGCGCCGTGATCACACCGCCGCTTGCCGCACGGCGCCGTATGCTCTCGTCAGCTGCGTAGCCGAGGTAGATCGCGCGATATGGACCGAGCAGCCAGCATTCCGGTTCGCGGCCCAGGTGGCGAAAGAGTTCAGGAAAGGGCACGCCGCGCCCCGGGCAGACCGCCCAGGCGAGCCGCAGGCCGCCGATGTCGCTCGGAGAAGGGCTCCGCCTCAGCCGGGGCAGGGGACCTACCTCGGTCTGCTCCATCTCGAGGAGATGCGGATTCAGCCCGACGCACGCGCCACAATGCATGCAGTTGCCGGAGGCGACAACCTGGCCGTCAAAGCTGCGCCAGAGCTCTGCTGCGGCGCTCACCTCAGGGACTCCGCTCCAAATTCGCATGGCCGAACCGCTGCTCGCGCAGGCGAAGCCGTATCTCCTCCAGAAGCTGGCGGTTTACGCCTGCCAGGTCCGCCACCAGACCCACCGCCACGAGCTGGAAGCCGAGCACCAGCAGGATGGCCGCCGCGATCAGGCTCGGCGCCCGGGAACGGGTGGGATCGACATAGAGAAAGAGATAAAGCCAGCGCAGCACCAGGGCGGCGCCGGCTGCGAGGGGCGGCGCCGCCAGCAGGCAGAAGAACTTGAGCGGCCGGTAGACCATGAAGATGCGGGCGATGGTGAGTACCGACCGCCACACGTAGGAGGGTATGCTCCGCACCAGCCGCGACGGCCGCCGGCATTCGTTGGTGCGGATCGGCACCGAGAGGATCGGAATATTCTTCAGGCCGGCCTGGATAATGGTCTCGAGCGTATAGGTGTAGTCGCTGAAGACGCTCAACTGGAGCGCGGCGCGGCGGCTGAAGGCTCGGAAGCCGCTCGGCGCGTCGGCGATATCGGTTCCGCTCACCACCCCTACCACCCAGCTTCCCAGCTTCTCGAGCAGGCGCTTCGCGGGCGAGAAGTGCCGGATCTGATCGATCGGGCGAGCGCCCACCACGATCTCGGCTTTGCCCTCGAGGACGGGCGCCACCAGCTTTGCGACGTCCGCACCGCAGTACTGGTTGTCGCCGTCGGTGTTGACGATGATGTCGGCCCCGGCGGCAAGCGACGCTTCCATTCCGACGAGAAAAGCTTTGGCGAGGCCCTGGTGGGAGGGCAGGCGCACGACGCGGTCGGCGCCCGCCGCGAGCGCCGCCCGCGCCGTTTGGTCCGTCGAGCCGTCGTCCACCACCAGGATTTCGATCCGGTCGATGCCTTCCAGCCGTCGCGGAAGCGCCCGGATGGTCTCCGGCAAGGTCGCCTCCTCGTTGAAGCAGGGGATCTGGATGACGAGCTTCATGCGAGCCGCTTCCACCCAATACGGTAACCGACGCCGGGCGTAATTTTGGGGACCTGGACAGCGGAAAACCGGTATCATGAGAATATTACGGGCAACTCATGCTGCGGCAGAAGATTGAAGTGTCCGGGGATGTGAATCCGCAAGAGACTCGAGAGTGGCTGGAGGCGCTGGAGGAGGTTCTCGACGCCTCCGGGCCCGAGCGGCTCAAGTATCTGCTGGACCGCCTGGTCGAACGCGCCGCCTTTTACGGCGTCCGCCATACCTACGACGTCAACACACCCTACGTCAACACGATTCCCGTTGAGGAGGAGGTGCCTTACCCGGGCGATCGCCACATCGAACGCCGCATCAAGAGCCTCATCCGCTGGAACGCCATGGCGATGGTGGCGCGGGCGAACAAGTACGACGACGGCATCGGCGGCCACATTTCGACCTACGCCTCGCTGGCGACGCTGGTCGAGGTGGGCTTCAATCACTTCTTCCGCGCCTCCTACGGCGATCAGCCGGGCGACTTCGTTTACTTTCAGGGGCATGCCTCGCCGGGCATTTACGCACGGGCGTACCTGGAAGGGCGGTTGAACGAAAAGCACCTCGAGAACTTCCGGCATGAGCTGCGCGAGCATCCCGGGCTCTCCTCCTACCCGCATCCGTGGCTGATGCCCGACTTCTGGCAGTTCCCGACGGTGTCGATGGGCCTGGGCCCGATCAACTCGATCTACCAGGCGCGCTTCATGCGGTATCTCGAAAACCGGGGCATCATTCCGCCGACGCCGCGCAAGGTCTGGGCCTTCGTCGGCGACGGGGAGGCGGACGAGCCGGAGACGCTCGGCGCCATCACGCTGGCCTCGCGCGAGAAGCTGGACAACCTGATCTGGGTGGTCAACTGCAACCTCCAGCGGCTGGACGGGCCGGTACGCGGCAACGGGCATATCATCCAGGAGCTCGAGGCCGCCTTCCGCGGCGCCGGCTGGAATGTCATCAAGGTGATCTGGGGCGACGACTGGGACGAACTGCTCGCCAGGGACAAGTCCGGGCTCCTGATCAAGCGCATGATGGAGTGCGTCGACGGCGAGTACCAAAACTTCAAGGTCAAAGGCGGCGCGTACGTGCGCAAGGAGTTCTTTGGCAAGTACCCGGAGCTGCTGGAGCTGGTGGCCGACATGACCGACGAGCAGCTTGAAAAACTCCGCCGCGGGGGCCACGACCCGCAGAAGGTCTATAACGCCTACAGGCGCGCGGTCGAGCATCGCGGCGGGCCCTCGGTCGTGCTGGCCTTCACCATCAAGGGCTACGGCCTGGGCGAGGCGGGCGAAGGCAAGAACATTACCCACCAGCAGAAGAAACTCAACGAGAAGGAGCTCGAGTACTTCCGCCAGCGCTTCGATATCCCGATTCCGGAGGAGGCGGTCCACACAGTTTCTTTCTACCGCCCCCCGGACGACAGCCCGGAGATTCAGTACCTGCACCAGCGGCGCAAGGAGCTCGGCGGCTATCTGCCGAGCCGCAAAGTGAAGCGGATCGAACTCAAGGCGCCGCCGCTTGAAATCTTCGCTGACGCGCTGGCGGGCTCGAAAGGGCGCGCTGCGATGACCACCGCGGGCTTGGTCAGCATTCTCCGGGCCCTTCTGCGCGATCCCCAGCTCGGCAAATTAATCGTGCCGATCATTCCCGACGAAGCACGCACGTTCGGCATGGAGTCCCTGTTCCGCCAGGTGGGCATCTACGCGAGCCAGGGGCAGCTTTACAAACCGGTCGACAGCGACCTGTTTCTCTACTACAAAGAGGCGCGAGACGGCCAGATTCTCGAGGAGGGCATCACCGAGGCGGGCTCCGTCGCCTCCTTCACCGCAGCCGGCACGGCTTACGCCAACTACGGCGTGCCGATGATCCCATTCTTCATCTTCTACTCGATGTTCGGCTTTCAGCGCGTCGGCGACCTGATCTGGGCGTTCGCCGACGCGCGTGGAAAAGGTTTCCTGATGGGCGGCACCGCCGGCCGGACCACGCTTGCCGGCGAGGGGCTCCAGCACCAAGACGGCCACAGCCTCGTGCTGGCCTCGACCGTGCCCACCTGCGCCAGCTACGACCCCGCCTACGCCTACGAGATGGCGGTCATCATCCAGGACGGCATCCGGCGGATGTACGAGCAGATGGAGGACCGCTTCTACTACATCACGCACTACAACGAGTTCTATGTCCAGCCGCCCATGCCCGAGGGTTGCCGCGAAGGGATCCTGCGCGGAATCTACCTGTTCTCGCCGGCCCCGTCCGGCAAGGCCACGGTGCAGCTGTTCGGCTCCGGGCCCATCCTCAACGAGGCGCTGCGCGCGCAGGAGATCCTCCGGGACCGTTTCCAGATTCAGGCCGACGTCTGGAGCGTCACCAGCTACAACGAGCTCCGGCGCGAGGCCCTGGCTGTGGAGCGGTGGAACCGCCTGCACCCGGCCGAGCAGCCCAGGCGTCCCTATATCGCCGCGGTGCTCGAGGGCCACGAGGGCCCGATTGTCGCCGCCACCGACTACATGAAGATCGTTCCGGACCAGTTGGCGCCGTGGCTTGGCGGCCGGCTGGTGTCGCTCGGCACGGACGGCTTCGGGCGGAGCGACAACCGGCAACACCTGCGGCGGTTTTTCGAGGTGAACGCCGAGTCGATTGCGGCGGCGGCGCTGGCGGCGTTGGCTCGCGAGGGAGAGCTGAGTCCCGCGCGGGCGGTGGCGGCCATGACCGAGCTGGGCGTCGATCCGGAAAAGGCGGATCCGGCACGCGCCTGACGGGGCCGGCGGTGCTGCTGCTCAAGGAAGACGACGTCCGCGCGCTGCTTCCCATGGCGGAGGCGGTCCGGCTCATGCGCGATGCGTTCCGGGACCTAGCCGCGGGGCGAGCGCAGAACCAGCCGCGGCGCCGCTTGGTGCTGCCGACGCGCGCCGTCTTGCACGCCATGGCGGGCGCCGGACCCAGCTACTTCGGCACGAAGATCTACAGCACCCACCCGGAACACCCCGCCCACTTTCTGTTTCTGCTCTATGACGCCGCCACGGCGGCGCCCCTGGCGCTCGTCGAGGCCAACCACCTCGGCCGCATCCGCACCGGCGCCGCCACGGCCGTAGCCGTCGAGCTGCTTAGCTCCCCGGAAGCGGACGAACTCGGGCTGATCGGCGCCGGGTTCCAGGCCTGGACGCAACTCGAGGCGGTGCTCGCGGTCAGGCGGCTGCGGCGTATCCGGGTCTGGAGCCGCTCGCCGGAGAAGCGCGCCGAGTTCGCCGCAGCCTGCCGCGACGCCTTCGGCGCCCCGGTTGAGGCCGTCGCGAGCGCGCGCCAGGCCGTCGAAGGTGCGCCGATTGTGATCACCGCCACCAGCTCGCGCGAGCCCGTGCTGGAGGCGGCCTGGGTGGCCAAGGGTGCCCTCGTCTGCGCGATCGGTTCGAACCACCCGGCGCGGCGGGAGCTTCCGGCGGAGCTGATCCTCAGTGCCCGGCGAATCGTGGTCGACTCGCTCGAGCAGGCCCGCATCGAGTCCGGCGACCTGCTGCTCGCCCTTCCGGTCGACCGCTGGCACACCTTGCCGCTCGTCGAGCTTCAGGAGATCGCCGTCAGAGGCCGTTCAGAGGCGACTCAAGAGGGTTTGTCGATCTTCAAGTCGAACGGCCTTGGCGTAGAGGACGTCTACGCAGCCGGTTGGGTCTACGAGCGAGCACTCGAGCAGGGCAGGGGAGAGAGGGTGGGACTCTATTCCTGAGCCGACATCTGCTGGTCGACTTCGGACCAAGCCGAAATCTTCAGGCGGCGGCAAACCCAGCAGAGATCCTCGATGGAGTTCGGCGCGCACTCGGAACCGCACACCATGCACCTGCGGGCCGGCTTGGCCCGGTCAGTGGAGACGGCTTTTCTGGCTTGCTCGAGGATCTGCCGCGACACGACCGTCTCGTCTGGCGGTGGCTGCTTTCTGCGATTCCGCGCGCCCACTCGATCCTCCGAACATACTATAGCGCAAATCGGGCGAACCAGGACGGCCGAAATCGCTTAGGCCGCCCGGTCGAACCTTAGCACCGCGGCGGCGTCCAGCGAGGAGCCGCAGCGCGGGCACTTCTGGCCGGGTTTCACCTCGGCCCGCCGACTCCGGGTGATGATCCGGGCCTCGACGGTCCGGGTGCAGATCGGGCAGTGAACCGCGCCGGTGCTTTCGACGACGGGCATTGCATTCAGCAGCTTCATTGGCGTCCTCCTTTCCATAATCTTTGTCTCGGCTGATGCGAGGTCCCAGCTTCATAGCAATAGACGCACGAACCTCCGTATTGGATGTGGCGAAATTCAGAAATTTCTCTGCCAGCTCCTGCCCCGGCCGGTCTCGGCGCCGTGTGAGAATAAGGCTCTATGGCATTGACCGCGTTCCTTTTTCCGGGCCAGGGCTCGCAGGCCCCGGGGATGGGCAAAGCGTTGGCCGAGGCTTACGCCGCCGCGCGAGCCGTTTTCGAGGAGGCCGACCAGGTTCTGGGCTTCCCTATCTCGCGCCTGTGCTTCGAGGGACCGGCCGAGGTCCTGGCGCTTACGGAAAACACGCAGCCGGCCATCCTCACCGTCTCGGTAGCCGTTCTCGCCGTGCTCCGCGAGAAGGGGCTGCGGCCGGACTTTGTCGCCGGCCATAGCCTCGGCGAGTATTCGGCACTGGTGGCCGCCGGATCGCTCGCCTTCGCCGACGCGCTCCGCCTGGTGCGCAACCGCGGCCGCTACATGCAGGAGGCCGTCCCGGTCGGCGTGGGCGCCATGGCCGCCCTCCTCAAGCTGCCCGCCGGGCGCCTGGATCAGGTGCTCTCGGAGGCAGCGCAGGGCGAAGTCCTCTCAGCCGCGAATCTGAACTCGCCCGAACAGGTGGTCATCGCCGGACACGCCAGAGCGGTCCACCGGGCGATCGAGCTGGCCAAGGCCGCCGGCGCCCGCAAGGCGGTCCTGTTGCCCGTGAGCGCGCCGTTCCACTGCTCGCTGATGCGGCCCGCCCAGGAGCGGCTGTGGCCGGAGCTGGAGGCCACCGAGTTCCGCGACCTCGAGATCCCCCTGGTGAACAACTGGCAGGCGCGGCTCGTCCGGGAGGGCGCCGAGGCCCGCCGCGGTCTCTACGAGCAGATCCCGAATCCCGTCCTGTGGGAGGAATCCGTCCGGCTGCTGGCCGCCCAAGGGGTGACGCGATTCATCGAAGTGGGTCCGGGCAGCGTCCTCACGGGGCTGCTGCGCAGCATCGATCCGGCGCTTAAGGGCGCTAAATTCCGCGGGCCGGAGGACTGGCCGGAGGTCCAGGCGGCGCTCCAAGGCGCAGCGCCGCGCGACACCGGCATGCCGGCTCGATAAGCCGCGGGGCGGCCGGCCTACTTCCTCGGATCGGGAATATCCTGCCCCGGCCTCAAAGTGACCCGGAGCAGCTCGCCATCGCCCGGCGCCAGAGCGAGCGAGACCTCCTGATACGGAGGCGGATAAGTATGATACAGCTCAAAAAAGGCCAGCTCCTTTGGAGTTAGCGCCTTGTGATTGTAGGTAATATAGTTCTTGATTCGCTCCGGGATATTTTCCAAGTTATAAATATAGTTGTGGTCCCGCGTGTCGGGAACAGGGGCCAGAGGCAGCGATTTCCACTCACCTGTACGCCTGTCGAAAAGCTCCACTGCGGCGATCTCCTGAAGAAAAAGCCGGAACTGGAGGCGAGCCTTTCGGGCAGATTGCCAGCTTTTGTTGGCCACCATGACATAATCGCGCCTCTCGGGATCGCGGAATGTCCCGATCACGAGATCTTCTCCGACCGGCTGCACCCAATGATCCGGAGAAACTTTCCGGGAGCCGTCGGGGACGGGCTCGGTGTGAAACACCCCGGTCGAGCGGAGCCGGAAGAGCACCGGCCCTAACAACTTGAGCTCGCGGTTGATGGCGGCCACCTGCCGGCCGGTCTCGTTGATCTCGCCGGTTTCCTTATCGAAAAGAAGCTGGCCGGTAAACCAGAGAATGCCTTTCGCTCCATAGGCGAGAGTGGCATAGATGTTCTGGCGGATTTTCGGGGCGTTATCGGGGGGCGTGACCCAATTGCGGTCCGGCGAGCCTGGGATGTTCCGCTGGGTGTTGACCTCCCGCCAGACGGTAAGCGGGAGGCCGGCGGCGAGTGCGGCGTCGCGGTGCTGCTCCAGCTTGACGAATAGCGGTGGTTGTCCCGTGAACCACTCATAGATGCCCCCATACCACCAGGGGTATTCGTCGTAGCTGAGAAAGTCCGGCTGTACCGTATCGAGGAAGAGATCGATCCAGTGTCCGGCTTTCTGATTCAGGTTGACGAAGGTCAGGTGGGTGGGATCCGCTTCGCGGTAGGCACGCACCAGTTGCGCTGCTTCGTGGAGCTGCGCCAGGGAAATCGGCTCGTCCATGACGTCATAACCCCAGACGTCGGGATCGCCGCGTAGCGTGCGAGCCAGTTCCGGGCCGGGATGCGGGATCATTAGCTTCAGTCCGTACTTCCGGCAAAGCTCGCGCTTGTCGGCCGGTCCGTAGACGGTATTGAAGCCCATCTCGGCGAGGGCCTTGACGTTGGCCTCCGTCAGTTCCACGCCGTAGGTGAAAATCATGAACTCGGGCAGCTCTCTGGCCTCGCCGAGACCGGCGAGGGCGACTGACAGCCAGAGCGGAACGGTTCTCCACGCTCCCATCGGTCCCATGAACCCCTTCACTTGCTTGTTGCGCTTTGGTGGGAGTAACGCCCCCAGGGAGCTTCCCAGTGGAAATCAAAAAAGTCCTCGATGCGGGTGCTATCTCGCAGATAGGAGTAGGGAAGCCGCCCTTTGAGCAGCCGCACGACATCGGGATGCTTTGGGCCCGAATACAGATACTCCTTCGTTTCGGGCGTCAGTTTGATCCAGCGTCCGTACTCGCCGTCGATGCTGTAAATGCCTTCCTGCACGTAGATGGTGTGAAAGAGATTCTTTTTCGTATAGATCTGCCGCCAGGCCGGCTCGTTGAGAAAGCTCAGCAAACCGTCGAAGTTGGGGCGCCTGGCCTCAGCCGCAATCACGATCTCCGGGTGTTCGTGCAGGTCGAGGGCGCTCGCCGGTACGCCGCCAGGCAGTTCGAAGAACCGGTAGAGATCGGCGTCGAGGAAAACCCATTTGCCTTCGAAGAAGACTTCGTTGACGTGATGGCCATAAACGCCGGCCTGGTCGGGCGCTTCGACCTGAATCGACAGCACTCGGGACGGGTAGCCCGCCAGCCACGCCATGGCTGCAAAGGTCTCCGCGGTGCCTTCGCAGTGGGCGTGGCCGCGCCGCAGGATGTCGAGGGCATGGATCTTGTAAAAGTCGTTTCGGCCGCGGCTGTCCATGCCGTTTACATGGGGCACGGCGGCGCAAACCCATTTTTGCAGCGTCAGGATCCTGTCACGGTCCGTCTCATAGGGAGCGGTGATCGCATCCGCCAGCAACCAAAGAATTCGCGTGTCGCCGTTGAAGTCGGCGATCCTATAGTTGGCGCGGCGGCGCACAGCTCCGTCGATGAAGGTGGGGTCGTCAAACCGAGGGGGCGCGGTGTCGGCCCTGCCGACCGGCGGCTTCGCCGGGGAGCCGCCGGAGGCAAAGCTCACCTGAGCCTCCGCGAGCAGCAAAACGATCAGCGCAAGAAAGTGGACTTGCAAGGTTCAGCTCCTGAAGGCAATTTCTGTTGAAGGCCGCCTTTTGCAGTCGCCCTGCCAGGAGCGGCCCGAATCCTTCTGGCGATCGCACGGGCCCGCCCTGAAGCCCGCGGCCAAGCGCTTACGCCCGCGGCGGCCGCGGAAGCACCCGCCAGCGCGCCTCGTCGAAATAAAGGATCCGACCTTCGCGGTAGGACTGCACCGCCATCGAGATCACCACCTGGGCCTTGGCGCCAGTCTCGACATCAAGCGTCGGCTTGGCGCGCGTGCGCATGCACTCCAGGAAATTGTTGATGTGCTTGGCAAGCGTATCCTCGCGCTCGATGGGGATGCGGATCGGGGCGGTCCCCCAGCGCGCCGCGTACTCCTCGCCGACGATCGCCTTTCCGTCGGGCCCCGCCGCCTCGGGCCGTACGGTGATGTAGGGCGCGTAGCCCTCGAAGCGCCCGTGCTCGACCATGATCACCGTGCCCAAATGGCCCCGGATCAGCCCCGGGATGTGCTGCGAGTTCGCCATTGAGGAGCTCAAGACCACGGAATGGCCTTTGCGGTACTCGGCGATCAGATGGAAGGTGTCGGGTACCTCCCGGTCTTGGAAGACGGCGATCTGCCCGCCGGCCATCACCTTGAAGGGAAATTGCGGCTCGTCCCAGCAGATGTTGAGCGGCGCGACCACGTGATAGAACAGGTCCGTGGCGATGCCGCCGGAATAGTCCCAGTATTTCCGGAACCGGAAATAGCGGTCCGGGTCGTAGGGGCGCGGCGGCGCCGGACCCAGCCACATCTTCCAGTCGATGTAATCATCCCCTTTGCGGTCCGGTCCCGCATTAGGGTCGATCGGCCAGTTCCACTCGCCTTCGCGCGAGTTGCGGTGATAAGAGCCCTGGCTCATGATCATCTTGCCAATCATGCCGTCGGCGATCACCTGTTTGGCTTTCTGCCACTGCTGTCCGGAGGTGGTCTGCGAGCCGACCTGGAGCACCCGGCCCGTCTCTCGGACGGTGTCGACCAGCGCCTTGGCCTCGGCGATCGTGTGGCACATCGGTTTTTCGAGATAGACGTCCTTGCCCGAGCGCATCGCCTCGATCGCCTGCCGGGCGTGCCAGTGATCCGGCGTGGCGATGACGACGGCGTCGATGTCGTTGCGCGCCAGCAGCTCCCGGTAGTCGAGATAGCCGTCGCATTTGAAAAATTCCTTGTTTTCCCGGACGCGCCGCTGCCAGACGTCGCACACGGCGGCCACACGCACGCCGCCGGTCTGTTCGCCAATGCGGGCGAAATACCGCCCGACGTGAGCGCCGCGGCCTCCCACGCCGATGATGCCGAGGTTGATCCGGTCGTTGGCTCCCAAAACGCGGCGCGCGCCAAGACTCAGGGCGGCTGCTCCGAAGAATGTCCTGCGGTTGATGGAAAGATTGCTGCTGCTCATAAAGGTCGTTTCCGTCCGTTTCGCCCTGGCGAGGGGCGACGATGCGCCTTCATTCTACTGAGCCTGAGGCAGGGACGTCAAAGATCGGTCAGCCGCGACTGCCAGCTCACGAGCGCGCCGGAGCCGGCGCCGGCAGCCGGAACGCGCGCCACCAGATGTACAGACAGACCAGGTGGGAAAGCACGTTGAGCAGGTTTGCCGGGAAGACTAGATGCCGCGACAGGTAGAACATCGACTGGCCGATGGCCTCTCCGGCCATGTTGATCCCCAGGCCGCCGCTCACCAGGAACAGCCGCCGGTCGCGCTCGCGAATGCCGATGAGCGAAAACCACAAGACGAGGTTCAATAGCACCGCGGCGAAGCTCAGGTTGCGGGCCACTTTGGTCATGTAAATGCCCAGCCGGGGGTCGGGCGAGACCAGGAGGCTCAAAGCCACCAGCAGTGCCGTACCTCCCAGCAGCCGCAAGCGATAGGCGGCACGGCGAGGGTGGTCCGCGGCGGCCCCGTACAGCAGCGAGACCACCGCGATGAAGACCGCCAGGTGGCGCATCACGTTGTTGACGTCGTAGTACCGGAGATACCACTCGGGCCAGCTTGCGAGCTCCAGAAAGACCGCCATGTCGGCGATCGAGGTGAGGAAAACGACAAGCAGATAAAAAAAGATCCCTCCGAACCTTCGGAGCGAGGTCCGCGTCATCGCGTAGATGACGAGAACCTGCAACAGCATCCCGCAGGTTCCGAGGGTGAGAAATAAATAGCGCTGCACGAGACACCGGCCCTACGGCTCGTTCGCCTGCGTGCCGGCGCCCCCTGCTGACCGACTCAAACTCGGGTAACTGGCCGATCCCACGGGTTCGGGCTGGGCCAGGGACCCAGAGCCGGCCCACCGGCTTGATCCACCGGCTTCATGGCGTTCGCAGGCAAAGCCACCAACAGCAAAATGGTAGCAAATAGCGTCGAGATAGCGAGCATTTTCCGCATGTCTGTCTGTTCCTTGCGCGAGCTCGAGGTGCTTCGTCCTCAAGCGAAATCGGGTCCGCTCGGGCGAACCCCCTATAGCTTATCTAAGGGAAAGGAGGCAACGCCATAGGGAAATTTCCTTAGCGCTTCTCTCGGGTGGATACCGGAGCTCGCCCAGCCCGAACCAGCCCGGGGCCGCTGCCTGCCGGCGCCGTGCAGCGGTAGGAGAACGCCCTTTCCGCAGCTTTCGTGTTGGAGCGCCGCAAGGGTCGTCCATGCCCGTTCGTTTGCTATACTCCGATGTTGTCCGTTCTTTTGCATACGAAGGTTGCTGGATGAAAAGCAGGAAACTGAACGGCCTAAGACGCAGCTCCGACAACGACGAGTTCGAGTGGGGGACAGGAGGGCCGTCATCAGCCACATCCGCAGTCTCGGGCGAGCCGGATCGAGGCGGCGTGGACACCGGCGAACCCCGCGCGCCGGAAAAGAAGACGCTCGGTCCTTTCGAGCGCTATCTGAGCCTCTGGGTAGCAGCTTGCATGCTGGTGGGCGTCCTGTTGGGCAAGCTGATGCCTGCCGCCATCGACGCCCTGCGCCGCGTTGAGTTCGCCGAGGGCAGCCAGATCAACGTCCCCATTGCGGTGCTGATCTGGCTCATGATCATTCCCATGATGATGAAGGTGGACTTCGGCGCCATCCGCCGTGTCGGGCAGCGGCCGCGCGGGTTGCTGATCACGTTGTTTGTGAACTGGATGGTAAAGCCTTTCTCCATGGCGTTGTTTGCCTGGTTCTTCTTCCGGCTGGTCTTCTCGCCGTGGATTTCGCCCGCCGAGGCCGACCAGTACATCGCCGGCTCGATCATCCTCGCCGCCGCTCCGTGCACCGCGATGGTCTTCGTCTGGAGCTATCTCACCGATGGCGATCCGGCGTACACGCTGGTCCAGGTCTCCGTGAATGATCTGATCATGCTGTTTGCGTTTGCGCCGATCGTCCGCTTCCTGGTGAGCGGCGCCTCCTCGCTCGAAGTGCCGTTTCGCGTGCTCCTATATTCGGTGATCGCTTTCATCGTCATCCCGCTGGCCGCGGGCGTCCTCCTCCGGTGGGGGCTGATCCGGCAGCGCGGGAGGGATTGGTTTGAGCGCCAGCTTCTGCCGCGTTTCGCATCGGTGAGCATGGCCGCATTGCTGGCGACGCTGGTGCTGATCTTCGGCTTCCAGGCCGACAACCTGACGGGCAAGTTCTTCCATGTCCTACTGATTGCGGTGCCGATCCTGGTCCAGGTCTACTTCAACTCTTCGTTGGTCTACGGTCTGATGCGGCTCTTTGGCGTACCCTACGCGGTGGCGGCGCCGGGGGCGCTCATCGGCGCCAGCAATTTCTTTGAACTCGCCGTAGCCACTGCCATTGCGTTGTTCGGTCCCGGCTCGGGAGCGGCTCTGGCGACGGTGGTCGGGGTCTTGATCGAGGTTCCGGTCATGCTTTCGGTCTGCTCGATCTGCAACCGGACACGTCACTGGTTTCCAGCGAGATCGCTGACGAGCCACGAATAGATGCCCGCGGCGCAGGTGGACCGAGGATCCACCAGCGCCGGCGCCCGTGGGCCGGCGGCGGCCATCCGTCTCGCGGGCAGGCGTGTTTGGATTGTCGAAGACGGATGAGAGGCCTTTACGATGGTCAGAGAGCTGTTCGTTGCCGGCCTCGTAGCCCTGAGGGACTACGTCGCCACGCATGTGTTGACCTGCCTGGTGCCGGCGTTTTTGCTGGCAGGTGCGATGGTGACCTTCATCAGCCGGGACACGATTCTCGACTACCTCGGTGAGAAGGCAAGCAAGGCCCGATCGTTTTCCCTGGCTTCCGTTTCAAGTTTTCTGATTGCGGCCTGCTCCTGCACCGTCATTCCGGTCGCCAGCGGTCTTTATTATAGTGGAGCAAGCATCGGGGTAGCCTTTATCGTTCTCTGGGTGGCGCCTGCGGCCAACATCTTGGCCCTGACCTACACCGGCGGCATTCTCGGTGGTGCGATGGTGGGCTCGCGGGTGGTGGCTGCACTGATGATGGCCTTCGTCGTCGGCGCTGTGATGAGTGCAGTCTTCCGCAACGAGGAGCGGGCAGTCGCGGCGCCCGCGGCCGGCGCCTCGGAAAAGAATATCATTGCCCGCGAGCACTTGGTGCTGCTTCTGCTGATCCTGCTTTCGTTGCTGGCCCCCAATTATCTGGTTCGCACCGGCAGCTACCTTTCTAAAGTGTTGGTTTGGGCTGCCTTCACCGCCGTCGCGGGACTCTATGCGGCAAGCAAGATTCCTCGGGAAAATTTGAGCCAGTGGTTCCGAGAGACGTGGTGGTTTGTGAGGATCATCTTTCCGCTGTTGCTGGCCGGGGTGTTCCTGGTAGGCGTCATTGGCAAGATCCTGCCTGAAGACTGGATCAGAGCCTGGCTTGGCGGCAATGGAGTCTTGGCGTCTTTCCTCGCTACCATGATCGGTGCGGTCAGTTATTTTGCCACGATGACCGAGGCTCCGTTCGTGGACACCCTCATGAAGCTTGGCATGGGCAAGGGGCCCGCGCTGGCTCTGCTTTTGACCGGGCCGGGCCTGAGCCTACCGAACTGGCTGGCAATTGCGAGGGTGTTTGGGGCCCGGAAGGCGATTGTTTATGTGACGACAATCGTCCTGCTCGGGACGGGTGTCGGCTGGTTTTTCGGCAATTACATCCTGGCGAGGTGAATCCATGAAGATCCAGGTTGTCGGCCCGGGTTGCTGGAGGTGTCAGGCGACGGAGAAGAATGTCTTCAGCGCCTGCGCCGAACTCGGCCTAGACGCGGATATCACTCACGTCCATGACGTGAGACAGGCGGTTGCGCTCGGTGTGCGGCTCACGCCGGCGGTGGTCGTCGACGGCAAGATCGTCGTTTCGGGCAGAGTGCCCACGGTGGCGGAGCTCAAATCCTTGCTGACGCGAGCCAAATAACCGGCCCTGCGCCGTCCGGCGCTCGCTGCTCAGGAGCCGGGTAAGCCGCGCCCGTAGAGGCGATCGCCGGGGAAGGGCTCTACCGTGCCGCCCGGCCCGCGCCGGCGCATGCCAGGCCACTCCAAGCGCATGTCGGCGCAGACCTCGTCCAGCATCTCGACAGTGGTGACCTTCGACTCCAGCGCGAAGGCGGTCAGCAGCAGGTTGTCGCAAATGGCATTGATGAGCCGCGGGATCCCTTGCGAGCGCCGATGGATCTCCGCCAGCACCTCCGGGGGAAAGACCGTTTGCTGGCGCATGCCTGCTTTCTCGAGCCGTGCGGTGATGTACTCGATCGTCTGCTGTTCATCGAAGGGTCTCAAATTGCAGCGCAAGACGATGCGCTGCCGGAGCTGGCGGAGATTGGGCGCGTCCAGCTTCCGGTCCAGTTCCGGCTGGCCGGCCAAGACGATCTGGAGGAGTTTCCCCTGGCGGCTCTCCAGGTTGCCGAGCAGCCGCACCTCCTCGAGCACGTCCCACTCCAAGTTATGGGCCTCGTCGACGATCAGCACCGCGGTCGAGCCGACATGGGCCTGCTGGAGCAGAAGCTGGTTCAGCGCGAACAGGACTTCGGTCTTCGAGCTGCGATTGCACTTGAGATCGAGGTCGTAAGCGATCATTTCGAAAAACTCGGCCGGAGTGATCCGGGAGTTGAACAGGAAGGCGAACTCGATACGCTGGTAGGCTAGGTAATCGCGCAGGCACTCGAGCAGGGTGGTCTTACCGGTGCCCACCTCGCCCGTCAGCACGACGAATCCCTTCCGGCCCTGCACG
This sequence comes from uncultured Bryobacteraceae bacterium, assembly GCA_938003835.1. Classification (GTDB taxonomy): domain Bacteria; phylum Acidobacteriota; class Terriglobia; order Bryobacterales; family Bryobacteraceae; genus CALKXJ01. The sequence continues at coordinate 22,749 of CALKXJ010000021.1, read as the reverse complement.
CCGTAGATGAGGTTGGCGAGCGCCTCCTCGTGTTGTGGACTGCGGTAAAAGAAGTTAGGGTCCGGGCTCAGAGTGAACGGGCTGGCGGTGAGTCCGAAAAAAGCGTTGTACATAAGTGTTCCGGCGGCGCGACGCCGACTCGGCTCGCGGCCTTAGGTCGATGGTAGCACGTCCCGTTCCAAACCTCGAAGCTGCCCGGAGCCGTTTACACCAGCTCCAGCATCGCCCAGCCCGGCAGGGCGGCCGGCCGGTTGTCGAGGAACACAATGCGGCGCGTCTTGGGGAAGGGCAGGCCGGCACGCAGCGCCCGGGCATAGAGCGGATGCTGGCCGAGCACCCGGCGAAAATCCTCTTCGGGAACAGCCAGGTTCACCGCCTTGCTGAGAAAGCCGGCGCCCCAGCCGAGCGCCACGAGACAGGCGTCGTTGCGGGCGCGCACCTGCTCGAGCGTCCGCTCCAGGCGCCCGAGGCTCTCCTCGAGCGTTCCCAGGCCGCTCCAGGTGACGTACTGCCGGTGCGCGGCCAGCATGGCGGCGGCGTAGTCGTTGGCGATGGCCAGCATGTCCGGCCAGCGCAACGGCGATCTCCAGCCCAGGGCTCGGGCGATCTCGGGCTGCGTGAGAAAGCCGCGTTCGGCGGCCTCCCCCTCGAAAACGGTTCCCGGTGAGGCCATCTCCGCAAACTGTGGCGTGCTCTCTTCGATGCGGCGCGCCTCGACGCTTCCGCGGGGCGCCTGCTTCCAGCGAAGCTCGAACTGGCGGGGGCCTTTGCGTTCGAGCGTGGCCACCCGCACCAGATGGATCTTGAGCGACGCCTGCGGCGCCGGAGCGGAATCGGCCAGCGCGATGGTGCGCATGCGGGTGTGGGAGGGTGCGCCCGCGACCCGCTCTTCGGCGAGCTGCCCCGGCTGTCGCGGGGGACGCTCGGAGGCGAGAGCCGCCTCCACCTCCTTGAGAGCGCGCCCGTCGGCAAGCTTGAAGATCAGACTGGTGCGGAGCGCGCCCTTGAGGGCGGAGGCCGGCAGGTACGGCCCGGCCACCGAAGCGGCGAAGGTGGGAATGTGAAGCTGCTCGGCGGGGAGCCGCTCCCAGTAGGCGCTGTAACTGGGATGCTCGAACGGCACGCGACGTTTGGCGAAGTTCTGGGCGAAGCCTCCCCAGGAGGCGAAATCGAGCTTCTCGGCCTTGGCGATCTGCTTGAGGTAGTTCTCGAGCCGCGAGCCACGCGCGAGCAGCCGGAAGATACGGGTTTGATCCAGGATGTTGACCTGATCCCGCCAGACCATGTAGTCGATCGGACTGAGCTTGGAGCCGTCGCCGACGAGCATCGGGGTGAGCACTGTCAGGCGGTATCTCATGCGGCGAGGCGCCTCCCCATCGGCCAGGCGACCGGGCGCCCGTAGCGATAGACCGGGTGAGGAAACCCGTCGGGCGCGACGTCGCAGGCGGATCCGCCGGGCGGCGAGGCGGCCGCGATGACCGAGCCCTCCTCCACCATGCGGACGAGCTTCTTGGCGGGACGCCCCGCCCGAGGGCTCTCGACACACCCCCCGCGCGTGAGTACCGTGTAAGCGCCTTGGGTCCAGTCCACGCCGTCGCCGGGCGCGGGCGCGTAAAGCGACAGCAGCCAGTAGAGCGTGATTCCTTCGCCCGCCGGCTCTTCGGCCCGGAGAACCGGAACCCGGGCGCCGAACAGGAGCTCCGAGAGGGTCTTCGGCATGATTTCGACGGCGGAGGCCCGCCCCCAGCCGATCGAGCGGCGGCCGCCGAAGCCCGAGTCCGCCAGAAGTCGGAAGGCGCCCTCCAGGGGGACGCTCCAGCGCGTTTGCGCCTCCGCGTCGGAAAACGCGGCAAAGCACCACAGACCGGCGTTCGGAGCGAATTCGACGCAGGCGGCGCGGTGCGGCAGAATCCGCGCAGGATCCTGGCGGTCAACGGCCGCGAAAGCGCGCACGGACTCGCGGAACGGCCCGCCAGTGGGCGCCGCGCGACTGGCCGCGAGCAGGCAGCGGCTCCAGCCGTCGACGACCCAATGGTCCTCCTGAAACGGCGCGCCCTCGAGCAGCTCCCCGACGAGCGACACCGGAATGAAGGCCGCTCCCTTGGTGCGTAGCTTCACCGCGGCGGCCGGCCAGTGGCTCCGGGGCGGCGTCACGAAGAGGATATCCTCCTGCCAGGGGAAGCAGGATGTGAGCCGGACCTGGGGCGTCGCCGCCCGAGCCGTGGCCTCGAGCCACGCCTCCAGCAGGCCGAGTTCGGCCATGGCCAAGGTCACCGCCGAGAAGAGCGCGTCGGAGCGGTAGAGACCGTCCAGGCGGTCCCGCTCGCCCGAGGCTGCGCCGAAACGCCACGGGCCGGCGGGGTGCAAGCGCACGAGCAGGCCGGCGTCCATATCTACTCGGTCAGCTTTTCAGCCAGCGCCGGATCGTTGGCGAGCGCCTGAAAGGCCCGCAGGTCGGCCGAGGAGAGCAGTTCCCGCTCCGGCTCGCCGGCGGCATAGAAGCGCCGCCCGCGCCAGATGAGTCTGAGATTGGAGAAGCTGACGCGCCCGCTGCCGCGGGAGCCGCCGCCGCCCAGGCTGTCGTCCTCGAGCAGGCGCAGAGCCTCGGCCAGGCGCGCCAGCAGTGCCTTGTCCTCCTCGCAGAGGATGTCGAGCACCATGCGCACCTTGAAGCGCGCCCCGGCCGGGACACGTTCGAGCGTGCGCGGGTTGGCCTGCGCGGTGATGCGGTCGATGGCGTTTTCGCTCTTGACTTCGGTCAGCTCGTCATCGAGGTTCTCACGCATCGAGTCGGTGATGCTGGCCAGATCGAGCGGCGCGTCGTAGACGGCCAGCCGCGCCGGCGTTGCCGCGACGCTTTCGAGCACCTCGCCCGTGACCCGTTCCATGCGCCCCGGGCTGCGGCCGAACAGCAGGCAGATCTCGTCATCCGGCCGGTCGCTCTGGTGAATGCGCACCTCCTGGCCCCGGCGCCGGGACAGGTAAACCAGCTCGGAGGGCACAGCCATCCCGCTCGCCTGCTCGAGCAGGGAGCGGAGCTTGCCCCGGAGCGAACTGCCGGGCACATAGGGGCGTCCGTAGGCGTCCTTGATCACCGGATTGTCGGCTCCACCGATTTCGAGCGAGCCCTTGCCGGCGCCGATGTGCAGCCCGGTCTCGCAGCGCATGTCGGCCTCGAGAATCAGCTTGCCGATCAGCCTCAATTCCGTCTCAGCGGTGTGCGCGCTCATGGCTCCTCGTCACTCGTTGTAGGCGATGATGGCTTCAAACAGATCCCGGAAGCGCTCGTAGCCGCGCGGGTCGTTCTTCCGGGTCACCTGGAGCAGCAGCCGTTCGAGCATGTCGAGACTCCGCAGCGAGTGCCGGGCGATGGTGTAAGCCAGGCGCGCGCGCAGCATCACGAACTGGTGCTGGCGTTCATTTTCCGGGGCCCGGCAGGCGCGGCGGACGGCGTTGTAAAAGCGGCGGAGCTGGCTCTTGGTGCCGGAATCCATATCCCGCAGCCGGGCCACAACGGCGTGCGCCTGGTTGTCCAGGTACAGGCTGTCGGCGATCAGACGCTCCAGGTCGATTTCCGGGGCGCCCGCCCGCTCGCGGTCCCGTTCGCGTTCGGAGGGTCTCGGCGAACGGGACTCGCGAGGGCTGCGTCCCTCTCGGGTCTTGGTTTCAGACTGTGCTTCTGCCATGGGTTAAGCCTCGTTGAGCAGCTTGGCCCACTCGAGCGCGACGCGCCCGGCGGGGCGAAGTCTGGCTTGGCCGGCGTTCTTCGCGATCATGTCCACCAGGAGGCGAGAACGCAGCCGTTCGAGTTCTCGGTCGCGCGCGCCTCCGGCCATCAAGGTGAGGCGGCGGTGGTAGCGCCACGGGCGTTCAAACCGCGGCGTGCGGGAGGCGGCGGAGAGTTCGGGTCCCCGCCACAGCCGGGCCATCTCGCCCAGAAGCTCCGGCGGGCAGGCGTAGTCGCGAACCAGGCGGCTCAGATTGTCCTTGAGCTCCACGGCCTGCGCCAGATGCCGCCATTCGATCGTGCGGCCGAACAGGTACAGGCAGTCCTTGTCGGAGGACTTGGCCACTTCGAGCTTGCGGCCGGCTTCCTCGAAGACCTCGGCGAGCGTCACCGATTCGTCGGGCGCCAGCACGATGGCCATCGAAATCGTTTTGCCCTCGGCGCCGGGGAATTCCTTCAGGTTCTCCTCGCTGAAGCGATGGAACAGGCGCTGGATCTCGCGCGCCAGCGGAATCAGGGCGTCCCAGGCGCCGTAGACGGCGAAATCGTCCCCGCCCGTGTAGATGACCGAGACGCGCCGCCAGAATTCCGGCATCGAGCAGAGAACCTCGATTTCACCGGCGAAGAAGTTCTTGTACAGCACCGAGGTCTGGACATGTTCCTCGATGGTCTGGAGACGGCGGAGGCGCACGCCCAGATTGTCCACGTCGCCGCGAAGCACCGCCCAGGCTTTGCGGCCCTCGGCGCGCTCGGCCAACTCTCGCGCGCCGGCGATCGAGGCGTGGTCCTCGCCGGGCGCAGCATGGCGCGCCAGCGGCACCGCGTCGGGCGCGTTCGACACCGCCCAGGTGTGCCGCCCTTCTTCGAGCAGAATGCGCGCCGGGCTCTCCGGCGACCAGCCGACGCGCCGCGCTTCCTTGAGCCGCAGGCCCATCTCGCGAGGGAAGTAAAGTTCGGCCGGCGCCTCTTCGAAAGGCAGGAACGGTTCGAAATAGCCCGCCGGGGCGCCGGCAGCCGGGGCTTCGCGCTTCGGGCGCATGGCCTCCTGGAGGCGCCGCCGCACGATGCTCCAGTCGCCCAGATTCTCGGTGACAGCCCAGACCAGCCTCAACGAGCCGGCGCTGAGGCGCGCGATATCGGCGGCAGCCGCCTCGAGAAACTCCTCCGCGGCCGGGCGCGCCTCTTCGGGGAGGACCACCAGAAACTGGCCGCCGCCACTCGAGCCGAGCAGGATCCGCGCCAGGCCCAGCTCGGCAAGCAACGCTCGCGGCAGAACCTCCGTGAGAAGCGAAACCCAGTGGCTGCGGCCGACCAACAGGGCTTCGGCACATTCGCCGGCTTCGGCCAACTCTGCGGCATGCGCCGGCGAGAGCAAGAACTCATCGATGCCGAGCAGCTTGCCCTGAAGGAAGATCTGAACTGACATCAGGAGAGAGCCACGGTCGAGATTCTCACTCTAGCATAGCGGGGCCTGCCGTGCAGCCCGCCGTCCCCTCGAAGCGGGTATCCGGCTCCGGAATACCGGGATCGGCTTTCGCGGCCGGTTCAGAACTCGGCGCGCGGCCGGTAGCCCGGTCGCCCGCGCACGCGGTACTTCTTGGCGACGTCGGAGACGATCTCCACCGTCACGCGCCGGAAGCCCTCATTCGGGTTCGGCGCCGGATAGTAGGTGACCGTGTAGGAGTTGCCGAGGGATTCGCGGATCGACTCGAAGGCCTCCACCTGCTTCTGCCACGTCTTGGCGAAGTAGACCTGGCCGCCCGTGCGCGTCGAGATGCGCCGGAAGACGTTGCTTGAAATCGGGTCCTTGTTGACGTCGCTGGTGGAGATGACGTAGATCGGGATGCCCTCGTCCTCGGCCACGGCGCGCACGTCGTCCGGGGCGACCATGCTGGCGTTGTCCGGGCCGTTGGAAAAAACGATCACCACCTTGCGGCCGGGAACCTTGGCCGCGTCACGCAGGGTGAGCAGGAGCGCGTTGTAGAGCGCGGCGTCATCACCCGCCACGGCGCGCCGCAGGCCGACAATCGCCGCCATCCGGTCTCGCGTCAGGTCGGCGGCCCGGGACAGGTTGCGGCTGAAGGTGTAGATGGCCACCGAGTCGGCGCGGTCCAGCCCGCGTACGAAGTCCGCGATCGCGTCCGAGGCGTAGACAAAGCCCCGGTACATGTAGTTGCTCGTGTCGAACAGGATGAAGACGTTCGTGCCGACGAAGGCATCCGAGCGCAACTCGGCCGGCGCCTCGCGCCCGTCAGCGCGCGGTCCCGTTCCTGCGATCAGCGGCCGGGTGGAGCCGTCTTCGAGCACTTGCAACGGCGGCTGGTTTCCTTCAGCAAAGGTCGCGATCCGCTGCACGATGCCGTCCTCGAGGACCCGGATGTCCTTCGGCTTGAGGCCCGTCACGTACTTGCCCTTGCTGTCGGTCACCGTGAAGCTGTGAACGACCATGTCGACCTTGACGCGGAAGACGGGACGCTGCCCCGTCTGCGCTTCCAGCAGGCGCGCGCCCGAGGCCGCGATCAGGCCCAGCGCGGCCAGCGGCAACCATGGGAATCGATTGGATCGGGCTGCCATCATTCCTCCTCTCGAGTTCCGAAACCCTCCGGATACGATGCTACTCCAATGAAGCCTGCTCGGTCGCCTCGGCGCGGCGCCGCATCTCCGCGCGCACGTCGGCGCCCACCTGGCGGAGCGAACGCAGCACGGCCGGCCAGTCCTCCAGATGCGTCGCGAAGATCTTTTCCACCGTGCGCTGGGTCCACTGGGGGACGACGACGTTCAACTGCGAAGGCCGCAGAGCCAGCTCGTCGGCCAGCGCGGCGTAATATAGCACATTCGACTCCCAGCTCTCGGCCATGATCCGGCTGGAGTAGCCCATCAGTGTGGGGAACGTGCGCAGGTGGAGCAGTTGCGGCCGGTAAGAGGAAGCCAGGGTGGGCTTGGGCGAGCCGAAAGCCCGGGAAATCGCCTCGTCGCTCACCTCGCGGGCATGCTCGGCTTCCAGGCGCGCGATCTCGGTCGCGATCGGGTCGGCCTCCGGCCGCGCTCCGCGCAACAGGTGGCGCGCGAGCAGGTACATCTCGGCCGGGGTCACATTGTCCAGCGCCGCCGGCACGTTGCCTTGCCCGAGCATCTCCGCCACTTTGCTCACGCGGGCCGGGGTGGCCTGCCGGCCGAGCTGTTCGATCACCTGGCGGCGCAGCTTCTCCTCGAGGACACTCTCCGCGAGCGCCGACTCGGCGTAGCGCATGTGCAGGCCGATCCAGCGCATCTGCACCGGCGAGACGTTCCACCAGCGCGGCACCTTCGCGGCCAGAATCATCTGCGGCACCAGATCGGTCCAGATGAGCGCTTGCTCCCGGTCCGGCACGAGGAAGTTCTGCTCGGCTTCTGCGAGTGCGTACGGCAGGCCGCTCAGCGAGCCCACCAGACGCCCACCGGCGTTGGAGGGCCAGCCGGTGCCGAACACCTCGGCGAGCTGCCAGGTCTGGGTCGAACCGGGCATCCCCAGGAAATCGTGACTGCGGACGAACAGCGGGTTGGTGCGCAGCACCTGTGCGCCCGGCGGCGCGTAATGAACATAGACGAAGCCCACCAGCGTGTCGCGCAGAATCGGCGCCAGCGTGCCGCGCAGGCCACGGAGCGCCTCGGCGTCCTTGATCGACTTCTGGATGTCGGCCCGCAGGCGGATCCGCCGCTGGGCTTCGACGTGCCGCTGTGCCCAGTAGCCGAACGACAAGCCGCTCTTCTCTACCGTCGAAAGGCCCTCGTAGGGCAGGCTGAGCTCGGTTAGGCGCGATTCCAGACGGTTGATCAGGGCCGTGTCGAGCTGCGCCCGGCCCTCGGCGAGCGCCTCGAGATGGCGCGCCACGTCCAGGATCACATCGAGCGGCACCAGCTTCTGCGATTCGAAATAGCCCATCATCTCCTCGAGCAGCCGCTGGTGCGCTTCGTCGTCGCTGGCTTTGCCGGTACCGGCCAGCAGGTCGAGCACCCGGTCCTGGTAGGAGAGATTCGACGGGCTGCCCGAGGCGCGCAGGATGTGGTTGAGGCCTTCGACGGCGACGTCGAACAGCTCGCGTGCGTTGCGCACTTTGGCGAACCCCTCCAGGATCGCCGCCAGCGTCGGGTCGGCCTGCTCGGCAGCAATCGCGCCGTTGCGTACGGCGATCTGCCACAGCGACACCAGCGCCTGCAACGACCCGGCGACATCGGCCCGCAGCGTGCGGTTGCCGATCCGATCGATTTCGTCGGCGCGATCGAGGAAGCTCAGGATGGTGCGGTCGCTTAAGGCCCCGGTTTCCGTGAAGAGCGTGTACTGAGCTCCGAGCCGGTTATAGTTGCGGGCCAGGCGATTGACGGTGGCGGGCTCGAGCGGCACGGCGCGGACCCGGTTGATGTCGGAGAGGGTCAGATAGACCTTCAGAGGCTGATTGCCCACCGGTTTGCGGCAGAGGGCAAACAGCGCTTCGATCAGGTCGTCGGGCTCCTTCCACTGGGCGGCAGACTGCTTGAGCCGGCGGTCGAACTCCCTCTCCGGCTGCTCGACGAAGAGCGTCTTCCAGATCTCGAGGCCCCCGGGCACGTGCGGGCGGCCGTCGGCCTCCAGGCGCAGCCGGGTGACCAGGAGCATCAGATCGGCGTTCGAGCGAAAGACGGGGCGCGCCGGACCGGGGCTGGTGACTCGGCCCCGGATGGCCATGTAGAAGCGCTCCAGGCGCCGGGGCTCGGTCAAGTACTCGTAAGTGGGCCCTTCGATGCGGAGCAGGGCGTCAAAGTAGCTGGCCATCCAGCCGTCATCGCGAGCGATCAGGCGGACGAAGAACTCGCCCGGGTCATCCGGCGAAACGCCGACGAGCTTGGCCCAGGTGCCGGCCGCGCGGTCGCCGCCGGGCACCACCGCCTTTCCGTTGCGGATCTCAAACAGCGAGCCGAAAAAGTCCAGCACGTGGGCGAAGGCCTTGAGCCGCTGGACGTCGGCGGCCTTGCGCATCGCCGCCGCCGTCTCCGGACTCAGCTTGGACAAGCCCAAATAGAGCCGGCACAACGCCGGATCGCCCAGGAATACGTTGATGAACGGCTCGCCGCGCTTGCGCTCCTGAGCCGAAAGCCAGTAGTCCTCCCCGTAAAGAATCGGTATGCGGCTGGGCTTGAAATCGTGAACAAACGGGCGATTGGTCCGCAGCGCCTGTTCGAGCTCCGCCAGTGGGAAGCCGGAGTCGATGGTCAGGAAAGCGCGCGTGGCGTTCACCGTCTCCAGGATCACCTCGCTGCCGCAGCCGCCCCGCATGCGGTAGCCGAGCACCCGCAGCAGCTCGGCCGTCTGCGGCGAATCGCACGTCTCGATGCGAATCACTTTCTGCTCGTCGGCCAGCTTCTCGAGCTCGCGCGCCTGCGAGAGGTACCGGATCGCCAGCTTGAGATACTCGGTTTGCTGGAGCCCCTCGTAGCTGGCCGAAGCCTGGTAACCGCTGGTGACGACGTTGCGCGCGATCGCCGGCAGGATGTTTTCCGGCTCGAGCTCCGGCGAAATGGCGATCATGCGGGCGAAAGCGGCCAGCGGGCCCGGGATCTCGATCGTTTCACTCGGCGGGGCCGCCGCCTCGCGCGGGACATCCGCCGTACCCAGGCTGCGTCCGCCTGCCGCCCGGTAAACCTCCAGGTGCCGCGCCGCGGCTTCCTTGTCCCCCGCGAGGAGATCGAGCAGCACGAGCCGGCGCGCCACCCTGGCCCTCCGGGAGCCGCCGTCGCTCGCCGGCAGACGCTCCAGCAAGCGGGCATAGGCTTCGCGCGCCTTGGAATTGCCCCGCCGGTCCAGGAACTCGGCGTAGGCTGCAAGGTGCTCCAGGTTCTGCGGCTGTTCCTCTACCGCCTGCTCGAGCAGCGCTAGAGCTCCGGCGGCGTCACCCGCCAGCTCCATCTCGCGCACCCGCGACTCAAGTGTTTGCGCCTCCGCCAGCCAGATCAGGGTGACAAGGCCCGTTACGACCATCCAGATCGGTTTCATCCGCCCTCCCGGGCTCCCGCATAGGGGAGTTCTCCAAATATATTTAATCATCAACCGAGGCCCCTCCGTAACGCCCATGAAACGTGCGCGGGGAAATTTACGCTTCTCCCGCCCAAAGCGACGCGGTGGCGAAAGCGCCGTCTCAATACCTACACTGGCAGGGGAGGAAATCGCTGTGAGAGCACTCGTGGTCGCGCTCGCCGCCTTCACCCTGCCTGCCGGGGCCGCTGCGCAGAAGATTGCCGTGATCGGGCTGGTGCATTCGCACGTGTGGGGACATCTGGAGCGCATGCTGCGCCAAAGCTCGCCGAAGCTGGTGGCGATCGCCGAATCGAATCCGGAGCTCATCGCCGAAGCCCGCAAGATGGGCGCACCGGAGGAGCTTTTCGTCTCCGACTACCGGAGGATGCTCGACGAGGCCAGGCCGGACATCGTCTGGGCTTTCGTCGAGAACAACCGGCACCTGGAGATCGTCCAGGCCTGCGCGCCCCGCCGCATCCATGTCATGTTCGAAAAGCCCCTGGCGGCGACCCTTGCTGACGCCGCGGCGATACGGCGCCTCGCCGAGCAGCACCGCATCCAGGTGATGACCAATTACCAGATGGCCTGGTGGCCCTCCAACTACGCCGCGCGGCGCGAGGCCGCCTCCGGAACGCTGGGTAAGGTGTGGCGCCTGCGGGGCATCGTCGGCCACGGCGGCCCCGGCTCCAGCGGCCCGCGGAGCAAGTACTTCTTCGAGTGGCTCACCGACCCGGTGCGCAACGGCGGCGGCGCCCTCATCGACTTCGGCTGCTACAACGCGCTCTGGAGCCTCTGGTTCCTCGGGCGCCCGGAGAAGGTCTATGCCCACGTGAATCATCTGCGGCCGGAGGTCTTTCCCAGGGTCGAGGACAACTCGACGATGATCCTCTCTTACAAAGAGGGCGTCGGCCTGTTCGAAGGGAGCTGGGATCTACCGCGTTCGTTTCAGGACCTGGAGATCTTCGGCCTGAAAGCGAGCCTGATGGTAACGCGCGACGGCGCCGAACTTCGCACCGGCCGGGAGGCGCCGCGGGCGCTCGTGCTCGATGCGCTCCCGCCCGAGCGCGCCGAGCCGGTGGCCCACATGGTTCACGCAATCCGCACCGGCGAGCCGCTAGCCGATCTGGTGAGCCTGGAGATGAACGTCCAGGTGGTGGAGATTCTCGAGGCGGCCAAGCAGTCGATTCGCACAGGCCGTGCGGTCCCGCTGCCCCGTCGCCGCTAGTCGCTACAGGCCGTCCTCCAAGCGATAGATGGTGAGCCCGGAGAGCAGCTTCGGGTAAAAATCGGTGGACTTCTGCGGCATCACCCCGCCCGAGAAGGCCACCTCTGCCACCTGCTCGATGCGCGCCGGCTCGAGCAGGAAGGCAAGATCCGCATCGCCGCGGTCGAGCCGCCGCACCGCCGCCTCCAGTTCCCGAACATAAGAGAGGTACCGCTGCTCGCGTATGTCCTCCTCGCCGATGCCGAGCAGAAGGCCGAGCAGCTCCTGATGCAGGAAGCCGACGTCGACGAGGCCCGGCGCCCGCGGCGCCTCGAGCAGGAAGAACTTCTCGGGCTCCCGCAGGGCAAGGCCGATGCGCACGAGCTCCGGCGCGGGGCTGTCCCAGCGGCGCCGGAGCTCTTCGAGCGACTCGAGTTCCTCGAGCCGGAAGCGGGCGCCCGCCTGCTCGATCAGGCGGCGAATCCTGCCCGGCGCCAGGCCGCTCACCAACCGGTGGGTCGCCAGGATCGTCAAGCCCGGCGAATGCATGTTCACCAGGGTCATCATTACCCAGCGCGCCGCCTCGAGATCCGGATTCTCGCGGGCGAACTGGAGCGCCGTTTCGTAGCGGTGGTGGCCGTCGGCGATCAGCAGTCTTTTCGAAGCCATCCGTTGGCGAATCTCCGAGATGAGCTCGGGCCGCGCGATCCGCCACAGCCGGTGGACCGTCTCGAATTCGTCGGCGGCCTCGCCGATCGGCGCCTCCCTGGCGGCCTCTTCGAGTAGGCGGTCGACGGCACCCTCCGGATCCGCGTAGAGCATGAAGATCTGACCGAGATGAGCGCGTGTGGCGCGGAGCAGCTCCAGACGGTCCTTCTTAGGACCGGTGAGCGTCTGCTCATGCCGGAAGACGATGCCTTCGGAATAGTCCACCACCGGGCCGAGCGCGATGAAGCCCTTCCGCGTCAGACGCTCGCCCGTCTCCGGGTGCGCGAACTCCTGGAAATAGGGATAGAAGGCAGGTTCGGCGTCGCGCGCCAGGATTCCCCGGCCGATCCAGTCCCGCAAGTAACCGGCGGCGCGCGTATAGACGTTATCGGTCGCGTTATCGCCGGGCCGCGCCGGGCCCAGCTCGATGCGGACCGCGTTGTACGGGCTGCGCGCCAGATACGCCTGCTGCATCTCGGGCGTGATCTTGTCGTAGGGCTGCGTGACAAGATCGCTTAGGGGGCCGGCCCGCTCCGTGTATCGGGTCGCTCGAAATGGACGGATCTCGGTCAACCAACCAGGATAGCAGACGCCAAATGGCCTGACTTTAACCTATTGGGCGAGCCGGAGAATCTCCGAGGCGACTCGGGCAAAGGCTTGGTTAAGTTGCGTGTTGTTTGGGGCAAAGACGTACAGACCGACCGGCTCGTTCGGGTTGAAGGACGCACTCGTCGGGTCGTTTGCCACCCGCTTCATGAAGACCTCGTCCGGCGGCTCGTTACCCGAGGGGTCGCCAAGGCCGATGGTGTAAATGACGACCGAGAGATTTGGATCCTGGCGCATCCGCCGGGCCGCATTATCGGCGGCATTTTTCGAGGCATTGCCAACCGTCACCGGCCGGTCCGGCCGGATTCGGTTCTGGTAAGGCCCGCTGGAGAACCTCTGCACGGAAACGTATCCTGTCGTCGCATTCCCGTAGTAATCCGTCTCCGGGATGTAGGCAATGTCCCGGCGCACATACCACCCGTTCGTCGCAAACCGGCAGCCGGAGCTGCCGCTGATCGGAGTTTCGTTGTGCTGGGAAAGCGAGGAGGCCTGCATGAAGGTCACGCCATAGGTGCCGCCCGTGCTAGCGGTGCCACTGCCGACCGCCGCCAGCACGCCCAGCTTGGGTGCAGGGGTCCAGTTCGGGTTCCAGTTCGGCTCGGAGTATTGGGCCGAGCTGGCGCCAGCATTGCGATCGTACCGGTCGCCCTCGGCATCGAGGCACGTGCTCGGCAGCATCGAGTAGGTCGAACTCGTCGAACTGTAACCGTCGGCGCCGTAGCCGTAACGTGTATCGGTGCGGGTCTTGATGGGAAACTGCGCGGTGATGCCGTTCGGCAAGCCGTCGGTGAAGAACACGATCAGATTCAGGGCGCCGGGCTCATTGACTGCCTGAAGCTGCTCATATCCTTTCCAGAGGGCTTGTGCGGTGCCGGTGCCGCCGGAGCATTGAATGTTGGCGATCACCGTGTCCAGGCTGGGAGAGCTGGTTTTGAAGTTCTGGGCCGGGGGGTAGGCGACCAGGTATGTCATGCCGAAAGTCACCAGCCCGAGCCGGTCACGCTGGTTGGCGAACATGCTAACGAACTGGCGGGCCGCGGCCTTCATCGGCTCGCAGGAATTGGACATCGCCATGGAACCCGACCGGTCCAACACCAGGACCAGGTTCACATCCCGCCGCGAAGCCTTTCCCTCTGCCTGCACGGTAACGCTATGGAAGCCCAGCAGTCGCATGAAGTAAACCGGGGCATCCACTGAGCCGGTCACTGTTACCGTGCGCGTCCGGTAGGCCGTTTCGGCGATCTCGACGCCTACCGATTTGTTCGTCGTGTTCAGAAACCCGTCGGGAAAATTGGCGTCAAAGAAAGCCCGGGCGCGGGCCTCGGCGGCTGCCGCCTGCTCTTGCAGGGTCAGGCCGACGTTCAGGGACCGGGCGGCCGCAATGGCGGCGGCGTCGGTGGCCGCCGAAAGCTTGGCTCGCACCCCGTAGAGGAAGCCGGCGTCGATGGCCAACCCGACGGTGGGGATCAAGGCTACCATGACGACCGCCGTCACTAGCACGGCGACGCCCTTCTCCTGGGCGCCCCCTCCAGGTTGCCGGATGCGCTTCCGTCTCGAAGGCGAGCTAGAAGATGCTTCTGGCATAGATTTCGGTGGCGTCGAAGACCCCCGGAAAGTCGCTTCCCGAAAAACGGAAGAATGCCTCTGCCACATAGGCAAATTCTCCAGGTTGCAGCGCCAGCAGGGGCTGAAAGTTTATGGCTCGTGCACTGAGATCCGTCAGGTAGTTACTCACGTTGCCCTGGCCGTCGATCAGCGCCGGATTGGGCTCGCCGAATGCGCTCGGGCGGAGGGAATGATTCCCGACTATTAGACGCTGGATGATGACGGGCTGGTTGTAGTTGGTGCACTGCGCCAGGCTGATTCCTCCGGCCGCGCATTCCGCCTCGCCGACGAACATCACTTTGGTGAGAATGACCTTGCCGTTTCCTCCCGTGCGGGTCATTCCCAAGCCTTCGGCCAGGCGGACGATGAGGTTCTGGTTGCCGGGAAGGGAAAAGTCGACGAAACGGGCATACATGTGGCCCGCGTCCCGGCTGATCTGCGTCACCTGAATGCTGCGGCTCAGGCCCATGCCTAGGCTGACGGCGCCGAGAAGCAACGTGAGATAAACTCCGATGACCAGGGCGAACTCCACCAGCGCGTTGCCCTGTTGATTGCCTCGCCTTCTCTGACGCCTCATGGCTGCTCCCGGCATCGCGCTAACGTGGTGGCGGCAACTGGCCCCCGGGAAGCCCTTCCATCCGGTCCGACGATCGGGCGGCGATGGTGACGGGCGAGGCATTGCGCCACACAGGCACCATCCAGCTCCAGCGAAAGTCCTCCACCGAAACCTCCACCAGATTGCCGGGCGCGTTGTCCGGCACCTCCTGGAAAGTCACCGGGTCGAAGTAGCGGATATGGATCTTGTTGGCGCCGTGTGGGCCGTTCAGGAAACCCATCGCTGCGTTCTGCACCACGGCCTTGATGGAGGCGTCGTGTCCCAGACCGCCGATGGTCTGGTAGGTCACGGCGTAGCGGACGCCTTCTCGGGTGGCGTGTTGAAGCGTGCTCCGCACAAAGACCGCCACGGAGAAGTCGATAATCGCGAAGACCAGCGCAAGCAGCGGAAGCAGGATCAGAGCCGTCTCGACCAGCGTGTTGCCCGCCTGCCGCCACCTGCGACCTTGGCCCACCGTCATGGCGTTGCCTCGCCTGGGTGGAAGGGAGATCCACCCCTACAGAAGGATAATCGGGCTGCCTGTCTGGCCTGCCCTACGCATTCAATTGTGCGTTCCGGCGAAGCGGAGGGGAATTGAGCGAAATCATGAACTGAGGCAGAAGATTTGACCTAGGCGAATCTCAAACAGCGCCGATCAACTCGACGGTGGCCTCGCCCCGTTCGAAGGCCTTGGTCTCGATCTCGAGACCCAGACCCGGCGCCTCGGGCGGCGTCACGAAACCCTTCACCGGCGCGGGCACGTTGCGCAGAAAGCGCGGGTAGACGTCGTTGTACAAATGAAAGACGCTCTCCATGATGTAGAAGTTCGTGAGCGCCGTGGCCGTGTGGATCGAGGCGTACCACAGGATCGGGCCGCCACCCGTGTGCGGCGAGGTCGGAATCTTGTAAGTGTCGGCCATGTCGGAAATCTTCTTGGCCTCGGAGATGCCCCCGCACCAGGTCGCGTCCCACATCACCACGTCCACCGCGCGGGCCTCGAACATCTCGCGGAAGCGGAAACGCGTCCCCAGCCGCTCGCTGATGCACACAGGAATCGAGGTTTCGCGCGCCAGCGTGGCGTAGGCTTCGAGATTGTCCGGAAGCATCGGATCTTCGAGATAAAGGATCCCGTACGGCTCGAGCGATCGCGCGATCTGGAGCGCGCAAGGCAGGTTCCACTTGCTGCTCAGATCGAGCGCAATTTCCATCTCGTCGCCGGCCGCCCGGCGAATCCGCTGGACCGGATCCAGGCACTGTCTGAGCTCGGCCTGCGTGATGAAGGTTCCGCCGTGGCGCGCGTAAGGATTCACCGGGCCGCGGTCGTAGGGATAGATCTTCACGGCCGTGATACCGCGCGCGAGCAGAAACTCGGTGACCTTCTCGGGATCGTGGTCGCGCAGCCCGTATAGCGTCCAGCCGTTCATCGTGTTGTAGACGCGCAGCCGCGCCTGCGCCCGCCCGCCGAGCAGCTTGTACACCGGCAGGCCTGCCGCCTGGCCGACGAGATCCCACTGGGCGATGTTCACCGCGCTCAGGATGCGGAACTCGGCGCCGCCCAGGGGCCGGTAGGAGAT
Organism: uncultured Bryobacteraceae bacterium; assembly: GCA_938003835.1. Taxonomy (GTDB): domain Bacteria; phylum Acidobacteriota; class Terriglobia; order Bryobacterales; family Bryobacteraceae; genus CALKXJ01. Next base: position 6,702 of record CALKXJ010000021.1, on the reverse strand, counting down.
CTGGTAGTAAAGATCCTGCCAGAGGCGCTCGATCTCGGTGGCGTCGCGGCCCAGAATGAAACGCGCCAGCTCCTTGAGCGCACCGGCGTGGGCGTCGTAGCCGGGATAGGTCTCGCCGGTGCCCATCAGCCCGGCGTCGGTGTGCAGGCGCACCCACATCCAGTTAGGCGCGATCCCCTGGATGCGCAGCTCCGGATCGAACCGCACCGCCTCGATCCGCGTGATCTTCAGCGGACCGGCGGCCCGCGCCGCGCGTGCGGCCTCCGGGCTGGGCCGGAACAGGGCCGCCCCGGCGGCAGCCAACCAGTCGCGTCGCCTCCAACCGCAGCCCGTCATGGTTGTCCATTCAACCACAACCGGGCGGCAGGTGCGTGCTCAGAAGCTCAACCGAAGGCCGAACTGGATCTGCCGCGGTGAGCGCTGGCTGAGCACTTGGCCGAACTGCGGGTTGTTGAGAATCCGCCCGACGATGTCATAGTTCGGCCTGTTGAAGGCATTGAAAAACTCGCCCCGAAACTGAAGCTGGGCGCGCTCGCGCAGCCGGAAGCCCTTGGCGGCCATCAGATCGAAGTTGACCATGCCCGGTCCGATGACGGTGTTGCGCCCGACGTCGCCGAAGCCGAAGGCGGGCGGGGCGACGAACGCCGCCGTGTTGAACCAGCGCGCGGTGGTGCGCTCGCGGTCGGGCAGACGCCAGTGGGCGCCCGCCACCGCGTTCGGCCGGATCAGGATCGCGCCCGTGCCGCCGCCGATACCCGCCGTATCTCCGGCGAGGTTGACCGTGAAGGGGAAGCCGGTCTGCGCCGTCTGGATGGCCGAGATCTGCCAGCCGCCGGCCAGCCAGTCGGCCGGCCCGCTCAGGCTCCAGCGGCGTCCGCTTCCGACCGGCAGATCCCAGACGAGCGAGTTGACCAGCCGGTGACGGACGTCGAAGGAGGCCAGCCCGCGTTCCAGCCGCAGATTATGCGAATCCTGCGGGGGCGAGTTTTCCGCCCCGCTCGCGCCGCCCGCGTTGCGGAACTGGGGCGCGTTGGTGATCGCCTTGCTCCAACTGTAGGAGGTCAGCCAGGACAGCCCTGACGTGTAGCGCTTCTCGATGCGGACGAGCAGGGCATGATAGTTCGACTGAGCCGAATGTGGCAGGTAATTGATGAAGCCCACAGGCACCGACGGGCCGCGCGCGACAACGTAGGAGGGGAAGCGCGTGCCGTCGGCGAAGCGCAGCGCCCGGTAAGGCCGGCGAGGGTCCACCGCCCCGGGGCCCGGCCGGGCGTTGTTCGGCTGGACGTTCTGCTCAAGTTTGATGCCCAGCGTGGCCAGATAGCCCGCCTCGACGACCAGGTCGCGCCGAAGTTCGCGCTGGAGGGTGAGGCTCCACTGCGGCGAATAACTGGTGCGCTGGTAGATGTCGATTCCCGCCTGCTGGATCTGCGAGGGGCCGACCTCAGGCGGGCCGAAGATGTCGAAGCCGCGAAACTGCGGAACAAACGCTCCGGAAGAGAGCGTCTGGGCGATGTTGCCGGGCAGGACGGCAGCCAGGCGGAACAGCGGATTGGCGTCGTTGGCGGCGTAGAACAGCCCCGCGCCGACCCGCAATACCGTCTTGGGCAGCATCGTCCAGGCCAGGCCGGCGCGAGGCGCCCAGTTGTTCTTGTCCGTGTAGGCGCAGCCGCGGGGATAGCCGGACTGCCCGCAAACGAAGAACAGCGGTTCGTAGAAGGCCAGCCGCCCTTCGGCGAAGATGTCCCACGGCGAGGGCACGTTGCGGTAGTCGATGCTGCCCATCTGCTGGCGGTGATCATACAGTGGCGGGGCCAGCTCGTAGCGCAGACCGAGGTTCAGCGTCAGCGACGGCCGGATCTTATAGTCGTCTTGCAAATACAGGCTCAGCGCCCATTGCCGGCCGTCGATCCGGCTCGGGCCCACCGAGCGGGAGCCTTGCTGGGGCAGCCCGAGCAGCATGGAAGCCAGAATGTGGCCCGTGCCGTCGTTGGCCAGCGTTCGCGAGGTGTAGCCGGCGGTGAACTGGTATTGCCCCAGCACGTTGGCCGATTCGAACCGGTTGTAGCCGAGGCGCAGGTACTCGCCGCCGAAGCGTAACTGGTGCCGGCCCCAAAGCACCGAGAGGTTGTCATAGATCTGGTAGGTGTTGTTTCGCACCAGCACCGTGCCGCCCCCGGTCGTTCCGGTGAAGCCGCCGGCGCCGCCCATCACCGGGTAGCCGGCGACGACAAAGCGCGGCAGCGCACGCCGGGCGCCGCCCACATCAAAGAGCGGCTCCGGCAAGCCGTCGGTGAAGTACAACCGGTTGAACCCGCCGCGAAGCTCGTTCACCACCCGCGGACTGAACACCAGGGTGGCGGCGAGCACGGCGTTCTGCGGGCGCGACGCTCCGATGCGGTCCCGCTCCGGCACGACATCGGGAATGACGTTGTTTTCATTCCAGATCGAATATCGGCCGAAGATCGCCAGCCATTCGCCGGCGTTCCAGTCGCCCCGCGCCGAATAGTTGTCGGCGTCCTGTTTCAGCACGCCCGAGGCATTCACGAACTGCAAGGAGCCGACGTTCGGCAGCGGCATGGCGTTCATGGCCGCGCTCGTCCAAGGGTGAATCCTCGAGGCGGGAATGCGGAAGCCCGGGAACGGCTGGCGCACGCCGCCCGCCACAGTGTCCGGGTCATAGATGCCTCCTGCGGTGCTCGAAAAATCGCCGGTCCGTTGCTGCACCGTCGGCACGGTCACGGTGCGCAAGCCGGCGGCCGCCTGGCGGATGCGCAAGCCCTCGTAGGCGCCGAAGACGAACACCCGGTCGCGCACAATTGGGCCGCCGAGCGTGGCGCCGAACTGATTCTGCTGGTACTGGGGAAGCTTGGGTACGTTCAGATTGAACGGCCGCGCGTCGAGGACCCGGTTGCGGAGAAATTCCCAGGCCGAACCGCGCCATGCGTTCGAGCCTGATTTGGTGACGACGTTCACCTGCGCGCCTGAGGCGCGGCCGAACTCGGCGCTCACCAGCGCCGTCTGAACCTGGAACTCGGCGATGGCGTCGACAATCGGCGAATAGTTCAGCGCGTTGTAGTCCGGGTCGGTGTTGGCCGCGCCGTCGAGCAGGAAGGCGTTGTTGTTGGTCCGGCCGCCGCTGGCGCTGAAGCCGCCCACCTGATTCAGCCGCACGGAGTTCTGCTGAACGGTGCGCCCGCCCGGATTCACGCCGGGCACCAGCAGCGCCAGTTGAATGAACTGCCGGCTGTTGAGCGGCAGCGCGAGAATCTTTTCCTCGGTGACGACGGTGCCCTGCGAGATCGATTCGGCCACCAGCGGCATGAGGCTGCCGGTGACCTCGACACTTTCGCTCACACTGCCGATCTCCAGCCGCACTTCCACCTGAGCCGCCTGCGCCACCGACAGCCGCACGGTCTCATCGCGATAGAGCTTATGGCCGGGCGCGCTCACCTCGAGCGTATAGGCGCCCGGCGCCAGATAGGAAAAGCTGAAGCGGCCCGTCGCGTCGGTCGTGGTGGTTCGTTGCCGGCCGGTGGCCTGATGGATGAGGCGGACTTCGGCGCCGCCGACGCGGGCTTCCGACGGATCGTAGACGAAGCCGGCCAGGAAGCCGGCGTCCGTCTGGGCAAACACGGTGGAGGCGGCGAAAACCAGCATGAGCCGTAGCCGCCGCACAGTCCGCCGGAGTCTGGGCATTCCCATCATGCGCGATGATCTCCCTGAAAGTGGAGGAGTGTAGCGAAGCAATATTTCGAAAGCGTTTCGAGACGATGAATTGCCCGTGACGGCTCGCGGCCTCTCGAACCACCGCGAGACTAGCCGGCCAGCGTCTCCACCAGCGCATCCCCGCTTCGGAACAGCTCCGGCCGGATCTCGGCGCCGATGCCGGGAAGCTCCAGCGGCGAGACATGGCCGTTCACCGGCACGGGCACGTTGGCGACGAAGTAGGGGTACTGGTGCGCGTACTTCCAGTAGTTGCTCTCCATGATCAGGAAGTTCGGCACCGCCGTCGAAACGTGAATCGAGCAGAAGTACAGCAGCGGCCCGCCGCAGGTGTGCGGTGACACCGGCAGGAAATACGTGTCCGCCATATCGGAGACTTTCTTGGCCTCTGAAGGCCCGCCGCACCAGGTGAGATCCCACATCACCACGTCGCAGGCTTTGAGCTCGAACAGCTCGCGCCATTCGTAGCGCGTGGCCAGAGTTTCGCTCATGCAGATGGGCACGCTGGTCTCGGCCGCCAGTTGTGCATAAGCGCGGGCATTGTTCATCAGCATCGGATCCTCGAGGTACATGATGTGGTACGGTTCGAGGGCCCGCGCGATGCGCTGGGCGCTCGGCAGGTCGAAACGGCCCCAGCAGTCGACGCAGATGTCCATCTTCAGCCCCACGCGGTCCCGGATCTCGCGAATCCAGGCGAGGCCGCGCTCGAGCGCCTCGTTCGAGAGGTAATTGTCGGGGGCGGAGAAGGGATAGATCTTCATGGCCGTGATGCCGCGCTCCAGCAGGAAGTCGACGATCCGGCCGGTGTCGGGTCCCATCTTCATTTCGTTGATGGCCCAGTAGTCGGTGGTGGTGTTATAGACACGGACGCGCGGGCGCGTCTTGCCGCCGAGCAGGCGATAGAGCGGCAGGCCGGAGGCCTGGCCGAGAATGTCGAGCTGCGCGATGTTGACGGCGCTCAGCACGCGCATTTCGGCGCCGCCGGCGTTGCGCATCGCCATGCGGTGGTACAGGGCACGCCAGAGGCCGTCGATGTCGCGCGGGTCGCGGCCGATGAGCAGGCGCGCGGCGTCGCGCAGCGCGCCCACCTCGCCTGGGACAAACGGGTAGGTTTCGCCCGTGCCGGTGATCCCGCGGTCCGTGTGGAGCCGTACCCACCAGAACTCGGCGCCGTCAGCCCCGCCCGAGCCACCGCCGACGCGGATCCCCTCGCGGAAGGTCACCGCCTCCACCCGCGTGATCTTCATCGGCTCGGTGTTGGCGACGGCTTGCCGCAGCGCGGCAGTAAAACCGCCCGCACCGGCCGCTGCCGCCAGGAACGATCTCCGGCTCAATTGGGTAGTCGACATAAGTTTTCTCCTGACCGCCTGATCCGAAGCCCCTCCACAATATCGCGAGCCGGGCGCCGCCGACTACGGAGCGATGTTCAGGTAAAGCCCCGGCTGGCTTCGCTGCCCGGCGATTTCTGCCACCACGAGGTGATCGCCGGGCGCGAGCGATGGAACGACGACGTTGAACTGATACAGTCCCGCGCCGACAAGCCCGGCCCAGGCCAGGGGCGCTTCGAGCTCTCCGATGCGGATCTTGAGTGCGCCTGGATCGGCCAGCACGGCCGGCTCGCGCACGACGATGCCCGCGGGCGTCGGGGGAGTGGTGGGGCCAAATCCGGTGCCATAAATCTGTATGACATCCTCAGGCTTCGCCGGACGCGCCTTTGCGTCGCCGCCAAACAGATCCCCCGGCGCCGCCAGCGTGCCGCCGGCATGGACGGCGGCGACATAGCGGGAGCGTTGCGGGGAGAAGGCAAACAGGCCGGGCGCATGGCGGAGCAGAGCGACTGTCGCGCGCGCAGAGCCGGAAGGCGTCGTCACCTTCAACTCCACCGGCCCGGTCGCGTCATCGTCGGGCGCCTGGACGTTGAGCTGGCCGGCGCTGACGAAGTAGACCGCGGCGGCGCGACCGTTCACGGTGACCGAGGTGCCCTCGAGCGAAGTCGGCAGCCGGCCATCGATGATCTCGGTCGCCGGATTCCAGATGCGGCTGACGCCGGCCGGCGCCAGGTTCTCGCCAAAGATCGTGATCCAGGCGCCGGGGCTGATTCCGGCGGCGTAACTGGCGCCGTTCACAACGGGGTTTTCGGCGCGCAGGGCGGGCGGCGTACCGGCCGGCCGGAGTTCGACCACCGTGGTGTAAACACGCGAGTCGCGCGTGCCGCGCGCGGCCATGCCCGCAACGTAAAGGCGGACCAGCTCTCTCGAATCGGGCGGCGTCCATTCGAAGCTGTAAATCGAGGCCGAGGCGGTCTGGTTAATGTAGACAAAGGGGGCCTGTGCCGTCAGCGTGGTGTCCGAACCGGGACGGAACGTGCCGGCCTGAGCGAGCCCTTCGGTGCGCGCTGTCAGTTGAAAGCCGTAGCGGCGCGCGGTGTCGGGGTCGAGAATCCGCACGGTGACGCGCTGTGTCTGGCCCGGGCTGTAGGTGAGCCCGCCGGAGAGCTCGACGCTCACGCCGCCGCCGGCGGGGTTGAGGGTAACGGTGTGGCAAGGGCTGCATGGTGGATTGGCTTCGCCCGGGACGCCCGCGTGGCCAGCGGGCACGCGGTTCACGTAGGCCAGCAAGAAGGGTACGAGCGCCGCGGAGACAACGAACAGACATCGAGAGGTCTTCGCCATGTTTCTAATTGATCATTCCTGACGGGGCAGGGCCAAATCGGGTTTGCGCGTCCGCGCCGGCGCGCCGCGCCTCGAAGATCGACTTGCACGGCGGCCGCCTCCGGCTGTACACTTGGGACAGAACCGCCCACGAGCGGGAGTAATTCAGTGGTAGAATGCCAGCTTCCCAAGCTGGACGTCGCGGGTTCGAATCCCGTCTCCCGCTCCACCGGATGGTAGCCGGTCCGTAACGTTCCCGGAGGCTCCGGCGAATCCGCTATCGCACCAATACCGCCACCCAGTTGCCCGCGCCGGGCGTCGCGAG
>CALKXJ010000020.1 GCA_938003835.1 uncultured Bryobacteraceae bacterium | reverse complement strand
CGCGCCGAACTCGAGCAGGCACTACGGCTTGAGCTGGCCCCCAGCGAGCGCCAGCGCGCCGAGGCGCTTCTCCGCCGGGCGCACTGAGCGGTCGTCGGACGTATGTCCGACAACAAGGTACTGGAATCTATCGCGATCGAGAGCCGAAAAGTACTGGCGAGAGGCCGAGGTACTAGGACAATTTCTGGCTGAATCATAGGACCAAAGCCCGCTTGCAGCCGCCGCGAATTATTGACTGCGTTTGGCTCTTCACCCTATACTGGCTGGGAGGTTTTGATGAGAGGCTACCCTCCATCGAACCCTCACTGGAACGGAGAGGAGGACGATTGTTCATGTCGAAGATACAGAGGCTTCTGCTAGCCGTAAGCGCGCTGTTGATGGCGGCTTCGCTGGCTGTTGCCGGTCCCCTGCCGCTCAGCGTGTTCGGACCGGACAACCCGCAAATAACTAAGATCACCGCATTTCCGAACTTGATTTGCCCGCCCGGCTTTGGCTGTGGCGGCATGTTCACTGGCACGGTCGGAGGTAACCTGACAGAGTTGTGGTGTGTTGACGCGCAACGGATTGTCAACCAAAACGAAGAAGTGCCTGCAAGTGTGCACCTGATCTCAAACTTGGGTGCGCCCGGTGTAGATCCCGAAGTTCGCTCGAGCACCGTCATGGGATCGGGCTGGAAATATTACGGGAGCGATCCTGATCTGCAGACAGCGAAACAGCGCTACACCGCCGCCGCGTGGCTCATCGAGAGCTATACGCCAGGCATGTTAAACCCCGCCAATGATTCGATTAACCAGGAAAAACAAAAGGTGATTTGGAGCTTGCTCTACGTCGGCACAGGAGGGCAAGATCCAGGCGACCAGAGTGCAAGCCCGTGGCTTGCTGCGGCAAAAGCTGCACTGCAAAACGGCTATCAAGCCGCGCATTGGGCCGTGCTCTCCTGGGGCGTATACGCCACTGATTCGTGGATAGGAGATCTTGACCCGAATACGCCCCGGCAGACTTTGCTCGTTCGAGTTGTCCCCGAGCCGGGCTTCTACGGCCTGCTCGGCCTTGGCTTGAGCACACTGATCTTCCTCGCGCGTCGCCGCCAGTCGGCCGCATCCTAACGACCGAGCGATCGCGCGAAAGATTCTGGGCAGGCAGTCGCCACGAAGGGAGTTCCGCGAAAAAGGGGAACTCCCTTTTGATTTTCCGCATGCCGACGCGTCAGGCTGCGCCAACCACTGTCGCCTCGCAAGTCTTCTGATTCCCCCGCCATCCCCGTCCCCATCCCGCATTCGATTCCGGCAGAAGGCCCCTCACAAGTTCTAGGACGTAGCTGGTACTGCCGCCGCCGATACTGCTTTGCTGCGATCCTCGGCCGGTGCGAATCTTGAAAGAGGAGTTCACACCGCCCGCAGTCTCCGGCCTGGTGCAAGTCGTAGGAGAGGATGCGCTAAAAGCCTATGTGCAATAGGTTATTGCTGCTTTTCTTAAGCCTTCTGGGCACGGGTTCGGTGGATCTGGCTGGGCCGGTTGGTCCTGAGGTGGTCGGCGCGGCTAGGTGGCTGACGGCGAATTCGAGCGCGTCGCAGGCGTATGACATCTCGAGCATCGGCGGCGGAGGGTTTCTCGGCTACCTCAAGCCATCGCAGGCAAGTACGGTCAGTTACGAAACCATTCTTTGGTGCGTCGATTTCCAGACTCTGTTCAGCTTCAGCCAGAGCGGCTTGGCCAACGTGACGCCTCTGGCAAATCTGTTTACGCCGCCAAGCTCGTCCAGAGACCGTCACGGCGATATCGACGATTACAGCATCGCCGATGGAGACGGCCGCTGGACAAATACCCTCGGCGATAACCCCGCAAACCCCTCCTCCTGACAGTACTACAGCTCGCGCGTCCGTTACAGCATGGCCGCTTGGCTCGTTAGCCAATATTCCGGCATGCCCGCCGGGAGCCCGACAGCAAAGTGCGCTCCGGACATCGCGATCCAGCGAGCCATCTGGGCGATCATCCATAACTCGGTCGGCGACGATGCGAGCGGCTATTCCTCCATCGGGATCGGAACCACTGACACCACGGTGGCCTACTGGGTCAACCAGGCCGAGGCAGCGTACACGCAAATCGACCCGAGCCGCCGGGCCGTCGTCTCCTGGGTGGTCGACGCCAATGGCAATCTGCTCGCCGACGATCGCCAGACCTTCCTCGTCCAGATCGTCCCCGAACCCGGCTTCTACGGCCTCTTGGGCCCTGGCTTAAGCGCGCTGATCTTCCTCGCCCGCCGGCGGCAGTCGGCTGCATCCTGAGAACCTGCCAGCCGGCCATCTAAGGAATCTTTACTTGCTCGGAGTGCAAGGGGCTCCTGTTGGGGACCTTTCCGTTTTCGGCCCGCCGGTCCGGCGTTCCAGCACGGCCGCCACCAGTTGCGGGAAGCGCGCCAGCACCACCGGGTGAATCTCCTGTGGCGAGCCGCACTCGACGTTGAAATAATCCCCTTCGCCGAGCGCCACGCGCAGCTGGAGCCGCGGGTTCGCTTGGCTCGAAAGCCCCTCCGTAAACAGGCGCCCGCCGACGTGCAGCCGCACCCGGGCAAAGCCGAACTCGCGCGCCGCGCGACGAATCATCTCCCAAGCCTCCTCGAGCGTCTCGGCCGCCACGAGATCCCGCTCGAACTGCTGGAGCTGCAACTGGGCATTCACCAGGCCGCGCATCCTCAGGCCGAACAGCAGCCTTCCGGCCACGCCGAACTCGGCATAGCCCAGGTGCTGCACCCCGATCCAGGCCACCACGCAGAACAGCAGCACGATCAGGCCGCCGAAACGCTCATGCGCGGCGTCCTGTACTAGGGCGAGCACGGCCGCCAGCGCGCAGACGCCGTAAAGCACCATCGCGGCTCGACGCGGCGTCAGGCCGTATTTGAGCAACTGGTGGTGTATGTGATCCTGGTCCGGGTCGAAGATGCGCTGGCCGCGAATCCAGCGGCGCATCATGGAGAGCCCCATCTCGACCAGCGGGTAGGCCATCGCCATCAGCGGCGCCGTCATCGCCACCATCGTCGCGGCCTTCTGGCCCCAGTAAGCGCCGTAGCAGCCGAGCAGGAAGCCCACGAGCAGACTCCCCGAGTCGCCGAGGAAGACCGTCGCGGGGTTGAAATTGTAAGGCAGGAAGCCAGCCAGGCTGCCGGCTAGCGGCGCCACGATCAGGGCGAGCTCAAGGCTCTGGTGCGCCAGCGCGGCCACCAGCACCGTGAGCGCGCTGAGGAGGCCGACGCCCGCGGCCAGCCCGTCCATGCCGTCGATCAGATTGACGGCGTTCGCGCAGCCCACCAGCCACAGGACCGTCACCGGCAAGCCCACCCAGTCCGGCAGCGTCTGCCCGGCAAGCACCTCCACGCCGAAGCCCGCACGCCAGGCGAGCAGGGCCGCCCCGGTCTGCCCGATGAGCTTCTGCCAGGGCTTGAGCCCCCAGAGATCGTCAACGAGCCCCGTGAGAAGAATGACCCCGAGCGCCGGCGCTAGGGGCAGCACCGTCGCGATCAGTTTCGCCAGCTCGAAGCCGACGTTGCGGTAAGGGGCGCAGGCGATGAAGGCAAGCGCGCCGACATAGGCGAGCGCCACGGCGAGGCCGCCCACGCGCGGGATCGGCCGCTTGTGGATCTTGCGCTCTCCCGGCCAGTCGACGAGCTTGAGCCGCTGGGCGCCGTCGCGCATGAGCGGCGTCAGCACCAGCGCGAACAGCAGGGCAAGGGACGCAAGATCGAACAGGACCAGCACCCCGAAACCTCGTCGGAGTCAGGATAGCGCAACTCGCCGCCGCGGGACTCAGCCCGCCTGTTGCGGCGCCGTGCGGAACTCGTAGCGCTCGATGGCGGCCGCCACCCGGCGCCCCTGGGCGCGCAGCACCTTGCCCGTGACGCGAAGCTGGAGCGGCACGCGGCCGTCGAGCTTGGCCGGCCAGTCGATGGTCAGCTTGACCTTGCGGCCCGGCACCACGGGCGTCAGGCTCTCAAACAACACGCCGCCCCGGCTCAGGTTCACCACGCTGCCGATCCCCCGCGATATTTCTCTGCCCCGAGTGAGGAAGACGAACCGGGCGCTCAGCTTGATCGCATACCGCCGGTGTCTCCTCCGGTCAGAATTTTCCGGAACATGCAGCTCGGAATGACTCTCCTCCGCCTGCCGCACCGCCGTTCTCCTCTCCTCCGCCGCCGGCGCCCGCCCGACGACACCGATTTCTAATTATTATACAGGAGAGAGCGGCCAAGATCAACCCAGAATCGCATTTTGTTGTCCGATTTAAACGTCCAGGGCGACTCTTCAGAAATTCCGGTCCCGTTCTTCTCCGGGCGGGGGGAATTGGCGTTGAATCGCCGGAAACGCGAGCGCGGCGAAGCGCACGGCGCGGGCGGCGGCCTCCCCGAGCTCGCCCTCGACCGGCGCCACAATTCGAACCAGCGCCATGTCGGAGCGGTGATCGACAAGTGTCTGCCAGACCCGCTTCAGGCGCAGCGATTGCTCGTACGGCGTCACTCCGCGGTGCGTCTGGAACCAGTAGAGCACCACGGCCTGCTGCCGGTCGCGTTTTATGAAGTAATAATTAACTGGAATCCGCTTCGCAGCCCCGTCAACATCGATATGCCAGACCTCGCTCGCCTGCGGCGCCCAGCCCGAGCCCGGCAGGCAGACCTTCGGGTCGTGCGCGCCGCCCAGAGAAAACTGGCTTCGATAGTAAGCGATGAAGAGGGAGATATCTGGCGCCGGGCCGTTGCGCAAATAGTCTCGGCTCAAAACGTCGTCAGGCGCAAGCAGGGCCAACTGCACCGGATCCACCGGCACGTCGCGCGCCTCGGTCCACTCGCCGAAGGCGCGCGGGAACAGCGCCAGCGGCGGCGGCGAGGGCAGATATTCAACGCGGGCCAGGCCGTAGGTCAGCACCGCCTGCACGCCGAGAATCCCCACGGCGGCAATCAGGATACCCCTGCCAGGCTTCATCGCCGCAACCTCCGCGCCGTCTGATGCAGCAGGAAAACCACGCCGAAACCCGCCGCGAAAATCACCCAGCCGAGCACGTCGTGCGCCGTGCCATAGGTCCACTCCGGGCGCTTTTCCGCCAGAATTCCCGTGAGCGTCACGCGCCAGGAGTTGAGCAGGATGGCTGCCGGAACGGAGGCCGCCACGATGAAGACCTGCAAGGCGCGGCGGCGCTCCATGAAATAGGCATAAACCAGACAGAAAAACGAGAGGCTCACCAGCGACCGTATGCCGCTGCACGCCTCCTCGACCGAAAGCGTCCGGAAGCTCAAATAGAGCACATTGCCCTCGCGCAGCACGCTATAGCCCAGCGCCTCGAGCGTGGATTCGGACAGCCGGCTGGCCAGCAACTGGAGCGGCAGCGTGATTTCGGCGTACAGCACCGTCGGAATGGGGAACGTATAAAACAGCAGCACGAGCGGGAAGGCCAACGCGCGCAGGCTCGCAGCGCCGCCGAGCACCAGGATCGCGCCGGCGAGCGAAAACATGAAAGCGAAGCGCGCCAGCGTCGTCGAGCCGCCGATCGCCGCAGCTACGCCGACCAGGGCGCCCAGGGCGAGCAGGAGAAGTCCCCAGGCGCTCGGCCGCGATTCGGCGGTGAAGATCTCGCTGCGCTTCAGCCAGGCGATATAGGCCGCCACGAAGGGCGCGAAAAAGCCGTGCGCCATATCCTCGCTGAAGGCGAGCAGCACGGCCGTGCGCTCGATCGCCGGCCAGTAGCAGACGCCGAGAAAGACCGCGAGCACCAGCGCACAGCGCCAGGGCGCTTTGACGCGGGCGCCGGTCGCCTCGGGTGCTGTCAGATTCGTCGCGGGCGTCACCGTGGAGTCCCTCCTATCGAGTTTAAGCGGCGGCTGGGGTCCGGCTCGATCACCCACATCACTGAAGTCGTTCAAGAAACTGCCTCGCCCTCTCCGCCTCTTCCGGCCTCAGGCCGCGGCTGAGCGCCGCCTCAAGCTCGCGCCGTGCCGCTGCCTTTTCCCCTTCTTCCATCCTCGCCAGCGCGAGATGGTAGCGGTAGCCCGGATTCTGCGGCTGCACCTCCGCCAGGCCGCGGAAGATCCGGAGCGCGCCGTCAGGTCCCCGCGCTTCAGATAGACATAGCCGAGCGTGTCGCGCGGCCTGCTGCGGCGCCAGCTTCAGCGCCCGCTGGATGTGGCCGAGCGCCTCGTCCAACTGCTCGCCCCGGTCGGCCAACAGGTAAGCCATGTTGTTCAGCGCCCTGGCATTGTCCGGCTCGAGCTCGAGCAAGCAGCGGTAGAGCGGAAGCGCCTCTTCGCGCCGGCCCGCCCCAACCAGCGCATCGGCGAGCAGCCAGAGCAGCTCCGGCCGGTCGTGCGCCATCTGGTGCGCGTTCTCAAACACGGCGATGGCCGCTTTCGGATCGCCGCGCGCCTGGTGCGCCTCGCCCAGCCGCAACAGGTCGGCCAAGCCTCCCTGGGCCGCCAGCGCCTCGTACTGTTCCACAGCCACCTCCGGCCGGCCGGCCCGCAGCGCCGCCCGCGCCAGCACGCGCCTCAGGCGCCTAACCTCGCCGGGCGACCGCTTCATCTCCTCCTCGGGAATCTTCCGGGCCCTCTCGAACTGGTTCGGTAAGGACGTAGACCGCGGCCAGGGCGATGCCCGCGCGCGGGTCGCCCGGCGCGACGCGACCGCTCAAGCGGCTCAACGTGGCCTCGGCCTCGGCAACTTTGCCTTCCTGACGGGCCAGCAGGGCGAGTTGCAGTTGCACCTCCAGCGAGCCGGGGAAGCGCCGGCTCAGGCGGGCGAGATCGGCGCGCGCTGCCTGCACGAGGCGCCTCCGCGCCGCCAGTTTCTGCAGATCAAGGCGCAAGGGCTCGGCGAATTGCGTCCGCGCCTCTTCGAAAGCCCCCCTCGGAAGCAGCGCCATGCCGAGATCGAGCCTCAGTCCGGCCTCGGTGGGCTGGGCCTCCACCAGCGCGGTGAACTCGCCGATGGCCGTCTCAAGTTCCTCGGCCGAGCCGGAAGCGAGCAGCCGCGCCCGCGAGGGGCGCACATCAGGGTCGCCCGGGGCCTCCTTGAGGATCTCGACGGCCAGAGCCAGCGCCGCCTCGCACCGGCCCTGCATGATCTCGGGATCGAGCGGGCGCTTGCGGTAGTCCAGCGGCTGCTCGGGCTGCGCCGCCATGCCGGCCTCGTACGCCTGCCGCGCTCCGGCCCAGTCTCGCCGCCGGGAGCGGAAATCGCCCACCTCGGAGTAGCCGCGCGGGAAGGTCCTCAGGTCCTCAGTATGGCCGCGCAGCGTCGCTTCCATCTTCTCTGTCCGGCCCGTCTCGGCGTAGTGGCTGGCGAGCTCGAGGCGGTAGTTGCTGTTCGCCGGGTTGTTCTCAGTCTTGAGGCGCAGGATCTCCTCGGCCGCGACGAAGCGCCGCCCGGAAATGAAGCGGGCATAGAGGAGGTCGTAAACGCCGGGAGCCTCCGTCCGGCGGCCGATCGCCTCACGGGCGACCGTTTCGGCCTGCCCGGACCGTCCGTCCGCAAAAAGCGCCTGCACGAGAAGGAGCGCCACCTGAGCGTTATCCGGCTCGAGCGCGAGCGCGCGCTCGAGCGCCTCGATCGCCGCCTTGGGCTGTTTGTCGAACAGCGCCAGCGCGCCCTGGAAGCGCCGGCCGGCCACCGAGTTCGCATTGGCGGCGAGCAGCTCCGCGGCGAGCTTCTCGAGTTGATCGTAGGGAAACTGCGGGCGCTGCGGGTCGGTGGCGGACGCTTCGAGCGCCAGCTCGCCCAGCTCGATCTTGAGCGAGGCGTCACCCGGGGCAAATGCGACCGCCCGCACCAGCGCGCGGTAGGCCTCGGCCGGCCGTCCCAGCTCGCGCTGGGCCCGCGCCAGGCCGCGGCAGGCGTCGGCCGATTTCGGATCAGCCTGGGCGGCGCGCTGGAAGCGGAGCGCCGCATCGGCCGGTTTGCTTTCTTTGAGCAGGGTCTGGCCTCGCTCGACGTAATCGCGCGCTTCGCGCGAGCAGGTGGGCGCCAGCAGTAGATTGGCAACCACCACGACTCGAAAGACGGTTCGCCGGAAGAGTGGCATCAGGCGAAGCCTCGCTTTAAAATCTAGTATGACTTCAGGGGGGCTTTAGGCGTGCCTGCGATTCGGAGCGATTAGTACTAGTACGAATGGAATGAGCGCATAGGTCTCTAGTGCTTTTCGGGGATGGCGATGGGCACAAATCCTTGACCGGGCCGGGGCGCCGACTGAGACTGAAGGGGCACAAAGATTAGTGTCGACAGCGGGGGCCGAAGACGGGAGAGGAGTGATATGAAGAGCAAGGCGCGCTTGTTTGGCTCGGCGCCGGCGGCGCTCTTGGCGGCGAACCCTCCGGCGCAGGCGCAAGTGGTGTACGGGTTCAAATGTATTACTTGGAACGTTGCGGCACAGTGCGCAACAGCACCGCAGTATACCGTTGAGGTAGAAGACCTGGGATCAGGCCTGGTCGGCTTCAAATTCCGCAACACAGCCGCGGTGGCTTCCTCAATCACGGATGTCTATTTTCAAGACGGCGCGTTGTTTGGCAACTCCTTGATCCAACAAAGCAGCGGCGTAAGCTTCAGTACTCCGGCAACGCCTGCGAATCTACCGGGCGGCGGGAGCTTGGTACCGCCATTCCAGACCACGAATAACTTCTCAGCAGACTCGGATAATCCTACCGTCGCAAACGGGGTCAATGCTTCCTCCGAATGGGTGCGGATTGTGTTCCAGTTGCAGAACGGTTAAGATCTACAACGACGTTATCGCCGCCATCCACTACGGGCTGAATCCGGGTTTGTGGCCCAACCCGAGCTTATGGCCCGCGGGTCAAGCCTTGCGCATCGGCATCCATGTTGAAGGTATCGGAGCGACCGGCGGGAGCGAATCGTTCATCCTCGTCCCCGAGCCTGGCTTCTATGGCCTGCTCGGTCTGGGCCTCGCCGGGCTGCTCTTGGCCGCGCGCCGGCGCCGCATGGCCTGAGCTTCCAGCCACAGCTTCTGTTTCCGCCAAAGCGGAGCGTGCAGGGCACTCCGCTTTTCGCTTTCTGAGGCCCCGCACGCCTAAAGATCCTTCGCCCTTCTGCCGAATCAACGGCAGAAGATGACCTCCACCAGCCAAAGCGACGCGCGGCGGAACGACTGGGCCGCGCTCGCCTCCCTGCTCCTCGTGTACGCGCTCGTCTCGCCTTTGCAAGCCCTCTCCAGGCTCCGCGGCCGTTCGCGACTCGCATAGCATAGTACTGTTTCGCTCTGATTCTGATTGACAAGCTCGCGGAATCTCCGCGATAATCGTTCCGGCACAATGCGCGCGCTCGTGTTACTCACGGCTCTGTCGGTGCTCGCTCCGCCGCCCGTTGCCGCCCAGCAGCCCGGCGCGCCCGCGCGCCTGAAGATCATCGTGCTCGAAGGCCAGGGCGCGGTGAACCTCCTGCCTTCCCGAACCGCCGTCCAGCCGGTCATCGAAGTGCGCGACGAAAACGACAATCCGCTCGAGGGCGTCACCGTCACCTTCGAGCTGCCCGCAAGCGGCCCCGGCGGCATCTTCCCCGGCGGCCAGCTCGCCCAGACCGGCGTCACCAACCGCCAGGGGCAGGTCTCCACGCGCGGCTTCGTGCCCAACGACCGCCCCGGCGAGTTCGAAATCCTCGTTCGCGCCGAATACCAGGGCCGCACCGCCGTGGAGCGCATACGCCAGGCCAACGGGTATCTCACCGCCGAGGAGGCGCGGCGCAAGCGCCGCCGGTGGCTCTGGCCCCTCATCATCATGGGCTCGGCGGGCGCGGCCGCGGGCATTTACTTCGCCGTGCGCGAGCCGGTCCAACCCGTGCCCGTAACGATCGGCCCGCCGATCTTCGGGCCCCCTCGTTGACAGCTATGCGGTGGATTGCGCCAGCCTGGTTTGTCGCGTTTGCGGCCGTCGCGTTTGCCCAGCCGGTTCGCCTTAGCGGCCCGGCGGCAGGCTACATCTTCGACGAGCACTCCCGGTCGCTCCGCCCCGTGATCGGTTTCGCCGGCGCGGCGCTGCTCGGGCGTCCCGCCGGCGCCCCAGCCCACTTTGCCTCCTCCGCGCCCGGCGGCGCCTGGCTGTTCGCCGCCCGTGGCGAGGCGTCCTGCTTCGTTCGGATCATGCCCAGCGGCGAGTCCTCCGAACACTGCGACCCGGCGCTGATCGCAGCGGTGGACCGCGTCGCCTGGAGCCACGACGCGCGCTGGGCCGTGCTTGAAAGCTCAGATCGAGGCATGATCCAGCGCGTGGCGCTTTCCGAAAGCAGTATGGAGCCTTTGCCGCCGCTCGAGAGCCGGCTCACCGTCCTCGCTGTCAGTCCTGACGGGCGCCAGATCGTCACCGGCGGGCCGGGCGAGCTCGCCATCGTTTCGGAAACCGGGGCTCTTACCCGGCCAGCCGACCTCAAGGCCCCCGTCGCCGCAGTCTTCAGCCGCGACGGCCGGACGCTCTACGTCGCCGACAAAGCCTCCGGACGAGTGGTCTCGTTCCGGGACGGCTCGCGCTGGCTCGAGTTTCCATCCGGCGGCCCGGCCGGACTCGCGCTCTCCTCCGACGACGAGCTTCTGTTCGTGCTCGACGGCGAGCTCGTCCGGCTGTTCGACACCCGGTCGGGCAACGTGGCCAGCGAGATCGCCCTCGATGCGGCCGCGGCGAGCCTCGAGCTCGTTCGCGAGGACCTGTTCCTGCTCCGCGGCGCCGCGGGAACGAGGCGCTACTCGCTCATCGACGCGCGCCGCCGCGCCCTCTTCTTCCTGCCCGAGCTGAACGCTGCTGAGCAATGAGGACGACGCCGTTGCGCACCGCCTGTCTTCCTTTTCTGTTGGCGATCTTTGCAGGGTCCGCCGTGCGGGCGCAGTCGCTCGAGGTCAAGGTTCAGATCAACTCGACCCTCGTCACGGTTTCGAGCGGCGGCACGGTGGCCTTCGAAGCCGAGGCGCTCAACCGCGAGCGCACCGGCACGGTCACGCTCAAGAACACGGGTTCGCTCAACATCAGCGTCACGGCCATTACCCTCACCGGCGCTTCGGCCTTCACGCTCCAGAACCTGCCGGCACTGCCCGCCGCGCTTGCGCCCAACGCCACTGCGACCTTCAACATCCGCTACCTGCCTACATCGGCCAATCCGGTGACCGCGCAGGTCAAGATCGACTACACGGAAAACTCCACGGCGCGCCTGTTCCAGTTCAGCGTCTCGGGCACGGCGCCGGACGTGGCGCTCTCCTACTTCCTCGAACCCGACGGCGCCTCGACGCCGGTGACGCCGGGCGGCCGGATCGGCTTTCCGGACACGCCGGTCGGCAATTCCAAGACGGTCCAGTTCGTGGTATTCAACCGCGGTAGCGCCCCGGCGGCCTTCACGGCGGCTTCCGTGCCGGCGAGCGATTTTTCCCTCTCGAGCGTGCCGTCCTTTCCCCTTTCGATCCCTCCTGGGCGTGACGCCCGTTTCCGGATCACCTTCGCGCCGTCGGCGGCCGGGCCGCGCCTGGCGACGCTTTCGCTCGGTCTGACGGGCGAGACGGTGCTGATCACGCTCGAAGGGCGCGGCACGGCGCCTTCAGCGCAGCTTCAGATCTCCTATTTCTTCCCGCCGGACGGCGCGCTCCAGACAGTGAGCGGCGGAGGCACGATCGGCTTCCCGGACACCGTCGCCGGTCAGACGAAATCGGCAACGATGGTGATCGCCAACCGCGGAAGCGGTAGCGGCACCCTGAACGCGGTCGCGGTGGCCGGCGCGGGCTATTCGCTTTCGGGCCTGCCCGCGCTGCCGGCCACGATCGCCGCGGGCCAGGAGGTGCGCTTCACGCTGACCTTCGTCCCCACCGCGACCGGGCCCTTTCTGGGAACGCTCACCGTCACGCTGAACGGCGAAGCGAATCTGATCCGGTTGCAGGGCAACGGCACCAGCGGAGCGCGCCTCGAGATGAGTTACTTCCTGCTGCCGGACGGCCCGCGCCGCACCATCTCGTCGGGCGGCACCATCGGCTTTCCGGACACCCCGCTGGGAGAAAGGGCCCGCGTCGAGTTCCTTGTCACCAACCGCGGCACCGGCGCCGGCCGCATCAACCTGATCACGCTGGTGGGCGGCGCCTTCCAGCTCTTTAACGTGCCGGCTTTGCCCAAGACGCTCGCCCCCGGCGAGGAGGCGCGCTTCCTGATCCTCTTCGAGCCGCCGGCGGCGGCGCCGAGCCTCGGCACGCTGACCATCAAGCTGGACGACGCCGACAACCTCATCCAACTCGAGGGACGCGGCATCGTCGGCTCGCAAATCGAGTACACCTACTTCACCCTGCCGGATGGCAGCCCGGTCAGGGTGAGCGAAGGCGGTACGATCTCGTTCCCTGACACCGTCGTGGGCGAGACGCGTGCGGTCGCCCTTCAGATCGCCAACCGCGGCCGCGGCTCGGCGGTGCTGAGCCTGTTCGTGCCCGCAGGCACCGCTTTCACCATCGAGGAATCGCCGTTGCTCCCGGCGACGATCGGCCCGGGCGAGCACGTGCGCTACGTCATACGCTTCCGGCCGTCGCTAGCCGGGCAGGCCGTCGGCGTGCTGACGCTTGAAATCGACGGCCGGACGGTGACGCTGAACTTGCAGGGCCGCGGCACGCTCGGCACCCAATTTGTCTTCGGTTACTACGTCGCGCCCGACGGCGTCTTGCGCTCGGTTTCGGCCGGCGGCACGATCGCCTTCCCGGATACCGTGGTCGGCAAGACGGAGTCGATCGTCGTGATCGTGACCAACCGCGGACCGGGCGCCGGCACGCTGAGCTCGGTTGTGCTGGGTGGCACGGGCCTGACTTTGGAGAACCTGCCGGCTCTGCCCGTGCGCCTCAACACGGGCGAGGACGCTCGCTTCAAAGTGACCTTCCGGCCGATCGCGCCGGGTGTCGTCGTCGGTACGCTCATCCTGACCATCGAAGGCGAGCCCGTGCGGATTCATCTTGAGGCTCGCGGCACCATAGCCGATCTGGTCTTGTCTTACACGTTGGCCGATGGTAACGCGCGTTCGTTCGGCGACGGCGGGCGCCTGGTCTTTCTGCCCACGGCAGCGAACACGACGGCGACAGCTCAGGTGCGCATCCAGAACAAGGGCAGCGGTGAGGCGACTCTGCGCTCTGTGACGCTTTCGGGCGAGCGCTTCGAGCTCGCGGGCCTGCCTGCCTTCCCTGCTACGATCGCCCCCGGTTCGACGCTCGGCTTCGAGGTGCGGTTCTCGCCGCGCAGCACCGGCACGTTCACCGGCGAGCTGGTCATCTCGTTCACCGAGCGCAGCGTGCGTGTCGCGGTGGAGGGCTCGACCTCGGCCGCCGAGTTCCAGCTCAGCTACGTCGATCCGCGCACCACCAGCCGCGTGTTGCTCGCCCATGGCGGGCGGCTCCCCTTCCCCGATACGCCGGTCGACACCGACGGCCTGGTCACGCTGGTTATCGCCAATCGCGGCCCCGGCACAGGCTTCCTCGACGCCATGGCCGTCGAGGGCGCAGATTCGAACGTCTTCGAGCTGATCGACCTGCCGGTGCTGCCGCTGGCCATACCCGCCAACAATCAGTTCCAGATCGCGCTCCGTTTCCGCCCGCGCGAGCGGCGCGCCCATGCCGCGATGCTGCGGGTCGAGCTGACGGGCGCGAGCTTCCGGATCGATCTCGCCGGCTTGGGCACGGGCGCGACATTTGTCTACGAGATCCTGACCGACGAGACGGCTCGCGCCGTGACCCCGGGCGGCGTCATCGAATTTCCCGATACCGAGGTCCGGCGGATCGCCGAGCTGGTGCTTCGCGTCCGCAACGAGGGCAACGCCGAGGGCCAGTTGGGCTCCGTCACGCTGCTCGGTGGGGCGTTTCAGGTGACGGATCTGCCCATTCTGCCCGCGACGATTCCTGTCGGGGAGGCGGGCCGGCTGAGGCTTCGATTTGCGCCCACCGAGCCCGGCCTGATCACGGGCCGGCTGCGCATCGGCGCGGATCATTTCGAACTCCGCGGCCTGGCGCTGGGCCGCCGCCTACAGTTCACCTACTCGGATGCGGCCGCCACGGGCCCGGTGGAAGAGGGCAGCGTCATCACGCTTAGCTCGACGCCGGTGGGCGAGCGCGCCCGCGGCGAATTCCTTATCGAGAACACGGGGACGGTGCCCGTTTCGCTGGCTTCGATCGCCGTGGTTCCGGTCTCGCAAGTGTTTCTGCTCGAGGGCTTGCCCTCCTTACCCTTCAGCCTCGAGCCGGGGGAGAGCCTCCGGTTCCGCATTATCTTCGCTCCGAACAATGTCGGGCTCACGACGGCGACGCTGCTGATCAATACCAGCACGATCGGCCTGGCGGGCATGGGTCTGAGGCCGGTGGCGCTCGCGCCCTACCGTTTCACGGGCGCCGCCGGCACGCAGGAGCCGTTGCAGCAGCCGGAGGTGGGTTTGGCGCTGGCGCAGGCCTACACGCTCCCCCTCGAAGGCGAGCTGACGCTGGAGTTCATCTCCGAGTACTTCAGCCCGAACCCGGCAGTGCAATTCTCCACCGGAGGCCGCACTGCGCGCTTCCGGATTGCCGCGGGGGCCACCGAAGCCCGTTTTGATAATGGCGCTACCCGCATCCGCCTACAGACCGGCACGGTGGCGGGAAGAATTGTCCTCAGGCCGCGGTTTGTGACCGAAGGTGGATTGGATCTGACTCCGAACAATCCGCCGGAGCTTGTGCTCACCATCCCGAGTGGCGCGCCGAAGCTGCTCGACCTCGGTGTCTTTTCGCGCACCGCGACTGGCTTCACACTGGCAATCAGCGGTTATACGACAACCCGGTCGTTGCGGCAGCTCGAGCTCGAGCTTACGCCGCGGCCGGGCGAGAAGCTCTCAGCGACGCGCTTCACGGTGAATCTGGAGTCGAGCGCGCTGATCTGGTTCCAGAGCGAGACCTCGTATGCCTACGGCGGTCTGTTCACCGTGGCCATTCCCATCTCGCTGGGCCTCGACGCCCGCGAGGATCAGGTGCGGCGGATCCAATCGGTCAGCGTGACGGTGACGAACGAGCTCGGCCGCTCGAACACGCTTTCGACCGAGATCCGCTAGCTGCGCCGCCGGATTTAGATTCGGCCCGCCTTCGGGAGCTCGGAGGGGAAAGTCCCCCCGGATGCGGTCGCCAGCCTGGAGCTCGCCAGGGCGTGCGAGTTTCAGGCTGAAGCCCTAACAACGACCTCGCGGGGCGCCAGTCCCGGCAGCTCTCGGAAGCGCGAGCCCGTCCCGCGCCGATATCCCTTTGACCCAGGCTGCGTGAGCCGGCCGTCGGCGAGTCTTTTGCCGCCTGCGTTACGATCCGGCTGGCTCCTCCAGCTCATGGCAGGACTATGGTGAGCCGGCTGGGACTCGAACCCAGGACCCTCTGCTTAAAAGGCAGATGCTCTACCTCCTGAGCTACCGGCTCATGGGCCGCCTTTCCCCATTGTAGGGGAACGGCGCCCCGGGCGGCGCTGGCGCGCGATCTAGCGAAGCTCCCGGATCCGCAGGTTCCGCCAGCGCACCTGATAGGGCTTGAACTTCTCCTTCGGCACCGAGTGCACCTGAAGACCAATGATGCCCTTGAGCGTCATCGAGTCCCGGATGTCGGCGCAGGGGATGCCGTTCACCCAGGTTTTGATGGAGTCCCCGCGGGCCTCCACACGATACCGGTTCCACTCGCCGTCCCGGAAGGCCTTCTGGGCCGCGGGCTTGTTCGTAAAGTCGTCCAGGAAGACCGCCCGGCGCGCCTCGTCGTAGATGTTGCCCGCGTTCCCCGTATTGGCCGCGATCTCTACCTGATAGCCATAGACGCGATCCTTGGGGATCTTGCGTTCCATCGGCTTGCCTTCATGCACGAACCTGAGCACCATATCCTCGGGCGCGATCTGGCTGCGAATTTGCACGCCGGAGTTGAGCTCCGTGTCCACTTTGACTTCGAACTCGAGAATGAAATCGCCGTACTCCTTATTCGTGCACAGAAAGGTGTTCGGGCTGCCGAGCACCGCCGTGCCTACGATGACACCGTTCTCGACGGTGTAGGTGGCCGTGCCGCTGTGGATGCTCCAGCCGTCCAGGTTCTTTCCATTGAACAGCTCCAGCCAATCGGCCGCCACGCAGGGGCAAACGCCGAGCAGGAAACCGAAGATCAAGGGCAGCGGGACCGTTGTTTTCGACATGTCAGCAACCTCGACGCTATTGTATGCGAGACACGCCGAAACAAAAAGAAAGCCCCGGATAGCGGCCGGGGCTTTATCAGGGACAAAACCGGGATTGGCGAGTTTAACGGCTGATCGTCGGCGCTTCTTTTGGCCGTGTCAGACCGATGCCCGCCCCGGCGCCCGCCGCGGCCACGACGACACCGGCGATCACGGCCTTTTTCTTGCCAGTCGCCGCGGGGCGGGCTCCGCGCTGGGACGGCCGCGCGCCACCCGGCGGATTCGAGCAGCCCTCGCCTGTCTGACGGACCGTGCTCACCTGGATGGTCTGCCCAGCGCCCTCGGCCGGCTGTACGCCGGGCACCACGACACCGGTGATGGCCACCTGGTGGCCGACCGAAGTCGCCAGGCCGGCGCCACGAACCTCCACCGTAACGCCAGTGGTTTCATCGCGCAGCAAGTAGCGGCCGTTCTGCTCGATCAAGCAGCCGGTCATCGACCAGGGAGCCGCCGCTCCAGCCTGGGCGGCGTCGAAGGCGAGCGCTTTGCCAGCCGGCATGGCCGCCACCGTCACCCCGTCGGCCGTCAGGACGCGGAAATGGCCCCGCAAGGCCGCCACCTGAATGGTATAGTCATCCGTCACCGCCACGCGGCCGGCCGCGTCCGGCCCCTCGGCGAGGATTTGCAGGCCCTTGGCTTCGATGACGAAGCGGTCGCCGCCCTCGAGCTGGCTGGCGCCGCGCTCCAGGATCAGCCGGTCGCGGAAAACCCGACCCCGGGAGCTGGACGCCAGGCGCATCTCGACGCCGTTGGTCAACCGAAGCTGGCTCGAGCTTTCGCCGGTCTCCACCGTGGTGCCTTCAAAGAGGGTGCCGTTGCCAATTACCCGGGCCTCGTCAACGCGAAGGCTCCCTTGAGTGATGGCGACTCCGATCGCCGGAGAGGCGGCCCAGCACACGGAGAGGACCGCGAGAGCGAAAAACACAAGCGCAATGCGTAACTTCATTTGCAATACCCATCGACCTCCGCAACTAAAGTCTTGAGCGGGATGCCGCGAATCACTTCACCCCAACTACAGATCGGCATGAAGGGGGCAAACGGGGAGGCGCCCGGTGGATAGGAAGATTCCGATCCCGTCCTCCGGGGGGCCTGCCGCCCGCCGCGTCTTCGCACGCCTGCTCGCGGCCGCCTCCGCACTCGCTTTCCTCCTCGCCGCCGTCTGGATCCTCCGCCTGGCCTGGGCCGACTTCGAGTTTCGCCGCGGCACCCCCGCCTCTATCGAGCGCGCCGCCAGGCTCGCCCCGGGCTCTACTTCCTACTGGATGGCCCGCTCCGACTGGGGTTCGCCGGAACGCGAGGCCGACCTCGAGCGCGCCGTAAGCCTTAACCCCTACTCCTCGGAGGCCTGGATCGAGCTCGGACTCATCGCGGAGGCGCGTGGGGATCTGGCGCGCGCCGAGCGCTGCCTCAAACAGGCTGCCCAAGTGGACAAAGGCTTCCTTCCCCGCTGGACCCTATCCAACTATTACTTCCGGCGCCGACAGCCTGAGGAATTCTGGAAGTGGATACGCCTGAGCCTGCTCGTGGCGCCAAGCGATGCCACGGCCCTCTACCGCCTCTGCTGGATGTTCGAACCAGACGAGGAGTTGATCCTTGCCCGGGCGATCCCGGACGAACCGGACCATCTTGCCCGGTACCTGCTCTTCCTCATCGCCGAGAGGCGGATCCAGGCTGCCACGCGGGTGGCGCACCGGCTGATCGCCAGGGGCGCCGAGACTCACGTCGGCCTCCTGGTGAACCTCGCGGAGCAACTTCTCATGGAAGGCAGCGCCGGCCGGGCTCTCGAGCTCTGGAACGCGATGTCGAAAGCGTGCTTGCTTCCGTACCAGGCACTTGAGCCTGACCGTGGCCGGCTGTTGACGAATGCCGACTTTCGGCGCGAGCCTCGCGGGGCGGGCTTCGATTGGAGAATCCTCCCTGTCGAGGGCGTCACGGCGGAGGTGCTGCCCGAAGGGCGAGGGCTGCGACTACGCTTCTCCGGGCGCCAGCCCGAGCATGGCGAGCTCCTAGCGCAGTACGTCCCCGTTCGTCCAGGGGCCTGCTACGTGCTTCACTCCCGCTCGCAGACGGACGAAGTCAGCGAGGTGTCGGGCCTGCGGTGGGTGATTTCCGAGGTCGGCTCGCGCCGTCGACTCGCCGCAGGCCCGCTTGGGGGTGAAGGCAACGGGGCAGTCGCCTTTTGCGCTCCCCCGGGCGTGGGATTGATCAAGCTGACGCTGCGCTATGACCGGCCAGTCGGTTCAACGCCCCTACGAGGCTCCGTAACGCTAGCTTCCGTGGAGATGTCGGAGGCGCCGACGGGATCCGGCGCCCCCCGGGCGAACCATTAACGCTCGGCGCGCTCGGCGGCGCGTTCCTCCACCTGCGCCAGCAGTTGCCGGAGCTGCCGCAGCCGCTCCGGAGAACGCAGCTCGCGCAGGGCCTTGGCCTCGATCTGGCGGATGCGCTCGCGCGTGACGTCGAGCTGGGCGCCAATCTCCTCGAGCGTGTGCTCGCGGTCGTAGCCCAGGCCGAAACGCAGCCGGATCACCTTCTCCTCTTTGGGAGACAGGGTCTTAAGCACCGCCAGCGTCTCGTCCTGGATGTTGCTGGCCATGACAGCGTCCATCGGAGAGAGGCTCCAGCGGTCCTCGATCAGATCGCCGAGCGTCGATTCGCCGTCGTTGCCCACCGGGATCTCCAGCGAGACCGGGTCCCGCGAGATGGCTTTCAGGTGCTGAACCTTCTCGACCTGCATGTTGAGCCGCGCCCCGATCTCCTCGTTCGTCGGCGGCCGGCCGAGCTCTTTCTCGAGTTCCCGGCTGGCCCGCAGGAACTTGGTGAGGCTCTCGTTCATGTGAACGGGCAGCCGAATGGTGCGCGACTGATCGGCGATGGCGCGCGTGATCGCCTGCCGGATCCACCAGGTGGCGTAGGTCGAAAACTTGAAGCCGCGGCGGTAGTCGAACTTCTCGGCCGCGCGCATCAGTCCGATGTTGCCCTCCTGAATGAGGTCGAGCAGGTGCATGCCGCGCTTGAGGTACTTCTTGGCAATCGAGACCACCAGGCGCAGGTTGGCCTCCACCAACCGCTGCTTGGCCCACTCGAACTCGCGCTCGCCAGCGCGCATGAGGTTCACTGTGCGCTGAACCTCGACGGCCGAAGCGCCGGCCTCGCGCTCGCGCTCGGCCACGAGAGCGCGAAGCTCCTCAATCCGCTTGCGCGTGCCGCCGCCCTCGCGCTCCTCGAGCTGCCGCAGCTCGGCAGCCAGGTGGGACAGCTCTTCGGCCACCTTCTCGATTTCGCGACCGTAGTCCTTCCAGATGCTTTCGCGAAAGGGAATTTCCCGAATGAGGCGGGAGACCTGAACGCGGCACCGCTTGGCCTTCCCCTGCCAGCGCCGCCGCGCCTTCCGGTTATCGGCCGAGAGGCGGCCGAGCCGCTCCAAGCACATCTTTTCTTCTTTATGCAGAGCGACGATACGCGCCAGCCGCTCCAGGATCTCCTTGCGCTGCCGGTCGACCGAGGAAGGATCCTCCTCGGGTCCGGTAATCGGTTCGATGTAGGCGTTCAGTTCCGCGGCGCCCGACTTGATCTGGGCGGCGAGCTCCGCCACCATCCGCTGGATGAGCGGAGAGCGGCTGATCGCCTTGCGCATCTTGAGCTTGCCGCGCTCCATGCGCCGTGCCAGATCGACCTCGCCCTTCTTGTCAAGCAGTGGCACCGAGCCCATCTCGTGCAGGTAGACCCGGACGAAATCCTCCGAGTAGACGGACTCGCTTGCCGGAGCAGCCTCCTCGATTTCGATCTCTTCGTCTTCCGCGTGGCCGAGCTCCTCCGCTTCGATGTCCGGCTGCTCGCCAAATGCCTCCAGAGCGGCGTCGTCCAGCTCATCGAGCGGCAGCGAATCCCGGACATCTTCGGTAAAGATCGGTCGCGACATACCTCTCGGTTTCACCTCTGCGTTATCTTTCCTAGCGGATCTCGTGACGAAACCCTGGGAAGTCTGACGGGACGGCGGGAGCCTCACGGCCGGGCTCTCGCGCTCCCATACAGTTTAGACGGTCGGAAGAGCCGTGTTGTTGCTCCAAAGTCGGCGGCAATGCCTCCCGTGTCGTTCCTCAGTAGTTTAAGACGCACTTCCGCCTCTTTCTGGTTCACACAATTCTAACACAGAAAGGCCGCCCCGCTCAAGGGCGTCCCGCAAGCGGCGCCGAGACCAGGCATTCTATTTCAATACAACGAGTTACGAGCGCAGCCTCACCGCCAGGCATCACGTTGCCCGGCGCTCGGAGGCCAGTCGGGGACCGCCGGCCGCCGGGGACGGCCCTTCGCTTGGAAAATCTTGCCCGTCCCGCTCCGTTTACAATATAATAATCACGCAGCTTTAAGGGTGATTCCCCAGGGAAAGGAGGTTTCATGGGACGCATAGCCATTGTGGTCCTAATGAGCGCCGGCGTGATCTGGGCGCAGACGACCGGAACGGCGACGCTGGTCGGCACCGTCACGGACCAGTCCGGCGCTCGCGTCATCGGCGCGCAGGTCACCGTGGTGAACACGGCCACGTCGTTTACCTCGAACACGGTTACCAATCAGGAAGGCGACTACTACATTCCCTACCTGATACCCGGCCCGTACCGGCTGACGGTGGAATCGGCCGGGTTCAAACGCTATGTGCGCGACGGCATCGTGCTGCGCACGAATGAGACGCCGCGCATCGACGTGACGCTCGAGGTCGGCGCCGTCACCGAGGCCATTAGCATCACCGCCCAGGCGCCCCTGCTCGAGACCGAGACGGCCACAACCGGGCAGATCCTGGAAGGCCAGACCATCGTTAAGATCCCCGTGCTCCAGAAGTATGCCTTCCGCATTCTGCTCTACTTCCCGGGCACCAGCAACATCAACGGGCAGCACATCGTGGGCCAGCGCGAGCGCGCCATGGGCTTTACGCTCGACGGCGTCAGCGGCAAGGAGCCGGTTCGGGGTCCGGTGGGCGCAACGAATCAGGTCGTCTCGACCACCATTGACGCCTTTCAGGAGGTGAAGGTTCACACCACGGGTATGCCGGCCGAGTTCGGCCACTCCGCCGGCGGGTTGCTCAGCGTCGTCTACAAGAGCGGATCGAACGAATTCCATGGATCGGCCGAGGATCGCTACATTCAGAAAGCGCTGATCCACCGGCACCGGCTGGAACGGCTGCCCCGGATCAACCCCTTCACCTACCATGAGCTCTCGGCTGTGCTGAGCGGCCCGATCTTCCTGCCCAAGCTTTACAACGGCAAAGACCGGACGTTCTGGCTTTTCGGGTTCCAGCGGCATCACGAGAAGGCCTCGGAGACCTTCACCAACAGCGTTCCGAGCCCAGAGATGCTCGCCGGCGATTTCAGCTTCGGCGGCCGCGGCAACCCGATTTACGATCCAGCTTCGACCCGTCAGGATGCCACCGGACGCTGGGTGCGGGATCCCTTCCCCGGCAACCGCGTTCCACAGGCGCGGTTTGACCCGGTGGCGAGAAATTTCCTGGCGCTAAACCCGTACACACCGCAGAACCAGCCGGGTTATTACGATCGGACGGGCGTCTTCGAGAACCTGGTCACCATGACGCGCTACCGGTCCTACCGGACGCGCTTTGACGGCAAGGTGGACCATCAGTTCAATCCCAACCACCGCATCTTCGGCCGTTACTCGCACGTGCGGCACCGCTCCTTTGCCGACCGCTGGAACCCGCAGATTCAGTGGCGTCCCTTTGACTCGCGGGCTGTACCGATCCCGATCGACCAGCGCAACGTGGTGATCTCGGATACGTACACTTTCACTCCCACGGTCATCAACGAGATGCGGCTCGGCTACAATCGCCGGCGCTTCACGCGCGTGCCGGAGACGCTCAATCAGGGCTGGGCGGGCAAGCTCGGGATCCCGAACGTCAGCCCGGCAACATTCCCGCATTTCCTCACCTCCACTGGCGGCCAGTTTTACCGCAACGCCAGCCTGGGCCGGTCCCAGGACGTAGGCGAGGACTTCACCTTCCAGGAGAACCTCACCAAAGTAGCAGGCCGCCACACGCTGAAGTTCGGCTACGAGCTGCTGCGCACCCGCTACAATTCGCTGATCGAGGCCCTGCCCTCGGGGACCTACTATATGGGCGGGACCGACTTTCCATTTGCCCCCGGCGGCACCACGGGGAATGATTTTGCCGCCCTGTTGCTCGGTTCGGTGGTGCGCGCCGACTACACGCAGAACATGGCCACCTGGCTTCCCCGCTGGTGGTCCCACGCCTGGTACATCCAGGACGACTTCCGGCCCATGCGGGGCTTGACGCTCAATCTGGGCTTGCGCTGGAGCTACGAATCGCCGTTCCGCACCAAGTACGGCCAGCAGTCTCAGTTCGATCCGACGGCAACGGACCCGCTGACCGGCCGCCGCGGCGCGCTGCTGCACCCGAAAGGCCCGCTGGCTAACTCCGACTGGAACAATTTCCAGCCCAGGCTCGGCCTGGCCTGGAACTTCCGGCCGAGTTGGGTCTTCCGCTCCAGCTTTGGCGTCATCACGCAAGATCTGTTCACCAACGGGCTGAACCAGAATTTCGAGGAGTATCTGGCGACGGCCTCGATCCAGCAGCCGCCCGGCGATCCGCGCGTCGCCTTCTACCTGTCGCAGGGTCCGCCGGCCTTTCGGTTCAACGTGGCGCCGGACGGCAGCGTGCCGTTTATCGGGACCAACTATGCCGGCCGCAACGTCTCCTGGATGGATCCCAACATCCGCATGCCGTACATCATGAACTGGTCGGCCGGCTTCCAGTGGAACTTCTCGCGCAACTGGCTGCTTGAGACCACATACATGGGCTCCCGCGGGGTGCGTCTGCTCAACAACTGGGACGTCAACGCCATTCCACTGGACATCTCCAAAGACTTCGCCGTGCTCGACCAGATCCGGCGCGCCAGCCAGAACTACCGGCCCTGGCCGCATTTCGGCGCCATCCAACACTACAGCAACTACGGCGACAACAGTTACCACGGCGGTACCGTACGCATCGAGAAGCGCTACTCGGTCGGCCTGACGATGAACGCCTTCTACACCTTCTCGAAGGCCATCAACAATGCGGACAACGACGGCGGGCAGAGTGGAATCACCTATTACAACCGGGCGCTTGAGAAGGCCCGGGCCAACTATGACATTCGGCACCGGTACGTGCACGTTCTGACCTACGAGCTGCCGTTTGGCAAGAATCGCCGCTTTATGAATGTCGGCGGCTGGCGCAACACGCTGCTCGGAGGCTGGGAACTGGCCTGGACACAGACCTGGCAGTCGGGACCGCCGTTCACGGTCACGTTCGCCGGCAGCCCAAACGTCTATCTGCCGGGGCAGTTGCGGCCCAACCTGCTCCGCAGCGACCCGCGAACGCCCAACTGGGAGATCGGCCCGCACCGCTTCCCCACCAGCGCGCAGGTGCCGTATCTCGATGCGTCTGCCTTCGCCTATCCGGACTCCTTCACAGCCGGAACGATGGGCCGCAACGTGGTGGAGGCTCCTGGCATCGACTGGACCCAGTTGTCACTATCGAAGGAGTTTCCCATTTACGAGCGGCTGAAGTTCATCCTGCGCTGGGATTCCAACAACTTTCCGTTCAAGCGGCCCAGTTACGGCCAGCCGAACTCGACCTTCAACACGCGCGATCTGGCCAACTTCGGCCGCATCGGCACGGCAGTCCGCGGAGGATTCTCCGACATCGGCACCGCCAACGCCAATCACCTGCTCGTGCTGCGCCTCGAGTGGTGATCTAAAGCAGTTCCCTGCGCCCGCGGCGGCCGCCTGGTACCGGCCGGCCGCCGCCTCCACCCATGCAAAGGCCGCACGAGCCGAGAGAGGCGGCCAGCCACTGACCGGGGTGTTTCCCTTGTCCGGGCTTGGGTAAGTGACGCCCGCCGTTACCGTGTTCCCGAGCGGAAATCCCAGGCTTCATTTTCCCCGGGGCGGGGAGATGTGGCGCTCCGCAGCCCATGGAAGCTCCCAGTGCGGCCAGGCTGCCCTCAGCCGATCAGTGGGCTATGCAGCGCCAGTACGGACTTGTCTGCGCCCTGTTTGTCGCTATCCTGCTCCCGCCCGCCTTCGGGCAAAACACGATTCACGTGCCGGCAGGGGGTAACCTGCAGCAAGCCATCGACCTGGCTGCGCCCGGTGATACCATCACGCTCGCGCCGGGCGCCACCTACACCGGGAACTTCCGTCTCCGCAAGAAAGGCGGCTTGAGTTTCATCACGATTACCACCGCCGACCCGGCGACCTTGCCTCCTCCAGGGGTGCGCATCACACCGGCGACAGCCGCCTCGCTACCCAAGATTAAGGCGCCTAACGCCTCGCCGGCCATTGCGACCGACCCCGGGGCGCACCACTGGCGCTTGGTGGGCCTGGAGGTCCTGCCGGCAGCCGGCGTCTACACTTACGAGTTGATCGCGCTCGGGTCCGGGAGTGCCACCGTCACCTCCGATCTGGCCTCGGATATCGAGTTGGACCGGATGTACATCCACGGCGATCCGGCCGTCGGCGGAAAACGGGGCGTGGGGTTGAACAGCATCGCCACGGTGATCAAGAACTCGTGGATTTCCGACTTCAAGAGCACCACCCAGGACAGCCAGGCTGTTTCTGGCTTCAACGGGCCGGGGCCTTTCCTGATTCAGAACAACTACCTCGAGGGCGCCGGCGAGAACCTGATGTTCGGGGGGTCGGCGCCGAAGATCCCGAACCTGATCCCTTCGGACATCACCGTTCGGGGGAACCACTTTCGCAAGCCCCTGTCGTGGAAGCCTGGAGATCCGTCCTATGCCGGCACGCCGTGGCTGGTCAAGAATCTTTTCGAGCTCAAAAAGGGCCGCCGCGTTCTCGTCGAGGCGAATGTTTTCGAGCACAACTGGGTCGGCGCCGACCAGAAGTCCTTCGCCATTGTCTTCACCGTGCGGGCCGACGCCGGCGCCGCGCCCTGGGCCGTGATCGAGGATGTCACCTTCGTGTCGAACATCGTGCGCAAGTCCGGCTCGGGCGTCAACATTCTCGGCAAGGACACGAGTTCCGGCGGGCTGGGAATCGCCCGGCGCATCCTGATCGCCAACAACCTTTTCTATGACCTTGACCCGACCGTCTGGGGAGGCGAGGGCCGGGTCTTTCAGGTCCTCGAAGGCGCCGAAGACGTCACCATCGATCACAACACCGCCATCCAGCAGAATCCCAAGCACGTGGTCATGTTCGGCGGCGCGCCGGCCGTCCGCTTCGCCTTCCTCAACAACATCGCCCTGCACGGCCTGTACGGGGTCCAGGGCACGGGCAAGGCTACGGGCACGCCGACGCTGGACTTCTATGCGCCGGGCTATGTCTTCGTCAAGAACGTGTTAGTCGGCGGAAACGCCTCCTCTTACCCCTCGAACAACTTCTTCCCGGCCTCGATCAGCCAGGTCGGCTTTGTCGATGCGGCGAACAAGGATTACCGGCTCTCGAACCTCAGCCCGTATCGAAATGCCGCTACCGACGGCAAGGATATCGGCGCCGATGTGGCGGCGGTGCTGGCGGCCACGCAAGGCGTGACCGATCCGCCGGCGCCACCGTCGAACCCGGGCCAGTCTCCGGTGGTCATTTCGGTCTCGCCCTCCTCCGGGCAGGGCTTCACACAAACGTTCCAGTTCGCTTACTCCGATGCGGACGGGCACCAGGACATCGCGACTGCCTCGGCGCTGATTCGCGATACGCTGTCGGAGGCGGCAGCCTGCTACGTCGCCTGGCAGCGCTCGCAGAACGCGCTCTGGCTCCGCAACGACGCCGGCAACGGCTGGCTGGGGCCGGTGACTCCCGGAGCGGCCGGCTCCCTCACCAACTCGCAATGCGTAGTGGAGGCCGCCGCCAGCGCCGCAGCAGGCGCCGGCAATGCACTGAACCTCACGCTAAGGCTCACCTTCCGGCCGAAATTCGCCGGCGCCAAGAGGATCTACCTGAGCGCCGCAGACAGCGGCGGGCGCGGCTCCGGCTGGCAACAAAGAGGAACCTGGACGGTGCCGAACTCGCCACCCCAGGCGGTTTCGGTGACGCCGTCCTCCGGCCAGGGAACCGCCGCCAGCTTTCAGTTCCGCTTCTCCGATCCCAACGGCTGGACCGACATCAAAATGACGGAGATGCTCGTGCACAGCACGCTCACGCCCGCCACGGGTTGCTACGTGCAGGTCGAGCCCGGCTCGAAGCGGATCTGGTTGCGCAACGACGCGGGCACAGGCTGGCTCGGTCCGGTCACCATGGGCGCCACCGCCACACTGCGTAATCAGCGTTGCGCGGTCAACGCGGCGCAGTCGGCACTCTCTGGCTCCGGGCTGGATCTCAATGTGAGGCTTGCGCTGAGCTTCACGTCGGCCTTGCGGGGCACGCGCAACCTCTACCTGCGGGCCACCGACAAGAGCGGCGCCACAAGCGGCTGGCAGCGCCGCGGCACCTGGACGATTCCCTGAGCAGCGGCCCCGCGCCGCGCGGCGATCGGCGATAATCGGGCGCATGAAGGCTTCTGCGCTCGCATCGCTCGCCGTGACGCTCCTCGTTGCCGCGTGCACGCCGGAGCGCCCCGCGCCCAAGGCGCCACCTCAGCCGGAGAAGCCGCCCGAGCGCTACCGGGTGAAATTCGAAACCAGCAAAGGCGACTTCGTCATCGAAGTGCACCGCGAGTGGGCGCCGCGCGGCGCGGACCATTTTTTCGAACTGGTCCACAACCGCTTCTATGACGGCGTGCGCTTCTTCCGTGTCGTGCGAGGCTTCGTCGTCCAGTTCGGCATTCACGGCGACCCGGCCGTGCAGCGGCTATGGGGCGAGGCGGGTATACGCGACGACCCGGTGAAGCAGGCCAATCGCAAAGGCTCCGTCAGCTTCGCCAAGCTCGGACCCAACAGCCGCACCACGCAGGTCTTCATCAATCTCGCCGACAACACCAGCCTGGACAAGGAGGGCTTTGCACCCTTTGGCAGGGTGGTCGAGGGCATGGAGGTGGTCGAACGGCTCTGGAGCGCCTACGGCGAGATCCCGCCCAAGGGCCGCGGGCCGGATCCGGCGCGGATCGTGCGCGAGGGCAATGCCTACCTGGAGCGCGAGTTCCCGCGCCTGGACTACGTCGTGCGGGCGCGCCTGGTCCGCGATTCAGTACAATGACGGCAAGATCATCCGAAGGAGGCTCCCATGCAGCGAAGAACCTTCCTGCAACTGACATCCGCCGCTTTGGCGTCCAACGCCAGGCTTCTTGCCGAGGCCCCCATGCCGATGGCGACGCTGGGCAAGACCGGCATGAAGGTCTCCCGGTTCACCCTGGGTGGTTATCACTATCTGCGCAATGGCGAGGAGGAGGGTATCCGGATCATCCACCGGGCGATTGAACTCGGAGTGAACTTCTTCGACTCGGCGCACAAATACAACGCCGGCGCGAGCGACACGGTCTACGGGAAGGCGCTCAAGGGCGGCTTGCGCCAGAAAGTGCTGCTGATGTCGAAGGCGCAGTTCCGCGAGCGCTATTCGGCCATGCAGCAGCTCGAGGAAACCCTGCAGCGGATGCAGACCGACTATCTGGATCTCTGGCAGTGCCACGAGGTCTCCACGCATGAGGAGGTCGACCGGATCCTGGCGCCGGGCGGGGCGCTCGAAGCCTTCGTCCGCGCCAAGGAGCAGGGCAAGGTCCGCCACATCGGCTTCAGCGGGCATCGCGATCCCACGGTCCACCAGCGGCTGCTGGAGGCCTTCGACGGCTGGGAGACCATCCAGTTCCCCGTAAACCTGATCGATCCGCACTATCTGAGCTTCATCGAGAACGTGCTGCCGAAGGCGCGCGCCAAGGGGCTGGGCATCATCGCCATGAAGTCGAACGCCATCGGTAATATCACCAAGAACAAAGTGGCCACCATCGCCGAGTGCCTGCGCTTTGCCTGGAGCCAGGACGTCGACACGCTGGTTTCCGGCGTCGAGACCGTGCGGCAGCTTGAAGAGAACGTGCTGGCCTGCAAAACCTTCAAGAAGATGTCGGCCGAGGAGCAGGCGGCGCTGCTCGCGCGGACCAAGAAAGGTCCTTACGGATCGAAGATCGAGCAGTACAAGATGCCCGAGCGGGCCGACGCCTGGCATCGGCTGCACCGCGACGGCGAGCCGGCGTGAGGCTTCAGGAGCGCGGGCCGCTCGGCGAGTCCTGTGCCCGCGGCAGGCTGATCGTTAACCAGTCGCTCCGGCCGCGCCGCTCAGCACCGGCGGGGCCGCACCTCCCGCGCTCCGGGCCAGGGGGACCCGGCTCCAGACGACCTTGCCGTCCACGATGGTCACCATCGGCGCGCCGCGGAAGCGCCGGCCGTGGAACGGGGTGTTCTTGCTCTTCGAGTAGGACTGGTTGACGTCGTAGGTCCACTCCAGATTGGCGTCGAAGATGGTGACGTCGGCCGTCTCGCCCGGCGCCAAGCGGCCGCAGGGGAGTCCGAAGACCGAAGCCGGTCCGGTGGTGAACAGCTCCACCAGGCGCAGCAGCGTGATATGGCCCGGGTGGACCAGCCGGTCGAGCGCGATTGCCAGCGCCGTCTCCAGGCCGATGATGCCGAAGGGGCACCGCTCGAACTCCTGCATCTTCTGGTAGCCCGTGTGCGGGGCGTGGTCCGTGGCGATGGCGTCGACCACCCCTTTGGCGATTCCGTCGATGAGCGCAGCCACATCCTCGGCGCTGCGCAGCGGCGGCTTCATCTTGTAGTTGCTGTCGTAAGGGACGGTGTCGACGTCCCTCAGGCTGATGTGATGGGGAGTGACCTCGCAGGTGACCGGCAGGCCGCGCAACTTGGCATAGGCCACCATGGCCATCGAATTCTTCGTCGACAGGTGCGCCACGTGGTAGCGCGCACCGGTGAGCTCCGCAAGCAGCAGATCGCGCGCCACCATGACGTCCTCGGCGCAGGCCGGGATGCCGCCCAGGCCCCGCCGCACCGATTCGACCCCCTCGTGCATGTCGCCGCCGGCGCTCAGATTCAGGTCCTCGCAGTGCTGGACCACGGTGAGCCCGAAGCTGCGCGCCAGCTCCATGGCCCGGCGCATGACGCGGGCGTTCATCACGGGCTGGCCGTCGTCGGAGATGGCGACGGCCCCGGCCGCCTTGAGCGTGCCGATGGGCGCCAGCTCCTTGCCCTCGCTCCCCTGCGTGATGGCGCCGATCGGATGCACCTTAACGGCGGCGAAACGACGCGCCTGCTCGAGGATGTATCCGGTCACGGTGGCGCAGTCGTTCACCGGGTTGGTGTTGGGCATCGCGCAGATCCGGGTGAAACCGCCGGCCGCCGCCGCCCGGGCTCCGGTTTCGATGGTCTCGGCATGTTCAAAGCCGGGCTCCCGCAGATGGACGTGTATGTCGATGAAACCCGGCGCCACCACCATCCCCGAGGCGTCGAGCACCTCCGCATCGGCCGCCTCCAGGTTCTCGCCCACGGCCGAGATCGTCTCGTTTTCGATCAGCACATCGGCCGGCCCGTCGCGCCGCGAGGCCGGATCGATCACGCGTCCGTTCTTGATCAACAGCTTTCCCATGACTACCCCAGAATCCTTTCGAGCACCGCCATGCGCACGGCGACACCGTTTTCCACCTGATTGAGGATGACCGAGCGCTGCGAGTCGGCCACCTCGGAGGAGATCTCCCGCCCGCGATTGATCGGGCCGGGATGCATGACGAAGACATCCGGCTTGGCCAGCTCGAAGTGGTCGAGCGTCAGGCCGTAGAAGGAGAAGTACTCCCCTTTGGGAAAGGCCGTCTCGTGCTGCCGCTCCAGTTGAACCCGGAGCATCATGATCACATCGGCGCCTTCGATCGCCCTGCGCATGTCGTATTCGATTCGCACGCCGGGGGCAATGCTGGCCAGCTCTTTGGGAACCAGCGGCGCCGGCCCGCACAGGACGATGTCGGCGCCGAATTTCGACAGAAGGTAGATGTTAGAGCGGGCCACACGACTGTGGACGATGTCGCCGATGATGGCCACGCGCAGACCTTCGAGCGTCGGCTTGCGGTCCAGGATCGTGCGGGCGTCGAGCAGCGCCTGTGTCGGATGCTCGTGCGTGCCGTCTCCGGCGTTGATGATCGGAATATCCAAATGACGGGCAAGGAAGTGAGGGGCGCCGGAGGAGGCGTGGCGCATCACGATGGCGTCGGGCCGCATCGCCGCCAGCGTGTTCAGCGTGTCCACCAGCGACTCGCCTTTCGAGAGGCTCGAGCCGGCCGCCGTGATCGACACCGCATCCGCCCCCAGGCGCTTGGCGGCGATCTCGAAGCTCGTCCGCGTCCGGGTGGACGGCTCGAAAAACAGGTTGACGACCACCTTGCCGCGCAGGGTATCCAGGCGCGGGAACGGCTGCCGGTGGGGCGGCTGAAAGTCCCGGGCGCGCTGGAGGATGGCTTCGATCTCCTGGCGCGGCAGATCTTCGATTCCAAGCAATCCGCGGCTCATGAGAACTCCTTCAAGCCTCGGGCATCTTCTCGACAAACAGCACGCGTTCCTCGCCGTCGATCTCCTGGAGCTTGACCTCCACCGTCCCGCCGCGGCCGGTCTCGACCTTCCGGCCGACGTAGTTGGCCTCGATCGGCAACTCCCGGTGGCCGCGGTCGATCAGAACGAGCAGCTCGACCCGGCCGGGCCGGCCGTGATCAAACAGCGCATTCAGCGCAGCGCGAACGGTGCGGCCGGTGTAGAGCACGTCGTCCACCAGGAGCACATGGCGGCCCGTGACCTCGAACGGGATCTCGGTGGCGGAAAGGATCGGTTGCGAGGCGACGGGCGAGAGGTCGTCCCGGTAGAGCTGGATATCGAGGCTTCCGACCGGCGGCGAGACGCCTTCAATGGACTCGAGCTTCGCCGCCAGCCGGCGGGCCAGCGGCACCCCGCGGCGGCGGATGCCGATCAGAACCAGGTTCTGCGGGTCACCGGCCTTTTCCAGGACCTCATGGGCGAGCCGGACCAACGTGCGGTTGATCTCGGAGGCGCTCATGAGCTGCGCGGGTTGGCGAGCCGGCTCCGTCATCGCCCGAGGGCTCTCCGCTTTAGAGTATCACGAAGGCGGGCGACGGAAGCCGGCGAAGGGGATTCAGAAGCGGCGCAGGCGGCGCCGGATACGGCGGGCGAGCTCTTCGATCCGCTCCGCCGTGCGGATGGAGGAGACCGAGAGCACGTGATGCTCGTTCTTTTCGAGCTCGCTCTTGAGCTGCTCGGCCAGCTTCAGGAGCTCCGTGGCGTCTTCGATCGACCTCTCCCAGTCGGCTTTGAGAATCGCCTCGTCCTGGGAACGGCCGTCGGGCAGCCGCCGGGGCCCCTCCTCTTCGCGCCGGGTCTGAGCTCCGAGCAGGCCGGCTGCTACCGCGGTAAGGAAATCCGGCCGCGTCACGATCCCCTCACTGTTATCATAGCGATTTATGCCGGATGTGAACGTCGGCATTGTCGGGCTCGGTAACGTCGGAAGCGGTACGCTGGCCATTCTCGCCGAGAACGGCGAACAGATCCGGCTCAAGCTCGGCTTCAACCTTCGCGTCAAGATCGTCTGTAGCCGCAACCCGGACGCGAAGATTCTCCCGAAGGGCCTGGGCCCCGTGGAGCGCACGCGGGACTGGCACGATGTGGTCACCCATCCCGATGTGGACATCGTGGCGGAGCTGGTGGGCGGAACCACCGTCGCCCGCGAGATCATCGAAGCCGCCATCCAGAATCGCAAATCCGTTGTCACCGCCAACAAGGAGCTGATGGCGCTCGCCGGCGCCGAGATCTGGGAGCGCGCCATCGCTGCCGGCATCAATCTGGCCATGGAGGCGAGCGTCGCCGGGGGCATCCCCATTCACGCCGTGCTGCGCGAGGGGATCTCCGGGGACCGCATCACCGCGCTCTATGGCATCCTGAACGGAACCTCGAATTACATCCTCACCGAGATCGAGCGCCGCGGCGCCGATTTCGAGGAAGTGCTGGCCGAGGCGCAGCGGCTGGGTTACGCCGAAGCGGATCCGAGCGCCGACGTCGACGGCGAGGATGCCCGTTCGAAACTGGCCATTCTGGCGGCGCTGGCCTTCGGCGAAAAGATCACGCCGACCGACATTTTCACGGAGGGCATCCGCCGGATCTCGCCGATCGATTTCCAATACGCCGACCGGCTGGACCACACCATCCGGCTGATCTGCGCCGCGCGGCAGACGCCGCAGGGTCTTCTCCTGTCGGTGCGCCCGGCGCTCATTCCCAAGAACACGATTCTGGCGAGCGTGCGGGGCGCCTACAACGCGGTCTGGGTCCGCGGCCAGTACGGCGGCGACAGTTTCTATTACGGGCAGGGCGCCGGCTCGCTGCCCACGGGCGTGGCCGTCGTGAGCGACCTGATGAGGGTGGCGCGTGAGATCCTGAGCGGCTCGCCGGAACGGGTTTCGCCGTTCGCCCATCCGCGCCTCGGCGAGTACAACCCCATCCCGGTGACGCTCCAGCGCCGCGCCTTCTACCTGCGCTTCCGCGTGAAAGACCGGCCGGGAATCATCGCCGCCCTGAGCCGGATCCTGGCCGAGAAGAACATCAGCCTGGAGGCCGTGCTGCAACTGCCGAGCGACTCCAAGCAGGACCTCCCGTTCGTCATCACCCTGGAGCCGAGCGTGGAGGAGTCCGTCCAGGAGGCCCTGAGGCGAATGGAAGGGCTGGACTTCCTGGTGGAGCCCCCGCTGGCGCTGCCCATCGAGACCGCTCTATGAGACGCCGCGCCTTCGCCCTTGTCCTGCTCGCTGTCCCGGCGGCGTGGACGCAGGTGGCCCGCCACGCCAATCAAGATCTGCATTCGGAAGAGGGCCGGCGGCGTCTCATCCAGATGCTCGGCGCCCCGGACCGGGCCGACCGCCTGGCGGCGGACAAGCTCGTGGCCGCGCTCAACCTCCGGCGCGGCGCCACGGTGGTCGATCTCGGCACCGGGGCCGGGGTCCTGCTGCCGTTCTTGAGCCAGGCCGTGGGACCCGAGGGCCGCGTCATCGCCCAGGACATCATCCCGGAGTTTCTCGACAAAGCGGCCGAGCTCGCCCGCGCCAGGGGCCTCACCAATGTCGAATTCCTGCTCGGCACGGAGAAAGATCCCCGACTGGAGGCCGCCTCGGCGGACCTGATCCTGGCCGTCGACTCCTATCACCACTTCGACTATCCGGACCAGATGCTGGCCGGCATCCGGCGCGCGCTGCGCGACGGCGGCCGGTTCGTCGTCGTCGACTACTACCAGAAGAGCTTTCGCGACCCCGCCCACATCCGTCTGGAGAAGGGCGACGTGATCCGGGAAATCGAGGCCAACGGTTTCCGCCTGCTCTCCAACGAGGAGCACATTCCGGGCTCCCAGTACCGCCTGGTTTTCAGGAAGCGGTAGTCTCAAGCAGAAAGGAGACCTTGGCCGTGAGACGCATCCGGGTCGGCGCGGCGCAGTTCGAGGCGCGCGACGGCGACAAGAGTTACAATCTCGGCCGGATCGAGGAGCTGGCCGGCGCGGCGCGCGCCCAGGGCGCCGAGCTCGTGGCCTTCCACGAGTGCTCGATCACCGGCTACACCTTTCTGGAGACCCTGAGCCGCGAGGCCCTCTTCGAGCTGGCGGAGCCGGTGCCGGGACCCTCCACCGAAGCGCTGGTGGAAATCGCCCGGCGGCGCGGCCTGACAGTCGCCGCGGGCCTGGTGGAGCGAGAGGGCGACCGGCTGTACAACTGCTATGCCGTCGCCGCTGCTGAGGGGCTGGTGGCGAGGCACCGCAAGCTCCATGAGTTCATTCACCCGGAGATCACCTGCGGCGACAGCTTCACCGTGTTCGATCACCTGGACTGCCGTTTCGGCATCCTCACCTGCTATGACAATAACCTGCCGGAGAATGTGCGCGTCACTACAATGATGGGCGCCGACATCATCCTGATGCCGCACGTCACCGGTTGCCTGCCCTCGCCGATGCCGGGCCGGGGCACGGTGGACCGCGCCGTCTGGGACAACCGCGAGCTCGACCCGGTGCGCTGCCGCCAGGAGTTCGACGGGCCCAAGGGCAGGGGCTGGATCCTGCGATGGCTGCCGGCGCGCGCCTACGAGAACGGCGTCTACGCCATCTACGCCAACGTGATCGGCCTGGACGGCGGCACCATCAAGCCCGGTGGATCGATGATCCTGGATCCGTTCGGCGAGATCCTCAACGAATGCCGCGCCCTGGGCGACGAGGTGGTGGTGGCGACGCTCGATCCGGCCAAGCTCGAGGTGGCCTCCGGCCGCTCCTATATCCGGGCGCGGCGCCCGGAGCTGTACGGAAAGCTGGTCGAGCCCAACCCGGCGCTCAGCGCCAGCAAGCAGCCGGAAGTTTACTGGAAGAAAATCCGAGAAAAGGCAACTCGATGACGGAGAAATCCAACCGCAGACATTTCCTGTTCGGATCGCTGGCGGTGGCTGGAAAGCTCAAGGCGGGCCAGGGCTCGCCGGGGCCGGTGCGCACCGCCTTCATCGGTACGGGCAACCGCGGCCTGTATCTGCTGAAGTCCGCGCTCGCGCTCGCCGGCGTCAAGATCACCGGCTTGTGCGACATCAAGCCGGACCGGCTGGACGAGGCGGCCACGGCGGCGGCAGCGCACAATCCCTTCACCACCGCCGACTACCGGCGCCTGCTCGAGCGCAACGACGTGGAGGCCGTCTTCATCGCCACCCCGTGCGACCTGCACGTCGAGATGTCGATCGCCGCGCTCGAGGCGGGCAAGCACGTCTACTGCGAAAAGCCGATCGGCATCACGCCGGAGTCGATCAAGCGACTGCTCGAGGTGGCCCGCCGGTCCAAGACGGTCTTTCAGGCGGGCCAGCAGATGCGCTCGATGGAGCGCATCCGCCAGACGATCGCCAGGATCCACGCGGGCGAGGCGGGCAAGGTGATCATGGTGAAGGCGCAGCGCCATGCCTCCGACGACCTTGACCATCACGGCCCTTCGGCCGACTGGTTTTTCAACCGGGCGCGTTCCGGTGACGTGCTGGTCGAAATGTCGGTGCACAACCTCGATCTGTGCAACTGGGTGATCAACAGCCTGCCCGAGCGCGCGGGAGGCTTCGGCGGCGTGCTGCTGTGGAAAGACGATCCGCCCGGCCGGGACACCATGGACGGCTACACGCTCAGCTACGACTACCGCAACGGCGTCAAGCTCTCCTACACGCAGGTGTTCTTCCACCCGCGCGAAATGCCGGGTGGAGGCCAGTACACCTATGTGTTCACCGATGAGGGCGGCGTCGACATGAACACGTCGATGTTCTACCCGCGGCGCCGCGGAGTGGGCAATCGCGCGCGGGCCCTGGTGGAGGCCATCGAGGAAGACCGCGACGCCCACCTCAAAGCGTTTTACGAAAGCATCCGCACCGGAAAGAAGCCTCCGGCCGACATCGTCGTCGGGGCCACCGGGGCGCTGACGGCCATCCTGGGCCGGGAAGCGATCTATCAGAAGAGGGTGACCGAATGGAAAGAGTTCGAGGTCGATCTGTAAAAGTCGTTCTCGCGGCGGTTCTCGTCGCGCTCGCCGTCGCTGGCGGGCTTCTCGGGCAGCGCTCCGGCGACTATCGCGATCCCGCCACCACCTACGAGGAGGGCTGGATCCCACTGTTCAACGGCAAGGACTTTACCGGCTGGATCACGGTCCTGAGCGCGCCGGAGGGTAAGGTGCGCCGCTACCAGCCCTCGGAGGCGGGCCAGCAGTCCACCTTTTACGTCGAGGGGGGCCTGCTCAAGACCACCGGAACGCCCAACGGCTACGTGCGCACGGAAGACGTTTACGACAATTTCGTCTTTCACGTCGAGGTGCGTTTCGCGCAGGCCGGCAACAGCGGCGTGCTCATTTATGTTCAGCGCGACGCCGTCTGGCCCAAAGGCGTGGAGTGCCAGCTCTACCAGGCGCACATGGGCCGCATCTTCCCCATTCAGGGCGCCACCCTTGACGGCGGCGAGATGATC
Organism: uncultured Bryobacteraceae bacterium; assembly: GCA_938003835.1. Lineage (GTDB taxonomy): Bacteria > Acidobacteriota > Terriglobia > Bryobacterales > Bryobacteraceae > CALKXJ01. The sequence goes on along the minus strand of CALKXJ010000020.1, from coordinate 222,165 downwards.
CACGCCGCGGCGCGGCCTCCCGGAGAGTGGAACACCTACGAGGTCTACTCCGAGGAAGGACGCGTGGCGACGGTGCTCAACGGGGTGCTGGTGGGCCTGGGAGCGAATGCCGATCCCCGGGTCGGCTACATCTGCCTCCAGTCCGAGGGCGTTCCGGCCGAATTCCGCAACATCAAGATCAAGCGCTTCACCCCGTCGCATCATCTCCGGCCGAAGAGCTAGCAGGCGCCTCCAGTGGGCGTAAAGACCGGCGCAATACAATAGTTTGCATGGGGCTTGATTCCGGCGAGTTTTATCGCATCCGCAAGCTGCCGCCCTACGTGTTTGCGGTGGTCAACGAAATGAAGGCCCGGCTGCGGGCCGCGCAGCTCGATGTCGTCGATTTCGGCATGGGCAATCCGGACGGGCCGACGCCGGCGCCGGTGGTCGACAAGCTGATCGAGGCGGCGCAGAACCCGCGCAACCACCGCTATTCGATCTCGCGCGGCATCCCCAACCTGCGCCTGGAGATCGTCAAGCGCTACAAGCGCAACTACGGCGTCGATCTCGATCCGGACAAGGAGGCGATCGTCACCATCGGCGCCAAGGACGCTCTCGCCCACCTGCTGTTTGCGGTCATCGGCCCCGGCGACGAGGTCGTCTCGCCAAACCCTGCCTACCCGATCCACCAGTACGGGGTCATCATGGCCGAGGGGCACGCCACGATGCTCGAGATGCCGAATCCGGCCACCTTCCTCGACAACCTCGAGCATCTGTACAGGACTTCGCTCGTGCCCCCGCGGATGATTCTGATTTCGTTCCCGCACAATCCCACCACGCACTGCGTCGATCTCGATTTCTTCAAGGAGATCGTGCGGCTGGCGAGCCACTACGGCTCCATGGTGGTGCACGATTTCGCCTACGCCGATATCTGCTTCGACGGCTACCGGGCGCCCAGCCTGCTCCAGGTGGAAGGCGCCAAGGAGGTCGGCGTCGAGATCTTCTCGATGACCAAGAGCTACAACATGGCGGGCTGGCGCGTCGGCTTCTGTCTCGGCAATCCGAAGATGATCGCCGCTCTGGCGCGCATCAAGAGCTACCTCGACTACGGCATCTTCCAGCCGATCCAGATCGCCGCCATCATCGCGCTGCGCGATTGCGAGGAGGACACCAGGCGCATCTGCGCCATCTATCAGCGGCGCCGCGACGTCCTGGTGGCCGGCTTGTGCGCGGCGGGCTGGCCGGTGGAGCCGCCGAAAGCCACCATGTTTCTCTGGGCGCCGATTCCGGAGCCGTTCCGCGAGATGGGCTCGCTCGAGTTCTCCAAGCTCCTGCTCGAGAAGGCGCTCACGGCCGTCTCGCCGGGCATCGGCTTCGGGCCGATGGGCGAAGGTTACGTGCGATTTGCCCTGATCGAGAACGAGCACCGGACGCGGCAGGCGATGCGCTCGGTCAAGCAGTTTCTCAAGACGGCGCCGTCGCTGGCCGGCCAGGCGCGCTAGTGTGGGCGTTACTTGGCGTCGCGCCAGTTGTCCCCGATGCCGATATCGGCCACCAGCGGCACCTCGAGCGCGTAGACGCTCTCCATCCGTGACTTCACCATCTGCGCCAGAGGCTCGGTCTCCTCGGGCGGCGCCTCGAAGACCAGCTCATCGTGCACCTGAAGCAGCATCCGCGCGCGCAGCCGCTGTTCGGCGAGCTCCCGGTCGATGCGGATCATGGCCAGCTTGATCAGGTCGGCGGCGGTGCCCTGAAGCGGCGTGTTGATGGCGGTGCGCTCGGCGAAGGCGCGGGCGTTGGGATTCGAGCTGTGGATGTCGGGAATGGGACGTTCGCGGCCGAACAGCGTGCGCGTGATGCCGGTCTGGCGGACCTTCTCGATGGACTCCTCGACAAACCGTTTCACCCCGGGGTAGCGCGCAAAGTAGCTCTCGATGTAGCGCGCCGCCTCCTCGCGCGAAATTCCGAGCTGGGCCGCCAGACCGAACGGCGTCTGCCCGTAGACGATGCCGAAGTTGACCGCCTTGGCCGCCCGCCGCTGCTCCGGGGTGACGAACATGAGCGGGACGCCGAACACCTCCGCCGCCGTGCGCGCGTGTATGTCCTCGCCGCGCCGGAAGGCATCCACCAGTCCCGGATCGCGCGAGAAGTGAGCGAGCAGGCGCAGCTCGAGTTGCGAGTAATCGGCCACGACGAGCCTCCAGCCGAGCTCGGGCACGAACGCGGCGCGGATCTGGCGGCCGAGCTCGGTGCGGATGGGGATGTTTTGCAGGTTGGGGTTGGATGAAGAAAGCCGGCCGGTGGTGGCGCCGGTCTGATTGAAGGTGGTGTGAAGCCGGCCCGTGGACGGGTTGATCAGTGCCGGCAGCGCATCCACATAGGTGCCCTTAAGCTTCACCAGTTGGCGGTAGTCGAGCACCAGCCGCGCGATCTCGTGTTCGGCGGCGAGCGTCTCGAGCACGTCGGCCGCCGTAGAGTGAACCTTTTTCTTGCCGTAGCGGGTGGGGGCAGGCAGCTGGAGCTCCTCGAAGAGAACCTGCGCAAGCTGTTGCGGCGAGTTGATGTTGAACGGCTTGCCCGCCAGCTCATGAATCCGCGCCGCCAGCCGCCCGCTTTCGGCCTCCAGATACTCCGACAGCCGGGCCAGCGCCTCCGGCTCGATGCGGATGCCGGCCTGCTCCATTCGGGCGAGCACGGGTGCCAGCGGCAGGTCGATTTCTTCATAGATGCGCCGCAGGCCGCGGGCGTCGACCTCGGGCGCCAGCAGCTCGCTGAGCCGGAGCGCGTAGTCGGCCCAGGCCTCGACCGATCCCTCCGGTTTGCGCCCCAGGCGCCGCTCCACCAGCGCCTCCGGCGCGGCGCTCGCCGGATCGGCCTCGAGCAGGAAGGCGTAAAGCGTGGGATCGTCGCGGAAACCGGCCGCGCGGATCCCGAGCCGCCACAGTCCGAGCAGCGTCGCCTTGACGTCCAGGGCGGCTTTGGCCCGGGAGTCGTCCTCGAGCAGCCCGCGCAGCAGGCCGAGGTGCTCCTCGCCGACAGATCGCGCCCGGCCGGCCTCCGCGGCCAGTCCCACTGCCGTCTGCGACAAGGCGCCGGTTCCCGGCGCCTCGAGGGCGACGGCGACGCGGGCCGCGCCGCCCAGCGAGTCCAGGAACGCCCGTACGGCATCGGGCGTGTCGAGCCGGGCATAATCCGCGGCCACCGGTTGCGCTTCCTGCGTCGGGGCGAGGTCTTTCAGGAGGCTATAAAACTCCAGCCGCCGGAACAGCTCCTCGAGCGCCGCCCGGTCCGGCTCCCGCGCCTCGAGCCGCTCGAGCTCCAGCGGCACCGGCGCCGAGGTGTCGATCGTCGCCAACTGCTTGCTCATCAGGATCTGGTCGCGGTAATTCAGCAGGCTCTCGCGGTAGGTCTTGCGCGTCACCTCAGAGGCCCGCTCGAGCGCCGCCTCCACCGAGCCGAACTGCTCGATCAGGCTGATGGCGCCTTTCTCGCCGATGCCCGGGGCGCCGGGGATGTTGTCGATGGCATCGCCCTTGAGCGCCAGCAGATCTGGAACCCGAGCCGGCTCGACGCCCAGGAACTCTTTCGTCCGGGCCACGTCGTACCAGGCGTCGTCCTTGGCCGGATTGAGCATCGCGACGTGGTCGTCCACCAGTTGGAGCATGTCTTTATCGCTTGAAACGATGACGACCTGAAGCCCCTCGGCCTCTGCCTTGCGGGCGAGCGAGCCGATGACGTCGTCGGCCTCGTAGCCGGGAAACTCGAGGATCGGAATTCGCATGGCTTCGAGCAGCCGGCGCACCCAGGGAAGCTGCTCAGCCAGATCCGGCGGCGGCTCCGGGCGGTTGGCCTTATATTCGGCGAACTGTTGCTCGCGAAAGGTGGGTTCGGCGCTCTCATAGACGGCGGCGATGTAGTCGGGCTGGTAGTTCGCCAGCAGTTTGCGGAGCATGTTGGTGAAGATGAAGACGGCCTCGGTGGGCAGGCCGTCCTTGGTGCGCATGGGGGGCGCGCCCGTGCGGGCGCGGGCGTGGTAAGCCCGGAAGATAAATCCAAAGGTGTCTATGAGGAAAAGGGTGGGCCGCCGCATGGCTCTCATCATAGCGCCGGCGGTCGGCGGCCAGCGGTGGCGCGATTCGGCCACAACGCACAAGGCCCACTGTTGCAGATCCGCCACGGTCGCCCGATAATAAACGGCGATATTTCGATAACTTACTAATCGGCCCTCGGCGTGCTAGGACTTTGCCGGAACCCGTACTAGCCGGTGAGCGATTTGAACTTCGAAACCACAATTGAGCGGCCAGTCTCGACAGCCGGAGTGGGTCTGCATCACGGCGTAGCCGTCCGCATGGAGCTCCTTCCGGCGCCCGCCGGCACGGGTATCGTCTTCGTGAGAACTGACCTCGAGGATTTCGAGGTTCCGGCAAGCTGGAAGTACGTCACGCGGGTAAGCTACGCCACCAGCCTGATGCGGCAGGGGGTGCTCGTTTCCACCACCGAGCATCTTCTCAGCGTGCTTTACAGCATGGGCATCGACAACGCCTATGTGCGCCTGGACAACCTCGAGGTGCCGATTCTGGATGGCAGCGGCCGGCCGTTCATCGAGCTGCTCGAGGCGGCCGGTATCCGGCGCTTGCGCCGCCGCCGCCGCTACCTGCGCGTGCGGCGTCCCGTGACGGTGGAGGCTCCGGGCAAGCGGGTTTCCATTCTGCCGGCGGACCGGTTCCTGTTGAGCTGTGACGTCTTCTTCGACCATCCCATGGTGGGGCGGCAGCGGCTGGAGCTCGAGGTTACGCCCGAGACCTATGCGCGCGAGATCGCCCCGGCGCGGACCTTCGGCTTCGCTCACGAGTTGGACAAGATGCGCGATATGGGCCTGATTCGCGGGGCGAACCTGGCCAACGCGGTCTGTTTCGACGCCTCGGGCGTGATGAACCCTGAGGGGCTGCGGTTCCCGGACGAGTGTTGCCGCCACAAGGCGCTCGATCTCATCGGCGATCTGGCCCTTCTGGGCCGCCCCCTGCTCGGGCATGTCGTGGCCGAGCGCGCCGGTCATGCCATGCACTTTGCCCTGGTCTCGCGCCTCATCTCGGATCCGTCGCTGTACGAGCTCCTCAGTTGGGACGCCGTCGAGCCCGTGCCGATCGCCGCGGGTGTGCCCTAACCGAAGCCGGTGCTCTCGCCCGCGCCGGCTGCGTGCCTCTTTGTTAAGCTGGCGCTTTGCTCCACTTTGCCGGAAGACTGCGGCGTAGCGTGCCGACGGCGCTCACCGCTTTGCGGCTGCTCTTGACGCCGGTGGTGGTGCTCGCCGTACTCGGCGGACGCGATCGTGTCGCGCTGGCCGTGTTTCTGCTGGCCGGCGCAAGCGATGGCATCGACGGGCTTCTGGCGCGCCGCTGGGGCGCGGTGTCGCGCTTCGGCGCCGTGCTCGATCCGGTCACGGACAAGATCTTTCTCGTGGCCGTTTATCTGGCGCTGGCCGCCCGCGGCGTGGCGCCCTGGTGGCTGGTGGCCCTGGTGATCGCCCGTGACGTTCTCATCCTGCTGGGCGCGGGCCTGCTCGCGGCCGCCAGGCGCGCGGGCGAGTTCCGCCCCTCGGTCTGGGGGAAAGTCGCAACCACGATCCACGTCGTCACCGTCACCACGTTGCTTGTCCTGCAAGCGACAGGCTGGGCCTGGGTGCGCCTGCCTGCCGCCGCCTTGCTGTTCGTGGCCGGAGCGGCGACCCTCTGGAGCGGTTGCCACTACGGCTGGCTGGCGGCGCGGCGCTGGAGGGGCGGGGCAGAGGGAATTGACGAGCGCGCCCTCGGGGAGTAGTCTGAGTAGTGGGAGGCCGATGACTCGCTACTGTGCGTCGCGCACCTACCTGGCGGGCGCTGCCGTCGCCTTCGCCCTGGCCCTGTTCTCGGGCTGGTACGCCACCCATTGGGCGCCGGCCGCCATCCCGGCGGCCCTGTTTCTCTTCAGCGGAGCGGTGCTGGCCTGGCTGGCCACTCGCCCGGCGATCGAGCTCGGAGAGGCGTACATGCGCATCGGCAAGCAGCGCATTCACTGGCTGGACATCCGGCGGGTGGACCGCACGGGGTGGGTCTCGCCGCTGGTGGTGAACCTCACACTCGCCGACGATAGCCGCGTCTTGCTGATTTACCCTGGCGACCTCGATTCGGCCAACAGCCTCCTGAGGCAACTGCGACGCCATGCCACGGAGGCGCTCATCGACGGCATCCCTTACAAGCAGTTCTGGGGAGAGGCGCTCCCGCCGGGCCGCGAGCGCCGCCGCCTGCCTTCGCCGCGTTACCGCCTGCTGCGCGAAGAGGACGAGGCCGAAGTCGAAAGGCTCTATCATCTGTTGAAGACCGTGGGGCATCTCGATTCGGCGAGCTCCGGCGAGGAGAAAAAATAGCCGGTGCCGCCGCGCGGAGCGCGCCTGCGAGCCTTGTTCACGAGCCTCGCTCACCGGGACCCGGGCAGCGGCCAGGAATCACCGGCGTCAAAACAATGAGGGAGACAATCCGTACTCTCTGGCCTTATTTGAGGCGCTACCGGCGCAATCTTGGTTTGGGCGCCGGCGCCCTGCTGGCGCGGAATCTCGCTGGCGCCGCGGTTCCCCTCATCATTCGCGAAACGGTGGACTCGCTCACGCACCACTTCAGCCTGCGGCTGGCGTTGTGGTCCACGACGGCGCTCATCGGGCTGACGGCTCTCAAAGGTATTTTCCAGTACGCCATGCGCGTACTGCTGATCGGGGTCTCCCGCGACGTCGAGTACGACCTCCGCAACGATCTGTTCGCCAGTCTGGTGCGCCAGTCGCCGGATTTCTACTCGCGCTATCGCACGGGCGACATCATGGCGCGAGCTACCAACGACCTGAACGCCGTCCGCGCCATGGCCGGGCCGGGCATTATGTACACCTCCGACACGCTGGCGACGGCCACGCTCGCCATCGCGATCATGTTCTCGGTCGACTGGCGGCTGACGCTTGCCGCCCTGGCCCCCGCCCCGCTGGTCACGCTGGCAGTGCTCGTTTTCGGCCGTTACATCCACGAGCGGTTTCGCCGGATCCAGGAGCTGTTCTCCGACATCAGCAGCCGGGTGCAGGAAAGTATCGCCGGCGTGCGCATCGTGCGCGCCTATGTCCAGGAAGACGCCGAAAAGCAGCTCTTCGAATCGCTCAGCCGGAACTACGTCTCCCAGAACCTCTCGCTGGCGCGCCTGTCGGCGCTCTTCGGACCGCTGCTTCAGGGGCTGACCAGCCTGTCGTTTCTCATCGTGCTCTGGTACGGCGGCTACCGTTTGCTCGCCGGCGAGCTGACGCTCGGCAGCTTCCTGATGTTCAACGTCTTTCTCGGCATGCTCATCTGGCCGATGATCGCCATGGGCTGGGTGGCGAATCTCGTGCAGCGGGGTGGGGCCTCTCTCAAACGAATCAACGAGATCTTAAATGCCCGGCCGGCGATCGCCGATCCTCCGCAGCCGGTCCGCCTGAATGGGGACATCCGCGGAGAGATCGAGCTCTCAGGCATACATGTACGCTTCGGCGGCACGGCTGCCCTCGACGGCGTCGATCTGCGGGTGCCCGCCGGTTCGACGGTGGCGATCGTCGGCCACACCGGCAGCGGCAAGAGCACGCTGGTTCAACTGATCCCGCGATTGATCGATCCGACACGCGGAAGTGTCCTCGTCGACGGCGTTGACGTGCGCCGCCTGGCTCTCGGCGAGCTGCGCCGCCAGATCGGTTTCGTGCCGCAGGAGACCTTCCTCTTCAGCGCCACTCTGGCCGAGAATATCGCCTTCGGCGTCCGCCACGCGACCGAGGAGCAGATCCGCTGGGCGGCGGACGTGGCAGGCCTGACCGAGGACGTCGCCGGGTTCCCGGCCGGCTTCGAGACGCTGGTCGGCGAGCGGGGCCTGACGCTTTCGGGCGGCCAGAAGCAGCGGGTGGCAATCGCCCGGGCCATCCTCCGCGACCCGCGGATCCTCATTCTCGACGATGCGCTCTCGAGCGTCGATACGCTCACCGAGGAACGGATTCTCACCGCGCTCGCCTCGCTCATGCGCGAACGAACGACGATCCTCATCTCGCATCGGGTCTCCACGGTGCGCCACGCCGACCGCATTTACGTGCTCGAGGACGGCCGGATCGCCGAGCAGGGCAGCCACGCCGAACTACTGGCGCGCGGCGGCCTCTACGCCGGCCTTTGGCAAAAGCAGCAGCTCGAGGAGGAGCTCGAGGCGATCTAGGCGCGCACTCAGAGCGTCGCTCTGGAGAACAGCGAGGAGAGGATTCCGCTCCAGGCGCTTCGGGGACGAGGGGCAGGCTGTGCGGGACGACCGGAGATCTGCCAGGCCAGCTCCCGCAGGCTGCGGCCGACAGCCGAGTTTGCCGGCGCCGGCTTGGCCTCGACGATCGACCGGTGGATCGTCTCCGGATCGGCCGGAACCACATGCGCCACTTCGACGTGCAAGGCCGTGGCGATCGCTTCCCGGCTCAGGCCCGCGCTTCGCTCGAAGCGGTTGAGCACCAGGCGCACCTTGGCTCGCTCGATCCGCTGGCGCTCCAGGTGGGCAAGCGCGCGCTGGGCGGCATGGACCGCCGCCAACTCGTTCGTCGTCACCAGAACCAGCTCGTCGCACAGCGAGGCCAGCGAGGTTGCCCAGCGGCTGAACACGGGCGGACTGTCGACGACGATCAGCTGGTAGCGCTGCCTGGCGAACTCCAGCAGCGGCGCCGGATCCGGCAGCTCCGCCATCGCGTCGGTGGGATTGTCCGGGGCGGGAAGGATGTCGAGACCTCCCCGCGAGGTGACGATCCCACGCCAGAGGTCGTCATCCAGGCTGGTGGCCCGATTCAGCGCGTCGAGAAAGCTGTAGGGCGACTTCACTTTCATGAGGAAGGCGATGATGCCCGCGAGCGGATCCAGATCGGCCACGAGCAGCTTGCCCTCGTCGCTTTGCGCCGCGTGGGCGGCCAGGTTGGCGGCAATCGTGCTAGCGCCGCAGGCGCCTTTGGCCGGCGCAACCGCAATGACGCGGCCCCCCTTGCCGAAGCGTGGCAGCGGCGATATCGGGGCCAGCCGCTCCAGCACAACCTGGAACTCCTCCGGCGGAAAGGGGCGCAGCAGGAACTCGGCCGCTCCGCGCCGCAGAAACCGAAGCACCAGCGTCGGATCGTTGCGCTCGAGCAGAATCACGATGGGCAGGCTGGGCTGAAGGGCCAGAATCTCGCCCGCCACCGCCAGAGCGCGCTCGGCGTCCGTTTCGACATCGAGAAAGCAGACGGCGGGCTTCTCGGCCGCCAGTTGCTCCCGAATGGCGGGGATTTCCGGGTAGGATTTGCTTGAAACCAGCGACACTTCAGGCAGGCGGCTCGACAGGATCGGAATCAGGTCGGCCATCATTCCCGCGTGCGGGCACACGATCCAGGCCGATTTGGCGGACGTCGGCACTAGGCTGGCGGTCCTTTCCATGAGAGGTGAAACCGCGGGTCGCAGCCCACGCCTCTAGATCGGCCGAAGCCCACGAAAAGATGAGAGTTGTGTTGCGCCACGGTCACTACCCTAAGGACGCCGCTCAAACCGGCCGGTCTGCGTCATGGCGCAGGCAGGGTGTCCGGGCGGAGACGGTCGAGGCACGGTCGCCGATGACCGAAATCTAGCAGAGGAGCAGCAACTCAAAGAAAATGAAGGGAGTTGGGATCTGTGAGACCCAGCCGGTAACGGCCGAAGGCCTGCGCTGCCTGCTCGGCCAGGACCCGGAGCTCGAGTTCCGCTTCGCCGTATTCTCCTGGGCGGATGCGCTGGCGGCGCTCAAGGCGCAACCGGCCGACATCCTGCTCCTTGATAAGGGATTCGGCGCGCAACTGGTTCAAAGCTGGATCGAGGAAGCACGGCAGGTGTCCCGCTCGACGGCGATCGTCGTCTGGGGAAACACCATCTCGGAGCTGGAGGCCCTGAGGCTGCTCCAGAGAGGCGTCAAGGGGATTCTCCGCAAGAGCGCCCCTCTCGAGAGCGTCCTCGCCTGCCTCCGTTCGGTGGCTGAGGGCGCCACCTGGATGGAGGAGATGCTTTTCCGCGAGCACTCGGCGCGCCCGCGTTACGGCCGAAGCGAGCTGACAGCGCGCGAACAGCAGGTCCTTGAACTCGTCGAGCAGGGCCTGAAGAATCGCGAGATCGCCCGGGAGCTGGGCATCCGCCCCGGTACGGTCAAGATCCACCTGAAGCACATCTTCGAGAAGACCGGAGTGCGCGGCCGCATCGGCCTGGCCATCAGCGGCATGAAAGAGAAGGGTTATCTGGCGTTGCCGAAGATGTAGCGCCCGTTCTCAAAAGACCGGCCGAAGCCGTGATGCTATTCTGATCCTAGTGGAAGCGAGGGCTCGCGGCCTCTTCCTTTTGGCGCTGCTGCTGGCGGTCAGGCCCGCGCCCGGCGCGGAACCGCCTTTGCTCGAGATTCTCGCCGAGGAGCTCGAGCGCAACTTTGCCACTCTCAAAGCCAAGGGCGATCCGGCGCCGTACTTCATCTCCTGCGCAGTCACCGACACCGAGTATCAATTGATCGCCGCCAGCCGGGGCGCGCTGCGGGCTCGCGGCGGTCGGCGGACCCGCCTGCTCGACGTCTCGGTCCGCGTGGGCAGCCCCGAGATGGACAACTACCATCCCGTCGACGGGGAAACTCCGGTGTTCACCTCGGCCCGGCCGATCCCGGTGGAGGACTCCGCGGACGCCATCCGCCGGCTGATCTGGCTGGAGATCGACCGCGCCTGGCGTGCGGCCGCAGAGCGCCTGATCCAAATCAAGACGCGCAAGCAGGTCACCGTAGCTCAGCAGGGGCCCACACCGGATTTCTCCGAGGAGGATCCGGTCCGCTTCGCCGAGGAGGCGCCGCCGCTCGAATTTCCCGCAGAGAGCTGGGCGGGCCGGCTCCGGGCAGCCTCCCGGGAGTTCGCTGCATTCCCCGAGCTGCTGGACTCGCAGATCTCTGTCGTTGCGCAGCGCGAAATGAAGTACCTGGTTACGAGCGAGGGCACGCGGCTGGCGCACGGAAAGCGACTGGTGCGTCTGGAGCTTGCGGCTCGCGCCAAGGCCGATGACGGAATGGACGTTTCAAGCTCGGAGAGCTTCGAAGCGCTGGACGGTTCCCCTCTGCCCGACGACGAACGGATTCGTCAGGCCGTTCTTCGCCTGGGCGCCGAGGTCAGCCGCCTCCGCAAGGCGCCGGTCATCGAGCCGTATGTGGGCCCGGCGATCCTATCCGGTCCGGCCGCCGGCGTCTTCTTCCATGAGATCTTCGGCCACCGCATCGAGGGGCACCGCCAGAAGGACACCACCGAGGGCCAGACCTTCGCCAAGAGCATCGGCACGAGAGTGCTACCGGAGTTCCTCTCCGTCATTTTCGACCCCACCCAGCGACACGCCGCCGGGGCCGATCTGATGGGCTTCTATCTGTTCGATGACGAGGGCGTGAAAGCGCGCCGCCTGCCCGTGGTGGAAGCCGGCGTCATGAAGACCTTCCTGATGTCGCGCTCCCCGGTCCCTGGCTTTCTGAAGTCGAACGGCCACGGCCGGCGACAGCCGGGACGCGAAGTGGTGGCGCGCCAGTCGAATCTGATCGTGGAGTCGGCCCGGCAGGTTCCCGAGGCGGAGCTGCGGCGCCTGCTGATCGAGGAGATTCGCCGGCAGGGCAAACCGTACGGCTACTACTTCGAGCGGGCCACGGGCGGATACACCCTTACCGAGCGACGCACGATCCAGGCCTGGAAAGTCATCCCGCTGGTGGTCTGGCGAGTCTACCCCGACGGCCGTCCGGACGAGTTGGTGCGTGGCGCCGACATGGTCGGGACTCCGCTGGCGAGCTTCGCCAGGATCATGGCCACCGGGGACCGGCCAGGCGTCTTCAACGGCTACTGCGGGGCCGAGTCCGGCAGCGTACCGGTTTCGGCCGTTTCGCCCGCGCTGCTGGTGAGCGAACTCGAGATTCAAAAGCAGCCCGCCTCTGAAGAACGCCCGCCCATCCTGCCCGCTCCCTGGGAATCCGGAGGCCGCTGATGGGCGCCGCCTGTTTGTTGCTCGGTCTTTGCCTTGCCGCCCAGGGGGCGCAGGCGCCCGGATCCGCTCCCGATCCGGTGCTCCGGGCTCTCGAAGCCGAACTCGAGCGCTCCCGCACCATCCGGCTGGGGGAGCTCGAGGCGCCCTACTTCATTCAGTACACGCTTGAGGACGTGAGCAGCTTCACGGCAGCGGCAACGCTCGGTGCGCTCATTTCCGAGGACCGGCCCCGCTTCCGCGTGGCGGGTGTCGAAGTGCGCGTCGGCAGCTACGATTTCGACAACACCAACTACGTCCTGGCGGACTTGTTCCGGCGGGCGCCGGCGGGCGCCGGCGTGCCGCTCGAAGACGACGAAGCCGCCTTGCGCGCTTACTTTTGGCTGGCGACAGACGCGGCCTACAAAGGCGCGCTCCAATCGATCGCGCGCAAGCGGGCCGCGGTGAAAAATCTCGGTGCCTTCAAAGACACACCGGACTTCTGGAAGGCCGAGCCGGCGACGCTGCTCGAGCCGGTGAGCGCCCGGCAGCCGGAAGTCAGCGGATGGGCGGAGCGCGTCCGGGAACTTTCCAATCTGTTTCGCGGTTACCCGCAGATCGATTTTTCCCAGGTGGATTACACGAGCAACCGCACGGTGAGCTACTTGGTGAATTCCGAGGGCGCCCGCCTTCGCTATACCGACTGGGTGCACTGGGTCGGCGTGCGGGCCCAGGCGCAGGCCCCCGACGGGATGCCGGTTCGCCACGCCGCCACTGTCGTCTGGCCCGAGCCGGAGGCCGCACCCGCCTGGGCGGAGCTGCGCGAAGTGGTGGAAGAAGCCGCGCGCCTCACCGATGCCCTTCGCCGGGCGCCTGTAGCCGAAGATTATGTAGGACCCGTGCTGTTCGAGGGCATCGCCGCGCCGCAGTTGCTCGCTCAGTTGCTCGGCCGGAACCTCGCCCCGGTGCGCCGGCCCGTCGCCGAAGCCGGGCGCACGCCGCCGGTGGAGCCGAGCGAGTTCGAGGGGCGGCTGGGCTCGCGGGTGCTCCCCGAGTGGATCGACGTGGTCGATGACCCGACGCAGAAACAGTGGCGCGGCCGCCGGCTGCTCGGCCATTACCGCGTGGACATGGAGGGCGTGGTCCCCCAGCCGCTGGTGCTGGTCGAGCGCGGCGTCCTGCGCGGCTTTCTGCTCACCCGGCAGCCCGTCGAAGGCCAGTCCGGCTCCAACGGCCGGGCGCGCCTTCCCGGATCATTCGGGGCCAAGGCGGCGGGGATCAGCAACCTGTTCGTCAGCGCCTCCAGGACGCTGACGGCCGGGGCGCTTCGCGAACGGTTGCTTGAGCTGGTCCGCGAGCGTGGCAAGCCCTACGGGCTGATCGTGCGGCAGCTGGACTTTCCCGCCTCGGGCGGTCTGCGCGAGCTGCGGCGCATGGCGCTTAGCGCGCGCGAACGCGGCGCCGCCGGCCGGCTGGTCAGCCGCCCGCTGCTCGTGTGGCGCCTGCGGTCCGACGGGAGCGAGGAGCTGGTTCGCGGCCTGGAGTTCCGCAACGTTTCCGCGCGCCTGCTCCGCGATATCGTTGGCGCCTCCGACGAGAGCCATCTGTTCCAATACCTGGCCAACACGGCGCCGCTGTCGCTGGCGGGCGCCGGCGGCTATGTGGCCGGGACCACCGTGGTGGCTCCTTCGCTGCTGTTCGAGGAGATGGAACTCGAGCGGAGCCAGGAGCAGTATCCCCGGCCGCCGGTGGTGCCGGCCCCGTCCATAACGCCGCGGCGTTAAACGCGTTGCGATGGGAGTCCTGAGCCGGTCGATCTTTCGTGAAATCGCCTCGAGCGGCGGCTTCGGCACGGCGCTGTTCGTGCTCGTGTTGTTTCTCCAGAAGCTGGGCCGGCTGTTCGAGATTCTGGTGCGCACCTCGGCCGGAGCCCAGACGGTCGGCTACCTTTTCCTGCTGCTCATCCCGCCGACGCTCGCCTTCGCTATCCCCATCGGCGTGCTGGCGGGCGTCCTGCTGAGCCTGAGCCGGATGTCGGCCGACGGCGAGGTGCTGGGCATGCGCGCCGCAGGAATCCCCACACGCCGGATCCTGCTGCCAGTGGTGCTCTTCGCCCTGCCCGCCATGGTCGCCGCTCTGCTGGCCACCACCTGGCTGACCCCCTGGTCGATCCGCGAAACTTACCGGGTGCTGAACGAGCTGCTCGCCGAGCAGGTGACGGCCGAAATCAAGCCGAGGGTCTTCGAGGAGTCATTTCCCAACCAGGTGGTCTATGTCGGAGACGTCATTCCGGGCAACCTGGTTCGCTGGCGCCATGTCTTTCTGGCGGACGTTACGCCGCCGGAGCAGCGCGGCGCCGGCGCAAGCGACCAGCCGCGTATCACCATTGCGACGGAAGCGATCGCCGTGCCGGACCCGGTGCGCAACCGGATTCAACTGTCGATGGTGGATGGCAGCTCGCATGAGGCGGGCACCAAGCCGGGCGAGTACTTCTCCACGGCATTTCCTCAAGGCGAGCAGGTGCTCGAAGCCAAGGAGCCCAACCGCGAGGTGGCCAAGGCGTACACCTGGATGGACACCCAGCCGCTGATCGTCGAGGCCCGGCGCTCTGTGGAAGCGGGCATCGAGCTTCACCAGCGGCTCGCGCTGCCGTGTGCGTGCCTGCTGCTGGCGGTTCTCGGGGTGCCGCTGGGCGTCTCGACTCAGAAGTCCGGGCGGGCCGCGGCGCTTGTGCTCACGGTCTTCCTCGCCTTTGTTTACTACATGGGTCTGATCAGCCTGATCGGCATGGCCAAGCAGGAGCGGCTTCCGGTGGTGGCGGCGGTCTGGACCCCGAACGTGCTGCTGGCCGTCGCCGGAATCATTGCCGTGGCGAGACTCGAGGCGCCAGGCGAGCGAGACTGGCTGGGCCTGGCAGCGGGACGGCTTCACGCGTTGGTGGCCCGGCTGCGCGGGTCGCTGCCGGCGGCCGGAGCTCGCCGAAACGGACGCGGGCTGGCGCCGCTTCTGCCGCAGATTATCGACACCTACGTCCTGTCGAGCTTCCTGTTCTATTTCGCCCTGCTGCTGGCCAGCTTTGTCGCCCTCACGCACGTGTTTACGTTCTTCGAGCTGTTGAGCGACATCGTCAAGAACAAGATCTCGATGGGACGTGTCGCCACGTATCACCTCTTTCTGACGCCCAAGCTGATTTACGATTCGGCGCCGATGGCGGTGCTGGTGGCGGTGCTGGTCACCTTCGGTGTGTTGACCAAGCACAACGAGGTGACGGCGATGAAGGCCTGCGGCGTGAGCCTCTACCGCTTGTCCGCGCCGGTGTTTCTGGCCTGCGGCTTCTTGAGCGCAGCGCTATTTGCCTTCGATCATTACTATGTGCCCGAGGCCAACCGGATCCAGGATGCCATCCGCAACGAGATCAAGGGCAGGCCGGTGCAGACTTACCTCCGGCCGGACCGCCGGTGGATCTTTGGCCGGGGTTCGCGCATTTACTACTACAAGTATTTCGATCCGGCGCAGAGCATTATGTACGGCGTCAGCGTCTACGAGCTCGACCCGCGGACCTTCCGCCTGCGCCGGCATATTCAGGCCGAACGCGCCCGCTGGGAGCCGCTGCTCGGCACCTGGGTCTTCCAGGACGGCCAGAGCTGGGAACTCGAGAAGGTGCGGGTGACCCGCTACCAGGACTTTCTCGGCCAGGCGGCGACCTTCCCCGAACTGGACGAGCCGCCGGGTTACTTCTTGAAGGAAGTCAAGCAGGACCAGCAGATGAATTTCGCGGAACTGGACGCTTATATCCGCGAGCTTCAGCAGAGCGGCTTCGATACGTCGCGGCTCCGCGTGCAGTATCACAAGAAATTCTCCGTACCGCTTTTTGCGCTGATCATGGCGGTCATCTCCGTCCCCTTTGCCTTTCTGACAGGGCACCGCGGCGCGATGGCAGGCGTGGGCGTGAGCTTCATCATCGCCCTGGCATACTGGGCCGTGAGCCAGCTTTTCGAGCAGATCGGCAACTTGAGCCAGCTCCCGGCGGCCATGGCGGCCTGGTCACCGGGCCTGATCTTCGCCCTCTCAGGCACCTACCTGTTCACGCGCGTAAGGACCTGACGGGAATCGGCGTAGGATAAGAGAGGAGGCGGCGAGCCGGTGAACGCGTCGCTTGCGTCAGCGGAGTTTTCCACCGGCGAAGTCTCGCGGATCGCCCGGGTGACCCTGCGCCAGCTCCAGTGGTGGGACGAAACCGGCGTTCTCGCCGTGGGCCGGAAGGGACGCCGCCGCGTCTGGCGCGCGGCCGAAGTGCTCGAGGTTTTGCTGGCGGCCGAGCTGCGGCGCAAGGGGCTCAGCCTGCGGGTGGTGAGCCGCCTTTTGCGCGCAGCGCGGCGCTCGCTCGAAGAGCTCGCCGAAGCCCTGCTGGATCAGCAGTCCGCCCTGTACCTCTTGACTGACGGCAGGACGGCGCACCTCGAACGGGACGAGCGGGCCGTCATCGAGCGGCTGAAGACGGCGCGGCGCCCCATGCTGCTGGTCTCCGTCTCCGATCAGGCCGCGCGGCTGCGCCAGTTCGCTCGCGAACAACTGGCACGCGCCTCCGAGCAGAGGCGGCGAGCCACGGCCAACCAGCTTCCCCTGTTCGGCTGAGCGACGAGCGCTGTCCGACGGGCCAAGCCGGCCCGTGCGCCTGCGGCGGGAGGAATATTCCCCAAGAAATAAGAGACTTAGGGATATTCATACATGATTATATTGACAAGATTTCCCGCAGCTTGTAATATTTTCCCTGCGGCGCCGCTCCGGCGCGCTTGGCTCCTCTAGCCCAGAGAGCCGGTTGGGGACCAACAGCCGTCCGGGGTCGAGCCGTTCGGAAAGGAGGCTGTCATGCCGTACCGGCGATCGCTTTTCGCCGCTGCTCTCCTTGCCGCCGCCGCCGTCCTCATCGCCGCGACGGTGGTTCCCAATGAAATCCAGCAACCCGGCACCCAGCAAAGAGAGGTCCGGAACCTCGAAACTCCCGATAAGTGCGATAACTGCCACGGCGGCTATAACACCGCCGTGGAGCCGGCATTCAACTGGCGAGGCAGCCTGATGGCCAACGCCTCGCGGGATCCGCTCTTCTGGGCGACCCTCGCCGTCGCCGAGCAGGGCTTCGACGGCGCCGGCGATCTTTGCATCCGGTGTCACAGCACCGCAGGCTGGTATGGGGGCCGCTCGACGCCGACCGATGGCTCGGCGCTCGCCGCCGGGGATGCCGACGGCGTCGAGTGCGACGCCTGCCACAAGATGACCAATCCGGACAACTCCGAGCACCGCGGCGTGATGGTCACGCCCTTTATCGCCAACGACCGCAAGACGCCCGCGACGGGATACTACGGCAGCGGGATGCTTTCGCTGTGGGCCGGAAACGAGAAGCTCGGCCCCTATTTCGACGCCTCGGCGCGGCACCAGTCCCTGCCCAGCCGCTTCCATCGTATGGCGGAATTCTGCGGCTCCTGCCACGATGTCTCGAACCCGGCCGTCGGCGATCTGGCGCACAATAACGGCAAGCAGCCGACGGCCGATGCGGTCATCGCCAATGGAACGCTCGGCGGGCCGCTCACCGCCAAGGCCGCTTTCAACAACTTCCCCTACCAGTACGGGATCGTCGAGCGGACCTTCAGCGAGTTCAAGTCCGGCCTGCTCGGCTCCACCCTGGTGAGCGCCTATAGCACGTTGCCGGCGGAGCTCAAGGCAGGCGCCATCCAGGCAGCTTATGAGGCGGCGCGGGGCAACTACGCCGACGGCACGGCGCGCTACTTCACCTGCCAGACCTGCCACATGCGCGCCGTCACCGGCCAGGGTTGCAACAAAGCCGGCGCGCCGGTGCGGACCGACTTGCCGCTGCACGACATGACCGGTGGCAACTACTGGATCCCCGAGGCGATCCTCTGGCAGAACGCCCGCGGACTGCTGCGGCTGGGCGGGGGGTTGACAGCGACGCAGATCGAGGCGATCCGTGCGGGCCAGGCGCGGGCGCGCCAGCAGTTGAGCTGGGCCGCTTCGCTCAGCGTCTCGGGCAACACGCTGAAGGTGGTCAATCTCACCGGGCACAAGCTCATCACCGGTTACCCGGAAGGGCGGCGGATGTGGCTTAACATCCGCTGGTATGACAGCTCGAGGAACCTGGTGCGCGAGGACGGCAAGTACGACACGCTCAATGTCACGCTCGGCGGCTCCGCGCTCCGCGTCAAGAGCATCGTGAATCTCCACGATCCCAACACGCGGATCTACGAAGCGCATTACGCCATGACGAGGGAGTGGGCTGCCCAGCTCCTGGCGCTGGGCTATCCGGCCGTGCTTCCGCTCGCCTATGACCGCATCACCGGCCAGGTGAGTCTGACGCTCGGCCAGTTGGCGAACGGTATCGCGCCGTATGCCGAGACGTTCCACTTCGTGCTGAACAATCACGTGGCTAAGGACAACCGGATTCCTCCTTACGGGATGAGGTACGAAGAGGCGCGCAAGCGGAACGTTCTGCCCGTGCCGGCGACGCTGTACGCGCAGTCCGACGGCACCTACCGCCACTGGGATGAGGTAACGCTCAATCCCCCAGCGGGCGCCGTCTATGCGGAAATCCGCCTGCTTTACCAGCCCACAAGCTGGGAGTACATCCAGTTCCTGTATCTGGCCAACACGCGCCAGAATGCCTTCCTGGCGAACGAGGGCGAGAATCTCCTTCAGGCGTGGCTCAACACCGGCATGGCGGAGCCGTATGTGATGGCCTCGGCGGTGTGGGGTGCCCCGCCGGCGCCGACCTGTTCAGCTCCCGGCACGCCGGCCAGTTTGACGGCGACCGGCGACCGCCGCGCTGTCAAGCTCGCCTGGACTGCCGCCAGCCCGGCGCCAAACGGGGGCTACCGCATCTACTACGTGCAGGCCGGCAAGCTGCAATTCCGTGCCGGCGTAGGCGCATCGACGCTCTCATACCGGGACACGGGCCTCGCGAAGGGCACGCAGTACTGCTACGTGGTGCGTGCCTGGAACGACTGCAACGCGAACGGCGCCTTCGACGGCGGCACCGATCTTGAGGGTGCATCCAGCCCGCAAGCCTGCGCCGTGGCGCAGTGAGAGGCGCACGAGCCACTTTTGGGCAACCGCCCTCGGCTAAAATCAAAGAGGCCGGGGGCGGTTAGCTCAGCCGGTCAGAGCGCCTGCCTTACAAGCAGGAGGTCGCCTGTTCGAACCAGGCACCGCCCACCATTTGTGTTTCCGCCAAGGGCTCCGCTGCATCCACTGTGGGCCTCTTGAACCGCCGTCAAGGCCGCGCTGGGTCCTTGCGCCGGCCGGTTAGGATCCGGTCGGCGGCGATACGGCATCCGGTTCGCCACCTGGAGCCGTCGCTTACCCTCACTCGCTAGCAGCCCGGCGCCATGAGGACCAAGATCGAGCGGCGCCTGCGTCTCGACGGCGGGGCCATGTGAAATCTGTCGCGAGGACTTGGTGGAGAGAATCCGATTCCGTTGGGCCCCTGCTCGGAAATCGTGCGGGCGTCAGCTCTAGGCCGCTGAAAAACTCGAGGACAGGATACCTCGGGATAATTTCGTGCGTTATTAGGAATTCAGGACGCCATGAGGGGAGAAGACCGCCAGCAGCAAGAGAGGTGGGGCGGCCGTCGATTGCGCCAGAGCGGCTGCTGCGGGCGTGATTTGCTGATGCTGCTGTACACGATCCGAAGCGAGCGAATGCGGGTCGGGCAGCTGCGCTACAACCCGTTGTTCCGTTAGTGTGGGGCTGGGGATGAGTGAGGAGGTCTGGCAGGCGATGGTTTCACGAAGAACCGGGACCGGCTGCTGGCGGGAGAGGTGGCGCGGGCCTTCTTCG
This sequence comes from uncultured Bryobacteraceae bacterium, assembly GCA_938003835.1. Lineage (GTDB taxonomy): Bacteria > Acidobacteriota > Terriglobia > Bryobacterales > Bryobacteraceae > CALKXJ01. Next base: position 202,318 of record CALKXJ010000020.1, on the reverse strand, counting down.
CTGAGATCGTGCGGCAGGCCAAGCAGCGGAGTCTGATGTCGAGCGAGCATTTTTCGGTGGACGGGACGATGGTGGAGGCGTGGGCCAGCCAGAAGAGCTTCCGGCCGAAACAGAAGAAGCGGGATGAGGACGAACCGACCGAGGGCGGCCGGAATCGGAAGGTGGGTTTCCGCGGCCAGCAGCGGCGCAATGGGACGCCTGAGTCGGTGACGGACCCGGAGGGGCGGCTGTGGCGGAAGAGCCGGACGGCGGAGGCGAAGCTGAGTTATCTGGGGCACGTGCTGGGAGAGAACCGGCATGGGCCGATCGTAAACGTGCGGGTGAGGAAAGTTTACGGGCGAGCGGAGCGGGAGGCGGCGGTGGAGGTGGCGCGGGAGATCCCGGGAGGGACCAGGCGGGCGACGCTGGCGGCCGATCGGGGCTACGATGCGCGGGAGTTTGTCGAGCAGCTGGAAGAGCTGAAGGTGACGCCGCATGTGGCGCAGAATGTGAGCGGGGGTCGGCGCAGCGCGGCGGATGGGCGGACGACGCAGCACGAGGGCTCCTGGGTGAGCCAGAGGAGGCGGAAGCTGGTGGACGAGTTCTTCGGCTGGGCGAAGGGGGTGGCGGGGCTGAGGAAGGTGAAGTTGAGAGGACGGAAGAAGGTGGGATGGCTGTTCACGCTCGCAGCGGCGGCCTACAACCCGGTGAGGATGCGGAACCTGATGGCGGCCACTGCTTGAAGAGCTCGGGAACCGCTCTTCGGCGGCCTTTGCATCGCCGCTGGAGGGCGAGAGGGTACCGCGGAAGATCCTCTCTCTGGGGCCTCTCCTGAGGCGGAAGTCAGAGACAGGGGAACTCTTGGCTCAGCAGAGGCGTTTTTTCAGCGACCTGCTAAGCTTCCGGCCTGGAGCAACCGGGAGATCGCCGCCGGCGCGCTGAAGGCATTACTAGGAGCAGTGCGTGGTGAGCTTGCTGTTTGCCGCTTTCGGAGGTGAACGGCCGGCCGCGGCCCTGGGTGCAGATCTTTTCGAGAAATTCGGCGAGCTCGCGGACGAGAGCGGGGCGAGAGGCCGCCAGGTTCCGGGTTTCGCCGGGATCGCACTCTAGGTCATATCGCTGCGGCTCAGGGGCGTTGCCGAGTTCGATGTGCGTGTTCTTGCTAAAAGCCGGACCGGAGCTCGGCAGGATCAGCTTCCAGCGGCCGCGCCGCAGCGACAGAGAGCCGGGGTGCACTACCAGATGGTCGCGGCCGGTTGTGAAATCGCCGAGTAGCGCCGACAGCAGGTTGAAACTATCCGCTCCAGCCTGCTCGCCAGGCTTTTCTCCGGCCAGGGCGGCGAGCGTGGCGAGAAGATCCACCTGACTGATCAAGGCCTCGGAGACGCGCGGCCGGACGCGGCCGGGCCACCAGGCGATGAATGGCACGCGCGTGCCCCCCTCGAAGTTGCTGTATTTACCGCCGCGCCAGGGACCCGCCGGCCTGTGGTCGCCAAGCGTTTCGACGGCGCCGTCCTGGTAGCCGTCATCGACCACGGGCCCGTTGTCACTCGAGAAGATCACCTGTGTCTGCCGGGCCAGCCCGAGCCGCTCGAGCGTGCGCACCAGTTCGCCGGCGCACCAGTCCAGCTCCACCAGGGTGTCGCACCGAACGCCGCAGCGACTCTTGCCGATGAAGCGGGCGTGAGGCACGCGGGGAACGTGGATGTCGTGGGTGCAGAAGTACAGGAAGAAGAGCCGGCGCCGGTGGGCTTCGATGAAAGCGTCGGCTTTCCCTGTGATGGTGTCGGCCATGTCCTCATCCTTCCAGTGCGCGGCCTTGCCGCCACTCATGTAGCCGATGCGGCTGATGCCATTGACGATGGTCTGGTCGTGGCCGTGCTGGGCCTGAGCTTGAGCAGGTCCGGCCGGTCGCGCCCCGCAGGCTCGTCGCCGTCGGGCCCGCGAAAGCTGACTCGGATAGGATCGGCGGGGTCGAGGCCGACAACGCGATGGTTCTCAACATAGACGCACGGCACGCGGTCTCCCGTGGCCGGGATCAGGAAGCAGTAATCGAAGCCGACCTCGAGGGACCCGGGCCTGATCTCGCCGTTCCAGTCCAGGTTACCGGCGCCCAGGCCGGGATGCCACTTACTGACGCAGGCGGTAACGTGTCCCGCACGTTTGAGTAGCGCGGGTAGCGTTTCGCGGCCTGGTTCGATGATGAGGGGAGTATCGTCCGGCAGGACACCGGTGCCCTCGCGTCTCCAGGCGTACTCGCCGGTCAGCAGGGCGTAGCGGGTGGGGGTGCAGGTGGCCGAAGGGGAGTAGGCGCTGGTGAACCGGACGCCGCCACGGGCCAGGCGGTCGAGGTTCGGTGTCGCCACGCGGCGGGCACCGTAACAGCTCAGGTCCCCGTAGCCGACATCGTCACTCAGGATCAGCACAATGTTGGGCCGGGCGCAAGCTGCGAGCGCGGGCATGGCCGCCAGAGTCTGGAAGAAGGCTCGACGAGAGAAGATACGCAAGTCCGGCATCGTAGCTGTCCTCCCCGATTTGAATTGCCAGCCTCCAGGAGTTGGAGTGGTTACGATCCTTCCTGCTCTCACTCACTGACTAGCCTGCGAGCCCACACAAGGGTTTGTTCTGCCATTTCGAGGGCCTCTTCCAACTCGGATGGGTTGACCTCCGGCCATGGCCCGGGGTAACGTGTCTCAACTGCGTAGGGCGTGAGGAATCCGGCATTCCGGGCCTCGTCCCTCAGGGCAACACCGCCACGTTCTGCCAGCGGAAGGAGGTGTTCGATGTTGTGCGTGGGCGGGAAGCTGATTCCATGCCTCAGCGGAACCGCCTTGATCGCTTTTTCTGCGGCCTGCTGAGCGTGAAAGCACGCCAGCTCTCGCCGGATCGACGGCTCGCGGCCAGCCAGTTGCGCCGATCGCAGCTCGCTTTCTGCATGGTCCAGCCATTCCTGTGGGGATCCCGGGACGCGCCGAAACTCTTCAGGATTTATAGAAGACACGCCCGTGCCTCCATGCTTCCTGAAGAATAAGGCGAGGGGTGTCCTTCATCGCCTCCCCTTGCGATTCGGGAACAACCAGGATGTCCGGGGGCATGAGAATGTCCCGGAGGGCCTTTTGCAGTTAAACACTCGCCTTTCTTGGACGGTCCACCCTGCCCCGGACAACGAGCAGAAGGTCCACGTCACTGTTGCGATTCGTTTCGCCCCGCACGTACGACCCAAACAGAATGGTTCTGCGGGGTCGGACGAGCTCGGCGATCCGCCGGACGGCCTCTTGCACTTTTTCGGGCGTTACTGCCTACGGAGGCTCGGTGGTCCGGTTAATCATGGTAGACGCAGCGTACTCTGAACTTGCGGCTTCTGTTGCTCGATTATGGCGCGTTTTGACCTGGCGAGCCAAGCTGTCCTCGTGCAACTGAGGTTGCGATCCATCCCGGCACCGCCACGTCACGCCCGGCCAAAGCTCGGCCCAGGCGCGTGCTAGGATGGCGAGCACAAGGGTATGAGCTGGTCGCTTCGCATCGCACGGATCGCCGGAACGGAGATCCGGATTCATGTGACCTTCATTCTTTTCCTCGCCTGGATCGGATTCGCCTACTATCAGGCGTATGGAACGGCGGCGGCGATCCACGGCGTGCTGTTTCTCGGGCTGCTCTTCGGTTGCGTGCTGCTGCACGAGCTGGGACACGCCCTGGCGGCGCGCGTGTATGGCATTCCGACGCCGGACATCACGCTGCTGCCGATCGGCGGCGTGGCACGACTTCAGCGGATGCCGGACAAGCCGCTTCAGGAGATTGTAGTGGCGCTGGCCGGCCCGGCGGTGAACTTGGTCATCGCGTTCCTGCTGGTGGTAGGGGCCGGCGCCACGATCGCCGCGCAGCATCTGGGAAATCTGGCCGGCCGGCCGGAGGAGCTGGTGAGCCGGCTGGCCACGGTGAACGTGATGCTGGTGCTCTTCAATCTGATTCCGGCCTTTCCGATGGATGGCGGGCGGGTGCTCAGGGCGTTGCTGGCGATGCGGACCACTTACGGGCAAGCGACGCGCATCGCGGCGGGCGTGGGCCAGGGCTTTGCGTTCCTGTTCGGATTTGCGGGGCTGTTCGGCAACCCGATGTTGATCTTCATCGCCCTGTTTCTCTATCTGGGGGCGTCGCAGGAGGCGGCAGTGGCGGGCTTGAAAGACGTGGCGGGATGGATGAGCGTCTCCGACGCCATGGTGACCGAGATCGTGCCGCTACACGTCCAGGCGACGATCGGGGACGCGGTGGAAGCGCTGCTGCGGACGAGCCAACATGAGTTTCCGGTCGTAGACGCGGCCGGGCGGGTCTACGGCGTGCTGACGCGGGACGACATGATTCGGGGACTCAAAGAGGGTGGTCCCGGGCTTGCCGTGGCCGAGGTGATGCGGCGTGACATTCCCGTGGTCAGCGAGCATGCAAGCTTCCAGGACGCGTTCGAGATAATGCAGAGCTGCCGGTGCCCGGCTCTTCCGGTCGTGGACCGCCGGGGACGGCTGGTAGGTCTGTTCACGCCAGAGAATGTTGGGGAACTGATGATGATTCGCGCCGCGCTGCCTGCCGGAGCGGAACTGCCCTGGAGACCAGCCTTGCGCTATTAGCAAGAAACACGAGAGGCTCCACCGCGGTAGGCATGTCCGGGTGGAGCCTCCGGGCCAGGCTACGCCGCCTCGATGGTGCGCAGCGAGCGCGCCGACTGGCGAATGATGGCCGCCCGCTCGCGCATGGCGCGGGCGCTGGCCATCAGCCGCTCCCGCGCGAACCCGAGTTCACGCTCCGCAACGGTGCGATTGAGCTGGTTGGCAAACAGGGTGAGCGTGGCCACAGCCGTGCGGAGCCGCTCGAGCTCCCGCGTTTGCGCCGCGTTCAGCCTGGGCTCGCGGTTCTCGAAGCGGCGCAGCGCCTCGCGGAGCGTCCGGATCCGGTCCTCGAGCTGGCCCATCTGGCCGGCGATGGTTAGCCGGTTCGGCGAGGCTGTGCGCAGATAGGCTTCGAGCTCGTCGGCAAGCTTTTGGGCCAGAGCAGCCTCGCGAGCCAGCGCTTTGAGCTCTGCGCCGGCCGGACCCACCACCACGCAGCGCTTCTCGAGCGCCGCGGCGGAAACGCTGAAGATCAAAAGAAGCGCGAAGACACTCAGCAACACGCGAACCCTCATGTCTTTCACCTCCTTTTGAAGATCAGATTTCCACCTGGCGGAGGGGAGACCCCCGCCGCCCGCCTGGAGGCGGGCTCCACCCGCGATTGACGCATTGACCGCCCGGGAGGTTTCGCCCCTGCCGAGTGGTCGCATGCTGCGGAGGCTCCTCACACAGGTGTATGATCCTAACGGATGCAATGAAATCACGACCTATCCCGGACTGGAGCGGGCAGCGCCTGGCCGCCCTACTGGCGGTGCTGGTGCTGCTGAGGCCTCCCATTGCAGCGCAGCGGGCGCGCGCCGAACTTCCCCCCGAGATTCGTCAGCGATTCAACGAGACCCTCCAGAGGTCTTATCAGGAGCTGTTCGCCGAGGCAGCGCGCCTGGAGTTCAGCCCATCGCACATTGCTGCGATGCGGCGGATCCTGGAAGATCTTCAGAGCTCCTGTACGCGCCAGTACAGGAATCGGACTCAGGAACTCGAGCGCCAGTTGCGCTCGGCCCAGGAGGAGCTCAAGCGAGTCACCAACCGCATCGACGACACCGAACGCAAGCAGCGACACTGCCAGATCCAGAATCTCCGTGCGGTATCAAGCCAGGCGCGCGTGCTGGCCGAACATGCCATCCCGGTAGCCTTCGAGAACAAGAAAGCGAAGCTCGAGCTGGTCGAGAAGTGGCCGGGGGAGCTTCAGCGGATCAAGGCCGAGATTGCCGCGGGCACCCACCACGGGCGGCGATGGGGTGACGTGAAAGACATCGGGTTCCGGGAGCTCGTGCCGGGCCAGGAGAACGATGTCAAAGATGGTCAGGAGGCGGTGCGGCAGATGAAGCTGGCCGGGCTCATGCCGCCGGAGGTCGACAACCAGGCAGTGCGCCAGTATGTGGTGAGCCTGGCGCAGCGCATCGCCAAGCACTCCGACTTGCGGGTGCCGCTCAACATCACCGTCCTCAACAGCAAAGAGATCAACGCCTTTGCGCTGCCCGGCGGCTTTCTCTTCATCCAGCGGGGCCTGCTCGAGGCGGTGGAGAACGAATCGCAGCTTGCGGGCGTGATCGCGCATGAGATCGCGCATGTCACCGGGCGTCACGGCCACAAGCTGATGCGCAAGGCGACGATCTCCTCGATCATCTATCAGGCGGCGCAGATCGCGGCGATCATCCTGACCGGGGGCGCCGCCAGCATCGGGACATACTACGCGCTCCAGTACGGCTTTTACGGGCTGGGGCTGGTGCTGAGCCTGGACATGCTCGGCGTCAGCCGCGAGTTCGAACTCGAGGCCGACCAGCTCGGCGTGCAGTACGCCTGGAACGCGGGCTACGATCCGGCGGGCTTCATCAAGTTCTTCGACAAGATGGCGACCACGGAGGGCTATGTCAACGGGGTGAGCTGGTTTCGGACCCACCCGCCGTTTTACCAGCGCATGGTCGAGACGCAGCGGGAGATCCTGTTCTTGCCGCCCAAGGAGGGCCTCATCGAGAACAGTCCGGAGTTCGACCGGATGAAGGCGGAACTCAAGAAGGTGACCGAAGAGGCAGAGAAAGAGGAAAAGGACCGCCCGAGCCTGCTCGCTCCGGTACAGGGCTGTCCGGCGCCGGAGAAGATCGAGTACAAGCCGGGACAGCCGATCGAAACGCTATGTCCCGCTCCGTGAAGCTCGGCGCAGGGCTCCTGCTGGCGGGCGCGCTGGCCTGGGGCCAGACGACGCTGTCGCTTTATTTCACTGTCGAAGAAGGTGACAAGCTGATCGGCGGGCTCCGGGAAGAGAACTTCCGGCTGTTCGAAGACGGCCAGCCGGTGAATTTTCGCCTGGCGGAGCCGGAATCTCCCGCGCTGGTGACCCTGCTGGTGGAGTACAGCCAGGGTTCGCTTTACTATCTGACGGATATCGAGACGGCGCTCAACGCCTTTGTCGATGCGGCGCCGGACGGGCATTGGTATTCGCTGGCCACTTTCTCGCAGGAGTTACAGATCCATGTCGACTTCACGCGGCAGAAGGGGGAGATCCGAGCGGCCTTCGGCGCCCTCGGGCAGCCTTTCTGGGGAGAGGTGAACACCTTCGACGCGCTGGTCGAGGTGCTCGACAAGCTCGAATGGCTGCCCGGACGGAAGGTGGTGATCCTGATCGGCTCGGGGCTGAACACTCTGAGCCGGCACTCGCTGCCGGAGGTACAGAGGAAGGTGGAGGGCGCCGAGGTGGTGATCTTCGGCATTGGCGCCGGTTCGCTGCTGCGGGGCCAGTACGAGGTCTATCTGTCCGACAGCGCGCGCATGGAGCTGACGCAGGCCGAGGCGTTCCTGAACATGCTGGCGAGGAAGACCGGCGGGCAGTCCTTTTTCCCGCGGTTCCAGACGGCCTACCGCGACATCATGCGCACGGTGGTGCTGATGCTCGAGCAGCAGTACCGGATCGTCTACGAGCCACGGTTCCGGCGGGACGGCAAGTTTCACCGGATCCGGCTCGAGGCGTTTCAGGAGGTGGAGGGTAAGCGGCGGAACTTTTCGGTCCGGGTGCGCGAGGGCTGGCGCCGCCAGTAGCAGACGGTCTGAGACAGGGAGGATCGTGTCATGGTTTTCGGCAATGTCGATGATGTGCGGCGACGACGCGGTATCCGCTCACGGGTTTGGCTGGCGGCGCCGGCGTTGATTCTGACGTTTCTGATCGGCACAGCCGCCGGCGCCTGGTGGCAAGGGCGCAAGCAGCCGCCGGGAGTGCACCTGCTGCTGGCTTCGGCGCAGGCGGCAGGCTCGCAGGAGGTCTCCTTTGCAAACGGCCTGACGCCCGTGGTCGAGAAGGTTCTCCCGGCGGTGGTGAATATCTACTCGGCGCGCGTCGTTCGTTCAGCGGAAACCGGACCAACCTCGCCCTTCTTTTTCGACCCGTTCTTTCGGGAGTTCTTCGGCTGGGGCGCGCCGGACCGGCCGCGCGAGCGGCGCGAGCAGAGTCTCGGCTCGGGAGTCATCGTTAGCGCCGACGGCTATCTGCTGACCAACAACCACGTCATCGAGGGCGCCACGGAGATCCGCGTATCGCTCGCGGACCGGCGGGAGATGAAGGCGCACCTGGTGGGGACCGATCCGCGCACGGACATCGCCGTGCTGCGCGTCGATGAGAAGAATCTGCCGACGCTGGCCATAGCGGACTCTGACAAGGTGAAGGCGGGCCAGTTCGTGCTGGCGGTGGGCAATCCCTTCGGGCTGGGTCAGACGGTGACGATGGGGATTGTGAGCGCCACCGGGCGCGGAAATCTCTCGATCGTCGACTACGAGGATTTCATCCAGACCGATGCGCCGATCAACCCGGGCAATTCCGGCGGGGCGCTGGTGGACATTAACGGCGCGCTGATCGGCATCAACACGGCGATCCTGTCCCGCAGCGGCGGCAACCAGGGGATCGGCTTCGCCGTGCCCATCAACATGGCGCGGCAGGTGATGGAGCGGATCTTGAAAGACGGTCGCGTGGTGCGCGGCTGGCTGGGGGTGGCGATCCAGCCGGTGACGCCGGCGATCGCGCGGACGATGGGACTGGATAAGCCCACGGGGGCTCTCATCAGCGATGTCTCGCCCGGCAGCCCGGCGGAGAAGGCCGGCCTGCGGCGCGGCGACATCGTGCTGGCGATCAACGGGGAGCCGGTGAACGAGACGCGGGAGCTCAGCCTGCGCGTGGCCATGCTGGCGCCCGGCACGACGGCGCGGCTGCGGGTGTTCCGGGAGCGCCGCCCAATCGAGGTGCCGGTGGTGCTCGGCGAGCAGCCGGCGGAGCGGCGAGCGATGGGGCCGGGAGCCGAGCCGGGGGCGGCCCGGGCTCTCGAAGGGGTATCGGTGGCGAACCTCTCGCCTCGCCTGCGCGAGCAGCTCGGCATACCGCCAGGGGTGAGCGGCGTACTGGTGACGGGCGTCGATCCGGGCTCACCGGCGTTTGAAGCAGGCCTTCGCCGCGGCGACGTCATTCAGGAAGTGAACGGCCGGGGCGTCGCGAGTGTGGGCGAGTTCGAGCGAGCAATTCGACAGGCCGGCGCCGAGGCGGTGCTGCTTCTGGTGAACCGCGGGGGCAGCGTGTTCTTCGTAGCGATCGAGCCGAGGTGAGCCCGTGGGAGCCGGCCTGATCCGCGTCTGCCCTTCCTGCGGGGTCAAGAACCGGGTTCCGGCGGCGCGGCTGGCCGAGACCGGTCGATGCGGCGCCTGCAAAGCGCCGCTGGGCCCCGTCCGCGAACCGATCGAAGTGGATGCGGCCGCTTTCGAAGAGATCGTCCGCGAGGCGCAGGTTCCTATCCTGGTGGACTTCTGGGCGGCCTGGTGCGGGCCGTGCCGCATGGCCGCCCCAGAAGTGGCGGCGCTGGCGCAGGAGATGGCCGGGCGCGCACTCGTGCTGAAGGTCGACACGGAGGCGCACCCGGAACTGGCGGCGCGCTACCGCGTGCAGGCGATACCGAATTTCGTCGTCTTGCGCAACGGCGCAGTGGTTCTCCAGCGAGCGGGCCTGGCGCCGCGATCCGAGATGCGGCGGTGGCTGGAGGCGGCCTCGGTCGCCTGAAACGGGTTGTTCCATGGCGGTCCAGTTCAAGGACTATTACGAAACCCTGGGGGTGCCTCGCGACGCCACCGAGGACGAGATCAAGCAGGCCTACCGGCGGCTGGCACGGAAGTACCATCCGGACGTCAATCCGGGCGACAAGTCTGCCGAAGAACGCTTCAAAGAGATTAATGAGGCCTACGAGGTTCTCTCGGACCCGGAGAAGCGCAAGAAGTACGATGCGCTGGGGGCCAACTGGAAGGCAGGCGCCGACTTCACGCCGCCGCCAGGCACCTACGCCTTCGACCTCGGAGAGCTTTTTGGGGGCGGGGGCCGAGTCGGCGGATTCAGCGATTTCTTCCACATTCTGTTTGGCGGCGGGCCGCGGGGCGGGACCGGCTTTCGGTTCAGCGCTCGCGGTGCGGACGTCGAGTCCGAGATCACGCTGACGCTCGAGGAGGCGCATCGGGGCGCGAGCCGCACGGTGACGGTGCCGCTCGAAGAGGAGTGCCCGGCGTGTGGCGGAACGGGGACACGCGAGAAGAACAGCTGCACGGCCTGTGGAGGCAGCGGGACGTCGATGCGGATCGAGCGCTTCACCGTAAACATACCGCCGGGCGCGCGGGACGGGTCGGTCATTCGGGTGCCGGGTCGTGGCGGGGCCGGCCTCGGCGGGGGCGAACGAGGCGACCTGTATCTGCACATCCGCCTGTTGCCTCATGAGACTTTCCGGCTTCGCGACGGCGCCGATGTGGAGGTGGAGGTTCCCGTCGCGCCCTGGGAGGCGCTGCTTGGAGCGCGAATCGAAGTGCCGACTCTCGACGGCGTGGTCGAGGTGCGGGTGCCCCCGAACAGTCAGGGCGGGCAGATGTTGCGCCTGCGCGGCAAAGGAATGGCCAAGCCCGGCGGCGGGCGCGGTGACCAGTACGTCAAACTGAAGATCGTGGTGCCGCCGAAGCCGTCGGACCAGGAGAGGGAGCTGTTCGAAAAACTCGCCGCGGTCTCCGATTTCCGGCCGCGCGAGGCAGCACCAGGAGGCGCCTGATGGCGAAGGCCGTCGTACTGTGGCGCGTCGAACACAGCACGCTCACGCTCGAGGATCTGGCCAGCGAGGCCGGGGTTCATCCGGAGCTGGTCGAGAAATTTGTTTCCTACGGCCTGATCGAGGCCGCGGCCGAGTGCGGCGGCAGACCGCTGTTCGCCCGCTCGGCGGTGGAGCGGCTGCGTTCGATCATTCGGTTGCGGCGCGACCTGGGCGTAAATCTACCGGGGATCGCCGTCATACTGGAGATGAGAGACCGAATCCGGGCGCTCGAAGAGGAGCTCGAGCGACTGCGGCGCGGGGAGGCAGATCGCTAAAGGGATGGACAGGTTACGCAAACGCCAGATTCGCTTCTCCGTGATCTATCTGATCGCGGGGATCTTCGTTCTGTATCTGTTTCAACTGCTGGTGGCGGCGCCGCCGGTGCGACGCCTGGCCTACAGCGAATTTCTCGCCGCCGTCCGGGCCGGGGAACTGGCGGAGGTCAACATCACCTCGCGGGAACTGGTCGGGCGCCTGAAGGACGAGCCGGCCAAGCAGCGGGGCGCGCGCCTGATTGCGGCCACGCGGCTTCCCGGCATCGACGAAACGCCGCTGGTGCGGGAGCTCGAAGCGCAGAATGTGAAACTCACCGGCACCATCGAGGCCCGCTCCTGGTGGACCGACCTGCTGCTGTGGTCCTTCCCGCTGCTGCTGCTGTTCCTGCTCTACGGCTACGGCATGTGGCGCGTGGGGCAGGGGCCGGGCGGGCCGCTGAGCCTGGGCAAAGCGCGGGCCAAGATCCAGGACGAATCGAGCCGCAATGAGGTGAAATTCTCCGACGTCGCGGGCGTCGACGAGGCCAAGACCGAGCTCGTCGAGATCGTCGATTTCCTGAAGAACCCGCAGAAGTACCAGAAGCTGGGGGGCCGCATTCCCAAGGGCGTGCTGCTGGTGGGGCCGCCGGGAACGGGCAAGACACTGCTGGCGAAAGCGGTGGCGGGCGAGGCCGACGTGCCGTTCTTTTCCATCTCGGGCAGCGAGTTCGTCGAGCTGTTCGTGGGGATGGGCGCGGCGCGCGTGCGCGACCTGTTCGAGCAGGCCAAGCAGAAGGCGCCCTGCATCGTCTTCATCGACGAGATCGACGCGATCGGCAAGGCGCGCTCGGCGGGGCGCGGGGCAGTGTTCGGCCACGATGAACGCGAGCAGACGCTCAATCAGCTCCTGGTGGAGATGGACGGCTTCGACTCGACCAAGGGCGTGGTGATCATGGCGGCGACGAACACGCCGGAAGTGCTCGATCCGGCGCTGTTGCGCGCGGGACGGTTCGACCGGCAGGTGGTGGTGGACCGGCCGGATCTCAAAGGGCGCGAGGAGATTCTCCAGGTGCACGCGCGCAAGGTGAAGCTCGCCGAGAACGTCGATCTGCACACGATCGCGGCGCGGACGCCGGGCATGGTGGGTGCGGACCTGGCGAATATCATCAACGAGGCGGCGCTGCTCGCGGCCCGGCGCGGAGCGGAGGAGGTTGAGCAGAGAGATCTCGAGGAGGCGATCGACCGCGTGATGCTGGGCCTGGAAAAGAAGAGCCGCTGCATGAGCGCGGAGGAGAAGCAGCGTGTCGCCTATCATGAAGCGGGCCATGCGCTGGTGGCTCTCTCGGTCGAACATGCGGATCCGGTGCACCGGGTCTCGATCATCCCTCGCTCGATCGGCGCGCTCGGGCACATCCTGCAACTGCCGACGCAGGAGCGCTATCTGCTGACGAAGCCGGAGCTCGAGGACCGGATCGCGGTGATGCTGGGCGGTCGCGGCGCCGAGGACATCATCTACGACGGCGTCGTCTCCACCGGGGCTTCCGACGATTTGCAGCGCGCCTCGGAGCTTGCGCGGCAGATGGTGACTCAGTTCGGCATGAGCGAGGAGCTAGGCACGCTCACCTACGGGGTGCCGGCACACCAGCGGTTCCTGGCGGGACCGTTCGCGGAGGCGGCGCGCAACTACAGCGAGCGCACCGCGCAGCTCATCGACGAGGAGGTGCGGCGGATCATCGACTCGGCCTACGCGCGAGTGAGGAAGATCCTTCGCCAGCGGCACGAGGATTTAAAGCGGGTGACGGCTGAGCTGGTGCGCAAGGAGACACTCGAGCGCGCGGAGCTCGAAGCGCTGGTCGGCGTGCCCGCTCCGATGGCCGCCGCGGCCAGGAAGGCGCCTGAAGAACGATGCTAGCGGCGTGCCTGCTCTGGCTGCTGGGCGCGGCCTGGCTGGCCGCTGAGACGACGGCGGGCTTCGAGCGCTGGTGGTGGTTCGAGCCCGGCCTCGAGCACGGCAATCCGATGCCGAACCCGCGCTTTCGGGTGAACGCCCCCGAGGCGGTGCTGCATCCGGTGTTCGGCTCGCGCAGCGAAACCTTCTCGAGCGGGATGATGCAGATCCGCATGCCGGAGGATCCGCGCCTGCTCGCCGGCGCCGATCTCTATCTGGAGCTCTGGGGCGGCCATCCCGGCACCGCCAACAAGCGCGTCACCATCAATGGGCGCAGCACCTATGCAATCGCCGAGGTCGGCACGGCGGCCAAGCACTGCACGCACCAGTATCCGGTGATCGCGCTCAAGCCGAGCGACGTTGTAAACGGGTACAACGCCCTTCAGTTCGCTTGCGACCAGGGGACGACCTTTTGGGGCCACTTCATCGTAGACAACGCCTGCCTGCGCGCGCGGCTGAAGCCGGACCACCCGGACCTCGAGGCAGCGGGGCTGTCGGGTTTCGAGGCCTCCGTGCAGGTGCGCTCCGCGGGCGAAGAACAGCTGGAGATCGAGCTGCGCACTCCGGCGCCGGAGCGGATCGCGGCCGTCGATTTTCAGGGCTATTACCGCGGCTACAACGAGAACGGCGCCATCGAGCCGTTCAGTTGGCACGGCTTCACCAAGCACCGCCGGCCGGAGGCCTATCTCGGAGGCGCCGCCAAGGCGCCGTTCCGCATCGTCTGGGATCTGAGCATGCTGCCGGCACAGGAGGGCGTTGCGGTGGCGGCCGTGGTTCATATCCGCGGCTTCGAGAATCTGGCGTATCGAACCGTCCCGGCGAGCGGGCTGCGCATTGCGCCGCGCGGCGAGGCGGTTGTCGAGTTGTACCCGGCCCGGGATCTGCCCGCACCCTTCTGGTCGCGCGCCGGCAAGAGGCAGCAGGCGCGGATCGATCTTGCCGTTGCGCCTGACCGGATCGAGCGGGCCGAGCTGCACATCGTGCTCTGGGACGGGGGGCGTGGCCGCGCGGAACATCCGGTGACGCTCAACGGCCATCCTGTTCCGGCGGCGGGCGACGGCAGACATGACGTCCTCTACCGGCGCATGGAGATCGCACCGAGCCTGCTCAAAAGGGGAGCAAACCACCTGGAAGTCTTCTCGGATACGGAACATCACGGCCTCGAAGTCCTGCTGCCCGGCCCGGCGCTCATGGTTCGGAGCCGAAGTCGTTGACCTCGTAGCAGACTTGACACTTTCGTGCGGTTTTGGTCAGCTAAAAGTAATCGACCCTAGCTGGCTGGGACTGGACATGCGCTCTGCGAAACCCCATCCGCCTCACCGCCTGGGGCTGCTCGCCGGGCTGCTGGCATTGGCGGCAGCCGCGCCGGCGCAGGTGGATTTTCCGCGCGATATTGAGCCGGTGCTGCACCAGCGGTGCTACATGTGCCATGGCGCTTCGGTGCAGATGAACGGGCTGCGGCTGGACCGGAAAAAGGAGGCACTCGAGGGAGGACTGGCGGGACCGGTGATCGTGCCTGGCAACAGCGCCGCCAGCCGTCTGGTGGAACGCATCGTCTCGACCAAGCCTGGCCACCGGATGCCGCCGTCGGGCGCTCCGCTGACGCCCGAGCAGATTGCGGCGATACGGGCCTGGATTGACGCCGGGGCGGAGTGGCCCGAGACCGCCGTCAGAGCGACGCCGAGCGAGGAGCAACGGCGCATGCACTGGTCTTTCCAGCCGGTCCGGCGGCCGCAGGTTCCGCCGGTAAAAAACCCGGCCTGGCCGCGCAATGCGATCGACCGGTTCATCCTGGCGCGCCTGGAAGCAGAGGGGGTGTCGCCGTCGCCCGAGGCCGATCCGGTGACGCTCCTGCGGCGGCTGTATCTGGATCTAATCGGGCTGCCCCCGGCGCCCGAGGAGGTCGATGCGTTCCTGGCCGATCAGCGACCGAACGCCTGGCGGGAGCGGGTGGAGCGTCTGCTGCGTTCGCCGCATTACGGCGAAAGGCAGGCGCTAGGCTGGCTGGATGCGGCGCGCTATGCCGACTCCGACGGCTACGAGCGCGATCCACAGCGGCCCTGGGCCTGGCGCTGGCGCGACTGGGTGATCCGGGCCCTGAACGAGGACATGCCGTTTGACCGGTTCACGATCGAGCAGCTCGCCGGGGATCTGCTGCCCGGCGCCACCATCGAGCAGCGCGTCGCAACCGGTTTCCTGCGCAACGGGGTGAAGAATCGCGAGGCGGGCGTCCACAATGACGAGAAGCGGTTCGAGGAGGTGGTGGACCGGGTCAACACGGTGAGCACCGTTTGGCTGGGTCTGACCGCCGGCTGCGCGCAGTGTCACAACCACAAGTACGATCCGATCAGCCAGAAAGAGTATTACCAGCTTTACGCCGTCTTCAACGGCGCCGTCGAGCGGGACGTCCCCGCACCGCTGGCGGGGCAGATCGGCCCCTACCAGCGCGCTCTTCCTGCATATCGCGCCGAACGAGAGCGGATCCTGCGCGACAACGGCATCCCGGAGCTGTTCGCCGCCTGGAAGCAGAAGATGCTCGAGGCGATGGAGAAGCCCGGTGTTCGCACGGACTGGGACTTCCAGCTCACGGAATGGCGCGCTGCGAAGGACCGCTCGGACTGGAAGCTGCGCTCTCCCGAGAGCGAGCTGACGGAATATGAGCGGGAGGAGGTGCTCGAGTGGTTCCTGGCCAATCCGGGCCCGGATGCCACCGAGGAGCAGAAGCAGCGCGTGCAGGCGGCGCGGAAAGCGCTCCAGGAGTTGAAGGCGAAGTTGCCGCCGCTGGCACGCGCCTACACGATGATCGAGCAAGGCGAACCGGTCATAACCCGGATTGCGCTGCGCGGCGACTGGCGCTCGCCGGGTCTCGAGGTCCGGCCCGGCACGCCCGAGGTGTTGCCACCGTTGAGGCTCAACGGCAAGCCGGCGAGACTGGCTTTCGCTGAATGGTTGGTCTCGGCTGAAAATCCTCTGACGGCGCGCGTGCAGGTGAACCGGATCTGGCAGGAGTTCTTCGGGCGGGGTCTGGTGCGGACGGTGGACGATTTCGGCACGCAGGGCGAAAAGCCTTCGCATCCGGAGCTACTGGACTGGCTGGCGGCGGAGTTCGTCGAAAGCGGCTGGAGCCGCAAGCACATCATCCGGTTGATCGTCGATTCGGCGACCTACCGGCAGGCGTCGCGCTGGCGGCCGGAGTTGGCCGAGCGCGACCCAGACAACCGCTGGCTGGCGCGGCAGAACCGTATCCGGTTGCCGGCGGAGCTGATCCGCGACCAGGCGCTTGCCGCCAGCGGGCTGCTCTATCCGAAGATCGGCGGCGAGAGCGTGCGGCCGCCGCAGCCGGAGGGCGTCGGCGAGCTGATGTACGCGCAGAAGCCCTGGGTGGCCGACGAGGGGCCGGAACGCTACCGGCGAGGTCTCTACATTTTCTTCCAGCGCACGGCGCCCTATCCGATGTTGATCAACTTCGACGCGCCAGCGAGGCTGGTGGCGGCAGTGGAGCGAAGGCGCTCGAACACGCCGCTCCAGGCGCTGAACCTGCTCAACGACCAGGCGTTTTTCGAAGCGGCGCAGGCGCTGGCGGCACGCGTGGCGGAGGAGGCGCGGAATCCGGAAGAACGCCTGGAGCGAATCTTCCGGTTATGCCTGGGCCGGAAACCCACGGCTTTTGAGGCGGAGCGCATCCGCGAGTTTCTCGAGAAACAGCGGGCGCTCGTTGCCAGGGATGCGGCGACGCAGGCCAAGCTCGCTCCCTTCGTTCCTGAGGGCGAGGAGCGGCTCGAGCTGGCCGCCTGGACCGGGTTGGCGCGGGCGCTGATGAATCTGGACGAGTTCGTGACGCGCGAGTAAGAGGGAGGCTTGCGATGGACTGGCATCAGTTTGTGGGCCTACACAACCGGCGTGAGTTCCTGCGGGGCGTGGCGGGCGGCTTCGGCCTGTTTGCCCTCTTCGATCTGCTGGCGCGGGACGGGCTGGCGGCGCCGGGCGCCGGGGTAAACCCGCTGGCGCCGAAAGCGCCGCACTTTGCCCCGAAAGCCAAGCACGTCATCTACATGTTCATGGAGGGCGGCCCGAGCCAGTACGAGCTGTTCGACCCGAAGCCGGCGCTCGAGCGCTATGACGGCGAGTCGCTGCCGGAGGAGCTGACGCGCGATCTCAAGCTGGCCTTCATCAAGCCGACGGCGAAGGTGATGGCGAGCCGGTACAAGTTTCGCAAGTACGGCCAGTCGGGCATGGAGCTGTCGGAGCTGCTGCCGCACCTGGGCTCGGTGGCCGACGAGATCACGCTGATCCGCTCCATGCACACGGACGCCTTCAATCACCACCCGGGTCAGCTGCTGCTGTTCACCGGCAGCATCCAGTTCGGGCGGCCGACGCTGGGCGCCTGGGTGATGTACGGGCTGGGAAGCGAATCGGAGAACCTGCCGGGCTTCGTGGTGCTGCCCTCCGGCAAGGGGACGAGCGGCGGGACGACCAACTTCTCCTCCGGCTTTCTGCCGTCACACTACCAGGGCACGATCCTGCGGGCGCAAGGGGATCCGATTCTTTACCTGTCGAACCCGGAGGGCGTTTCACGGGACAACCAAAAACTGACCCTCGAACTGGTGAATGACCTCAACCGGCTGCGCCAGGCGGAGACGGGCGACATGGAGATTGCCTCGCGGATCGCCTCTTACGAGCTGGCTTTCCGGATGCAGATGGAGGCGCCGGATCTGGTGGACTTCTCCGACGAGTCGCCCGAGACGCTCGAGATGTACGGCTTCAATTCCGACAATAAGCACCGGCGCGAATATGCGCGCAACTGCCTGCTGGCGCGCCGGATGGTGGAGCGGGGCGTGCGGTTCGTGCTGATGATGGACGCCTCCTGGGACGATCACACGGAGCTGAACAAGAAGCTGCCCGGCCGCGTGCACGACATCGACCAGCCGACGGCGGCTCTGATTAAGGATCTGAAGCAGCGCGGGCTGCTGGACGAGACGCTGGTGATCTGGGGCGGTGAATTCGGGCGGACGCCGATGGTGGAGATCCGTAATCCGCGGGATGCCTCCAATGCCGGCCGGGATCACCACCCTGGCGCTTACAGCATGTGGATGGCCGGCGGCGGCATTCGCGGCGGCTACGTGCACGGCGAAACCGACGAGCTCTGCCTCAAGGTGGTGAAGGATCCGGTGCACGTACACGACCTGAATGCGACAATCCTGCACTGCCTGGGCTTCGATCACACGCGGCTGACCTACCGGCACATGGGGCGCGACTTCCGCCTGACAGACGTGCACGGCAATGTGATCGAGGCGCTGCTGGCCTGAAGGCTGTGGGAGACTGGGAATAGCCAAGCCGCGCGTGAGGACTGGATATATTGTTTTTGCCCACGGCTCCCGCCTGGAGCAGGCCAATGAACAGGTTCGCGCCGCAGCGCGCCTGATGGCGCGGGCTGGCGGGTTCGACCTGGTCGAGGTGGCGTTTCTTGACTGTACGCCGCCGGATCTGCTGGCGACGGTGGAGTGCCTTGTCCGCCAGGGCGCCGAGCGCGTGGTGGTGATCCCTTACTTTCTCACGCTCGGGCGGCACGCGGCGCAGGATCTGCCGCGCATCGCCGAGGAGGCCCGGCGCATCCATCCTCATGTGAGGATCGAAATCACCGAGACGTTGGACGGGCATCCGGCGCTCGGGCGGATTCTGCTGGACCGGGCACTCCAGGCGGGCTGAGCGGGAGGGGATCGACGCTGCGAACGGCCAGGCTGGTCGAATATCGCGACATCGCCCCCGGAGTGCGTCACTTCGTTTTCGAGGTGGAGGGAGCCGAGCGGTTTCAGTACGAGCCCGGCCAGTTCGTCTCCTTGACCGAGGAGATCGGCGGCAGGCCGGTGACGCGAGCCTACTCGATCTGCTCGGCGCCAGGCGGCCGCCGGTTCGAGCTGTGCCTGAACCGGGTGCCGAACGGGCACCTCACACCTCGCTTGTTCGAGCTCAAGCCGGGCGACCGCGTGCCGGTCAGCGGCCCGATGGGCTACTTTGTGTTGCGCCGGCCGATCTCGGATTCGGTTTTCGTGGCTACAGGCACAGGGATCGCGCCCGTACGGGCCATGGTCCAGGATCCCCGGCTTTGGGAGTCCGGTTGCCAGTTCACGCTAGTCTTCGGGGCCCGGTACGAACACGGCTTGCTTTACCGCGAGGAGTTCGAGGAACTGGAGCGGCGGCACGGGAACTTCCGTTTCTGGCCCGTACTGAGCCGGCCGCCCGAGGACTGGAAAGGTCGCACCGGGCATGTGCAGGCGCACGTCCGGGAGGCCGTGGGGGAACGCCGGGACCTGGATGTCTACGTTTGCGGGCTCAAGGCGATGGTGGACGACGTGCGGCGGATACTCCTCGACATGGGCTTCGAGAGGCGCCGACTCATCTACGAAAAGTACGATTGAGCCGGGGGTCAGACGGCCCGGGCCCGCCGCCGCGCCGGTGAGGCAACCGTAGCAGGCGGCTTGCGTACGGCCTGGAGGCGGCGAATCTGGTCGGAGACCGAGACCAGGAACATGGGCTGGCGGGCGTTTTTGAGGATGTCGATGATGCGCGACTCGCGGTCCTCCAGATACAGGTTCTTGCCGTCGGTCAGCAGGTGCAAGGTGGAGTCGCCGCGCAGGACATCGCTCAAGCGGCGGCCCATTTCGCGCTCGAGGAAGCGGAGCACGCGCCGGATCTTTTGCAGAGAAAAACCTTTGCGGCGCAACTCGGCGATGACGCTGACCTCGATGACCTCGGCCGGGGTATAGACGCGCTTGTGGCCGGCGTGGGCCGGCGAGACCACCTTGCGTTCGTCCCACCACTGGAGCTGGCGAAGGCTGACGCCGGCGATGCGGGCCACTTCGTTGCTGGTGAAGGTGGGGGATTCGGGAGCGAGGTCAGCTCGGAGGCGTTTTGTTTTGAACATGGGCGACCCGTCACGTTGGATTTGGACTGACTTCCAAATTGTGACGCGCCGGCGCGCCGGTGTCAACCGGCTAGTCCAGGCCCATCTGGGACAGCCGGTACCGGAGAGCGTTTCGGCTCAGGCCTAGCAGCCGGGCGGCCTGGCTCTTGTTGCCCTTCGCCTTTTCGAGCGCCCTGCGGATGAGCTCCCGCTCGTGCTCCTCGAGGGTCATCCCCGGCGGCAGCAGGGACTCGTCCGAGCTGCGGCTGTTGCGCGAGGCGGTGTCAAGCTTGATATCGGCCGCCTCGAGGATCTCGCCCGAGCACAGTACCAGGCCGCGCTCGATGACGTTTTCGAGTTCGCGCACGTTGCCCGGCCAATGATACCGGCGCAGCACCTCGAGCGCCTCCTCGGAGATCCCCTTGACCGGACTGGAGAACTCCGCGGCGTACTTGCGGATGAAATGCTCGACGAGCGCCGGGATGTCCTCCTTGCGCTCGCGCAGCGGAGGCACGTTGATCGGAACCACGTTCAGGCGATAGTAGAGATCCTCGCGGAAGGCGCCGTGTTCGAGCGCGGCGCGCAGGTCGGCGTTGGTGGCGGCGATGACGCGCACGTCGATCTGGCGAGTGCGGTTGCTGCCCAGCCGCTCGAACTCCCGCTCCTGGAGCACGCGCAGCAGTTTCACCTGAATGTTGGGCGGCACGTCACCGATCTCGTCCAGGAAGACGGTTCCCGTATCGGCCAGCTCGAAGCGGCCCGGCTTGCTGGTGACGGCCCCGGTAAACGCCCCCTTCTCGTAGCCGAACAGCTCGCTCTCCATCAGGTTTTCCGGGATGGCCGTGCAGTTGATCTTGACAAAGGGACGGTCCCGGCGCGGCGAGTGGTAATGGATGGCGCGGGCGATGAGGTCCTTGCCGGTGCCGCTCTCGCCGGCGATCAGCACGGTGGCCCGGGTGGGCGCCACGCGCTCGATGGTGGCGAAGATCTCCTGCATGGCCGGGCTGCGGCCGATGATGTTGTCAAACGAGTAGCGGCGGACGACCTCCTCGCGCAGTTTCCGGTTCTCGTCGCGCAGCAGGCGCACTTCGAGCGCTTTGTGGACGACCGCCATGAGGTGGTCCATGGAGAACGGCTTGGGCAGGAAGTCGAAAGCGCCTGCCTTCATCGCCTCGACCGCGCTTTCGACGGTGCCAAAGGCGGTGATGACGATGATGGGAGTGGAGGCATTCTGGCGCCGGATAGCGCGGATGAGCTCCAGGCCGTCCATGCCGGGCAGCCGGAGGTCCGTGAGGATCAGGTCGGCGCGGTCGGCGAGCTTCAAGCCTTCTTCGGCGCTGCCGGCCTGATCGACCTCGAAGCCGGCGGAGACGAGCTGGAGCTCGACGACCCGCCGGAGTTTCTCCTCGTCCTCGACCACGAGAATGCGGTGCTTCATTCTGGTCGG
Organism: uncultured Bryobacteraceae bacterium; assembly: GCA_938003835.1. Taxonomy (GTDB): domain Bacteria; phylum Acidobacteriota; class Terriglobia; order Bryobacterales; family Bryobacteraceae; genus CALKXJ01. Next base: position 181,039 of record CALKXJ010000020.1, on the reverse strand, counting down.
CTCACCGGCAACAACACGCGGAAGACGCTCCCCTCACCCGGCTCGCTCTCGACCGCTATTTTACCGCCGTGCTCGTCGACGATCTTGGCGACGATGGCCAGCCCCAGGCCGACGCCGTTGGGCTTGGTGGTGAAGAACGGATTGAAGATACTTTCCCGATCCGCGCGGGCGATGCCCGTGCCTCTGTCGATGACGGCGATCTCGACGGCGCCCTCGACGGGGCGCGTCTTGACCGTGATGGCGCCGCCCGGCGGGCTGGCCTGGGCGGCGTTCTCGAGCAGGTTGTAGACGACGCTTTCGATCAACTCGGCGTCGAGCGGGAAGGGCCTGATGTCGGGAGAGTAGTTCTTGTAGACCACCACATCGAACGGCGGCTTATGCTGGGCAAGCTGGGCGATGGCGCGGTCGATCACCTCGGTGAGTTCGGTCTCTTTCAAACGGAGCTCGAAAGGCCGGGCAAAGTTCAGGAAACGGGTGATGAGGTTGTTCGTGCGGTCGACCTCGGCTTCGATGAAGCCGGCGAGCTCGCGCGCCACCTCGTTGTCGGCGGAGACCTTCTGGCGCAGCACCTCGGCGGCGGCTTTCATGGTGCCCAAAGGGTTGCGCAGCTCGTGCGCAAGCCCGGCGGTGAGCTGGCCCAAGGCGGCCAGGCGTTCGGAACGACGCACCGCCGCTTCGGCAGCTTGCAGATTCCGGTTGGCCTCCGCCAGTTGCTCGGCGACGCTTTGATACTTGCGCGCCTGCAACCGGTCCGCCTCGGCCAGCCGGTAGGTGAGGAACCCGAGCATGCCGAGGAAGAGGATGCGGAGCGCCAGTTCGCGCGCGTCCTCCGGGGCCAGGTATTGCCACTCCCAGTCGAGGAACAGGAGGAAGGAGAGGTAGGACAGGCACGCGGCGAGCGTCACCAGGAAGGTGCCCCGGGCGCCGAGCGTGGTGGCGGCGGAGACCACCGGGACCATCATGATGAGGTAATAGCTGCTCTGTACGCCGCCGGAGACGCCGATGAGCAGGTAGCCGAGCAGCAGCTTGAGCGCGAGCGAGAGAAACCGGCCGCGCGGAGAGTTCAGGAAGCCCAGGTGGGGCTCGAAGACCTGAAGCAGGGCGAGCGCGGCGAGCAACTGGATCTCGGCGCTGTTCAACGTGGGGCTGACCGCGCCCAGAGCGGCGAACAGCAGCAGCCAGGCCAGCTCCTGCGGGCGCACGATGCGACTGAGCCGGCCCCAGAGGTGCTTGAAGCGTTCCACGGGTCTCGTCCCGATTGTGCCAAAATAAGTTTCTGCCCCGTTGATTCATGAATAATCCCGTTTCTCCCGAACCCGACGAGACCCTGTCCGTTCCCGAAGAGACCTCGTTTGCTGAACTGCTGGCCGAGTTTGAGAAGCGCCGGCCCGCGGAAGCTCAGCCGGGGGAGGTGCTAGAGGGCATCGTGGTGAGCGCCGGCGAGGAAGGCGTGCTGGTGGATATCGGCCGCAAGCGCGAGGGGATCCTGCCGCCCGAGTCGTTTCGCGACGCCGGGGGAGGCCTCACAGTCCACGCCGGTGACCGTTTGACCGTGGTGGTGACGGGAAGATCCCCCGAGGGATATTACGCTCTCTCGACGGTCCGCGTGAAGCGGCCGACGGACTGGAGCGCGCTGGAGCAGGCCCATGCAAGTGGCAGCGTCATTGCGGGCACGGTTCGCGAGGTGGTCAAGGGCGGCCTCGCCGTGGACGTGGGGGTGCGGGCCTTCCTCCCCGCTTCGCGTTCGGGCGCCCGGGATGCCGCAGAGATGGAAGCGCTAGTGGGGCAGGAGATTCGCTGCAAGATCATCCAGCTTGACACCGCCAAAGAGGACGTCGTGGTCGACCGGCGCGTGGTGCTCGAGGAAGAGGCCGCGGCGGCTCGCGAGAGGCGATTCTCGAGTCTCGAGGAGGGGGAGGTCGTTACGGGCGTCGTCCGCAGCATCACCGATTTCGGCGCCTTCGTCGATCTGGGGGGCATCGACGGCCTGCTGCATGTGACCGATCTGGCCTGGACGCGGGTGAACAAGCCTTCGGACGTGCTCTCCGAGGGCGAGGCCATCGAGGTCAAGATCCTCAAGATCGATCGCGAGAACCGTCGTATCTCATTGGGCCGCAAGCAGCTTGTGCCGGACCCGTGGAGCCTGGCGGAGCAGAAGTATCCGCCCGGTACGCGCGTCCGGGGCACGGTGATGCGGCTGGCGGACTTCGGCGCTTTTGTCGAGGTCGAACCGGGCGTAGACGGGCTGATTCACGTCTCGGAGATGTCCTGGTCGAAGAAACAGCGCAAGCCTTCGGAGATCCTCCGGGCCGGCGAAGCGGTCGAGGCGGTGGTGCTGGCGGTGAACGCAGCGGAGCGGCGCTTGAGCCTCGGCCTCAAGCAGGTGCTCGGCGATCCCTGGGAGACGATCGAGGAGCGCCACCCGGCCGGCAGCATCGTCGAAGGCAAGGTGACGAACTTGGCCAAGTTCGGCGCCTTCGTTGAGCTCGAAGAGGGGATCGAGGGGATGATCCACATCGCCGACATCTCGAGTTCTCGGCAAATCAAACACCCGCGGGAGGCGCTGGCCGAAGGACAAACCGTGCGGGCGCTCGTGCTGGGCATCGACCGGGAGCGGCGCCGGATCCGGTTGGGCCTCAAGCAACTGGAGCCGACACCCGCCGACGAATATATTGCCGAGCACAAGAGGGGCGACGTGGTGACCGGCCGAGTAGTGGAGGTGACGGGCGAGACGGCGAAGATCGAGCTCGGCGACGGCGTATCGGCGCTGTGCCGGATGAGCGCGGCCCGGGCGCAGGAGGATGAAGGCGCCGGGGCGGCGGCCGGCAAAGCCGACCTCGGGCAACTGACGGCCATGCTGGCGGCCAAGTGGAAGCAGGGGAGGGCGCCCCGGGCCGCTGCCGCCGCGCTACGCGCCGGTGAGGTTCGAAGCTTCCGGATCACGGCGCTCGATCCCGGGCGGCGGAGTATCGAGGTCGAACTGGCGAACTAGGCCGGGCGGCGTGACCTTTCCGGCGCGGGTTCGTCTTTATTAGCGTTGGCGGATCCCGCAACGAGTCTGGCTGGCAGCGCTCTGACGACCGAGATGGCCGCCGAGGAGGCGAGTCTGATCCGCGCGGCGCAGCAAGGGGATCAGGCAGCCTTCGAGCGGCTGGTTCAGGCGCACGACGCTGATGTCTTGCGGCTGGCGATGAGCTTTTTGCGCTCACCCGAGGACGCCCGGGACATCTACCAGGAGGCGTTTCTTCGCGTCTGGCGCAACCTGCGTCATTTCCGCTTCGACTCGAGCTTCGAGAGCTGGCTTTATCGCATCGTCGCCAATCTATGCCTGGACGTGCTGCGCAAGCGCAAAGTGCGCCGGCAGATGCTGGCGGTCGCGGGTAACGGCGAAACCGGGCCGGACATGCTGGATAGGGTTCCGGAGGCCCGGGCGGAGACCGATCCGCAGCGGGCGTTGCTCAGCCGCGAGATCGAGGAGCGGACACGATCGGCGCTCGAGCGATTGTCGAGCCGGGAGCGACTGGTCTTCGAGCTCCGGCACTTCCATGGGATGCGCCTGAAAGAGATTGGATTGGTGCTGGGCGCCTCTGAGGAGGCCGTGAAAAACTGTCTGTTCCGGGCGACACAGAAGATGCGCCTGGCCCTGGGGGATTTCCTATGAGTTGCGCGAGCAGAACAGAACAAATCCTGCTCTACTACCACGGTGAGCTGCCGCCGAGTGAAAGCGAGGAGGTGCGCAGGCATCTGGAAGCCTGCGCCGCCTGCCGCGCCGAGCTCGAGCGTCAGCGTCTGTTTGCCCAAGCGGTGGAGGCGGCACGAGGGGAGCCGCCGCCGGAGCTGCTCGCCGCTTGCCGGCGCGCGCTCTCGGAGACTCTCGCGCGCGAACGGGCCTCCTCGGGTTGGCAAGAGCGGCTCGCGTCGTGGTTTGTATCGCCGCTGCCTGGCCGGCCGGCCTGGGGCAAACTGGCAGGAGCCCTGGCGGTGCTGGCGCTGGGCTTTTTGGGCGGACGGCTGTCAACCGGGCTTGGCCCCGGCCTCAGCTTCCGGCCGGAGCCGGCGGGCCTGCGGGTACGCTATATCGAGCACACGCCTGCGGGCGAGCTGCGGCTCCAGGTGGAGGAGAGCCGGACGCGGTGGGTTCGGGGGCCATTGACCGATGAGACAGTGCGCCGGCTGTTGCTCGAGGCGGCGCGCGACCCAATCGACCCGGCGGTTCGCGCCGATGCTTTGGAAACGCTGCGCGAGGTGGCGGAGAGGCCGGAGGTCCGGAAAGTCTTCCTCGAGGCGCTCGAGCGGGACCCGAATCCCGCGATCCGGCTTAAGGCGTTAGAAGGCTTGAAGCCCTACGCCGACGATCCGGACAACCGGCAGGTCCTCTCGAAGGCGCTGCTCAGCGACGGTGACGCCAACGTTCGCGCCATGGCGGTCGAGCTGCTGGCGACCTCCCCCCGCGCGGACGTCGTCGAGACGCTTCAGGCGTTGCTCGGCCGGGAGAGCGACGCCTACATCCGGCAGCGCAGCGCGCGGATTCTCCAGGCGATGAACGCCTCGCCGGGCATCTTTTGAGGGCGGCGGGACCTTTGCCACAGAGGTCCGTCTAAAGAAGCGGAAGAGGCTTTCGAGGCGGCAAGATTCGACAGCAGAGGCGGACATGAGGATTGCAATCCTGACGGCGCTAGTTGCCCTTATACTCTTGCCGGTGCTTGTTGCGCAGGACGAGATAGCGCCGCCGGCGCCACCACTGCCGCCCGGTCCGATCGCCATGAACGCCCTCCCGGGGGGCGGCTCCCGGAGCTATCTAGGCGTGGGCGTGCGTGAGGTCGACGCCGAGACTGCGCGGGAGAAGAAGCTCGCCGAAGAGCGAGGCGTCGTGATCACGAGTGTGGCCGAGGGCAGCCCGGCGGAGAAGGCCGGCTTGAAGCGCGGCGACGTCGTGCTCGAGTACAACGGCCAGCTCGTCCATGGCGTCGCGCAGTTCATACGCCTGGTGCGGGAGACTCCGGTCGGCCGCGTGGTGACGCTGAAAGTGAACCGTGACGGCTCCGTGATGACGATCAACGCCACGATCGGCACGTGCAAGAACTGCGGCCCATTCGGCCCGCTCGGCGAGATCCGGATTCCCGACATCCAGGCCTGGAGTTTCCCGCACGACTTGCCCAACGTGTTCACGACCTGGCGGAGCGGCATGCTCGGCATCGAGGCCGAGGCGCTCGAACCGCAACTGGCGGAGTATTTCGGAGTCCAGGAGGGGGTTCTGATTCGCGCGGTGAAGCCGGACTCGCCGGCCGCGAAGGCGGGGCTCAAGGCAGGCGATGTGATTATCAAGGCGGGTGATAAACCGGTCAAGAGGCCCCGCGAGGTCACCGAGGCTGTCCGTTCCGCCAAAGGCGGAGCGGTCGCGCTGACGATCGTGCGGGACAAACGCGAAATGATCATCACCGTCACCGTGGAGGAGCCGGGCCCGCGCCGCGAAGGCCTTCGTTACGAGCGGATTCGCCGGCCGGGCATCAGCCTGTAGGCCTGCCGGGGCCGGGTTGCCCGCTCAGGCATTCATGGTGATCTGGTGGACTTTGATGAGCAGCTCGATTTCGCGCACAGGCACGCCGAGCGCGGCGGCGATCTGCTCCGGCCGTTCTCCCTGCCGGTAGAGGCGGATCGCCTGGAAGCGGCGGCTCAGGTTGATGCCGGGTCTAGGCGGCGCGCCGGCCGGGAGCGCCTCGATGGCCCGCTCGAGGCGCCGGCAGGTTTCGGTGGCGGTCTCGAGTTCCCACTGGAGCTTCTCGCAAGATTTCTCAACCGCCTCGAACCGCCCCTGGCAGGCCTGTTCGAGGTGGCTGAGACGCCGGCGCAGGCGCGCCAGGGCCCAGATCGCGGCGCCGGCGCAGGCGGCCAGCAGCGACCAGAGCAGGAGTGCCATCAGCCCGCCCAGTGTCATGACCGTGTTCAGCCCAGCGTCCGCAGGCGCTGCTGCCTGCTGACGATCTCGGTGATTCTCACCCCGTAGTTGCCTTCCACGACGACCACCTCGCCCCGTGCGATCACGCAGTTGTTGACGATCACCTCGACGGGCTCAGCCACGGGCCGGTTGAGCTCCACGATCGAGCCCGAGGTAAGCTTCAAGACCTCCTTCAGCGGCAGTTGGGTACGCCCGAAGGAGACGCTTACCGGAAGCTCGACGTCTAGAAGAAGGTCGATGGGCTGCCCGCCGGAGGAAGATGTCCCGGTTACGACCAATGTCGCCTCCTCGACCGGGGGCGAGACCAGCTCGCCAAGACCCTCGAAGGCCACCCAGAGCGAGGACGGCTCTTCGCCCGGCAACGCCAGGCGCAATTCCCAGCTCTCCGGCGGCGCTTGGCCGGAAACCTCCTCGCTCTCGAGCGCGCGCAGCTCTCTGCCGAATCGCCCGCCGAGGGCAACCGCCGTAGCCGAGGTGGCCTGTTGCAAGATCTCGAAGTAGGTGCCGCGCGCCTGGCCGGCATCGGCATCAGCGAGCCCTGCGGCCTGAAGAACCCGGCCGCCGAGGCTGGCGGCGGTTGCTTCGGGGGCCCCGACCCAGATCCAAGCCCCCTCGGGATGGTCGAGACGCTGGCGCCACCAGCGAACGGCCTCGGCGGGGGCGCCTGAGTGGGCCGGGACGGTGATTTCCGGCGGCTCGCCGGTCAGCGCCTCGACGGCTTCGCGCAGGCAGCGGATCCAGATATCGACGAGCGCGCGTTCGTGTTGCTGCGGCACCGGCCCCTCCTCACTTTCCGCGCGGCATCGGCCAGCGCGAACGCATGTAGCTGCGCAGTCGCAGGATCGCCTGGGACTTCAGTTGCGAGACCCGCGACTCGTGCAGTTTGACCACCTTGGCCGCCTCGCGCAGGGTCAGCTCCTCGTGATAGTAGAGGCTCAAAATCGTCCGCTCGATGGCGGGCATTCTTTCGATGGCTTCGGCCAGGAGCCGCTCGAGTTCGGCGCGCTCCACCAGCGTCGAAGGCCAGTTCTCTTCCCCGTCGGAGATGAAGGCGAGCAGGTCGCGCCCGTCCTCGTCCGAATTCGCCAGCTCGAAGCTGCCCAGGTTGACGCCCCGCACGTCGACGAGCCACTCCCGGTAGTCTTCGATTGAAAGTCCGAGCTCCTCGGCAATCTCCTCCTCGGTGGGGGTGCGCTGCCAGCGCTGCTCGAGCCGGTCGATGGCGGCTTCGATCTGTTTGGCCTTGCGGCGCTGCTGGCGTGGCGCCCAATCCAGCCCGCGAAGGCTGTCCAGGATGGCGCCGCGGATCTTGTACTCGGCGTAAGTCTTGAGCTTGACCCCGTGGCGCGGATCGAAGTTGTCGATGGCCTGGATCAGCCCGACGATGCCGGTCGAGATGAGGTCTTCGAGGCTGACACTTTCGGGCAGCCGCTCATGGATCCGGCGGGCGATGAGGCGGACCTGGGGCAAGTGCTCCAGGATCAGGCGCTCGCGCTGTTCGTCGCGGGTCTCGGTGAGTGCCTGATAGGGGTGCATCGCCGCCTCGGGGTCCTACGCTGCCGCCGCCCTGCCGCCCACGGCGCGGGAATCGCCCGCCAACGGCGCGACGAGCCGGCTTTCACGGCGGGGGCCGCCCTGGCCGGCGCCGGCCGCGAGGACAAGGTCCAGGACCTGTTCCCGGCCGGCTTCCAGCAGGTCTTCGGGAATTCTCTGGCCGTTGGCGAGGAACGAAACGGGCATGGCTGTCCGGATCGATTCGCTGACGATGGTTCCAGGCGAAGCCGTCTCGTCCAGCCGCGTGAACAGGAGCTTCGACGGCCGGAGCCGCTCGTAGCGCGCGATCGCAACTCTTAGATCGGCCGGTTTCATCGACGCGCTTAGGGTCAGGTGGACGTCGATGCCGGTGCGCCCGGCAAGCCAAGCTTCGAGCTCAGCCATGGCCTCCAGATCGCCGCCGGCGCAGCCCGGCGTGTCGATCAAGACCAGGTGTCTGGCGCGCAGTTCCTCGAGGGCCATCGCCAGTGCGCCCGGCGTTTCGGCGGTTTCGAAGGGAACCCCCAGGATTGCCGCGTACGAGCGGAGCTGCTCGGCGCCGCCCAGGCGCCACATATCGGTCGAGACGAGCTTGACGGGCCGGCGCCGGGCAAGCCCGTAGGCCACGGCCAGCTTCACCAGCGTCGTGGTCTTGCCGGAGCCGGGCGGGCCCACCAGAGCCACGACGCTGGGCGAGGCGTCGTCGACGCCCAGGCGCGCGTCGGTGGCGAACATCGAGCCGAGCTCGTCCCTGAGCAGCGTCTCGAGTACGGCCGTGTCGGGGCTCAAGAGGCAGGCGTCGAGTTCGGGTCGCGCTTCGAGGCGGCGGGCCAGCTCCTCGGTGATCTCCTCGGCCAGGCCCGCCTCGACCAAGCGTTCGAGCAGCGTCGCCAGTTCCGGAGCGCGGCGTCGAGTCTCGGCCCGCCGCGATCTTGCCGCCGCCGCGCTCATGCGCTCGATCTCGCCCTTGAGCCAGGCCACTTCCCGCGCCAGGCGGGACAGTTGCGGGTCCTCAGCGGCAGCAGGCGCCTGCTCGGGAGCGCCCTCGTGCGGGAGGGGCGCAAGAGGCGGCGGGGGTTGCTCCCTCGGACCGGCGGCGGGCAGCGCCAGAACCACCTCGTAGCGGCCGAGATAGCGAGCCTCCGGGAGCGCCTCCCGGGAGTAGACCAGCATCGCTTCCGGGCCGAGTTCCTTGCGAGCCTGCTCGAGGGCGGCTTCGATGGTTTCGGCGAAATAGGATTTCAACCTCATCTTCCACGCTCGCTTTCCCTTAGATCGGCAGAATCACGGCAAACTATTCGACCACTCCGAGCGAGATCACCTTGAGGCCCGGGGGCAGCTCACTATGGGAGATCACCACCAGGTTGCGACAGGCCGTCTCGGCGATTTGCCGGATGAAGTAGCGCGCTCCGGAGCTGGTGAGCAGAACGACCGGGGTCTCGGTGGCGCCCGCCACGCGGGCGAGTTTCTCGGCAAGGTCCCGCACCTGATGCGGCGCCAGGTTCAGGTGGGAGGTGTGCTCGCCGTGCTCGGTCGCCCGCTCGACCATCTGATCGAGCGAGGCGCCAAGCAGCCAGGCGGCGAGCTCTCCTCTGGCGTTCAGGTAGGGCTGGACCACCATGCGCCGGATGGCCTGCCGGACATATTCGGTGAGCAGCACGGGGTTCCGCGTGATCTGGGCGGCGTCGCCCAGCGCCTCGAGAATCGTCACGGCGTCGCGGATCGAGACGCGCTCGCGCAGCAGGTTCTGGAGCACCTTCTGGCAGGTGGCAAGCGGCAGGAGCTTCGGCACCAGGTCCTCGACGACGCGGGGATTCTCCTCGGCCACCCGGTCGAGCAGGCGCTTGGCGTCCTGCCGGGAGAACAGCTCGTGGGCGTGGCTGCGGGCCACCTCGGCCAGATGGGTGCCGAGGACGCTCACCGGATCGACGACGGTGTAGCCGGCCTCGCGCGCAGCCTCCGCCTGAGCGGTGGAAATCCAGAGCGCGGGGATGCCGAAGGCCGGCTCCCGGGTGGCGATGCCCTCGATGGGGCGCGCCGGGGTGGTCGCCGGTTGGATGGCCAGCTCACAGCCGGGCATGATTTCGTAACGGGCGATCTCGACGCCCTTGAGCGAGATCACATATTCGCCCGCCTTGAGCGAGAGGTTGTCGGTGACGCGCACGGGCGGCAGCAGGAAGCCGAGATCGGCTGCCAGTTGCCGCCGGATGCCCGCGATGCGCTTCAGCAGCGGCGAGGCGGAGCCACCCTCGACCAGCTTGACCAAGCCCAGGCCCACCGAGACGGCCAGCGGCTCGACCTTGAGCAGGGCCTCGAGGTTTTCGCGTGCGGGCACACCCGTCTGCGGCGGCGGGGCCGCCTTTGCCGCCCGGGACTTCTGCTCCAGCCGCCAGGCGCCGTAGGCGACGCCGCCGCCCAGGACCAGGAAGGGGATCTTCGGCAGCCCCGGGAAGGCGGCCAGCGCCACGAGCACGGCGGAGGCAAGAAACAGCGGCTGGGCGCTCGAGAAGACCTGGCTGCGGAAGTCGGCTCCGAGGCGTGTCTCCGAGCTGGCGCGGGTGACAATGAGGCCGCCGGAGATGGAGATCATCAGCGCGGGGATCACCGTCACCAGGCCATCGCCGATGGTGAGCACGGTGTAGGTTTCGAGCGCCCGCTTGAGCTCCATGCCGTGCTGGAGCACGCCGATGAGGAAGCCGGCGATGATGTTGATGCCGGTGATGAGGATGCTCGCCACGGCGTCGCGCTGGGTGAAGCGGGAGGCGCCGTCCATGGCGCCGTAGAACTCGCTTTCGGCGGCGAGCTTCCTGCGGCGCTCGCGCGCCTCGGCCTCGTCGATCAGGCCGGCGTTCAGGTCCGAGTCGATCGACATCTGCTTGCCCGGCATGGCATCGAGCGTGAATCGCGCCGTGACCTCGGAGATGCGCACCGCGCCGTGGTTGATCACCACGTACTGGATGGCGATCAGCACGAGGAAGATCACCGCACCGACGATGTAGTTGCCGCCGACGACGAAACTGCCGAAGGCCTCGATGACGCGGCCGGCGGCGCCGGTGCCGGTGTTGCCCTCGAGCAGGATGAGGCGCGAGGAGCTGATGTTCAGGGCCAGCCGGAAGAGCGTCATCAGCAGCAGGGTGGTGGGAAAGACGCTGAAATCGACCGGGCGGGCCACGTACATGGCGACCAGCAGGATGATGACCGACAGCGTGATGTTGGCGCTGATGAGCACGTCGAGCATCCAGGGCCTGAGCGGCGTGATCATCGCCAGCACGACGCCGAGCACCGCCACGGGCACGGCCACGTCGCCCCAGCCGGCGCGGGGGAAGGCGGCCGCGAAGCCCGGCACCAGCGCCAGTGCTCGCGGCTTTGCGCCCGCCTGCGGCGCCCGCTGTGCCCCCTGGGCTCCTTCGAAGCCGGCGCCGGCCACCGCTCCGACGGGTGTGCTGGTCGCTGTCGCCATTTATGCCTCCCTAGGCGCGGCTTTGGCGCCGCGCCGCCCGTGCATGAGCTTGTAGAGGTAGGCCAGGATCTCGGCCACGGCCCGGTAGAGGTGCACGGGAATCTCCTGGCCGACCTCGACCGAGCGGTAGAGCGCCTGCGCGAGCGGCGCGTTCTCGACGATCGGCACGCCGTGCTCGAGGGCCCGCTGGCGTATGCGCTGCGCCAGGTAGTTCTTGCCCTTCGCCACGACTTTTGGCGCCGCCATCGTCTCCATTTCGTAGAGCAGGGCGACGGCGTAGTGCGTCGGGTTGACCACGACGGCGGTGGCCCGCTCGACTTGGCGCATCATCTGCCGCCGGAGCAGCTCACGCTGGAGGCGGCGGATGCGCGCCTTGATCTGCGGGTTGCCTTCAACTTCCTTGAGCTCTTCGCGAATCTCCTGGCGCGACATGCGCAGGTTCTTGCGGTAGTGGCGCCGCTGGCGCGCCAGGTCGATGACGCCAATGAGGAGGAAAAGGGCGGCGGCGCGCCACAGGAGCGCCTCGACGGCCTCGCCGAGCCGCGCCGTGCCGCTCACCACATCGAGCAGGGGCAGGCGGAGAAAGCTCTCGAGGTTCTCGCTGGCCACGGCCCAGACCGCCGCCAGGAACAACGGCAACAAGATCAGGGCGTGGACGAACTGCGAGAGGTTCTGCCGGGGCAGCTCCCTGAGCCGCGCGATCGGGTCGAGCCGCTTGAAGTCCGGCAGAAGTTTTTTTGTCGACAGGCCCATGCGTGTGGTGAGAAGCTGGGCGGCCAGCGTCGCCGCCACCAGCAGGCCGCCGGCCGCCGCCAGAGGCCACATCGAGGGCAGAAGCTCATCCCGCAGCAGGCGCACGAGGGCGGCCGGGGTGAGCTCGATTTCAAAGCCGGCGCGCAGTAGAGCGGAGGTAAGGGCGCGGGTTTGAGCCAGCCAAAGGCTTGAGAAGGCGGTGAGGAGCGCGACGAAAACCGAAAACTGGAGCGCGCCGACAAACTCGCGGCTGACGGGGAAATTGCCCTCCTCGCGCGCCTTCTGAATCCTTCGTTCGGTCGGTTGCTCGGTGCGTTCGCCGCGATCGGCCATGGCTCACCTCGCCGGAACGGAGACTGCGGCCGCCACCACGTGCAGGATCTGCTCGGCAGCGCCGCGATAGACGGCCGGCAGCAGGAGGGCAATCGCCGCCAGAACTGCCATGGACGCCAGCATCTTGACCGGGAAGGCCAGCATCAGCAGTTGCAGTTGCGCATTGATGCGGCCGAGCAGCGCGAGCGCCAGGTCGACCATCACCAGCAGCGCCACCACGGGCAGCGCCAGGCGCACCGCGGTGGAGCACATGACGGCGCCCAGGCGCAGCAGCTCCCATCCCGAAGCCAGATCGAGCAGGCAGGCGCCCGGCGGGCAGCTCGCCAGGCTCCGGGCGAAGATGCGAAGGATCTGGCGGTCGAGGCCGAGCGAGAAGAACAGCAGGCCCGCCGCCAGATGGGCAAGGATTTGCAGCACGCTCGAGTCGGCCTCGGTGGCCGGGTCGATCGTGGAGGCGTAGCCGTAGCCGGCCTGGAGCCCGTAGATCTGGCTGGAGAGGACGAAGGCCTCGTTCAGGAAGGCCACGGCGACTCCGACGGCGGCTCCGAAGGCGAGCTCGGCCAGCATCCAGACGGCGAGCTCTCCCGCCGTGAGCGCCCGCCGGGCGGCGACAGCCGGCCAGAGAGGGTAGAGCGCCACGGTGAGCGCCAGGGCGGCCATCGCGCGCCCGGCGACCGGCACCGAGCGCAGCCCGGGCAGCGGCACGAAGCTCAACGCGCCGGAGACGCGCGCCAGCACGAGCAGGAAACCGTAGAGGGCATCGAGGGGGATCCGAAGCTCAACGGGCATACGGGGTGAAATCGCCGAGCAGCGCCAAGGTGAAGGCGATCAGCTTCATGAGCATCCAGGGAAGGAACAGGATGAGCGCCGCCAGGAAGGCCGCCAGGCGCGGCACCGTTCCGAAGGCCGAATCCTGCATCGAGGTGACGATCTGCACCAGGCTCATCACGACGCCGGCCAGGAAGCCGACGCCGAGCAGCGGCAGGCCGAGCCAGAAGGTGGTCACGAGCGTCTGGCGCACCAGATCGACGACTTGTTGCTCGCCCATGAGGGTTCGATCCGCCTTCAGTAAAAGCTCCTGACCAGCGATCCGACGACGAGATTCCAGCCGTCGACGAGCACGAACAGCAGGACCTTGAACGGAGCGGAGATCATCACCGGAGGCAACTGCACCATGCCGACGGAAAGCGTCACGGAGGCCACCACGAGGTCGATGACAAGAAACGGCAGAAAGAGCACGGCGCCGATCTGGAAGCCGGTCTTGAGCTCGCTGAGCACATAGGCCGGGATGAGGATGCGCAATTCGAGATCGGCCGGCGTGGCCGGCGGCGGGGTTTTCGAGATCTCAAGCAGCGTGGCCACGTCCTTTTCGCGCACATAGCGGATCAGGAAGGCGCGCAGCGGTTCGCGGGCGCGTTCGAGCGCCTGCGCCGCCGTGATCTCGCCGCGCTCGAGCGGCCCCCAGCTCTGCTGGTAGATGTCGGAGACGACCGGCTGCATGATGAGCAGCGTCAGGAAGAGCGCCATGCCGAGCAGGACCTGGTTGGAGGGGGTGGTCTGCGTGCCGAGCGCCTGCCGGAGGAAGTGCAGCACGACGGTGATGCGCAGGAAGGGGGTCATCGAAACCAGGGCCGCCGGCAGGAGCGTGAGCGCGGTGAGCAGCAGCACGATCTGCATGGGCAGGCTGATGGCGCTCCCGTCGCGCGCCGGCCCGGGCGGTATGCCGAGGAACGAACCCGGAGACTGGGCCGCCGCGGCTCCGGCGGCAATCCATGCTGAAAGCAGAAGTCGCATGGCCGGCCTCCTCATGCAGGCACCCGCCGGCCAAGCGGCGCGGCGGTCTCCGATGCGAATTCGAGCTCCTCAAGCGGCCGACTTTCGAGCAGCAGGCCCCCGCCGGAATGCACGAGCAGGGTAAGGACCCTCTCGCCGGAGCGCACCAGGCAAAGTGACTGGTGCGGCCCGAGCGGCAGGCGTTCGAGCAGCTCGAGCCGGCGCGTCCGGCCCCGCCGGGGCCACCGTGCCGGGCGGAGAGGCGCCCCGCGCCGGAGCCACCAGGCGGAGCCGGCGGCAAGCGCCACCACGAGGACCACGGCCAGAAGTTGCCTTACGATCTCCACGGTCCCTCCGTCCTTGCGAGCGCCTCTAGCGCCCGTCGTTGAAGTCTGTGATGCGCACGCCCAGGGTCTCCTCGAGGACGACAATCTCGCCGAAGGCGACCAGACAGCCGCCGACGCGGATATCGATGTTTTCGCCGGCCGAGCGGTTGAGCTTGATGACGCTGCCCGGCTCGAAACGCAGGATCTCGGCCACGGTCATGGTCTTGCGGTCAAGCTCGGCTTCCACGGGCACCGGCACGTCGGCCAGAGGAGCGATGCGTTCCTGGGGCGTCATTGCCGCTCTCCTTTATCGCTTGAGGTTGATGGTCTCCTGACTCAGCTCGTCGGCGGTCGTCACCAGGCGGGTGCTCGCCTGATAGCCGCGCTGATACGTGATCAGGTTGGTGAACTCCTTGGCCAGATCGACGGTGGAGTTCTCGAGCGCGCCGCCCAGGATCATCCCGCGGCCGCCGGTGCCCGGGGGTCCCACGGCCGGCAGCGCCGTCTGCGCATTGAGCTGGTAGTTGTTGTTGCCGACGGCGGTGAGCTGCTCCGGGTTGCGGATGGTGGCCAGGGCGAGCTGGGCGATCGGCTCCTGCTCACCGGAAGAGTATTGGGCCAGGATGATGCCGCCGTCGGCCATACCCACGCGGACCAGTTGCGCCGCCGGCGAGCCGTTCTGCGCATTGGCGGAGACGGCCGAGGCCTGGACGAACTGCGTCAGCCGGGGCGTCGAGCCCTGGAAGAGATCCCAATCGAGATCCATCTGGGCCGCGCCGGTGGTTGGCGCAGCGATGGTGATGATGGGCGAGGGCCAGTTGGCCGGCGGCTGGAGGATCCCGTTGGCGTCGAAGGTGAGCGTGCCGGTGGGCGAGCCGGTGACGGTCTGGCCCGGCACGTCCACCTGATAGCTCCACTCGTTCGGGTTAGCCGTCTTGGTGAAGGTGACCGTCAGCACATGCGAGTTGCCGAGCGAGTCGAAGATCTCGATGGAGCTCGAGAAGGTGTCGCCTTGCGCCGCCGCGGCGTTCAGGTTCAGGTCGAAGGAGAAGCGCGTGGTGGCCTGCGGCGGCTTCAAAGCCCCGACCGGCACGACGATGTCGCCCGTATAGCCGGTCGGAGTGATCACGCCGGCCGACGCCATCCAGCCCTGGACGCGCTCGCCCGTGGAGGTTCTGAGCACGCCGTTCTTGTCGACCTGAAGGTGGCCGCCGCGCGTATAGAACGTCGCGCCGGCGTCGTCCTTGACAACCAGGAACCCGTCGCCCTGGATGGCCACATCGAGGGCTCCTGAGCTGCGCTGGATGGCGCCCTGGACGAACTGCCGGAAGACGGCCGGCCGGCCGACGCCGAAGCCCGCCTGCGAGGCGCCGAGCGCCGGCCCGAGCGACTGCGTGACCAGGTCATAGAAGCTCACGACCGCATTCTTGAAGCCGGTGGTATTGAGATTGGCCAGGTTATGACCGACGACGTCAATGGCCGCCGAATGGGCATTGAGCGCCGACAGCGCGGTGGTAAACGAAGTGAACATCTGAGCACTCTCCTTAGGGTTGAGAATTCGTTTCCGGCATCTCGCCCGAGCCGGCGAGGAGCGCCTTCCGGAGCGTGGCGATCTCCTCGCGAATGGCCACCATCTGCTCAAGAGCGGAGAACTCGGCCAACTGCGAGAGGAACTCGGCGCCGTTCATCGGCTCGAGCGGGTTCTGGTGGCGGAGCTGGGCGATCAACAGCTCGAGGAACATCTGCTTGGAGGGCGGCGCCAATTTCGGCTCGCCCCCCATGGGCGGGCCCGCTTCGGCCCGTGGCGCCGCTTGCGGGACGGTTGCGATCATCGTCGTCATCGATCGATCTCCTCTCGGCCTGCTCTCAGGCTGAAAAACTTCTCCTCGGGGAACTCACCATCGGAGTCCTGCCCGGCACCCTGCTGCTGGTTCCCGCCGCCGCTTTCCTGCCGAGCGTTTCCCCCGCGCTCCCGGAGATCCGGCGCGGCCTCCGCAGTCGCCTCCAGGCGCGGCTCGAGCACCCGATCCGGGGCGTGGGGCGTGAAGGCCTGGGCGCGGAAACCGGCCGCCTCGAGGCGGCGCACCACCTCCGTAGCCTGTTCGCCGAGCGAGGCGGCCAGCTCGCGGTCCGGTGTTCTGACGGCCAGCTCGATGCGGCCGCGCCGCTCAGCCACCTCGACCGTGAGGGTCTCGGCGTGCGGGCGCGCCAGGCGCAGCTCGATGCGCCGCGCCGGGGCGGCCGAAGCAGCGCGCGGGGTCGAGTTCCCGCTAACGGCTGGGGCAGGCTCCGGCGGCGAGCCGGCCAGGGTCGCGCTTGAGGACACTGCTGGTCCGGGGGGCGTCCGGACATTGCCCGGACCGGGCACGGGCAGGCCCTCAGTCGGCTTTTCCGCCGTCGCCGCCTGACGGGCCGGGCGAAGCGCATCCATCTCCGTTGCTTTTAGGGCACCCCCGGGCCGCGCCGGGGGAACGCGACCGTCCGCGGCGCTGGCAACCTCCGTTCCCCGCACTGGCCGCGCCTGGCGGCCGACGGGTTCCGAGAAGCTCCCGCCCTCCGCTTCAACCGGGCCGGAAAACGACGTCCCGGAGGGCGCGCCTTTCGCCACAGAAGCTCCGGGCGGCGCCTGGGGCCGAACCTTGGTCGGTGCGACATGCTGCCGGAGAGGCTCGTCACCAGACGCCTCTCCGGCTTGCCGGCGCGAGCCGGCCGGCGCGTCCGCACCCGACGGGCCCCGCAGGGGGAGCTCGGCCGTGCGGGATTCCCGCGGCGCTTCCGCCATGGGCCGCGCGCCCGGAACGCTCGCGTGGGCTGGCGCCCCGGGCGGCTTTGACGGGAGGGGCGCGCGCGAGCCCTCGAGCGCATGGGCGGGCGGCTTCTGGGTCGCCTCGATCGCTAGGGCGAGCTCGCCGCGCGGAGCCTGCCGTGGCGGCGCACCGGCGGCGGGAGCGCCATCGATGAGCTGAGCGGCCGGCCAGGCGCTTCCGAGCGCGGAGGCAGGCGCCCCGGAGGGCGGAGTGGCCGCATGCGGCGTTTCGCCGCCAAGCAACGGTGAAACCTCGGGGAGCGAGCCGCCCAGGGCCCCGGGCGGCGCCGTTGCGGCCTCCGTGCCGTAGGTTGCGGGCGACGGCGCACCGGACGCTCCCAGGCCCGGAAACGGGCTAAGGGCAGAGGCAGGCAGGACCGGTTCGAGCGGCAGACGGGGATCTGCGGGCGATATGGAGCCGGAGAAGGTGGCCAGGGCCGCCACGGCCGGGGCGAGGAATGCGGGCAGGGCAAGCCCGGCGCTCTCGAGGATCCGGCCTCGCCCGTCCTCCTCTGGCGGCGGGGGCGCTGCCGCGGGCGGGACTCGAGAAACCGGGCCAGGCTCCGGCCCCTCAGGTGGCTCATCGGGCCAGAAGCTGTTATGGGTCTCGGGCTCCCATCCGCCAGGGGGGCTCCAGGCGAGCAGTTCCTCGAGGAAGCCGCTCGAAGGCGGCGCCACACCCGAGGGCAAGGCGGAATCTTCCCCTGCGCCGAGAGGCGCGGCCGGCGGGAAGAGGCCTGAAAGCGTGGCTGGCACAGCGAGCGTCACGCCGGGCGTACGGGCAAACCGGGGACCAGCGGGCGGGCGCGTGTTTTGAGAAGGATAGCGGCGCAGGGCGCGACGACATCTTGTCAGCCGGCAGGGGGCAGACATAATCTCGCCACCGCTTCGTCCGCCCCGCAGCTCGCCTATCCGATGCCGGCATCGGCGCTTAGCGGCCCGAGCGGGGCGCGGCACGCCGCTTGCGAGGAGGGTCTGGCGAGAGCAGTCCGCTATGGATGCACTGACCATATCGGCCGCCAGCGGCATGAAGGCCCGCATGGAATCGCTCGAGATGCTGGCGAACAATCTGGCCAATTCCTCCGCCGCCGGCTACAAGGCCGACCGGGAGTTCTACAGCCTCTATCTGGCGCCGGAGGCGCTGGAGGCGACGGGCGAGGAGGCTTCAGCCGGCCCGCCGCTTCTGCCGGTGATCGACCGGCACTGGACCGATTTTTCCCAAGGGACGCTCGTGGCGACAGGCGTGGCGACCCATCTGGCGATCTCGGGCCGGGGCTTTTTCGTGGTGGATGGGCCGGGCGGGCGGCTGTACACGCGCAATGGCAACTTTCACCTCTCGCCGGCGGGCGAACTGGTCACCGAGCAGGGCTACCGGGTGCTCGACCAGGCGGGGCGGCTGGTGCGGCTCGATGCGAGCCGCCCGTTCGAAGTCTCGGGCGACGGGTCGGTACGGCAGGAGGGTGCGCTCGTGGCGATGCTCGCCCTGGCCGATTTTGCTGATCCGTCGGTGCTGGCCAAGCAGGAGGGAACCTACTTCCGGGTGGCCGGCGGGGCGGGGGAGCCGCAGCGAGCCACGGGGGCGGTGATCTATCAAGGCAAGCTCGAGAGCTCGAACGTAGCGCCGGCCGAGGGTGCGGTGCGGCTGGTGAGCCTGATGCGGCAGTTCGAGATGCTCGGCCGGGCCGTGGCCGTGGCGAGCGAGATGAGCCGCAAGGCGCTCGAGGAGGTGGCGCGTGTGGGCTCCTGAAGCGGTGAGTTTTTTTCGGGACGAGGGAGGCGACGGAAGATGATTCGAGCCCTGTTCAGCGCGGCGAGCGGCATGACCGCGCAGCAGATGAACGTGGACAACATCGCGCACAATCTGGCCAATGCCAACACGGTAGGCTTCAAGGCGCGGCGGACGCAGTTTCAGGATCTGCTCTATCAGAACTTCGTCCAACCGGGGGCGGCGGCCGGATCGCAGACGATCGTTCCGACGGGCTTGCAGCTCGGCCTGGGGACGCGGCCGGTGGCCAACGAGATCATCTTTTCGCAGGGCAATTTCATGCTGACGAACAACCCGCTCGATCTGGTGATCCAGGGCCGAGGGATGTTCCAGATCCGCCTGCCATCGGGCGAGCTGGCGTACACGCGAGCCGGGACGTTCCATCTGGACCGGGACGGGAACCTGGTGACGGCCGACGGGGATCCGCTGGAGCCGCAGATCACGCTGCCGCCGGAGGCGCAATCGATCACGATCGCGCCGGACGGCACGGTAAGTTATCTCACGCCGGGGCAGACGACGGCGCAGCTAGCCGGGCAGATCCAACTGGCGCTGTTTCCGAACCCGGCGGGATTGAACAGCATCGGGCGGAACCTGTTCACTCCGACGGACGCCTCGGGCGAACCGACGATCGGCAATCCGGGCGGCCAGGAGGGAGGCGGCACGCTGTTACAGGGCTATGTGGAGCAGTCGAACGTGAGCGTGGTGGAGGAGTTCATCAACCTAATCGTGAGCCAGCGGGCGTACGAGGCTAATGCCAAGGTGGTGCGGGCGGCTGACGAGATGTACCAGCAGGCCAACAACGTGACGCGATGAGGCGGGTGGTTCTGGCGGCGGCTTTTCTCACGGCATGGGCGCCGGCCGAGGAGTGTCTGGTGGTGGAAGGCGAGCGGATCCGCGCCGGGGAGCTGGCGCGGCTGAGGCCGCTGTTTGCCGCGCTCGATCCGGCGCTCGAGCTCGGCTATGCGCCGGCGCCGGGCATCCGGCGCGTGCTGGCTCCGGCGGAGCTGGCGCGTCTGGCGCGGCGGCACGGGCTGATCGAGGCTTCCGTCGACGCCGTTTGCGTCGAGCGGGCCGTCGTGCGGCTGGCGGAAGCGGATCTGGTGGAGGCGATGCGGCGCAGCCTGGGCGAGGAGGCGCGGATCGAGATTGTGGACTACGCCCGGTATCCGGTGCCGGGCGGAGCTATTGAGTTTCCTCTGGCCGGGCTGGCCGGGCCGCCGGCGCAGCCGGGCGGGACGGTGCTTTGGCGAGGCCGGGTGCGCATGGCGAGCGGGCGGACGGCGCCGGTCTGGGCGCGGGTGAGGGTGCGGGTCGAGCGGCGGGCGCTGGTGGCGCGGCGCGATCTGGCGCCGGGAAGGCCGGTCGAGGCCGGTGACGTCGAGGAGCGGCTGGTGGAGGTGTTCCCGAGGGCCGTGCCGGAGGCGCTCAGGGCTGCTGAGGTTGTGGGCGCTCGCCCGCGGCGAAGGATCCGCGCCGGCGAGGTGGTGACAGGGGAGGCGTTGTGGCTGGCGCCGGAAGTCAAGCGGGGGGATGCGGTCGAGGTAGAGGTCCGGAGCGCCGGGGCGCGCCTGGTGCTCGAGGCGCGCGCGGAGACTCCCGGCCGCCGCGGT
Source organism: uncultured Bryobacteraceae bacterium (assembly GCA_938003835.1). Lineage (GTDB taxonomy): Bacteria > Acidobacteriota > Terriglobia > Bryobacterales > Bryobacteraceae > CALKXJ01. The sequence continues at coordinate 160,724 of CALKXJ010000020.1, read as the reverse complement.
GACGCCGTGCTGGTTCGGAATCCGGCGACCGGCAGGCGCTTCCGGGCGGTCGTGGAAGGGCCGGGCCAACTTGCGGTGGATCTCAGCGAGCAAGGAGCGGTCCGATGATGAGGTTTTTCTTGGCGATGGCGGCGGGCGCCGCCTTTGCGGCAGCAGAGCGGCAGGGGGCGCCGACGCTCGAGGAGTACATTCAGGAGGCGAGCAGTCGGGCTGCGGAGCGTCGCGCCAGCGCCGGCTCGCTCTACACCGACAGCGGCATGCTGAGCGAGATCGCTCCGGACCTGCGGGCGCGCCGGGTGGATGACATCGTCACGATTGTGGTGGCGGACCGGGCCTCGGCGTTGAGCCGCGGGGCGACAAGCGCGACGCGGAAAGGGAGCGCGCGGGGCGGCGTCGCGGCTCTGGGCGGGCTGAGGAAGGCGACGGGGCCGCTGGCGAATCTGGCCGATCTCGGAGGCCAGCAAGAGCTCGACGGGCAGGGGGAGACCAGCCGGGAGACGGTGCTGACGACGACGATTTCGGGCCGGGTGACGCATGTTCTGCCGAACGGGAACCTGGTGGTGGAAGGGTCCAAGGAGGTCTGGATCAACGCCGAGCGCCAGCAGGTGACGGTGCGGGGCGTGGTGCGCTGGAACGATCTGGACGGGCGAAACCGGGTCTCCTCGGACCGGCTGGCGAATCTCGAGGTGAAGGTGAACGGCAGGGGCGTGGTGGGGGATGCGATTCGGCGGCCGAACTTCCTTTACCGGCTCCTGCTGGGGTTGCTGCCATTCTGAGGGTCGAAGATGCGGTTGGGAGCGAAGGTCTGGCTGGCGCTGGTTTTGACGGCGGTCTCCGGCCGTGGCGCTCCGGCGCGGCTCAAGGAGGTGGCGGCGCTCGAGGGGGTGCGCGACAACCAACTGCTCGGCTACGGGCTGGTGGTGGGGCTGGCGGGGACGGGCGACAAGCGCCAGACGGTCTTTTCGGCGCAGACGCTAGCGAATCTGCTCGAGCGGATGGGTGTCTCGGTGGATCCGAAGGCGATGCTGGTGCGCAACACGGCGGCGGTGATGGTGACGGCGAATCTGCCTCCGTTTGCGCAGCCGGGGACGCGGATCGACGTGAACGTGGCGGCGGTGGGCGACGCGACGACGTTGCAAGGAGGTCTGCTGTTGCTGACGCCGCTCAAGGCGGCCGACGGGCAGGTGTATGCGGTGGCGCAGGGGCCGGTGGTCACCGGGGGATTTCTGGCGGGTGGAGGGGGCAACACGAAGACGATGAACCATCCGACGGCGGGCCGGATTGTGAACGGAGCGATCGTGGAGCGGGCGCCGCCGTCGGAGGTGGCGAGTGGGACGTTGCGGTGGCAGCTTCGGAGGAGCGATTTCACGACGGCGGCGCGGCTGGCCGAGGCGGTGAACAAACAGTTCGGCGGATCCGGGAGAGCCGTGGCGCGGGCCGAGAGCGCCGGGACGGTGGTGGTGGAGGTTCCGAAGGAGTATGCGGGGCGCACGGTGGAGTTCGTCTCGCTGGTGGAGAATCTGACGGTGGAGGCGGACCGGGCAGCGCGGATCGTGATCAACGAGCGTACGGGAACCATTGTGATGGGCAAGGAGGTGCGGATCGCGCCGGTGTCGATCCTGCACGGGGCGCTGACGGTGGAGGTGCGCACGGCGTATGCGGTATCGCAGCCGGCGCCGTTCAGTCAGGGGCAGACGGTGACGGTGCCTGAGCGGCAGGTGGGCGTGAGCGAGGAGAAGGCGCGACATGTGGCGCTCGAGCCGGGGGCGACCGTGGAGGATCTGGTGCGGGCGCTTCTGGCGATCGGCTCGACGCCGCGGGACGTCATTGCGATTCTGGAGAACCTGCGGGCGGCGGGCGCGCTCGAGGCGGAGATCGAGGTGATTTAGATGATTGCACCGCTGGGAGAGGTTTGGGCGGAGCGGCTGGCGCGGCTCAAGGAGTCCGGGCAGAGGGAGGATCCGGAGCTGTTGCGGCGGGCGGCGGCGGAGTTCGAAGCGCTGCTGGTGACGGAGATGCTCAAGGCGGCGCGGGCTTCAGGCGAGGGCTGGTTGGGCACTGGCGAGGATGAGGCGGGGGCGACGATGGTGGAACTGGCCGAGGCGCAGTTGGCGCAGGCGCTGGCGGGAGCTGGGGGGCTGGGGCTGGCGGAGCTGATCGTGGAGGGGCTTCGCACGAAACCGTGAGAGGTTGGCGCAGCCGGCCGATAAGAAGCTTCAGAGATGGCGGAGAAGCTGTCAATCGGCCGGCAGGGAGGCGTGGTCGAGCCCATGGCCGAGCCGCTGCGGGGCGTGGCACGGCGCGGGCCGGTTTTGAGGCCGGCGGCCGAGGCGGAGCGGCTCGATCAGGTGGAGCTGTCGTGGCGGCACCGCGCGGTGATGGTGGAAGAGGCGCGGCTCGAGGCCCTGGCGGCAGCGGTGGAGGGGCACCGGTACGGGGTTCCGGCGGACGTGCTGAGCCGGACTCTGATAGACGAGCATCTTGCAGCGAGCACGCTCTGGCGCAGGCTGGAGACGGGCCCGGGCGGCGCCTGAAGCGCAGCAGGTGCGTTCGCGCGGACTACTCGATCACCAGAAGCAGGTCTTTGGGTTCGACGTGCTGGCCGACGTGCGCCAGTTTCTGGACGACCTTGCCGGAGACGGGAGCATAGATGGTGGTTTGCATCTTCATGGCCTCGAGCACGAGCAGGCGGTCACCTTTTTCGACGGGCTGGTTGAGCTCGACGGCGATGCTGGTGACGGCGCCGGGGATGGGCGCGCCGACGTGACCCGGGTGGTTGGGATCGGCCTTGAGGGCGGGAGGCGCTTTGATCTCCAGTGACTTGTCGCGAATGGTGGTCGAGCGCGGCAGGCCGTTGAGCTCAAAGAACACCGTGCGGGTGCCGTCTTCGTGGGCGTCGCTGACGGTGAGGTACTTGACGATGAGGGTCTTGCCGGGCTCGATGTCGACGGTGATCTCCTCGCCTTTGCGCATGCCATAGAAGAACTGCGGCGTGGGAAGGATCTCCATTTCGCCATAGCGCTGCCGGGCCTCGGCGAACTTGAGAAAGACCTCCGGATACATGAGGTAGCTGAGGACGTCGGTGCGCGAGGGGGCGTGGCGCAGCTTCTTTTCGAGCAGGGCGGCGGTAGCGTCGAGGTCGACGGGCGGGAGGTTGGCCCCGGGGCGGCCACGTGAGGGTTTTGCGCCTTTCAGGATGATCTGGCTGATCTTCCTGGGCCAGCCGCCGGGAGGCTGGCCGAGGGCACCCTGGAACATTTCGACGACCGAGTTGGGGAGAGTGAGGTTGTGGTCAGGGCCAAGGCGCTCGAACTCGCGGACGGTCATGCCGTGGCTGACGAGGAAGAGGGCCATGTCGCCGACGGCCTTGCTCGAAGGGGTGACCTTGACGATGTCACCGAAGGCGCGGTTGACTTCGGCGTAGGTGCGGGCGATTTCGGGCCAGCGGTCGCCGAGTCCCATGGAGGCGGCCTGAGCCTTCAAATTCGTGTACTGACCGCCGGGCATCTCATGCAGGTAGACTTCGGCGGTGCCGGCCTTCGGAGCCTCGTCGAAGGGTTCGTACCAGGTGCGGACGATCTCCCAGTAGTCGGCGCATTCGTTGAGGGCGTCGAGGTCTAGGCAGGTGGCGCGAGGCGTATGGGCGAGGGCGGCGACGACGGAGTTCAGGTTGGGCTGGCTGGTGGTGCCGCTCATGGAGGCGATGGCACAGTCGGCGACGTCGACGCCGGCCTCGGCGGCCTTGAGAATCGAGGCAGCGTTGAGGCCGCTGGTGTCATGGGTGTGGAAGTGGATGGGGAGGCCGGTCTCCTCCTTGAGAGCCTTGACGAGCTTCTCGGCAGCGTAGGGTTTGCAGAGGCCGGCCATGTCCTTGATGGCGAGGATGTGGGCGCCCATGCGGACGAGCTCGCGGGCGAGCTTGACGTAGTATTCGAGGGGGTACTTGTCGCGCCTGGGGTCGAGGATATCGCCGGTATAGCAGATGGCCGCCTCACAGACCTTGCCGGTCTTGCGGACGGCCTCCATGGCGACGCGCATGTTGGGGAGGTAGTTGAGCGAATCGAAAATGCGAAAGATGTCGATGCCCTGGGCTGCGGCCTCGTAGATGAACTCGCGGACGACGTTGTCGGGGTAGGCGGTATAGCCGACCGCGTTGGAGGCGCGCAGAAGCATCTGGAAGCAGATGTTGGGGATGGCCTGGCGGAGGCGGGTGAGGCGGACCCAGGGGTCCTCGAGCAGGAAGCGCATGGCGACGTCGAAGGTGGCGCCACCCCACATTTCCAGGCTATAGAGGCCGTGCAGCCGGTGCGCGATGAAATTGGCGATCTGGAGCATGTCGTAGGTGCGCATCCGGGTGGCCATCAGGGACTGATGGGCGTCGCGAAGCGTGGTGTCGGTGAGCAGGAGTCGCTGCTCGGAGCGGGTCCAGTCGGCGAAGCCTTCGGGTCCGAGCTGGTCGAGAAGCTGTTTGGTGCCCGGCGGGGGAGTTCCGGGGATATGCGGCGGGATGCGGGCCGGGCGAATCTCGGCGGGGACCTTCTTGCCTTTGACTTCGGGATTGCCATTGACGATGACTTCACCGAGATAGGTGAGGAGCTTGGTGGCGCGATCGCGCCGGACGGGGAAGCGGAACAGGGCCGGGGTTTCGTCGAGGAACGAGGTGGTGACCTCGCCGGAGCGAAACTTTGGATGGTTGACGACGTTTTCAAGAAAAGGGATATTCGTGCGGACGCCGCGGATGCGGAATTCCCGCAGAGCGCGTCCCATGCGGTCGCAGGCGTGGGGGAAGGTGCGCCCCCAGGCGGTGACCTTCACGAGCAGGGAGTCGTAAAAGGGCGTGATGACGGCGCCGCTGTAGGCGGAGGCGCCGTCGAGGCGGATGCCGAAGCCGGCCGGGGAGCGGTAGGTTTCGATCCGGCCGTAGTCGGGAACGAAATGGTTGGCGGGGTCCTCGGTGGTGACGCGGCACTGGAGGGCGAATCCGTGGACCTCGATGGAGTCCTGGGGCGGGATTTGGATCTGGTCACCGAAGAGGGAGTGTCCCTGAGCGATGAGGATCTGCGAGCGAACGATGTCGAGGCCGGTGACCTGTTCGGTGACGGTGTGCTCGACCTGGATGCGGGGATTGACCTCGATGAAGAACCACTCGCCGGAGTCGACGTCGACGAGGAACTCGACGGTGCCGGCGCTGTAATAGTCCACCTGGCGGGCAATGCGGAGGGCGGCATCGGCGATCTGGCGGCGGATGGAATCGGCGAGATTGACGGCCGGTGCGGTCTCGATGACCTTCTGGTGGCGGCGCTGCACGGAGCAGTCGCGTTCGTGGAGATGGACGATATTGCCGTGCTGATCGCCGAGGATCTGGACCTCGACGTGGCGGGCGCGGCGGATATAGCGTTCGAGGAAGACGGCGGGATTGCCGAAGGCGGCGCGGGCCTCCTGCTGGGCTTCGGCGAGGCGGGCGGGCAGGTCGGAGGGTTTGTCGACGATGCGCATGCCGCGGCCGCCGCCGCCGAAGGCGGCTTTGATGATGAGGGGAAAGCCGATGGAGCGGGCGGCTTTTTCGGCTTCGTGAAGGTCGGTGACGGGTGACTCCGTGCCGGGGACGACGGGAACTCCGGCCTTCTCGGCGATGCGGCGGGCGGCGGTCTTGTCGCCGAGCAGCTCGAGTAACTCCTCGCTGGGTCCAATGAAAGTGATGCCGGCCTGGCGGCAGGCACGGGCGAGAGCGGGATTTTCGGCGAGGAAGCCGTAGCCGGGGTGGATGGCGTCGACGCGCTTTTCGAGGGCGAGGGCGATGGCGCCGTCGATGTCGAGGTAGGCTTCGATGGGGCCTTTGCCGAGGCCGATCAGGTAGGCCTCGTCAGCCTTGAAGCGGTGGAGGCTGAGGCGGTCTTCCTTCGAGTACACACCGACGGTCTCGAGGCCCAACTCGTTCGCCGCGCGGAAGATGCGGATGGCGATTTCACCGCGATTCAACGCAAGCAATCTTCTCATAGGGGGACTGACCCATGGGATAATTTCAGGCTAACATGGCGGCGGAGTTCCCCAAGCGGGGGATGGAACAAATCCGGGTGGGGTGCGTATAGCCGTGGGGAAGAAAGAGATGCGAACTGTAGCGGGCGCGGTGCTGGCGGGCGCAAGCGCGATTCTGCTGGCCGGTTGCGAGTTGGAGGAGCTGGCGAGCCCGGCCACAGTCAAGGAGGATTTCAGTTACAGTTATCCGCTGAAGGCCGGGGGACGGCTCTCGGTGGAGTCGTTGAACGGATCGATCCGGATCACGGGCTGGGAGCGCCAGGAGGTGGAGATCCGCGGCACGCGCCAGGCGTCGAGCAAGGAGTTGCTAGAAGCGATGAGGATCGACATCGTGGCGACGGAGGAGGCGGTGCGAATTCGGGTGGTCCGACCGTCGGGACGGCGCGGGAACATGGGGGCGAGTTTTACGATCCGGGCACCGCGGCAGATCGCGGTCGAGCGAGCGGAGACGTCGAACGGCGGCGTGGAGGTGGAGGACATCGAGGGCGAGAGCCGGCTGGCGAGTTCCAACGGGGGAATCCGCGCCGTGCGCATCCGGGGAGATGTGGAGGCATCGACGTCGAACGGGCGGGTGGAGCTGGCCGAATGCAGCGGAGCCGCCGTGCTGCGGACATCCAACGGCCGGATTCAGGCGGAGGGCGTCCGGGCACCCCTGGAGGCGACGACGTCGAATGCGAGCATCGAGGTGCGGCTGGCGGAGGCGGCGGGAAGCCGCCCGGTGAGGCTGCGGACGTCAAACGGAGCGGTGCGGCTGACGCTGGAACAGGCACCGAAGACGGACGTTGTAGTGAGGACCAGCAACGGCTCGATTGTGGTCCGCGCGCCGGGGGCGCTGGCGGCACGGGTGAAGGCTTCGACGACGAACGGGGCGATTTCGACCAACTTCGACGTCGAGGGGGGAGAGCGAGGCAAGACGAGACTGGAAGGGGTGATCGGCGGCGGAGGTCCGATGCTGGAGCTGGAGACCTCGAACGGGAACATCGAGCTCGAGAAGATGTGAGCGCGCGCCTGAGGGGGAGTTTGGGGAGGCGCGTGCTAGGATCGAAGTGTATGATTCGGGCTCGGCCGCCCGGCCGGGGCTGGAGCCGACGTTCCTTCGTTGCGTATTGTTCGCTGCTCCGTCTGCCGGCCGCGACGCAGAAGGGGCGAATCTTCCCTTCCGAAGCGCGGCGTTATCTGGACCCCGCCACCGAGTTCGTGGTGACACGATTCACGGATCCGGCGCACCAAAGCCGGCTCCCTGCGCCGATTACCCCGTGCGTGTCTGGACGAGGGAACTTTCTGGTGTACAGCTCGGAGCGCACCGGCACGGCCCAAGTCTACCGAATGGACATCAAGACGGGCCAGAACTGGCTGGTGACGGAGGCGGCGGAGCTCGCGGCGGAGACGGTGGCGCTACTGCCTGACGAGCGTCACGTTGTTTACTTCGACGGGCGGTCGCTCGTGCGCGTCAGCCTCAGGAATTACCGAGCAAGGAAGTTATACGAGATTTCGCCGGGGTACGAGCGGGGGGACGGGCCGGCGGTGTCAGGCGACGGGCGGAGGGCGGCGTTTGTCGAGGTGTCCGGGGGTCGTTCGCGGCTGAGGCTCACGGATCTGGGAAGCGGGCGCACGGAGACGGTGATCGAGCGGGAGGGCGTGCTAAGGCAGCCGCTGATCCGGCCGCGGGCGGCGATGGTCCTGGTGCGGACGGGCGAGGGGGAGTTGCTGCTGGTCGACTTCGGCGGACGCAACGAGCGACGCCTGGCGGTGGCGGCGGGCCGAACGGGGCAGGCCCTGTTTACCCGGGACGGGGAGACGCTCATTTATCTGAACTATCCGCCAGATCCACGGCAGCTACACAGCCTGCGGGAGATCGTGGTCGAGACCGGCGAGGACAGGCTCATCGCGAAGACGTCGCAGTTTGTGGCATTTGCTGCCAACCGCAACGCCTCGGTGTTTGCCGGGGCGAGCGGGACGAAGGCGAGTCCCCACATTTTGTTGCTGCTACGGGTGACCGGGCGCGAGCTGACGCTCTGCGAGCACAAGAGTTCGGAGCCAGCGCGCGCCAACCTGGCGTTTTCGCCGGACAGCCGGTGGTTGTTTTTCGAGAGCGACCGGGAGGGCAAGCCGGCCATTTACGGCATCCCGGTGGGGGAGTTTGTCGAGAACACAGAGGGTTAAGCTTCTCGGCTAAGCTCTGGCAGGCGGCTTGGGCAGTCACGGCGAGTTCACGCGAATCTTTCCCTGTTTTATCAGACGGATAGAGCTCGCCCAGCGGAGGAATCGCAGCTTCTGGGTGGTAGGCTCATACCAGCGATGGGCGAGTGTGGGGCTTCCTAGAGGGATGCGAGGGGCGGCGCCGGAGGGCCTGAGTTGGGGCGCCGCCCGCATAAGTGTGGAGTGCGGTGAGGAACCGGAGGCAGTCGAGTGGGATGGCGGAGAGACGGAAGGGAGGGGCAGGAAGCGAGAGAGGGGAGGGGGCACTGCGGTCGGGGGATGGGCGAGCCGGGACGAGGTCAGGCCGGCAGGCGGCCGAAGACTGGTATCAACGGAAGGCAGAACTCATCGACGAAATCCTTGCGCGGCTCGAAGAGCGGCTGAAGAAGAGTGACTTCAAGGCAAGCGTGGGAGACTTCATCCGGCTGCTGGAGCTGCGCAAGGAGCTCGAGGAAGAGCGCCCCCGGGAGATTGTGGTGACATGGGTCGAACCGTCCGGGACGGAAGATGTACCTGCCTGATCGAGTACGCAGCGCTGCCGTCTCAAGCGCGGTTTCATCGTTCGCAGGCACGTTTCAAGGGGTTTTCCGGGCCGATCGGTTCGGGCAAGAGCCGGGCGCTGTGCCAGGAGGCGATCAAGCTGAGTTACCTGAACCCCGGCCGGACGGGCCTGGTGGGAGCGCCCACGTATCCGATGTTGCGGGACACCACGCAAGCGACGCTGCTCGAGGTGCTGGAGAGCAACTCGATTCCGTATGAGCTGAATAAGTCCGAGAACGTCTTAGTGCTGAAAGATACACGTTCGCGGATTCTGTTTCGCTCGCTCGAGGAGTACGAGAGGCTTCGGGGTACAAACCTGGCCTGGTTCGGCGTGGACGAGTTGACCTATACCTCCGAGGAGGCGTGGGTGCGGCTGGAAGGGCGGCTACGAGATCCGCTGGCACGGCGGCTCTGCGGGTTTGCCGTGTGGACTCCGAAGGGCCACGACTGGGTTTACCGGCGGTTCATCGAGAAGCCGGTGGAGGGTTACGAGGCGGTAGTCGCCCGACCGATGGAGAACCGGCATCTGCTCGAAAAGATCCCGGATTTCTACGAGCGGCTGCGGCACAGCTACGACGAGCGGTTTTACCGGCAAGAGGTGCTGGGTGAATACCTGAGCATGCACGAGGGCCGGGTGTATCACGCGTTCGAGCGAGCGGTCCACGTTCGGGAGCTCGAGGCGGATGCGAGGCAGCCGCTCATGTGGGCGCTGGACTTCAACGTCGATCCGATGTGCAGCGTAATTGCGCAGCGGGAGGGAGAGACCGTGCAGGTGCTGGATGAGATCGTGCTTAGCCGTTCCAGCACCTGGGAGGCGTATGAGGAGTTCGCCAACCGGTATCCGCCGACGAAAGCGGGGCTTCGGGTGTATGCCGACGCCTCGGGGCGGCACGCGCAGACGGGCGGCGGCACGGACCTCGAGATCCTGCGGAAGTGTCTAGCGCGAGGGGGCTACAGCCGGGTGGACTACCGGATTCCCCGGAGGAACCCGGCGGTACGCGACCGTGTGGCGCTGGTAAACGCCCGGCTGAGGAATGCGGCTGGGGAAATACGGCTCTATGTCAGCCCGAAGTGCCGGGAGCTGATTCGAGATTTCGAGGAAGTGACTTACAAGCCGGGCAGTAGTTTGATCGACAAGGATCGGGACCCGCGGCGAACGCACCTTGCGGATGCGCTCGGCTACCTGTTGTGGCAGGAGTTCGGGGAGCCGCGGGGCCCGGTGGGCGAACAAGGGCGGAGTTTGCTGGGCTGAGCAGGAGAAGGAGCGCAAGCGTGGAGGCACAGATCGACCGGGAACATCCCGATTACGTCGCAAAGAAGACGACCTGGAGGACGTACCGAGACCTGTACGTCGGCGGGGAGCAACTGAAGGCGAACGCCGCTTACTACCTGGTGAGACGGCAGCGGGAGCCGCTCGAGGTCTATGCAGAGCGGCTAAGCCGGGTTTACTACGAGAATTACATCGGCTCGATCGTGGACTGGTACGCGGCTACTTTGTTCCGGCGGGAGCCGCTGGTGCTGACGGAGGGGGACGACGAGGAGGGGAAGCGTTTCATTGCCGAGTTCACGGAGGATTGCGATCTAAGGGGCAGCAGCCTGAGCGAGTTTTTCCGCGGGCTGCTGATCGAGGCGCTGATCTCGGGTACGGCGTATGTTCTGGTGGACTTTCCCCGGGTGAGGGGTCCGCTGGGCACTCGGGCAGAGGAAGAGGCCCTGGGGGCCTCGCGCGCGTACTTGGTCGGATACTCACCGACGGAATTGATCAATTGGAGCCGAGACGAGCGGGGCAATTTCGACTGGGTGGTGATCCGCACGCACCGGACGTACCGGGAGTCGGCGGCGAGCGAGGAGCTGATTCAGGAGACGCGCTGGACCTACTACGACAGGACGGGCTTCCGGGTGTACCGGCGGCAGCGGATCAACGAGACGACGGGCGTACCGGAGCTGGTCGACAGCGGCCGGCACGGCCTGGCGAAGCAGCAGCGGGTGCCGTTGTTCGAGATGAGGGTACCGGAAGGGTTGTGGCTGATGAACAAGGCCGGCCTGCTCCAGCTCGAGCATTTCAACAAGGCGAATGCCCTGTCGTGGGCGTTGACGATGGGGCTGTTCGCCTCGCCGGTGGTTTACACCGACCGGGAGTGGAACCAGATAGTCGGAGAATCTTACTACATACAGCTTGGGCCGGAGGATCGTTTCGGCTGGACGGAGCCGGAGGGGAAGGTTTTCACGATTGCGGCGGAGAATCTGGCGAGGCTCCAGGAGGAGATTTATCGGGTGTGTTACCTGCTGTCGCAGGCCGGGGGCCGGCTGTCGAGCGCAGCGCTGCAATCCGGGATCAGCAAGCAGAGGGACTTTGCGATCACCCAAGAGGTGCTGCGGACTTACGGGGACATCGTGAAGGACACGATGAAGAGGGTCCTGCGTTCGATTGTCGCGGCGCGCGAAGACGGCCTTGCAGTGGACGTATCCGGGTTGGAAGAGTTCGATATCGGGGACTTCTCCGCGGAGCTAGCCGATGCCGAGAGGTTGCTGAGCCTTGGGATCCCGTCGGAGACTCTGCGGAAACAGCTATTCAAGAAGCTGGCTTTCAAGTATCTGTGCGACGTCCGGCAAGAGGTCAAGGAACGGATTGCGGAGGAGATCGAGGCGGCATTTCCGAAGGGATAAGCGGGTTAGGGTGAGCCAAAACGCCCGGAGGGGCGCGGCAGACGCGCGAGGCCACCGGGCGGTCGCGGACGAGTCAAGGAGGGCTTGAAGCGAGAGGACGGCGATGGAAGAGCAAGTGAAAGAGACAAAGAGTGAGGTCGAGATTCCGGAGACCAACATCCGGTCGCTGATACATCAAGCGATTCAAGAGTTCATCGAGGCGGAACGGAGCAGGGCGGAACCGGTGCTGAAGACGGAGCTGGCGGAGGAGCGGCGGCGGCGGGAGCAGCTCGAGCGACGGGTGAATGAGCTCGTGCAGGAGAACGAGCGGAGCCGGCGGAAGGCCGAGGAGACGGAGCGCTACGCGGCGATTCGCGACGAGCTGGTGCGGCTGGGCGTGACCAAGGTGGAGCTGGGGTTCAAGGCAGTCAAAGACGACATTTACCGGACGCCGGACGGGCGACTGGTGGCGCGGGGGCCTGACGGGGAGGTCAGCATGCAGGAGTACCTGGCCCGTTTCGCCCGGGAGAATCCGGAGCTTCTGCCGGCGCGGGTAGGAGGGGGTTCCGGGGCGAGCTCGAGCCCGGCGGAATCGTTTTCCGGACGGTTCAGTCTGGACCGGATCAAGCCGGGGATGGACCGGGAGGAGCTGGACCGGATCCGAAAGGAGATTGCCCAAGCGATCTCGCAAGTTTACCGGGGCGAGTGAGCGAAGAGGGCGATGGAGGGGCTCAGGGACGCAGGGAAGGCCGGGCGCCGGGCGACCGGGGGCGCAGGCCGGCTCCAGCAGACCGAGAGTCCGAGCCGCTGGTAAGGCATCGCTCTTACGTTAAGCGGCGTTGGAGAACATCAACAACCGAGTGAAACAAGGTTAGGAGAACCATGCCAGTTATCACTTCAGCAAACTTAGCGAATGCGATTGTCAAGCTAGTAGCGGCGGATGCGTTACCAGCTTTGATGGGGAACCTTGTCATGGGTAACCTGGTCAATCGCGATTACGAGCCGGTGCTGGCCCAAGCGGGCGATACGGTGAACGTTTCGATTCCGCCGAGCCTGGTGGCGAACAATCTAGCCGAAGGCGGATCGGTGACGCCGCAGAGTCCGAGTCTGGGCAATGCACAGATCGTGCTCAACACGCATGCGGAGGCGACGTTCCAGATTCCGGACGTCACGAAGGTCCTGGCGGTGCCGGATCTGCTGCATCTGTACATGCAGCCGGCGATGGTGGCGCTGGCCGAGAAGATCGAGTCGGACCTGCTGGGGCTGTATGCGCAATTCACGGCGAACCCGGCGGTGGGGGCGCCGGGCACGGCGATTACCGAGGCCACGATCGACGCGGCGGAGACGGCGCTGTTCAACGCGAAGGTGCCGGCGAGCGCGCCAAAGTTTCTGGTGGTGGACGGTAACACCTATTCGCAGTTGCGGCAGATCGAGCGGTTCAGCGAGTTCCGGACCGCGGGGGAGGCGGGACTGCGGGCGCTGGTGGAAGGCACGGTGGGCAAGGTGAAGGACTTTTACGTCTTCCGTTCGCAGTTCGTTCACAAGACGGGCAGCTCGCCGGTGACGACGCACAATCTGGCGTTCGCGCGGGACGCGATCGGTCTGGTGATCCGCCGGCTGCCGCAGCCGCTGCCGGGGACCGGTGCGGTGGCCGAGTACGCCGAACTGGGCAATTTCGGCATCCGCGTGGTCATGAGCTACCAGCCGAACACGCTGGCTCAGCAATTCACCGTGGACGTGCTCTACGGCGTGGGTGTGCTGCGGAATAACTTCGGCGTGAGGGTTCTGAGCTAGAGCGGGCGAGGAGCACGGGCCGGAGCCGAGGAGGCTCCGGCCCGAAGGCCTTGCAGGGAACTGAAAGGACGAAAGCAGCAGAAGAGGAGAGCGATGGATCTGAAGGCCTATTACCGCAAGATTCGCGAGGTGGAGGCGCAACTTCCTGGGGAGGAGGTGGTGATTGTCAGCTATGAGACGCCGGACGGAGGGGTGCCTGGGGTGAAGACCGAGGTCTCGAAGCGCCTGGCGGCGAAGCTTCTGGTGGAGGGGAGGGGGCGGCTGGCCACGGAGACGGAGGCGGCCGAGTACCGGCGAGAACTGGAGGCATCGCACCGGCGGGCCCAGGAGCTCGCGGCAGCCAGCAAAGTGCAGATCGCGGTGGTCTCGGAAGCGGAGCTGCGGGCGTACCGCTCGTTGAAGTCGCAAAAGCAGGCCTAGCGAGGGGAGGCGAGGGAGAGCGATGGCACTGTTTACCGACGGCAACGCATCGGACGTGGCGGACTTGCGCGCCTACGACGCCGCTGTGACGGAGGTGGCGGCGGCCGAGGGGGTGTCGCTCCAGGCGAAGCTCGAACTCGCCATGAAGGAGATTGGCGTAGAGCTGGAGGAGTTTCTAGCCCGAACCACGGGCGGGCAAGCCGCGCTATCGCAGGTGGTGGTGACACCGGCGCTGAAGCAGTGGCACACGCTGCGGACGCTGGCACTCATTTACGGAGACATTCACAACAGTCATGTAAGTCAACGGTTCGAGCGGAAGTGGGCGGATTACAGGATGCGAGCGCGGTGGGCTGCCGAGACGCTGTTCCGGATCGGGGTGGGTCTGGTGAGCAGGCCGATTCCGAAGGCGGCTGCGCCGTTGGTGCGAACGCTGCCCGGGACACTGGCGCCCGGGACGTACGTGATCAAAGTGGCATGGGTGGATGCGCGGGGTGAGACCGGGGCAGCGAGCGAGGCGGTGGTCTGGACGCTCGCTGCGGAGGGGGCGCTTGGAGTGCGCGCCGTGCAACCGCCGGCGGTGGCCGCAGGGTTCCACGTCTATGTCGGAAGCTCGGAGCGGGACCTGGCGCGGCAGACAGTGGCGCCGGAGGGGCTTCAGAGCGAATGGGTGTCCGGCGGAGAGCTGGAGCGGGGGCAGCCAGGGGTGCCGGGACAGGAGCCGGAGCGCTACGTGCGGAACGACCGGATCCTGATGAGAGGGTAGGCGGCGATGGCGCAGGTGGCAGGGCTGGCGACGCGGACACTGGCGGGCCTGCTCGCGTCGGAGGAGGGCATGGCAAGGGCGCTGGCGGAGATCCGGCTGCGGGAGAATGTGGCGATCCCGGAGCTCGAGGAGACGCGCCTGTTTCTGGAAAATGCCTCGCGTGAGGTAGCCGAGCGAGGGCAGACATTCCGGTATCCGGCGATCTACGTGTACTGTGACCGGGTGCGCAATTTACAGCGAGAGAAATTTCGCAGCTTCTCCGGCACGGCCAGACTGAACATCGAGGTGCGGGTGTCGGGAGAACGGCTGGCAGGACTGGAACAGCAGCTCGGGCTGTATGTGGATGCGATCACCGAGGTTCTGCACCAGAGTCATGGCGACTGGGGCAATGGCGTGTTTTACGGCGGGGGCTACGAGATCCAGTTCGAGGCGGCAAAGCCGGGGGGGCGGAGTTATATACAGTCGGCCCGGGTCGTTTTCGATGTGGATGTGAGCTTGGGATAGAAAGGAGGCGGAGACTCGCTGATGTCGTGTTACATTTCCACCAAGCAGAACCGGTTTTATGTAGCGATCGAAGACCGCTTTGGTCAGGTGGCGCCGATCGAGGGAGCGACTCGTGTGCCGGCGGTGCGCCTGGTCGCCAGACAGGAGCTGGAACGGATCGAACGGCGGGACAAGATCGGCGGGCGAACCTTCGGGGGGATCCCAAGCGGGGTGAGGCGCCGCACGAGTTTCGAGCTGACGACCTATCTGGCGGAGTGGCCGTCGGGGGCGGCGGCGCCGGGATACCGGCCGTTGTTCCTGGCGGCGTTCGGAGGCGGCTCGCGGAGCTTCGCTGGGGGAGTGGTGAGCGCGGTGAGCGGGACGCAGTTAAGAATGGGGAACGCCCATGGACTGATTCCGGGGCAAGCGGTGGCGTGCGCGGGGGAGATCCGGTTCGTGACGGCGGTGGTGGATGCGCAGACGGTACAGCTGAACGCGCCATTCACCGGGGCGGTCGGCGCTGGGACGCCGATCGAGAGGACGATGACGTTTCTGCCGGGCGCCACGCTGCCGAGCATCAGCATCTTCGATTACTGGAGCCCGGAGAGCGCGGTGCACCGGATTCTCGCGGGGGCGGCCGTCGACCGCCTGCGTGTGAACATCAACGCGGACTTTCATGAATTCACCTTCAGCGGGGCAGCGCAAGACCTGCTAGACAGCGCCAGTTTCGAGAGCGGCCAAGGGGATCTGGATGAGTTCCCCGAAGAGCCGCCGCTTACTCCCGACAGCTACGGCGTGGTTCCGGGGAATCTCGGTCAGGCGTGGCTCGGCACAACTCCGGAGCGGTTTCTAACGCTGACGGAGGCCGAGGTAGTACTGGACAACAACCTTGACATGCGGGCGAAGGAGTTCGGCTCGATGGGTCCACGGTGCATCGTGGCCGGGGAGAGGTATGTGGCAGCGAGCTTCAGCCTCTATGAGAGGCCGGACGAGGCGACAAAATCCCTTTACCAGGCGGCACGCCAGCGGTCACCGATCAGCGTGATGTTCCAATTGGGCATCCAGCCGGGGCAACTGTGCGGCGTGTACCTGAAAAGCGTGATTCCGGAGGTACCGGAGTTCCTAGACGACGAGACGCGCCTGGAGTGGCGGTTCCGGGATTGCCGGGCACAGGGCTGGATCGACGATGAGATCTATCTGGCCTTCGCCTGATGGAGCAGGGCGATGGAGTACACGAGCTCGGTCACGTATGAATCGAAGACAGCGCCCGGCGTGAGGTTTACCATCGCGCGGATGACGTTCGGGCGCCGAATCGAACTCACGAAGCGCATTCGCGACCTGGCGCGTCGCATCGAGTTTCTGGAGGCGGGCAGCGACCTGAGGGAAAAGATCGAGGCGACGGTACTCGAGCGGGAGGTCGAGCGGGTTTACCTGGAATGGGGCCTCAAAGAGGTGACGGGCCTAGTGATCGACGGCAAAGAGGCAGGCCCGAGCGAGCTGATCGAGAGTGGTCCCGAGGAGCTCTGCCAGGAGATCGTGGCGGCGATCAAGGCCGAGTGCGGTCTTTCCGAGGAAGAACGAAAAAACTGATTGTCGCCTTCCACTTTCAGTTTGCAAACCGGGCCGCGTGGAAGTGCGAGACATGCAGAAAGAGCGGCCTGGAGCGAAGGCGGCGCTGCGGCTGGCTGGGGCTCGAGGGGGAGCCGGGGGGGCGGCCGGTGTGGGCGCGCCGAGGTGTGGCAACCGAGATCTGCCCCGTCTCCTACATTACCGGGCAGAGCCTGGCCTGGATCGAAGAGTACGCGGTGTGGAAGATGCTGCGAGCGCCGATGATCGAGGAGTTGCCGGCGAAGACCGTGGAGGCATTCTGCCTGCTCGAGAGCGAGCTAGGGAAGGAGGCAAGCAATGGGGAACGATGAAGCGCGGAGGGTGCTGAGCAGCCTGCTGGCCGGAGTGATTGCGCGCGGGGCGCCGGAGCGGCCGGCGGAGGAGCTGATCGCGGGCCTGCTTTCCCGAGTGGCGACGGATTCAGCCAGTCGCCGGGCAGAAGACGCCGAGGAGGCCAAGAGCAAGACCGCGACCGAGAACGAGACCCTCAGGAGTCTCGAGGGGCCGATGACGCAACTGGCGCAGCGCCTGGCAGAGCTTGCAGTGGTTTCGCGGTTGCAGGCCGACACGGTGGAGGCTAACACCAGGGCAGTGATCGAGAATTCGCTGGCGAAGGCCGGCGAGAGCAAAGCTTCAACGGCCGGAGGCATAGCCCGCAGCGTGCTGGGTTTTCTGGGCAGCGGCCTGGGCCTCGTGCGGCTGGTTGGGAAGTTGTTTGGCGGCGAGGAGAAGCCGAAGGAGACCGTGCTGACGAGGTACGTCGCGCCCCCCCCGATCGAATGGACGGCGGCGCTAAGCGGGGGGCGACTTCAGCCGCTTGACTACGGCCAGGGGCTCGCGCCGCGGACGGTGACGAGCCCGGCGCCTGTGACGACGCCGATCACAATCCAGGTGCAGGCGATCGACAGCCGATCGTTTTTGGACCACAGTGCGGAGATCGCGCGGGCGGTGAAAGAGGCACTGCTCAACACGCACACGCTCGCCGACGTCGTGGCCGATCTCTGAAGCTTTTTCCGCGCGTTCCACGCCATTCAGGGAGCAGAAACGATGAGTGAGTTTCCGCGTCTGAAGACGGGGGCCGTTCTCCAGTATCCGGCGGAAAAGCTGCTGGCCTACTCGACGCAAATATTCCGGTTCGTCGACGGGAGTGAGCAGCGCTGCCCGGACTACGGCGCTCCGCAGCGACAGTGGATCATCCGGCTCGACCGGGTGGATGAGAGCGAGCTGGCGCAGATCGAAGAGTTCTTCCAGGCGCAGCAGGGGCGGGCCGGGGAGTTTGCTTTCACGGATCCCTGGGACGGGCAGCGGTACCCTTCGTGCAGCATCCAGCACGATGAGCTGACGCTTTCGTTCGAAGACCTCAATCAGGGGCAAACGACACTGGTCATCAGGGAGAACCGAGGCTGAGATGCGCTACTTTCCTCAACTGGCGACCGGCGCAGTCGCCCAGTATCCCTTGAAGCGGAGGCGGCGAGGCAGGACCGCGATCAGCCTGACCCAGGAAGGCGCGGAGATCAAGCTGGGAGACCCCGACGAGCAGCATCTGGAGTGGGAGCTCCACCTGAACGGGATGAGCGATGCGGAGTGGCGTGCTGTCGAGGAGCTGTTTCACGCCTGTGAAGGGAGTCTCGGCTCGTTCTGCTTCCTGGATCCCACCGGAAATCTGCTCGCCTGGAGCGGCGACCTGACCAAGGCGGAGTGGCAGAAAGACCCGCTGCTGAGCGTCACCCCCGGAGTCGGAGATCCGTTTGGCGGTCGCGGGGCGGCGCGCCTGGTCAATCTCGGGCAGACGGAGCAGATGATTTCGCAGGCGCTAGATGTGCCGGCGGACTATTACTACTGCTGGAGCCTGTATGCAAGAAGCGCCACGCCGATCGGGTTGAGGTTGAAACAGTGGAGCGCTTCGCAGGTCCAACAGGCGGAGTTTCAAGTTACGAGTTCGTGGAGGCGCATTTCGCAGACGGGGCGACTGGGCGGGGCGGAGACGCGCGTGCACTTCGGGGTGGCGTTACCGGCGGGCGGCTCGGTGGAAGTCTACGGCATGCAGGTGGAGCCTCACCGTGGCGCCTCGAGTTACAAGGAGAGCCGGGAGCGAGGAGGGGTTTTCCCGAATGCGCGTTTTGCGAGCGACGAGCTCCGGGTCCGCACCGAGGGGGTCGACTGTCATGCGAGCGTCATCCGGATAGCGGTGAATCTCCAGCAGAGCTGAAACATGGCAGGCATACCGGAAATCAAAGAACGGCAGATCCTCGACACACCGCTGTTGCTATTCGATTGTGAGCTCAGCTCAGGTGAGGTTCACTCGTGGAGCACGCATGCGGTGCGTTTCGAAGGGCGGGATTATCAGGCGCGGGTTTTGCAGCACAACGTCTTCGAGATGCACGCCGGTTCGGAAGAAGGCATCGACGCGATTTCCAAGATCTCGATTTCGCTGGCGAACGCGGATTCGTTTTTCTCGCAAGTGGAGCGCAGCGTGGGCTGGAAAGGGGCGCGGCTCACGGTGCGGTTTGTCTTTTTCGATCTGAGGCACCGTGCGGCCACGTCGGAGGCGGTGGTGGTTTTCCGCGGGATTGCGAATCCTCCGGAGGAGGTCACGGAGACCGTTTTCCGATTGAGCTTCACGAACCGGCTGAGCCTGCAACGCAGCTTTCTGCCGGAGGTGCGCATCCAGAGGCGCTGCCCCTGGACGTTTCCAGCGACGAGCGCGCAGCGACAGGAGGCAGTGCGGGGCGGAACGAAAGGACGTTACTCGCCGTTCTTTCGCTGCGGCTACTCGGCGGGGTTGACGGACGGGGTCGGCAATCTGAACAACGGCGTGCCGTACGCCTGGTGCGACTATACCCGGCAGAGCTGCGAGGAGCGCGGGATGTTCGACCGCGACTCGGCAGGAAACGACACGCGACGTTTCGGAGGCATCGAATTCGTGCCGGCGGCCGTAGCCGTAAGAAGCTATGGCGAGCGCGGCGCCCACCTTAGCGTGCCGACGGAGAATCTGGCGCGATACAACGACTTCGTGCCGCTCATCTACGGCACGGCGTGGCTGGAGCCGCCGGTGGTTTTCGCTCGAAACGACGGGAACCTGACGCGCATGGAAGTGCTGTTGGGCATGGGCGAGATCGAGGGCGTGCTGAAAGTGGTGGTGAACGGGATCGAGATTCCGGAGGGGCGAGCCGGAGCGGACATGACAGCGACCGGCTGGTACAACGTGGTGAGCCTGGGGGGACGGACCGGCGGTTTCAACCTGGATTTCACCGACAAGGCGGGCCAGCCGCTGGGTGACCCTTACGGCAGCATGGCCTACATGTCGGTGGCGGTGCCAAACCGGATCAGCGACGGGCGGGCGCTACCGCGCATCGAGGCGCTGGTGCACGGGCTCAAGCTGGAGACTTTCGACCTGAACGGAATCTATTCCAGTTACCGGTTCACGAATAACCCGGCCTGGGTCATTCTGGATCTGCTGCGGCGTTGCGGGTGGGGACTGGAGGAACTCGATCTGAAGAGTTTCGCACGGACCGCAGCGCATTGCGACGAGCTGATCGAAGTCCAGGATTTGTACGGCGGAGTGCGGCAGGTTCCGCGTTATCAGTGCAATCTGGTGGTTCGCAAGCGTCGCAGCGCGGCGGATCTGGTGCGCGGGGTGCGAAACGCGGCAGGCCTGTATCTGACGTATGGCGCGGGAGGGGTGCTCGAGCTCCATCCGGAGGGGAGCTTTGCCTTGCAGCAGCCGACGAAGCCGCCGGGCAGCAACAGCGTCGAGCCGTACAACGGCGGATGGCCCTGCTACGAATTCGGCGACGGCACAACGGGCTTCTCCGGGATTTTGCGGAGAAAGAGTGGGGAGCCGGCGCTGCGGTTGTGGTCGCGGACGAATGCGGAGACGCCGAACCGGTACTCGGTGGAATTTCAGAACGAGTTCAATGAGTACCAGCAAGACAGCCTCTCGCTGGTGGACGTCGACGACGTGCTGGCGACCGCGCAGGAGGTGAGCGCGACGCTCCATGCTCTCGGGATTCCGAACGTGAGCCAAGCGGCGCGGTTGATCCGGCGGCAACTCGACAAGGACATACGCGGGAATCTCTTTGTCGAGTTCGAGACGAGCGTGCGCGGCCTGGGGCTCAAGCCTGGGGACCTGATCACCCTGACATATGCGAAAGAGGGCCTGATCCGGCAGCCTTTCCAGATCCTCAAGGTGGCGGTGGGAGCGAATTACCGGACCCTGGCGCTCACCTGCCAAAAGCACGACGATGCCTGGTACGACGACCGGTCCCTGGGGGAAGGTCCGGGGGAAGGACGGCAGCCGGGAAGCGCGGTCGGGCTGCCGCGGCCGCTGATCGGCAAGATCCTGGATGAGGACGGCAAGCCGCAGTTTGAAATCGCCGAGAAGGCGGCGGGAAACAGCGACGGCGCGGTCACTGTCACGCTGAGCGTCGGCTTCGTTCCTCCGGCGAAGCCGGAAATCAGCCGGGCCGGGGCGCCGCTGCTAAGTCTGGCTCCTCGCATCGAGGGTGGAAGCGGCGTGCTCAGCGGCGGGCAGACGCTTTATTACGCGGTGAGCGGGGTGGACGGGGACGGGGCGGAGGGTCCGCTTTCGTTCACGGTGCCTGCGGCGATTCCCTCCGGGGGCAGCAACTATTCCGTCACGTTGCGCGGATTGAGTTTCTCGCGGGAGACGGCGTCTTTCCATGTGTACCGCGGAGACTCACCGTCGACGCTATACCGGATTGCGAGCAGCGTCGCCCGGGCGAGCGAATTTCGGGACACGGGGCTGCCGGTGATTCTGGCCGGCCCACCGGATGAGAACTTCGATCACGCGCGGTTCTACTGGCGACTGGAGCTCGTGCCGGAGCAGGCGGTCAGCTCAGCGTCGCAAAACACGATCGGAAGCGCGACGCTCCAGATGCTCGCCAACGAGTACGCAGGGATGACGGTGCGGATCACGCGCGGGAAAGGGGCGGGCCAGGAGAGAACGGTGCTCGCCAACGACGCGCAGACGCTGACGGTGAGGCCGGCTTGGAGCGTCGTGCCGGACGCGAGCAGCCGGTTCGTGGTGGCCGAATCGTCCTGGCATTTCGGCGCGGCCGGGGCAACGAGTCCGGTGGAGTTCGAGGTACCGAACCGCGAAGGAGCCACCGTGCATATCTCGGGGCGAGCCACGAACGTTCACGGGCGAGAATGCGCCTACGAGCTGTCGCCACTGACACGCTGGGTCATCGGGGGCGCCAGCGGGAGCGTCGGCATTGATCATGACGTCCCGGGACGACCGGTATTCGGGCTGATTCCGGCCGGCCAAGGCACGGTGGAGCTGGTGAGCGTCGGATTCACCGATCTGGCGAACACGCGAAACGTGCAAGCGGGGACGTTGACGCTGCATTACTGGAACGAACTGGACAGCCCGACGCCGCTTGCGCTCGCAGCCGAGCTTGCCGAAAGCGATACGGTGATCCACCTTTCGGCTCCGCAGGGGTGGGGCGAGGGTTCGGTGGTTCAGATCGGGCCGGAGCTCATGGTCGTGGACACGGTACTCGCCGGTGGGACACAGTGCGAGGTGAGCCGGGGAGCGTTCGGCACGACGCCGCGGGTCCATCCCGCCGGCAGCGCCATTTACGGTCTGGCACGCAAGGTTTTTGTGGTGCCGTTCGTGAAGAACTTCTTCGGCAGTCCAGCGAGCGGGAGTTTCGCTTATCCAATCTTCATCCCGGACGTGCGGATCGCCGCAGCGGAACTCTATGTGACGAACACGCGGGGAAACAGCGAAACAGCGCGGGTAAGCTTCACCGAAACAGCGCAGCAAGGGTTGCGAACGCTCTCTGGTGGGCAGCTTTCGATTCAGGTGGAAGGGTATCTGGCGATTCAGACTAACGCGGCGCCTCCGCTGGTGATCGAGGAAGCCCATTCGGTGCGAGACATCTTCGCGGTGGTGGGTCAGGCCCCGACTGGAGCGCCGGTCCAGTTGCAACTCCGGCAGGACGGCCAGCCATACTGTGCGCTGACAATTCCCGCAGGCGCGACGATGTCGAATGTCGTTGACGGGTTCGGCTTGCCGCCCTTGCGCGAGCGGGGGGAGCTCACGTTGGACATTGTTTCGGTGGGTTATGGCGACGGTGTGACGCCGGGCGCCGACTTGACGGTGACAATCCGGCTGTGAGGGACCGGGATGCCCGAGGTCTTGGAAAAGCTCCGACCGGACCGGGACCTGCAATGTTACTACGAGAGACCCTCCGCGATCGCAGCCATGCACCATGCCGGGCCGACCGGGTTCCGGGTGTCGGGGACCTGGCGGCAGCAGTTCGATTGGGCCGTCATTGAATGGAACCGGGACAATGTCTTCGAGCATCCGGCGCTGCGCAACCTGCCGGACGGAGACTTAAGCGGGCTGGTGCTGTCCTACGAAGAGACACGCACGAACTGTATCCCTATCGATTCAACACTCTATCCGACAGTGGATTGGCCCTACTTGCGCATCTGGGCCGACGACGGGAGCGGAGAGCAGTTCTACCAAGTCCCACTCAAGAACTACGCGGTTCCCGTGGAGGGGCAGTATGTTTGCGCGACGGCGGAACTCGAGCTGGCGGGGACGGCGACGGCGGGCGATTACGTCGGGATTTCGTTTCTGGGAGAACATCACACCTACCAGCTCTATGCCAACGATACGCTCGAGGCCGCCATCGGAGCGATCGTCGCCAGCGTAAACACCTTTTCGACGCAGATGCGGGCGTTGCAACAGGGGCGCCGCATCCGGCTGATCTACGTCGGAGCAGGACAGACTCCGGAGACAAGCACGACGGGAGCCAACGGTAATCGAATCGGCGTGTACGGTTTTGTGGCCGGCGCCCGAACGGAGTACTGGACGCCTTGGTGGCGGACCTTTTCCGGAGGCCAGTCCCCGCACAAATGGAGAATCACCCTCCCCTTCGGATCGCTGACGGACCGCTTCGGGCGCGTTGTGCCCACCACGGCAGTGCGCAAGATGCGATGGACGTACTCGGCTGAGCTCCAGCCGGGCGCATTCGCCCGGAGCGAGTTCGAGGTGGTAGTTTCCAACTGGAGCGTCACGGGGACCAGGCGAACGTATCAGGTAGCCGGCCCGGGGAGCCGGCGGATCGAAGACGATTCCGCCGGGATCGAGTATTTCGGGGAGTGGAGCCGGGCCAAGGGGAATTTCTCCGGGGGAACCATCTCGCTGACGGTGACGCCAGGATCCGGGCTGAGGTGCCGGTATCGGATGCCTGCGGCGCACCGGCTCTACCTAGGGACGCGCTCGACGTTCAACGGGGCGCAGATCCAGATCGTCGTGGACGGGCAACCGGCGAGGCTGGAGAACCTGTTCATCGCAGGCGAGGACGTGTTGCGGCGTGTGCTGGCCGCCGAACTGGAGTCTGGAGAGCACGAGCTGACCGTCACGCACGCCGGAGCTCCGGGGAGCCACTTTTATTTCGATTTCGTCGAGATTGCCCTTCCCGTAACGACGCTGCCCGATTTTCCAGGCGAGCCGAAGCTGAACCTGGCGACCGACTGGGACACGGATCACTCGATGGCGCTGGCGGCGGAGCGGACGGCCTGGCTGATTCACAAGCTGGGCTTTCACGGGCGAGTGAACCACTACGTGGGCGCGCTTTGGTTCTATGAATTGCACCGGCCGGGTCACCAGTACGCGTCGGCGACCGTCGACTTCGTCGGCACGCCGGAATTCAGCAAGCTGACGGAGCTGCGAATCGGCAACGAGGATTACCCGCCGGAGCAGGACGCGATCCTCCAGCACGTGAATCGAATCGGCGATACGGCGGAGACCGTGGCAAAGGCGTTCGAGCTCGAATTGAATCGCGGCTACACCGCAGTGCGAGCACAGGCCGAGGGAAGCCGCCTGACGGTGTTCGCCCGCGCGATGGGGACAGCGGGCAACAAGGTGACCATCTCGGCGCGCTCGGAATCAGCGAGCATGCAGGTTATCGTGAGCGGGCCGAAGCTCAGCGGGGGCACGGACGGGGATTGGCGGACGGATTTGGCCGCCCTGCCGCGGTTGAACCGGGCGGTGCGGGACTGGAGCCTGGCATTTTACACCGCGCTGCGCAACTACGGGCTCGACGTCGTGGCGGCATTCAGCATGGAGCTCCAGCACGGGGATCCGACGCCGGAGGCGGGCATCGCGCAGCGTTATCCCAACGGCGAGGCCGTCTGGCTGAACACGCCGGCGCTACAAACCAACTTCTCCCCGACGAGCCTAAACTACTGGCGGCAGGTTTACCTGGAGATGGCGGAGTTGCTCGCGGCGACCGGTCACCAGCCGTATCTTCAGTTCGGCGAAGTGCAGTGGTGGTACTTCCCTCTGCCGGGCTCGGGCATGCCGTTTTACGACGCCTACACCGTCAGTACGTTTCAAAGCATCTACGGGCGCCCGATGCGGGTGATTCCCAGCAACTTCGCCGACCCGGCGGACTACCCCGAAGAAGTCCAGTTGCTGCCCTCGCTGATCGGGGCTTTCACCGCTGCGGTGATGGATTTTGTGCGCTCGGCTTTTCCCAACTGCCGTTTTGAGGTGCTCTATCCCACCGATGTGAACGACACGCCACTCAACCGGCTAATCAACTACGCGCCGAACTGGACGCCGGCGACGCTCGATTGCCTGAAGACGGAGAGCTTCACCTACACGTTTGTGCGCAACCTGGACCTGAGCCGGCATACCATCACCTTTCCCCGAATGAACGGATTCCCTGCCTCGAAGCGAGCCTTCCTTGTGGGTCTGATGGACGCGACAACTCCCTGGCTCAAGGAGGTGCGGATGGCGCAGGCCGAAAATGTCGAATCGGTGGTGCTGTTCGCGCTGGACCAGTATTGTCTGATCGGCTACCCCGCACCGCTGCCGAAGAGCAACCGGCGGAGCTTCTTTCAGGGCTGAGCGGATTGTCGAGCGGGGGGCCGGCGCGCTATAGTCTGACGTACCGGTCTTGATCCTGGTTCAGAACGTCTCGAAGGTCTACCGCCTGTATCGCCGGCCATTCGATCGCATCCTGGAGCTTGCGGCGTTGAGCAGGCGCGCTCTTCATCAGGAGTTCTGGGCGCTCAAGAATGTCAGCCTGAAAGTAGAGCGCGGCGAGACACTGGGCGTGGTCGGCCCGAACGGCTGCGGCAAGAGCACGCTGCTGGCGATCGTGAGCGGGATCCTCGCGCCGACGTCCGGCCGGGTCGTCACTGAGGGTCGCGTCGCAGCGATTCTCGAACTCGGCGCGGGCTTCAATCCGGAATTCACGGGCCGCGAGAATGTTTATCTCAACGCCGAGATCCTGGGCCTGGAGCGCCGGCAGGTCGAGGAAGTCTTTCCCTCCATCGAACGGTTCGCCGAGATCGGCGAGTTCATCGATCGCCCGGTGAAAGAGTATTCGAGCGGGATGTACGTCCGCCTGGCTTTCGCGACGGCCATACACGTCGAGCCGGATGTCTTGCTGGTGGACGAAGCGCTGGCGGTGGGTGACGCGATCTTCTCCAACCGCTGCATCAAGAAATTCGAGGAGCTCAAGCGGCGCGGCGCGACCGTGCTGTTTGTGTCGCACGACCTGGGCCTAGTGAAACAGATTGCGGACCGGGCGATCTTCCTGCTCGACGGCCAGATCGCAGCCGAAGGGCGGCCGAGCGACGTGGTAAACCGCTACGTGGGCATGGTCTTGGAACGGCGCGAGCAGGACGAGCGCGACGAGACGCGCGCGGGCGCCGGCCCTCGCGGGAGCTTTCGGCACGGCGACGGCGCCAGCCGCATCCAGGAGGTCGCGCTGCTGGACGGAGGCGGGGCGGCGGCGAACGTCTTCGAAGCCGGCGAGCCGGTCCGGGTGCGCATCCGGGCGCGGTTCGAGCGTGAGGTCGACGAGCCGGTAGTGGGCATTCTGGTCCGGAACCGGCTGGGCCTCGACGTCTTTGGCACGAACACGCGCGTCGAAGGCCGGCGCCTGGGCCGGTTCCGGCGCGGCGAGGAGCTCGAGATCGAGTTCGGCTTCGATTGCCTGTTGACCCGCCAGGAGTATACACTCACGGTAGCCACACAGAACTGGGACGGCACGAGCCAGGACTGGCTGGATGACGTCGTGGCCTTCCGCGTCGTCGATGCGAAAGACCGCGCGGGTGTGGCGAATCTCAGGACCGAGATCTCATGGAGACGCCATTGAAGCGGGCGGGAGGCGGCTTTTTCGGACACCCGCGCGGTCTCGCCACGCTCTTTTTCACCGAGGTCTGGGAGCGGTTCAGCTACTACGGCATGCGGGCGCTGTTGATCCTTTTCATGACGGCGCCGGAAGCGCAGGGAGGCCTGGGTTTCACCGTGGCGAGCGCGGGAGCCATCTACGGGTTGTTCACCGCCATGGTTTATCTGCTGAGCCTGCCCGGCGGGTGGCTGGCCGACCGGCTGCTCGGGCAGCGCCGGGCGGTGCTCGCCGGCGGGCTTCTCATTGCCGCGGGGAATTTCCTGTTGGTGGTACACAGCCTGCCGTCGTTCTTTGGGGGGTTGTTGGTGATCGCCGCCGGCACCGGTCTGCTGAAGCCGAACATCAGCGCGATTGTCGGCCGGCTTTATGCTCCCGGTGATACCCGGCGCGATGCAGGCTTCTCAATCTTCTACATGGGCATCAATCTCGGAGCGTTTCTGGCGCCGCTCGCCTGCGGATACCTGGGACAGCGCGTGAACTGGCATCTCGGTTTTGCACTGGCCGGGCTGGGGATGACGCTGGGGACGATCCAGTACGTGGCGGGCGGCAAGCATCTGGGAGACGCCGGGCTGCCGCCGTCGATCGACGTTGGGGCGCGCCGGAGAGTCATCAAGCGCCTGGTGGCGTGGCTGGGAGCCGCGGGGCTCGCCGGCACCTTCGTCGCGACCGGCGTGTCCGCCGGCGCCTGGAGGTTGTCGCCGGAGGCGGTTTCGAACGCCTTCGGCGCAGGCCTGCTGGTCGCGGTGGGCGCGATCTTTGTGTGGCTGCTTGCGGGCGGGGATTGGACCCGCGAGGAGCGCCGCCGGCTGGCGGTGGTCGGCGTGCTGTTTGCCGCCTCGACGGTGTTTTGGGCAGTCTTCGAGCAGGCCGGTTCGACGCTCAATCTGTTCGCGCAGCGCAGCGTCGACAAGCAGGTGCTCGGCTTCGACTTTCCGGCAAGCTGGCTCCAATCGCTCAATTCGCTGTTCATCATCGCTCTGGCGCCGGTCTTCGCCTGGCTGTGGGTGCGGCTGGGCGAGCGCGAGCCTTCGAGCCCGGCGAAGTTCGTGCTCGGCCTGCTGGGAGCGAGCGCCGGATTCGCCCTGCTGATCATTCCCGCGGGGCGCGCCGAGGCGGGCGTCGCCGTGAGTCCGCTGTGGCTCGTGGGAACGTACCTGTTGCACACTTGCGGGGAGCTCTGCCTGAGCCCGGTGGGACTGAGCGTGATGACGAAGCTCGCACCGCCGCGCGTGGGGGGATTTCTGATGGGCGTCTGGTTTCTGTCTTTGGCGGTGGGAAACTACCTCGGCGGAAGGACGGCGGCGCTTTACGAAACGCTGTCGCTGCCCTCCCTGTTCGGCGCCGTGGCCGGCGTTAGCTTCGCCGCAGCCGTAGTGCTGGCGCTGTTGGTGCGACCGATGAAACGGCTCATGGGAGGCGTGAAGTGATGGGAAGGCTCGTCGAAATTCAGAGGGCGGTGGGCGCCGAGGGACTGGACGGCTGGCTGTTCATGGATCATCACCGGCGCGACCCGCTCGCCTACCGGATCCTCGAATTCGAGCCGCCGCGACTGGCTACGCGCCGGTGGTACTACCTGATTCCGGCCACGGGTGAGCCGCGCGGCCTGGTGCATCAGGTGGAAGCGGGGATACTCGACGCGCTGCCCGGGAAGAAGCAGGTCTACTCGAGCTGGCGCAGCCACCGCGCAGGCCTGGAGGAATTGCTCGCCGACATGCGGACGGTGGCGATGCAATACTCGCCGGAGTGCGCGATTCCCTATGTGGCGATGGTGGACGCCGGAACCGTGGAGCTGGTGCGGAGCTGCGGCGTCGCGGTGGCGAGTTCGGCCGACCTGGTGCAGTATTTCGAGGCGCGTTGGACAACGGAGCAATTGGGGACGCATCTCGAGGCGGGCCGCAGGGTGGATGAGATCCGGCGGCAGGCTTTCCGGCGGATCGGCAACGAGCTCGGGGCCGGCCGCGCCACCACGGAGTGGACGATCAAGAATTTCATCCTCGAGGCCTTCCGCCGCGAGGGACTGGTGACCGACCACGGCCCGATCGTGGCGGTGAACGACAATGCCTCGAACCCGCACTACGAGCCTTCGCGTGAACGTTCGCGCGAGATCCGGCGCGGCGACTGGGTGCTGATCGATCTTTGGGCCAAGTTCGACCGCCCGGAGGCCGTCTACTACGACAGCACTTGGACGGGTTACTGCGGCGAGCAGGCGCCCTCGGCGATGGTCCGCATCTTCGACATCGTGCGGGAGGCGCGCGACCGGGCGGTCCGGCTCGTCCAGGACGCGGCGCGCCAGCGGCGAACGCTTCGGGGCTACGAAGTGGACGACGCCGCACGGGAGTATATCCGCGAGCAGGGCTTCGCCGAGCGGTTCATTCATCGCACGGGCCACTCGATCGGCCGGGACGTCCATGGCGCCGGCGCCAACATGGATAATCTCGAGACGCACGACGAGCGGCGGATCATCCCCGGAACCTGTTTTTCGATCGAGCCGGGGATTTATCTGGAGGAGTTCGGCGTCCGCTCGGAGGTCAACATCTTCGTCGGCGACGAAGCCGCGCAGGTGACCGGCGAGATCCAGCAAGCGCCGGTGGCGATCCTGCGACCCTGATCCGGCGCGCCCGGCGCTTCAGCTAAGATGATGGAAAAGGAGGGTGCATGAAGTTCGTTTCGACTCTCGCGGCAAGCCTGATCCTTGCGGGGACCGCCTTCGGCCAGACTCCGGGCAAAACGCATCTCAAAGTGGGCGACATGGCGCCGGCGTTCACGCTGCCGTCGACCACCGGCAAGCCCGTCTCGCTCGCCGAGCTGCGGGGCAAGACGGTGGTGCTCGCCTTCTTTCCGGCGGCCTTCACCGGGGGTTGCACCAAGGAGGTGCACGCTTACCGGGATCATCTGGCCAAGTTCGAGGAGGCCGGCGCGGAGGTCTTCCTGGTGAGCACGGATAACCTGCCGACCTTGCAGCACTGGGCTGGCGAGATCGGCGCTTCCTATGCGATGTTGAGCGACTTCATGCGCAAGGCTTCCCGCGACTACGGCGTGCTCATCGAAGAGCGCGGCATCGCCAGCCGGACGACTTTTGTCATCGACGGCGAGGGCCGGATCCGGCACATCGAAGAGGGCCAGGCGGCGATCGACCCGACGGGCGCGCTGAATGCGTGCACCCGGCTCAAGAAGAGCTGAGGCGCTCAGCCGAGCGAAATCTCCAGCTTTTGGCCGCCCTCCAGCCTCGCGGGCGGCTGGAATTCAACCACGGCAGTCCCTTCGGCGACGTGCAGCTTTGCCGGTATTGAGGCGCGCACCGTGGCGTCCGCCTTCGCGAAGGGCAGGCGGAGCCGGGCGATCTCCAGCTTCCCCTCGGCGACCTCGACGGCGGCGCGCAGCCTCTGGTCCGCGCCCTCCTGGCTGTAGGTTCCCCAGGCCGAACCCGCCACGAACAGACAGCGGAAGGCGTTCTGGCGGTAGCGAGGCCGGAAAGCCAGCTCCTTGGCCGGGGCGGAATAGTGGAATCCGCTCAAGGCGGTGAGCAAGGACCAGCTCGCCATGGCGCGGGCGTAGTGGCTGCCGCATTCGAACTCGTTCCAGGGGTTGCGCCGGATGCCGTCGTGGCGCTCGCGGACGGCTCGCACGATGGTGAGACCCTCTTTCACCATTCCCTCGTAGATGAGGTGTGCGGCCACCTGGTACTCGATACCCGACCAGACCTCGTCGGAATAGACGAAGGGCAGCTCCGGGCGGCCGCCTTTGGGCCAACTGCACAGCAGCAGCCCTTTGTCGTCGTTGAGCGCGTAGAGCCGCTGCGCATTCGGGAAGTCCTCGAAGTTCTCGCGGAAGTTGTAGCGGAAGATCGAGGCCAGGGCGCGGCGAATGTGCTCCTGCGGCAGGAGCTTGCCCAGTGCGACGACCTCGGCGAACCACTGGCCGAGCAACTGGTCCGACAGACACCCTTCGCCATATTGATACTTGGCCGCCTTCGGATTCCGCTCGTCGACGCGCTGGATGTAGAACTCGCCGTTGAAGAGCAGTTGATCGAGTTTGGCGCTGCCGGCACGCGCGAGCTGCTCGTAGCGTTCCGCCGTCGCGGTCTCGCCGAGGTGCCGGGCCATGCGGGCCGCGGCGGTCAGCGCCCCCAGGTAGAGCGTCCCCATCATCGTGTTCGGGCCGTAGAACTCGATGTCGTAGGTGTTGTGCTGCTCGCCCTCCATGACGCCGTCCTGATCGGCGTCCCACTGTTTCCAGGCATACTCGAGCGCGCGTTTGACCTCGGGCCAGAGCTTCTTGAGCCAGGCATCGTCGCCTGAGAGCTGCCACTCCCGGTAGACCTTCATCACGCATCCCATCTGCCCGTCCGCCGCGGGAAAGGGCACGCGGCCGCCCTTTTCAAGCGGCACGGCGGTGCGGAAGCCCATGCTGCCGTCTTCGCGCATGTTGATGAGGAAGTCGATCTCCCGCATGCTGCGTTCGAGCTCGGGATAGAGGAAGGCCATCGCCTGCTCGTAGTTGTAAACGTGGGTGCAGTTCATGGGGCAGCAGCCGGAGCTGTCGTTGCAGCCCTCGAAGGCGAGCGTCTTCCTGCCTTCGAGCACCATCACCGTAGGCGTGCGGATGATGGAGGCCTGGCTGGAGACGGCATCGAGCACCGCGGGCGGGAGCGTGGAGGAGTACAGGGCGTCGCGGTACGCCTCCGAGCGGCGCCGCAGCCTGTCGTAGTGCTCGAGCACATAGCGGCCGGGCTCCCAGGCCGACGGCCAGCGCGTGCCGTAGTGGTTCTTGAGCACCATGCCGCGCACCTTCTCGTCGCCGCTCCAATTGATTTCGACGTTGGGGAAGTGCCAAGCAAGCACGAAGGTAATCTTGCGGCTCGCGCCGGGTTCGAGCGTAAAGTGCGTGGCGAGCGTGGCGTACTCGGTGGCGCCGTCCTCCGACGGCGGAGCAGAGTTGTTCGGGAAGCGGCCTTTCGCGAGGAACTCATCCCACCACTTGTGGAGCTCATCCCACCAGGCGCCATGCTCCCAGCGCAGGCGCCAGGAGAGATCGCCGTCGCGAGTGAGCAAAGCCATGGTTCCGTAGCGGGCCGAGTCCGGCGGATATTTCTTCGAGGACATCAGAATGCCGGCGACGCCCTTGTCGCGGCGGAACTCGTTGACGTTCTGGCCAAAGTGCGGCGCGCGGCGTCCGCCCTGGAGCGTCATCGCGGCAGCGCCGATGGGATTCATCATGGAGAAGGCCACGGCCACATCGAGCGGCGCGGTGGCGTGGGAGGCGACGGTGTAGTCCAGCACGGCGACGGGCAGGCCGGAGTCGTCCGTATCGAGCGGGATCATCGGATTGAAGGCCTCGAGCAGCACCTCGACGGGCAGGCGGGCGTCGGCAAGGTGGAGCTGGGCGAACGGGTAGGCGCCGACGAAGGTCGCCTTACGGAAGCGCGGCAGGCCGAGGCTGGTCTCCCGGGGCACGCCGTGGGCGTAGTTGAACGGGGGCAACGGCCGGCGTTCGAGCACCCGGATCACCGGCTTTTCGAGCTCGCCCCCGGCCAAGCGCAGGCAGGCGAATGTGAACGGATTTCGCGCCCCCTTGGCCGGCCGGTTCAGGATCTCCCAGTCCCGGAGCTGGCCGCAGCCTCCCAGAGAGATGGTCCCGGTGCCGATGCCCCCCAGCGGGAAGGCGATTTCGCGCAGGGCTTCGCCGGAGAAACGCCGGCCGGGCATCACCGGGAAGGTCGTCTCACCCGATTCGGCAGCGGCCCGCGCCGCCGCGGCCGCCGCCACACTGATGAACAGGCTCCTTCGCGTCAGACGCATTCGATCCTCCTTGCGTGGTGGTTCTTCCGGCGAATGTATCACGACTGCCGGTATAGTTGGAGGGTACCGGAGGAAGGCAAGTGGAGCGGATCGAGACGCCTGAGAAGAGGCTGATGGCGGGGCTCGCGGCAGTGAGCGTCCTCTCGGTCTGGTACGTGGTGGAGAACTGGCGGGCCGCCTTCCCGCAAGCCTCGCTCACGCTGCGTTACTCGAAGAGCGAAATCACGGTGCGAGCAGCGGAATTTCTCTCCTCGCAGGGGCTCGGCACAGCCGGCTATCGGCAACTGACGCTGTTCGACCCGGATGACCGGGCGCGGCTGTTCCTCGAGCGCGAGTTGGGACTCGAAGAGGCCAACCGGCTCATGGGCGAGCGCGTGCCGGTCTGGCGCTGGCGGGCACGGTGGTTCCGCCCGCCGGAGAGAGAGGAGTTGGCGGTTTATCTGTCGCCGCAGGGCCGACTGGTGGGCTTCCGGCACGTCATCGAAGAGGCGGCGCCGGGGGCGCGCCTCGCTCCGGAGGAGGCGCGCGCCATTGCCGAAGCCTTCCTCCGCAGTCAGACCGAAGCGCCGCACCGGCTCGTCGAGCAGCGGGCGGAAGAGCGCCCGGCGCGCCAGGATCACCGGTTCACCTGGGAGGAAGAGGGTTTCGCAGCCAAAGGCGCCACGCTCCGCCGGCGAGTGGTGGTTCAAGGTGACCGCATCGGCGAGTACCTGGAGTTCCTTCACGTTCCCGAACAGTGGGAGCGGGACTTCGCGCGGATGCGCGCCAGCAACGAGCTGTTTCAGTGGGCCGCGGAAGCCTGCGCCGCCGTGCTGTTTGTCGCCGCCGTCATCCTGGTGATCCGCTGGCTCCGGCGTCGCCAGATTCCCTGGAGGCCGCTGGTGGCGCTCAGCGGCGTGGTCGGCGGGTTGATGGTACTCAACCAGCTCAACCTGCTCGCCTTCTTCATCGACGGCATGCCCACCTCCACGCCCTTCCGGGAAACCGTGCTCTTCGGCCTGCTACAGGCGGTGGGCGCCGGCGTGGGTACGTTCTTCTATGTGATCCTGGCCGCGGCGGCAGGCGAGCCGCTGTACCGGAGCGCACACCCGAAGAAAGCGTCGCTGGCAGCCCTCTTCTCCCGCCGAGGCCTTGCTACCAAAGAGTTCTTCCTGGCCTGCGTCACCGGCTATGGCCTGACCGCCGTTCACCTAGGTCTCGTGGTGGCTTTTTATCTCGTGGGGCGCCGGTTCGGCGCCTGGAGCCCGCAGGATGTGGGTTACTCGGATCTGCTGTCAACGGCCGCGCCGTGGCTGTACCCGCTGACAATCTCCGTGCTGGCTTCCACATCGGAGGAGTTCTGGTTCCGCCTGCTGGCGATCGCACTTCTCAAGCGCTACCTGCGCTCCAGCTGGCTGGCCCTGCTCGTTCCTGCGCTGGTCTGGGGCTTTCTCCACTCGAACTATCCGCAGCAGCCGGGATGGATTCGCGGGGTCGAAGTGGGCCTGATCGGCGTGCTGGCCGGCGCAGTCATGTTGCGGTGGGGCATCATGGCGACGCTGGTGTGGCACTACACCGTGGACGCCGTATTCATCGGCATGTTCCTGTTCGAGTCCGGGAGCTGGTACTTCCGCCTGAGCGGCGCCGCAGTGGCAGGCATTGTGCTTCTGCCGCTGGCCATCTCGCTCTTCTTTTACCGGCGCAACGGCGGCTTCGTGACCGCGCCCGGGGTCTTGAACGAGGAAGCCGAAGTCTCGCCTGCTCCGGCGGAGGCGGGGGAACGCCCGGCGCCCGCGCCGCCGCTCGCGCCGCAGTGGTCGCCGGCGTGGCTCTGGGCTGCCGCCGCAGCAGGACTTCTGGCGGGATTGCTCTGGCGCCCCTATCTGTTCGGCGGTTTTATCCGAGTGTTCGTGACGAAAGCCGAGGCGGCGGCCACGGCCGACCGCGCGCTTGGTGAACGGAACCTCGATCCGGCATCGTGGCGGCGAGCCGTTCAATTCGTCACCGGATTGAACGCCGCTGATTTCGAGTACCTGCGCCGCCTGGAGGGCCCCCGGCGCGCCAACGAAATCGTCCGGGATCGAACGACGGCTGGTGTCTGGTCGGTGCGTTATTACAGGCCGCTGGAGCGCGAGGAGTGGCGGGTCTTCGTTGATCAGCAGGGCCGTGCTTTTCGCCTCGACCATGTTCTCGATGAGAAGGCGCCCGGGGCCAGGTTGACGCCGGAGGAGGCGCGCCGGCGGGCCGAGGGCTGGCTGGCCGAATTCCAGAAGATTGCCATCGAGCGCTACCGGCTGGTCGACTCGAACGTATCGAACCTCGAGAATCGCACCGATCACGTCTTTGTCTGGGAGGAACAGGGCTTCCGCGCCGGTGAAGCGACGGCGCGGCTGTCGCTGACCGTGGTAGGAGAGGACATCTCCTACTTCCGCCGCTTCCTGAAACTGCCTGAAGAATGGCTGCGCGAGTTCAACCGGCCGCGGTTGCAATCGACGATCATGCCGGCGCTCGGCGGCGCCTTGGGTCTGCTGCTGCTCGTCGCGGGGATCCGCCGCCTGAGCGGCCGCGAGGGAGAGGCGGCGCATCAGCCGCGCTGGAGAGTTTATCTGGCGGCGGGCGGCACCGCGACGGTGGTGGCCCTGGCGGCCGCGGCCAACGAGTGGCCGAATGTCCTGGCGGCTTACGACACGGCCAAGCCGCTTCAGAACTATATTCAGCAGGCTCTGCTCAGCCGGCTGGTCATGGCCGTTCTCTCCGGCGCAGGCATCTTCCTGCTGGCGCTGGCGACCGACATTTTCTTGCAGGTCGGCTACGGCTACCGCACTCTGCCCAGGCCCTCCCTGGCGCGGGCTGTCGCCGTGGCCGCGCTTGTCTGGGGCACGGCAGAGGCTCTGACCTTCGCCAGCCAGCATGTGCCCGGGGACCGCCTCTCGGTCGGGCTGTGGAGCCTGGCAGGTCCGGAGACCTACCTGCCCGCCTTCGCCGCCCTCGGCCGGAGCCTGTTCGTTTCCTTCGGAACGCTCTGCACGGCGACGATCCTCGCATCGGCGGGCATCGGCTATCTGCGTTTCCGCACCGGCCTCGCGGTGGCCGGTGTGGTGCTGGCGCTGGTGGCGCTCAGCCGCTCGACGAATGCCTGGCAGTGGCTTTTCCATTTCGCCGCCGGCGCGGTGCTCATCGGCATCGTCTGGCTGGTGATCCGCACTTCGAGCGTCGATCTGGTGAGCTTCGGCGTGGCGCTGTTCTGGATCGAGGCGGCGCGGCGCGCCCTGCCCCTGGCGACGCAGCCGGCCGCCGACCTGCGTATGAACGGCGTCGCCGCGCTCGCGGCCGCGTTCGCCGGCGGCGCAGCGTTTCTGTTGCTGCTCGCCCGGCGCTACTCGAAGAATCTCTCGCCCGGCTTGCGATAGCGCCAGGCGACATCCTCATCGAGCTCAATGCCGAGCCCGGGAGCGTCCGGCACGCGGATCGAGCCGTTTTCGATCAGCGGACCATCAAGCCCGCGAACCAGCGCGTCGAAGAAGGGAACGTCCGCGGCGTGCCACTCCAGAGCCAGGAAGTTGGGTACGGCGGCCGAAAGGTGGACGCCGGCCATGGTGCCGATCGGTCCGCTGACATTGTGGAACGCCAGGTTGACGTAATGCATGTCGGCGAGGTCGGCGAGCTTGCGCCCTTCCCAGAGCCCGACCTTCTGCACGTCCGGCGCGAGCAGGCGAAGGCCCGCTTCCCGGATCAGCCGCTCGAAATCGACGCGGTGGTAATGGTTTTCGCCGGTGGCTACCGGCAGCCGCGTGGCGCGCTGCACCTGGGCGAGGGCGTCCAGATTCTCCGGAGGAACGGGATCTTCGAACCACGCCAGGCGATAGGGCTCGAGCGCCCGCGCCAGCTCGACGGCGGCGCCGACACCGTAGTTCCAGTGGCAGTCAATCGCCACGCCGAGGCCCGGCCCGACGGCTTGCCGGACGGCGGCCACCAGCGAGGCGGCGTAGTCCACCTCCGCCGGGCTCAGGTCCCGATTGTACTGATCGGTGGGGAACGGCATTGGGACGTCGATGTCGAACTTGAGGATCGGGAAGCCGCGCGCAGCCATCTCGGCGGCGCGACGCGCATAGGCCTCCGGCGTCAGGTGCTTGCGGCCGGGCTGGTCCCAGCGGTGCCTCACGCTGGGCGCGCGGGCCGCCGGCCCGCTCTCGCCGGCTTGCCAGGAGGGCGTGCGGGGCACCAGCAGCGGCGTGATGCTCTCGAGCGACTCGCCGGCATGGCAGTCGACATAAACGCTCACACGGTCGCGATACTTGCCGCCGAGGATCTGCCAGAGCGGCAGCCTGTACCGCTTGCCGAGGGCATCGAGCAGCGCCGCTTCGATGCCGCAGACGGCGTGCGTAGCCAGCCCCGGCCAGACATGCACCGAGGCGGCCTTCATCTTTCGAACGAGGACATCGATCGAAGTGAGATCTTCGCCTTCGATGAGCGCGGCGTATTCCCGGATGACCGCGGGCAGGCCGGGACCGAAGTAGGCTTCACCGTAGCCGGTGATGCCCTCGTCGGTCTCCGCTTTGATCAGCGTCCAGTCGAAATTCGCTTCGATGACGGCGGTGGTGAGCCGGGTGATTCGCATAGGGATCGTCGCAATCTTAACAAGGTGGGGCGTGCCCGGGCGCAAGTTGCGGAGATAATGAGAATAACGGGGACGTTTAGAGCAAGGAGGGCCGATGCCGCGCGTCGGAATGGCGTGGATCGCGCTGGCAGGCTGGGTTTTTGCCCAAGCCCCACCCAACGTTCAACCGGGGTCGCCCCCGAGGGGTGCGGGCGCACCGCAGGCCCAGCAAGAGGCGCCGCCCCTCAAGGAGGAGGACTACTGCACGGTCGAGGGAGTCGTCCTTGACGCCCGCACCCAGGCGCCGATCCGAAAGGCCGCGGTGGTGCTAGTTGGCGGCCGCGGCGCAGGCTTCGGCGGCGCCGGTGGCATCAGCGATGCCTCGGGCCGCTTCGTAATCGAGAAGATCCCGCCGGGCCGGTACCAGATCTCGTTGCGGCGCAACGGCTATGCGGGCAGCGACACGCAGGCGGGTAGGGCGGGAAATCCGGCCAGCCTGACTCTTGCCCCCGGACAGCATCTTAAGGGCCTGGTCCTCAGAATGACGCCTGCGGCGGTGATCGCCGGGCGCGTCGTCGATGAGGACGGCGAACCGCTCGCCTGGGCGCGCGTCACCGCGATGCAGTACCGCTACCTCAAAGGCAAGCGGGAGCTCGTGCCGGCGGGCGGCGCCGCCACCGACGACCGGGGCGAG
This sequence comes from uncultured Bryobacteraceae bacterium, assembly GCA_938003835.1. GTDB lineage: Bacteria > Acidobacteriota > Terriglobia > Bryobacterales > Bryobacteraceae > CALKXJ01. The sequence goes on along the minus strand of CALKXJ010000020.1, from coordinate 122,980 downwards.
TACCGGATCTTCGGTCTGGCGCCCGGCCGCTACTGGGTGAGCGCTGCCTGGACGGAACGCGAGATAGGCCTCCGGCCGCTGGCGCGGGCGCGGACGGCGGACCGGATCGCCTACCCGGACGTTTACTATCCCGGTGTGCTCGAGCCCGAGCAGGCCGCGCCCGTGGTGGTGAAGGCCGGCGAGGAGCGCAGCGGCATCGACTTCCGCCTCTGGCCTGCTCAAGCCATCAGCATCAGCGGGCGCGTGGTGAAGCCGGGAGGCGAACGCGCCGGGAGCGGCCTGATGCTGATGATCGCGCCGCGCACGGGCCTGGGCTTCCTCGGATCGGCGCGGCGGCGCTTCGCACAGGTGGAGGCATCGACGGGCCGCTTCACCCTGACGAATGTGCGCCCGGGTTCGCACCTGCTCACGGCTGTGTACCGGGACGGCGAGAACACGCTCTACGCGCGGCGGGAGATCGAGGTCGGCAGCGCCGACATCGAAGGCATCGAGCTGGTGCTCGCGCCCGGCGTCACCGTTCAGGGCCGCGTCCAGATCGAGCCGGGCAGCGCCGCCACGGTGAAGCTCGACGGCGCGCGCGTCCTGCTCCAATCCGAAGAGCAGGAGGTGCAGTTTTTCGGTATGGGCGACGGACGCGTCAAGGAGGATGGCTCCTTCGAGCTGCGGAATCTCTCCCCGGGCCGTTACAGCGTCCGGATCGCGGGCTTGCCGGAGGGCAGTTATCTCAAAGCGGCGCGGCTGGGCGACCAGGAGGCGCTTGCCTCTCCCCTGATGCTCACTTCGGGCGGTTTCCTCAACTTGCTCGTGAGCCCGTCCGGCGGGCAGGTGGACGGAGTCGTTCTCGACGCCGAGCAGAAACCCGCCCCCGGCGCTGCCGTAGTTCTCATTCCGGAGGAGAGCAAACGCCACCGCGAGGATCTATTCTTCCAGCAGGCCGCGGATCAGAACGGGCGCTTCAGCTTCCGGGGCGTACCGCCGGGAGAATACACGGCTTTCGCCTGGGATAAGGTCGAGGCCGGCGCCTGGCGTGACCCCGGTTTCCTCGACCGGTACGACGACGACGGCGTCAAGGTCACCGTGAAAGAGCGCTCACAGGAGGTCAGGGAGCTGAAGCTTCTCCGCGTCGAGGAGGCCGATCAGTAACGGGCTGCCTCCACCTACTTCGAGGCCCACTGCGGCGTGCTCGCCTCGAACTCGAAAACCGTCCCGGCAGTATAGACCTTGAGGCGCGATTCGCCGATGGGCCGGCCGGCGGTGGGATAGAAGACCGCGCCGTCGGTGCTCTCGCCCGGGGCCAGGCGGGTCTCGACTAGCGCGATGGCCGAAGCCGCGGCGGCCGCCTTCAGCCGGGCCGAGGAGACGACGGCCAGAGCGGACTGCCGGCGCTTCTCATAGCCGCTGGTGGAATGGATCCGGTTGATGCCGTAGAGGCCCAGCTCGTAGGTGGTGACGAGCTTGATGACGTCGTCGCCCGAAGCGTGCCGGATCAGCTCGTTGATCACCTGGAGGGCAGGCACGGCACGGATCACCGTTCCGTTGGGCAGCTCGAAACGAAAATCCTCCGGCCGCACCACCCACGGAGCGTTCGAGCCGTTGGAGACCGCGACCTGGATGATCGAATATTCGCGCACCTGCGACGGCAGGTGGGCGAACATGATCGTCAGGCCGTTCTTGGTGAGGGTCTGGTACTTCAGCCCGCCGGATTCGAACTCGATCACCTGCCCGAAGGCACCGGCGCCACCGGAAACAAACACCAGCGCGGCGGCGAGGGCGAGGCGCAGCATCCTATCCCCATCATAATCCGCAACACTTAACCGAACAGCCGCTCGAAGAACTCCCGGGTGCGCGCCTGGATCTGCGCCAGCTCGACGTCGAGCGGCTGGTCGTGCAGGTGCTCCGGGGTCCATCGGCTCACCAGCCTCTGAAGGGCCTCGAGTTGCATGCGGCTCTTCGGCAGGTTGCCCTCGGCGTGACCGGAGAAGACCCGCAAGCCATGATCGAGCGCGCGGTAGAAGGTGGCGGCATCGAGCAGAAAGGCCGCATCCTCGCGATCGAGATGCCCCATCTTCTCGAGCACATCGATGCGCTCCGGCGTGTTGAGCACAGGGAAGAAGAAGCCGGCTGCTTTGAGCCGCAGGTACATCAGGGCGAAATCGATGTCGTAGTAGCCCCCGCGGCCGGCCTTGAGCGGATTGGCGGCGCCCTGCTCCTTCTCCAGTCGCATCCGCATGTCCCAGAGCTTGCGCTTGGAACGCCCGCTCTGGCCCCACCGCCGCCAGTCCAATTTCTGAAGCTCGCTCAAGAACGCGGTGCCCCAGGCGAGGTGGCCGGCCACCGCACGCGACTTCATGTAGGTGATGCCCTCCCAGGCCTCGGCCCGCTGGGCGAAGTAGTCCTTGTAGGCTTGCTCGGTCTGCACGAGCATCCCCTCGCGGCCGTTGGGCCGCAGGCGGGTGTCGACAGCGAACAGGACGCCGTCGCCGGTGTATGCGGTGATGAGCTGGATCATACGCTCGGCCACGCGCGTCCAGAAGGTGATCTCCGCGGCGTCGGCATCGGGCAGGACAAAGACCAGGTCGGCGTCGGAGGCCAGATCGAACTCCGTCATTCCCAGCCGGCCGAGAGCGACGGTCACCATCTGATCGCGGGGCTCGTAGCCGGCCTGCGCGGGGCGCCAGGTTCGCCGGACGTCCTCCACCGCCATGCGGTAGCAGGCGGCGATGGCGGCGTCGGCGAGCGCCGAGGTGCGCTTGAGGGTGTCGAAGATGGGCGTCCGCAGGCAGATGCTCTCGGCCTGGATGCGAAGCATCTGGCGGGCGAACAGCCGCCGGAGCCCGCCCGCGTCGCTTGCGGCTCCCACCGTCTGCGCGTAGTCGGGCACGCGGTCCGGCTCCTCGCCGATGCAACGCAGCTCTTCGAGCAGCTCCGGCTTGCGGACAAGCTGCTCGGCATAATGCGAGCTGTGTTCGAACAGGTCAATGACATAGCCGGCCAGCGCCCGATCGCTCTCGAGCCATTCGAGCCATTCGGGCCGGTCAAGCACCTGCTCGAGAAAATGTTCGAAGGCCTGGGCGCCTTGCCGCAGGCGGCTGCGCGCGATCGTCGCCGCCAGCCGCGGAGCGCGCTCGTCCAGGAACCTGACGAGGTTGCTCACCGCCGGGGCCAGCAACTCCGGCTCCGCCTCGCCGGCGCCGGGACCTGCTCCGGTGAGCGCCTCCGGATGCGGGCTGTAATAAATCGGCTGCTGCGAGTGAATCACCCGCTCATAAATCTCCTGAACCTCTTCCAGGTGCACGTTGAGCATGCGGAGCAGGCCCTCGGCGGAGGGAACGCCCCCCGCCTTCCACCCGGGCATGCGGCGGGCGAGGATCTCCAGCTCCTCGCGGTCGGTGGGCAGTTCGTGCGTCTGGCGGTCGTCGACGATCTGAAGGCGATGTTCGAGATGCCGCAGAAACTCGTAAGCCGAAGCCAGTCGCGAATACTCTGTGTCGGAAAGCAGGTCTTTATCCCTGAGGCGGCGCAGCGCCACCCGGGTGCCGCTACGGCGCACCCAAGGTTCGCGGCCGCCGTGCAAGCGCTGGAGGCATTGCACCAAGAACTCGATGTCCCGGATGCCGCCCCGGGCCAGCTTCACGTTCAGCCCGCCGCCGCGCATCCGGCGCCGCCCGGTCTTCTCATGGATGCGCTCGCGCGTCTCCGAAACCGATTCGACGGCCGAGAAGTCGAGCGTCGAGCGGTAGATGAGTGCCTCGACCGCATCGAGCAGCTCCTGGCCCGGAGCGCGATCGCCGGCCGCCACGCGGGCCTTGATGAGCATTTGCAGCTCCCAGTCACGCGCCCGCTGCTCGTAGTAGGCGCGCATGGCATCCACCGACGAGGCGACGTCGCCCAGCCTGCCCTCGGGCCGCAGCCGAAGATCGACACGGTAACAGCGGCCCTCGGCCGTGTGGGTCGACAGAACATCGGTCAAGTGGTTGGCCAGCTTGCTGAAGAACTCGCGGTTGCTGACCGGCTCCCGGCCCTCGGTCTCCCCGTTGGCCGAGTAAACGAACATCAAGTCGATGTCGGAGGAGTAGTTGAGCTCGCGGCCGCCCAGCTTGCCAAGGGCGATGATGGAAAAGCCGCATTCGCGCGTCTCGCCCTCGGCGGTGCGATACAACGGCCGCCCGTAGCGGCGTACCAGCTCGACGCGCAGGCTCCGGTAGGCGACCTCGAGGATCGCGTCCGCCAGGTTCGACAGCTCCTCGGTGATCTCCGCCAGCGTGCCGAACCCGAGCAGGTCACGAACGAGAATCCGCAGCATCTGGCGGCGGCGGAATTCGGCGAGCTTGAGAGGAGAGAAGGCGCCCGGACCGGCAGGCGCCAGTTGCGCCTCAAGCTCCGCCACCAGCTCCTCCCGGCTGATGACGCGGTGGAGGTCGCCCCGGCCGGGCAGCAGCTCGATCCAGTCCGGGTGCCGGAGCAGAGCCTCGGAGAGAAAGCGGCTGGAGGCAAAGACCGCCACCAGATACTGCATGGCGGCTGGGGAGACGACAAGGCGCTGGAAGGCCGCCGGCTGCGCCTCGCGAAATCGCACCAGATAGTGCAGCGCCCCGTCAGGATCGGCCGAAGCTCCGACGAGCAACGAGATCCGCCGCAGGGCCGCCGGTGGGATCCCCGCGGCCAGCTCGGCAAAGCTCTGGGCGGCTCGTTCCTGATTACGGAAAACGGACTCAGGCGCCAGCTCGGGCATCCCTGCCGCGATTATCCCATAGGGGGCGGCCGGGCCGATCGTGGCTCGGCACCGAGTCGTTGCGGGCCGGCTCTGCGGGCCAGTGCGTCCCGAAAAGCGAGGCGGCGAGCAGGCAAGATCAGGCTTGCGCAGGCCCCAGGCAACACGTGCGAGCCGTCGTTGCGGGGGGTATGCGCAATCCCGCAGGGGTGTCTTCAGGAAGAGTCGGCGCCAGGCGGAACGCGGCCGGGCTGGGTTTGTCTCGTCAGCCGCGGCATCCAGATTAGCAGGGCGCCAAACAGCAGCAGCGAAAAGACGATCGCGAACGGGTGGGCTTTCGGCAAGTCCTGGAAGAAGATCTTGTAGGTTGCCGCAAGTGTGAGCAGCCAAGCCATCCATTTCAGCTCTTGGCGGTGCCAGTGCCGGAAACCAAGCCCCGCCGCGGCCGCCACAGCCGCCAGCACAGCCGTCAGCAGCGCCGGACAAAAGCGCGGGGCTCCCGGTGCTCTGCTGCACCAGAGGCCTACGGCCACGGCGCCCGCCGCCGCCAGCGACCAGAGCGCCCCCGCCCCCAAAAGCAGGCTTGCCAGCCGATAGACGGCGGTGCCATGTTGCGGCAATCCGCTTCGCAGCAGCAGCCCGTAACCGCTCAAAGCCCCGGCCGCAGCAATCCACATCGCCGGGGCGCCGCTACCGGCTTCATGCGGCCCGTGGCCCAGCAAGCTCGCGTTCGCTGTCGCGGCAAGCCCGGACACGGAGACCGCAAGCGACGCGTAGATGCCGGCATGTAGCTTCAGCAGCATGCGTCCGGACTCGCGCCCGGCCACGACAAAGGCCGTAGCGAGTGCGGCCCACAGCAGCACGCGCGCGGTGCCTGCGAGCAGCAATCCGCTCGCGGCCAGCACCAGCGCCAGCCCGAAACTGGCATAGCTGTAAAAATTCCGGTCGTTTCTCGCCCGGCGCTCCAGGAACGCAAAGGAGACCACGTAGCACAGAATCCCGGAGAGGCCGCAGAACAGGCCCGCCGCCAGAACCGCCCGGGGGTGTCCGTGGGCCACCGTGATGGCGCCCCAGACGCCAATGCCGAGCGCGGCTGTCGCCTGGGCCAGCTCGAACACGGAGATTCGGAATCCTCGTAAAAGCGTCCTCACCATCGTGCTGGCCAGATAAATCCCCACCAGAGCCGCCTGCGCTGCGATCGCCTCCGCCCGATCCACCGGCACATAGCTCCGCAGGCTGCCCGGCGGCTTCGTCGCGATGAAAGTCAGCAGCAGCACGGCGAGGTTCGTCACCCCCGCAACGATCCAGCGTTCTCCCAGGTAGTGCTCGAGACAGGCCGAAGCCTCCACGGCGGCCGCCATCGCCAGCAACGCCACGGTATAAGGGACCAGATCGTGGGTGCGGAGCAGGAAGGCCGCGCTCAGAAACATTCCGGCCAAGGAGCCGATGAGCGCCACCGCGGTGTGATTCTTGCGCCAGGAGATCGCCAGCGCCATCCCCACGAACAACACCAGAACGCCGGCCGTCTGCCAGGAATCGATCGCTCGAAATCTCAGGTGGGCCTCCCAGAGCAGCGGGCCGAGAATGAGCGCCGATGTCAGCGCCCTCACCAGCACGGTGAGCGCTTCGCTCGCCGGCGTGCGAGCCGCCCATACCAGCCAGGCCAGGGCGTAGATCAGTCCGAGCGCGACCCCGACGGCGGGCGCCAGCATGCCGCTTTCGGTGAAAGCCCGGAGCAGATAGGCGGCCGCCAGACCCAGCAACGACTTGCCCGCGAGCCCCGGCAGATGCCCCGCCTCCACCCACTGCCGCTCCGGCGACTCCGCCGCGGTTTCCGCAGCAGCGCCTGCACCCAGCGCCGCGCCATCGGCGATCCCCAGCCGCCGCTCGATTTCCCCCAGCCGCGCCTCGATCCGGTTCAGCCTCTCTTCGAGCTCGCCTTTGGCATGTTCAAGAGGCGACGGCGCAGACGCCATCTCGGCCCTCCTCCTCCGGCTTCCACGGAGGCAGCAGCTTCACGAGAACCCACAGAATGGCGAAGGGAAGCAGCATCAAGACGATCGCCGGCAGTAATCCTTCCCGAGTGGCGAAGTCCAGTTTGTAGGATGTGTAGCCCAGATAGCTCTTGGAAAACAGCTGGCCCCCAATGACGACATTCCACCGCATCGCAAAGATCCCTACCAGCGTCAGGATCCCCGCGACCACGTAGATGTGCTTCCGCGCCGTCTCGCTGAATCTGAAGAGCAGCACCGACGCCAGCAGAAGGAGAGGAACGCAGGTGCCCAGCAGGATTTGCACCACCACCTGCGAGGTCCAAAGCCGCGAATGCACCATGAAATCCAGGCTGCGGAAAGATTCGTCCGCTTCGTAAATCCGGTGAACCAGATCCAGCATTTCCAGGGAAAAATCGATAAGAAAAACGTAAAAAAGATACCTGGCGATCGTGTCCAGACAGAGCATGTCCAGCTTTCTGCCCTGGAGGCGCATGGCGGCCATGTAGAGCAACATGACCGCAGCGATGCCGGAGACCATCGCCGAGAACAGGAAGACGATCGGCATCAGTGGGGTCGACCACCAGGCATTCGCCTTGACCGACCCGAAGATGAATCCCACATAGCCGTGCAACAGAAAGGCGGACGGAATTCCGATGATCGTAATCCAATAGCCCACCCGCTCGTCCACCGCCCGCGCCTGCTCGCTGACGTTCATCGACCCTAAAGTGAGCACCCGGTACAGCCAGCGCCTCCAACCGGTCTCCACGGTCGCCATTCGCACGATGTCCGCCCGGTAATCCAGCCAGATCTCGGCCAGCAGCACGACCAGCAGATACCAGAGATAGACGAAGCCGAACATCGCCATGGCGGAAGAGCGATGAGGCGTCAGGAACATCGCGAAGCTGCGCTCCGGATGGCCCAGATGGAGTTGCAGGGGCAGGGGGGCCACCAGCAGGAAGGCCAACGCCGTCAGCAACGCCAGACGGTAGGTCGGCTTCACCGCCTTGACCCGGAACACCCGCTCCAGCGAAGCGAGGATGAATGCTCCCGCCACCAGGCCGGTGATGTAAGGATACAGCACGATGAGCAGGCTCCATTGCAGCTCCACTTCATTCGGATACATGAAGCCTTCTACGCCCGGCACCGGACCCATCGTCTTGCTTCACCTCCTTCGTTCAACGCACGGCGCCGTCCAGCGCACGGTAGAACACCTTGGAGCGCGTGGCCATGTGCGGCTTGAGAACCTGAACCTTGTTCTCCCTCAGAAAGGCATGCACCGGATCGGCGGGATTCTTCAAATCCGCCAGCACCCGCGCTTGCGTCGGACAAGCTTCGCAACAGGCGGTGGTGAGCCCTTTGGTGATGCGGTGGTAACAGAACGTGCACTTGTCCACCGTCAACTTCTCGGGATGAATGTAGCGGCAGCCGTACGGGCAGGCCTGCACGCAGTAACGGCAACCCAGGCAATAGGACTCGTCCACCAGCACTACCCCGTCCGGCGAGTGGAACGTCGCCCCCACCGGGCAGACTTGCACGCAGGGCGATTCCAGGCAGTGGTTGCACAGCTTCGGCACGAAGAACTGTTTGGTCCTCGTCTCCGAGGAAGGCGGAAAGCCGTGTTTGCCGCCGTCTGGCGAGGTGACCGTCGGGTGCTCCAGGTTGCTGCCATCAATTTCGTACCGCTCGATCCAGGTCCGAAAATACTCCTCCGGTACGTCGTTTTCCTGCGCGCAGGCGCGCACACAGTGGCCGCAGCCGATGCACTTGTCGATGTCGATCGTCATCGCCCATAGGTGCTGGTGCGGATCGTAGCTCCCTGCGGCGGCGGCCGTCTGGGGCGCCCCGCCGGGATTGGCCCGCGCCCCCAAAATCAAAAGCAGACCGGCTCCTTTTAAGATCTCTCGGCGCGTCGTCTCCATACCCTTCTCCCTTCTCTCTCAAGGCGCCGGATCATGGGCGGGGTGACACTCCAGGCACCGCATCCCGGCCATGTGCTCCTTGGTATTCACCTGCGGGAACCACTTCGGTTTGGCCGCGTCCATCTCGTGACAGCCCGCGCACAAGGCCGTCTCCTCGGGCTTCCCTGGCCTGACCGATCCGGGATCCTCCGCATGCTGTGCTGCGGGGCCGTGGCAGGTTTCGCACGCCACGCTGGCGTGTTTGCCTTTGCTTTTGAGGTGTGTTTCCTCTTCGTGGCAGGCGGCGCAGGCTTGCTGGCCGGCGTACTTCACCGGCAGGGCCCGGATCTCATCCAGCACCGCCCCGCGATAGTGTCCAAACTGTCCGAAAGTTGGAGGCACAACAAAAACCCGCACCACCAGAAACAGGACAAGCCCGGCCAGGAAGACCGCCGCTGGCCGGATCAAGTGAATCGAATTTTGCCAACGGCCTTTCACAACCCGCTCCTTTCCCCTCGCAGGCTCGGAACGCTGATCCGAATTCCGGCCGTATGGGCCCCTTCCCCGTTTCCTGCCCGCGCTCCCTGCCCCTCTCCGGGAGCGGCACAGCAAGTTTGACCAAAAACTCCAGATTGGAATCTTAAGGTTTTCTGAGCCGTTTGTCAAGTACTGGTTGCTGCCGGCCCGAACTGCCTCCGTTTCCACCACGCATCCAAGCCGGGACGATTCCCCCTGCTCGTGCCGCCCAAGACCGGAGCGCCACCGCCATTCCAGCCAGGCGACGACCGTATCCGGGAGGTCTCAGCGTTCGGCTTCGATCACGTACCAGGGTGCCGGCTGCTGGCCTTCGGCGTGGAAATGAATCGCAAAGCCGCCAGGCACCGCCGAAACGAATCTCTTCTCCAACGGCTCTCCCCGGGCACCGGCCCGATCGAGCGGATAGACCGCCACGCGCCCGGCCGAGGTGCGGACCGTGAGCCGGCTCTCGATGCGTTCCATCCAGACCGGCCCATGGCCCCCGCTACGGCTGCCGGAAGGTCTCGCGGGCTCCTCCGGGTCCGGCTCCAGGGTCCACCAATCCTTCGTGCCCGGGTAGAGAACCAGCCGCTGCGGCTCCGGTGGCTCCGTTCCGGACTTGGACCGAAGGGTGTGGCCAGGAGTCGTCACCAGCAGCCGGCCCGACTCGCAGATCGGCTGGCCGTCGAGCGCCGTCACCAGAACCGCTGCAAAGCCGCGTGAGGAAGGGGCCAATTCGAGTTCGATGTCGCCGGCAGCTACCCGCTCGTACCCCGCAAAGCCAAAGACCCCGGCGGCCAGGGGTGCGTGGATCAACAACAGCCTCCGGGCCGGATCGAAACTCAGTTCGCCTGTATCCGCTCGGTACGGCGCTTCCGGCCGTTGGCGGGCAGAATCCGGCAACTCGCCCGTGTCGTTCATCACCAGCCCGACCGGATGAACGAAGATCGTCTCGGGCGCGAGGCCGAGCCTCTCCTGAAAGAACTCGGGGAGGTCGCGGATCCGCCTGGCTCGAGCCGCTGCCAGCCGCAGCTCGAGGGGAACCGGTATTTCGATGCGCTGTTGACCGGGGCGGATCGCGCCGCTGCGGAACAGCCACGCCGCCTGCCCGAAAGCCACCAGTTTCGTGTGATCGCTCACCAGATCGAAACCCGAGGGCGCCTCAAGATCCCAGTGGGCCGCGTGCGCGTAGGCAAAGTGCATCAGCGCGTTCCAGTCCTGGAATGCGCCGAAGGCGGCGATCGTCGGATCCAACTCGGCGGCTTGGCGGTTGGGCCAGTTCTGGTTGAACTCGCTTACCGTGTAGGGACGTCCGGCCCGGCGCGCGGCAGCCACCTGGAGATAGGTTCGCAGGCCGCTGCCGGTGGCCGAGCTGTCCCGAATACGCCAATCGCGGGGATCCCACGCCCGACCGGGGAAATTGTAGTGGTCGATATAAAAGTGCTCGTCGACGTAGTCCAGCTCCTGGTGGGAGTCCAGGTTGAGCAGCCCGCCGAAGCCCATTTGGGTGCCAGTGATGGGAGTGAGTTCGTCGGTCGCCTCGCGGACGGCGGCGGCCATGCGGTTGAGATACGCTCGGTCGGTTTCCGCCAGAAACAACAGATAGTCTTCGAGCAGCTCCTCCGGCTCGTCGGCTGTATCCTTGATCAGCGGCATCTCCGCCTCGAGACCGCGGCGGGAACGCAGGAAGGCGTTCCATTGCCGCTCGAGCTCTTCGTGGTAGGCGCCGGTCAAGTACCGATCGAGCTGCCGTCGCTGCCAGGCCCAAACGAGCGAGCTCTCGTTGCTGATCTCCACCATCGCCAGTGCCGGGTGGCCTTTAAGGCCCAGCACCTCGATCAGCCGGCGGGCGTACTCCGTCTGGAGCCCGACCATGCGCGGATGGAAGATGTGAAGCGGCTTGCTCTGCGTCGGCATCGAGCCGGCGGCCGGCGCCGGCACGCCGTCCACCTCCGGCCGGAACACGTAGCCCACCTTGAGATTGAGGTTGATATAGATGCCTTCGGCTGCCAGCGCGTCGATGAAGCGGCGCAGGCGCGCCACCGTCACCGGATTGAAGGTCGGATATGGCTCGGTGGTGAGGATGCTGCGCGCCGTCTCCGGTTTGGCGTCCGGACTCGTATCCATGTGGTGCAGGCGGACGATGTTGACCCCGAGGCGCCGCAGTCGCCGGGCAATCCGTTCGGCACTCCGCTCCTCGGGAAAATTGCCGCCGAAGGCGAGGTTGACGCCGAAGAAGCGGACAGGTTCGTCGTCGCAGGTGCCTGGCTCCAGGTCCGCGCCCACCCTCCGGAACTCGGCGCCGCGGACGAAGATGCGATCCCGCGGCTCGAGAGGCCGGTTGAGGAAGCTGAAATCGACATCGCCGCCCAGCCGGTCCTGATCGACGGCGAACTGATAATAAGCGGGCTCGGCCGCCCCAAGGCAGGCCGCCCACAGGACGGTCCAGCATAGGCAGGCTTTCATAGGCGCTCCCTGTATATTTTGACCGAGCGCACCCGGAACTTTCGTATTTTCGCAACCCTTGCTCGCTTTATCATGCCTACATGAGCGAAACGGACCGTCACCACGGCTGGACCCGGCGCCGATTCCTCGGCGCCTCGAGCCTTGGCGCGGCCGCCGGCACGCTTCCGGCCGCCGCCGCGCCGAAAAACGCGCTGCCCCGCTGGCGTGGCTTCAATCTCCTCTACCTGTTTCAGGCACGCCGCCAGGAGGGGCCGGTAGAGATCCCCGAAGACGACTTTCGCATGATCGCCGACCTGGGCTTCGACTTCGCGCGCATCCCAATGGACTACTGGTTCTGGATCGAGCCCAACTGGCGCCAGACCGGACGGCCTGCCCGCCAGGACGTCCTCAAGATCGTCGAAAGCGGTCTGGAGCCGGTCGACCGCATCGTCGACTATGGGCGCAAATACGGCATCCACGTCAGCCTCAACTTCCACCGCGCGCCGGGCTTCTGCATCAACGCCGCGGAGCTCGAGCCGTTCGTGCTCTGGCGCGACCCGGAGGCCGAGGAAGCCTTCGTCCATCACTGGGAAGTCTTCGCCCGCCGCTACCGCGACATCCGGCCGGCGGAGCTAAGCTTCAACCTGGTGAACGAGGCGCCTCGGCCGCGGCCGGGCTACATGAGCCGCGAGGATTACCGGCGGGTGATGACCCGCGCGACGGAGAAGATTCGGGAAATTACGCCTGACCGGACCATTCTCATCGACGGCCTGAGCGTGGGCAACGAGGTGGTCTACGAAATGATGCCCACCGGCGTCGCGCAAAGCGTGCACGCCTACCTACCCGCCGAGGTCAGCCACTACCGGGCCACCTGGGTGGACAAGCGCCGCGATTTTCCCTACCCGCTGTGGCCCGCCGTCCGGCGCGACGGCTCAGGCCTGATCAGCCGCGAGACGCTCGAAGAGCACTACGAGCCCTGGGGCTGGCTGGTCCGCCAGGGCATCGGCGTGCACTGCGGCGAGGCCGGCGCCTACAACAAGACGCCCCACGACACCTTCCTGAAATGGATCTGCGACGTGCTCGACATCCTCAAGATCCACAACATCGGCTGGGCCTTGTGGAACTTCCGCGGCTCCTTCGGCGTGCTCGATTCCGGCCGCGAAGACGTCGACTACCGCGACTGGTACGGGCACAAGCTCGACTGGAAGCTGCTGACTCTACTCCAATACCACTGAGCCGCGGGGACCGGCCCCCTGGCAACCGCCGATTCGGATCGAAAACGGCTCTTCATCGGTATAATCGGGTCATGAAACTCGCCCGCCGAGATTTCCTGCTCCTTTCCGCGCAGGCCGGCCTGGCCGCCGCGGCGCGCCTCCCGTCTGAGAAGCCGCGCGTGGGCTTTGTCCGCTCGAACCACCCGAAGCTTGCTCGCCCGTCCTCGCTCGAGGACCCGCTCGATTATGAGCGCGTGCGCGACATGGTCTGGAAGGCGATCGAGTACGCGCCAACGCGCGCCGGCCGCCTGGAGCAGAAGATCCCTCGCGGCTCCTGGGTGGTCATCAAGCCGAACATCGTCTTCCTGCGGCCCCAGCCCTCCTACGCGCCCGGCGACATCACCGACATGCGGGTGACCCAGGCCGTGCTCGAGTACGTGGCCCGCTTCTCGCAGGCCCGCCGCATCACCATCGCCGAGGGCGGCAGCTACCGGCGGCCGAGCGATCCCCTCACCGACAGCGCGGTCATTCAGAACGGCCGGCGCGTAGACGCCCTGAGCTTCGACTGGGGCACCGAGGAGTTCCCCGGCTGGGGCGGCACACTCGGCGGAATGCTCAAGGAATTCGCCGGCGCCTTTCCCGACAAGCAATTCGACTACGTCGACCTGGCGTACGACGCCGTGCGGGACGCCTCCGGCAACTTCCTGCGCATCGAGGTGCCCAAGACCCCCCGGGGCGTGGGCGGCTTCGGCGCCCGCACCGACTACTACATCACGAACACCATCCGCAATTGCGATTTCCTCATCAGCGTGCCGGTGCTCAAGATCCACGAGGGCTCCGGCATCACCTGCTGCTTCAAGAACTATGTCGGAACGGCGCCGCGCGAAGCCTACGGCGCGCCCCGTCGCTGGTGGAACGTCCACCTGCACGAAGAGCATTCGCTCGAGGGCCGCATCGACAGCTTCATCTGCGACCTGGCCGCCTTCCACCCCCCGGACTACAACGTCGTGGACGCCATCCGCGGGCTTCAGTACATGGAGCACAACATCGGCAAGCCGGACCAGAGTGTGCGCAACAACATGGTCCTGGCCGGCGAGGACACGGTGGCCACCGACGCGCTGGCCGCGTACCTGGCCGGATTCAACGTCTGGGACATGGAGTTCCTGCACATGGCCGTCCAGCGCGACCTGGGCACGATGGAGCTCAAGCAGATCGAAGTGGTCGGCGATGAGCCGGATCGCGCCCGCTGGATCTGGGGCAAACCGAACACCCGCCGCGGCCCCTGGTTCGGGCGCTGCAACCGGGAGTGGCGTGTCGGGGTTGGCCAGGCCGATTCGCTCGAGCGCCTCAAGCGCGTCACCATCCCTACGGATACGCTCAATCTGGTGAAAGTTGCCGGCCCGCCTTCCCCCGGCGCCCCTTATGTTGCGGCGGTGCGTGTACGTTCGGAGGCGACGGCCAAGGCGTACCTCTGGCTCGGCGTGCGCGGAAAGGCCCGCGCGCTGCTCAACGGCCAGCCGGTGCTCGAGGTCGAGAACCTCACCCGGTACCGCATCGGCCAGTTCCGCGAGCCGGTCGAGCTGCGCTCGGGCGAGAACCTGCTCGTCATTGAAGTGCGCCCGGCCGGCGATGAAGCGCTTCTGAGCGCGCTGCTGGTGGGCCCGCGCAACAACGGCGACACGGTGGACGGCATCCGCTGGGAGGCCTGAGCTTCAGGCAAACTCCTCGAGCAATACGAAGGGATCGCCTGCGCGGATCCAGCCGGTCCGCACCACGGCTGCGTAGACCCCTCCCAAGCCCCACTTGGGCGAAGTGGGGTCACCTTGTGAGGCCGCGCGGTCGAAGATCTCTTGCTCGATGCCTGCGCCGTAGACAGCGATGGTGCGGCAGGGGCGCCGCAGCCGGGTCAACTCGATGATTGCCTCGCCCGCCTGGTAGCGCTGGCCGGTGCGGAACCGGCGGGGATCCAGCCCGGCCACGGTCAAGTTCTCCCCGAGAGCGCCAAAGAAGACGGGATAACCCTTCGCGGCCAAGGCGCCGACGACCTCGGCGCACATCACCAGGAGAGCCTGTTTCGGGCCGCCGTGAATCGCCGGGTGGGCGCAGGCGTCGCCTCTCAGCCCGAGCGGCGTCAGGAATGCCTCCGCCACCGGGCGCTTGGGAACTCCGCCCGGCGAGATGTTGACCTGGAGAATTGTTCCCGTCATGGCGCCGGCCGGGGCGAGGCGGTAAATTCCGGTGGCCCCGCTCCGGCCGAAATTGGGGATTGAGTGTACTGTCCCCAATTTTTAGATGTCGTAGTAGAGGGCGAATTCGTAGGGGTGCGGCCGCAGGCGCACCGCCGCCGCCTCCGCCGTCCGCTTGTAGTTGATGTAGGTCTCAAGCAGCTCTTCCGTGAACACGTCCCCTTTGAGCAGGAAGGCATGGTCCTGCTCCAGGCAATCCAGGGCCTCCTCGAGCGAAGCCGGCATCGACGGCACGTTCCTCAATTCCTCCGGCGTCAGATCATAGATGTCCTTGTCGAGCGCCTCGCCCGGATCGATCTTGTTGAGCACGCCGTCCAGCCCCGCCATCGTCATCGCCGCAAAGGCCAGATACGGGTTGCAGGAGGGATCCGGGGGCCGGAACTCGACCCGCTTGGACTTGGGGCTCGGCGAGTACATCGGGATGCGAACCGCCGCGGACCGGTTCCGCCGCGAGTAAGCCAGATTCACCGGCGCCTCGAAGCCCGGCGTCAGCCGCTTGTAGCTGTTCGTGGTCGGAGCGATGATCGCGCTCAAGGCCCGCGCGTGGCGCAGCAGACCGCCGATATAGTACATCGCCAGCTGACTCAGGCCCGCGTAGCCGTCGCCGGCAAACAGCGGCTTGCCCTCTTTCCACAGGCTCTGGTGGGTGTGCATGCCGCTGCCGTTGTCGCCGAAAATCGGCTTCGGCATGAAGGTGACGGTCTTGCCGGCGCGGTAGGCCACATTGCGCACGATGTACTTATAAAGCATCATGTTGTCGGCCGCCCGCACCAGCGTGTCGAAGCGCTGGTCGATCTCGCCCTGCCCGCCGGTGGCCACCTCGTGGTGATGGCATTCGATCGCCAGACCGCACTCCATCATCACCTGCACCATCCGGCTGCGCAGATCCTGATAATGATCGGTGGGCGGCACCGGGAAGTAACCTTCCTTGTAGCGCGGCCGGTAACCGAGGTTGTTCTGCTCCCGGCCCGTGTTCCAGCGGCCTTCTTCGGCGTCGATGAAGTAATAGCCGCAGTGCTCCCGCTGGTCGAACCGGATGTTATCGAAGATGAAGAATTCCGCTTCCGCCCCGAAGTAAGCGGTGTCGGCAACGCCGGTCGCGGCCAGATAGGCTTCAGTCTTCTTGGCAATCCAGCGGGGATCGCGCTCGTAATGCTGCCGGGTGATCGGATCCACGATGTCGCAGACCATGACCAGCGTCGGCGTCTCCGCAAACGGATCCATGAAGGCCGTGTTGGGATCCGGGATGAGCAGCATGTCGCTTTCGTGGATCACCGCCCAGGCGCGAATGCTCGAGCCGTCGAAACCGAAACCCTCTTCGAACGACTCCTCGCTCAGCTCGCTGATCGGGTACGAGACGTGGTGCGAGATCCCTGGCAGGTCCGTGAAACGCAGGTCCACTTGCCGGGCGCCCTTCTCTTTGGCGAAATCCAGGACTTCCTTCGGAGTCATTCCACCTCCTGTCAAATTGAAAATCGCTAGAATAGCGAATCGCCGACGAGTCGTCCAATAGAAATTCCTTATGGGGCAGATCAGCTTAAATTTGGAGCCGGTGCGGCGCGTCTACTCGGTGAGCGAGCTCACGCGCGCCATCCGGGACCTGTTCGAGGAGGAGTTCCGGGACATCTGGGTGGCCGGGGAAATTTCGGGAACTAAATGCGCCGCGAGCGGCCATTACTACTTCACGCTGAAGGATTCCGAGGCCGTGCTCGCCTGCGTCTGCTACCGCACCTCCGCGCGCCTGTTGCGCTTCAAGCCCCAGGACGGCATCGCGGTGATCGCCCGCGGCCGCCTGGACGTTTATCCGCCCCGGGGCAGCTACCAGCTTCAGGTGGAGGTACTCGAGCCGCAGGGCTACGGCGCCCTCCAGTTGGCCTTCGAGCAGCTCAAGAAACGGCTGGCCGCCGAAGGCCTGTTCGATGCCTCGCGCAAGCGCGCCCTCCCGCTGTTTCCCCGGCGGATCGGCCTCATCACCTCACCCGTCGGCGCCGCCATTCGCGACCTCGTATCGATCCTGCGGCGCCGCCTGCCAGGTATCCATCTGCGCCTCTACCCGGTGCCGGTGCAAGGGGAAGGTGCGGCCGAGGTCATCGCTCAGGCGATCGATTTCATGGGCCGTTCGGGCTGGCCCGATGTGCTCATCGTGGGCCGCGGCGGCGGCTCGCTCGAGGACCTCTGGGCCTTCAACGAGGAGATTGTCGCCCGCGCCATCGCCGCCTGCCCCGTTCCTGTGATCTCTGCGGTCGGCCACGAGACCGACTTCACTATCGCCGACTTTGTCGCCGACCTGCGCGCCCCGACGCCTTCGGCCGCCGCCGAACTGGTGGCCCCGGAGCGACGCCAGCTGGCCGCCCGCGTCGAAGAGGCCCGGCGCAAGATCGAGCAGGCGCTGCGCTACCGGCTGGTGCGCGCCCGCAACCAGCTTCACGAGCGCGGCATCGAACGGGCCGCGGACGTGCTGCGGCGAACCATCGGGCGGCACTTCGAGCGGCTCGACGAGCTCGAGGAGCGGCTGCGCGAGGCCTCGCGGCGCGCGCTCGAACGGCGGAGCCTCGCGCTCGCCGCGCTCGAAGCGCGCCTGCGGCGGCAAGACTTGCGCCTGCGCATGGGCGAGGTGCGCCGTCGGCTGGAGGGACTGCGGGCGGCCATGGGCGAGCGGATGAAGCTCCGCCTGGTCTCGGCCCGCGGCCGCCTGGAGCGCCTGGGCGCCATCCTGGCGCAGCTCAGTCCGCTTGCCATCCTCGAGCGCGGCTACGCCATCGTGCAGGATCGAGACGGCCGCATCGTTCGGGACGCCGCCACCGTCGCCGCCGGCGATCCCCTCGCCGTGCGGCTCCACCGCGGCCGCCTGAAAGCCGTCGTTACGCACACGCGGCGCGACTGAAAATCCTTTCACGGTGCGCCCCGTCGGGTACTTGGACTACCATAGGCGGAAAGGTGTGCGCCATGAGACGACGCGACTTGCTGAAATCGGCTGCCGGCCTGACGATCCTGCCCGCAGGCGTGGTGCGTGGCACCCCCCCGCCGAGCGAGCGGCTGAATATTGCTTTGATCGGGGTCTGGGGGCGCGGCACGGCCTTCTATAACACGCTGCGCAAGGAAAACGTCGTGGCCCTGTGCGACGTCAACGACCGCCGCACCGCCGAGGCTCTGCGTCTCTTCCCCAAAGCAAAGACGTATCGCGACTGGCGCCGCTGCCTCGACCAGAAAGACGTCGAGGCGGTGATTATCTGCACCGCCGATCATCACCACGCCTTCATCGCCAACTGGGCGCTCAACCGCAACCTGCACGTCTTCTGCGAAAAGCCACTGGGCATCACCGTCGAAGAGGTGCGCACCGTCCGGGCCAACTACCTCCGGCGCAAGGCCAAGCTAGCCACCCAGCACGGCACCCAGCGCCACGCCTACCCGAACTTCGAGCGCCTGCGCGAGCTGATCCTCGACGGCGCCATCGGCGAGCTGCAGCGCGTCCACAGTTGGGATAGCCGGCGCCTGCCTCGTCCCGGCTACCCTCCCGGCGAGGGTGCTCCGCCCGCTTTTCTCGATTACGAACAGTGGATCGGCCCCTCGCCCTATCACCCCTACAGCCCGCAGTACTTCGGCGGCACCTCCGGCCTGAACTGCCTGTTCTGGAACATGTATCGCGATTTCGGCGTCGGCCAGATCGGCGACATGGGCGCGCACACCATGGACCTGGTCTGGAACGCTATCGACGGCTCGGCGCCCACGGCCGTCGAGGTGGACTGGGACGTAAGCGACCCCTACCATCCGGAGGTCTGCCCGGTGAAGCTCAAGGTCACGTTCGAGCTGCCGGCCAATGCCTGGCGCGGCCCTCTGGCCTGCGTGTGGTATCAGGGAGGACTCAAGCCCGAACCGCCCCGAGGCTACATCGACATCACGCGCATCGCCAACGGCGCCCTGTTCGAGGGCACCAAAGGCGCAATCCTGGCCGATTTCACCAGCCGCGTGATCCTTCCCAACAACGACGACGGCGACTTCACTTACTATCGGCGGCGGGCGCGTGAGCAGCTCTTGCCGCTGGTGGGCGGCATCGGCCAGCCTTCTCCGGCGCCACGGCCGCAACGGGCCCCGTCCGGTCCGCCTCAGCCGCCGCCGGGCCTGGCGGCATGGCCGAGCCCCGAACCCGGGCCGAACGGCTTCGCCGTCATTCAGTTCATCGAACCCGGCATCCCGGCCGCCCTCGGCCTTCCCAACACCGACATCGAGGCCATGCTGGAAGCGGAGAAGAGTGGCCGCGCGCCCGGACGCGATGCCTTCCAGGCGGACTGGATCGACGCCTGCAAGGGCCGCAGCGACGACGTCCGGCACGGCACAAGCAGCAAAACTCACTGCGATTTCGACTACGCCGGCACGATGATGGAACAGATGCTGCTGGGGCTGGTTGCGCACCGGATGGGCAAGCGCCTCGAGTACGACCCCGCCTCCGGCCGCGTTACCAATCTCGCCGAGGCGAATGAGTATCTGGCCCGCCGCTACCGGTCCGGCTGGACGCTGAACGGGTGATCCCGATGCGCACCATGGCTCTGTTACTTTTCCTCGCGGTGGCTCCCTCCCGGCCCGCCGATGACGTCATGAGGAGCCGGTACGCGCCGGCGGACTTCGAGCTGACCGCCAATCCGGAGGCGCCTCACTGGCGCGACGCCCCCTCGGTGGTGACCGAGTCCGGCCGCTGGGGCGAGCCGCTCCAGAATGCGCGCACCGAGATCCGCAGCCGCTGGACCGACCGGAACCTGTATTTCCTCTTCATTTCGCAATACGAGTCCATGCGCCTGAGGCCGCAGCCCAATCCCGAGCAGGAAACCTGGGGACTCTGGGACTACGACGTCGTCGAGGTCTTCATCGGACACGATCTCGAGAGGATCAACCGCTACAAGGAGTTCGAAGTCTCTCCCCAGAACGACTGGATCGATCTGGACGTCGATCGCGACCGCGACGGTCCGAAAGTCGACTGGAAATGGAATGCCGGTCTGAGGTCGAAGACCCGCATTGACGAGGCCCGGTGCATCTGGTACTGCGAGATGGCGATTCCCTGGACCTCGATCGATCCCCGGCCGCCCAAGGAGGGCAACCAGCTCCGTCTTAATCTTTACCGCATCGAGGGCGCCGAGCCCAACCGCAAGTTCATCGCCTGGCGGCCGGTGCACTCGCCCAGTTACCACACGCCGGAGGCCTTCGGCCGCCTGCTTCTGGTGAAGTAGAGGTCCGGCTGTCTAGGTGGGCAGCCGCGTCGTCTGATGCGCCACCAGGCGCCAGCGGCCGCCCTGCTTCACCCACAGGTGCAACATCATCAGCTCGTTGTCGAAGGGCCCCTCGCGCGTGGCGCCCTTCATGTGCACGCGCGCATGCGCCACGGCCGCCTCCCCGTAAACCTTCACGGTGAGGCTGCGGTGTTCGATCACGTCGTAACGCGTGCCGCCGGCCTTCAACTTTCCGAGGTATTCGCCCTTGCTGTCGACCACGCCGGTCGAATGCGCGTAGATGAGCTGCTCGCCCAGGATGCTGGCGAGCGTGGTGAAATCCTGTTTCATGACCGCGGTGGCCCACTGCTTCTCGGCGTTGCGGATCTCGTCCTCGGGCCCGGCAGCCAGAGCCCCCGCCGCGATCAGTGCCACGAGCAAAAACGTTCGGTGCGTTCTCACAAGCTCAATGCCTCCGAAGCCGCCATCATATCGCAGAGCTACTCGTAGCGCAGCGCCTCGGCGGGGGCGATGCGCGAGGCGGCGCGCGAGGGATAGAGCGTCGCCAGGAAGCTGACGAACACGGCCGCCGCCGGCACCCAGAGCGCGTCGATCCAGCGGGGATCAAACGGCACGTAGCTCATCGAATAGACCTCCTCGTCGAGCCGGATCCAGCGGTTCTTGTCGGCCAGGTAGCTGAGCGTGTAACCGGCGGCGAGACCCAGCACACTGCCGATGACGCCGATCGTGACGCCCTGAAGCATGAAGATGTTGCGGATCTGCTGGCGGCGCGTGCCCATCGACATGAGCAGCGCGATGTCCCGCTGCTTCTCCATCACCATCATCACCAGCGTGATCAGGATGTTGAGCGCGGCCACCAGTTGAATCAGACCGATGGTGATCACCGTCACCACCCGCTCCATGCGCAGCGCGTTCAGGATCTGCCGGTTCTGTTCCATCCAGGTGGTCGCCGCCAGCTCCTGGCCCAGGATCTGTTCGGCCCGGGCGGCGACCTCCGGCGCGGCGTGGATGTCGTCCAGGCGGAGCTCGATGGCGTTCACCACGTCCTCGACCGCCAGCACACGCTGCGCGGAGGCGAGCGACGTAAAAGCCCAGTGAGCGTCCAGCTCATAAAAGCCGGACTCGAAGATGCCCACCACGCGGAAGCGGTGGTAGCTCGGCCGCGGTCCGAATGGGGTCAACTCCCCCTGCGGGCTGATCAACGTGATGCGGGCGCCGTAAAGCATGCCCGTCGCCTGCGCCAGCCGCGACCCCAAAATGATGCCCGGTGGCTCGGCCCCCTCCCGCAACCCCTCGAGCGAGCCCTCCTTGAGCCGGTTCAGCGCCTCAATGGGCTGGACGCCCGTCTCGGGCACGATCCCCTTCAAAATCGCCCCTTCCGAGCGCAGCGGTCCGCTGAGGAAGACCGGCGCGTAAAGCGATGGCGCGGCGTTCACCACATGGGGCAGCGCCGCCAGTTTCTCGACGATCTCGCGCCAGCCGCTGATGCCGTAGCCCGGCTCCTTCTCGAGCACCGTCACATGCGCGGTGGCGCCGATCAGGTTCTTCTGGAGCGTGTTCCGGAAGCCGTTGTTGATGGCGAGCGCGATGATCAGCGCCATTACCCCGGCCGCCACCCCCAAGATCGAAATCGCGGTAATCAGGCTGATGACAGCCTGTTTGCGTTTCGCCTTGAGGTACCGCAAGGCGACAAAGAGTTCGAAGCGGCTGATCAAGCGTCCATTGTAGGCCGTCGAGCGACACGGCGCGCCCCGAAATTGGGGATTGAGTATACTGTCACCGATTTTCAGGCGATCCAGCCGCCGCCGAGCACCACCTCGCCCTCGTAGAAAACCGCTGCCTGGCCGGGCGTCACCGCGCGCTGCGGCTCGTCAAACACCACCTCCACGCGGGTGGGCTCGCCGGTGGGATAGAGCGTCGCCGGGGCGGCGATGTGCTTGTGGCGAATGCGAACCTCCGCCCGGCGCGGCGCCTCCAGTCCCGCGATCGAGACCCAGTTGACCTCGAGTGCCTCCAGCCGCTCGCGCAGCAGCTCGTTCGCCCGGCCTACCACCACCCGCCGGGAGGCCGGCTCCGTGGCGATCACATAAAGAGGCTCGCCGACGGCCACGCCCAGCCCCTTGCGCTGCCCCACGGTGAAGCGGTGCACACCCTCGTGCTCGCCGAGCACCGTACCCTCGCGCGTGACGATTTCGCCTCGCGCCCGGGGCGGATCGAGCCCCTGCTCGCGGAAATAGGCTTCGATAAAGGCGGCGTAGTCGCCGTTGGGCACAAAGCAGATCTCCTGGCTCTCGCCCTTCTCCGCCACCGGCAAGCCGAACTGGCGGGCGAGCGCGCGCACTTGCGCCTTGCTGTAGCCGCCGAGCGGAAACAGCGTGCGCGCCAACTGCTCCTGCGTCAGGCCGAAGAGAAAGTAGCTCTGATCCTTCCACTCATCGATCCCTTTGAGCAACTGGTAGCGCCCGGTCTCGGGATCTTTTCGGATGCGCGCATAGTGCCCGGTCGCGATGCGCCGGGCGCCGACGCCCGCCGCCAGCTCGAGAAACTCATCGAACTTGATGAAGTTATTGCAGAGTGTGCAGGGAATCGGCGTTCGTCCGGCCAGGTACTCTTCGATGAAGGGCTTCACCACCTGGAGCTCGAATCGCTCCTCGAAGTTGACGACGTAGTACGGGATACCCAGGTGCGCGGCCACGGCGCGCGCGTCGTAGACGTCATCGAGCGAGCAGCAGCGGCCGGCAGTGCCCTGCCCCGCGATCTCAGGCAGACGCCGCTGATTCCAGAGCTGCATCGTCAAACCGACGACGCGCAGGCCCTGGCGGTGTAGCAGGGCCGCGACGGTGGAGCTGTCCACGCCGCCCGACATGGCGACGGCGATCAGCTCGTCAGACATGGACGGCCACCGGAGACAGCCGGCGCAGATGCGCCACGGCCTCGACCAGCGCCTCGACCAGCGCCTCGACCTGCTCGACGGTATTGGCGCGGCCGAGCGAGAAGCGCAGGCTCGCCCGCGCCCGGTCGCGCGAAAGACCCAGCGCCGTGAGCACGTGCGAAGGCTCGACGGCGCCGCTCGAGCAGGCCGAGCCGGTCGAGACCGCGAAGCCCTTGAGATCCAGGGCGATCAGCAGCGCCTCGGCATTGACGCCGTCGAAGTAGATGTTGGTGGTGTTGGCCAGGCGCGGCGCGCCGCCGCCGTTGACCCCGGTGCCGGGAATGCGATCGAGGATCATGCTCTCCAGGCGGTCGCGCAATCCAGCCAGGCGCGCCTGCTCGCTTTCGAGATCCCGAACGGCCGCCTCCGCCGCCACGCCCATGGCCACCGCCGCGGGCACATTCACGGTCCCGGGCCGCCGGTCGCGCTCCTGATGGCCGCCGTACATGAGCGGCTCGATCGCCACCGAGCCCCGGAGCATCAGCGCGCCGATGCCCTTCGGGGCATGGAACTTGTGCCCGCTGATGGCGTACAGATCCACGCAGCCGCCCACACCGTCGAGGGCAAGCCGGCCCGCCGCCTGCACGCCGTCGGAATGAAAGACGACATCCGCCTGGCGCGCGATCCCGGCAATCTCCTCGATCGGTTGAATCACGCCGATCTCGTTGTTGGCGTGCATCACCGAGATCAGCACCGTCTCGGGCCGCAACGCCCGGCGAACCTCGTCGGGATCCACCAACCCGGCGCCGTTCACCGGCAGGTAAGTGACGTCGACGCCTTCGCGCTCCAGTGCCGCACAGGAGGCGAGCACCGCCGGATGCTCGATCTCGGTCGTAATGACGTGGCGCCGCCCGCGCCGCGAGGCCCGCACCACGCCGAGTACGGCCAGGTTATTGGCCTCGGTGCCGCCGCTGGTAAAGACAACCTGCTTCGCCTCCGCTCCGACCAGCCGGGCGATGCGCCCGCGCGCCTCCTCGAGCCTCTGCCTGGCCTGCTGGCCGAAGGCGTGAATGCTCGAGGCGTTGCCACAGAGTTCGCGCAAGGCCTCCGTGTAGGCTGCCAGCACCTCGGCCGACACGGGGGTCGTGGCATTATGGTCGAAGTAGAAACGATCCACAGGAGCTTCTTCTTCGATCTTATCAGCGCATGAAGCGCCCCATCGTCACGCTCACGACGGACTTCGGCGCCCGCGACCACTTTGTGGGCGTCATGAAAGGCGTCATCCTCTCCATCCAGCCCGCCGCCCAGGTAGTCGACATCACGCACGAGGTTCCGCCGTTTTCGATCCGGGAAGGCGCCTTCGCCATCGCCCAGGCGTTCCGTTACTTTCCCAAGCGAACCGTCCATGTCGTGGTGGTCGACCCCGGCGTGGGCACCGCGCGCCGGCCGATCCTCATCGAAGCCGAAGGCCATTACTTTCTCGGTCCGGATAACGGCGTGCTGTCGATGGTCTACGCCGGGCGCAAGCACAAGGCGCGGCACATCACCGCCGAGAAGTACTTCCTCAAACCGGTGAGCAACACCTTCCATGGCCGGGACATTTTCGCTCCCGTGGCGGCGCATCTGGCCAAAGGCGTACGGCCTGCCCAGATCGGCAAGCTGATCCAAGATCACCTGAAGACCGAATTCGCCCGGCCGGTGCGTACGGGCAAGCGCTACTGGACCGGCTCCGTTCTGCATGTGGATCGCTTCGGTAACCTGATCACGAACTTCCGCCTCGAGGAGTTTCCCGACCTGCGCGTGCGCCCGTTCCGGATGACGGTGGGCATGCTGACAGTGACCCGGCTGGCGTCGAACTACCAGGAGGCCGAACCCGGCGAGCTCGTCCTGATTCCGGGCAGCACCGGCTACCTCGAGGTGGCGACGCGGCAAGGCTCGGCCGCCCAGATCCTCAAGTGCGGCGCCGAATCGCCGGTCGAGCTGATGATTCTCTGAAGACGCCATGCCGGAGCTGCCCGAGGTGGAGGCGGTCCGCCGCAAGCTCAATCGCGAAATCACGGGCGCCGTCATCGCCGCCGCACACCTGGTTCGCCGCCCCGACCGAAAGCTCGAGTCGCGCTTGCGTGGCCGTCGAATCGAGAGTGTCACGCGCCGGGGCAAGAACCTCCTGCTCGAGCTGAGCGGAGGCGCCGTCTTGCGCGTGCATTTGGAAATGACCGGCAATCTCTACACGATCGCGGACGCGCGGCGGCGGCCCGCCACCACCCGGGCGTGGCTCGAACTCGACGGCGGCCGCGCTCTGGTGCTCGACGACCCGCGGGCGCTCGGCCGCTTGGAGTTGCTCTCGGTAGAGCAGGCCGAACAGCTCGATGCGAGCCTGGGCTTCGAACCCGTCGCCCGGGAGTTCACGCCCCAACGGCTGGCCGAGCTGGCCCGCGCCTCGCGCGCCCCGGCGAAGCTCTTCCTGATGGACCAGAAGCGGATCTCGGGCCTGGGCAACATCTATGCGGCCGAGGCGCTCTTTCGCGCCGGGATCCACCCGGCGAAGCCCGCCAACCGGTTGAGCCGTCAACGAATCGAGCGCCTCTATCGAGCGATTGTTGAAGTTCTCGACGTTGCGATACAATCGACGTGTAACGCTTATTCTGGACCGGGGAGATTCGACGCGGGCGAGACATTCCCCCTGGCCGTTTATGGGCGTGAGGGTATGCCCTGCCCCCGATGCAGGCAGCGAATCCGGAGAATCCGGCAAGCAGGGCGTTCCACCTACTTCTGTCCCGGTTGCCAGCGTTGAACCGATAACACGACATGGCGGATCAGCTCCCGCCCAGCCGCGCGGCGGAATTCCGGCGATCGCTCGAGCGGCGTGCGCTCGTAGCCGACGGCGCGATGGGCACGATGCTCTACAGCCGGGGTGTTTTCATCAACCGCTGCTACGACGAGCTGAACCTCTCGCAGCCCTCCCTCATCAGGGAGATTCACGGCGAGTACGTCCGCGCGGGCGCTGAAATCCTGGAAACGAACACCTTCGGGGCCAACCGGATGCGGCTGGCCGGCTACGGCCTGGCCGACAGGCTTCCGGCAATCAACGAGGCCGGTGTCCGTCTGGCGCGCGAAGCCTCGCAAGGGGCGGCATTCGTCGCCGGCGCCATCGGGCCGCTCGGAGTGCTGATCGAGCCGCTCGGGCCGACCTCGTTCGAGGAAGCACGCGAGATCTTCCGCGAACAGGCCGAAGTGCTCGTGCGCGCCGGCGTCGACCTGCTGATCCTCGAGACCTTCTCCGACATCAACGAACTGCGCCAGGCGATCCTGGCCGCGCGCGAGGCCGCCGGGAGCGAGCTCGTCATCATTGCTCAGGTCACCATCGACGATTTCGGAAACCTGCGCGACGGCACGGATACGGAAACCTACACGCGGATCCTCGACGAGTCGGAAGCCGACGTGATCGGCTGCAACTGCTCCGTGGGGCCGAAGGCGACGCTCGAGACGATCGAGAAGATGCTCCGGCTCACGCGCAAACCGCTGAGTGCGATGCCAAACGCCGGCCTGCCGGCGCGCGTCGAGGGACGCAACATCTACCTCTGCTCGCCCGAATATATGGCGCAGTATGCGCGGCGCTTCCTCTGGGCGGGCGTCAAGGTGATCGGCGGCTGCTGCGGCACCACGCCGGAGCACATCCGCCAGATCCGCGCCGAGGTGCGCTCTCTCGCCCCGGTGCACCGCCGCATCGAGGCGACGGTGGCGGAGCCCGAGGTCAAGGCGCGGGCGCGGGAGAAACTCCCGCTCGAGAAGAAGTCGCAGCTCGGCGAAAAGCTGGCCGCCGGCCGCTTCGTCGTCTTTGTCGAGATCCTGCCGCCGCGCGGCGTCGACGCGAGCAAGGAGATCGAAGGGGCGCGCCTGTGCGCCCGCCACGGCATCGACTGCATCAACGTTCCCGACGGGCCGCGGGCCAGCGCCCGCATGAGCGCCCAGGTGACCTGCCATCTGATCCAGCAGCAGGCGGGCATCGAGGCGGTGTTGCACTTCTGCTGCCGCGACCGCAATATCCTCGGCATCCAGTCGGAGCTGCTGGGCGCTTATAGCCTGGGCATCCGCAACCTGATCTGCATCACGGGCGACCCGCCGCGGATGGGTTCCTACCCGGAGGCCACGGCGGTCTTCGACGTCGATTCCATCGGACTGGTCAACATCGTCAACAACCTCAACCAGGGTCTGGATATCGGCGGAAACCCCATCGGCTCGCAGACGGCGCTGGTGATCGGCGTCGGGGCCAATCCGGGCGCACTCAACCTGGAGCAAGAGATCCGGCGCTTTGAATGGAAGGTGCAGGCCGGCGCCGAATATGTGGTGACGCAGCCGGTCTTCGACGTGCGGCTGCTCGAGGACTTTCTGCGTCGTATCGAAGGCTACCGGATTCCGGTGATCGCGGGCATCTGGCCGCTCACCAGTTACCGCAACGCCGAATTCATGGTGAACGAATTGCGGGTGCCCGTTCCGGCCGCCTTTCTGGAGCGCATGCGGCGGGCCGAGGATGCCGAGGCCGCACGGCGTGAAGGCGTGGCGATCGCCCAGGAGATGGTGCGCCTGGTGCGGCCCATGGTGCAAGGCATCCAGCTCAGCGCCCCGTTCGGCCGTTACGAGATGGCCGTCGAGGTCGCCGAGGCCGTCGGGCCCCGCTAGAATATCCGGAGTCACTCTCAAGACCACGTGGCGACTGATCTGATCGAAGTCAACCCGGAGCAACCCGCTCCGGAAGCGATCGAACGGGCCGCCGCAGCCGTGCGCCGCGGCCGGGTGGTTGCCGTTCCGACCGATGCACTGTACGCGCTGGTGGCCGATCCGATGAACCTACAAGCGGTGGCGCGCGTCTTCGCCGCCAAAGGGCGTGAGCTCAACCGCTCGCTCCCGCTGCTCGTAAGTGACGTGATGATGGCCGAGGATTTGGCCGCCGAATTATCCGCGCGCTTCTATCTGCTGGCGCGGCGCTTCTGGCCGGGCGCGCTGACCATCATCGTTCCGGCCTCGGCGAAGGTGCCGCTCAAGGTCACCGGCAACACCGGACGGCTCGCCGTGCGGCAGTCACGCTCGCCGCTGCTGGCCGCGCTGATCGAAGCGCTCAACCAGCCCCTGATCTGCACGAGCGCCAACATTTCCGGCCAGCCGACCTGCCGCAGCGGCATCGAGGCCTTTGCCGTCATGGACGGGCGCGTCGATCTGGTGCTCGACGGCGGCCTGTGCACCGGCCAGGGCGCCACCACGGTGGACGTCACCGGAGAGGGGTGGCGGCTGATTCGCGCGGGGGCGATTTCCGAGCGCGAGATTGCCGAGGTGCTGGGCGATCCGCAGCCCGGCTGAGCCCGGCCCTGGCCGGTTCAGCCGCCGAAGACCTCCCGGAGGTACCTGAGCCAGTTCAGCCCGAGGATCTTTTCGATATCGCCCGACTTGTAGCCGCGGCGGTCCAGCTCGTGCGCCACCGTGCGAAAGCGCTCCGGCCGGTCCAGTTCCGCAATCCAGGGCGGCCAGCGCACGCGGTAGGAGGGCTTGAAAATCCTGAGACGCGGCAGGTACCAGTCCTCGCGCGTGGCCGTGGCTTGGATGCCGCGGATGGAGAAATCGGCGGCCAGGCCGACGTGATCGATGCCCGAAACTTTCACCGCATGGTCGATGTGGCGGAGGAAGTCCTCGAGCGAGGTCTCGGGGCCGGGCCCGATGAAGTAGCCGAGGGCGACGATCCCCGTGACGCCGCCTTTGTCGGCGAGCGCGCGCAACTGCGCGTCCGTCTTGGCCCGCACGTGATCGTAAATGGCCTTGCACATGGTGTGAGTGAAGGCGGGCGGCTTCTTCGAGAAGGCGATGCCGTCGGCCGTGGTGGCCTCGCCGCAGTGCGAGAGATCCACGGCGATGCCGAGCTCGTTCATGCGCTCCACGCAGGCGATGCCGAAATCGGACAAGCCGGCGTTGGTCCGCTCCGTGCAGCCGTCGCCGAGCAGGTTGCGCGCGTTGTAGGTGAGCTGAATGACGCGGGCGCCAAGCGCATGAAGGCGGTCGAGGTTGTCGAGATCGTCCTCGATCACCGTGGCGTTCTGGAAGCCCAGGATCACGGCAAGCTTGCCCTCGCGTTTGGCGCGTTCGATGTCGGCGGCGCGCCGGCAGGGGAGCAGCCTCGCGGCCTCTCGGGCAAAGAGCTCGCGCCAGCGTTTGAGCTCCCGCAGGCCCACGGCGAAATTGCGGTTGGCGAGCGAAGTGTGAATGGCGGTATAGCCCGAGCGTTTCCAGTCGGCAAAGGCGGCCTCGTCCCAGTCGGTGACGCTCAGGGCGTCGACGACGATCGCCTGATCATAAAGCGCGTCGATGTCCGCGCCTCTGGCCGCCGCCAGCGCCGCGCCCAGCCACTCGCGCCGCGTCATGCCGTATCCTTGAGCCGGCCGCCGAACCACAGCCGGTTGGCCGTCTCCCCGAGAATGCGACGGCGGTCGGAGTCGCGCAGCGGGAGGAGCTCGCGAAAGATGCGCAGGTGCTCTTCGTAGCTGACCTTGGGCGTCCAGAGGCGGTTGGGGAAGTTGCTGCCCCAGACGCAGCGTTCGGCGCCGAAGGCCCTCACCACCTCGAGACACGCCTCGTGCATATCCGCGCAAGGATAGCCGGTCGCGCTGCCTGTCGGAATGAAGGTGAGCTTGGCATGCAGGTTATCGAAACGCGCCAGGCGCAAGACTTTCGCGAGCGTGGCCTCGAGATCCGGCCCCGCCTTCGGGTTCATGCAGTGGTCGAGCACCACTCTCAGCCTGGGAAACCTGCCGAGCATCGTCTCCACCTGATCGGCCTTGTCCGGTCCGACGAGCACGTTGATGACGATGCCCAGCTCGAGCGCCGTCCGCCAGAGCGCCTCGACGCCCGGATGCACGAGGCGCCCGTCGCGCGCCGGGATGCTGCGCATGCCGCGGATGTTGGACTCGAGCACATACTGGCGGAGCAGGCCCGGGCTGTGCGGATCATCGGGATCCAGCGTGCACACGCCCGCGGCCCAGTCCGCGTTCGCCTTCGCCGCATCCGCCGTGTAGCGATTGTCGAAGCGGTAGAAGGTGCTGGTCTGGATGAGACAGGCGCCGTCGACGCCGTTGGCCCGCGCCACGGCCCGCAGATCCTCGACCGAAGCCTTCCCGCCGGGCGGCCGCAACGGGTTGTCGATGGGTGGGTAGCGCTCTTCGTCCGGCGAGTAGATGTGGGCGTGCGTGTCGATGATCAGCATTTCCTGCCAGTGTATCGCCGCGGTAGAATCGGCTAGCGAACGTTATGTCGCTCCGCTTCCGGCCCGCGCGCGCCGAGGACTACCCCGTGCTCGAGGAGCTCTGCATTTCGAGCTTCGAGCCGATCACCTGGATGAAAAAGGCCGACGAGCGCTTCGGCCCGCTCAACGGCCGCGACTGGCGGGCCCGCTGGCAGTCGCGCTTCCGCCATGCCTTCGCCACGCAAAAGGTGCTGGTGGGCGAAGCCGAGGGGCGCATCGTCGCCTTCGCCAGCGGCACCCTGGACGAGGAGACCCGCCTGGGTTACATCGACCTGCTCGCGGTGGACCGCAGCGCGCAGGGCCGCGGCTACGGGCGCGAAATGCTGCGAGGCATGCTCGCCTGGCTCAAACAGCAGGGCGCCGTGCACGCGCACCTGGAGTGCCTGGTGGACAACGAGGCGGGCAACAACCTCTACCGCAGCGAAGGTTTCGTCGAGGTGGCGCGCTCCATCCGGTGGTTCATCAAGATCCCGGACGAGCTGTAGGCTCGATGAGGAAGCTCCACCGCAGGGGAACCGTCTCGGGCCGGTAACACATCTTGTCGTCGCAGGCCTGATAGCGGAAGGCGCCCTCGACGGTCACCTCGCCGGAGGCCGCCGGTGAGAATTCCAATCGGCGCTCCAGACGGAAGCGGCCTTCATAGACCGGCACTGTCTCATCGATGGCGGCCAGATAGAGCTTCCGCGCCGGCGGCCAGTCGACCTCACCGGCTCGCCACTGTGGTGAGTCGTTGAGCTTCCAGGAGACAGGGATGTAGCTGCCTTCGACCTCCGGGGCATAGACGTGCATGCGCGGCTTGAGCTCGACCTCGACAGCCAGCCGGACCGCGCCGCCCGGCCGCAGGGTCGCGGCATCGGCGGACCAGCGGAGCTTCAGATGCCGCGTTTCAGCCGTCTGCTGGGGGACCGCCACGCCGGCCAGCACCGCCCCAAGCGCCAAAACCCACCGCATGCTTTCAGTTTAGGCGAGCCGGATCTCGAGCGCCGCAACGGCGTGTTTCGGAATCCGCACCCGAATGCGGCCTCCTTGCACCGCCGCGTCGAGCGGCGCGGGCCTGATCGGCTCACCGGCGTCGAAGCTGTTGGCCGCATGCGGATCCTCGTGAGTCAGCACTCGGGCGCGCGCCTCGACCGGCTGCGCGCCGTCAAGCTCGACCGCGGCCGCTACCTCCACCTCGAGCGAGGGATTGACCAGCGTCAGCGTAAGCTGCCGGTCCTTTCGGGAGGCCGAGCCGGCCAGCCCGAACAGGGGCTCGGCGCCATCACCCACCGGGACCTTCAGGTCGGCGGCGCGAACCTCGATCGGCACCCGCCGGGCGCCCATGTGCGGCTGGTAGAGCTCGAAGACGTAGTAGGTCGGCGTGCGCACGAAACGCGAGCCCGAGGCCAGAAACAGCGAGTGGATGCAGTTGATCGTCTGCGCGATCTGCGCCATGGCGACCTTGTCGGCGTGCCGGTTGAAGACATCGAGAGTGAGCGCGGCATGGAGCGCGTCGCAGAGATTGGCCTCCTGGCTGAACAGATAGCGCGGGCCGATCTCGGTGCCCGGCGGCTGCCAGACGCCCCATTCGTCCACGACGAAACGGGTGCGCCGCTGCGGGTCGAACTCACCCATGATCTTCCAGTGCTCTTCGAGCAGCCACTCGATGCGGGCGCCGGTCACCAGCGTGTCGTAGAAGCGTTCGGCCGAACGGCGATCCGCCTTCGCCGAGCGGCGGGCGCGCGTGTAGTAGTGCAGCCCCCAGCCGTGCGGCCAGATCGCGGCGCTGTGCCCGGCCATCGCCTCGAAGAAGCCGCGCGTCCACTCCAGATGCCCGTCCGGCCGGCCGCCGCTCGGTCCGACCGCGATGAAGAAAGGCTCCTGATAGGCCCGGGGGTACTGCGTGGCGAACTTGCGATATTCGGTGGCGTACTCCTGCGGCTTCATGTTGCCGCCGCAGCCCCAGCTTTCGTTGCCCACGCCCCAGTAGCGCACCCGGAAGGGCTCAGGATCTCCGTTGGAGGCCCGCTCGCGCGCCAGGCTCACCGTGTTCGCCGGGGCGTTGCAATAGAGCACCCAGTCGGCGAACTCGGCCGGGGTGCCTGAGCCGACGTTGGCGGCAATATAGGGCTCGGCGCCGGTGAGCCGGCACAGCCGGATGAATTCGTGCGTGCCGAACTGGTTGGTTTCGGTGACGTCGACGCCCTTGGGCACCGCCGGCTGCCAGAAGTTGTAGGTCCTCGGCCGGCGCTCGCGCGGCCCGATGCCATCCCGCCAGTGGTAGGCGTCGGCGAAACATCCGCCCGGCCAGCGGAAGTTCGGCGTCGCGATCCGCTTCATGTCGTCGACGAACTGGCGGCGCAGGCCGGCCACATTGGGAATCTTCGAGCCGGGCCCGACCCAGATGCCGTCCTCGATGACGCCTCCCAGATGCTCGATGAACTGGCCGTAGATGTGCGGGCTGATCTCCGGACCGGGCTCGCCCGGCCGGACGCGAACCACGGCTTCGGCGGTCGACCCGTGAGCCGCGAGCGGCACGGGCAACGCCGCCGCCATCGATTGCAGGAAGGTTCTCCTCTTCATGGCGCGTCGAACCGAATATATCAGGCCGCCCGCCTCGCTGGACACAGGGCGTCCGGCGGGCGGAAAATTGGTGCCAGGATTTTGAAGCCATGCAAAGGCGCGAATTTCTGGCAATCCCGGCGCTGGCAGCGCAGGTACCTTTCGAGACCGGCAAGATGATCGGCATTCAGGTAGGAGCCGTCTCCTTTGTCGACGAGGGCGTCGATCGGGTGCTGGACATCTTCGAGCGGACCGCGCACATCAACACCCTGTTTCTGGCCGTCTTCACCTATGGGAGGGGCATCGCCGGGCGGCAGGTGCCCGGCCAGCCGCTGCCGGACCACGGCAAGCAGGAGTACGATCTCGATTTCCACGGCGGCAACTACGCCACCGTCCACCCGGAGTACTACCGGGACACAGGCATCCGGCCCGAGGAGACGCGCGCCCCGGACCATGGCGATCTGGATCTTGTGGCCGCGGTGCTGCCCGAGGCGCGGAAGCGCCGCATGCAGGTGATCCTGTGGGCCGAGGACGTCTGGCGCGACGACATTCCGGGCATCGACCAACTGCGCGAGATCGACCTGCACGGGCGGCGCGGCGCCAGGCTCTGCCTGAACAACCCCTACCACCGCAACTTCCTGCTCGGTCTCGTCGAGGATTACACGCGCTCTTACGAGATCGACGGCATCATGTGGGGCTCGGAGCGGCAAGGCGCCCTGGGCAACGCCCTGAGCGCCAGTCACGGCGGCGCCCCGAACGATGCCGGACGCGTGGGCTGCTTCTGCCCGTACTGCGAAACCAAGGCCCGACGGCAGGGCCGTTTCGACTTCCGAGGCGTGCGCGAAGGGTATCTGCGCCTAGAGGAGATGGTGAACGAATGGCATGCCGGGGAGCGTCCCACCGACGGCCGCTTCGTCAGCTTCCTGCGCCTGCTGATGCGCTATCCCGAGCTGCTGGCCTGGGAACAGTTCTGGCACGACAGCCTGCGCGAGACCTATCTGGCGATCTACCGCAAGGTGAAATCGATCCGGCCTGAGGCGGCGGTGGGCTGGCACATCTGGCACAACAACTCCTTCAGCCCCCTCTACCGCGCCCAGCAGGACGTGCGCGAACTCAGCCGCTGCTCCGATTTCCTGAAGGTCGTCATGTATCACAACGCGGCAGGAGAGCGTATGGCAAGCTATATCCGGCGCGTCACCGGCAACGTCTTCGGAGATTTCGCACCGCAGGAGACGCTCGATTTCCACTACCGCGTGATGAACTATCGCGAAAAAGATCTCCCGTCGATCCCCTTCACCGGTTTCTCGGCCGATTACGTCGCGCGGGAAACGCGGCGGGCGCTGGCGGCGGCCTCGGGTACACGTCTGAAGATCTGGTCCGGCATCGACATCGACATTCCTACCGAAGCCGGCCACAGCCAATGCACTCCTGAGGGGACCAAGGCGGCAGTGCGCGCGGCGCTCGGCGCCGGAGCCCATGGGGTGTTGCTGTCGCGGAAATACTCGGAGATGCGCCTGGCGAATCTGCGCGGGGCCGGCGAAGCCATCGAGGAGCTCGGGCTGGCGTAAGATCGAGTTATGCGCAGCTCGTTTGATGGAGACGCCCGGTTGTGGATTCTCGCAGTTCTACTCACGGCCTTGTTGCCGGCCTCGTGCCAGCGCGAGGCAACCCGGCAGGCTGAAGCGCCGGCCGAGCAGACCCCACCCCAGACCTCCGCACTAGCTCCGAGCGAGCCCCAGGCGCCCGCGCCGGCCGCAGCACCAGCGACGCCTCCGGCTCAGGCTCCGCCGCGCCGTGCTGCGAGCGGACCGCAGGGAGGCACCGCAGCTCCGGCGACGCCTCCTGCGGCAGCCCCCGAGACGCCTCGCGCGGCGATTCCCGCTCCGGCCCCGCCCCCGCCAAAGCAGGCCCGGCTCGAGGCGGGCACGCCGATCGCGGTGCGCACCACGAATACGTTATCCACCAAACTGGTGAAGACCGGTGAGCGCTTCCTGGCCACGCTCGAGGAGCCCCTGGTGAGCGGTACGTGGGTGATTGCGCCGAAAGGGGCGACCGTGGAGGGCCGGGTTGTCGAGTCCGACCCGGGCGGTCGGGTGAAGGGCGTGGCCTCGTTGGTGGTGACGCTGGAGAGCCTGACGACCGCCGACGGGCAGCGCGTGGAGATCGAGACCAGCCGCTATCGGGTCGAGGCCAAGGGCTCCGTGAAGAAAGACGCCGTCAAGACCGGCATCGCCAGCGGCATTGGCGCTGCCATCGGCGGCATCGCCGGCGGCGGCAAAGGCGCAGCCATCGGCGCCGGCGTGGGCGCGGGCGCGGGAGTGGCCGGAACGCTAGCGACACGCGGCGATCCGGCGGAGATTCCCGCCGAGTCGGTGCTTCGCTTCCAACTGGCCGCTCCGGTGAGCGTGACCGAGCGGCGCTGAAACTGGCGGGGCTCAGCGGAGCACGAGGATGGCGTCCGGAAAGCTCTGGGGCGCGGTCCGGATTTCCCGGACCACGCGGCGCTCCTTCACCGACACCGCATAAACGGTATCGAGATCCTGCGCTGCGGCGAAGGCGAGCGAGCCATCCGGGGCGAGCGCCAGCGAGACCGGCTCGCCGCCCAAGGCCACGGCGGCGAGCTGACGCCGGGCCGCCGGGTCGGCAAAGCCGACGGCCTTTTCGTGCATCAGCGCGTAGACGATGGTGCCGTCCGGGGCCACCTGGACGCGCACCGGGCCTTTGCCAGTCGGGATCACGCCGGCGGCGGATTGCGTGGCGGTGTCGATCACGGTGATTTGCGCCGCCTCCCGGTTGACGACATAGAGGAAGCGGCCGTCGGGAGACAGCGCGCTTCCTTCGGGACGGGCGCCCGTGGCGATGAGCTTTACCTCGCCGGTGGCCAGCTCAATGGCGGCCACATTCGACGAATTGCTGTGACTCACATAGGCCCACCGCGCGCCGGGGCCGAGCTTCACCATGTGGGCCGTCTTGCCCTTGGTCTCATAGGTTCGGACGACCTTGCGGCTATTTGGGTCCACCACCAGCAACCGGTCGGGAAGTTCCGTGCTGACGTAGAGGAGGCCCGTCTTGGGATCCAGGTCGATGCCGTGCGGGCGCCGGTAGTGGCCAAGAGAGATCTCCCCGAGCCTGCTTCTGGCCTCCAGGTCGACGATCGAGACGGTGTTGCCGCCCTCGCCGGCCTGCTCAATGCGCATGGTGCCGTTGTCGGTGGTGTAAACATAGCGGCCGTCGAGCGAGCGCACCATCTCGTGCGGATGCAAGCCGACGGGGACCGAGGTCAAGTGGGCTCCCTCGTGGGTGTAAAAGCCGAGCGAGCTGGCCCCCTTGTGAAGGATGAGCAGGGAGGCCTGCTGGCCGACAGCCTCACTCAGGAGAGCCAACAGCGCAACGAGTAACCTCAGCATGGCCATATTATAGGCGGGCATGCACGCTTTGGGAAGAACTCCGGGGCAACTTGGCGGCGTATCCTCTATAAGTGATGGGGCCGCTCATCGAGCTCGACGGCCTGGAGGTTCGCTTCGGCTACCGCAGGATTCTACAGGGCCTGAGCGGGTCGTTCTCCGGGCAGGCGATCGGGCTGCTGGGGCCGAACGGCGCGGGCAAGACGACTTTGATCCATACGCTGCTCGGTCTCGTGGCGCCTTCAGCCGGCACGGCGCGCTTCGGCGGTTTCGACATCCGGCGTCAGAGCCGGCAGCTCAAGGCCGCCACCGGGTACATGCCCGAAAACGATGCCTACATCGCCTCGATGACCGGCGTCGGATTCGTGCGCTTGATGGCCGAGCTGGCGGGACTGCCGCCGGAGGCGGCCATGGAACGCGCCCATGAGGCGCTGTTTTACGTCGGTCTGGGCGAGGCGCGCTATCGCCGGCTCGGGACCTACTCGACGGGCATGAAGCAGATGGTGAAGCTCGCGCAGGCCATCGCCCACGGGCCGCGCCTCCTGGTGCTGGACGAGCCTACCAACGGTCTTGATCCGCCTGCGCGGGAGCGCATGATCAAGCTCATCCGCCAGATCCGGGCGAGCGGCCAGGCCCGGCTGCTCATCTCCTCGCACCTGCTGCGGGACGTGGAGGAGACCTGCGACCAGGTGCTCATCCTCAAGGAGGGGCGCATCGCCGCCTTCTGCGACCTCGACGAGGAGCGGCGCACCCACCGCCGATGGGTCGAGCTCGAGGCGCGCGGCGCCGTGCCGGCCTTCTTCGAGGAGCTCCGGCGCTTCGCACTCGAGGTCTCCTGGATGCCGAACGGCAGGGGCCGGCTCACGCTGCCGGACGGGTTGGGCACGCGTCCCCTGTATGAAGCGGCCGCGCGGCACAACGTACAACTGGTCCGCGTGAGCTACAAGCGGGATTCGCTCGAGGAGCTGTTCTTCCGCGCCATGGAGACGCCCGATGGCGATTCATAAGAAGACCTACGCCTGCTACGCCGGCCCGCTGACGCCGGAATGGTCGCGCTTTCTCGTCCCAGCGCGCTACGCCTTCGAGGAGTTGCGCGCCAGGCGCTTCTTCAGTCTTTTCTTGCTCGGAACCCTGTTGTGCCCCATCCTTTGCGCCCTCGTCATCTATCTGCGCTACAACGTCGCGGCGCTCAAAGCGCTCCAGCTCGACGCCGGCCGGTGGGTGCCCATCGACGAAGGTTTCTTCCTGTTCTTTCTCGGCTTTCAGAGCATGCTGAGTTTCTTCGTGGTCGCGATTGCCGGCCCGGGGCTGGTGGCGGCCGATCTGGCGCACGGCGCCCTACCGCTCTATCTCACCCGGCCGCTCACGCGCCGAGGGTATGTGCTGGGCAAGATGGCCGTGCTGGCAGTACTCATCTCCCTGATCACCTGGGTGCCCGGCCTGCTGCTGTTTGCCCTTCAGTGGAGCCTCGAAGGCGCCGCCTGGGCCGCTCGGTACGGGCGGATCGCCTTCGCGCTCCTTGCCGGCTCATGGGTCTGGATTGTCGTCCTCTCGCTGATCGTGCTGGCGATCTCGGCCTGGGTCCGATGGAAGCCGCTGGCCGGCGCCGTGCTTTTCCTCGTTTTCTTCCTCGGAGGCGCTCTCGGCAACGCCTCCAACGAGCTGTTGCGGACCCACTGGGGACAACTTCTGAACCTCAGCCATCTGATCGGCACCGTTTGGGTGCGCCTGTTCGGAAGGCCCGCCGAACCCGGCGCGGGCGCCGTCTTCTTCCGGGTGCAGGCGCGTGGCGGCCAGACGCCGGAGTGGGCGGTCTGGGGCATGTTGATCGCCGTGTGCCTGCTTTCTCTGGCCCTGCTCAACAGGAAGCTCCGGGCAGTGGAGGCAGTCCGGTGAGCGGAGGCATCCTCTTCGAGGACGTATCCAAGTTTTACGGCGAGGTGCTCGGCGTCAATCATGTCACGCTCGCCATCGGACCCGGCGTCACCAGCCTGGTCGGACCGAACGGTTCCGGCAAGACCACGCTGATGAACCTCATGACGGGGCTCGTGCGCCCGAGCCGGGGTCAGGTGAGCGTGTTGGGCATCTCGCCGGAGCACCCGGAGCAGCTCTTCCGCCGCACCGGTTACGCCACGCAGTACGACGCCTTTCCGCGGGGATTGACCGGCTACGATTTTCTCTACCATTGCATGCGCTTGCACGGAGCGGCGCGCGCCGAAGCCAAGCGGGCGGCCTGGGAAGCGCTCCGCCGCGTGGGCCTCGAGGAGGCGGCCGGGCGCAGGATCGCCGCCTACAGCAAAGGCATGCGGCAGCGCTTGAAGCTGGCGCAGGCGCTCGCCCACGAGCCGGTAGTCCTCGTACTGGACGAGCCGTTGAACGGGCTGGATCCGATCGCGCGCGCCCAGACGCTGGCGCTGTTGAAGGAGCTGGCCTCTCAAGGCCGGTATGTGATCGTCTCGAGCCACATCCTGCATGAGCTCGACCGCATCTCCGATGCGATCGTGCTGCTCGACGGCGGCTACATCGTCGCCGAGGGGCGCATCGGCGAAGTGAGAGAAGAGGTCAAGGACCAGCCGGCGCGCTTTCTCATCCGCGCTTCGGCGGCGCGGCAGCTTGCGGCGCACCTGATGGAAGCCGGGGCCGCCGACGAAGTTCGGCTGGGGGCTTCAGGCGACACTGCGGTGGTCGGGACGCGCAGCGCCGAGCAGATGCTCCTCACCCTGAACCGCCTCGCCGTCGAGCTGGGCGCTGATATCGAAACCGTCGCCCCGGTCGATGCGGATGTCGAGTCGCTGTATCAGTACTTGGTGGGCGCAGGAGGGGATTTTTCATGAGCAGCTCTGCCTGGCCGGCGTGGGCGAGGCAGGTCCGCGCCGTCGTCGCCCTGGAATGGAAGAAAGGTTTTGCCGGAAAGCGAACCGGCTGGATCCTCTTGCTGGCGGCGCTGCCCGTCATGTTAGCCGCCGGCCACTCGTTAGCGATGTGGCGTCGCGGCGACTGGATCCACACCGTGACCGGTGACAGCCGCACGTTCGCCGGATTGTTTCAGCTCGCCTATCTGCGCTTCAGCATCTACCTCGGATGCGCCGTCGTCTTCGCCAATCTTTTTCGCGGCGATGCGCTCGACAGAACGCTCCACTATTACCTGCTCGCGCCCCTGCGGCGCGAGGTGCTGGTCTGCGCCAAGTTCCTGGCCGGCCTGAGCGCCCTCGTCCCGCTGTTTCTCGGGAGCGTGGCCGCCTCCTACTTGAGCCTGATGGCGCACTTCGGCCCGCGGTTCGAGGAGTTTCTTCTTGAGGGCGAGGGACTGGCCCACCTCGGCTGGTACCTGGTAGTGACCGCGCTTGCCTCGCTCGGCTACGGCGCCCTCTTCCTCGTCGTCGGCCAGATCTTCGCCAACCCGATGTTGCCTGCGGCGGTGTTGCTGGTTTCAGAAAGCATCAACGCCTTTCTGCCGCCGCCGCTTCAGAAGCTCAGCGTGGTCTACTACCTGAAAACCCTCGTCCCGGTGAAGCTGCCGGAGACGGGACCGCTGGCGGTGCTCGCCGCCGACCTCGCCCCCATGCCCGCCTGGAAGGCGGTGCTCGGTGTGCTGCTTTTCTCCGCGGCCTTGCTTGCCTGCGCCGCGTTCCGGGCCCGCAGGCTCGAAATCCGCTACGAGGAATAGGCCGGCTGCCTCGAAGAGTGCGGCTGTAGTGGAAAGGCTCGGGCCGAAGGTCTATTGAGAGTGAACCCGACGAGAAGCGCAGCAGCAGGCGCCCCGCCGGTCAGCGTCACCATTGTCACTCACAACAGCGCCGGCTTCGTGGACTCGTGTCTCGAGTCGGTCTTCTCCGGGCAACGCGTGCCGCTCGAAGTGGTTGTCGTCGACAACGCCTCGACCGACGCCACGCGCCAGCGGCTGCGGCGCTACGAGCGCCTGGCGCGAATCTTCTATAACGAGCGTAATACCGGATTCGCGGCCGGGCAGAATCAAGCGATTGCGGCCAGCCGCGGCGAATGGGTGCTGACCTTGAACCCGGACGTGCGACTTGAGCCGCACTTTATCGACCGCCTGGTCGAGGCGGGGCGCTGGGATTCCCGCGTGGGCACGGTGTGCGGCAAGCTCCGCCGCTGGCTGCCGGAGACTGAAACGCCAGGCGTGGAGCGGATCGATTCCACAGGGATTTACTTCACGCCCGAGTTCCGCCACTTCGACCGCGGCTGGAACGAGCCCGACGACGGTCGCTATGACCGGCCGGAGTATGTCTTCGGCGCCTGCGCGGCAGCGGCGCTATATCGGCGGGACATGATTCGCGACGTGGCGTTCACTGACGGATTCTTCGATCCAGATTTCTTCACCTATCGCGAGGATGCCGACGTGGCCTGGCGAGCGCAGTTACTCGGCTGGAGGTGCCTCTACGTGCCCGAAGCTGTGGCCTATCATGTACGCCGCCTGGCTCCGGATCGCCGGCGGAGCGTTCCGGCGCGGTTGCGAATGCACTCGGTGAAGAACCGTTTCCTGATGCGCGTCAAGAACGTCACCTGGGGGCTCTACCGGCGACATTGGCCGCAGGCAACGGCCAGGGACCTGCTGGTGGTGGCCGGCTGCCTCTTCCTTGAGCCTTACTCGCTCGCCGGATTCTGGCGTCTGGCGCAAGCCTTACCCCGGGCGCTGGCCAAGCGCCGAAATCTCATGCAACGCCGCCGCGCCTCGGACGAAGAGCTGTTGCCTTGGTTTTCCGGGCAGCCCGTCAGCCGCCCAGTCGAAGTCGCCGTGTCGGCGCCGAGTCTGGAACCTGTCTGGACGCGGCGTCAGAGCGGGTGAAGCCGCGGCGCTAGCGACACAGGCTCCCTCTCCCCGGCAGCCTCGCTTCCAGGCTGCCGGATAGCCTACCCCAGAGACACCGCTTGTGCCGCGAGGGCCCGGCCCGGCCGTCCCGTGCTAGGCCGTTGCCGTCAGGCTAGCCGCTTCGCCGGATACCGCGCGAGTCATCGGGCGCCGGCGAGCGCGGTCCAGCTCCTCCTTCCAATGTAGCCAAGCCAAACTAATGATCCGGGTGACCTCGGCGCGGTCCAAGGGCTTCGACAAAACATCATATGCGCCGAGGTTCAGCACCTCCGCCCAGAGAGAATCGTCAGCATCTCTTGCGGTGACTATCAATAGCGGGGGTGCGGGCAACGCAGAGAGCAGCTCGAGGAGCCGTTTCCAGTTGCCATCGGGAAGGTCCCGTTCGGAAATCACCACCGCGACGCGATTCTCCGAGGCGAACTGAATCGCCTCGCGGCAGTCCCGAGCCCGGAAAATCCTCCAATTCGAATGGCTGAAGATCATGCGTAGGCAGGCATGATCCTCTTCGTAGGGGCTGACGGCCAAGACACAGACGGTTCGGTCTGCCGGGGGAACCTCGGGCAGGTTTCCGTACGGTCCTGCCTGCATGGGCACCTCCCCACGTCTGAACGTCTCGAGTCGACTGGCTTAGGAGCCTGCCATTATCATGCCCGGCTCAGCGGCCGATGTCAAGAGCAAATTCGAAGGTTTTCCTGTTTAAATCCAATGGAAATGGGAGCGTAATGAACGCCGCCGAGTGACGGATTCCTGTGCAGGCCTCTGCCGCGAAATTCAGCACAGAAAGCCCGGGCCCATGAAACCGATAGGGATGAAGCAAGAGCCGGAGAGGTGCCGACCCTCAGGCGGCCTCCTCGATCATCGCCTTGATCACCGCCTCGACTTCTCGCGCCACCGGCTCGAGCTCGGGCTTGCCAAACATCCCCATCAACGCTGTCGGCAGCAGCGTGGCGATGCGGTAGTGCTCGCCGGCGCGGTAGACCGAGATGCGGCAGGGCAGCGCGGTCGAGATCGACCCGTCGGTCTCCAGCACCTTCTTGGCCTGGTGCGGGTTACAAACTTCGTAAATCCGGCATTCGCCCGCAAAGTCGACCCCTTTGTTCTTCATGGTCTCCTTGAGGTCGTGCGTGGCGATGATGCCGAACTTATGACGAGCGGCAGCCTCCTCCAGGCCGCGGCCGATCTCATCGAGCGATTTGGTCGAAGCAACCTCGAACAGCATAGTCACCTGGGTAGATGCGCTTCCGCCTGGCCAGGTAACAGGATTCCGGGAACGACCGGCCCGGCCGTCCGTATACTGATTAGGGCAAACAACCGGAGGCATTCGTGGAATCGCATGTACGGATCTTGGCCATCCTGCGGATCGTCGCGGGTTGTCTGGGCATCCTGATCGCCGCGGCGGCGCTGCTGGCCTTCGGAGGGCTCGCCGGACTGCTGGCTGCGACCGAGGCGGCGCGCGAGGCGGAAGCCTGGATCGCCGTTCCGGTGCTCGCCGCCATTGGCGGAGCCCTGTTCTTCGCCATTCTTATCGTTTCGCTGCCGTCGATCATCGCCGGGGCAGGATTGCTGAAGTACCGTCCGTGGGCGAGAATCCTCACCATCGTGCTCAGTGCGATCGACCTGTTGAACGTTCCCCTGGGTACGGCCTTGGGGATCTACGGCCTCTGGGTTCTGCTGGCGCGCAATTCCCGGATACTTTTCGAGCGCCGTTTCGGTCCCCTCGGCTGAGTGCGCCTCCTTGCTCGCTGCTTGCGTTTGCGGCAAACTGAATGTGTGCAGGAGTATTGCACCTGCGGGGCTAAGCTCGTCCCGGAAGCCCGTTTCTGCCACAAGTGCGGCCGGCCGCTATTCGAGTGGACGCCCCCCGAAGACCCTGTTGAAGCCAGCGCGCCGAGGCTCGCGCCACTCGCCGCGCCGCCGCCCGAAATCAACTTCCACAACCGCACGGCCGTCCGGACCGGGTTCCTGGTGGCCCTGGCCACGTCGGTGATCATCTCGCTGCCCATGCCCATGTACCTCAACCTGATCTGGATGCTGGGCTGGCTGACGGCCTCAGGCTTCCTGGCCGTTTACCTTTATCAGCGGCGCACCGGCCAGCAGTTGACCGCGCGCCAAGGGGCGCGCATGGGGTGGATGGCCGGCCTGTTCTCATTCGCCATCACCACCATCCTGTTCACAGCCACGGTGCTGGCGATCTCCCGGCGCAGCAGCCTGGCCGAGTTCTACCGCGACCGGCTCACCGCTCAAGGTGCCCCGGCAAACCTCGACGTCGAGCAGATCTTGGAGATGCTGGAGCGGCCGGCCGGCCTGGCTTCCTTGATCTTGGTCTCTCTGGTGATGATGTTCTTGCTGCTTACTCTCCTTCCGACGCTGGGCGGCGCGATGGGCGCCAAGGTTCTCGAACGGGATTGATTGCCGGAGCCCGGCCG
Organism: uncultured Bryobacteraceae bacterium; assembly: GCA_938003835.1. Lineage (GTDB taxonomy): Bacteria > Acidobacteriota > Terriglobia > Bryobacterales > Bryobacteraceae > CALKXJ01. Next base: position 79,378 of record CALKXJ010000020.1, on the reverse strand, counting down.
GCGACGGCCAGCACCAGGGTCGCGTCGGCCTCGGGCGAGCTCTCCCGTGGCGCAGAGGTACGGGAGACGAGAAACACCCCCAGGAAGATGATCGCCATCGCCACCATCTCGCGCGAGCCGAACGGCTCGCGGTAGATGAGCCAGCCGAGCACGGCGGCCACCACCGGGTTGACGTAGTTGTGGACGGCCACGAGAGCCACGGGCAGATGCTTTAACGCATAGATGTAAGAAGTGTAGCCGACGATGGACCCGAACACCACCAGGTAGAGGACGGCCCCGACGCCGCGCCCGCTTAAGGCCACCGGCCGGCCGGGCGCCAGCGCGGCGATCAGAAGGAAGCCTAACCCCGCCGCGAGCTGCTGGATGGCGCCGTTGAGCACGGCGTTCAGGTGCGCAATCCTCCGGCGCTGGAGCACAGAGCCGAGCGACCAGGAGAAGCAGCCGAGCTGAAGGACGAGGAAGCCCTTGACCAGGTTGGCCTTGAGACCCGCTTGCCAGTCCGGCCCGACCAGCAGCGCCACGCCCGCCAGACCGACCAGCATTCCCGCGAGCGTGAGCCTGCCGAGACGCTCGCCGCCGGGCATCAGGGCCTCCAAGCCGGTCAGCCAGAAGGGCGAGGTGGTCACCAGCAACGCCGCGAGGCTGCTCGGGATCCAGGTTTCCGCGATCGTGAGGCAGGTGTTGCCCACGCCGAGGATCACCATGCCGAACAGCGCCGCCCAGGCCGCGTCCCGCCAAGAGGGCAGCTTCACCCCGGCCAGAAGCGCGCTGCCGAGCAACAGCGTGCCGGAGATGGTGAAGCGAGTGCCGACCAGCAGAAACGGGGGGAACGACTCGAGCGCCATGCGAATGCCTGCGTACGTCGTTCCCCAGAAGAAACAAACAGAGATCAGCGCGAGATAGGGAACCAGGAGCGGGTGCCGTCTCAACTTCTCAGCTTAACACCCGGTCTCGGATAGAATAGGCGTTTGATCCTTACGCTGACGGCCAATCCGGCGATTGATCTCAACTTCACGGCCGATCATCTCGCTTTTGATTCTCGCGCGTACATGCTCGCCCGCTCCACCGCGCCGGGTGGCCGCGGCATCAAGACCTCGAGCGTCCTGAAAAGCTTTGGCGTGCCGACCTTCGCCGTCGCCATCTGCGGCGGGGAGGCAGGCGCCCGCTTCGAGCAGATGCTGGCCCGGGAGGGCTTCCCTTTCGAGCTGGTGCGGATTCGGGGGGAGATCCGGACCAACTATTCCATCACCGACCGTCATGGGCTCACCGTCAAGCTCGATGAGCGGGGCCCAAAGCTCGAGCCGGAAGAGGTGGCGGCTCTCGAGGAAGCGGTCGACCGCCGGTTGGACGGCGCCGACTGGCTGCTGCTGTGCGGCAGCGTTCCGCCGGGCGTTCCGGCCGGATTTTACCGATGCCTGGTCCGCAAGGCCCGCGAGCGCGGCGTCAAGACGCTGCTCGACACCGACGGCGCTCCCCTCGAGGAGGGCCTCGAAGCGCGCCCCACCGTGGTGGCGCCCAACCAGCAGGAGGCTGAGTGGCTGCTCAACCGGGCCCTGGTGACCCGGAGCCACCTCAGAGAGGCGCTCGAACGCATTCGTGAGATGGGCGCCGAGTCCGTGATCCTTTCGCTCGGCAGCCGCGGTGCGATGCTGGCGCACGGAACGACCATAGCCGAAGTGATCCCGCCGCGCATTGAGGCCGTCTGCCCCATCGGAGCGGGCGATGCGCTCAACGCGGCCTTCGTCTGGGCCATGCGCCGGTCAGAGGATTTCCTCGACGCGGTGCGCTGGGGAGTGGCGGCCGGAACGGCGTCGGCGGCGCTGCCAGGGCTGAATCTGGCCAGCCTGGAGGAGGCGGAGCGCCTCTACCCGGAGGTCGAGGTTCGCCTCCTCGAGTGAGCCGGGCCCCTCATTTGCGCCTCCTGCGCCAGAACAGCTCGCCGCGGCCGGCCCGCCAGGCGATCCAGCCGATAAACAGCATGCCGAGCGCCGCCAGGGTGGCGAGGGAGCCGATCACCAAGTAATCGGTGCGACTGTGCGGGACGGGCAGAACATCGAGAAGCGCCACAACGATGCCGGCAAAGACGGCCATCGCGCCGGAGACGACCAGGACGAGCACGGCACGGCGCATCGCTCACACGAAAAGAGACCGTCACGCCGCCAGAGGATGCCGCCGCTGTGCTAGCGGGAAGCGGACGGGCCGGCCGGCCTTCTGCGACTGGTACACCCCCAGGATCATCTCGATGGTCCAGCGGCCGTCCTCCTCGCTGCACAGCGGCTTGCGGTCGCGCTCGATGGCGTCGATGAGATCGCGGACCATGAAGGCGTTGGCCAGCAGGGCCGAATCCTCGCGGACGCTGCTCAGATCGACCTTGGGCTCGATCTTCTCCCAGCGGTGCAGCTCGTCGGGGAACCAGGCGGCCGATCGCAGCAGGTAGGGCTGCCCTTCGGGATAGATAGCGTTCGGAAGAAAGATGACGCCGCGGCTGCCGTAGAGGAAGGTGCCGAACCGCAGCGGGTGAGTCTCCTCGCAAGCCTTGGAGGCCAGATAACCGTGCCGGCCGCCGGCGAAGGCGAACATCGCGGCGATCTGGTTGCCCGCCACCGGACCGACCGGCTCGGTGGGCCGGCGCGTGTGAGCCGGCGCGAGCTCCTCGCCGTCCTGCGTGACGTGAGCGAAGACCCATTCCGGATCGCCGAGAAAGATGCGCAGGATGTCGCCAAGGTGGGAGCCGAGCACCATCAGATCCTCGCCTCCGGCCCGGTGATCTTCCTTGCCGCGCGCGCGGAGCTCCTGGAGGCTGCCGATGGCGCCCCCGTCGATGAGCTCCCGCACCCGCGCAAGAAACGGCGAGCCGCGCATCTGATGGGCGATCTGGAGCTTGACGCCGCGGCGGCGCACCGCCGCGACCATCCGGTCGGCATCTTCGAGATCCTGGGCGAACGGTTTCTCCATGTAAATGTGCGAACCGACCTCACAGGCGGCTTCGACCATTTCGACGCGCTGATCGAGCCAGCGGGGGCCAATGCTGACCAGGTCCGGCTTCTCCTTGTCGAGCATTTCGTGGTAGTCGCGGTATGCGCGGCGAGCGCCCGTGCGCTGTTGAGCTCGCGCCAGGCCCTCCGGATCAGCGTCGGCCACCGCGACCACGTCGACAAAGTCGAAGGCCCGCCAGACAACATCCAGCCCGTGCCCGTAGTTGCCGTGGCCGGTATGGCCGATCACGGCGGCGCGGTACCGGCGGCGCGGCGGGGCGGCGTAACCTAGGGCGCTCACCGCCGAGGCAAGAAAACAACGTCGATCCATCGGCGCCTCCCGGGCAGCCGCATCAGGCGGCTGCCTGTGATGATTGTACCGGCGCGGGGGCTGTTTCAGGGCGCCCCGGAGCCGGCAGGCACGGCGACGACGCGCAAGGTGACGTCGCGACCGGCGCCGGCCAGGCGCGCTCTGGCCTTCTGGCGCCCCACGGCGTAAAGCGTGCCGCGCACTGCCTCGAGATCCACGGGGTCTTCGGAATCGAACTGCACCACGGGCCGATCGACGGCGTCATAGACGTGGCAGTCTTCGAACTCGATGTTGCCGAAGGAGGCCACCTGCGGCGCCCGGCGCACCAGAAGCAGGATCGGCACGCGCGGGCCGGCGAAGTCGAGTGCCGCCGCGCGCCAGGGCGAGTGGAAGTGACAGTTGGCGAACCTCAGCTTCGCCGCCTCAGCCGACTTGTCGTAGATCCGGACCGAATCGCGGCCCGTCTGCTCGGTGACGCAGCCAGCGAACTCGATCAGACCCTCCGGCCCGCCCCGGCGGAGCCCGCCGACGGCGATGCCCGCGTGACCCCCGGCGCCGGCGTCCGTCATCCGCGCCAGGCAGTTCTCGAAACGGATCGTGACAGGCCCCGAGCGCCGGGTCAGGTTCGCCAGATGGATCAGGATGTTGTGGCCGCGGTTGTTCTCGAAGATCGAGTTGCGCACCAAAATGTTGCTCACGCGCTCCTGCTCGGTGTCCGGCTCGATGTCGATGCCCGCCTCCGGCGCCGTTCCTCCGGTCGAAGCGAACCGGCAGTTGTCAATGACCAGGTTGACCGCGCTGATGACGCTGATGCCCTGCCGGTGATTGTCCTCGGCCACGCAGTTGCGCAGGGTCACATCCTCGGCCCAGCGACGCACGGAGTTGCCCGAAACATAGAAGCCGTCGCCGCCGGAGCTTTCCGCCCGCAAACCCTCCACCAGCACGTTCCTGACGCCGCGCAGGGCCAGGCACATGCGCCACTCGGCCTTGGGATACGGCGGTTGCTGGTAATCGCCCTTGCGCATGCGCAGCACGGCGCCGTAACCGCGGATGGCGAGATTCTCGACCCCGTCGGCGGTGAGCAGGCTGTCGCCCGGGCCGAGGAAGGCTCCTTTCCTGGCTAGAAGCACCACGCCGGATTCGAGAATCAGTTCCTGGTTTCCGCGCAACCGGACCGGCGTGAGGACCCACGGCGAGCCCATGTAAGGGACGATGACCTTGCGCGCGCCGGAGTCGATGGCGGCCTGAAGGGCTCTGGTCGAATCATCTGGATCGAATCCCCACCAGGCGGCGTTGGCGACATCGCGCTTGCCGGCGGCGACTTCAGCCACTGCGGCCGGGTTGGCGCGGTTGGGCTGGGCGCCGATCGCCGGCGCGAGCAGTGCAGTCAAACTTACGCCGAGCAGGGTCCGGGCGTTCATCACCGTCGCCCTGTCAGACCTCGGGCAGCGTCCACGGCGCGCGGTAGCTGCGGCCGAGCAGTCGGTTGGCTTCGGGGTCGGAAAATTCCTGGCGCGCGCCGTTCCACTCCAGTCTCCGGCCGGTTCGCCAGGAGATGTTGCCCATGTGAACCAGAGCGCTGGCGACGTGACCGATGGCGATGTCGCAACTCGGCCGGCCGCCGTCCCGGATGGCGCGCAGGAAGTCGCGCTTGTGGCGCACGTCGTCCTCGCCGCCGTCGCCCGAGCCGGAGGTGACGAGCTGGCCCTTGGCGTCGTAGGCGCGCCAGACGTCGTTGCCGATGATGACGTAGCCGTTCTCTCCAAACACGGCTGCGCCTTCCGGCTCCTCATGGAGCGGCGGGCGCGACCAGATGCGCATCTCGTAGACGAGCAGCGCGCCGGGGTACTCCCAGCTCACCAGGAGCGTGTCCGGCCACTCTTGGGCGTCGTCGAAGTAAAACTTGCCGCCGGAGGCCACCACCGCCGAGGGCCATTCCGGGAGCTTCCGTCCGTGCGCCGCCAGAGCCGCCTCCAGCCCCCGGCGCGCGTAGTCCAGCCGGTGGACGCCGTCGTTGCCGAGATCGCCCGAGCCGTAATCGAAAAACCATCGCCAGGAGCTGTGGAAGCGGTTTCGGTTGAAAGGCCGTTTGGGGGCGGGCCCCAGCCACATCTCGTAGTCGACGCCCGCGGGCGCAGGCTCGTCCGGGGGCCGGCCGATGTTCGGCTGGTGGGTGGTCTCCCAGCCCTTGGCGAAATGGACCTTGCCCAGCGCGCCCGTGCGAATGTACTCGCAGGCCGCCTCGTAGCTGGTGCCACTGCGCGATTGAATGCCGACCTGCATCACCCGGTTGTAACGCCGGGCGGCAGCCAGCATGCGCTGCCCCTCCCGGATGTTGTGTCCGGCCGGCTTCTCCACATAGACGTGTTTGCCCGCCTGGCAGGCAAGAATCGCCGGAATCGCGTGCCAGTGATCGGGCGTACCGATGACAAGGATGTCGACGTCACGGTCTTCGAGCAGGCGGCGAAAATCCCCGGTGGTCTTCGGTTCCCTCCCCTGCCGCTGGGCGATTCCTTTCACGGCATCGGCGAACTGGCGGCTGTCGACGTCGGCGACGGCGATGACCTCGACGTCAGGCAGAGCGGCGAATCCGTAAAGCAGCCCGCGGGCCCGGCCCCGGCAGCCCATGCCGGCCGCCAGGAATTTCTCATTCGGGCTTTGCGCGGTGAGGCGGATGGCGGGCGCGGCGCCGAGAAACGAGCGACGGCTCAGTCGCATGACAAGCTTTATTATCTTGCTTTTTTCCCGCGACGGGAAGCCCGCTCAGCCGGCGCGGGATCGGCCGGGCGGCCGAGCACAAGGAAGGCGGCGAAAAGCAAGGGGGGCCACACCTGCGTGTAGAGGCGGCCGAGCGAGGTGCCGAGCAGCCAGTCGAGGTCGTAATGGGCGATCAGGTACACCCCGATGTAGACGAGCGCCATCCCACCCAGCGTCGCCCCCGCAAACCCAATCGGCAGGCGCAGGCGCTCATCCCATTCGACGCGTAGGACGGCGGCCAGCAGGGCAAGCAGGACGAGCGGGTGGCTCCAGCCGTCGCCGAGCGCAATTGTTTCGGTGAGCAAGGCCCGGCCCAGCGCCAGATACCGGCCGGGGTCCGCGAGTTTCTCGAGAATCTGCGGGAGCGTCTGATCGCCGAGGAGCTTCACCGGCGGCGCCAGAAATAGGCGAAAGTCGGCCAACAGCGCCAGCCCTGGAAGCGCACCGGCAAACCACCAGCGAAGCCGGCTCCAGGCCTGGCGGGCGCCGAGGCGACGGCCGAGCCACCCTGCCAGGACCGCGGAGCTCACCACGAGGAACGCCGATCCCTCGTCTTTGGTTAGCGCAGCGAAGCCGGCGAAGAATCCGGCGAGCGCATAGGCCACCAGGGCCTGCCGGCCGGTGTGAAACACGCCGAGCAACAGGCAGCCGAACGTCGCAAGAAAGTAAAAGCTCAGCGGGATGTCGGCGTATTGCCAGGAGATCTGCTCGAGATAGGAGGTCGAGGCGAAAAAGACCAGAGCGGCAAGGAGGCCGGCAGCCGTGCCGCGGCTCAAACTCAACAGGGCGACGAGCAACGCCACGACGGCGGCGGCGAACAAATACCCGGTGGCGAGCGGCGCCGCCGGTGAGACCGCGCCGGCAAGCCGCCACGTGCGCGCCACGAAGCCCGAGAGCAACAACGGATACTCCGGGTGCGTCCGCTCGAGCAACGGCGAAGCCGCGTTCTTCCATAGCTCGCCCGGCGCGAGCAGGAACTTGGCACGGAGGTTCCAGATGGCGAAGGCGTCCCAGTTGCCATGCGGCGCCGCGCGCACCATGCTGACCTGCGTGGCGATGAGCAGAGCCAGAGCCGCGATCAGGCCGGCCAGCAGGACGCCGTTGAAACGAAACCTGGCAAGGTCCGGCTGGCCGGTCGCGGCAGCGCGCAGGCGACGGCGCTGGGCGACAGCCAGTACCGCCAGAATCGCGAGCTCCGTCCCGAGCACGCCCGCGCGCGAGGCAAGGCCCGCACGGAGCAGCCCATACAAGATCCCGGAGGTGACCGCGACGCCCGCACCGGCGCCCATGGCGAGGCAGCAGAGCCTGGCCGCCCATCGGGGGCGTAGCTCATCGGTAAGCCCGGTGAGGCGCACCAGCAGCCAGCCGAGCAAGACCGCAAGCGCCACGGAAATCAGTGCCGTCATGGCCGCTTCGAATTCTCGAAGACGACGACGCCCGAATCGAAGGCGCGGACCACCTTCAGGTTGTGCTCACGCGCCAGCCGCGAGGTAGCGTCAGCAAGTTCGACCTCGGGCGAGAAGTTGCCCAGAACGAACCGGCCGGCGCGGTCATCCGGAAACGGAATCAGGATGCGGGGCGCCAGCGCGTACTGGGCGCCGAAAAAGGCCGCCACGCCGCGCACCTCGTTGAGCTCGAGATTGGAGACGTAACCGACCGGTTCTTCGAGCGGCAGCAGCGCCGCCGCATCCTGAAAGCGCGGTTCCTGGAAGCTGATGCGATAAGGATCGGGATTCTGTTTGTTGAAGCGGACCGTGGCCTCATAGAGGCCTAACTGTGCCGAGAACGCGAGCCATATGACAGCCGCCAGAGCTGCCAGCAGCCATGGCGAAGATCGCGCAGGCAACATCGCTTCGTCAGTTTAGGCTACCGCGCCCGCCGACGGGGAAGCGAGCCGGCCCCCTGGATCAGAAGCCCGCGCCTGCCTCCCGGGCCGGAGAGATGGACGGGCCGGAAATGAAGACCTCCAGAGCGGCCGGCGAACCGTTGGCGGCGGGCTCCGGCGTCGAGGCTTCGGGCAGGCCCCGGCCGGCAAGGTAGCGTCGCACCGCCTCAGCCGCGACATCGGAGCCGGAAACCGAAAACGCCAGGCCCGGATGAGCGAGCAGAATTCCGGTGACGAGCGCCAAGCGCTCGCGCCCCGCAGGCGCCAGCTCGGCGCCGCCAGCCTCGAACAGATCGTCCTCGATCTGGAACGCCAGCCCGCCTGGAGTTTCGCGCGCCGGCAGGTGTTTGCTGATCTGATCCACCAGGCGGAGGCGGAGCTCGGCGCGCTCGAGCTCGGCCAGGCGGCGGCGCCGCTCGGCCTCGTCGGCCTCGCGACGCTTGAGCTCCTCTTCCCAGCGAGCCCGCTCTGCCGAAAGCTGCTCGGTCTGCTCCTGGAGCTTCAGCTTGGCCAGCCGGGCCTCTTCCTGGGCCTTGCGGACAGCCTCGCGCACGGCGGCGAGCTCACGCTGGAGCCGGGCAGCCTCCGAAGCTCGATCCTCGGCCAGAGCTTCCGCCTTGGCCCGCCGCTCCGCTTCGGCCTTGCGCGCCGCCTCCGCCTCGGCGCGCCGTTTGGCCTCTTCTTCGGCGGCGGCTTTGGCGAGCGCCTCGCGCCGGGCGGCCTCCTCGCGTTCCCGCGCGAGCTGCTCCTGCTCCTGCCGGCGCACGGCGATCTCGCGGGCGTCCTCGGCGGTCTGGACCGCCTCGCGCGCCAGCATCGCGACGGGTCTCGAGCCCGCGTTGCGAGCCTGATACGCCTCGGCCTGGCGCAGGCTGCGTTCCGCCTTGAGAAACGTCTCCTTGGCGTAGCGGTCGGCGCCGGAGGCGCGGGCGATCTGGACGGCGTTGCGCGCCTGGTAAAGCTCCACCGGCACTTTCGGGTCGAGCGTCAGCATCAGCGGGTTAGCCAGCGGCTGATACTGGCCGCGGCGCAGCAGCTCGTACTTGGCGTCGATGACGTCCACGATGCCTTTGGTGTCCTTGCGGACCTCGTTCTCGAGCACCACCAGGTCGCTCGGATGGCGCACGGCAAAGTACGGCTCGGCGGTCACCACCAGGCCGAAGGCCTGAAGCTCGGTCGTCACCTTGAGGCGGCTCTTGCCGTTCCGAACCACGACCTCGCCCAGGTTGCTGGCGCGACCCTCCGGCGTGATCGCCCAGAGGACGAAGGTGAGATACTCGGCGCCGAATGTCATCGGCGAGCTCATGTTCTTGAACTCGGCGTCGATCTCGATATAGCCGCGCTTGCTCTCCACCTGCGCTTCGCCGGCCGCGCGCGGCATCAGCACCGTCCCCTTGAAGTCGATCCGGGTCGGCCCGCTGCGGTGGCGGTAGTTGATGGCGATGGTGATCTTCTCGACGACCTCGACGCGGAAGACGGGCCGCTTTTCGAGCTCGATCGGGCGTGTCTGGCCCGGCAGGAGCGCCGCGGCCGCCGCCAAAGCCGCCAAGCAAGCTCCTCGCCGCGCGCTGCCCCTCATCGGACGCGATCCCAGTGTCAATTATAGCCACCGCCTTTCTGGAGAGACCCGCGCAGTTCGCGCCATAATAAGCGCATGAATCGCAGAGCGTATCTCAAGACGGTTGCCGCGGCCGGCCTGGCAGCCGGCGTGCCGGCGCGGGCAGCGGGAAAGCCCATCCAGCTTCAGTGCGATCTCGAGGTGGCCCCAGGGAAGGAGCAGGCCCTCGAAGCGGCCTTCCATAAGACGTTTTCTCCTGTGATCCGCAAACAGCCCGGTTTTGTCGACGTCAAGCTCCTGAAGCTCCGCCACGCGGTGGTGGGCGAGGTGCCCACCAAGGCCACCTACAAGCTGCTCATCAGCTTCGAGACCGAAGAGCAGCGCCTGGCCTGGGTGGCCACCGACGACCACCAGCGGGTCTGGCCAGCGATGGAGAAGAACCTGACGAAGTTCAACGCGATCCTCTACGACCAGGTCTGAGCCTACTCCTGCGGCGGCTGCTCCGTGGTCACCTCCTCGCTCAAGGGTTCCGGCGTCTCGAAAGTGATCACCGCCTCGGCGCCGAACTTCCGGTACATGCGGAACTCGACGTCGTTCTTAACCAGCAGGCGGCCCTGGCGCATGCGCATGGCGAACTTGAGCGGCAGCAGGTACTGGTGCCCGGCAATGTCGACGTAATCGTAGTCGAGCACGGTGCCCGCCTCCTGGATGGGAAAATCGGGCGGGATGTCCTGCGCCTGGAGCGTGACGCGGAGCACCTGCAAGGTGTCGTGATCGACATAGATGAGGCCGTTGTAGGCCGGCACCGTGCTCAGTTTGCGCTCCCAGGTGATGGTCCACTTGGACTTGTCTTTCCGAACCCGATATTCGTAGACGTGGGTGAGGCGGCCACGCAGGCGGCCCCAGCGCAGCCAGCGGAAGCTGGCTTCGGTCTCCGGCTCGAAGATCTCCTTGAGCAGGGTGCCGAACTCACCCGTCGAGGTCGAGCCACCGACGTCGTCCATGGTCAGGTCGACCGGCCGGTCGTTCAGGAGAATGACCTTGTAGTCTTCCTTTTGCTCAAAGTAGCTGACGCGCGCCGTCACGGTGTCGAGACGCCGCCAGAACTCGAGGCCGCTCGGATCCGCGTAACGGCGCGTCACCTGGACGCAGATGAAGTCGGGCAGCCGCCGCGTATAGTTGAGTGCGTACTCGCGGACCTCCTCGATGATCCGCTGCTGTTCTTCGGGCGGGGGCGGCGGGCGGACAGGCGCCTTCTGCTCGGGCTTCACCGGCTCGGGCGGCGGCAGGCTCTGGCTGGCGTCGCGCAGGCGGCGTAGGGCTTCCACCGTCCTCGGCCCGGCGCCGCGACCCTGGAGCGACTCGATGGTGCGGTCGTCCAGACGTTCGCTCAGAATGACGTTTTTCAGGAACCCGGCTACCTGGCGGTCCGGATGCTCGAGTTCGATCGAGGAAAGAACGAACTCTACCAGTTGCTTGACGGTAAGGCGCTGCTGGGCCGGCGCGGCAGCCACCAAGGCCAGGCCCAGAACGGCCAAACGCAGCCCCATGCCTCCATTCTGACGCACTCCGGCGAGCGGGCCGGGGGGCTCCCTGGGGCGGCGCTCCGCGCCCTTTGCGCGTCATCGAGCCCACGTCTCTGCTGCTCCTCATCCCGATCATTTCTGTCTTGTCAGATCATCCTCGCTGCGCGCCAACGAGATGCCAGCGTGGCACGAGGATCTTCTGACGGTCTCCTTCGCACGATTGCCTGAGGCGGCGACCATCTTTCGTGAATCTTTCAACACGGCCGAGGTCCAATCGCCCGTCTCTTACTTCTCCTTTCGTGGTTCGTGAACCTCCCTCCCGATGAGCACCTCGCACTCCGGTTAGCTACGATTGAGGCGTCATTGTCTACGCTGATTTTTTCGACAGATCTTTTTTACGGCATGGCTCCCGTCTCGCGGCGCTGATGTGCGCGAGATTTGTCGAATTCCGAACCGAGGCGAGCGCCGATGCCGCGGTTCCGCTTGGTTTCCTTTCCGAGTCAACCTACCTGGCAGTTACCGGCCGCTCTGACCCCTGGACATGGCCAGCGTCATGTCTGGGATCGCTTGCGCTTGTGCCTCGGTGGCATTGGATAAAGCGCGCCAAACAAGTCGAGGTCTCGACTTATTGGGTCAGATCGTCACTCTTAGCTTTTTGCTCTTCAATGAACTGTTCGGCGTCAGCCAGAATTTCGGATTCATCCTCGCCGCGGAACTCACGGCATGACTCGTCTCCCGGCGCTCCCTCAAGCCTGCAGAGGCTAATCGAACCGCTCGTGCATCCGACGCGGTCAACGCTCGCGCCTCCGCTGGCGGAGTCACGATGCGAAAGCGCTTCCGACACTCCTCGGGTCAGGTGCTTCCGTCGGATTCTTGTTGCCGTTTCAGCCCAGCTTCTCGCCGATCGATTTGGCTTGCAGGAACTGGAGCAGGTAGTCCGGGCCGCCCGCCTTCGAGTCCGTGCCGGACATGTTGAAGCCGCCGAACGGGTGCGAGCCCACCATCGCTCCGGTGCACTTGCGGTTGAAGTACAGGTTGCCGACGTGGAACTCTTCGGCGGCGCGGGCGAGCTTCTCGCGGTTCCGCGAATAGACTGAACCGGTGAGGCCGTACTCGGAGTCGTTGGCCAGCTCGAGCGCGTGATCGAAATCGCGCGCCGGCGTCACCGCTAGCACCGGCCCGAAGATCTCCTCCTGGAAGATCCGCGCGCGGGGGGAGACATCGGCAAACACCGTGGGCTCGAGGAAGTACCCCTCTCCCGGGGCGCGACCCCCGCCGGCGAGCAGCCGACCCTCCTGCTTGCCGATCTCGATGTAGCCGAGGATCGACTGCATGGCGCGCTCGTTGATCACCGGGCCCATGTAGTTGTTCGGGTCGTCGGCCGGGCCAACCGTGATGGCGCGAACCTTGGCGAGGAACCGCTCCAGGAACTCCTCATAAAGCGTCTGGTCGACGATGGCGCGCGAGCAGGCCGAGCATTTCTGCCCCTGGAAACCGTAAGCGGAAACCAGCACGCCCTGGACGGCGGCGTCGAGATCGGCCTCGGAGTCGACGATGATGGCGTCCTTGCCGCCCATCTCCGCCACCACGCGCTTGATCCAGATCTGTCCCGGCTGCGGCTTGGCCGCCAGTTCGTTGATCCGGAGCCCCACCTCCTTGGATCCCGTGAAAGAGATGAAGCGCGTCTTGGGATGAACGACCAGGCGGTCGCCCACCTCGGCGCCGCTACCGGTGACGAACTGGATTGCCTCGGGCGGAAAACCGGCTTCGAGCAGCACATCAACAAAAAGCGCGCCGATGGTCGGGGTGTCCGAGGAGGGCTTGAGCACCACGGTGTTGCCGGCGACCAGCGCCGACGTGGTCATGCCCACCAGGATGGCCAGCGGGAAGTTCCACGGCGGAATGATCAAGCCGACACCGAGCGGGATGTAGCGCAACTCGTCCCGCTCGCCGGGAAACTGCGGCACCGGGATGGGGCCGGCGAACCGGAGCATCTGCCGGGCGTAATACTCGCAGAAATCGATCGCCTCCGAGACGTCGGCGTCCGCCTCGGGCCAGGTCTTGCCCGCCTCGAAGACTTCCCAGGCCTCGAACTCGAATTTGCGGCGGCGCAGCAGCTCGCCCGCGCGAAGCAGCATCCGGACGCGCTCCTCGGCGGGCACCTTCTTCCAGACGGGGAAGAACGCCGTCGCCGCCTCGAGAGCCTCCACGGCCAGGGCCTCGCCGGCGCGCTGGTGGACGCCCACGACCTCACTCGGCCGCGAGGGGTTGATCGAAATGAACTGCCGGGCGGCCTTCCGCCGCCGGCCGGCGATCAGAAGCTCGTACTCCCGGCCGAGCTGGGCCCGCACGGCGGCCAGCGCCTCGGTCATCGCCCGGCGGTTGTCCTCGACGGAAAAGTCCGCCCAGGGTTCGTTGCGAAACTCGGGCAGCGCCTTCAGCAGAGCATTGCTTGCAGCAAGGGTCGGTTCCGCCATGGCTTCACCCATGCACCAGTTTGCGGCCCCGCTCGAACAGCTCGGCGGCCTCGTCGGCGATCTGCCGGCCCTTCTCATAGAGCTCGCGACCGCGCTCGATCAAGTCCTTGCCGGATTCGACCAGCGACTCCCGGCCCTCCTGTGTCTTTGTGATGATCCTCCGCCGAGTCTCGGCGCCGGCGGCGGGGGCGTACAGCATGGCGATCGCCGCCCCCAGGGCCGCGCCCGCGAGGAACCACACCACCTTGCTTGTGTTGTCTGACATAGCCTGTCGAGAATCCTTTCTCAGTGCCTCATTGTATCGGAGTACCGGCGGTTGCGATATTCTTGGTAGTCCGGAGAGGTAATGCAATGCCGGTACGGGAAGACCTGCTCGAAATCCTTTGCTGCCCGCTGACCAAGGCGCCCCTCAAGATGGTGCCGGCCGAGGCGCTGGCTCGCATCAACGAGCGCATCGCGCAGGGCGAGGTGCGTTATGAAAACGGCGCCGTGGTGAAGGACCGCCTCGAAGAGGCCCTGGTGACGGTGGACCACCAGCGCATCTACGCGGTCCGCGAGAGCATCCCGGTGATGCTGATCGACGAGTCGATTCCCACCGCCCAGCTCGGCGCCGAGATCGTCGCCCTGTTCGAGGCCGGGGGGTCGAAATGAAGCGAGCCCTGCTTGCGCTCACGGCGGCCGCGGCCCTGACGGGAACCTTCCCGGCGGCCGGCGAGGTGACCCTGCACATCGCCTCACCGATGACTCCTCCGGCCTGGGCGCTGCTCGAGCAGGAGCTGCTCAAGGCCAACTCGGCCGCCTGCGAGCGCTTCTACGAGAACTACGTCGACGCCCGCGGCTACCTGCTGCATGTGCCGCGCTGGGGCGGCAACGACGGCCCCGACGACGCCATCGAGGTCTTCTACAACTGGACGCTGCTCTATGCGCTGGGCGGCAAGGACTCGCTGCTCGAGATGTTCCGCAAAGCGCTTGACGGGCACATCCTGCAATACAGCGAGCTCAAGACCACGAAGACCGACCTCGGCAAGGACGGCGCCTACTTCGAGGAGTTCATCACCAGCTTCGACTGGTTCCACACCGGCGAGGGGCTCCGCGGCTTCTTCTTTCAGGGCCTGGCCGATCCCAAGGACGAAAAGCTCATCCGGCGCATGAAGCGGTTCGCCGGTCTGTATATGAACGAGGATCCGGAGGCGCCCAACTACGATCCCAAGCACAGGATCATCCGGAGCCTGTTCACCGGCAGCAAGGGACCGCTCCTCAGGAAGGCCACGCCGTATGACTGGGCGGGCGATCCGATCAGCGGCCGGTTTCACCTTCTGCACAACCCCGCAGGCCGGACCCGCATGCTCGACTTCATGTCGAACTACTCGAAGATGCTCGGCCACTTCGCCGAATATTACGACGTTGTCGGGGACCACCATCTGAACCTGGCGGCGACCATCCTTCCCATCAACGCCTACATGCTGACGGGCGAGAAGAAATACCGCGACTGGGTGCTCGAGTACGTCAACGCCTGGAAGGAGCGCACCGAGGCCAACGGCGGCAATATCCCGAGCAACATCGGCCTCAACGGGCGCATCGGCGGCGAGCACGGCGGCCGCTGGTACAAGGGCGTCTACGGCTGGAACTTCACCGTCTTCGACGGCGAGCTCGGCGAGATCGCCCATCGCAACTACCTGACCGCCGGCTCCTGGCCAGGCTTCGCCAACGCCCTGCTGCTTACCGGCGATCAGAGCTATGTCGGCGTGCTCCGCCGCCAGATGGATAACATTTACGCCCAGAAGAAGGTGGAGAACGGGCGCACGCTTCTGCCCCAGATGTTCGGCGACCCCCGCGGCTACAAGTTCACCGGGCGCGAAGAGTGGTACCACTACACCCCCCACACCTTCCCCGACCGCCTCACGGAGATCTATCTGTGGTCGATGGACCGCAAGGATCTCGAGCGTGTCCCCATCGAGGGCTGGATCGGGTTTCTGGAGGGCCGCGACCCGGACTACCCGGTTAAGGCGCTCGAGCAGGAGTTCGAGGAGCTGCGGCGAGCGGTGGAGCGCATCCGCACCGATCCGACCACGCCGACCACGCGCCTGGCGGACTGGTTGCTGGCGATGAGCCCGGCGCAGACGGACGCGCTGACGAATCTCATGCTCGGCGGCTATTTCCCCCGCGGCCGGATCTGGATGCTGCACAGCCGCTTCCGCTACTTCGACCCGGTGCGCCGCCGCGCGGGTCCCCCGGAGAGCTTCGGCGCCCTGGTGGAGAAGCTTGCTGCCGACTCTGCCACGGTCACCTTCGTCAACACCGACCCGGTCCATCCGATCGACGTCATCGTTCAGGCCGGCGGCTACGCCGAGCATCACTTCGTGAGCGCGCGCCTGGACGGCAAAGAGATCCCGATCGACCACCCTTACCTCACGGTCCGGCTGGAGCCGGGCTGCGGCGCGCGCGTGGTCTTCACGATGAAGCGCTACGCCAACCAGCCGACGCTCGTCCAGCCCTGGGACCGCGGCTGGATGGCTAAACAATAGGAGCCTTCTTCCCCGATGCTGCACCGACTCTGGAGCCTGACCTTTCTGGCGGCAGGCGCGATGGCGTTCGCCGGCCAGGACCTGACCCTTCGGGTGAACACGCCCATGCGCCCGCCGGCCTGGGCGCTGCTCGAGCAGGAGCTGCTCAAAGCCAACTCCGCCGCCTGCGAGCGCTTCTATGAGAAGTACGTCGACGCCCGCGGTTACCTGCTACATACGCCGCGCTGGGGCACGCTCGACGGCCCGGACGACGCCGTCGAGACGTTCTTCAACTGGACGTTGCTGCATGCCCTCGGGGGCAAAGATTCGCTGCTCGAGATGTGGCGCAAGGCCTACGACGGCCATCTGCTCCAGTACAGCGAGCTGCGCACCACTAAGACGAAGCTCGCTGAAAACGGCGCCTATTTCAACGAATTCATCACCCAGTCCGACTGGTTCCACACGGGCGAAGGGCTGCGCGCCTTCTTCCTCCAGGGCCTCTCGGACCCGCACGACGAGAAGCTCATCCAGCGCATGAAGCGGTTCGCCGGCCTGTACATGAACGAGGATCCGGACGCGCCTAACTACGACCCGAAGCACAAGCTCATCCGCAGCCTCTGGACGGGCAGCAAAGGGCCGATGCTGCACAAGGCGACGGTGTATGACTGGGTGGGCGACCCCGTGCCGGGCCGCTTCCACCTGCTGCATAATCCGGCCGGCCGCAGCAAGATGCTCGATCTGATGACCTACTACCCGAAGATGCTGGCCCACTGCACGGAGTACCTGGACAGCGTCGGCGATCACCCGCTCAACCTCGGCACGACGATCCTGGCCACCAACGCCTACATGCTCACGGGCGAGCAGAAATACCGCGACTGGGTGCTCGAATACGTGAACGCCTGGAAGGAGCGGATCGCGGCCACGGGCGGCAACGTGCCGACCAACGTCGGGCTGGACGGCACGCCGGGAGGCGAGTACGGAGGGCGCTGGTACAAGGGCACCTACGGTTGGAACTTCACCATCTACGACGGTGAGATCGAGCAGATCGCGCATCGGAATACCTTCGATGCGGGTCTCTTCCCTGGGTTCGCCAACGCGCTGCTGCTCACCGGAGACCAGGCCTACATCGACGTCCTGAGGCGGCAGATGGACAACATCTACGCGCAGAAGAAGGTCGAAAACGGGCGGGTGCTCCTGCCCAAGATGTTCGGCGACCCGCGCGGCTACAAATATGTCGGGCGCGAAGAGTGGTATCACTACACCCCGGACCTATTCATCGACCGGCTGACGGAGATCTACCTCTGGTCGATGGACCGCCGCGATCTGGAGCGCATTCCCAAAGAGGGCTGGATCGGCTTTCTCGAGGGGCAGAATCCGGACTATCCCGTCCGCGCGCTCGAGGGCGCCTTTGCGCGCCTGCGCCGCACCGTCGAGGAGATGCGCAACGACGAGACGACGCCGGGCACGCGGCTGGCCGACTACCTGCTCGGCTTCAACCCGGCGCAGACGGATGAGTTGGTGGAACTGATGCTCGGCGGCTACTTCTCGCGCGGCAAGCTCTGGATGTTGCACAGCCGCTTCCGGTACTTCGACCCGGTGCGCCGGCGCGCCGGAGTTCCGCCCCACATCGGCGCGCTGGTGGAGAAGCTTTCGGCCGATTCCGCGACCGTCACGCTGGTGAACACCGATCCGGTCAACCCGACCGAGCTCATCGTGCAGGCGGGCGCCTACGCCGAGCACCAGTTGGTTTCCGCCCGGCTCGACGGGCGGACGATCGCGATCGACCGGCCCTTCATCCACGTGCGTCTCGAACCCGGCTGCGGCGCGCGGATCGAGTTCGCCATGCGCCGCTACGCCAATCCGCCCACCCTCGCGCCGCCCTGGGATCGTCGCCGCCAGGCGCCCCGCTGACGCCATGCGCTACCGGTGGCCGGTCGCGCTGCTGGGCTCGGTGGCGACCCTGTGGGGCGCCGAGATCCGGCTGTCCCGATTCGATTACGAAGACCGCGTGCGCGCCGCCTGGACCGCCCAGGTGATGGGCATGCTGATGGGCTACGCCTTCGAGCACAAGCCGGCAGCGGTTGTGCCGGTCGCGAGCCTGCCGGAAAACTTTCGGGGCCTGCGCGTGAGCGAGGCGGTGGCCATCGACGACGATTACTATTACGAGATCGTCGCGCTCCGCGCCTTCGAGAAATACGGCGTCGATCTCACCGTCGAACAGCTCGGCGAGCAGTGGCGGGAGAACTCGGCGGGCTCCTGGGGCTCGAGCGAGCAGACGCGGCTGCTTCTGGGGCGCGGCATCCGCCCTCCGGACACCGGCCATCCCCGTTACAACCGCTACTGGTTCACGCTCGGACCTCAGTTCGCCGGCGATCTTTACGGCCTGATCGCGCCCGGAATGCCCAACCTGGCCGGAAGCGTGGCGCGGCGCCTGAATCATATACACGGCTATGCCGAAGGCTCCGACGGCGGCGTCTTTCAGGCCGGGCTGGTGAGCCTGGCCTTCATCGAATCGGATCCCAGGGCGATCGTGCGCCAGGCCGCGCGTCTGATCCACCCCTCCTCGCCTCTGCGCCAGTGCCTCGATCAGGTGATCGAGATGGCCACGGTCGGCCGGTCGGCCGCCGAGATCGCCTCGGCCGTGCTCGACCGCTGGAACCTCGAGTACCGCGCCACCAACGGCGCGGTGGTCAATGCCGGCATCGTCGCCCTGAGCCTGTGGTTCGGCGAGGGCGACTTGCTCGAGACGATCAAGGAAGCCGTACGCGCCGCCGACTTTACCGACGCCGATTGCAACGCCTCGAATGCCGCCGCCGTGGTGGGCGCCATGCATGGGATGAAAGCAATCCCGGCGGAGCTCCGCCGCCAGATGAGCGACCGGATCGTCGGCGAGGAGATGGGCGGGGTGAAGCTGACGCCCCCGGTCGACGAGTCGATCGCGGATCTTGCCGCGCGCACCGCCGCCGTCGGACTCTCCCTGCTCAAGGCGCAAGGGGTGCGCATCGACGGTGACGCTCTCTATCTTCCCCGCCAGGAGGTGGCCACGCAGCCGGCGGAGCTGTTCCGGCCCGCGGATCTGATGCGCTACTGGAACCCTGACTGGAGACTCGAAGGGGCGGGCCTCGGCGGCATCAGCCACGCCAGAGCCAATAGCTACCTCGACGGCGACGTGCTGGTCACCTTCCCGCGCGACGAGCTGCGCGGCGTGGTCTTGCGCACGCACGTGAACTTCGGCTGCGGGCCGTCGCTTGACCTCGAGGTGGCGGCCGAGCCGGGACGCGCCTGGCGGCTGGAGGCATTCGCCAACAACGACCGGTTGCTCAGCGAGCTCATCGAAGGCGGCACAAGCGGCCTCGCCTGGCGGACCGTTCACGTCCCGGTGGAGCACCTGGCCGGCCAAGTGGTCGAACTGCGCCTTTATCAACGCACGCTACTGCCAGACCGGCTGCCGAGCCCGGCCTACTGGCGGGCTATCCGGCTGGAGCGCTGACAACGGCTTAGAGTCTCAACACGTCGACGTAGTGTGCGCCGACCTCGGTGTCGCCGAACACCAAAACCGGCTCGGCGCGCCCCGGTCCGGGCTCGAGCTCGACTGCGCGAAACACGCACTCGGTGGCTCCTTGCTTGACGGGCACCTCCAGGGTGACGTTGTTCAGCCGGAAGCGCGCCACGCCGTCGGCCGGCGCCGGCGGCATACGCAACCGGATGTCGTAGCGGCCTTTGCGGCGCACCTCCACTTCCCAATGGCCGAGGCCACCGGGCTCCCAGCTTGCCTTCGGACCGCGCCAGTCCTGCCGCGTCAGGGTCACCGGGTTCTCGAAATCGGTCCCCAGCCAGATCCGCGGGGGCGCATAGCCACGCGTGGAGGAAACATCCCGGAACCATCTCTCGTAAGCGGCACGCAGCGCGGCGACCGTTTTTGGCTGCGCGCCTGCCATGTCGTGCTCCTCGCCCGGATCGTTCACCAGGTCGTAAAGCTCCTTGCCATCGACGAGCTTGTAGCGGCTGGTGCGCACGGCGGCGTTGCGGAACGGCTCCGGCGCATCGCCGCGATGCCATTGGACGAACAGCGTGCGCTCCGGCCACACCACCTCCCGGCCCGCGGCGAGCCCGAGCAGGCTCCGGCCGTCAAGATTGAGGCCCCTCGGCGGGCGCAAGCCGCAGGCTTCGAGCAGCGTGGGAACCAGATCGATCTGCGCCGCGAGCGCCTCCACGGTCACGCCCGCCTGAAAGAGGCGCGGCCAGCGCAGGAACAACGGGACCCGGATCCCGCCCTGATAGACCGAACCTTTGAGTCCCCGCATCCGCGCGTTGTAGCGGCGCTGTTGCGGGCCGTTGTCGGTCAAAAACACGACCAGCGTGTCTTGCTCGAGATCGAGCCGCTTCAGGTGCGCGAGCAGCCGCCCCACGTTGTCGTCGATATTGCGCACCATGCCGTAGACCCGGGCCGTCGTCTCGTCCAAGCCCTGGGCCCGGAAGGGCGCCACCAGCTCCTCGGCCACCTCGAGCGGCGTGTGCGGCGCGTTCGTCGCGATGTAGGCGAAAAAGGGCCCGCCGCGGTTGTCTTCGATGAACTCGAGCGCCCGCTCGAAGAAGATGTCCGTGCAGTACCCCTTGAGCCGCACCTCGCGGCCATTCTCCTGGAGGACGGGATCGAAATAGCTGTTACCCGGTGGGTCCGAGGGCTGGCCGATGCCGCCGCCTTTATGGCAGAGCACCGTCTCGAAGCCCTGGTCGATGGCGCGCAGCGGGTAGTTGTCCCCCAGGTGCCACTTGCCGAACAGCCCGGTACGGTAGCCGCCGTCGCGCAGCAGCTCGGCCAGAGTGACTTCGTCGGGGTACATCATCGAGCGGCCGAGATAGGTATCGACCACACCCGTGCGGTAGTTGTAGCGCCCCGTGAGCAGGCCGGCGCGCGTCGGTGAACAGACGGGCGTCACCTGGAACTGGGTGAACTGCACGCCCTCCCGCCCGATGCGGTCGAGATGCGGCGTCTTGAGATGCGGGTTGCCGTGGAGCGAGAGATCGCCATAGCCCTGATCGTCGGTAATGATGAGGACGATGTTGGGCGGCCGTGGCGCGGCCTCGAGCAACCAGGGCGGAGAGGCGGCCGCGGCGAGGAAGGCCCGCCGGGTGGTTGGCGTCATAGCGAGCCCATTTTATCGAGCCTCCGCTCGCGCCGCGCGCCTCGACCGACTTTCTGCTCCGAAGCGCACCCTGGATGCTACCATGCCAGGCGTATGTCCTCGAAATGGCCGCCGGCGCCGGCATCGGAAGTTGCACCGGAGCGCGGCAGCACGCTTTACGTTCTGCTGGCCTCGGTCGTCGCCGCCACTTCCGGCCTGCTGTTCGGCTTCGACATCGCCGTCATCAACGGCGCCATTCTTTTCCTGAGGCAGCAGTTTGGCCTGAGCGAGGTGGAAACCGAAGTTGCTGCGAGCAGCCTGCTCATCGGCTGCGTCTTCGGCGCCGCCTTCGCCGGGGCATTGAGCGACCGCTTCGGCCGCCGGCGGGTTCTCGTCGTCTGCGCGCTCCTGTTCGCGCTGTCGGCCGTGGGCGCGGCGCTGCCCCGGAACATGACGGAATTCGTCGCCGCGCGCTTCGCCGGAGGCCTGGCCATCGGCATGGCCTCGCTGCTGGCGCCGCTCTACATCGCCGAAGTCTCGCCGGCGCGGATCCGCGGCCGGCTGGTTTCGCTCAACCAGATGGCGATCGTCACCGGCATCCTGCTGGCGTATCTGGTCAACTGGCTGCTTTCCTACCTCGGTCCAGAAAGCTGGCGCTGGATGTTCGCCTCCGCCGCGATCCCCTCGCTCGCCTTCTTCGCCGCGCTGTTCTTCGTTCCGGAAAGCCCGCGCTGGCTCACCGAGCAGGGACGCGAGGAGGAGGCGCTCGAGGTGCTGGCGCGGGTCAACGGCCGCGCGCAGGCTCTCCGGGAACTCGCCCAGATCAAGGAAGTAGTTGCCGAGGAGACCGGCTCTCTCGGCGAGCTCTTCCAGCCGGGTTTCCGCCGCGCGCTGGCGATCGCCGTGGCGCTGGCCGTCTTGCAGCAGATCACCGGCATCAACACCGTGCTCTTCTACGGCTCGGTCATCTTCCGCGAGCAGGTGGGCGGCCACAGCGAAACCTCCGCCATCGGCGCCAATGTGATCATCGGGCTGATCAACTTCGCCGCCACCATCGTGGCGCTCTGGCTCATCGACCGCAGCGGGCGCCGGCGGCTGCTCATGGTCTCGAGCGGCGTCATGGCCCTGTGCCAGTTCGCCCTGGGCGCCGCCTTCCTGATCGAGCCGCGCCCGTTCGTGTTGATCCTGGCCATTATGCTGGCTTGCGTGGCCGCTTTCGCCGTGGGTCTGGGCCCGGGCGTCTGGGTCCTGCTCGCCGAGATCTTCCCCACGCGCATCCGGGGCCGGGCGATGTCGATCGCCACCGTGAGTCTCTGGGTGGCCTGCGTCGCCCTGACCATGACGTTCCTCTCGCTCGTCTCGGCCATCACGATCACCGGCGCCTTCTGGCTCTACGGCGCCATGTGCGTCATCACGTACATGGTGGTCTGGCTCGCCACGCCGGAGACCAAAGGCAAAACGCTCGAAGAAATCGAGCGGCTCTGGCGCCGGGCCGCTCTCAGGGAGAAGGGTACGCGATGAGATCGATTCTGTGCGTGGCGGCCGTGCTCGCGCTGCCGGCGGGGTTATGGGCAGACCGGGTGACGCTGAAGAACGGCGACCGCATCAGCGGCGAGATTCTCCTGGTGGACGCGACCGCGGTCGTCGTGAAGACGGAGTTCCTGGGCGAGGTGAAGATCAACCGGGCCGGAGTCGCCGCCATCGAGACTGACCGCCCGCTGAGCGTGACGCTCAAGACGGGCGAACGGCTCGAAGGGGAACTGGCCGTCGAGGAGAGCGCCGCGCGCGTGCGCAAGCCCGACCGCACGGAAATGAGCGTGCCGGCGGAGACACTCGAGGCCGCGCGCACGCGGGAGCTTCAGGCCGCCTGGGAACGCGAGCAGCGCCGGCGCACGAATCCCCCACTGCTCGATTTCTGGGCCGGCTCGATCAGCCTCGGCCTGGCCACGGCGCGGGGCAATGCCCGCACGACGACGCTTACGAGCGGTGCGACGGCCCAGCGCGCCACCGGATTTGACAAGATCGGCCTGCGCTACTCGCAGATCTATTCCACACAAAGCACCCGCGCGCCTTTCGGCGTCACCGCCAACCGGGTGAGCGGCGGCGCGCGTTACGACCGCGACTTCGGCGGCCGGCTGTTCACCTACGGCTCGTCCCAGTTCGATTTTGACGAGTTTCAGGATCTCGATCTGCGCAGCGTGCTCGGCGGCGGTCTCGGCTATCACGCCTACAAGAGTGACCGCAGCTTCCTGAACGTCGACGTTGGCGGCGCCTGGAATCGTGAAAAGTTTTCGACCGGTCTTGTCCGGAATTCAGGCGAGCTCGTCGTGGGCGAGGAGTCCCGGCATCAGTTGACCCAGTCGCTTCGGATCTTTCAGTCGCTGACGGTGAACCCGAACCTGTCGGAGTCCGGCCAGTACCGGCTGGCCTTCGACGGCGGCCTCGTCATTCAGCTCAACCGGTTTCTGAGCCTGAACATCACGCTGGCGGACCGGTATCTGTCGAACCCGCTGCCCGGCAACCGCAAGAACGACGTTTTGCTCTCGACCGGCGTGAGCTTCACCTTCGAACAGAAATAGGACGCCCGTCAGGGCTTCAGGATCACCTTCATCAGGTTCGGCTCCCTGCGGTAGAGCCGGTCGAACCAGACCGGGCCCTCCGCGAGCGGCGCCGTCGCGCTGATCAATTCCCGCACGCGGATGGCGCCGCGCGCCACGAGCTCGATCACCGCCGGGTATTCGCCGCAGGAGGCGCAGGAGCCGGTAAGGCGAAGCTGGCGCGTGACCACCGCCTGGAGCGCGAGCTCGATCTTCGGCGTAACGTTACCCACCAGCGTCAGGGCGCCGCCCTTGCGGAGAGAGGCGACGGCAGTGGCCACCGGCTCGGTGGCGCCGACGGCCTCGACAGCCACATCCGCCCCGCGGCCGGAGGTGAGACCGGCGACGGCCGCCACTGGATCGGCCTCGCGCGCGTTGATGAGCTCGTCGGCGCCGAACTGGCGCGCCAGCTCGAGCCGCGCCGCATCGACATCGACCGCGATGATCCGGCCGCAGCCGGCCAGCCGCAGCGCCTGAACCACGAGCAGCCCGATCATGCCCGTGCCCACCACCACCGCCGTATCGCCCAGCCGCACCGGCGTCAGGTTCACGGCATGCACGGCCACCGAGGCCGGTTCGATCATCGCCGCCTCTTCGAAAGAGAGGTTGTCCGGAAGCGGCGCGACGATGCGCTCGGGCACCACGACATATTCGGCGAAAGCGCCGTGGCGGCGGTAGTCGCCGCAGGAGACGCCGAGGACCTGCCGGTTGTCGCACAGGTTGATCTCGCCGCGCCGGCAATAAAAGCAAGCCCCGCACCAGACGGTGGAATCGAAGGTGACGCGCTCGCCTTCGCGCACGCTGCGCACCTGGCGACCGGTGGCGGCGACGACGCCCGCGGCCTCATGGCCCATCACCAGCGGGGGGATGCGACGGCCGGAGCTGCCGTCCAGGCCGTGCACGTCGCTGCCGCAGATCCCGCAGGCGGCCACGCGCACCAGAACCTCGTCCGGGCCGGGTTCGGGCACCGGCATCTCGGTGAGCTCGAGCTCCAGGTAGTTCTTGAGCAGAAGAGCTTGCATCGACACGTGGCAAGTATAGCGAACCGGGCGCGGCCCTCTCGCCGGCGATAGGATAGGGGGCATGAACCAGGCAATCTCTCGAAGGCAGTTCATCCGGCAAGGCGCGACTGCGGCCGCGGCCGTCCCGTTCGGCGCCGCGCTGGCGAAACCGCTCGAAGAAGTCGGCATCGGCTTCATCGGCGTCGGGGCCCGCGGCACAAGCCACGTCCGCGAGTTCCTGAAGTTGGACCGGGCGGCTCTCAAGGCCGTCTGCGACATCGTGCCGGAACGGGTCGAGCGGGCTCAGGCCCTGATTGCCAAGACGGGCCGGCCGGCGCCCGAGGGTTACTCCCGCGGCGAATACGACTACCGGCGCCTGTGCGCGCGCGAGGATCTCGACCTCGTCGTCATCTCGACACCCTGGGAGTGGCACACCCCGATGTGCGTCGACGCCATGAAAGCCGGCAAACACGCCGCCGTCGAGGTTCCCGCCGCCATCACGCTCGATGAGTGCTGGCAGCTTGTGGAGACCGCCGAGAAGACCGGTCGCCAGTGCATCCAGATGGAGAACTGCAACTATGACCGCATCGAGTTGATGGCGCATCTGATGGCGCGCCGCGGCCTGCTCGGCGAACTCGTCCACGCCGAGTGCGGCTATCTGCATGACCTGCGCGAGTCGAAACTGCGCCTCCGGGATGGCAAGCCGGGCTGGCGAACCGAACACAGCTTCCGCCGCAACGCCGATCTGTATCCGACGCACGGGTTGGGCCCGGTGGCGCAGACGCTCCATATCAACCGCGGCAACCTGTTCGACCACATGGTTTCGCTCGCTTCGAAAAGCGTCAGCCTGCACGATTTCGCCCTCCGGCGCTACGGGCCGGACAGCCCGCAGGCGGCCTGGAAGTTCGCCCTGGGCGACGTGGTCAGCACGCTGATCCGCACGCGCTCGGGCGAGACGATCCTGGTGACGCACGACACCAACACGCCGCGACCTTACAGCCGCCGCTATCTCATCCAAGGCACCCGCGGCATCTTGCAGAAGTATCCGACGCCGCTCGTCTACCTGGACGGCCGCAGCCCGGACGACGAGTGGGAGGATCTCGTCGAGCGCTACGCCGCCGAGTTCGAGCATCCGCTCTGGAAGGCGCTCTCGGAGAAGGCTCGCGGCGCCGGCCACGGCGGCATGGACTTCATCATGAACTACCGGATCCTCCAGTGCCTGCTGCGCGGCGAGCCGATGGAGATGGATGTCTATGACGCCGCCGCCCTGAGCGCGGTCATCGAGCTGAGCGAGCGTTCGATCGCCGGCCGCGGCAAGACCGTCGACTTCCCTGATTTCACTCGTGGAAAGTGGAAGGAGCGGCCCCCGGTGGGAATCATCGAAGCCTGAGCGCGCCCGCGGCGCCTCGCCATCAGGCGGCGCGCACCACCGGGATGCCGGCGCGGTGCAGCGCGGCCTCGACCTGGGCGGGAGTCAGCCGCGAAGCATCGTACTCGACCGTGATCTGGTCGAGCGAAGGCGCAAGCCTCACCGCGAGCAGCCCGTAGATGGAGTGGGCGCTCGCGATGCGCCGCATCAGGGTTTCATCGAGGGGCTTGAGCAACCGGTAGCGGAGAGCGACCTTCGTCATCTCGGCACAGTCTACCACCCGGACTCCGGTCCGGGGCCGCCCAACTTCCAGAGAATCTGGCGCGCCATGCCCAGCCACATCTGGGCGTCGCGGTCGCTCAGGTTCATGCGCCGCACCAGGCGCCTGAGCTTGAGTCGCGTCGAGGAGGCCGTCGGCGGATTGACGTAGCCGGCCCGCTCGAGAATCTCCAGGAGCAGGCCGTCCAGCCGCTCCAGATCCGCCGCCGTCGCCGGCTTCGGCCGCTTGGGCGCCGCCAGGGCCGCGCGCGGGTTTCTCACCAGCTCATAGAGGCAGACCGCCACGGCCTGGCCCAGATTCATCGAGCCGTGTGCCCGCCGCGTCGGGATGCGCATCAGCCAGTGGCAGTGCGCCAGGTCCTCGGTACTCAGCCCGTACTTCTCCGAACCGAAGACAAGCGCCGCCGGTGCGGCGGCCAGATGGCGCCGGATCAGCCGGGCGCCGTACTCCAGGCGCCGCAGCGGATGCTCGAGCTTGCGGCCATGGGCCGCCGTGGTGCCCACCACGAGCGAGCAGTCGGCCACCGCCTCGCCCAGCTCGCCATAGGTCTCGGCGGATTTCAGGAGGTCCGCAGCCCCGACGGCCGAACGGGCCTCCTCGAAAGCCACCTCGTAAGGGTTCACCAGCCGCAGGCGCCTGACGCCGAAGTTGCTCATCGCGCGCGCCGCGGCGCCGATGTTGAGCGGATTGCGGGGCTCCACCAGAACGACGCGAAGCTCCCCCCACGGAAAGGAATCGGCTTCGACCGGGGCCACCGGCCCGGCCTGGTGAGCTTCGTTTCGCTTCAGCGCAGCTCTTCCATGATCTCCTCGAGCGCCGCCCGCCCCGGACGCGCCTTCGATTCCGGCAGCGTGGCCAGCGGCTCGTCGACCAGGTTGAGATGATCGATCAGCGTCTTTCTGGCGCTCTCGATGTAAAGAATACCAGTGAGGACCTCACCGCGGGCGTAGGAGTCGTGGATGGCCCGGACGGCCGCGAGCTTGTCGGTCGGATCGTAGTCCCGGTCCAGCTTCCGCAGCCGGAGGCGGGAGCCGTCGTGGAGCACCACTTCGCGCACCTCGCCGGCCTCCATCTCGATGTCGATCTCCTCGAAATAGGGCACGAAATCGACCGCATGCAGCGGCGCGTCGTGATCCTTCATGTAGGCATAGCTCTTGGTGGAGCCGTCGTGATCGTTGAAGGTGGTGCAGGGCGAGATGATGTCGATCACCGACATGCCGCGATGGGCGATCGCCGCCTTGAGCACGGCGCCGACTTGATTTTTGTCCCCGGAGAAGGATCGCGCCACCAGCGACGCTCCCATCTCGATGCCCAAAAGACAGCAGTCGATCGGGGGCAGCTCGTTCGTCTCGCCCGTCTTGAGCGTCGAGCCGATGTCGGCCGTGGCCGAAAACTGTCCCTTGGTCAGCCCGTAGACTCCGTTGTTCTCGATGACATAAATGCAGGGAACGTTCCGGCGCAGCATGTGCATGAAGTTGCCGAGCCCGATCGAGGCCGTATCGCCGTCGCCGGTGACCACCATGGTGATCAGGTGGCGGTTGGCCAGAATGGCGCCGGTCGCTGTCGCCGAGGCGCGGCCGTGCACGCCGTTGAAGCCGTGCGCCTGGCTCAGGAAATAGGCCGGCGACTTCGACGAGCAGCCGATGCCGCTCAGCTTGGCCACCTGCCAAGGCGGGATGCCCATCTCGAAGAAGCATTCGATGATGCGCTGCGAGATCGCGTTGTGGCCGCAACCGGCGCACAGGGTGGTCTTGCCGCCTTTGTAGCTGGAGACCTCGAGCCCGATCCGGTTCAGATTCGGCGCCTTGGGCGGCGGCGCGGTGGCGGTGCTCATAAACCCTCCTGAAGAACGATTTCATCGGTGATGCTGCGCGCGTCGATCGGCAGGCCTCCGTAATAGCGCACGCTCCGGAGCTTCGCGGCCAGCTCCGGCGCGAGGTCCATGCGCATCAAGGCCATCATCTGCGCGTCCCGGTTCTGCTCGATGACGTAGACGCGGGCATGGCGCTCGAGGAAGTCGACCAGTTCCTCAGTGAACGGGTAGGCGCGCAGGCGCAGGTAGCTCGAGCGAAGCCCGTACTCGGTCGCCAGCTGGTCCCGGCTCTCCTCGGTGGCATACTTCGAGGTCCCGTAAGCGATCAGGCCGACGGAAGCGGCATCGTCGATGAGGACCTCGGGGCGGGGCACGGCGCGGCGGATCGACTCGAACTTGCGCGCCAGCCGGTCCACATTGTTGATGTAGTCGGCGGGCCGCTCGCTGTATTGCGCCAGCTCGTTGTGGCCGCTGCCGCGCGTGAAGTAGGCTGCGGCCGGATGCGGCGTGCCGGGCAGCGTGCGCCAGCCGACGCCCGTGCCGTCGGCGTCCCGGTAGCGGGCAAAGCCTCCCAGCCTTTCGAGATCCTCCGCCGTGAGCACCTTGCCGCGCCGCAGCGGGCGCTCCGAGTAGGGGAACGGATCCGCCATCCAGCTATTCATGCCGAGGTCGAGATCCGTCATGACGAAGACGGGCGTCTGGAACTCCTCGGCCAGATTGAAGGCCTCCTCCATCATGGTGAAGCATTCCTCGGGCGAAGCCGGAATCAGCAAGGGGTGCTTCGTGTCGCCGTGCGAGAGCACGGCGCAGGAGAGAATGTCGCCCTGCTGAGTTCGCGTGGGCAGCCCGGTCGAGGGCCCCACGCGCTGCACATCGACGATCACCGCCGGGATCTCGGCGTAGTAGCCCAGCCCGACAAACTCGCTCATCAGCGAGATGCCCGGGCCGGCTGTGGCCGTCATCGCCCTGGCGCCCGCCCAGCCGGCGCCGATCACCATGCCGATCGCCGCCAGCTCGTCCTCGGCCTGCAAGACGGCATAGGTCGCCTTGCCCGTCTCCGGATCCGTGCGGTAGCGCTTCAGGTATCCCATCATCGACTCCACCAGGGAGGAGCTCGGCGTAATCGGGTACCAGGTGACCACCGTGACGCCGGCAAAGATCGCTCCGAGCGCCGTGGCTGTGTTGCCGTCGATGATGATCTTGCCCCGGGTGCGGTCCATCCGCTCGATGCGGTAGGGGTCCGTCTTGGTCAAATGCTTCTCAGCGTATTCGGCCCCGGCCAGCACCGCTCCCCAGTTCAGCTCGGCCGCCTTCGCCTTCCTCGGCCCGAACTGCTTGAACAGCGCCTTGCGAATCTCTTCGAGATCGATCCCCAGCAGCCAGGCCAGCGCACCGTCATAGATCATGTTGCGCACCAGCTTGCGCAGCTTGGGCTGGGGACAGACCGGGGCCACCAGCTTGTCGAAGGGCACCGGGTAGAAGTGAAGATCCGAGCGGAAGCGGTCGGCGCCGAGCGGCTCGTCATAGAGCACGGCCGCGCCGGCCTCGAGACTCTCGACGTCCTCGCGGACCGTCTCGGGGTTCATCGCCACCAGAAAGTCGATTTCCTTCTTCCGCCCGATGTAGCCGTACTTGCTGGCGCGGATGGTAAACCAGGTGGGCAGGCCCTGGATGTTGGAAGGAAACAGGTTCTTTCCCGAGACCGGCACGCCCATCTGAAAGATGGACCGCATCAGCACCAGGTTCGCCGTCTGGCTGCCGGAGCCGTTGACGGTGGCGACCTGTATGCTGAAATCGTTGACGATGCGCTCGCGCTCCTGGGAGCGCCCCGCGGCACGGGGGCTTACTTCGGTGATGGACATTGGGATTTTGAATGCAGAGCCAGGATTTGCATCCCCTCTTGCGCCCAATTATAGATTTGTTGCCCCCTTTCCCACAAGTGCCCGCCTCCCGTCCCCGCTGCGGTGCAACGGAGCGGCAGAGCAGCGCGTTATAATTGTGGGCAAGGAAACCGGATCTCCATGCTGGGGCGATTCCTTCCGGTCGCGGTGGCGGTGGCGCTCCTGATTTATCAGGGGGGCCTCGCCGGCCAGAGCTCCCAGCAGGCGCCCGGGCCGATACGCGTCCACGTCAACGAAGTGGTCGTCCCGGTCACCGTGACCGACCAGCAGGGCCGCTTCGTCTCCAACCTCACCGAGAAAGATTTCAAGATCTTCGACCAGGGCGTCGAGCAGAAGATCGCTTACTTCAGCGCCGAGCGCAACCAGCCGGTGGTGATCGGCTTCCTGATCGATCAGAGTAACGCCCAGCGGCTGCACTGGAAGACGTTCCAGAGCGCGGCGCAGGATCTGGTGCTGGCCCTGATGCCCGAAGACCCGCGCTTCAGCGGCTACCTGATCGCTTACAGCAACCAGCCCGAGCTGCTGGTGAACACCACGCACGACCCGAGCGAGATCGTCGAGCAGATCCGCAAGATGAAGCCGGGCGGCGGCGCGGCGCTGTTCGACGCCATCTACATGGCGTGCACCAATCGGCAACTGGTCGAGGGCGAGCCGATCGAGCCGCGCCGCGTGATCGTCATCATCGGCGACGGGCACGACAACGCCTCCTCGAAGACGCTCGCCGAGGTGCTCGAGCTGGCCCAGCGCAACCTGGTGACGATTCACGCCATGAGCACGGTCTCGTTCTCCTTCTACGCCGAGGAGGAGAGCAACCTGCTGAAGCTGGCGCGCGAGACGGGCGGCCGCGTCGAATACCCGCTCGACAACCCGTATCAGGACGTTTCCGGCTATCTGTCGAAACCCTCCGACGCCGGCAATTACGCTATCACAGTAGGCACGGGCGGCTACGCCAGTCAGATCGCCCGGGCCGTCTTCAACTCCATCGCGGCGCTCCAGGGCGAGATCACCACGCAATACATCCTGCGCTACGTGCCGACTTCGACCGACGAGCCCCGCATCTTTCGCCAGCTCCGGGTCGAGGTGGCGCTGCCGAATGTCATCGTCAGGCACCGCAAGGGGTACTACCCGTATGCCCCTTGAAGCGGGCGCCCGGCTTTGCCGATAACATAAGCGAGACGGTGCCCCGGAGCATACCCTCGACAGTCGTCGCCACCCGGCTGGGGGAGTACTCGGTGCTCGAGATCGCGCTGCCGGGCCGTCCGGCGGAGGCGGCCGGCGTCCTCCTCTACGATCCGGAGGGGCGCCAGATCAGCGTGCGGCTTCGGCGCGACTGGGACCGCATCGCCGCTCCCGAGGATGCCGAGCTCCTCAAGTTACTCGAGGACGACCTGCGCGTCAAGAGCCGCGAGCAGACCCCGGAGGAGTTTCTCGGCTGGCTCGAGGAGACGCTATCGAACACGCTGCGCATCTCCGAGCGCCGACCGATCCTTCTCGGCAATCCGGAAACGACGCTTCAGTGGCTCTACAACAAGCACGTCTCGGCCACCGTGCAGCCGTTTCGCACGCACCTTCCGGTTTACTCCTGCCGGGCCGCCGCCGGGCGTTTTGGCGACCTCATGGAGGTCGAGGCCGAGGGCTGGATCGAGGCGCCGCCCGGTCTGCGGCTGGAGCAGAACATGTTCGTCGCGCGCGTGGTGGGGCGCTCCATGGAGCCGGAGATCCCCGACGGCTCGCTCTGCGTCTTCCGCGCGGGCGTCGCCGGCTCGCGCCAGGGCCGCAAGCTCCTCATCGAGGATCTGGGCGAATCCGAGGAGGGGGGCCAGCGCTACACGGTGAAGATCTACCGGTCTGTGAAACGCGTCCGCGAAGACGGCACCTGGGAGCACGAACGGATCCGCCTGGAACCCCTCAACCCGGAGTTCGAAGCTTTCGAGCTCGTTCCGGAGGAGCAGCGGTTCCGCGTCATCGGCGAATTCGTCTGCGTGCTCTCGCCGGACCCGCAGGCTCCGCTGCCGGAGCCGGGAGCCGGCCGGAATTGATATAATCGACTGGAGCACCTTGGAATTGCCTGCCGGAGGCGCCGCACGGCGCGCCGGCGGGTCTCGCCGAGGCAGAACCGCGCCGAGGTTAGCCCCAGCGGTTCCCGTCAAGCCATGTTCGAGAACCTGAGCGAGAAGCTGCAAAGGGTCTTCAAGAACCTGCGCGGCGAAGGCAAATTGACCGCCGCCAACATGGAGGAGGCGCTCAAGGAGATCCGCGTCGCGCTGCTCGAGGCCGACGTCCACTTTCGGGTGGTCAAGCAGTTCATCGCCGCCGTGCGCGAGAAGGCGATGGGCGAGGAGGTGTTGACCGCTCTTTCGCCCTCGCAGCAGGTGGTCAAGATCGTCCGCGACGAGCTGATCAAGATCCTGGGCAGCCACCAGGCGCGGCTGCGCTTCGCCAACGAGCCGCCGACGGTCATGTTCCTCGTCGGCTTGCAGGGTTCGGGCAAGACCACCACGACCGGAAAGCTGGCCCGCTGGCTGGCGCGTAACGGCCACAGCCCGTTGATGGTCTCCGCGGACGTCTACCGGCCCGCCGCCCGCCAGCAGTTGAGCATCCTCGCCCGGGACCTGAAGCTGCCCATCTGGGAAGGAGACCCGCAGGCCGGCGATCCGCTCGAGCTGGCGCGCCAGGCGCGGCGCGAAGCGGTTCAGACCGGCCGCGACGTGCTGCTGGTGGATACGGCCGGCCGGCTCCATATCGATGACGCCCTCATGGAGGAGCTCGGCCAGCTCAAGCAGGCGCTCCAGCCCACGGAGATCCTCTTCGTCGCCGACGCCATGACCGGGCAGGACGCCGTCAAGAGCGCCGAGGAGTTTCACCGGAGGCTGGGCATCACCGGCGTCATCCTGACCAAGATGGACGGCGACGCCCGCGGCGGCGCCGCGCTGTCGATCCGCACCATCACCGGCCAGCCGCTCAAGTTCCTCGGCGTCGGGGAGAAGCTCGACGCGCTCGAGCCGTTCCACCCCGACCGCATGGCCTCGCGCATCCTGGGCATGGGCGACGTGCTCTCGCTCATCGAGAAGGTCGAGGAGGCCATCGATCGCAAGCAGGCCGAGAAGATGCAGGAGAAGATCCTCGAGAACGAGTTCACGCTCGAGGATTTTCGCGACCAGTTGCGCCAGTTGCGCAAGATCGGCCCGCTCGAAAGCCTGCTGCGGATGATGCCGGAGATCGGCCCGCTCAAGGGCATGAAGGACGTCGAGGTCGACGAGAAGGAGATTACGCGCGTGGTGGCGATCATCGACTCGATGACGCCGGAGGAGCGGCGCAATCACATGATCATCAACGGCTCCCGGCGGCGGCGAATCGCCCGCGGCAGCGGCACCACGGTGCAGCAGGTCAACCAGTTGCTCAAACAGTATGTCCAGGCCAAGAAGATGATGAAGACCTTCACCGGAGGTTTCCTCGGCAAGCGCCTGGCAAAGAAAATGGGGAAGATGAACCTGCCCGCCCTGCCGGGCGGTTTGCGGTAACAACGGAGCAGGAAAGACTTCGAGAGAACTGGAAATTCTTATGTTGCGAATTCGGCTGGCCCGCTTCGGCGCCAAGAAGAAACCTACCTACCGGGTAGTGGTCATTGACCAGCGAAAAGCCCGCGACAGCGACTGCGTCGAGGTGGTGGGGCATTACAATCCCGTTGCCGATCCGGCGGTAGTCGAGCTCAAGCATGACCGCATCGAACACTGGATGCGACTGGGGGCGCAACCTTCGGACACGGTGGTGCGCCTGATGAAGAGCTACCCCAAGTCGGCCTGACGCCGGGCTCCGCGCCTCGCGATCCGGCGGGTTCGGCTTCGGCCCCAGGTGCTATCATCAAGCTAGGACAGGAGTCGCTGTCATGGCAGGGATGAAGGAACTCGTCGAGGACATCGCGAAGGCTCTCGTGGACATCCCGGAGCAGGTCAGCGTGCGTGAGGTGCAAGGGGAGCAGGTGACCGTCCTCGAGTTGCGCGTCGCGCCGAGTGACCTGGGCAAGGTGATCGGCAAGCAGGGCAGAACGGCCCGATCGATCCGGACGCTGCTGGGCGCGGCCGGCATGAAACTGAATCGCCGGTTCACGCTGGAGATTCTTGAGTAGCGCCGGCTGGTGCTCAGGGGAGATTCTGGAGGTTCGGACCCGGTCCGGACCGAGGACTGGGTGACGGTGGCCCGGCTGACGCGGACGTGGGGCAACCGGGGCGAGCTGGCAGCGGTTCCGCTGAGCAGTCATCCCGAACGGTTCGGACACCTCACGGAAGTGGTCCTCCGCCCGGCCGGAGGCCCTGCCGGAAGCCCGCGCCGCTTCAAAGTCGAGCGCATCCGCCGGCACGGCCGGCGGTTGATTTTCAAGTTTGAGACCGTGGATTCGATAGACCAAGCCGAGCCGTGGCAGGGCGCGGAGGTCCAGATTCCGCTCGCCGAGCGGATGCCTCTGCCGGAAGGGGAGGTCTATCTGTCGGACCTGATCGGCTGCGAGATGGTGGACCGGACCGGCCAGCCGATCGGACGCGTGACGGCCTGGATCGAGCTGCCCGGCGGCATCCTGCTCGAGGTGGTTACGGGCGCGCCCGGCGATGAGATGCTGGTCCCTTTCGCCGCCTCGATCTGCCGCGAAGTGGACACCGCAGGCCGGCGGATCGTCGTTGAGCTTCCAGACGGCCTCAAAGACCTGAACAGGTAATGGAGTTTCACGTCCTGACGATCTTCCCGGACTTTTTCCGCGGCCCGTTCGAACACGGCGTCGTCGGGCGTGCTATTGCTTCGGGCCGCATCCGGGTCCAGGTGCACGACCTGCGGCGGTGGACCTCGGACCGCCATCGGACTGTAGACGATCGCCCGTTCGGGGGTGGCGAGGGCATGGTGCTCAAACCCGAACCCATCTTCCAGGCCGCCGAGGAGATCTGGCCCGAGCGCTCGCCGGCGCAACGCATCGTCCTGCTATCGGCGCAGGGACGGCTCTTCGATCAGGCCAAGGCCTGGGAGTACAGCCGGCTCGAAGGTCTGCTGCTCATCTGCGGGCGTTATGAAGGCGTCGATGAGCGGGTGGCCGAGCACCTGGCCGATGAGGAGCTCTCGATCGGCGATTACGTCTTGAGCGGAGGCGAGCTGGCCGCCGCCGTCATCATCGATGCCGTCGCGCGGCTGGTGCCCGGCGTGGTCGGCAACGAGCGCTCCGTCGTTTCAGAGTCTTTCACCGGCCTCGGCGAGCCCGAGGGCCTGCTGCTCGATTGCCCGCACTATACCCGTCCGGCCGTCTTCCGCGGCTGGGGCGTGCCGGCCGTGCTGCTGAGCGGCAACCACGCCGAAATCCGGCGCTGGCGCCGGCAGGCGGCGCTCGAGAAGACCGCGCGCCTCAGGCCCGACCTCCTCGGCCGGCTCCGCAACCCGGCCCACACCGGCGCCACGGCATCCATCGAAAAGGAATTACGACCATGAGCAATCCGTTGATTGAGAAAGCGACCGAGAAATACCTGCGAAAGGATCTGCCGGATTTTCGGCCCGGCGACACCATCCGCGTGCACGTCAAGATCAAGGAAGGCGACAAGGAACGCCTTCAGGCCTTCGAAGGCGTCGTGATCGCCCGTAACAACCGCGGCATTTCCGAAACGGTGACCGTGCGGAAGATCAGCTTCGGCCACGGCGTCGAGCGCATCTTCCCGCTGCATGCGCCGGTGATCGATCACATCGACGTCGTGCGCACCGGCCGGGCGCGGCGCGCCAAGCTGTACTACCTGCGCGGCCTGCGGGGCAAGGCGGCGCGTTTGAAGGAGCGGACCGCCAAACAGCCCGCTGCCGAGACGCCCGCCGGCCAGTAACTGTGCCCCGGAAGCCCCCCGCCCACCCGGCCGGCAGACTTGCTGAGCGCTGCCGCTCGGATTGGGAGGCGGCGGCACGCAAGCGCGGCTTTTTGCGCATCGCGGGGCTGGACGAGGCCGGGCGGGGATGCCTGTTCGGTTCGGTCTACGCCGCCGCCGTGGTGCTCAACCCGGCGCGGCCGATCCGCGGGCTGCGTGACAGCAAGCAGCTCGCCCCTGAGCGGCGCGAGGAGCTGGCCGCCCAGATCAAGCAGTGGGCGGAGGCCTGGGCGGTCGCCTGGGTGGAGGCGGAGGTCATCGACCGGATCAACATTCTCGAGGCGTCGCGCCTGGCCATGAAGCTGGCCGCCGCAAAGCTCGAACCGCCCCCGGATTTCCTGCTGGTGGACGCGCTCAGGCTCGACGTTCCGATTCCGCAGCAGGCGCTCATCCGCGGCGACGCGCGCTGCCGTTCGATCGCCGCAGCCTCGATCCTCGCCAAGGTGGAGCGGGACCGGGCGCTCGCCGAATGGGATCGCATCTACCCGGAGTATGGTCTCGCGCGCAACAAGGGCTACGCCTCGCCCGAGCACCTGGCCGCGCTGCGCCGCTACGGCCCCACGCCGCAGCACCGGACCAGCTTCGCTCCCGTGCGGCTGTTAGGATACCAGAAGGCGCTCTTCGAGGAAGCTTAAATTCACGCATGTCGTCAGCCGACCAGCAACAGGCGGCGCCGGCGATCGGCGGCGCCCGCAATCGCCTTCGAGCGGCGCCCGTACGCTGGCACCACAAGCTGGTGGGGATGCTGCTGGTGATTCTGTGCTTCCAGGTCGGCATCTTCCTTCTGGCATTCCCCTGGTCGCCATACTGGAACAACAACTACTTCTCCTGGCTCTCCCCGGCCTGGCGCGACCTGTGGATCAACCCTTACTTCCGCGGGGCGGTGAGCGGCCTGGGGATGGTGAACCTGTGCCTGTCGGTGCTCGAGGTCTTCCGGCTTCAGGACCTGAGCGCGGCGCTGCGCCGGGGCGCCGATCAGAGCTGAGGACGTTCGGGGCGGCCGCATGCAATTTTCTACAATGAGGAGGTAACGAGGTTGTCTGTGAGTGAGCAGAACGTCGCCGTGAACGCCGGCGCGCCCCCGGCCAAGGCTCAAGAGCCGGCCAAGAAGGCGGAGCCACCCCGCGGCACCATCGCCGAGTGGACGGTCACCATCCTCCTGCTGCTGTTCGGCACCACCACGCTGGTGCAGGCGTTCGTGATTCCGACCGGCTCGATGGAGGACACCCTCCTCATCGGCGACCACCTGCTGGTCGACAAGCTCGCCTACGCTCCGGCCGGGCCCATCAGCCGGTACCTGCTTCCCTACCAGCAGGTCAAGCGGGGCGACATTATCGTCTTCCGCTATCCGGTCGATATCCAGCAGACCTTCGTCAAGCGGGTGATCGGCATCCCCGGCGACCGGATCCGGATCGTCAACAAGCAGGTCTTCCTGAACGGCAAGCCGCTCGAGGAGCCGTACAAGTATCACAAGACCGACTACATCGACTCCTACCGGGACAACTTCCCCGGCGAACCCAACGTGCGGCTTTATGAACAGGCCCGGGAGATGCTGGAGAACCACGTGGTCAACGGCGAGGTGGTCGTGCCGCCGGGCCATTACTTCGCGCTGGGGGACAATCGCGATTCCTCGCTCGACAGCCGCTACTGGGGTTTCGTACCGCGCGAGAACATCATCGGCAAGCCCCTGATCATTTACTGGTCCTACGAGACGGTCACCGAGCGGCTGGTCGGTTCGACCATCGGCTTCGATCACCTGCTCGACCTGGTGCAGAACTTCTTCACGAAGACCCGCTGGCGGCGCACCTTCAAGCTGATCCGGGCGCACGCGATCGCGGATCCGTAAGCGGGCCGGCGACAAAGGCGATGGCATCCTCTCGCAGATACGCCCTCATCCTGGCCGGAGGGCGAGGCACACGCTTCTGGCCGCGCAGCCGCAGGCGCACACCCAAGCAACTGCTCGCGCTGTTCGACGAAACGTCGCTGCTCCAGCAGACAGCCGAGCGCCTCCGGCCTCTCGTCGGACCGGAGAGGACCTGGGTGCTGACCAGCGAGGAGCTCCGGCACCAGATCGTGCGCCAGCTCCCCGAGGTGCCCCGGGCGCAGATCCTGGCCGAGCCGGCCCAGTGCAACACCGCCCCCTGCCTCGGCCTGGCCGCCCAGATCCTCGCCCAGCTCGATCCGGAAGCGGTGCTCGGCGTTTTCCCGGCAGATCACCGCATCGGCCGGCCCGAGGCTTTCCGCCGGCTCATCGAGGCCGCGTACCGCGCCGCCGAGTCCCAGGCGCTGGTCGTCATCGGCATCCCGCCGCGCTGGCCCGAGACCGGCTACGGCTACATCGAATTCCCGGAGGGGGTCGTCCCCGGCAGCCTCGAGCCCTATCCGGTGCTGCGCTTCCGCGAAAAGCCTGACCTGGAGACGGCCACGCAGTACCTTGCCGCCGGCCGCTTCTACTGGAACTCGGGCATGTTCTTCTGGCGCGCCGAGGTGTTTCTCGAAGCCTTCCGCCGCCACCTTCCCCGGACCGCTGCCCTGCTCGCTTCCCTGCCCCCATTCGGCAGCCGGGGGTTTCACAAACAGTTGTGCGAGTCCTATCCGCGCGCGGAAAACATCTCGGTCGATTACGCGGTGCTCGAGAGGGCTTCCAACGTGGTCGGGCTTGCCGCCGAGGACATCGGCTGGAACGATCTGGGCAGTTGGAACGCCGTCTACGAGTTGATGCCGAAGGACGCCGCGGCGAACGTGTTGCGCACCGAGGCTCTCCTGCTCGATTCGCGCGGCAACTATGTCGAAGCGCCGGGCAAACTCGTCGCCCTCGTGGGCGTTGAGGATCTGGTCGTCGTCGACACGCCCGACGCCCTGTTGATCGTTCCCCGCAGCCGCGCCCAGCAGGTCGGCGACGTGGTCAAGCGCCTGGAAGCGACCGGGCGCGACGGGCTGCTGTAGCCCCGGCTCACTCGGCAGAGGCCTCGCGCACCGGCCAGTCGGGCGTATCGGTGCGAGCCCACTCGAGGATCTCCTCCATCTGCTTGACCACGCCCGGGTGCCGCGCCGCCACGTCGCGCTTCTCGCCGAGGTCCTCCTCGAGGTTGTAGAGCTCGATCGGCCGCCGTCGGCCGAGGCGCACCGCCTTCCACGGCCCCATGCGGGCCGCCTGGTGAAATCTCCGTTCGTGAAACTCCCAGTAAAGGTACTCGTGCCGGGGCTGCTTTCCTCCGGTGAGCGCCGGAACGATCGAGACGCCGTCGGTCGCCCGGGGCGCCGCCACGCCGGCCAGCTCGGCGCAGGTCGCCAGGATATCCCAGAACGCCCAGACATGGTCGCTCACCTGAGCCGCCCGGATCGTCCCCGGCCACCAGGCCAGCGTGGGAACGCGGATCCCGCCTTCGTAAAGATCCCGCTTGATGCCGCGCAGAGGCCCGCTGCTTTCAAAGAAATCGGCCCGGTGCCCGCCCTCCTGGTGCGGACCGTTGTCGCTGGAGAAGACCACGAGCGTGTTTTCGGCCAGACCGCGCTCGCCGAGCTTCGCTAAGATGCGCCCCACGTCGCGGTCCATCCGTGAGATCATCGCCGCGAAGCCTTTCTCCGGATTGGGCCAGTCCTGCCCGCCATAGGCGCCGTAGTCGGGTACTTGCATGCCGTCGCCCGTATCACGCCCCATTTCGTTGTTGGCGTGCGGAATCGTGTAGGCCACATAGAGGAAGAACGGCCGGGAATCGGATTTCTCCAGAAAGCGGAGCGCCCGCTCGGTGAAAAGATCGTGCGCATATTCGGTGCGCTTGGCGCCGAAATTCCCCCGCAGAAGGTAAGCTTGCTCGTTTTCGAGCAGATGCTCGGGATAGTAATTGTGCGCGTGCGTCTGGCTGAAAAAGCCGAAGAATTCGTCGTAGCCTTGCCGGAGCGGAAAGCCCGTGGTGCCCAGGCCCCCGAGCGACCACTTGCCGAACAGGCCCGTCCGGTAGCCGGCCTGCTGGAGGAGCTTTCCGAGGGTCGCGTCCCCCGGCGCCAGCGGCATGTCCGGATAGCGGTTGCCGCGCACACGCGCGTGCCCGGTGTGCAGGCCCGTCTCGAGCGCACACCGCGAGGGCGCGCAGACGGTGCTTCCGGCGTAGGCCTGCGTGAAACGCACTCCCTCGGCGGCCATCCGGTCCAGGTTGGGCGTCTCGATCCGCCGCTGGCCGTAGCAGCCCAGGTCCCCATAGCCCAGGTCGTCGGCCAAGATCAAAACGATGTTGGGCCGGCTGGCCTTCTGCGGGGCTGCGAAGGCGGCAGCGCCGCCTGCGGCGAGAAAGTCCCTGCGTCTCATGCCGCCATTGTCGCGCCTCGACCGCCGCCGGGCAACTGGCCGTCGTGGCGGCCCGTCGCTGTGGGATACTTTTATGGAGAAAGCAGTGCAGAACGTCTTGGGGATCTTGCTGGCGGGGGGCGCGGGTGAGCGCCTCTACCCGCTGACGCGCCACTTGGCCAAACCGGCCGTACCGTTTGGTGGAACCTACCGGATCATCGACTTTATCCTCTCCAACTGCGTCAACTCCCACATCCGCCGCATCTTCGTGCTGACCCAGTACAAGGCGCTTGAGCTCACGCGCCATATCCGTGACGGCTGGAACATCTTTTCCGCGGAACTCGGCGAATTTATCGAAGTCATTCCGCCCATGAAGCGGGTGCATGAGGACTGGTACCGCGGCACGGCGGACGCCGTTTATCAGAACATCGAAAGCATCATCGCCGAGCGGCCTTCGCAGGTGCTGATTCTCTCGGGCGATCACATCTATAAGATGGATTACCGTGAGATGCTCGAATGGCACAGGCGCAACCGCGCCGACGCCACGCTCGCCACCATCCAGATCGACCCGGGCGAGGCTTACCGCTTCGGCGTGGTGGAAATCGACGAGCACTATCAGATCGTCGGCTTCGAGGAGAAGCCCAGGCACGGCAATCCCTTCCGCTCGCGCTTCAACCCCGAGATGGTCAGCGCTTCGATGGGCGTCTACCTGTTCGAGACCGAGGTGCTGCTCAAGGCGCTCCGGGAGGATGCCACCAATCCGCACTCTTCCCACGACTTCGGCAACGACGTGCTGCCCAAGCTCATCCGTCAGGCGCGCGTCATCGCCTACGACTTCCATGACCTGAACATGAAGGCCGCCAAGTACTGGCGCGACGTGGGAACGCTTGACGCCTATTACGAAGCCAACATGGATCTGGTCTCGATCACCCCGGAGCTCAACCTTTATGATTCGAACTGGCCGATCCGGACGCGGCCGCAGCAGAGCCCGCCGGCCAAGTTCGTTTTCGCGTACGAGGGCCGGCGCATGGGGGTGGCGCTCGACTCGATCGTTTCGCCCGGCTGCATCGTCTCCGGCGGCCGCGTCGTCCGCTGCGTGCTGAGCCCGCACGTGCGGGTCAATAGCTACTGTGACGTCCAGGATTCGATTCTGCTCGACGGGGCGCAGATCGGCCGGTACTCGCGCATCCGCCGCGCCATCATCGACACCGGCACGGTGGTTCCCGAGGGCAGCGTCATCGGCTTCAACCCCGAAGAGGACCGGGCTAAGGGCTACCACGTCACCGACAGCGGCATCGTGGTGGTGCCCATGAGCCAGGAATCTTTCGCCGTCGCGGGCGCCTGAGCCGGCGTCTTAGACCTGCAAGGTCGCAATCTCCACGCGCGAGCGCTTGCCCTCGATCACCACGATGCCGCTTTCGGTCACATGGAAGCGCTTGCGGTCTTTCTCGAGATCGTAGCCGATCA
The DNA here is from genome assembly GCA_938003835.1 of uncultured Bryobacteraceae bacterium. Classification (GTDB taxonomy): domain Bacteria; phylum Acidobacteriota; class Terriglobia; order Bryobacterales; family Bryobacteraceae; genus CALKXJ01. The sequence continues at coordinate 37,665 of CALKXJ010000020.1, read as the reverse complement.
TCTCGCCCGGCGGCACCTGCACGTTCTTGTCGAGGATCGCCCGGCGCACCTTGGCGTGCCGGCCGATGTCACAGTTATCGAACAGGATCGATTCGTCCACCTCGGCGCCGGTGTGGATGCGGCAGCCCCGCCCGATCACCGAGTTGCGCACCACGCCCCCGGAGAGGATCGATCCGCCGGCGACGATCGAATCGATGGCGTGGCCCCGGCGCCCCTCGTCGTCGAAGCTGAACTTGGCTGGGGGATCGAAGTAGCCGGCCGTGATGAGCGGCCAGTTCTTGTTGTAGAGATTGAGCGCGGGCGAGATGGCGCGCAGGTCCATGCTGGCCTCATAATAGGCGTCGATGGTGCCCACATCCCGCCAGTAGGGCACTGCGTCCGGCGGATCGCCCGGAATGCGATTCATCTGGAAGTCGTAGGAGAAGACGCGGCAGCGTCGCACCATCGACGGCAAGATGTCGCGGCCGAAGTCATGGGTGCTGTCCGGATCCTCGGCGTCCCGCCGCAGCTCTTCGAGCAGCGAGTGGGTGGAGAAGATATAGTTGCCCATCGAGGCGTAGACGCGCGTCGGGTCCGAGGGCATGGTCGGCGCCTCGGCCCGCTTCTCGTGAAAGCCCACGATCCGGCCGTCGCGCGCCGCCTCGATCACCCCGAAATGGCGCGCCTCTTCGCGCGGCACCGGGACGGCCGCCACCGTGACATCGGCGCGCTTCTGCTCGTGGAACTCGATCATCTGCCGGATGTTCATCCGGTAGATGTGGTCGGCGCCGAAGATCGCCACCACGTGCGGGTCAGCCTGCTCAATCAAATTGATGTTCTGCCAGATGGCGTCGGCTGTGCCGCGGTACCAGGTCTCGTCGCCCGAACGCATCTGCGCGGGCACCGGGATGATGAAATGGTGCTTGAGGATGCCGCTCGACTCCCAGCCGTCGCGAATGTGTTGGAGCAGCGACTGGCTCTTGAACTGGATCAGCACGTAGATCGAGTAGATCCCCGAGTTCACGAGATTGCTCAGGACGAAATCGATGATGCGATAACGGCCGCCGAACGGCACGGCCGGTTTGGCTCGCTCCTTCGTCAGCGGGTACAACCGCGTGCCTTTGCCTCCGGCCAGAACGAACGCCAACACTCGCAAATCCATCGCCTGATCCTCTCGCCGCGCCGTGGAGCGCAGGAGATAACATTCTCGCAATCCCGCGGCGGAGTGGCAAGCAAAACTTGAGTTACGGCTCCGTTTCGGCCGGCGCTGCCGGCTCGCGGGGATCTCCGGCTGTGCTATCGTCAGGAACTTACCGGAGGCACCAGATGAAAAAACTGCTCTTGCTCACCGCCGCCGCCTCGAGCGCGCTCACGCTGCTCGCTGTCTGGGGCGCGAGCGGAGCGTCGCTGCCCAGGCGCGTTCTGCTCGAGAACGCCCGCGTGCGTGTCACCGAGGTGACCTACCTGCCCGGCGTTCCCCGCGAGCGCTACATCCGCCCCACCGACCAGGTGATCGTCTTTCTCGAGGATTGCCGCTACGAGCGGATCGATTCGAAGACCGGTGAAAAGGTCGTCCGGGAGCGAAAGGCGGGCGAGGTGCTCTGGCACGACCGCGGCGAGGACGCACCCGTTCTGATCAACGCCGGCTCGAAACCCTATCGCACCCTCACCATCGAACTGAAATAGCGCATGAGCATCCCCAGATTTGAATCCGCCGCCGTCATCGGCACGGGAATGATGGGCCCGGGCATCGCGGTCACGCTTGCCCTGGGCGGCCTCCAAACGACGATCCTGAGCCGGCGCGAGGAGACCGCCCGAGCCGGCCTCGCCAGGGCGCTCGCCCAGGTCGAGCTGCTCGAGACGCACGGGCTGGCCGAGTCGGAGCGTGCGCGGCACGCCCGCGAGCTGCTTGCCGCCTCGACGGCCTTCGCAGAGACCGTCGGCCGGGTCAGCTTGGTCATCGAGTCCGGCCCGGAGACCATGGAGTACAAGCAGGAGATCTTCGCTCGCATGGACGCCATCGCCGGCGCCGACGTCGTGCTGGCCAGCAACACCTCCGGCTTGAGCATCACCGAGATCGCCTCTGGCTGCCGGCGCCCGGAGCGCGTCCTCACGACCCACTTCTGGAACCCGCCGCATCTGATGCCTCTGGTGGAGATCGTCAAGGGCGAGCGGAGCTCGCCGGAGATCGTCGAGGAGGTCCGCCGCCTGCTCGAGCACTGCGGCAAGGTCCCGGTCATCATCAACAAGGACACGCCCGGCCAGCTCGGCAACCGTCTCCAGATGGCGCTCGTTCGCGAGGCGGTGAACATCGTCGAACGCGGCATCGCCGACGCCGAGGCGGTCGATCTGGCGGCGCGCACCGGCTTCGGCCTCCGCCTGCCCGTGTACGGCATTCTCGAGCACCAGGACATGGTGGGCCTCGACCTCGGCATCCGCGTTGTCGACTACGTCACGCGCGATCTCAACAACGAGCCGGGTGCCCCGCGCCTGATGCGCGAGATGGTCGAGCGCGGCGAGCTTGGCGTCAAGACCGGCAAGGGCTTTTACGACTGGTCAAAGCGGGATCCCGAGGAGGTTCGCGCGCGCCGGGACAATTTCGTGCTCGAGTTTCTCAAGGGGCAACGCCGCCGGCGCCAGCCGTCCTAGCGGGCCGCCCGGCCCGTCAGAAATGAATTCTGGCCGCGTCTTGCAACTCGCGGCCCCGGTTGACCTGCGAGTTGATGCGGCCGAACAGCGAGCTGGCCACCGAGGTGTTCGGAGTCCCCCGCATGATGCTGTTCGTCAGCTTGTAAGCCTCCATGCGGAACTCGAGCCTGACGCGCTCGGTGAGCGCAAAGCTCTTCGAGAGCGTCGTGTCGAAATTCCAGCGCCCCGGGCCGCGCAGGCCGTCGTACTCTTTCGGGTTGGTGCGCCGCGTGTAGGGATCGGCCGGCGCGAAGATCGAGGTGTCGAACCAGCGCTCGAGCGTGGGCCGGTCAAGCTTCGGGCTGACGTTCTCTAGCAGCTTCATCTGGCCGAAGGTCAGCAGCGAACCCTGGTCCCAGGTAAAGACGTTCGCCACCGACCAGCCGCCGAGCACCGCCTCAGCCCAGGCGGGCATCGCCCGCAGCCACCGCCGGCCCTTGCCGAAAGGGAAATCGAGGCTTCCGGTCAGGCTGAGCCGGTGGCGCGCCTCGGCGCCCTCGCGCCAGAAGAACAGGCGGGCCTACTCGTCGACCTCGTCCCAGAATTCGAGGAGCCGTTCGCGGTTGTAGTTGTAAGACAGCAGAAACATGTAGCCCGAGGCGAACTGCCGCCGCGCCCGCAACTGCACCGACCGATATCGCGTGCGCCCGCCCTCGTTGTTCCTCCCGGTGAGGCCCAGACAGTGAGGATACGGCCGCAGGAGGCTCGCAATCGAGACCGTGGCGCGGTTGCGAAGCTGGCCCGGAAACGTATCCTCCGTGCCGTACCGGTAGAAAGGATTGGTTACGTTCCGGGCCAGCAAGGGCTTGTGAGTCAGGCTGAGATTGGGGTGCCATGTTGACGTCCGGCGCCCAAAGCGAGCGGATCCAGTTGGAGTAGTAAGTGATGTCCAGCAGGATGCGCTGCGGCAGCTCCCGCTGGTAGGAGGCCGCCAGCCGGTCGCTGCGCGGCCGCTCGAAATCCTGTTTGGACCAGACCGCGCTGTCGCCCAGATTCTGATAGCGACCAAGGCCCTTACCCCGCGGCAGGATCAACGGGTTCTTGTCGGGCGGGAACGGATCGCGCAGATAGGCCTGGGGCCGTCCTTCCGCCAGGGGCAGCGCGTTGGTGGTGACCGTAAAGCCGTAAAGCTCCATGGGGCGCTGCGTGTCGGTCATGCTTACCACCGGTGTGACGAACCGCGCCCGACTGTACCGTAGCGCCGAGGCCCGGTCCAGGCGGAACGCCAGATCGAGTCGCGGGCTGGAGACGCGCGCGCTCGTGTTGTAGATTCCGCGGTCCTCGGGCGAGGTGAAGTGCCAGGCGCCGGTGCACTGCGGCACCGAGCGGTAAGCGAGCACCTCCGCGGGAAACCGTGGCGGGCTGCTCTGCATCTCGGGAATCGGATCGCCGAGATCGAGCAGCCGCGACAGCCGGCACTCGGTGTCCCAGGGCGGCGTCTCGTACTCCCAGCGCAGACCCAGGTTCAGCGTCAGCCGTCCCGTTACGCGCCAGTCGTCCTGGAAATAGGCGGCGTAGTAATCCACCTTGACGTTCTGGGGTTCGGTATACCGCGCCCACGAGTTCTGGTCGATGACCCCCAGCAGGAAGGTGGCGTAGGCATCCCCGGTGCGGCGCGCGTCCGGCCCGATGGCGCTGTCCTGGGTGGGACCGGCCGCGAAACTGAACGACATCGGGTTGGGAAAGTAGACGTAGCCGGTGTGGTGGCGCGCCTCGGAGCCCCACTTGAGGTAATGCGAGCCGCGCGTGCCAGCTAGACTGGTGCGGCCGCTGGAACCACATCGAGCACCGCCCGAAGTTTCCCTTCCCGGAGATGGCCGTGGCCGGCAGCATGCGTTTGGGAATCTTCGGCGTGTAGGGCTCCTCCCACAGCCGCCCGCCCCAGACCTCCAGCCACTGCTCGCGCGTGGCCTCCGTCCAAGTGGGGTCGTAGTCGTCCTGAAGCGAGCCATAGCTCCAACGCAGGCTCAACACCGTTGCGGGGCTGACCGTGTAGAGCGCATCCAGAGCGATGTTGCGCGAGTTCATCTGCCCGCCGATGGTGTTGTTTACGGCAATGGAGTCGACAAAGCGGCTCAGATCGAGCTGGGCGCGGAAACGGCTGTAACGGCCGAACAGGCGCCACTTCTCGCCGGGATTCCAGTCCAGGCGGTCGGAAAAGTTCCAGTAAGGGTTGATCCAGCTGTATGTGGCTGGGAAATTCTGCATTCCGGTGATGTCGGCGCCCGGATTGTTCGGTCCCCAGATGTACTTGCTCATGAAGACGCGGGCGACCGGATCAATGCGACTGGCGGGAATCCGGTTGCCTGGAAACGGCTGGCGCGGGGCGCGGTTGGCCGCCACATTGAGGACCGTGGTCTGGCGATCGTAGATCACTCTCAGGCCCCCGTACATATTCCGGGACTGCGAAAAGTCCCCCGTCCGCTCCAGATCCGTGGGTTACGTGCCCACGTACTCGCGCGGATCGCGCGTCGTCCAGCGCTTGAAAGTCGCGAAGTTGAAGAGGCGGTTCCGGCGGATCGGTCCTCCGGCGCTGAAACCGTACACATGATTCCGGACCGTGTTGGACGTCCGCGACAGCGCCTTGGAGACGGCATTCGACCTGGGATTCCGGCCGAAGTAAGAGAGCGTGCCCCACAGATCGTTCGCGCCCGACTTCATCGAGACGCTCATGATGCCGCCGGCCGAGTGGCCAAACTCGGCGTCCACGCTGGTCTGCTGAACGCTAAACTCCTGAACCGCGTCCATGGGCGGGGCATAGGAGCCTTTGTTGCCGAGCTGGATCGGAGTCCCATCAAGCAGCAGGTCGTTTTGGCCGCCCGCGTTGATACCGGAGGTGGTGGTCGTGCCGCCGATGTCGATCTGTGAGGACGAATACAGGTAGAAAGGATTCCGCTCATGGGGGTAGCGGTTGACCACCGAGGTGTCAAGCAGCGCCAGGCTGAACGGGTTGCGCGCCAGGATCGGCAACTCGCTCAACATCTTGCTGTCGATGATCGTCTCGATGCTGCTGGTGGTGAACTGCACGGCTACCGGCGTCTCGCTCACGACGATCTGCTCGGAGACGCTGCTCGGCTGAAGCACCGCATCGACGGCGACATCGCCCCGCACCTACACCTGTATGTTCTCCTGGATGACAGTGGCGAAGCCCGGCATCTCGACCCGGAGCTGGTATGGGCCGGGCTCGACGAAATCGAACAGATACCGGCCCACTTCGTCGGTGGACTTCTGCGCGCTGATACCGGTTGCCGGATTGAGCAAGGTGACGCGGGCCCCGACGACCAACGCCTGGCTGGAGTCGGTCACCGTGCCCTGCACGCGGGCACGGTAGTCCTGGGCCGCTGCCGTCGTGGCGAGGAGGATGAGCAGAAAGCCGGCAAGCCGAAGCGCGCTTGATACCGGCGACACGCCAAGGAATTCAGAGTTTGACCTCATTGTCTCGGATATTACTCCGATCCCCCGGCGGCGTTAAGAGAAAAATGCGGTTTCTCCTTAATGTTTAGGTGGCCGATTGACGGGCCTTCGAGCAAGTCTCTGCGAACTGAAGCCGGAGCGGGAAGAGCTGCCTGCCCGGTCCGCGGGCCCCGGCCGGCGCACCGCGGCGATTCGCGGAAGCGGCATGGCCACCATTCACGACGTCGCCCGCAAGGCCGGCGTCTCGATCTATACCGTCTCGGCAGTGCTGAACCAGTCCGCGCGGGTGAGCCCCGAGCTCACCAAGCGCGTGCTGCGCGTCGCGCGCCAGCTCGACTACACCATCAGCTTCCTCGCACGCGGGTTGCAGACCCGCCGCACGCTCACCATTGGTTCGCCAAGGTGGTGCGGGGCGTCGAGGACATCTGCCGCGAGCATGGCTACTCGCTGCTGCTGGGCAACACTCATGACCAGGCCGAACTCCAGCAGCGTTGCCTCACGCTCTTCCGCTCCCATCGCGTGGACGGCCTGCTTGCTTTTCTCGCCCCGGGCGCCGAGGAACAGTTCGTTCCCCTCCTCAAAAAGGGACCTCCCGTGGTCTTCGTGGGCCGGCGCCCGCGCCGCGCGACTACGTCCGGGAGGCCGACTGGACGGCGGAGTCGGCGCGCCGGCCCACGCTCGAGCTGATGGACTTGCCCGAGCCGCCCACGGCCATCTTCGCCGCGAATTTCCTGATGACCGGCGTGCTCGCCGGCTTGCGCGAACGAGGCCTGCGGGTGCCCGACGAGATCGAGCTCACGAGCTCGGACGACTCGGAGTGGCTGGATGTGTTCGAGCCACGCATTTCCGTGGTGCTGCAACCGAGCCGGGAAATCGGTGAGGCGGCCGCGCGGCTGTTGATCGAGCGCATCGAGAAGCCCAAGCAGCCGCCCCGCCGCGCCGTCCTCAAACCGGCGTTCAAGCTGCGGTGAGCGGCCGGCGGGCACGGCGAAGCCGGCCTTGCGTGATAGACTGCGATCGAGGGGTTCGGTGGCGACCGCAACCTTGGTCAGTCTGGAGGACTATCTGGCGCTGCCGCGCAAGCAGGGCGTCGCCTACGAGTACGACAACGGGAGAGTCATCGAGGTGCCCGCCCAGAGCCTGGAAAATGCCGAGATCCAAATGATCGTGGGAGAGGCTTTGCGCGCCGCAGTGCGCAAGGCCGGTCTTCCGTACATCGTTGCCGGGCCGACGGGCTTCTGGCTGGCGCCCGAGGTGGAGCGCATCCCGGACATCAGCGTGCTCCGGCGCGACAAGGCGGCGGCGATGGAGATCTTCCACGGCTCGCGCCGCGGTGCGCCGGATCTGGCCGTCGAGATCATCTCACCGGCCGATAGCGCCGCCGAGGTGGAGCGCAAGATCGATCAGTACCTGGCCGCGGGCGCCCAGGCGGTCGTGCTCCTTTATCCTGACTCCCGGCACGTACGCATCTGCCGGCCCGAGGGCGAGGCGCGGCGGCTGGGCGCGGCCGACGTCATCGAGCTTCCCGAGCTGCTCGCGGACGTCAAGATCCCCGTCGCCGAGCTATTCCCGCCCCGGAGCTGAAGCCGGATTCGCCGGCAAACCGAGCCTTTCGAGCAGCGCTAGGATCCGGCCGTTGAGGAATTCCAGATGCTCCCTCTCGCGCGCGCCGGGCTCGAGCCGCGCCTCTCGCACATGCGCCTCGGCAAGTACGCCCCGCGCCTGAAGCAAAGACTTCTCCGCGTGGTGATAGAGCTCGAGGTTCTGCAAGCTGTAGACGATCTGCGGCAACAGGCCCTCGAAGATCTCCGCGGCGCGCGCTTTCTCGCCGGCACGCGCGAGGCGAAAGACCCTTTCGAGCAGATCGGTGAGCGCCAAGCCCGGCATCGCGCCAGCGATCCCGGCATCGGCCAGCTCGAGCAGATACATGCCGCCCCATCCGGTCAGCACTCCCACGCCGCCCGAGGTCTCTTCGAGAATTCTCTCCACCTTGGCAGCCATCAGCGGCTCTTCGAGCTTCACATACCGGAAGTGCGGATGGCTCCGGTGCAGATCACGGACGAACTCCGGCCGCACGGTCGGCCCGCCGGGATTGAAATCCTGCATGAGCAGCGGAACGTCGATCGCCTCGAGCAGCCGTCCGAAGTAGCGCGCCAGGTCGGCCTCGCCGAGCGGAAAGAGTCTCGGCACGGCGGTCGAGATTGCCGCTGCCCCCGCACTCGCGCAGGCCCGCGCAACTTCCGCCGCCTGGCGCGCCGAGGGATAGTTCACCTGCGCCACCACCGGGATACGCCCGCGCGCCGCAGCGACCGCCTCCTCGACCAGCCGGAGGCGTTCCGCCTCCGAGAGTTTATAGAACTCGCTGCCATAGGCCGGCAGGCAGACGGCCGAAGCGCCGCAGGCGATGGCGAACTCGACCAGACGAGCGAGTGCGGCCCAGTCCACTGCTTCTTCGGCGGTGAACGGTGTAGGCACCACCGGCACGATTCCGTCGATCGTGAAGTCGCCGTGCATCTTTCCCAGTGTATGCGCCGCCTCTTGCCCGGTCATTCGCGCCTGGGCGAAAATTCATCTCATGACGAAAGTCGAGATCAAGCATCCTGACAAGACGGTTTCCACAGGCGCATATTCGGCTGGCGTGGCAGTTGACGGGTGGCTGTTCATCAGTGGTCAGGGCCCGCTCGATCTGAAGACCGGCCAGGTGGTCGAGGGCACGATCGAGGAGCAGACGCGGCTGACGCTCGAGCACATCGGCAAGATTCTTGCGGCCGCCGGCTGCGGTTTCGAAGACGTCGTCAAGTGCACCTGCCACCTGAGCGATATCGCCGATTTCGACGCCTTCAATCGGGTCTACGCCGAATTCTTCCCGGGCGTCCGCCCGGCGCGCACGACGGTCCAAAGCGTGCTCTGGGGAGGCATCAAAGTGGAGATCGACGCCATTGCGCGCATCCCCTCCCGGTAAGGCCCGCCGCGGCGCGGCCTACGAAGCGCTGTATTGCAGCTTGCCGTTCCGGATGACGTAGCGGATGCCCACGGGCGGCCGTTCCGGCTCCTCATAGGTGGCCGGGCTGTCGATGGCATGCGGATCGAACACCGTCAGATCGGCCAAGTAGCCCGGCTCGAGCCGCCCCCGCTGCTTCAGCCCGAAGCGCTCCGCGGGCCGCCAGGTGATCCTGGCGATCGCCTCCGGCAGGCTCAGCCACCGCCGCTCTCTCACAAAGGTCCCGAGCCACAACGGGAAGGTCCCAAAAAGGCGGGGGTGCGGCCGCCCCCGCACATAGAAGCCATCGCTCACCACCATCGAGAGCGGGTGGGTCAGCGTCTCGCGCAGGTTCTCTTCGCTCTGGTTGAAGGCGATGATGTTGACCTGAGCCCGTTCCTCGACGAGCAGGTCGGTGATCACTTCGACCGGCTTGCGCCCGCGCTCCGCGGCGAGCTGGGCCAGGTTGCGGCCTACCGCCGCCCGGTTCCGCGCAGAGCCCACGGCGGAAATGTAGATATCGCTCCAGCGCCACTCGAAAGCGGCCTCGGTCTCGCGTTCGATGCGCGCCCGCTCGTGCGGATCGGCCAGCCGCGCGAGCAAAGCCTCCCGGCCGCCCTCGAGCGCCGCCTGGGGCAGCAGCTGCGTCAGCACGGTGCTGCCGGCCACGTAGGGGTAGCAATCGAAGGCGACATCGAGCCCGTCCCGCGCGGCCTGCTCGATGCGGTCGAGCGCCGGCCTCTGAAGCCGCCAGTTGGACGCAGCCGCCGCCTGAAAGTGCGAAATCTGGAGCCGGCAGCCGGTGCGCCGCGCCAGCTCGAGCTGCTCCTCCACCGCCGCCACCAGGCCCGAGGTGTAGCTGCGCATGTGCGTCGCGTAGATCTTCTCGTGCCGGCCGACGATGCGGCACAGCCGCTCCAGCTCCTCGCGCGGCGCGCTCGAGCCGGGCGCGTACATCAGGCCCGTCGAGAAACCGCAGGCGCCGCCCGTGAGCGACTCCTCGAGCAGCCCCTCCATACGCTCCATCTCGCGCGCCGTGAGCGGCCCGAGCCGATGCCCTGCCACAGCGATGCGCAGGCTGCCGTGCCCGACCAGGGAGGCCACGTTCACCGCCGGGCTGCGCGCGGCCTCCGCGAGATACGCCCTGGCCGACGGCCAGCCCCAGCTCTCGTCCCCGCAGAAAACGCCATTGGCGAACTCGCGCAGCGGCTTCGGATCAGCCGGCGCCGGGTAAGGGGAGAAGCCGCAGTTGCCCACCACCTCCGTGGTGACGCCCTGGCGCACTTTCTCCAGGCGGTCTTCGAGCACCTGAAGGTCGGAGTGGCTGTGCGCATCGACGAAGCCCGGGCTCACGACCATCCCGGTGCAGTCGATCACCCGGACTCCCTCGGGAGGCTCGAAGACGCCCACCTCGGCGATGCCCTCGCCGATCACCAGCACGTCGGCGCGCCGGCCGTCGCGGCCCGCGCCGTCGATCAGGATGCCATTGCGCAGCAGCAGGTTCATCTAGGCCAAAAGCGCATTATGACATTCCGGCGACGTGCGGCCGGGAAACCGCGCCGAAGCCCCGCCGCGTCTTGACAGGATGCGCTCCGCAGAGCGGTCGCTCCGGCGGTTCCTGCTGCTCGCTGCCTTGCTGTTGCCCGTGATCCAGGCCTGGGCGCAAAAGGACTGCCGGCGTCATCGGCGGCGGGAGCCTTACCGGCGGTTTTCCCGACGTGATCCGGCAAAGTTCGCCGGCGGCCCTTCCCGTCCTGACCTGGTCGTCTTCGAAGGATCTGCTCGGCGGCGGAGTGCTCGAAATCGATCTTGCGCCCCGCTGGTCGCTTGAAGCAAATGCCATCTTTCGGCAGCTTGGCGGCCACATCGCGACGGTGTTTGCCGACGGCTCCCTGCACTCGATTTCTCCGAATCCCGTCGTCACCTGGCAGTTTGCGGTGCTCGTCAAGCACCGCTGGCCCGGCGAACGCATCCGGCCGTTTCTTGTCGCGGGCCCTTCGTTTCGAACGACGGGCAATCTCAACACGAATGACCCCTCCCAGGTCGGCGTCACGGCCGGGGCAGGTTTTGAAATCCGCGCGCGCACGCTCAGGATCTCACCGGCCATCCGATCCGGTACACCCGCTGGGGCCGTGACAAGCTCAACGCCACACCGACGCAACTCCATCAGGTCGAGCTCGTGGCGGGTTTCGGCCGGGCTTCGGAGTCCGGTTGGCGGCCCCTCGGCAGGCGCCTGGCGCTTGAGTTGACGCTCGGCACAACCCTGACGCGCGACTCGCCTGCCCGAACCACACCCACCGGTCCGGCGCCCGAGATCTATCCTCCGGGGCAGTGGCCGGTCGAGATCCGCACCTTCAGCCCCATGACCCACGTTTCTGGGGTCTCGATCAAGGTTGACCTGCCGCGTCGCCTCTCGCTTCAGGCGGACGCTCTCAACCGCCCGGTCGCGACCTTCGCCGCGGAGGTCACCTACCCCGGCGGCAAGCGCATGCCCGCCGGGAGCCACCGGCCAGGCAACTGGAGTTTCCCCGTTCTGGTGCGCTACCCGTTCGGGCGTCGAGGCGCCGAACCCTTTTTCGGCTTCGGCCCCGCCTTCCGCCTGCGCCAAGCCTACCGCAAGGTCTCGCCCTTCGGCTGGACCGCGGCAGCCGGGGTCGTCTGGCGCGCCGGCTCGGTCGAGATCGCTCCGGGGATCCGCCTTACTCGCTGGGGGCCGCCCCGGCTGCCATGGGGGGAGCAGTTCCGCCGTTCACAAGCCGAGCTGCTGGGGGGAATTTTTTTCTAATCGGCCGCCCGGCGACCGCCAAAGCCCGGAGGCGTTCCGTTACAGTGGCAATATGTTGTTCGCCCTGCTCATGGTGGTGGCGGCTGCGGAGTGGGTTCCCGTGCGCTGGCCCTGGTCCGATCCCGCCACGCTCGAGCTGCTCGCCGGCACGCCGGTCAACTGCCTGCTCGTCGAGCGTCCTGCCTGGGACGCTCAGCTCAACCGCCAGGCCCGCCTCAACGGCGTGGCCACGCTCGGCGTCATCCGGCCGGAGGTTGATCCGATCAGCGCCACCGGCCAGGCTGTCGAGCTCGACTTCACCGGCGTCGTCTACGAAGGGGACTTCTCGCGCGCGGTGCTCGACGAGGCGCGGAAGGTGGCCGCGCGGGCCGACCGCATCGTCGTCGAGTTGCTTCCGCGCACTTCGATGCGGCTGGACACCACCGACCCCATCCTCGGCACGTACCAGGGCGTCTGGCCCGGTATCAATGTCGCCGACGACGGCTCCGCCAAGGCCGCGCCCACTGGCAGCCCGTGGATCGATACCAACACCGGGCTGCTGCGGTTCCTTCGGGGAGTCACCGAGGCCCGCATCTGGCTCGGCAACCTCCCGCCCGCCGGCACCGTCATCCCCCTGGCGCGCTATCTTCAAGCGATCGCCGACGCGGCGATGGTGGGCGGCGCCTGGATCTTCGCTTTCGACGCCGACTTCGCGGCGCGCCTGGGGCGCCGCGACGACGTGGCGCTCGAGGACTGGCGGCGCATCGGCCGGCATCTTGCGTACTGGCACGAGCACAAAGAGTGGCGTCAGTTTCGGCCTTACCTGGGTCTGGCCGTCCTCCACGACGTCCGAAACGGCGCCCTTCTCTCAAACAGCATCCTGGACATGATCTCCGCCCGCCATACGCCGCTGCGCTCAATCCCCGTTCCCCGCCTGAGCGAGGAGGCCCTCGCCGGCGCAAGAATGGCCGTGAGCGTCGATCCGGCGGCGCTGACGCCCGAGCAGAAGGAGATCCTGCGTCGCTTCACACGCGGCGGCGCGTCGCTGTTGTCGGCGCCCCCCGGCTGGAGGTTTCCCGAGATCCGGCCCGGCCAGATAACGCTGGACAAAAGCGAAGTGCCGCGCCTGGACGACATCTGGCGCGGGGTCAACTCCATGGTGGGCCGCGAGAATCTCGGGGTGCGGCTGTTTAACGTCTCTAGCATGCGCTCCGAGCTCATCGCCGCGCCCGCCGGCCGCCCCGTCCTGCTGCACCTGGTCAACTATTCCGACTACCCGGTCGAACACGTCACCGTTCACCTGCTCGAAAAGTTCGAAAAGGCGCAACTGCTCGATCCGGACTCGCCGCCCAAGACGCTTCCGGTCTATCCTCACGGCGAAGGCTCCGGCGTCGATATCGATCTGGTCCGCAGCGTCGCCACGCTGGTATTGGAGTGAACCTGGAATGCGCCGCCTCTTCGCGTTCGCCCTCTCTGCTCTGTTCGCCGCCAATCTCTCCGCCCAGCGGAGAACGGAATTCGAAGGCCGGCCCGCGCTCGTTCTCGAGAATGACCGGCTGGAGCTCACCGTTCTCACCGACGGCGGTGCGCTCGCCCGTATCGTGCTCAAGGACGACCCCGAGCGGCTCAATCCCCTCTGGGAGCCTGCGCGCCTGGCCCGCGAGCTGGGTCAACCCAACCGCTTCGGCGCGGGCACCGGCCACTTCGTCTGCGTCGACGGCTTCGGCGGCGTCTCGCCCGAGGAACGCGCCGCCGGCCTTCCCGGTCACGGCGAGGCGCACCGGCAGACGTTCGAGGTGATCGAAGCCGCGCCTTTGGCGGCGACGTTACGGGCGCGGCTTCCCATCGTCCAGGAGATCCTCACGCGCGCGCACCGGCTGGTCCCCGGCGAAAACGTCGTCTATGTCGAAAGCGAGCTTGAGAGCCTGCTCGGCTTCGACCGGCCCGTGGTCTGGGCTGAGCATGCCACCATCGGCGCGCCCTTTCTCGCCCCGCAAGTCACCGTGGTGGATCTCGCGGCCGGACCTTCGCAAACGCGACCTTACCCTCCGGGGCAGGCTTCGCGCCGCCGGCTGGCCTCGGGCCAGGACTTCACCTGGCCGCTCGCCCCCACCAAGTCCGGCGAACTGGTCGATGTGCGCGCCGCGCCCGCCAGTCCCGATCTGCTCGACCACACCACGACGCTCCTCGATCCCAACCGGGAGACGGCCTTCGTCACGGCGCTCAATCTCCAGAAGCGCCTGCTCATCGGCTACCTGTTCCGGCGCGAAGAGTTTCCGTGGCTCCAGATCTGGGAGCACTACCCCGAGGGCCGGACTCTGGCGCGCGGCCTGGAATTCTCCACGCAACCCTATGACGTGCCGCGCCGCGAGGCCATCTCTCTGGCGAAGATGTTCGGCGCGCCGACCTACCGTTGGCTTCCGGCCCGATCCAAGATCGGCGCCCGTTTTCTCGTTTTCCTGACGCGCGTGCCCGAAGGTTTGCGAAAAGTCGACGACGTGCGCCTGGAAGGCGCTCGTCTGGTGATCGAAGACCGCGTGAACGGCCGGCGCGTGGAACTGGCCGCATCGAGGGGGCTTTAATGCGTTTCGCTGCTTTTCTGCTGATTCCCGCCGCGCTGATGGCCCAGGCGGAGCTGCGCCTGAATACGGTGATCCGGGCCGTTCAGGGCGAAGTCAATCCGGACCGCGCCATGGAAATGATGCGCGAGGTTTGGGAGCGCGACCGCTGGTTCACCTTTCCCAAGATCGAAGAAACGGCGCGCTACGTCGCGACGACGCTCGAGAAAGCCGGGCTCAGCGAGGCGCAGGTGATCCACCCGCCCGCCGACGGCGCCACCCAGGTCGGCTTCTGGACGATGCCGCTTGCCTGGGACGTCCGCGCGGCCCGCCTGGAGCTCGTCGAGCCCGAATACCGCCTGCTGGCCGACTACCATGTGGTGCCTGCCTCGCTGGTGATGTGGAGCGGACCGACACCGCCCGAGGGCGTCACGGCGGAGCTCGTCGACATCGGCGCGGGCCGGCAAGCCGAAGTGGAGAAGATGGAGCTGGCCGGCAAGATCGTGCTGACCAGCCGCCGTCCCTCGGGGATCAAGTGGCTGCTGGCACGCAAGGGCGTGGCCGCCGTGGTGAGCAGCGACACCGAGAATCGGGACCTGGTCGATGCCTACGATTGGGTGAATTCCTGGGGAGACCGCGGCTGGGGCGTCACCAAAAACGACTCGTACCTGCCGGGCTTCACCGTCACGCCGCGCCAGGGCGCCTGGCTGCGCTCGTTGCTTGCCGCGGGCCGGCGGGTGCGCCTGCGCGCCACCGTGGACAGTCGCTACTGGGAGGGCAGCTACGCCTACGCCACCGCGTTGCTCAAGGGGGCGCCGGGCAACGAGGAGGTGCTGATGCTCGGGCACACGGCCGAGCAGGGGGCCCAGGACAACGCCACCGGCATTGCGGCCATGGCCGAGGCGATGATCGTGCTCAACCGCCTCGTGGAGGCCGGCAAACTCGCCCGCCCTCGCCGCTCGATCCGGCTGCTCGCCATGGGCGAAGTCTACGGTTCGATGCATTACGTCGTCGCCAACCCCGAGCGCATCCGCAACACCATCGCCGCCATCTGCATCGACACGCCCGCCGGCTTCTACCACTTGGCCGGAACCGAGTACACGTTCTACCTGAACCCGCATGTGGCCAGCTCCTACGTCGACGCCTTCTCCCTGCGGCTGGCCGCGGCCTATTTCTCCCGGCTCGATCCCCCGCGTCGCTTCCACGAAGCCCGCTACATGATGGGCACGGACACATTTCTAGCGGATCCGACCATCGGTGTGCCCACCGTCTGGCCCTACGGCTCGAGCGGCGTGCACACCCATCACAACAGCGAGGACACCCCGGACGACGTCGATCCCCGCTCGCTGCGCGACCTGAGCGTGGTCACGGCCGCCTTCGTCTACTTTTTGGCCTCCGCAGACGAGCTCGACGCTCGCTGGCTGGCCGAGCTGGCGCTGGCGCGCGGCTACCGCCAGACGCTCGCCGCAGTCGATTCGGCCCTCGAAGGCATGCTCTCCGCCTCCGACCGGCACGCGCTCGGCCGGGCACTCTACGACGCCCGGGAGCGGCTCGCCTACACCGTGGCTCGCCAGATCGAGGCCGTCGAGAGCGTCCAGCGCCTGGCGCCCCGCCCGGACCTCAAACCGTTCCTTGCCTCGCTCGAGAGCTTCCGGCGCGAGCAGGGCGCGCGTCTGGACCGGGCCGTCAAGGATCGCGCCGCCGCACTCGGCTTGGACGCCATCCAGGCCATCCCCCCTCCAGCCGACCCCAAACTTGCCGGCGCCGAGCGGATCATCGTCAAGCGCAAGCGGCCGGGGACGCTTCCTCTGGATGATCTGCCGGTGCCGGAACGGGAGGGCTGGCCCTCCGGCGCCTGGGACACCCGCCTGGCCACCGCGCTTTATTGGTGCGACGGTAAGCGCACGCTGGCCGAGGCCGTCCGCCTGACGCGGCTCGAGCTCGGCCCCGATGAGTTCGACTTCCTGGGCTATTTCCGCTTCCTCAGCCGCAAAGGCTACGTCGAAATCGTCGAGACGACGCGTTAGCCGTACACTGATTCTGGTATGCTCCTGGCCCTCGATGCGGGCAACACCAACATCACCATCGGCGTCTTCCGCAACGGCTCGCTGGTCAGCCGCTGGCGCTTGCGCACCGTGCACGGCCAGACCGCCGACGAGTGGGGCGTGCTGCTGCGCAACCTGTTCTCGCTGGCCGGCCTGGACTTCTCGATCATAGACGGCGTGATCATCTCCAGCGTCGTGCCGCCGCTCGATGCCTCGCTTTCGGAGATGTCACGCCAGTACTTTCATCGCGAGCCGATCTTTGTCACCTCGGAGACCGACACCGGCCTGCGCATTCTTTACGAGAACCCGCGCGAGGTGGGCGCCGATCGCATCGTCAACAGCGTCGCCGCTTTTCATGATCTGGGCGGCCCGTGTGTGGTCGTCGACCTGGGCACCGCCATCACCTTCGACGCCGTCTCGCCCCAGGGCGAATACCTGGGCGGCATCATCTGCCCCGGCATCGGCATCTCCATCCAGGCGCTGTTTGTCAAGACCGCCCGCCTGCCCATGGTCGACTTCCGCGACCCGGGCCGGCTGATCGGCACCAACACCGTCGGCAGCATTCAAAGCGGCCTCTACTACGGCCTGATCAGCATGATCGACGGGTTGATCGAGCGGCTGGCCGCCGAGCTGGGCTCGGACACCCGTTTCATCGCCACCGGCGGCGAGGCCGAGCTGATCGTCCGCGGTTCCCGCTATCTCAAGCGGGCCGATCCTGACCTCACCCTCCGCGGCCTCGAACTCATCTGGGAGCGCAATCGGCAGCGGTGAACGGCTCGGAAAGCGACTGGCGGCTGAATTACTTCAACTATTTCACCGAGGTCGAGGAGCACTTTCAGAAGGCGCGCGGCACGGGTCTGTTCCTGCTTTCGCCGCTCGACTGGGCGCTGGTGGAAAGCTGGAAAAACGCCGGCATTCCGCTCGAGGCGGTTCTGCGCGGCATCGACGCCGCCTTCGAGAAGTGGCGCAGCCGCCAATCGAAATTCCGGCAGATTAACTCGCTGGCCTATTGTGCTCAGGCGGTGATGGAGGAGGCGGAAGCCATGGCGGGCCTCGTTGAGGCGCAGCCGCCGCGCCAGGCTCCGGCGCCGTTCTCCCTCGAAGAGATCCGCAGCTATCTCGAAGCGGGCCGAAAGGCGCTCCGCGAGCACCCGGATCCCGCCTATCACGCGGTGGCTGAGGCCCTCGAGCGGATCCTTGCGGAACTGGAAAGCCACTACCAGGACCTCGAGCAGCTCGAGCAACGCCTCACCGCCCTCGAGGAGAAGATGGCGGCGATCGCCCGCGCCGCGCAGACCGAGCAGGAGCTGTTCGAGGCGCGGAGGCGCCTGGAGGCCGAGCTCCGCCCCTGGCGCTCGAAGATGACCGCAGCGCAGCTTGCCCTGCTCGAAAAGCAGTACCTGGACCGGCGGCTGCTCGAGGCAGCGGGCCTGCCCCGGCTCAGCCTCTTTTATCTGCGGTGAGGGCCGGCCTGTTATGCTGGCGCCGAAGAAGGAAAATCCCCATGCGCAGACGAGACTTTTTCTCCACCGGTCCGCTCGCCTTCACGGCCGCGGGTTTCCAGATGCGTCCCGCGCGCACCCAGCTCGGCACCTCGGGCGGTGACGAGATCGTCATCGAACGTTTCCGGCCGGGCAGACCGCATCAGGGCAAGGTGCTCGCCGCCGTGCAGCCGCATGCCGACGACATCCCCCTGTTTGCCGCCGGCACCGTCGCCAAGCTGCTGAAGGAGGGCTACACCGGCTATCTGATCCGCGTCACCAACGACGACATGGCCGGTCCGGGAACCGTCGGCCAGACCGTGCTCGCCAACGAACGGGATAACCAGGAGCTGGCGCGCGTGATGGGCTTCAAGGGCGTCTTCGACCTCAACTACAACAACCACCGCATGGACGACGTCTCGCCGGTCGAGCTGCGCTGCCGGTTCATCTTCCTGATCCGGCTGCTTCAGATCGACACGATCATCTCCTACGATCCCTGGGGCCACTACGAAGAGAATCCGGACCACTACGTCACGGCGATGGCCTTGGAGAGCGCCTGCTGGATGGCTGGCATGGACAAGGACTACCCCGAGCACTTCGCCGCAGGGCTCAAGCCGAAGAGCGTCAGCGAGAAGTACTACTTCGCCCGCGGGCCCCAGCTCATCAACCGGATCGTCGACATCTCGGAGACGATCGAGGAGAAGATCGACGCCATCCTGGTGAACAAGGCACAGGGACCCGGCGGGGATAGCGGCGCGCGCCTGCGGGCCCGGCTGGCCGAGAAGGGTTTGCGCTTGCCGATCCTGGGCGACGACGACCGCACGGCCAACCGGGAGTATGTCCGCCACTTCCTGCTCAAGGACGAGGAGGAGATCGGCCGGCGCCACGGGCTGCGGTACGCCGAGGCGTTCCATTACATCGGCCCGCGCCCCTCCGACCTCGACGACTACATCGGCAAGAACGCCGTCCCCATCCGCTGAGCTCCGAACTTGAGCCGGCGGGATTGGGGTAGAATGAGCGGAAGTCGACCGCCCCCCGGTGATTGAGTAACCCGATGCCAGCCGCCGAGACCGCCCGGCCGCCGCTAAAAGATCCCTATAGCTACCACACCGCCGACGTCTCCGAGCCGCCCCGCACTCTTTGGCAGATCTTCCGGCGCATCGGTCCAGGGATGATCCTGGCTGCCTCCATCGTCGGCTCGGGCGAGCTGATCGCCACCACGACGCTCGGCGCTGAAGTGGGCTACGCGGCCCTGTGGGTGATCCTGCTGAGCTGCGCGCTCAAGCCCGCCATCCAGGCCGAGATCGGCCGCCACAGCATCGCCACCGGCGCCACGGGTCTGGAAGGCTTCAATCACGTCCCCGGCCCGCGCTGGAAGGTGAACTGGATCGTCTGGGGATGGGTCCTGATGATCATGATGACCCGCTTCCAGGTGGGCGCCATGTACGGCGGCGTCGCCCAGGCGCTCCATCAAATCTTCCCCGCCGTCCCGGTCACCGCCTGGGTGCTCGGCTTGCTGGCGCTGACGCTGGCGCTGCTGCTTGGGGGCGGCTACGAGCGCATCGAGAAGCTGGCGCTGGTCAAGGTGGTGCTCTTCACGATGCTCACCGTACTGTGCGCCATCCTGCTGACGCGCCGCCCGGAGGATTTCTCCTGGGCCGAGCTGGCCGACGGGCTGAAGTTTCAGATGCCGGCCGGGGGGCTGGCCAGCGCGGTCGCCGTCTTCGGCATCACCGGCGTCGGGGCTTCCGAGCTGTTCATGTACCCGTACTGGTGCGTCGAGAAGGGCTATGCCCGCTTCACCGGCAAACGCGAGCCTACGCCGGCCTGGCGCGCCCGCGCGCTGGGCTGGATCAAGGTGATGCACGTGGACATCCTGGCCTCGATGGTGATCTACACGTTCGCCACCATCGCCTTCTATCTGCTCGGCGCCGGCATCCTCCACAAGCGCGGCCTGGTTCCCAATGCCACGGAGATGATTCCCCGGCTGTCGAACATGTATACGGAGACGCTCGGGCCCTGGGCCGTCTATCTTTTCTACCCCGGCGCCATGGTGACGCTTTACGGCACCATCTTCGCGGCCACGGCCGCCGAATCCCGCGTGGGCGCCGATCTGTGCCGCTTGCTGGGGCTGTTTCGCGCCGACGATTATGCGGCGCGCGTGCGCTACCGGAGGCGGCTCGTCTGGGCGCTGACGGTGGTCGGCGCGGGGCTCTTCCTCATCTTCAAGTCCCCGGTCACCATGGTGAAGGTGGGCGGCGTGGCACAAGCACTGATGCTGCCGGTCATCGCCATCGGCGCCCTTTACATGCGTTACCGGCGGCTTCCGCCCGAGGTGGTTCCCCGTCCATGGATCACCCTGGGCCTGTGGGCGGCCTCCGTTCTGACGATGCTGATGATGCTTTATTACGCCTGGCTTACGCTGGTCTGACGCACGGCATCAGCCTACCTAGACCGCCGCGCGACGGTATTGCGGTGGCTGGGCGGGCGCGTGAGCGGGTCGTTCCGCCTCGTGCTTCCAGGCCAGCCACGCCTGGCTGACCGCGTGGTAAACCTCGTGCTCGTTCCAGGGCTTGGCCAAAACGTCGTAGCCGCCCAGATTGATCACCTCGGCCCAGAGCGTGGAATCCACGTTATGGCTGGTGACAATCAGTTTCGGCGCTCTCGGAAGATTGCTGGTGGCCGAGAGAACCGATTTCCAATCGGCGCCGCCTACCAAACGCTCCTCCGTAATCACGACGGGTATCGGCTGGCGCGCCAGGAAGCGCAGCCCTTCTTCGATGCTCCGACACTGATGGAGCACCCAGTTGGAATGATTGAAGACGTGCCGAAGCAGCGTATGATCGCGCGAGTCGGGGCTGATTAACAGCACACTTACTCGGCGAGTGGGATCGGGAAATTGTACCGAAGGTCTACTCATCAGCTTCGTCTCGGAAGGCGCCTTGCCAAGCCGCAGGCTGCGACGCAAGCGAGGGCGATGGAAGAGCTCGACCGCTTCGAAGTGCGCCTTTTTGGGGCCCACACGTACGGGCCCGGCCCTCCTTGCTGGCAAGCGACAAGAGCGCACTCAGCGTCTCGCCCCGTGCCAGTTCAGCCAACCTTTTTTAGATTAGCACAAATTGCCTGCGCAAATCCGGTTCCATCGGCCGGTTCAATCCGTCTCGCTATCGATGCCTTCTCCTACGACCAAGTACTCCCTGACGAGGGCCTTCGCCTCCTCCGTGCGCGCCGTCGCGACGGCCACGATCGCACAATCCTCCAGGCGGCGCACGATCCGCACGCTCCGAAGGTCGATATTTGCGTCCTTAAAACGCTTGGCCACCCGGGCCAGGGCGCCCGGCTCGTCCTTGAGCCGGATCAGAAACGCATCCTCGGTCACCGCATCGAAGCCGGCATCGCGCAGGCTCTGGAGCGCCTCGTCGTAGCGGTCCACCGTCAGTTCGATCACCGCCGTGTCATGGACCTCTTCGGCGTCGAACATCTCGATATTGATGTTCTTGCGGGCCAGAATTTCGGCAATATCGGCAAGCAGGCCGGCTCGGTTCTGCGTGACAATCACGATCTCTTTCATAATTCTTTTATCCCTTGATCTCGGCCGGGCCGGCGGCCGCCTCGCAGGAGGCGACCACATCGTCGATAACGGCGTCGATCTGCTCGCGCCGCACCGTCTGCATGGTGATAATGTGGGCGCGGTTCCGGTGCACCGCGATCTGCCACTTCTCGAGCACCACCTCCGGCGGCCGCGGGAAGACCACGGTGACGGCGAACGGGTTTCGCCAGGCCTCGATGCCGCGAGCCCGAAAACGCTCGACGGCATATCGCGCTTTTTCGAGACAATCGGCCACCTCGCGGCGGAACCCATCCGCACCCCGGGTTCGTATGGCGTACCAGAGGATGAGCGGCGCAATCCCGTTGCGCGACCCCGTCAGCGTCGTGTCCAGCGTCCCGATGTACTCGATGGAGCGGGCGATTCGCTCCACGTAGCGCTTCTTGGCCAGCACGATCCCGCAAGGCATGGGCGAGCCGATGAACTTGTGCCCGCTGATGGAGATGCTGTCGATGCCGGCGCGGAAGTCGTACAACGGCGCCCCGTCGATGAACGGCAGGGTCATCCCGCTCAGGGCCGCATCGCAGTGAATGTATGATTCCGGGATCGCCAGATCCGACAGAATCTTGCGGATCCGCACGATGTCGTCGATCGCCTCGGTCATCGTGGTGCCGATATTGGCAAAAATGATCGGCGGCACATCCCGGTGTATGCGGATCGTCTCGTAGAGGTCGTCGTAGTCGATTTCGCCGTTCGGCTGCGAACGGATCATGATGTGCTTCATATTCAGCACGCGCAGGTTCTTTGCCACACTGTAATGCGTGTCTTCGGAATAATACACCAATCCCTGCGGGAACAGCTCGCGCGCCAAAAACAGCCCGTAAATGTTGCCCTCGGTGCCGCCGTTGGTGACGTAGCCCCAATAATCTGACGGCGGAATGTGCGTCAATTCGGCAAACCACGCCAGAACTTCTCGCTCGATTTCCCGTGTATGGACCCGGTAAGTGCACGGCGCAAACGGGTCGCCGACGTTGTTGACCGGATACTTCAGGAATTCATGCAAGGCCGAATAATCGAAGTAGCCGTTGCAGGGATATCCGATGAAGGTCTCTGCCTGCGCCCGTATATATTGGAGCATCTGCTCCAGCCGTCGCTGGTCCTCGGCCGACAGCGCCGCCTCACCCGCCACCCGCAGTTCGGTCGCCTCCACCATCGACTCCGCTCCCTGCTTTCATGGTACGCGAGATTCGGCCGCCGTAGCCCGAAAAATGGGGAGCGGCCGGAATGCTGTAAAATGACCGCCCCGCACATGCCGGCACCAACAGCATCGAATCGGCGCGGGCCACCGGCGCCCCGGCTTGTCCTTGTCGGCGGGTTTCTGGGCGCTGGAAAAACCACGCTACTCGTCGCCGCGGCGCGGCGAATCCGCGACAACGGCGGTCGTGTCGCGTTGATCACCAACGATCAGGGCGCCGATCTCGTCGACACGCAACTGGCGGCGGCGACAGGCTTCGCCGTGCGCGAAGTTACCGGCGGCTGCTTCTGCTGCCGGTTTTCCGATTTTGCCGGCGCCGCCGCCGGCCTGATGGAGTTCTCCCCGGAGGTGATTCTCGCTGAGCCGGTGGGGAGCTGCATCGATCTGGCCGCGACGGTGATCCGCCCCCTGCGGGCCTTGTACGCTTCCCGGCTCGAGGTCGTCCGTTAACGGTTCTGGTCGATCCCGCCACGGCATGGAGGCTTGCAGCGCCGGAGGCCGATGCCCACCTGGCCTATCTCTGGCGCCAGCAGATCGCCGAGGCGGACATCCTCTGCACCAGCAAGGCCGACCTTGCCCTGGCTCTTCCGGGTCCCGGGCGCCCGGTCGACTACCGGCTCAGCGCCCGGACGGGCTAGGCGATTTCCGAGTGGCTGGCCGAGGTGTCCTCGGAAAGTCGCCTTGCCGGAAGCCGGTCGCTCGAAGTCGACTCTCAGGCCCACACCGAAGCGGAAGCCGCTCTTGGCTGGCTGAACTGGCGGGGTGAAGGCCGGCTCCGCCGGGCCGCCTCACCGGCCCATGTTCTTGGTCCTGTGCTCGAGGAAATGGATCGACGCCTCACCGAGGCAGGCGCCCTCATCGCGCATCTGAAGGGCCTGGCCGTGGCCGGCCCCGGCTGGGTAAAAGCCACGATCTGCGCCAATCGAGCTGAACTCGATATCGAGGGCGACCTCATGGCCGCGCCCTCGAGGCGCCGCACCCTCACGCTCAATCTGCGGGCGCGGGCGGCACCCTCCTTGCTTGAAGCGGCGCTCCGAGGCGCCTTGGCGCTTCTCCCCGGCCAAGTCCAGGAACTCGCCTACGAGTGCTTTCAACCGGCCCCGCCGAAACCGGAGCAGCGCATGCCCTGAGCCTCCCCTCGGACCGGGAACGCTCAGGCCCGCCGACGCCGCCGATCACCAAAACAGCTTCAAGCCGAGCTGCACCACGCGAGCATCGCGGGCGCCGATGGCGCTGCCGAACCCGGCCGCTCCGAACGCCGTCCGATAAGAGCTCCACTGCGTGTGGTTGAAGGCGTTAAACGCCTCGAGGCGGAACTGAAGACTGCCGCTCTCCCAGCCGAGCGGGAACGATTTGAAAAGCGACAGATCCCAGTTGTTCAGACCGCCGCCGCGGACGATGTTGCGGCCGGCGTTGCCGAATCGGCCTCGCGGTGGCGCCGCGAATGCCTCCGCATCGAAGTACCGCTCCCGCACTCGCTGCCCTGAGGGCAGGTTGGGATTGCGTACCCAGTCCGGCCGATACGGCGCGCCGCCGACGCCGGCATTGTCGCCGGGGAGCGAGATGTTAAGTGGCGTGCCGCTCTGAAACGACGTGATGCCGGAAACAGTCCAGCCGCCCAGAACATATTGGGCTGCGCGCCCCCAGTTTCGCGGCGCCGGCAGGTCGTAGACGTAGCTGAAGATCAGCATGTGCCGCCGGTCGAAGCTCGAGTTGCCGCGCTCCGCTTTCGGGTTGTAAGCGTCCTGATGGGCGTTGCCCGGTACGTCGGAGCTGACGTAATCGATCGAGTGCGACCAGGTGTAGGAGGTCTGAAGCGTCAGCCCACGGTAGTTCTCCGTCCGGAGGCTCACCTGAAGCGAGTTGTAGTTGGAGTTGGTTGCGTTCTCGTACATGTTGATGTTCGCCCAACCCCGGAACGGCCGCACCTGGTTGACGATCGCCTGCCCGGCCAGGACGCGCGCGGCGCCCTCGGGCGTCGGCTGGTTGATGTTCCGGGTGGTTTGCAGGTAGGTGCCTTTGGTGCCCACGTAGCCTACCGTCATCACCACGCCTGGAGCCAGCCGCCGCTGGATGCCGAAATTGTACTGGTGAATCTGCGGCAGCTTGTAGACGCCGTCGTAGGTCTGCAAGTTGCCTGGGAACCGTGCTGCCGCCCCGCCGCCCGGATTGCTGAGCGGCGCGTCGAAGATCTGCGCCGTGAAGGAGTTCGGTGGATTCGGACCGACGTTGTAGATGTCGTTGCCCTGGATGCGCTCCGTATAGAGCCCATAGCCGAGGCGAATCACCGTCGCCTCGCCGAACGGCCGCCAGGCAATGCCCAGGCGCGGCATGAAGTTCAGCCAGTGGTTCTGCACGAGGCCCCGCGGAATGCCGCCCTTGCCCGCCTGCGCGATGCCGTTGAGCGGATCGCCGCCCCGAAGCTGCCCGTTCGGCAGAACCTCGGGCGCTTTGGCCGGATCCCACAGCCCGGCGTAGAAGACCGCCACACGGTCCTTTTCCTCATACGCATGGGGCAGCGCGTCCCAGCGCAGGCTCAGGTTCAAAGTCAATCGCGGCGTCGCGCGCCAGGTATCGCTGACAAACAGGCTTCCGCTCCGCGCCAGGTACAGCGGTGAAGTTTGCAACTCCATCTCCGTGTACTGGAACGAGCGCCCGAGCAGGAAGTTCGCGAATTCATTGTTGGTGCCCGCGGTCGTGAACTCAAAAGAGCCCTGCGTCGGCCCGAACAAATCCTGGCGCTTGCCGAAAGGCATCAGCTCTCCGCCGAACCGCAGCGTATGGTTGCCGCGATTCCAGAGCACGTTGTTGCGGAAGATCCAGGTGTCCGCGTTATTCGTCCAGGGCCAGGAGCCCAGGTTGATGTTTACTCCCAGGACACCGCTAAAGGTGATGTTCGGCAGCCGGTTGGCGCGGTTGTCCGGGTAGAGTTCGGGAATCTTCAGATTCGCCGGCCGCCGGTAGTTGCCCGTCGGGTTGAGCTGAAGCGGCTGCCGCGTGAAGCTCATCGAGAACTCATTGACCACATTGGGCGTAATCGTCGACGTCCATTGTCCGTGAAAGGCCTTGGGCTGGTTGGTGAATAGCGTGCCTACGGTCGGATAGCTCGAGCCGGTCCACATCGTGGTCGGCAAGTGCTGGGAGATGAAATCCATCACGAAGCGGAAGAACACCTGATTGCGCTCGTTGAAGTTGTGGTCGACCCGGAGGATCTCCTCGTGCACGTTCAACGGCTCGCCGCCCACGCCGGACCAGTTATCCCCCGCCACGTTCGGGAGCGGAAACACCAGGTTCGGATCCGCGAGGATCGTGGCGTTCGGATCGATCCGTGCCGCCGGAATCTGGTTATTGGCAAAGGGCTGTCCGGTCGTGGGGTCCAGCACCGGCCGGGCAAACCGGCTGAAGTCGCCGCGCCGCCAGTCGGCCGGGATCGCCGGGAGAAAGTAGACGGCTTCGCGGCGCAGCTTGCGCCATTCGTGGTTCCAGAAGAAGAAGGTTTTGTCTCGGTTCTTGTTGTAGCCCGGCAGGAGCACCGGTCCGCCGACGTTGTAGCCGAAATTGTTGAACCGCAGCTTCGGCTTGGGCCGGCCCGCCAGATTGGCGAAGAAGTTCTTGGCGTCCAACTTGTCGTTCCGCAGGAACTCGTAAAAGGTGCCGTGAAACTCCCGGGTGCCGGACTTGATCGAGACGTTGATCTGGCCGGCGGCCCCGAATCCCAGGTCCGCCTCGGCGTTGGCCGTGCTCACCTTGAACTCGGCAATCGCGTCGATCGACGGCAACACGGCGATGCAGCCGCCGCAGCCGCGGTCGTAGTTTTCCTGCCCGTCCACGCGCCAGACGTTGTGCGCCGTCCGCAGGCCGTTAAAATTGATGGCCGCGCTGGCGCTCACGCCAACCGGCGTGTTGAAGGCCGGCTGGGTGGAGGCCGCACCGGGTACAAGCGCCGCCAGCTGGAGGAAGTTCCGGCCGTTCATGGCGATGTTCTGCACCTGCGTGCCCGAGACGATCTCCTCCACCGCCGCGCTCTCCGTCTGCAAACTCACCACTTGGCCGACCACCTCCACCGTCTCGGCTACGTCGCCCAACTCCAGGCGGACATCGACGCGGATCTGATCGCGGACGTTCAGGATGATGTCGGTTCGCCGAAAGGCTTTAAAGCCTGGGGCGCTCACCTCGACGGTGTAAGTGCCCACGTTGAGCGCCGGCGCCAGGTAGGTGCCGGTCGAATCCGTCTGAAAGGTGCGCGTCACCCCCGTCTCTTGCTGAGTCACTCGGACCGTGGCGCCGGGTACGACGGCGTTCGTGGCATCCGTCACCAGCCCCACGATCGATCCAAGACTTTGAGCGGAGAGATCCGCTTGAAGGACGACCAAGGCGGCCAGCAGCCACACCCTGGCCCCGTAGATTAACATCTTGCCCCTGCGCTGCATGTTGACCCTCGCGCGGACGGCTTTCGCCCGCTTGTCCCGTTACACCCCGTCCGCTTCCTATCCTTCCTCCCAATCCTCTATCACAAGCCCCATGGCGTGTCAAGGAGAATTTATGGGGGCGATTTAACGCTTTTTCTCCGCTGATTCACCGGTCGCCTCAGCCCCTGCTTTTGCATCAAACATAGGGAAAAGCAAGCCTATGCCCATGTACGAGTACCGGTGCCGCCGCTGCGGCGCCAAGTACGAGCAACTGCGCCGGATCGCGGACGCCGATCGCGACCTTCAGTGCCCGTACTGTGGCGCAGATGAGGTCGAGAGGCTCCTGTCGGCCTTCGCCACCGCGGGCGGCTGCGGCGCCCCCTCCGGCGGTTTCACCTGAGCCCGTTAGATGCGGCGGCCGGTCGGCCGCTCTGAATTGTCGCCGGCGTCTCGGCGCTCAGGCGAATGCGCTATGCTCGTAGCCTGTCGATGAAACTCCGTCCGGGGAAACCCTATCCGCTCGGCGCTACCTGGGACGGCGCCGGCGTCAACTTCGCCCTGTTTTCCGAGCACGCCACCCGGGTCGAGCTGTGCCTGTTCGACTCCCCGGAGGCCTCCCGCGAATCGGTGCGCATCAGCCTGCCCGAGCAGACCGATAGGGTCTGGCACGGCTATCTGGACGGCGTGCTGCCCGGTCAGCTTTACGGCTACCGCGTCCACGGCCCCTGGGAGCCCGAGGCGGGCCACCGATTCAACGCGGCGAAAGTTGTCCTTGACCCGTATGCCAAGGCCGTCGGACGCCCCCTACGCTGGGCCGATGAACTTTTCGGCTACGCCGTCGGGCACCCCGAGGCCGACCTCCACCGGGACGATCGCGACAACGCCGCCTTCGCCCCTCTGGCCACCGTCATCGATCCGGCTTTTACCTGG
This sequence comes from uncultured Bryobacteraceae bacterium, assembly GCA_938003835.1. Classification (GTDB taxonomy): domain Bacteria; phylum Acidobacteriota; class Terriglobia; order Bryobacterales; family Bryobacteraceae; genus CALKXJ01. The sequence continues at coordinate 9,615 of CALKXJ010000020.1, read as the reverse complement.
GGCGACGACCGGCCGCCGCGCACTCCCTGGCACAAGACGGTCATCTACGAGGTGCATGTGAGGGGCTTCAGCCGGCTTCACCCAGAGATACCGGAAGCTCTCCGGGGCACCTACTCCGCCCTTTGCTCGGAACCGGCCATTCAGCACTTGAAGGAGCTCGGGGTCACCGCCGTCGAGCTGATGCCGGTCCACCATCACGCCTATGAACGGCACCTGGCCGAACGTGGCCTCAGCAATTACTGGGGCTACAACACGCTGGCGTTCTTCGCTCCGGACCTCCGTTACGCCTCGGCGCCCTGGCCGGGCAGCTCGGTGCGCGAGTTCAAGCGGATGGTGCGAATCCTCCATGACGCCGGCCTGGAAGTGATCCTCGACGTCGTCTACAATCACACCGCCGAGGGCAACCACCTCGGCCCAACCCTGTCTTTGCGCGGCATCGACAACCGCGCCTATTACCGGCTCGTGCCGGGCAATGAGCGCTACTACACCGACTACACCGGCTGCGGCAACACGCTCAACATGGTCCACCCTCGCGTGCTCCAGCTCATCATGGACTCGCTGCGCTACTGGGTGCTCGAGATGCACGTCGACGGCTTCCGTTTCGATCTGGCCAGCGCTCTGGCGCGCGAGCTGCACGAGGTGGACAAGCTCAGCGCCTTTTTTGACATCATTCACCAGGACCCCGTGCTCTCTCAGGTCAAACTGATTGCCGAACCCTGGGACTTGGGCGAAGGCGGCTACCAAGTGGGCAACTTCCCAGTCGGCTGGACGGAATGGAACGGCAAGTACCGCGACACGGTCCGCCGGTTCTGGCGCGGCGACGGGGGCGTCGTCTCAGAGATGGCCACACGCCTGGCCGGCTCGAGCGACCTCTACGAGCAGAGCGGCCGGCGGCCCTACGCCAGCATCAACTTCGTCACCTCCCACGACGGTTTCACTTTGCAGGACCTGGTGAGCTACAACCACAAGCACAACGAGGCCAACCTCGAGGACAACCGCGACGGCGAAAACCACAACCTGAGCTGGAACTGCGGCGTCGAAGGGCCGACCGAGGACCGCGCCATTCGCGCGCTGCGCGAGCGCCAAAAGCGCAACTTCATGGCGACGCTGCTGCTTTCCCTCGGCGTGCCCATGATCTCGGGCGGCGACGAGCTCAGCCGAACGCAGCGCGGCAACAACAACGCCTACTGCCAGGACAACGAGATCAGTTGGTATCCCTGGCAGCTCGATGAGGAAGGCCGCGATTTCCTGGAATTCGTCAAGTACGTCGTGCGCCTGCGCAACCAGCAGCCGGTGCTCCAGCGCCGCAAATTCTTCCAGGGGCGCCCGATTCGCGGCGGCCAGGTCAAGGACATCGCTTGGTACCTTCCGGGCGGCCGGGAGATGGACGACCAGGATTGGAACAACCCGGCCGGGCGCTGTCTGGGCGTGCTGCTCGCCGGCAAAGAGTTAGACGAGGTGGACGAGCGTGGCGAGCCGCTCGAAGGGGACACGCTCTTCTTGATGATGAACGCCCAGGCCGAACCGGTCGCCTTCGTGCTGCCGGCGCACGCACCCAACGTCCGCTGGGAGCGGCTGCTTGATACCGCGGACAGCGACTGGGATCGCCGCGTGCTGCTCAAGGATCACACCTACCGGCTCCGCGGCCGCTCGCTGGCTCTGTTGCGCCTGCGCGAGCTCCGCTCCCGCCCGTGAGCCTGCGCATCGGACTCGGCGCCCGCCCCACCCCCGGAGGTACACATTTCGAGGTCTGGGCGCCGGAAGCGCGCCGCCTCGAAGTCCTCCGGGAAACTCCGGGCAAGTCCGAGCGGGCTTGGAGGCTCGAGCGCGACAGCAGGGGTCTATTTCGGGGCTTTGTGGAAGAAATTCACGCCGGTGACCTCTATCGCTACCGGATCGACGGTGCCGGGCCGTACCCGGACCCCGCCTCGCGCTTCCAGCCCCTCGGCGTTCACGGCCCCTCCCAAGTCGTCGATCCCGATCGCTTCCCCTGGACCGATCAGCAGTTCCGCAACGTCGCGCTCGAGCGCCTCGTGCTCTACGAGCTCCACGTCGGCGCCTTCACCCCCGAGGGCACCTTCGCCGCGGCCCGTACGAGGCTCCCTTATCTGAAAGAGCTGGGGGTGACCGCCGTCGAGCTGATGCCGTTGGCCGACTTTGTCGGCTCCCGCAACTGGGGCTACGACGGGGTGGCGCTGTTCGCCCCCTCCCGCTGTTACGGCACGCCGGACGAGCTGCGCGCCTTCGTTAACGAGGCTCACCGCCTCGGCCTGGCGGTTCACCTCGACGTCGTCTACAACCATTTCGGGCCGGACGGCTTTTACGGCCCCCTTTTCAGCCGGCGCTATCTCTCGCAAAGGCACAGGACCCCGTGGGGCCCGGCCGTCAACCTTGACGGCGAGGGCAGCGATCAAGTGCGGCGATTCCTGATCGAGAACGCCCTGCACTGGATCGGCGAGTATCACATCGACGGGCTCCGGCTGGATGCGACCCACACCCTGGCCGGTGAGAGTGGGACGCCCTTCCTGGCCGAGCTCGCCGCCGCGGTTCACGCCGGGCCGAGACCTGCCCTGCTCATCGCCGAAGATATCCGCAACCTGAACGTCATGCTCCTGGACCCGTCGCAAGGGGGCTGGGGCCTGGACGCCATCTGGTCGGATGACTTCCACCATCAGGTGCGTCGCCTCCTGGCAGGCGACCGGCACTCCTACTTCGCCGATTTCAGCGGCACCGTGGAGGACATCGCCCGGACCTTGCGCCAGGGCTGGTTCTTCACCGGCCAGTTTTCCCGCCATTACGGCCGCCCGCGCGGCACCTGTGCGGAGGTCATCAGCCCGGCGCAGTGCGTCTTCTATCTGCAAAACCATGATCAGGTCGGCAACCGGCCCTTTGGCGAGCGGCTCCATCATCAGATCTCGGCGGCCGCCTGGCGCGCTGCCAGCGTCCTGCTGCTGGTGGCGCCCGAGACCCCTTTGCTGTTCATGGGCCAGGAGTGGGCCGCCTCGACCCCGTTTCTGTTCTTCACCGATCACACCCCGGAGTTGGGCCGGCGTATCCGGGAGGGAAGGAAGCGGGAGCTGGCCCGCGTTCTGCAAGGGCGCGACTCCGATCTTCTCAAGAGCGTCCCGGAACCCCAATCGCCTGCCGCTTTCACCGCCAGCCGCCTGGACTGGAGCGAGATTTCTCGCCCGGCGCATCAGGCCACCCTGACCCTGTATCGGAGGTTGCTGGCCCTGCGCGCCCGGGAACCGGCGCTTCGCGCGGCGGGCCGTGATTCGTTCACCGTGCGGCCGCTCGATCACTCCACGCTGCTCGTGCGGCGCGAGGCCCCCGACGGGGCCGCATTGCTCGCCGTCATCCGCCTGCGCGGAGCGGGCATGGCCGACTTGAGGCGCCTGCCGGAGGCCGCCCCCGGCTCCGGGCGCCGCTGGCAGCTTCTCCTCACCACCGAGGACGTCGAGTTCGCGCCCCATCCGGCGCCGCTGCGGATCGCCGCCGGCGGCGAGATCCTGCACTTTGCTCGTCCGGGCGCCGCTGTCTTTACCACGGCGCAGGCGCAGAATGCCGATAAGACCAGCAGCACTGTTTAGAGCGTGGCGGCTTAAATGCTAAACTGAAGGATCTGCTTCCGGATTCCGGATTACTGGGGGGAGGAGCGTCGCGTGAAGTATCCCGTCGTGATCATCGGGGCGGGGCCTGCCGGCCTGACCGCCGCCTATGAGCTGGCCAAACACGACATTAGGGCCGTCGTTCTCGAGAAGAGCAACACGGTTGGCGGCCTGGCGCAAACCGCCGAATACAAAGGCTTTCTGTTCGACATCGGCGGGCACCGCTTCTTCACCAAGGTCACGCTCGTCGAGAAGATGTGGCAGGAGATCATGGGCGATGACTTCCTCACGCGGCCCCGCCTGTCCCGCATCTACTACAACTCGAAGTTCTTCCAATACCCCCTGGTGCCTTGGGACGCGCTCAAGGGGCTCGGCCTGTGGGAATCGCTGCGCTGCGGTCTGAGCTACCTCCAGGCCCGCATCTTTCCCATCCGGCCGGAAACCAATTTCGAAGCCTGGGTGTCGAACCGCTTCGGCCGCAGGCTCTACAACATCTTCTTCAAAACGTACACGGAAAAAGTCTGGGGCATCCCCTGCACCGAGCTCAGCGCGGAATGGGCAGCGCAGCGCATCCGCGGCCTCTCGCTCGTCTCGCTGGTCCGCAACGCGCTCTTCCGGCCGAACCACCAAGACAAGGACAAGGTTATCAAGACCCTGATCCACGAATTCCAGTACCCGCGCCGCGGCCCCGGTATGATGTGGCAGCGGTTTCGGGAACGGATTGAAGAGCGCGGCTCCGCAGTCGTCTTCGAGGCCCCCGTTGAGACGCTCTTCTGGGAGCCCGGCCGGGTCCTGGCGATCCAGGCGGGCGGCCGGCGCTGGGAGGGCGACCATTTCATCAGCAGCATGCCCATCCGCGAGCTGATCGAAGCGCTCGAGCCGGCCCCGCCCGACGAGGTGCGCCGCGCCGCCTGCGACTTCAACTATCGCGACTTCCTCACCGTCGTGCTGATCATCCGCGCCCGGGAACTCTTTCCCGACAACTGGATCTACGTCCATGATCCGGGCGTCAAGGTCGGCCGCATCCAGAACTACAAGAACTGGAGCCCGGAGATGGTGCCGGACCCGGAGATGACCTGCCTGGGTCTAGAGTACTTCTGCTTCGAGGGCGACGAGCTCTGGACGATGCCGGACCAGGAGCTGATCGAGCTCGGCCGCCGGGAGGTGGCCCGCCTCGGACTCGTCGACCCGGAAACCGTCGTCGACGGCACCGTGCTTCGCATCGAAAAGGCCTACCCGGTCTACGACAGCGTCTACCAGCGCGGCCTGAGGATCGTCCGGGAGTTCCTCGAACAGGTCCCCAATCTCCAGCTCGTCGGCCGCAACGGCATGCACCGCTACAACAACCAGGACCACTCGATGCTGACCGCGGTGCTGGCGGCACGCAACATCGCCCTGAACCGCCGCTATGACCTCTGGGCGGTGAACGCCGACACCGACTACCACGAGGAAGGCGGCGAAATCTCCGAGGCGGAGCTGGCCGCGCTCGAAGCCACGCAGCCTGCCGTCCCCGTGCGCCTCACCGATCGCTGAAGCCTTCCGCTGCCGCCTCCTCCTTGCCCTCTCCGGCCGCGGAGGTCCATCATGGCAGGGGAACTCGTATGCGACTCCATGCTCTGTTTTGGCTCCCCCTGCTTGTCGCCTGGCCCGGTTCCGGGCAGCAGACCGTCATTGTCCGCCCCCAGGAGATCGACGACGTGCTCGTCAACCCCGGCATCGGTTTCATGACCTTTCAACGCTTCAACGGCGACCGCCTGAACGAAGGGCTCAAGTGGACCGAGGGCTACCCGATCGAATACCAGCCGTTGCGCGGCACGCTCGAAAACGAAAACCACCCCATGACCTCGATTGCCTACTTCCGCCTGTACTGGAAGTTCCTCGAGCCGGAACAGGAAAAGTATCGCTGGGAGCTGATCGACAAGGCGCTGGCGACCGCGCGCGAGCGCGGCCAGACGCTGATGCTGCGCATCGCGCCTTACGGCACCGGCCCGGACAACGACGTGCCGGACTGGTACCGCAAGCTGGCAGGCGAGGAGCCGGAAGAGAAACGCCGCATTCCGAAATGGCGCACCGATCCCGAGAATCCGCTCTACGTGAAACATTTCACGGCGATGGTGCGCGCCCTCGGAGCGCGCTACGACGGGCATCCCGATCTTGAAAGCGTCGACCTTTCGATCGTCGGCGCCTGGGGCGAAGGCGCCGGCTCGGACCTGCTCTCCGAGCCGGTTCGCCGGGCCCTGGTCGACGCCTACATCGACAGCTTCCGCAAGACCCCGCTGGTGATGCTGCTTACCGACGAAAAGACGAACAAGTACGGCCTCTCCCGAGCCCATGTCGGCTGGCGCGTGGACTGTCTGGGCGACATGGGCGGCTTCAACCCCAACTGGTCGCACATGAACGACTACTACCCGCAGGCGATCATCCACTTCGGCATGCGGGACGCCTGGAAGAAGGCGCCGGTGACGCTCGAGGTCTGCTGGGTGATGCAGCACTGGTTAAATCAAGGCTGGGACGTGGACTACATCATCGACCAGTCGCTGAAGTGGCACATCTCCTCCTTCAACGCGAAATCCTCGCCGGTGCCGCGCCAGTGGCAGCCGCAGGTGGAGCGCTGGCTCAAGCGCATGGGCTACCGGTTCGTACTCCGCAAGTTCACCTATCCCTCCGAGGTCACGCAAAACGGCAAGCTCGCCTTCACGAGCTGGTGGGAGAACAAGGGCGTGGCGCCCTGCTACCGCCGGTTTCCCCTGGCGTTACGGCTTACCAGTGACCGGGCCACCGCGGTGCTCCCCACGGAGGCCGACATCACCACGTGGCTTCCTGGCGACAACCTCTACGACGGTGCCGTCTTCGTGCCGCCGGATCTGGCGCCCGGCGACTACGATCTCGACCTGGCGATCCTCGATGCCCGCTCAGGAGAGCCGAAGGTGAAGCTGGCGATCGCGGGCCTCAAAAGCGACGGCTGGTATCATCTGGGGCGAATCCGCGTGGCGCCTCCGCGTTAGGGATCGCGCGCCGCGCCCGATTACCGGAGCCGCCCGTCCGTAAATCGGCCGGGATCTGCTAGCATCTATTGCTTTAGGAACGACTATGAGCGCCACCGCCGTCGCACCCTCACTCAAACGCGAGGTCGGCTTTTACGAGGCCTCGATCGGCAAGAAGCTCGTCATGGCCGTCACGGGCGCGATCCTGTTCCTGTTCGTGATCGGCCACCTGCTTGGCAACCTCCAGGTGTACCTCGGCCCGGAGGTCCTGAACGCCTACGCCCGCAAGCTGCGCGAGCTCGGACCGCTGCTCTGGGTGGTCCGCGGCGTTCTGCTGGTGAGCGTGCTCCTGCACATCGTCACCGGCGTCCAGCTCTGGCTGGCCAACCGCGCCGCGCGGCCCGTCGGCTACATCCGGCGCAACTGGGTGGAGGGCAGCTTCTCCTCCCGCACCATGATCCTCTCCGGCCCGCTGATCGGCCTGTTCGTGCTCTATCACCTGTTGCATCTCACCTTTGGGACCGTCCATCCGGAGTTCAACCATGAGCTCGACGTCTATGCCAACGTCGTGCGTGGCTTCCAGCAGGTGCCGGCCTCGCTCGCGTACATCGCGGCCATGGTCTTCCTGGGCTTTCATCTCTCCCACGGCATCTGGAGCATGTTCCAGAGCGTGGGCTGGAATCACCCCCGCTTTATGCCGCCGATTCAGAAGGCCGCCGTCGTGCTGGCCGTGCTGATCGTGGCCGGCAACATCTCCATCCCGGTGGCCGTGCTGGCGGGGATCGTCCGCTAGAGCAAAGAGGAGTCCTTCGATGCGTCATGATGCGCGCATTCCGAGCGGCCCCATCGAGCAGATGTGGGACCGCTGCCGTTTCGAGATGAAGCTGGTGGCGCCGGCCAACCGCCGCAAGTACAGCGTGATCGTGGTCGGCTCGGGGCTGGCCGGCGCCTCGGCCGCCGCCTCGCTCGGCGAGCTCGGCTACAACGTCTCCTGCTTCTGTTATCAGGACAGCCCCCGGCGGGCCCACTCCATCGCCGCCCAGGGCGGCATCAACGCCGCTAAGAACTACCAGAACGACGGCGACAGCGTCTGGCGCCTGTTCTATGACACGGTCAAGGGCGGCGACTTCCGCTCCCGCGAGGCCAACGTCTACCGGCTGGCGCAGCTCAGCCTCAACATCATCGACCAGTGCGTCGCCCAGGGCGTGCCCTTCGCCCGCGAGTACGGCGGCACGCTCGCCAACCGCAGCTTCGGCGGCGCGCAGGTCTCACGCACCTTCTACGCCCGCGGGCAGACCGGCCAGCAGTTGCTGCTCGGCGCCTACCAGGCCCTGATGCGCCAGGTCGGTCTCGGGCAGGTGAAGATGTACCCCCGCACGGAGATGCTCGACCTGATCGTCGTCGATGGCCGCGCCCGGGGCATCGTCACCCGCGACATGACGACGGGCAAGATCAGCTCGCACCTGGCCGACGCCGTCGTGCTCGCCACCGGCGGCTACGGCAACGTCTTCTATCTGTCCACCAATGCGAAGGGATGTAACGCCACGGCCATCTGGCGGGCCTACAAACGCGGCGCGGACTTCGGCAATCCCTGCTTCACGCAGATCCATCCCACCTGCATTCCGGTCTCGGGCGAGTATCAATCCAAGCTCACGCTGATGAGCGAGTCGCTGCGCAACGACGGCAGGATCTGGGTTCCGAAGAAGAAGGGCGACACGCGCAACCCGAACGAGATTCCTGAAGAGGAGCGCGATTACTACCTCGAGCGGATGTACCCGGCCTTCGGCAACCTCTGCCCGCGAGACATCGCCTCGCGCGCCGCGAAGGTGATGTGCGACCAGGGCTACGGCGTGGGCCCCGGCGGCCGCGGCGTCTATCTCGACTTCAAGGAAGCCATCCAGCGGCTGGGCCGCAAGACGATCGAGGAGCGCTACGGCAACCTGTTCGAGATGTACGAGCGCATCACCGGCGAGGATCCTTACACGGTGCCGATGCGCATCTACCCGGCGGTCCATTACACGATGGGCGGCCTGTGGGTGGACTATCACCTGCAGAGCACGATTCCCGGCCTGTTCGTGCTGGGCGAAGCCAATTTCAGCGACCACGGCGCCAACCGTCTGGGCGCCAGCGCGCTGATGCAGGGCCTGGCCGACGGCTACTTCATCATTCCCTACACGATCGGTCATTTCCTGGCCCAGGTGAAGCCCGGCGGGGTCGGAGCAGACCACCCCGAATTCGTTGCAGCCCGCAAGCAGGTGGATGAGCGGACCCGGCGCCTGCTTTCCATCAAGGGCAGGAAGACGGTCGACGACTTCCACCGCGAACTCGGCAGGATCATGTGGGAGTACTGCGGCATGGCCCGCAACGCGTCGGGACTGAAGCACGCCCTGGAGAAGATCCCCGAGCTGCGGGAAGAATTCTGGCAGAACGTCAACGTTCCCGGCAGCGCTGAAGAACTGAATCAGAGCCTGGAAAAGGCCGGCCGCGTGGCTGATTTCCTCGAACTCGGCGAACTGATGTGCCTGGACGCGCTCGAGCGCGAGGAGAGCTGCGGCGGGCACTTCCGCGAGGAGTACCAGACCGAGGATGGCGAGGCGAAGCGCGACGACGAGCGCTTCTGCCATGTGGCCGTCTGGGAGCATGCGGGCGAAGGCAGGCGCCCGGTGCGCCATGTGGAGCCGCTGCAGTTCGAATTCGTCCATCTGGCGCAGCGCAGCTACAAGTGAGGAGCACTGGCGATGAAGATCATCCTGAACATCTGGCGTCAGAAGAACTCTTCGAGCCCCGGCAAGATGGTGCGCTACGAGCTCGACAACGTGAACGAGCACATGTCGTTTCTCGAGATGCTGGACGTGCTCAACGAAGAGCTGACGCGCAAGGGCGAAGACCCGGTGACGTTCGAGCACGACTGCCGCGAAGGCATCTGCGGCTGCTGCGGCTTCATGATCAACGGCATCCCGCACGGTCCGGAGCGCGGCACGACGGTTTGCCAGCTGCACATGCGCCACTTCAGGGATGGCGAC